>NZ_JANUXY010000003.1 GCF_024814435.1 Staphylococcus americanisciuri
TCAGAGGTGCAAGCACCTCGTCTGTTCGCTCGACTTGCATGTATTAGGCACGCCGCCAGCGTTCATCCTGAGCCAGGATCAAACTCTCCATAAAAGAAGTAAGCTTGATTAGCTCGTTTGATTGTTTAAGTCAATCACTCTTGAAGTACTGCTCTGAGTACTCAATTATCGGAATTAACGTTGACATATTGTCATTCAGTTTTCAATGTTCATATAAGCCATCTGAAACATTATATAACATAATTGCTTCGTTATCAAATATTTCTCAAGACTTTTTCTATAATAACTCATTTTTCATCAATTTTCAATAGTAACTTTTACACCATCGAATTTGACTGAAACTTTAATTTCATGTCGCTTCGTTCAAGCGACTTTAACATAATATCAAGTGTGTGCGTTGTTGTCAACAAGAAATTAACTTAATTTCATTTTTATTGCTTGTTTTCGCTCACAAGAAATCATTCTAATGGCTCTCTTCCAAAAAATCAAGTCTTTTTTAGTTTTTAATTATTTGTTTTTCTGAATCAAAAGAGAATAAAACAGCTAGAAAAAACTAATCCGAAACAAAAATTATAGTAAAGTGCTAGCCGATTGGGGCTGAGACCTAATCATTTTATGCATTGGAAACTAATAAGTGGTATCCCAACTTCCTCCATAATCTTAAACTTGATTGTGATATATATACAAGAACTACTCAAAAAGCAATGATGGACGGTTCTGATTCCGTCCATTCCTCCCTATATATCAACTACTTTGCTGTTTTGTTAATGATTTTCTGTGCGATTGACTGGTAAATACCACCTAATTTGTCTTCAGGCTGATAGATTGATGGTGCAAAATCAACTGGTTTCCATGATGGCTGTTCAAGTGGTAATTGACCTAAAAGTTCTGTCCCTAATTCTTCTGCTAACTTCTGACCGCCACCTTTACCAAACACATATTCTTTGTTGCCCGTTTCTTTGCTTTCAAAATATGACATGTTTTCGATAACACCTAGGATAGAGTGTTCTGTATGTTTCGCCATCGCTCCCGCTCTCGCTGCTACAAATGCTGCTGTTGGGTGTGGTGTTGTAACTATGATTTCTTTACTAGACGGCAACATCGTATGTACATCTAGTGCAACATCGCCAGTGCCAGGTGGTAAATCTAAAACAAGATAATCTAAGTCTCCCCACTTCACCTCTGTAAAGAAATTCGTCAACATTTTCCCAAGCATAGGTCCGCGCCAAATCACAGGTGCATTTTCTTCCACAAAAAATGCCATTGAAATGACTTTGACACCATAACGTTCAACCGGTACAACGGTCTTTCCTTCAATACCAGGTTTTTCATCGATCCCCATCATATCAGGTACACTAAAACCATAAATATCCGAATCAATTAATCCAACACGCTTACCTGCACGTGCAAGTGCGACTGCTAAGTTGACTGCAACTGTTGATTTCCCAACGCCACCTTTACCAGAAGCCACTGCAATAAACTCTAAATCATTGCCTTGAGCGATGAACTGTTCAATGGTTTGTTGTTCTTTCTCTTTACTTCCACGATATTTTTCAACTGTTTCTTCCGGAAGTTCCTCAAAACGAATGCCCACAGTTTTGGCACCATTCTCTTTTAATTTTTCTACTATTGCCATTTGCAAATCCAGTTGCGTTTGACCACCAAGTTGTGCCATGGCTACTTTGATGCTGACATGTTCTTTCTCTTCTTTAACTGATGCTTCTATAACACCACCCGTTTCACTAAGTGGTACGTTAATAATCGGATCATTGATTTCTCCAACGAGTTTTTTGACTTGTTCTACTGTTAACACGAATGCCCTCTCCTTTGTACACATTTGATTCTAGTTTAACAAAATATAAAGCGATTGCATAAGGTATAAACCCTTGATTTGTTAAAAAAGTTTCCCATACAAAAATAACTGACTTGTACGTGGAACAGGAATCGTATTTTCCAACTTGATTCTGCTGTCCCACCCCAACTTCAGTTAATTGAGATTATGCACGTCTTACATTTTTATGCTTGGGTATTTTTCCCTTTTTTCCACGATCATAAATAAAGAAACTTAAAATAAAACCTACTAGTACAAAACCTGATGTAACATAAAAGGCAAGGTTGATACCCGATGCCATTGCCTCACGTTGGGCAAGTGCAGATGACATACCAGTTGGTGCAAAATATTTTGACGCACCAATTGACATAAGCGTTACCATTAATGCTGTTCCCATTGATCCTGCAATCGTACGCAATGTATTCATAATAGCTGTACCATGTGATACCATCTCATTTGATAATGAGTTAATGCCCGCTGTATTCAACGGCATCATCAATAAGGAGATAGAGAACAGTCTTACTGTATAAACAGTGATTACATACCAATATGCTGTATTGGCAGTTAATTGTGCCATCATGACTGTTGAGATTAACAAGATAGCAAAACCAGGGATCACGAGCACACGAGCTCCTACTTTATCGTACAAACGGCCTGTTACAACTGACATAATACCATTGATAACTGCGCCCGGTAAGACAACGAGTCCTGAGAGCATCGCTGATAAACCTAATGAACTTTGTACATAAAGTGGGATCAACAGTGCAGGTCCTACCATTGAAGTGAATGCAATCATAGACGCAATAGAAGTTAATGTGAAAGTGCGTGTCTCAAATGCATACAGATTCAATATTGGATTATCAATTTTAAGTTGTCGCAAAATAAAAATTGCAATGATAACAAAACTAATGATTAATGTGAGAAAAACAATCGGGTGATGGAACCCTTGAGAGCCAGCAATACTGAAAGAATACAACATAAGTCCGAATCCAAGTGTCGATAACACAACTGAGAACTTATCGAGCGTTACTTCTTTTATTGAACTAAAGTTACGCATGTAGACCATACCAAAAATATAGCCAATGATTGCTACAACGACGACAACATAAAGTGGTGCTCGCCATGAGAAATGGTCTACTAATACGCCTGAGAGTGTTGGACCTATCGCTGGGGCAAACTGTATGACAAGTCCAGAAAGACCCATCGCAAAACCACGACGATCTTTTGGGAATAACGAAAACATTGTAAATTGACTGAGTGGCATAATAATCCCCGCTCCCACCGCTTGGATGACACGAGCAATCATTAATACAGAAAAACTAGGGGCTAAAGCAGCTGTTATAGAACCAATTAAAAATGCCCCCATCGCTAGTAAGTACAAATTACGCGTGGGGATACGATCCATAAAATAAGCTGTTAAAGGTATCATAATACCATTAACTAACATAAATCCAGTTACAAGCCACTGTGAGGTGCTTTCATCAATATTGAGCCCTTCCATAATAACAGGCAACGCTGTGTTTAATAATGTCTGGTTCAAGATCGCAATGAATGCACTAATGAGCATGACGGCAACAATAATGTTACGCTGCTCTCGACTAACTTGAACGCTAGATGTCATAAAAATTCTCCTCTCTTTTGGTCATTCCTATATTTTACGACCAAATGGTTAGCTTGGCAAATCATTTGTCACAAATCTTCTCTATCCTCGTCTGTTCAAATCTTTAGAGTCAGGATAAAAAACTTCTTTGCATACATATAACAGTGCAATAATAATCATCAACACCCAATAATCTATATGGATCTTCGTATAGTGAATGTGTATCATATAATAAAACATTAACACCATAAATGTGTATGTTATTAGATGAAAGCAAAAACCCTGAAAATATGGACTGAAATATAACTTTTTCCGCAATAAATCCATCGTATATTCAATACAAAATATAACAAAATAACTCAATAAGATATAACTGCCATAATATATTAAATTATCGTAGAATCCCTCATTAAATGAAAATTCACCTAAACCTAAAATGATAAGAATTCGACTCACACCGTAAAGTCCAAATGCCAACAATGTAAGAAAAATCATGCCTGAAATTGCAAAAATGGAAAGAATCACGAATAAGGAAAATACATTAAATCTACCTTTCATCGTTCATCCCTCCAATTTTTTAAAAATGATCTATTCTATTATGCTATATCATGTATACTTCTAAACCAAATTAAGACTAATAACAAGACAATCGTAATTGCTACGAGCATGACATTTTGAATTGGCCATTGCGTAAATGACACTTGCAGCAAATATATTGTGCCAATAACTGCTGATCCAGACGCACTTCCCATATTACGTGTCAATGTAAATAAAGACATCATCTTCTTCATATTCGGCTGTGTCGACGTCTCTTGAACAGTGACACTGTCCTTCGTATAAATCATACCAAAGCTTAACCCTACAATAAACATAACAATAGCAATCGCCCAAATATTAGTTGCACCGATATACATACTAATGCTACCTATCAATAATAAACCAAACGCCAACAGATAACTCCCTTTTAATGATAAGCGCATTTCAATTTTATCTAATGTGAAATTAATGACCAACCATGCAATAGAAAGTGGAAAAATGAGCAGACCACTTTGTAATGGGCTTAGGTGTAAATTGTCTTGTACGTATGTTGGAATAAAGACGTTAAAACCAATCAATATAAAAGCTACAAAAAAATCTGTAAAGAATGCACGTACAATCTGTGGCTTGAATTCATTAATTGGGAAAAATGATGTAGTGCGTCGCTTAGAATCATACCAAATAGTTATACCAAAACCTATTAAGATGATAAATGCACTAACTGTTATAAAGCCAGTTGTCGGTATGACAAGCGCTACAATCAATGCAAGAATCAGTAAATACATCAATGAGATACCTAAATAATCTATCGCTTGTCGCACAATCGATTCATTTTCAAAGTGATAGCTATATATAACGAATAAAAATGCAATCACACCGATTGGAACATTGATATAAAATAACCAATGCCATGTCGCAATTTCTAAAATAAAGCCACCGAGAAATGGTCCTAAAATACTCGATATTCCCCAGACACTTCCGACAATCCCCATCACTTTATAACGAAATGGAATTTCAAATGCTAACTTGGGTACTATCTGAACTAAAGACATATTCATACCCGCACCAATCCCTTGAATTAGACGTGCAATAATCAGCATGTCAAAACTTGTACTCATACCCGATAGCAAACTACCACCAATAAATAATATGAGGCCTCCAATAGTGACGTACAATACTTTGACGCGTGACATCAACTCACTCAACAAAGGGATCACCATAATAATCCCAATGAAATACATTGTAATAACAAGTGATATAGATGACTGTGCGTTAAGATCATCTCGAATGGTAGGTAACGCCAATGAAACAATTGAAGATTCTATAGCTGACATAAACATAATAAGCACGAGCGATATAATAATGCATGTTCTTTTTAGATTCATTGTTGACACTCCTTTCAAGTTATTATCATGTGTCATATCCATAAAAACAATACGTCATTTGATACACATAACTAAGGCTAGAACCTCAATTTATGAAGTGCTAGCCTACCTAACCTATATAATGGGGTCAGTGTTACATAAAATAAAGAATTCCTACAAAATGGAACATTGATGCAATCAAAATAAAAATATGCCAAATCATATGGAAGTATGGGCGATTCTTTTGCGCATAGAACCATGCACCAATAGTATATGAGATACCGCCTAGTAAGATGAAGATAAGGAACCACCATAAACCTTTGCTAATAATAATCGGCAAGTAGATAATACCTACCCATCCCATCAATAAATAAATGAGCAAGCTGAGTTTAGAGTTTACTTTTGTTGCAATCGCCTTATACAAAATACCCCAAATCGTTGCACCCCATAAAATAATCATAATCGACCAACCAAGCCATCCGCCTACTAGCACGAGTGACACCGGTGTATATGTTCCTGTAATCGCCACATAAATCATACTGTGATCAATGATACGCATCACATACTTATGCGGGGAGTTCTGTTGCATCGTATGATAAACCGTAGAAGATATAAACATTAAAAACAAGCTAATGACAAAGATAGAGACACCCACTGACATGAGTACGCCCGACGTTGCATAGCTATAAACGGCCGCATAAGGTAAAGCGATTAACATAAGCAGCGCAGCCACGCCGTGCGATACAGAGTTTCCTATCTCTTCACCAAATGTTAACGGATTAATATCTCTAAATGTTTCAAGTGCTGTCTTTTTCTTGGCTTTCGCATTTGTTGCGCCTACTTTTGTCATTTCATCACCCTTATTCAATGATATTCATGCGTTTTAAGTCCGCAGTTGCGGTTTCAACACTATCCTTGCCTTCTTTATTTTTCAATGGACTGAACTCTTCTTCACGTGGTACTTGTAATGTAATGAAAGAATTTGCATACTTGAAAATATCAAAATAAAATAGTTCAAACTTAAGTGTTGGCCGAGTTACAACGCCAAAATCTTCATCTAGTTGTTCCAGTTGTTTGATAGCAAGATGATATGGCAATGCTTTGTCCACTGCTTGATTAATAAATGCTAGACGGAATGCATGAATACCAATATTTGCATTGTTGAATGTGTCAGCAGCACCATCTTCCAGCTCTGAATATTCTAAGACAACATCTTTACCATCTTGTACAACGAGGCGCCCAACAGATTCCCCTGGTTTCGGTGCAATTGACTTAGAAGTCACATCTTTATGGTGATGTACTGTAAAGCCTGCAAACAACGGATCGAGTACACGAACAAGCACATTATCAATATTATTCATGAACACGTACTCATTACCGTTTTCAATCATCTGTGCCAAATAACCCGCTGATTTTAAAGACTTGAATACCCCGCCATTTCCATTCGGTGTTTCCATAATTTGACTCGTTTTATCAAAAATTAATTGCCCCGCTTCGTTCAACGCCACCATATTATCTTGTTTAAAGAAATAAATATGTGCTTCTGGATAGTTAAAATAGCGATGCGCTTCAAAAAAGGCACGTGTTGCTTCGTCATTAATATCGCTCGTCATAATATACCAGTCAACGAACGTCCCCGTTTTTTCTTGTAGTTCTAACAATTGATCCGCTTGTAGTTCAAAAAGGCTTTTATTGCCAATTGTAAATGTTCCTTTAGGGCCTTTATGTCCAAGGCGTGTACCTTGTCCACCAGCCAACAATAACACCGCAAACTTACTGTTTTTAATCGCTTCTAATCCTTCACTTGTATACATTGTAATAGTGTCATCATCAAATGTTACACGTTGTTCAAAGTTAACTTCTTGAACACCTGATACGTCTTTGATTGTTTGTCTGTTCACATACACATCATTATATAATGCCTGAATCTCTGCTAAATCTAATGACGCAACCTTTTCACTAAGGCGTTCTTTTTCATTTGTGCTCATCATTTTTTCATATTCACACAAATGCGCTTGATTAACCTTTTCTAATTTATTCTTCTCTAACATAACTTCTTTTTTCGCTCCTTTTGAATAGGTAATTCGTATGCAAGGCTTGAGATAAAGTGATAAGAAACTAGTAAATCGTCTCTCAATCTCCTGCAAATTACTTATAATGTAGCATCGATTCTAAAACGTACTTAAACCCCTCATCAAACAGCATATAAATTGTCAAAATACTAAATGTCGTTGCCAATGATAAATCAACAAGTCCCCCTGTTTTAAAGTGAATGGGGAATCTTACCCTTATTGGTACTGGAAATAATAAATGCACACCTCTTGGCGTGAGCATATCTAATATTACATGTGAAAGCATACCACAGATTATTGAAATCATGTAGTATATCGGTGTTTGGATAAAATATAATAACCCATATGTCATCATAATAAATAGTATTGAATGTGTCAGCGTTCGATGTCCAAACAAATGTTTGACTATCCAGCTAAGTAACCATAATTTTCTTCCTATCTTACTTCGTGTATGGCAAATATCTGGAAATATACTCGCAATGCCTGCTATGACCATACTTGTCACGGTTTCAAAAATATCTAATTCAAAATGTAGCGCAACGGCTGTACCAACTAATAAACCCGCAGCCGCATGTGTTTTACCTGTCATGAAGGCACTCCTTTCTATACAACACAAAAATTATAGCATAAAACACATAAAAACACGAACGTATTTTCGCTTATTTATTAGTATGTCACATTAATTTAAAAAGTATCACACATTCACTTGCAAAATTGATATGAATGCGTTATCATGTATTTACAAATTAGTTAAAGGATGTGTCAGTCGAATGGCTATGACAGTTAAGAAAAACGACAAGGAAGTACAAATTCAATGGAGAGTTGCTGATATCCGTATTCCTAATGAAGCAATCAAAAATGTTTCAGAAGACAGAGATATCCATGCAGTACCTGAGTTAGACAACAAGCACGTTTCTCGTATCGGTTCAACATTTGGTAAAACGAACCGTGTCATTATCGATACTGAAGATCATCAATACATTATCTACACATTTAATGATAAAAAAGTTTATAACGAAGTCACGAAATAAGTGAGTTTATAATAAAAGACGGCGTTCTCTTTCGGGAGAGCGTCGTCTTTTTTGTGAGAGTATTATAGGACTTTCATGTAGTAGTAAAGAGAGAAAAAGTGTGGATAGCTTGTCACTTCAATCAGCTACTCACTTCTATATGAGACCTATGACTAGGATTGAATATATTTACTCATATCCTAGTCTCTTAACTAAATATTTATAAAATAGGGCTCGTGCTGCTCGAATAACACAACAAATAATGCTTCGTCTTTGATAAAAATAGTAGGATTACACGCTTTTTTGATTAAAGTTTCAACATCACATTCAACAAAGCAATAGCAGGTATATAAATAGTTCCCTGCAATAATTGACGTATAGATCAACTCTAAAACTTGAGAAACCGTCAATGGTTCAGTGATTAAAAAACCAGATGTTGTTTCTATATAAGGAATACCAAGTACCTTCAATTCCTCATCAAGCCCTTTTTCTTTTGGAATCAAAATTGCCTGCATATTGTAATCTGCAATAATAGGTTCAATTGTATTGTCATAAAAACTGTTGAGACTCGAAATATGCGTCTCTATCCATTTGACAGTTGCATCGACTCCATATTCAATCACATCAAATTGCGGTCTATTTGCCACTTCCACTTCTATCAAAGGGAGCACTTTACGATTTGATGGTTCAAAAGGTTCTTCATACCATGAAACATCTAACCGACAAATGATAGGTTGCCATATTAATAACGGCTCATACTTTGCATTCAAAATAATAAGAATTACTTCAAAATCAAGTTGCTCAATAAATGATGCCTTTTGATAAACCGACTTCTTTTCACGATACACATATGTGTAATAATCTGTGAAGTATAATTGTGTCGTTGCTTGTTGTAATACTTTTTGAATTGCAGATTTTAGCTTTTTAGGCTGACACGCATACATTTCTTTATCTTTGGCATGTATCACACCATGTTCCACCTTCAAATTTTGGATGTACTTTTGTTTTAAAATATACACCACCACCTTTAGTCTAAAAGCATTCTATAGATAGAAAATAAAATCGATTGCTTGCGTCTTTTAATCACCTACATATCAAGTAGTTCTTCTGCAAAAAATTCTTCACCGCCATCATTTCCCCAATCAATACCCACAACATCACCGCATTCTGCTAAGTCTCCTAAAAGCTCATTATAAAAATCCTCGACAGACATTGTTCTTAACGCAAAATTTTCCCATAGCTCAATTTGATAAGCTTTAGCCCCTTCTTCCTATCTTTTAAATGCTTTTATATACTTACTCCCGTTAAGGAGATAGACACTTTCATCTTCAAAGTATGGTATGATAGCAAACTCATTATCTATATATACTTTCGACTTTTTAAAACTTGGCTTACTAAATTCATGGTTCAAAATAAAGATGCCTGCAAAAATATAATTATAGCTTCTATTCACTAGAACAGATAGGAGTTGTCTGTACAAATCAACACTTTCATTTTCCAAAATAATGAATTTTGATTCAATTCTAAAACCTATACCATTTTTATTCAGATATTCTTTCAATTCTTTGGTAGAATCAAATATTGCTAAGTTAAAATTGAATGAATCCAAAAGCATTTCATTAAATTTAATATCTGCCGACAATATATCATTACCCTTGTATATCACACTTCTAGATAAATCAAAAATCTCTCTCTCAACAATAAATTCTATATGCTGTTTTTTTATTAAAACCATCTCCATTTCTTTATCACTGCTTTTCTAAAAATCTCCCCCTACTTATCTCTGTGAATATTTCTTTCATTCTCTCTCCAAATATATAGTTTCCATCGCTAAAATCAAAGAGTACATAATCTCCATGAGGGTATGGAGGATATTCAAAGCTTTCTTTTCCTTGTCTTAGATTGATATAAAAACTATCTATATCCCTCTCTAATAGATATAATTCTTCAAAGTTATTTACTAATTCATTAGTAATAAAGTCTAAATAACCATCTATTTCACGCTCAGCCTCTACTAAATCTTCAATTTTTAAAGGTAATATTTGATATTTATCATAATCAATAAATAACTCATCCCAATTTTCACTGTCTTTTTTCCACGTAAATATCGCGAATCTAACGTATTTTCTTTTGAATTTTTTCCACCGTAATTTTGAAAATTTATATGTTATGTCATAATGCTTCATTATATATCCCTCATAGTTATCTTATTCTGCAGAATCTGGATCTATGTCAAGATTACGGACACAGTAAAAAGAGAATTCTACCACGCTTCGCTTGCTTGCCTATATAGTTGTTATCAATTTACCATGTCCGTTTCTTAGTCTAGCATCATTAGGAAGTGCTTTATTTTTTTACTAATATCCATAATGAGCCCTGATTAAATGTTTTTTGACGTCTAATCAGGGCTTTTTATAAAAGAAGCTAGGAAGGAATTATGTACCAGCCCCTTCCTTTCACTCTAAGTGGCATGTTCTAAACTTGGAATTTTGTTATTTATATTTTCATCAACTATTCTACTTCTCTTAACTTATCATAGTCAATTTGGACACCACGTAGTTCTAATGCCTCTTCTGTCACATATAATAATTCCTCAAAGTCATGGCGGTCGTCACTTAAATCAAGGGTACCGGAAGATAACACCTTATCATAATATATTCTCCCTTGCGCAATCACGTAACATTTCGTATACAGAATTGTATCCTCAGATAGATAATTTTCGTAGCTAACTGATGGATCATACACCTTTAGTTTGGACAGATTATTAACCCTATCTGCAAAAGTATTATGAAATTCGATAATTTCTTTTTTCTTTAGCTTCGATAGTTTTTTCACCAAAAATTCTGTGGTATCTTTGCCCTTTAAATACTTATCTATTATACTCCAAAATACACCTTCCTCCATATATTTGTAATATTCTGGAGGATGTAGATGACCATGCTCCTCTTCCTGTATCATTTTTTCAAACTCTTCCGGTCTCTCTTGAGATAACCATTCATAGTATAAAGACATAGTTGTTAAAACTCCATAAAATGGTGAATTGATAGGGATTATTCCCCTCACATCTAGATTACCTATGATTCTATACTTTTTTTCGCTTTGTTGAAAATGACCTCCCCAAGAGTGGTAATCTATATCTCTGGTCCCTGATTTATCTACCGCTGACTCCATTATCTCTGGGTCCTCAAGAGAAGGATAACTTAAAGAAAAATATTTACTAATCATAACTAAGCATTCTTTTCCTTTTTTATCTACTTCTAACACCACCATGCATCCATAATAACCTTCAGGTAACTCCTCAACTATGACATCTCCTATATTTAATCCTTCTATCATCAAAATTACCGCTCTCCCTTATTAACGTCTATGTCTATGTCTAGGTAGTTTATGTTTTCCAGCTGCCATACTTAAACGTCCTTTTCTGTAAAAATGATTAACTGCTGCTTGTTCCCAAATCTTTGCTCTTGCCCTACCTCTTATATTCTTTCTGATAACTTGTTGCCATACATATTTCTACCCCAGCTATTAACTTGCCTTGTTGCTCTGGATCTATGTCAAGATTACTGACACAGTAAAAAGAGAATTCTACCGCGCTTCGCTTGATTGCCTATCTAGTTATGTACTTTTAAAAATCAAAAAGCACATAACTATATAGGTTATTATTATGCATATTTCTTCTCAAATTCTATGGGACTCATATAATTTAGCGTTGAATGAATCCTTTTAGAACTATAAAAAGTAAGGATATATTCTAAAATACTAAACATTGCCTCATTCCTGTTTTGATAATCACAGTGATGAATCAGTTCTTTTTTGATAATACTATGAAATGATTCTATACATGCATTATCGTAACAGTTTCCTCTACAGCTCATACTTGTTTGAATCCCTTTTTCACGTAATAATGTCTGATATTCTTTAGAAGCGTACTGACTTCCTCGATCTGAGTGATGAATTAATCCTTGTTTTGGTTCTTGTATCGTACAAGCTTTTTCAAAAGCCGATATCACAAGGTCTTTGGTCATGCGTGATGACATCGCCCAACCAATAATTCTTCATGAAAATAAACCTATGATTGTTGCCAAATACAGCCAGCCTTCTCTTGTATACATATACGTTATATCTGCGACCCAAACACGCCTAGCTGCGACACTTTAAATGCCTGATTCAATATATTGGGATAGACAGGTAAATTGTGTTTTGAGTTCGTTGTAGCTTTGTATTTCTTTTTGGTAATAGACCTAATACCTAATTCTTTCATCATTCTGCTTACAGTTCTTTGTGTGACTGTGTAGCCTTTACTTCTTAATATTTGAGTAATTTTAGGACTCCCGTATCGCTTTTGACTCTGGATATAAATTTGATAAATAAGCTTTTTTAATATATTACGCTTATTGGTATGATTACTTGGTTTGTGATTTTTCCAACCATAATAGCCGCTTTTCGAGACACCTAGTACTTGGCACATTTTTATAACACGAAATTCATGTCGATGTTCATCTATAAACCTGTAGATTACTTCTGGTCTTTGGCAAAGATGTGCATAGCCTTTTTTAAGATTTTATTCTCTTCTTCTAGCTCTCTTAACTTTTTTGTAAGTCAGCTTCAGACTGTTTCTGCGGTGTACGCTTACCACTACCTACAAATGCTTTTTCACCGTCTTTACGATATGTACTTAACCACTTTGTTAATGTTTGGATAGGGATATCTAAATCTCTTGAAACATCTGTAGCACATCTACCAGACAGATTCTACCAACTGAATGGCTTCCATTTTAAAATTGTGGTCATACTTTCTTTTTGATATAACTGACACTCCCATAAATTGATTTCTTTATTATAACTTAATTTATTATCAATTTACCGTGTCCGTTTCTTAGTCTAGCATCAGATTACCTCTAAAACTCGAGAAACCGTCAATGGCTCAGTGATTGTATTCAGATGTTGATCAAAACACTAACATCTAATTCATGATTTACCACTAAAAGTCGCTCATTATGAACTCCAAAACTATTATTGATAAAGTCTTTTTCACTTAAAATTGTTTTATCCATCAAGAAGTATGCAGCGTTATGGTTACCACCTTGAATAGAAAAGTAAATGATATCCATACACAAATCTTTAGGTAGCTTGATGTCACTGTATAAATAAATAATATCTCCGTAGCGATTGTAACTTAATTCTTTATTATCGAGATATTCGATTATATCCGTATTATGTTCTAAAAATGCCCCATATATTTCAAACTTATCGATTAATGAAGCTACTGAGTTTTCAGTGAAATCTTTAACGCTACCTATATATGTTTCTACCAATTTCATGTTGTCTAGACTACAACTTATTAAATCATCTAGCACTAATTTTCTGCAATCATCATAATCATCTTCAAATAGAACATTCTCTATTCTAAAATGTTCATTTGATACATATTTAATATAACTATTTCCCTCTAGCTTTATTAAATTACTTCTTAACGGTTCCCACACTAATAGTGGATGATACTTTGCGTCTAGAAAGATTAGAATATCATTATACTCTAAGTTATTAATAAATGAAGAAGACTGATATTCATTTGGATATAGTCTAGTGATATATCTGAAATAGTTAGTCATATATATTTTCTTATCATACGAAACAAGAAAATTCTCTACTATTTCTTTTATATCAATTTTAGGGCATTTTAAATTAAAGACATCGTCATCCTTAATTATTATCCCTTGATCATTAGTACACGATAAGTGCTGAATATGTTTTTCTTTAAAAATCCTCTCCACCTCCATTGTTTGTATGTTCTATTTTTACCTTTATATTTTTTATGAGCCATTGCTCTAAAAGGATAAATAAATCTATGACAAGAATTATTCTTTTTGTAACCAAGGCTATATGCATCTCTATCTGTCGTAATCTCCCAATAATCTTTCTGCTCAGAACGTGCATTCATTGCTTTAAAATGAAGTGCTGTCTTTTTAAAATTATCTTTGTCTTGTACAAGGTAAAATCGCCATTTCCCGACTGAAAATAGGTTGCCTTCTTGAAATAATTTCAAATAGTCTGCAGGTAACTGAATGCCGTCAAAGTACTGACTTACCACCGTTGAATCTAACTTTTTCAATGCATAATGTAATGTCATAGCATTAACTTCTCTTCTTTTGATGTTGCCATATCACAAACGGTTGTTCACTGAATGTATAGAAAATAGAATTTGCATGTGTGAATTGATGATAATCAGCGATGTAGGCATCTTCTATTAAAATCAATGGAATATCTTCAAAATCGTCCATTAAAACCATATCAAGTACCGTATAAATTGTATCAAGTGAAATACCATTCACATCCTTTAACACAATAAATGTATCGTAAACTATTATCTCTACATCGAGATTTAAACGCATTAACGCTTTTTCCATATGGTATTTGTCAGAAGATATTGGATAAATGGCATGTCTAATCGTCTTTGTCCGTATTAATCGTTGAAATACAACATCGTCATAATGATAAGCCAAGTAGCTATACGTCATTTCTGTATCATCAAGCATATTAAATTCTGTTATAAAATATTGCATTTGTTGATATAACCATTGGGGACTGACTCTAGTCTGTGCAATTAAATACCAATATCGTTGACACGTACCTTCTTGTTGTTTCAAATCAACGTTATATTCTTTTGACAAATATAACGTTTGTGTAACAGGATCCCACAGAAGTACCACTGTATTCTCACATTTGTCATAGATATAGTAGCAATCTTCGAGTAAGTCATGTAAATAAAGATTACCGTTATCTTCGTAAAAAATATCTACTGTCGATTCAATATCCTTCACCACTTCTTTATTAGAATGGTAAGGCTTGTTTATTAAGTCTGACGAAAATTTCATTTTAAATTTTGAACGCCTGCCTTGTTTGATATTCAGTAGTGAACGGATAAGATTTAAATAGACAGCCATATCATTATCTGTCTCTATAACATATCGCTTATAATCTTGTGTATTTCTAATATGTTCAAATACTTTTAGATAATCTAATATGATTGCCACCACCTATACAAAATTTTAAACCCCTTCAAAATCTAATCTCGCATTCGGATCCTTCGACAACACTTCTTTAAGAATATATCGCCACTCTCGCATAATTGGTTCTTCATTTCCTAATGGCTTACTGTACGTATATTTCAACATACCAATTAAATCTTCTGTAGTATAATCACTAACACCTGCAAAAAAATAATTCTTATTATACTTGAGAAATAAATACGATATTTCTTCCATATAGTCTAAGTATAAATAATACTTAATCTTTTCACCGTTTACATGAAAGATAAAATCCACTACTGGTCCCGGTCCTTCCCATTCTTTTGTTACAAAATAGTTCATGTCTAACCTCTATTTTTTGTTTTATTATACTATAAATGCACTCTACACTTTTTACTTTTCACAAATAAAAAATGGAACAGCCGTAGCCATTCCATTGACATATTGTATTAGAAAAAGAATTAAACCCCTTCAAACTTTAATACTGCATTAGAATCTTTTGATAGAATCTCTTTAAGGATATACCGCCATTCTCTCATAATCGGTTCTTCATCCTTAAATTGTTTTGTATATAAAACTTTTAACATCTTCACTAAATCACTTGTCTTATACTCACTTTCAGCTGCAATAAAATATTTCTTGTTAATATCATAAAAAAGGTATTCTATTTGTTCCATGTAATCAATATATAAATAATACTTAATCTTTTCGTCATTCACATGAAAAATAAAATCTACTACTGGCCCTGGACCTTCCCATTCTTTTGTCACGAAATAGTTCATGTCTAACCTCTATTTTTTGTTTTATTATACTATAAATGCACTCTACACTTTTTACTTTTCACAAATAAAAAATGGAACAGCCATAGCCATTCCATCGATATATTGTATTAGAAAAAGATATGCGCAAAGAGTGCGATGACTGGTAATGTGATAATCGTACGAATTAAGAAAATCACAAAGAGTTTCCATAAGCTCACTGGGATTTTTGAACCTAAGATCACACCGCCGACTTCTGATAAATAAATCAATTGGCATACACTTAATGCGCCGACAACGAAACGTGTTAAGTCACTTTGAACACCATCAATTAAAATAGACGGTAAGAACATGTCTGCAAAACCGATAATCATTGTTTTAGACGCTTCAGCCGCTTCTGGTATTTGTAATAACTCTAAGAATGGCACAAATGGCTTGCCGACAATTTCAAAAATAGGTGTGTATGTCGCAAGGATTGTCGCTGCTGTCCCGATGGTCATGACAACTGGAATCACGACCAACCACATGTCCATGACTGTGCGCACAGCTGTATGAACATACAATTTAATACCTGGTGCTTTATACCCAGTCTCTACAGCATCTTCATAACCTTTTGCTAATGCTTCTTTGTATGAGTAGCGCTTTTCTGGACGCTCTTTTGCTGACACGCCATCTACATAGTTATCTGCTACTGAACGCAATGGCCAAATACGTGGCATGATTAATGCTGCGACAAAACATGCAACAATAACTGTGAAGTAGAATGCTGCGAAACGATCGATTAAACCGATTGTTTCTGCAATAACAATCGCAAATGTTAATGATACAACGCTGAATGTTGTCGCAATAACGGTTGCTTCACGACGTGTGTAGTAGCCCTGTTCATATTGCTTACTCGTAATCATGACCCCGACAGTGCCATCACCGATAAATGATGCTAAGTTATCAACTGTTGAACGTCCCGGTAAGGTAAAGAGTGGACGCATAATCGGTCTGAATATCGGCCCTAAAAATTCCAGTAGTCCGTATTCTAATAATAATGGTAAAAAGATAGCCGCAAAGAAAAATACAGCAACTAATGTTGGAAGAAGACCCGTAAAAATTAAGTCCCCTGTATCTTCTGAAAAAATCCATTCTGGTCCAATTTTCAAGAATGTTATCCAAGCAAAAATAACGGCAACGATACGCACAATTAACCATGGCCATGTAACGATAAATGTATTCGTTAAAAATTGTGAATGTGCGACTTTGTTGCGCCATACAGTACTAAAAAGAATTGTTAAGACACCTGAAATTGTAATAATCGTAATAATTAAATACGGCATCACACCGCCAATCATATCTTTAAAGACCCCAGCCAAAAATGCGACAGGTAGTGTTGTTTTACTTTGTCCATCTTCAACAATTGGGACTGGTACTAAAAATAAGATAATCCCAATTAAAGATAATAAAATAAATTTCCACATACCGATACGCTGTTGCTGTTTCGATAATTTATCCATTTAATCCATCCTTCTTTTTTCGTTGGTTTTATTTGGAGTAGTGTGCGGCGCTGTGTTCCCTATTCAACACATAATATCTCACAAAAAATCGCCTCTATCCTAACATAATAAATTATACATAGGACAAAAGCGATATGCAATACGCAATTGAATATTGATACAATATAATGCATATTTAAATTTGTTTACATTTTTCTCAATACAAATAAGAAATATGGCGCACCGATAATCGCAATTAACACCCCTACTGGAATATCTATCGGTGGCGCAATCGCACGTGCAGCTGCATCAGCAACAACCATCAATAAGCCTCCGATTAAACCTGACATCAACACAATATGTATATGTCGATGTCCCACAATACTCCGTGCAATATGTGGCGCAATTAAGCCGAGAAAGCTTAAACCGCCGACAACTGAAATCGCCGAACCAGCTAACATGACTGCCGCCAACAACAGAATCATTTTAACTTTATTGACTTCTGTACCGAGTGCAGTTGCTACTTCATCACCTAAATGTAAGATGTCTAATTTGTAGCTATAATAAAGAATCAAAGGAATTCCGACACATAACCAAGGTAAGATGGTCCATACATGTTGCATCGAACGTCCAAATAAACTACCCGTTAACCATACTAATGCGATGTTCGCTTCCATTGGATGACGGATTAATAAATATTGTACGACCGCCATTGCAATGGCACCAATCGCCATCCCGATTAAGGCGAGCTGTGAGCCTTTCACATTTTTATAACTAATCAGTAACGATAAAACCAAACTAATAACCAATGCACCAGCAAATGATGCGACGGGTAAAATAAATAATGGTGCTGTTGGAAAAACAATGATTACCATCACTGCTGCTAAACTTGCACCTTTTGTAATACCGATGACGTCTGGGGATGCGAGTGGGTTACGTACAACGCCTTGTATGACCGCACCTGAAATCGCCAATGCGGCACCGACTAGGATCGCAAGCAACATGCGAGGCACCCGATATTCACTCAATATAAAGTTGCTGTCCGTCCATACTTCTTGTAACACTTGTGCGGGTGGAATCCAAACTGCACCGGCACTCAATCCTAAAAAGGCACCAATCACGAGTAGTAGCGTAATAATGATATAACGTCCTTTTAACTGTCGTTTCATCGTGAACGCACCCCTTTCAGTGTAATCCACAAGAAGTAAAAGGCACCGACGAATGATGTTACGATACCCACTGGCGATTCAAATGGGAAGGCAATGAGCCGACTTAATACATCTGAGATTAACAGTAAGTCTGCACCCATAATCATCGACAGTGTAATAATTAAAAAGTAATTACGATTTAAATAGTGTTTTACGATATGCGGAATAATCAAACCAATAAAGCCAATCGGTCCGGCAATTGCCACACAAGAACCTGCTAGAATGACAACTAAAAATCCTGCAAGCGCACGCACAAGTTGCGTATTCTGTCCAAGTCCCGTCGCAATCTGATCGCCAAGGTCGAGTACTGCAAGCTGTTTGGCCAACAATAATGCGCCGATAAAACCCGCAATTAAAAATGGTGCGACTTTTACAATATGCATCCATTTAATCGTATGTAATGCACCAACGAGCCAGAACATGACGGTTGTTGTCGCATCATCATGTAACAAAATAATACCTTGCGTTAAACTCGTAAAAAACAAGTGTATCGTCATCCCAGCGAGTGCCAACTTAATCGGCGTCATCCCTTTCGTCGTATCGGCTAACAAATAAACAGCCAAGCCACCGATAAAGGCACCAACAAAAGCAAAGATAATATTATAACCTGCTGATGAAGGTATGAGCACAGTAATCAATACAACGAAAAAAGATGCACCCGCATTGACCCCAAAGATTTGTGGTGAAGCAAGCGGGTTACGTGTAATAGCTTGCATCAATACCCCTGCAACGCCTAATGCTGCCCCAATTAATACTGCAGCAACCATTCTTGGCATGCGTACATTATGTATAATAAACGTCGCTTTCGTTTCTTTGACAGAGAAAAAATAGTCTAAGAACGATTGAAAATTAATTTTGGACGATCCGATTGCAAGATTTAAATATGTTGCAAAAACAAGAAAGCACACGCTCACAATAAATGCGAGCGTAGTGCGTTTCTGTTGGTGATGTCCAGTGTATGTGTTTGTTGTTTGTTTCGACATAGCCAATCACCTTTATTCAAGTCTTTGAAGTGACTTATTTGTCTGATTTAGAGATTTCTGCTAATTCTTTGGCAATTTCTTCAGAAGAAATTAAGCCACGGAATTTCGCCCACGTTAAACGATCTACAACGTGTACACGTTTGTTTTTCACAGCATCTAAATCATTCCAAACTTTATCTTCTTTCATTTTAACGTAGAATGGATCATTTTCACCATTCACCATAATGAACATACGCTCAGGGTTTACCTCTGCAAGTTGTTCAGAGTTCATATTCAAATATGGTGCGTTCAAATATTCAGGTAATTGATCTGCTAATTCTTTCGTTAATGCCTCTTTAAAGCCAAGTTCATGTAAGAATTGACCTACATAAGATTTGTCAGAGTGCGCTAATAAACCTGATTGAGAGATAACGACTGGTAACACTTTTTTGTTTTTATCCATTGTAATCTCTTTTTCGTACTTCTCGATTTTTTCTTTATGTTCTTTAAGGCGTTTATCTGCTTCGTCTTCTTTAGATAATGCTTTACCAATTGTTTTGAATGCTTCTAGATTTTGTTTATAATCTGAGTCCAAACTTGGTAATAAAATCGTTGGTGCAATCTTGCTTAATTGCTCATAGTTACCTTTATGACGGTTACTATCTGCAATAATTAAGTCCGGCTTCAATTGACTAATCACTTCTAGGTTAGGCTGTTTACGGTCACCAACTGACTTGTAATCGCCTACTTTATCACGAATCGGCTCGATGATATTCTCTTTGTCACCATCGTCCGCAATACCTACTGGTTTCACGCCTAATGCAACAAGTGCATCGACGAATGAGTACTCAAGCGCTACGACTTTTTTAGGCTCTTTATCAATTTTAGTCGTACCACCATCATGCTTCACTTCAACGGCTTTGTCCTTTGAGCTAGATGAGTTATCTTTTTTTGAGTCATTCGTATTCCCACATGCTGCAACAAACAGCAAGATAGACATCATTACGATGAACCCTATCCACTTATTTTTATTCACAATTTAACACTTCCTTTATGTTAGAAATTGAAAGCCTTATCAACAATATAATTGATAATGATTATCAATGTCAATAGCAGGAAGTAAATTTTTCATTCTTCTTATCTACAAGGCCTTGTATCAATAATTCAACGCCCTCATCTTCTATATAATTTTTGACAAGTTGTTGGCTGTGCATACTGTGTGCAATTGCGTCATATCCAAGATTAAACGTGACTTTATCTCCAATCTGATAATAATCTGCAAGACCTAAATTAAGCAGGAGTACGTCACTTGTATAACCGACAATTGAAAGCTGTTCATCAAGTGGCATCATATCGTTTACCGCTGTATCTAATTGACCAACATCGACAATCGCTTGTAAATAAGACTGATGTGTCCCCAAATCTAAACAAGGTTTAATCTCAAGAATACGCCCCGTAATCGTAATGGCATCACTATATAGTTGTGGTAGACGCATATTATATGCTGTTTCATAACCTCTAAAAATAGCTTCTCCTACTCGCAGTTCATTGATGCGTCCTAAGTCTTGATACATCGCTAGCGTCAACATGCTAGAATTACCACCAGAAATCGTTTGTAGATGCAGTCCTGTATCTTTTTCTACCGCTTCAATAAAACGATGCATGTACGGCAAATCTTCTTCAGTCGGTGGCATTTGTCGATAACACATAAAATTAAAAGCCAAGCCCCTCAAAGCAATCCCTTTCAGTTTCATAATCTGTCGAATGTATAAGACCACTTCATAAGTCAGCACCCCTTCTCGACCATCTTTCCAGTCAACCATCAATAAAAGTTGATGCTTCGTTCGTTGTTGAACTGCTGCTTCACTCAATGCTCGAATCGTTTCCATCTCAGTTTGCAAGCTGATACGTGTGCACTGAACTGTTTGCATTGCTTCTTCTGGTAAACTCCCCCTGATTAACATGAAGTCTTTGCGCAGTGACTGTTCATTTGGTATATGTTTCAAACGCGATTCTGCTAACAAATCAAACCCTAAGTCACGTAACATATTATGCACTTTAGCGTCTCCCGCCATACATTTCGTTACAGGAATCATTCGAATCCCTCGATGATGTAGCATTTGTTGTAGCAACACAGCATTGTATTTAATTTTGCTCAAATGAATATTGATAATACCCATTAATACACCTTCTTTTCATATAATGGATTATCAAGGGCAACATTCATATATTGCTTGACTTGTTGATTCATACGCATATTCAATAACGCCTTTACAATAACTCGTTCGCCAAACAGCACACGCTTTAATGCAACAGCATGGGATTGTGTATCGTCTATCGCTTCATGAATAACATCACTCACAATATCATATAACGCCTGTTCATCACTTTTGTAGACATGTTTAAAATGATGAATGAGTGTCCCTAATTGGTTTTGAATGACTGCATGTTGGAACTTTGCTATCACTGCTTCAATATTTTCAGCGATTAAGCTCGTGTTCGTAACGACAACATTCGGAATGGCACGCTGTAATGTTGGTAAGTCAATGCGTGCACCTCCTAAGTCTCTAACAATAAATGAAAACGTTTGGTCCGCTTTGTTCACTTCTAAAACCGTATTCTGTTGATGTGCTTCTAAAGCAATGCCATAACGCTGAATATACGCGATGAGTGGGATCACTAACGCACGACTATATTCGCGAATAAACGTCGCAATCGTTGTTGCATTCACATCGCCATAGACATATTCAATCAAACTATCCACAACGACCTGTTTGTCTACAGGGTTGCGTTCGATTAAACATGCCGTCACAAGTTGCGTCATCTCAGTTACATCCTTCTCAGGTGATTGGCGTACAATCATCGCAAATTGTCGTGCCACATCAGCCGGTGCATCAATATAGGCACCATATGGCTCCAGTGCGACCTGTAATGTCGGAAATTCATTCAGTAATGGTTGCAATTGATAACTCAAGTTAGGCCCATCAACCGTTGTTACTGTCGAAACTGTTCGCACAGCACTCGTTGCTTGCACATTAACTGGTAATTTGATGTGATACGGACGATTTAACAAATACATCGTTCTAAATGACAATGTTGCTTTTGCCTCTACCGTAAACGGTGTCGGAATCACTGTATGTGCTTGAATGTTGTCTTTAAATTGCTGCACAACGACATGCTCATATTGCCACGGATGTACAAACAAAACACGATAGGCTTCTAACTCTGCTTCATACGGTTCTAAATATTGCTGTAACTTGCGCTTCATATCTGGAACCACCTTATTCAACACAAAATTCGAGTCACCGTTCATAGCTGTTTCATGCAATACTGTTTCTTTTACCAACACAATATTTAACGGCACAACACGCATAAACTCCGGTGCATATGCTTGAATATCATCAGACGTTAATGGCAATTTGGTTTTCGTTAACGGGTGTGAAGGGTGTCCGTGCCATACCATTCCTTCTGTGTAGCCTAATGCTGAGAAATGATGATCTTCCCCCATATGTGTTAACCAAGCAATAAAATTCAATTCACTTGGCATTCTAGAAAACTTCAATGCATGGCGCATGGCAGTTTCTCGATGTTCATACTGACGATAACTCAATGACAATCCCAACACGCTATGTTCTAATTCTTCAATTAAACGCTCGTGGAAGCCAATGTCAAAATGCCTCATCAATACATCGATTAATGTACGCAAACTCTGAATCTCTTGTACTTCATTGGCTACCGAATATGTAATCGGCCCATCCATCGTTATTTGGTAAAATGCACTTTTTATTGTATAACGTACGTAAAGCATATGTTGCCGATAGCGAATTCTTACGTCGCCCTTTTCCACTGTTATATGTGTTGCTGCTGGAAATAACGCTTCTTTCATACATGCTAATAATACACGGTACTGAATCATTTGGTCCGCTTTATATTGATGTGTTGCTGTCATGAGATATGCCTCCATTAAACTTAATCATTATAATATAACTGATTACCGCTATTATTACCGTTGTAATGCCCATCATCAGAAACGTCATAACAATTCCAAACGTTTCTGCCAATAAGCTCATTAACAATGCCCCGAGTGGAATCATCCCTCGATCCATCATAATAACACTTAATATTTTACCACGATGTTCTGGTTCTACATCTTTTTGAAAATAAATGCGATTAGTTGTTCGTGCAATTTGTCCAAATAGACCGACGAAAAAAATGAACACTAGTAAACCATACATGCCAAATGGAAAGATACAGATCAAACTGAGCCCAAATAGCACGGAACTGATATAATAGAGATGTTGCGTTGGAATATATTTAAGGATTGTTGGCAAACATAACGTCGCAAGAATGCCCCCTATCGCACTGACTGCCATGGCTGTTCCAAACAATTGGGCATTATTCGGATACTGTGCGTCTGTCAAAATCGGTAAGAGTGTTGCATAACAATATCCTGTCGCCATCATTAACAGTGCTGTCACAAAAATATGTCGTCCTTGAGTATGTATCTTAAAATAATGCCACGTCACAGCTAATGAAAGACCTTTTTTAGCTGTTTGTGCTGCATTATCAAATCGTAGTGGTATACTTGCTACTAATGCTAATAAATAACAAATCGATTGAACTATGAACGCACTTTGTACCCCTGTTGATGCAATTAAAAAGCCTGAAATTGCCGGCCCTATAGAACGGCATGTATTTAATAGAAATGATTGATACGACACCGCTTTTGAAATCGACAACGTTGCCGACAAATCTGGTAGTACTGCTTGTCTTACAGGCGTTTCAATCGCACTCATACATCCGCGCAACAATGCATAACTATAAAGCACGTACATTGGCACATCACCCATTGCTATAACCATTATCATTAATGTTGCCGTAATGATAAGCGAACTCATCGTAGTCAGTTTAATCAACGTACAACGTCTATAACGGTCTGCAATACTCCCCGCCCATATGCTCAATAAAAAAATAGGTGCAAGGCGGAAGAAATTAATCCACGCAAGATCAAATGCTCGATGATAGAGCTGATATGCGTACCAATTCAATGCAATTTGACCAATCCAATTACCAAGAAAAAGTAAAAAAGTACCGGAATAGAACCATTTCGCCACGTTATCCACTCCCTTTAATTGATAACCGTTCTCATTTCCGATATTATGGATTATACGAATTAATGCAACATTTGTAAATTAAAAAGATATTATGATAATTGAGGTGCTCAAATGATTGATGAAAATAAACAAACACACAATGCAATAATACATATGACATCGGACGAACAGGCATGCTACGCGACACTGTGTGAAACAAATACACAATGGGCCAAGGCATTTGAACAATATCTGATGCAAGGAAGAGACCTTGTTACTGCAAGACTCATTGCGTCTATTTATCGTGAAAACCTGGTAGAAGGCTATACACATAGTCACTTTATTGATCATATACAAGTACCAACATCGCCGATACAACACGTCGATGTACTAACTATTCATTTTAAGCAGACTTCCCAAGTATTATGTGCGCCTGTTAAAGGACATCATGCGTTTAACCGTATTGATGTTGCTGGCCCCTTTTATTGGCAACAAGCGGATCATTACGAACGGGTTATGCATCCAAATGATGTACTTGATGTCATCATTGCCGAGGATAACAACTATCAAGGTTCTGCAGCTGAGCAATTTCGTGATGACTTAAATAATAGCGCATGCTATATGGCGTTAGCCGTCAGTTATCAACAAATGACGTACCATAATAGTACCGACACACTTTTAACAACCATTGAACATCAAAATGATTCATACCTCGCTTCGGAACAAGCAGTTGTTGAAGGACATCCACTTCATCCAGGTGCCAAGTTGCGCAAGGGTATGTCACCAACAGAAACGATTGCCTATTCATCCGAGTATGGACATGCCATTCCATTACGCTTTGTATTAATCCGTCGTGATCATGTGCGTACACAACAATTAGACAAATCATTTGATACGATTTTATTTGAAACATTTGAGGGCTTACAAGATGCTTGTCAAACGGTCTTAAATACATATCAATTAGCACCAGCAGATTATCATTTAATGGTAGTTCATCCATGGCAGTATACGCATATTTTAACAACCGATTATGAGGCTGAATTGGCACAGCAGATTATGATTCCTGTCGACTATACATATGACTATTATGCTGGCTTGTCATTCCGTACATTAATGCCATCATTCCCTGATGTTTCACCGCACATTAAACTTTCAACCAATGTACATATTACCGGGGAAATACGCACGTTATCTGAACAGACGACACATAATGGACCATTGATAACACAAATACTGCAAGATATTACCGCAAAAGATACGTGGTTTGCACATGTTCCAACACATGCTGTTGCTGAACTGGCAGGCGTACATTTCTTCAGTCCAACTGACACGGCAGATGTTCAAGAACGTCGAAGCGAACAGCTCGGTACACTATTGCGCCATAATATTTATCACAATCTTGATGAGACAGATTTACCGCTGATTCCATCCAGCTTAATCGTTAGGATGCCTCAACAAGGGACATCCCTCATAGTGGAACTTGTGAATCGTTATGCACAGCAACAGCCAGAAATAGAACAACACACCGCTATCCAACAATGGTTTTCTCGTTATGCAGGGGCACTCATTGACTATGTTATGCCATTATTAATTAAATACGGTATTGCCTTAGAAGCACACCTGCAAAATACAATTGCTGTTTTTGACAAACAAGATGGTCTGCTTAAACGCATGTATATTCGTGACTTTGAAGGTCTACGCATTGACACTGCACAACTCAATCAGATGGGATATGATACAGTACATTTCCATGAAAAATCACGTGTTTTAACAAACAGCCAAAAATCCGTCTTCAATAAAGCTTTTTATGCAACCGTGCAAAATCATCTTGGTGAGCTTGTCGTTGCGTTAAGTGACCATTATAAAATAGATGGACTTGAAGCAGACTTATGGTATATCGTTCGTGAACAAATTCAAGCATTGTTCAACACCTTTCGTAATAGTGATATGGATCCACAACGTCTACAAGACATCGAAACGATTTTCTTCAATCCTGTCATTGACTACAAATGCGTCACAACGATGCGTTTATTAGACGAAGCACATGCATATACGTATATAAAGGTAGATAATCCTTTAGCGACGAATAAATAAAAACTAAAAATCGATACATCGATGGTTGCTGAGATATTGGAAAAATCATGTGATTTAAGTTCAAGATTTCATTTACGCAGGTTGAGACATTTTTAATTTGTAATACTGGGAAACCAATAAACGGTATCCTAACCTGCTACTCAGCTTGACCGAAGTGGGACAACGGAATCATTTTAGAAACATGAGATTCCTGTTCCCCCTGACAAAGATGTGTCGATTTTTTTGATACTTTTTCAAACACTATTGTTCCCACTGAAAATATATTACAATAGAGCACAGAGATAAAATTACTTCAAAGGAGTCATGATGCAAATGACAATAATACGCACACTTACATTCATGCTTAGTATCTTCATTGTTGGCATGGTTGAAATGGTTGTAGCAGGCATCATGAGTTTGATGAGTGCCGACCTTCAAATTTCAGAAGCTTGGATTGGGCAACTCGTCACAATTTATGCCTTTACCTTCGCATTAACAGGTCCTATTTTAGTGAAACTTACAGAACGTTATGCACCAAAACCCGTCTTGCTTGTAACTGTTATCGTATTTATTATCGGTAATAGCATCATCGCATTTTCTCCAAACTTTGTAATCTTAGTCATTGGACGTATCTTATCATCGGCAGCCGCAGCACTGATTGTTGTGAAAATACTTGCCATTACCGTTTTTCTATCAGCGCCACATAAAAGAGGTCGCATGCTTGGTATTGTTTATACAGGCTTCAGCGCCGCTAATGTATTTGGCGTTCCCATCGGTACATTAATTGGTGATTGGTTCGGCTGGCGCTTTACATTTGGTTTAATCAGCTTTGTTGGTCTTATCGTCAGCCTATTATTAATGTATTATTTACCACAAGACCTGCGTATGAATGTAAATACAAATATAAATACAAGTAAAAATCGTGCAAGTCGCGTACGTAATAAAAGAGAAGTCACTAAATTACTTGCCGTTACCTTTATTTTATTAACTGCAAACTCTATCGCATATATTTATATCAATCCATTAATTCTATCCAGCGGGCATACGTTACAATTCTTATCCCTCGCATTATTAGTGATTGGTGTGGCAGGCATGTTAGGCACATCTATGGGCGGTTTCTTTACAGATAAGTTATCATTCAAAACATGGTTATTCGTGAGTAGCTTTGCCCTTTCTGCCATTCTACTGCTCCTTAATCAATTATGGGCAACATCTATCATGCTACTTATTGTACTGTTTATATGGCATATTGTAGAGTGGAGTACCAACCCCGCCGTTCAATCCGGTCTGATTAGTCAAGTAGACGGTGACCATAGTCAAGTCATGAGCTGGAATATGTCCGCATTAAATGCCGGTATCGGACTAGGTGCAATGATTGGTGGTGTCATTGTGACACATCTGAGTCTACATGCGACCGTCTATATTGCAGCTGCCACAGGGTTTATCGCATTTTTAATTGTTATTACACTTCAAAACCCATCATCAAATCAATCTGTCTCACATTAGTATAAAACGCTACCGATTCGTTTTATTTTTCAAAAACGAGCCGTAGCGTTTCATTTTGTTCTATATCTTTTGTTGGGGATAGCGTGATGAGCCATTCCGCCTTTTTTACAATCATATTTTACAATCATAATGGACTATATGCTAAATGAAACCAGTTACTGCTTTCAACATAATCTCAAACTTAAATTGCATGTTTCTATTAAATTCCCACTCCCATCACAGAAGATGAACAGTAAAAAAAGAACCGAGTACCCATGTACTCAGTTCTCTATTTCATCAACGAATGACTTATTGTAAGCCTTTTTGATCGTTGTTGCTATTTTTTTCGTTTTTTTGTTGCCATTCTTTACGTGTCATCACATCATCAACTTGCATGTTTACTTCAACAACTTCTAAACCTGTCATATGTTTCACTTGTTCTTTAATAAGTTCAGTTACTTTGCGGAAGATTTTTGGTGCTGATTCACCGTATTCTAAAATAACTTTTAAGTCGATTGCTGCTTGTTTTTCACCAACTTCAGCTGATACACCTTGTGTTACGTTATTACCGCTTGTGAATGAACCGCTAATGCTGTCCACAAAACCGCCTTTCATGTCTAAGATACCTTTTACTTCACGTGCTGCAATACCAGCGATTTTTTCAACAACTTCATCTGAGAAAGTTAAGCTGTTAGAGAATTGTGGTTCGTTCTTTTCACGTTGCTCTTGTTCTTTTTCGTTAACACCTGTTTTGTTATTGTATGCTTCTTTTGCTTTGTTGTTATCTACTGTCATGATAAAAACTCCTTTATTATATAATAGTTTATACACTTTTCTTAAAAACTGCTACTTGCTAATGCTAGCTTAATCGATTCAGTAAATTTAAGAAATCTTGTGTTCGGTCTTTAATATACCCAACACCGACACCGATTAAACATAAAACGACAATTAAAATTGTTTTCCAAAAGCCAAGTGTCAAAAACAAGATTGCGATGATAAGGAAAAAGAAGAACCCTGTGATACGCCATTTATAGTTACGCAACATAGCAATAACCTGTTCATTCGTTACTTGTTCACCTTGACCATTTTGATTTTGATTAGCCATAGGACCCCTCCTTTACACAACGCGTGGATCGCCGCTTTGACGTTGGTCACGAACATTGATTTCTAGTTTTCGTACAGGCATTTCTGAAAAACGTTCAACATTTTCTTTAATGTCTGCTCTCACTTGTTCTGTTAAACTTTGAATATTCACTGCTGTTGTCGGTACTAAAAAGTCTGCCTTAATATCTACAAAGTTGTTATTCTTTTTGTTGTATAGTTTTGCTACAACATTCGGTTGACGAATTGCATCATATTTCTTAAGTGTATCTAACGCCGTATTCTCAATTGATTTTCTTGAGATATAAATATGCCCATCTTGATAGTCTTTGTATAATCCCGGTTTACGGTGCGTTGGTTTAAATGCACTGAAGAATAGAATAAAACCTAATAAAATTAAAAACGCAGATAAGCCGATTAACAATGGTTCAAACCAGTTAAATTGGTAAAAATAATTTTGATATTCTGTGATTGGTTGGTAATCTAAATACATAAATAGTAGAAAACCTACAATGACAACCATTAACAATCCCAAACAAAAATTTTTAAGTCGTCTCACCTTACGCACACCTCCTATTTGTTGTTCATTTGTCTCACACTCTTATATACCCATATCTCATTTTAAAAAACCTAAATTCAAAAAAATAATTATGTTGGATAGAATGTCAAGCTCTCTTAATTTACCCATTCCCTCACTTATTAAACCTGTATATTGAAATTGTATATAAAAGATATACCGCTAATAACAGATACTATCCCCTGAAAACGTTGCAGCTTCTACCATTCACTATTTATTTCTAATATATGCTAACATTTCATTAACTGCTAATTTCTCTAAAACATTTGAAATTAATCGACCATTGCCGCTAATAAATTTCTATCTTTTAACACTTGTTTTTGTCTGCCTTTACTATCAGGCAGCCGATTAAAACCACATGACTGTCTGGAATAAAACAGATAAATAATCAAAATCAGATCTAAGTTCACCACATTTTAGGCACTTTTAATTGTGTTTTTAACTTTTCATACGTGTTAACCGCTTCATCTTCAGTAGGCATTCCCCAATATTCAAGCTTTGCAGGATTATCACATTCATTACTTCTTTGATCATCTCTATCGCTTCACATCTAATACAAAGTAAATGCATTTCTATTATAGCTTTTAAGAATTAGTTAAGAATTGTTAACCCTTAGTTAATGTGAATTAAGATAATTCCTCTGTAGTATTAGGAGTGTCAAAACAATCACAAAAAACAAATGAAAGTGGGAAATTAACATGAAAATCAAATCATTATTATTATCAACTACAGTTGCAACATCATTACTTTTAGGTGCATGTGGTAACATGAACGATGACAATATGAAGAAAGACGACAAAATGATGGAAAGTAAAACGGACGACAAGAGCATGATGAAAGAAGGCATGTTCAAAGGTGAAAATAAACAAATGGTTGAAGGTAAAGCAATGATTAAAGACGGCAAATTAATGCTTACTGACTTCAAATCAGACAAAGGTCCAGACTTACATGTGTACTTAACTAAAAATGGCGATGTTGAAAAGGGCATGAAAATCGACAAAGTTAAATATGATGAAAAAGAACAAACTTTCGACCTTAAAGGTGCAAAAGTTGAAGATTACGACACAGTCACTATTTACTGTGACAAAGCACACGTTGTATTCGGCAATGCAAAATTAAAATAAGTCTGATACACATTTGAAAATATACTCAAATTCAGTGAGATAGGATTCTGCTACTAAAGAGTTCTATCTCTTTTTATCAACAACAAGGGAGACAGAAAAATGAATATGATATGGAAAATAATGATTTTACTCATCCGAATAGGGTCAGGTATCGTTATGTTAATGCAAGGTTTTGAAAAATTAACAGGTGGGTTTGCGATTAATGGACTCATTCCTGTCGTGCAGAAGAGCCCGGATGTGCCAGAATGGTATAAAGCTTTTTTCAGTACTGTTGTTAACACACAGACTGATATCTTTCAATGGCTAATCCCACTTGGTGAAATTGCCATTGGTCTTGGCTTAATCTTAGGTATTTTGTCTTATACCGCTAGTTTCTTCGGTGCATTTGTTATGCTGAACTATATTTTAGCAGATATGATTTTTACGTATCCATTGCAGTTGTTTTTCTTTATAATATTATTAATGAACCCAAAAACATTAGAATTACTTAATTTATTAAACTTCTTTAAAAGAAAAAAGCTAGGGAATGATGCAAATGGAACACATACTCATAGTGGATGACGAACCAGATATTCGTGATATCTGTCAAACATATTTTGAATTTGAAGGTTATAAAGTATCAACAGCTTCAAACGGTCAAGAAGCTCTGGAGATGTTAGATGCGTCGATTGATTTGATAATCTTAGACATTATGATGCCTAAGAAAGATGGCTATGCAGTTATTAAAGAAATGCGTACACGTCAGTTAGATATTCCATATATTTATCTCACAGCCAAAACAACCGAATCTGACGCAATATACGGCTTAATGCTCGGCGCTGATGATTACGTGAAAAAACCTTTTAGTCCACGTGAACTTGTGATACGTGCTAAAAATATCTTGAAGCGGGTTAATCATAGTGCCCACGTACAAGATACAGTCACTTTTGGCGCTCTCACATTAGATAACTTAACCAAAACAGTGACGATTAATGATGAAACTGTCAACTTGAGAGTCAAAGAGTTTGAATTATTGTGGTATTTCGCAACGCATGAAAATGTTGCATTATCAAAAACAGATTTACTCGAACAAGTTTGGGGCTATGACTATTATGAAGATATGAACACGCTAAACGTCCATATTCATCGTCTGCGTGAAAAGCTCGAACAATATCACTATGAAGATTACGCAATTACAACCGTTTGGGGACTGGGTTATAAGTTCCAGAGGAGGCATTAGATGACAATACGCAAACAACTTTTTATATCTTTTGTTACTTCCATTGCCATTACAACACTCTTTTTATTTGTTTTATATAAAATGATGTGGTTCGACGGACAACAAACTTTGATACTCACCCTCTTTTCACTGATATCCAGTATGATGACGATGATGATTGCCATGACCTTTTCAGTCCCAACAATTCATAAAATTGAACGCTTAAATCGCGCGACACAAAGCGTATCAGAAGGTGATTTCAACATTGATTTTCTCGATATTGCATCGCCGCTTGAAGTGAAAGAACTTAATGAATCATTCAAAATGATGGTATTGCGTGTTGAACAACAGATGGTGCAGATTAAAGACGAAGAAGCAGAAAAAATGTACATGGTACAGAATTTAGCCCATGACTTGAAAACACCACTTGCAAGTATTAAATCATATTCTGAAGCATTACGAGATGGCATTATTGATAGTGATGAAGCACAACAGCATGCGTATAAAGTACTGATCAATCAAGCAGACAGGTTAAGTCATATGTTTGATGACTTAACATCAATGGTCAGTGTGACAACACATGCTCAAGATAAAGTAGCACTACAAGTCGACCAACTATTGATTACAATATTGGATCCCTACCAGCAGCAACTCGAACATGAACAGCGGATCTTACACGTCGATGTAGATGAATCCATTCCACGCTTCGTACAAGATAAGATTGCGATTGAACGCATTATTTCCAATTTCTTGGACAACGCTTTAAAGTTCTCTGAAGTAGGAACACCGATTACCGTACAGATCAAACAAGAAAATGCACAGCAATTGGCGATTTCAGTGAGCGATGAAGGCGCTGGTATTGAATCGAAATATTTGAAACGTGTTTTTGAACGCACCTTCCGTGTGGATGTTTCACGCAATCTTGAACACGGCGGATCTGGTCTAGGTCTGTATATTGCACAGACACTTGCCCATCAGATAGGCGGACACATCACACTTGATAGCGAATATGGCAAAGGTACAACAATTACATTACATTTCCCAATATAAATACAAAAAGCAGTCACATATGGCGTTCATTTCCATTTTGTGACTGCCTTTATTTTTTATACACTTTTGAACTGACTCAAGCGATAAGCCAATGTCTCGAAATCAATGATACGTACATAGCTATGAAACGCTCTGTCATGCAAAGTTAGCGTGTTGCATAAAAATCAGGAGTAGAACAACGGCATCTTTTTTAGCAAAATGAGATGCCTGTCCCACTCCTCAATACTTTTATATCATTCTATACTTCTATCACATTTAAGAATTTTTTCAATGCTTCTGTCTTCGGTTGCGTGAACAATGTCTCAGGTATCCCCTCTTCACCAATCAAACCTTCATGGATAAAGACGATGCGATCCGATACTTCTCGCGCAAAACGCATCTCGTGTGTCACAATAACCATTGTCATCCCTTCATTAGCAAGGTCTTTAATAACCGCTAATACATCATTCACAAGTTCTGGATCTAATGCTGATGTTGGCTCATCAAACAACATCACTTTCGGGTTCATCGCTAACGCACGCGCAATAGCCACACGTTGCTGCTGACCGCCTGATAAAGCATGGGGTCTTTGATCTTTCACACTTTCAAGACCGACTTTTCTAAGCAATTGTAATGCTTCTTCATGTGCCTGTTGCTTGTTAATTTTTTTAACAGTAACCAAGCCTTCCATCACATTTTCAATCGCACTTTTATGTGGAAACAAGTTATAATTTTGAAAAACCATTCCCGACTGTTTTCTCACTTTGATTTGTGATTTTTTGTCATCTGCTGTATAGGTTTCTCCGTTTACATACACAACACCTTCTGTTGGTATCTCCAATGCATTTATCATTCTAAGCAGAGTTGTTTTACCCGAGCCAGATCGACCGATGAGCGTAATCACTTCACCTTGTGCTACCGAAAGATTAATCCCTTTGATAACCTCTTTATCATTAAAAGACTTTTTAATATTTTGAAGTTCAATCATGAGTGATACCCTCTTTCAATATAAGCTTCATAATGTGATTGCGCTACAGAAATGATGAAACATACAATCCAATATAATAGCGCCACGAGTAAATAAATTGTTAAAAATTCATACGTTGTCGATGCGACTTCCTGAGCTTTTCTAAACATCTCTGCCACTAATATAAACCCTAAAAGTGACGTATCCTTAATTAAGCTTAAAAACGTATTCCCTAAAGCAGGAATAGATACTCTAATCGCTTGAGGTAATATAATACGTTGAATCGTCTGCTTATAATTCATACCAATAGAATACGCTGCTTCCGTTTGTCCTTTAGGAATCGACATAATACCGCCTCTTAGAATTTCAGAAGCATATGCGCCAACGTTAAAAGACAAACCAATAATCGCTGCAACGACTGGTGATAACGTAAGTTGATTGTCTGCGTTACCTGTTACCAATCTACCTATTTCAGGAATCCCGTAAAAGATAATGAATAACTGAACAATCATCGGTGTGCCCCGAATGATTGATACATAAAAACGTGCAATTCCTCTTAATACTTTACTGCTAGAAATACGCATCAAAGCAGTAAGCAAAGCCAAAATCAAACCAATCACAAAAGTGACTAATGTGATTGGTATCGAATATTTCACCAAACCTTCGAGCATAGGTAAAAATGCTTGTTTGGCAGCATTTAACGCATGAAGTTGTTCATCATTTAGGTTCTGAAACATTTTCGCCAAACCATTTCTTACTTATTTTTTCTAATTCGCCATTATCTTTTATTTTTTTCAAGCCTTTGTTAAAATCCTCAACGACTTTATCATCGGTTTTCTTACTAAATGCAAATGCCGATTGACTTTGTTCTGCATCGCCTTCAATTGCTTTAATCTTAGCATTAGGTTTTTGTTTTTTATAATCCAAATATGAGATGTTATCGTTGAAAGTACCTTCAACACGGTTAGATTGTAATAAATCCATTGCTTGGTTAAAACCATCTACTTTTGTAATTTCTGCACCTTTAGATTGTGCGAGCTTACCGTAGTTTGAAGTCAAAGTTTGTGCTAATTTTTTACCTTTAACGTCATCGAATGATTTAATATCATTGTTGTTTTCATTAACAACTAATACACCGTTCGAATAAGTGTAAGGGTCTGAGAATTTATATTTTGCTTTACGTTCATCGTTAATACCTACTTGGTTCGCAATAACATCAAAACGTCCTGCATCTAAACCTGCAAACATTGAGTCCCATTGTGTTTCTTTGAATTCCACATCATAGCCCATTTCTTTTGCAACTGCTTTTGTTACTTCAACATCGTAACCTGTTAACTTGTCGTTTTTATCGTGGAAAGTAAACGGTGCGTATGTCCCTTCAGTTCCCACAACAATTTTCTTATTATCATTACTACTGTTACTTTTTTGAGAATCACTATTAGTGCCACATGCAGCTAATGTGACTATTAGTGCCATAATTAAAAATAAACCTTTTTTCATACGAATATCCCTCTATTCTTAGTTTTTCAATCGGATTAAATATAGTTTAGACTGAAAATCCGCTACTGTCAATGACAAAAACTTGTACGCTATCTATCATTCATATAATTACTTCATTAAAACAGAACTAAAATAATTCGTATAAGGTCTCATTATTCTATGTCCTGCAAACAGATTAATATCCCATTAAAATCACTTCAAAAATTAGCCGAACTTACTTAGAGTGAAGCGCACAATCACCATGGACTGTACACTAACAATTTCAACTTAGCTGGAACTCTATGATCAATAAAACGAGGTGCTTATTAATGTCTTTCCACCACAAAAGCTGAACAACCAAAAAAAGCACCCTCCAACATAATATTGGAAAGTGCTTGTATAAACAATATATTAACGTTTTGAGAATTGTGGTGAACGACGTGCAGCTTTAAGACCTGGTTTTTTACGTTCTTTCATACGTGGGTCACGTGTTAAGAGACCAGCGCGTTTTAATGAACCTCTGTACTCAGGATCAGCTTCTAATAATGCACGTGCGATACCGTGACGGATAGCTTGCGCTTGACCAGTGAAGCCACCACCGTGAACGTTAACTAAAACGTCATAGTTACCTTTAGTTTCAGTTACATCAAATGGTTGGTTTAAGTCTAAGATTAATGATTCAAATGGTAAATATTCACGTACGTCTTTACCGTTAACTGTGATATTACCTTCACCTGGTACTAAACGTACACGTGCTACTGAGTGTTTACGACGGCCTGTGCCTTTATATTCAACTTGTGCCAATGTAATTTCCTCCTTCTAATTAACCACGTAACTCGTAGTTTTCTGGTTGTTGTGCAGCGTGTGGATGTTCAGCGCCACCATAGACAAATAATTTTTTACCTTGTTTTTCACCTAAACGTGAACTTGGTAACATACCTTTGATAGATTTCTCTAATAAACGTTCTGGGTTAGTCGCTCTTAATTCACCAGCAGTGATTGATTTTAAACCACCTGGATGATTTGAGTGACGATAGTAAATTTTGTCAGTTTCTTTTTTACCAGTGAACTGGATTTTTGAAGCGTTGATGATGATAACATAATCACCTGTATCAACGTGTGGTGTGTAAGTTACTTTATTTTTACCGCGTAGGATAGATGCTACTTCTGAAGATAAACGACCTAAAGTCTGTCCTTCAGCATCAACAACATACCATTTGCGTTCAATATTTGATTCGTTAGCCATAAATGTTTGACGCATAATTGAGTCCTCCTAATGAATAGATGTTTCTGTTTAATTTTCAATCAGTTGTATTAAACAACCTAAAACGATTATTTATTCCGTTAACTATTGATCTTCCTGCTTCTATATCTTGCAACACAATAAGTTTCCGGGGCTTATCGTGGGGTGGATATAAAACAATACCGTTAACTATGATATAATTTATAAGCTGAAATGTCAATGCTTTTACGAATTTTGCGCTGACTTTTTATAATGAATTTTAATCTCTTCTCCAAAGTCTTCTCGTAAGGATTCCGGACTCAAATACACTTTTTCTAAATATAATCCTTCTGCCGGTGCAGTATGAGGAACGAGGTTTCTATCTTGAGCTGCAAGTATCTCTGGCACATCAGTCGCCATTCGTTTTCCTTTTCCTACTTCTAATAAAAACGCCATAATAACGCGTACCATATTATACAAAAAACCAGATCCTGTAATAATAAAATCTAATCCTTCAGCTGTTGAAACTACTCGACTCTCATAAATTGTCCGTTCTTTACTCTCAACTTCCGTTTTCTGTGAACAAAATGATGTAAAATCGTGCGTTCCAACAAATTGTTGTGCTGCCTCATTCATCAACTTTATGTCTAAAGAGGCTGATTCAAACGTCATCAATTGTGATAAAAAAGGATTGCGATGTTCCGCTTGATACACCGAATAGCGATATGTCTTACCCACACAGTCATAACGACAATGAAAGTCTTCATCAATAAATTGTACATCGTGTACATAAATATCATCTGGTAAAGATCTATTCATCGCATACTGCCATTGTGTCGGCTCAATATTCAAATCTGTATCAAAGTGGAAATATTGCGCTTTCGCATGCACCCCTCTATCTGTACGACTTGATGGATGTATACGCACAGATCGCTTATGCATACGCTTCAATATCTTTTCAAAATATCCTTGAACCGTACGCCCCTGATTTTGAATTTGAAAACCTAAAAATTGTCCCCCATGATAACTAATCTTGACTAAAACTCGTGGCATCTCAGCAAATCCTCTCTATATAATGTAACGTATCACAAATGCAATGGCACCAATTGGAATGATGCACAACAAGGCAAAGGTATCTCGCATCAGCCATTGTAAACGACGATAACTAGTGCGTTGTGCACTCGCATCATAACCTCGTACTTCCATCGCAATCGCTAATTCCTCAGCACGTTGGAATGCTGAGATAAATAATGGGATAAACAATGGAATAAACGCTTGAATGCGTGCCATTATGGAACCGCTTGACAATGCTGCACCACGTGATTTTTGTGCATTTATAATCTTATCCAACTCTTCCATTAGTGTTGGAATAAAACGCAATGCAATCGCCATCATCATGCTCAGTTCGGATACCGGAATTTTAAGATAGCGCAATGGTTTAAATAGACGCTCAAAGGCATCTGTCAGACCTAAAGGACTTGTTGTTAACGTTAAAATAGTTGAGATAATCATAATGTATGACAAGCGCAACACAATCAAAGTTCCTTCTTGCAGACCGTAAGTATCAATTGAGATAATTCCCCACTCAAACAGCCGTGTGCCGCCTTTCGTCAAAAACATATGCATCATAAAGGTTAAACTTAAAAAGAAAAAGAGTGGCAACAACCCTTTTAGTAAAAACCAGAGTGGAATACGGCCTAACTTCAACAATGTATAAAGAACAAGTCCAAGCCATAGATATGCTAGCCAAGCGTGACTAAAGAAAATAACAATGATAAATAAAAATACGAATAAGAACTTGCTGCGTGGATCTAAGCGATGTATGATCGAATCAATTGGCAAATAGCGTCCAATAATTAACTTATCTTTCATGTTGCTGCCTCCATACTTCATACATCTTCACAAATTCAACTTCTGTCATAGCTAGTCGCTCAAAACGCATATCTAAACGCGCTTCAACGTCTCTTTGTAGCTGAACAATATCGGGTAAATCCAAATGTAACAGCTGTACGTATTCCTTATCAGAGAAAAGTTCCTCTGGTGTCTGACTGCTGATAACACGCCCTTGTTTCATCACTTTAACTTCATCAGCATACAATGCAACATCATTCATATCATGCGTCACTAGAATAACCGTCTTTTTTTCTTTGTCCTGTATTTCTTTAAACAGTTGCATCACTTGTCGCTTACTCTTCGGATCAAGTCCTGCAGTAGGCTCATCTAACACTAATACATCTGGCTCCATTGCAAGAATCGCAACAAGCGCTACTTTGCGCATCTGCCCTCCTGATAGCAAAAACGGGGATTGCTGCATAACCTTTTCTGCATCAAATCCAAGCTGCTCCAACAACATCACTGCCCGTTGACGTGCCTTATTAAGGTCTAAACCATAATTTTTCGGTCCAAACAAAATTTCATGTTCAACCGTTTGTTCAAATAGCTGTGATTCTGGAAATTGAAAAACCATGCCAATACGTTTTCTAATCTTTTGTAATACTTTATCTTTTGTTTTGCGAGTAATCTGTACATCTAATACTTGTAATTCACCACGACTTGGTTTCAGCAAGCCGTTGAAATGTTGAATGAGTGTAGACTTCCCTGATCCTGTTTTTCCAATAATCGCATAATACTTGCCTTGCTCAAATTGTGTTGTAATAAGATTCAATGCCTTATATTCATATGGGGTATGCTGCTGATAAGTAAACGACACATCTTCAAATTTAATCATGATAAACACTCCAATAATTCATCATATGTTAAAAATCCTTTTTGCAAGCCCAGTAACTTTGCTATACGCATCTCAAAAGGCATATCTAGACCATATGCCGTCAACGTCTCGGCATGGGTAAAAATATCATTTACCGTACCAGATAGCGCTACAGCTCCCTTATTCAAGACAATCACGCGATCGGATGAAACAACTTCTGATAAATCATGGGTAATAGACAGTACTGTTACACCGTGCACTTGATTAAGCTTTTGAATCATCGAAAGTATCTCTTTTTTCCCTTCAGGATCCAACATCGATGTCGCTTCATCTAAAATAATTAACTTTGGCTTTAATGCTAATACACCTGCAATTGCCACACGCTGCTTCTGTCCTCCTGATAACGCAGTAGGTTCGTGGTTCTGTTTATCATGCATGTCAACGTCTTTTAACACATCTGGGACAATGGCATGCATTTCTTCATAAGATACACACTTATTCTCCAAACCAAATGCCACATCATACTTAACCGTAGACCCGACAAATTGATTATCTGGATTCTGAAAAACAATGCCTATATGATGACGAAAAGCGGTAAACTCAGTGTTTTTGATTGATGATTGTTCAATTAAAATATCACCTTCAAAATCATGCTCAATCCCTGCAATTAATTTTGCCAAAGTGGACTTTCCAGAACCATTATGTCCTACAATAGAAACCCATTCACCTTGATTTAACGTAAAATTAATATCTTTCAACACATAGTCATTATTTTCATTATATTGGAATGATACATTTTGAAACTGTAACAATGGCTTCTTCGACATAACTTTGACTCCCTTAATTGATTAAACACATTATCCTTTTTTAATCAAACTATTAAAAACTGCATATAAGGATAAATTATATTTAGTGTTTCTCTTTGACGTTCAAACTATTGCTTCAATGTCTGTTTTAGAATACCTCTTCATTTTACATAAAACCATACAACGGCACAACGCTTTTGAAAACGGTCAAAACAAATAAGACCTGCACAATCGCAGGCCTTATCATATGATGCTAAGTATTTGCATAAAAAAGCGCGCACCCCACCCTATTGAGATCACGCTTTATCATCAATATTTAATTGGATGGGATGCTCCTGAGCTAGACAATATCTGTATGTGGCAGACATTATCGTTGCACTCATTTGCTTTAAATGTAGTAGTGTGTATTAATTATACTAATTCAATAATTACTGTTAAAGCACCGTCACCTTTACGAGGTGCAACTTTAACGATACGTGTGTAACCACCTTGGCGGTCTTGGTAACGCTCAGCAATCTCACCAAACAACTTTTGTAACGCTGTTTGTGTTGTTTCATCTTCATTCAAGATTTCAACATTACGTAATGTTTTAGCTGCATTACGACGAGAAGCTAAGTCACCTTTTTTACCTAAAGTAATTAATTTTTCAACAACACTGCGAAGTTCTTTCGCACGCGCTTCAGTAGTTTCGATACGTTCGCTTACGATTAATGAAGTTGCTAAATCGCGTAACATTGCTTTACGTTGATCTGACGTACGACCTAATTTTCTGTAACCCATGAGTTAACCTCCTTTATCAATCTTCTTTTCTAAGACCTAAACCTAAGTCTTCTAATTTGTGTTTTACTTCTTCAAGAGACTTACGACCTAAGTTACGAACTTTCATCATATCAGCCTCTGATTTGTCAGCGAGTTCTTGTACTGAATTGATACCAGCACGTTTTAAACAGTTATAAGAACGTACAGATAAGTCTAATTCTTCAATAGACATTTCTAATACTTTTTCTTTTTGATCTTCTTCTTTTTCAATCATGATTTCTGCATTTTGCGCTTCGTCAGTTAAACCAACAAAGATATTCAAATGCTCAGTCATAATTTTGGCAGCTAAAGAAACAGATTCTTGTGGTGTGATAGAACCATCTGTCCAAACATCTAATGTTAACTTATCAAAGTCTGAACTTTGACCAACACGTGTGTTTTCAACTGTATAATTCACACGTTCAACTGGTGAGTATAGAGAATCAACAGGAATTACACCGATTGGCATATCACTTGAATTGTTTTGATCCGCTAAAGCATAACCGCGACCTGTGTTTGCAACTAAACGTAGTTTAAAATGACCACCCTTAGATACTGTAGCAATTTTAAGGTCTGGATTTAAGATTTCAACATCACTGTCATGTGTAATATCTCTTGCAGTAACTTCGCCTTCTTCTTTAACATCGATTTCTAGTGTTTTATCTTCTTCTGAATAAATCTTAAGCGCAAGCTTTTTGATATTCATAACGATAGTAGAAACATCTTCTACAACATTGTCAATCGCAGAGAATTCGTGTAAAACACCCTCGATTTCAATATATTTAACAGCCGCACCTGGTAATGATGATAGTAGGATACGACGTAAGGAGTTTCCTAGTGTAGTACCGTAACCACGTTCAAGTGGTTCAACAACGAACTTACCGAACTTAGCATCATCACTAACTTCAATTGTTTCAATTCTAGGTTTTTCAATTTCAATCATTTACATATCCTCCTTAAATACGTCGATTTGCATAAACTATAAATTTATTTACATGTGACAAAGAAAAAATTTAAAATTATACGCGACGACGTTTTGGCGGACGGCAACCATTATGTGGTACTGGAGTAACGTCTTTGATCGCTGTTACTTCTAAACCTGCTGATTGTAACGCACGGATCGCTGATTCACGACCTGGACCAGGACCTTTTACAGTTACTTCAACTGATTTCAAACCATGTTCCATAGCAGCTTTTGAAGCTGTTTCTGAAGCCATTTGTGCTGCGAATGGTGTAGATTTTTTAGAACCTTTAAAACCAAGCGCACCTGCTGATGACCATGATAAAGCATTACCAAACTCATCTGTAATAGTTACAATTGTATTGTTGAATGTAGAACGGATATGTGCAACACCGTTTTCAATATTCTTTTTCACTCTACGTTTACGTGATACTTGTTTACGTGCCATAGTAGTATTTGCCTCCTTTACCTATTATTTTTTCTTGTTAGCAACAGTTTTAACTGGGCCTTTACGCGTACGCGCATTGTTTTTTGTTTTTTGACCATTTACTGGTAAGCCACGACGGTGACGAATACCACGGTATGATGAGATTTCCATTAAGCGTTTGATGTTTAAGTTAGTTTCACGGCGTAAGTCACCTTCAACTTTATAGCCATCAACAACTTCACGAATACGACCTAACTCATCATCAGTTAAATCTTTTACACGTGTGTCTTCTGAAACGTTCGCTTCTGAAAGAATTTTTTGTGCTGTTGCTTTACCGATACCGTAGATATAAGTTAATGAAATTACTACGCGCTTATCACGTGGGATATCAATTCCTGCAATACGTGCCATTATATTTACACCTCTCTTTTAATTAACCTTGTTTTTGTTTGTGCTTAGGATTTTCACAAATTACCATTACTTTACCTTTACGTTTAATGACTTTGCATTTTTCGCAAATTGGTTTCACAGATGGTCTGACTTTCATTTTTATACCTCCTTCAATGTTGGAGTGACAATTATTTATAACGATATGTGATTCTGCCGCGTGTCAAATCGTACGGAGACATTTCAACTGTTACTTTATCGCCTGGTAGAATGCGAATATAGTTCATACGAATTTTACCACTAACGTGCGCTAAAATCTCATGACCATTTTCTAATTCTACTTTAAACATTGCATTAGGTAAAGTATCAAGTACTGTACCTTCAAGTTCGATTACATCTTGTTTCGCCATTGATTAACTCCTCCTTTTCAGTTGTAAGGATTATAGAACATCAACTCGATCATAGTAGCCTGGATCTCACTTCAAAATCATCATTATCATTAATGTCACAAATTTTATTACAGACAAACTCAATATTAACGACTTTATGAAAAGCGAACCACATCCAAGTCGCTCTATTTGAGTGATTCTAAAATTTGAATTACATCCTCTGAAACAGCATTTATCTCTTTTGAACCATCAATATTTTTCAAAACCCCTTCTTGACTGTAGAAGTCTAAAATTGGTTTAGATTGCTTGATGTTAACATTCAAGCGATTAGCAACTGTTTCTGGGTTATCATCTTCACGTTGATATAGCTTACCACCATCAAGATCACAAACACCTTCAACCTTTGGAGGATTGAAAACAAGATGATATGTTGTCCCACAAGTTTCGCAAATGCGACGTCCTGTAAGACGATTCATCAATTCCTCTTCTGGAACCTCGATATTAACCACAGCGTCGATTTCTCTGCCTAACTCTTTTAGAATTGAATTAAGCGCTTCAGCTTGATCAATTGTTCGAGGAAATCCGTCTAACAAGAATCCTTTTTTTGCGTCATCTTCTGAGATACGTTCTTTTACAATTCCTACTGTAACTTCATCCGGTACAAGTTCTCCGCGATCCATGTAAGATTTTGCTTCTTTACCTAGTTCAGTTTGCTCTTTAATCGCTTTTCTGAACATATCCCCTGTTGAAATGTGAGGGATTGGGTATTTTTTTACAATCTCACTCGCTTGAGTTCCTTTACCAGCACCAGGTAATCCCATTAAGATAATGTTCATATATGCCCTCCTAAAAATTATCGTCTACCAAAACCTCTATATTCTTTTTCATTCACTTGGGCTTCCAAACTCTTCATCGTCTCAATTGCAACACCGATAACGATAAGCAAGCTTGTACCACCTACTTGAATGGACTGTGGTAAGTTCATAAACTTCGTCGCAATAATTGGCAAAATCGCAATAACTGCTAAAAAGATTGAACCTACAAACGTCAATCGATAAAGGACTTTAGTAATATATTTTTTAGTATTAATGCCCGGTCTAATTCCCGGTACATAACTACCTTGTTTCTTTAGGTTTTCTGCCATCTTCTCTGGATTAACTTGAACAAACGCATAAAAATAAGTGAATGCAATGATCAAGACAACATACACAATCATTCCCACATTATGAGAAGGGTTTGCGTAAGTTCCAATCGCCTTCGCCCAATCTGCTTTAGGGAAGAACAATGTCAAAGTTCTTGGAAGCAAGAAAAATGCCATTGCAAAAATGACAGGAATAACACCTGCAGAGTTTACTTTTAAAGGTAAATACGTTGCTTGTGAACCTAATTGCATCTTGGATTGTTTCTTTGCATATTGAATCGGTATTTTACGAATCGCTTGTAAAACGTACACGGCTCCTACAGTAAGAAGTATCATACCGATAACGAGTCCTGCGACTTTCAACCAAGCTAATGTTACATCATCTTGACCAATAAACTCTTGTTGATAGAATTGAATCAACGCTGATGGTAAAGATGATAAAATACCTGCAAAGATAATGATTGAAATACCATTACCAACACCAAATTGCGTAATTTGTTCACCCAACCACATTAAAAATGCAGTTCCTGTAGTTAAAACAATTGCAATTAATAAATATGACCAAACATTTTGGTTCTTAATTAATGCCCCATCCAGATAAGTATTAAACTGGAATGACATACCTATTGATTGAATGAAGGCAAGGATAATCGTAAAATACCGTGTAAAAGTGCTCAGTTTTTTACGTCCTGTTTCGCCTTGTTTTGCCCATTCAGTAAACTTAGGTACTATATCCATTTGAAGCAATTGCATAACAATGGAAGCTGTGATATAAGGCATAATTCCCATTGCAAAGATGGAAAAGTTCTTCAAGGCACCGCCACCAAATGTGTTTAACAAGTCAGTGACGCCTTGAGAACCTCGTTGATTATCAAAAGCTGCTGGATCAACACCAGGTGCTGGAATATACGTACCTATTTTGAAAATTATTAACATTGCAAGAGTAAAAAGTATCTTGTTTCTTACTTCTTTCGTTTTGAAGAAGTTAACAAGCGTATGAAACATTAGATCACCTCGTGTGCTCCGCCTTTCGCTTCAATTGCTTCTTTGGCTGCAGCTGAGAATTTATGTGCTTTAACAGTTAATTTCTTTTCTAATGAACCATTACCTAAAACTTTAATGCCAGATTTTTCGGTTTTAACAACGCCTGTTTCGATTAATAATTCAGGTGTTACCTCAGTACCATCTTCAAATTTGTTAAGTTGATCTAAATTAACAATCGCATATTCTTTACGGTTAATGTTTGTGAAACCGCGTTTTGGTATACGACGGAATAATGGTAATTGACCACCTTCGAAACCTGGTCTTACACTACCACCTGAACGTGCTTTTTGACCTTTTTGACCGCGACCACTTGTTTTACCGTTACCAGTACCCGCACCACGGCCGACACGGTTACGTACTTTACGTGAACCTTCTGATGGTTTTAATTCATGTAATTTCATTTCGGCACCTCCTTAATTATTTTTCTTCTACTGTTACTAAGTGACTTACTTTGTTAATTTGTCCACGAATTGCATCATTGTCTTCAACAACTACTGAAGAATGCATTTTTTTAAGACCTAAAGCTTCTACAGTTTTACGTTGTGTCTCTGGACGACCAATAACGCTTCGAGTGAGGGTGATTTGAATTTTAGCCATTTATCTGTTTCCCTCCTTAATTGTATAATTCTTCTACTGATTTACCACGTAAACGGGCAACTTCTTCAGCATTTTTTAAGTTTTGTAAACCGTCGATAGTCGCACGAACCATGTTAATAGGTGTGTTAGAACCTAATGATTTACTTAAGATATCAGTGATACCTGCAAGCTCAAGCACGGCACGAACTGGTCCACCTGCAATAACACCAGTACCAGGTGCTGCTGGTTTCATTAAAACACTTCCTGAACCGAAACGTCCAGTAATTGTGTGAGGAGTTGTTCCGTCAACACGATGAACAGTGATAAGTTCTTTTTTCGCAGCTTCAACTGCTTTTTTGATAGCTTCAGGTACCTCTTGTGCTTTACCAGTACCGAAACCAACGCGACCATTTTTGTCACCTACTACTACTAATGCTGTGAAACGGAAACGACGTCCACCTTTAACAACTTTCGCAACACGGTTAATCGTAACAACGCGTTCTTCAAATTCTTTAACTTCTTCTTCTCTACGAGCCATTGAGTTGTCCCTCCTTTAAATTAAAATTGAAGTCCATTTTCGCGAGCTGCATCTGCTAATGCTTTCACACGTCCGTGGAATAAGTATCCTCCACGATCAAATACAACTGCTTCGATGCCTTTTTCATTCGCCTTTTTAGCGATTGCTTCACCAACTTTAGTTGCCATTTCAACTTTTGTCGCTGATGCGTCTACGCCACTATCTTTAGTTGATGCTTGCGCTAATGTAATGCCTTTTGAGTCATCAATGATTTGTGCATAGATGTGTTTATTTGAACGATATACGTTAAGACGTGGTCTTTCGCTAGTACCTGACAATTTCGTACGAACACGTGCATGTCTTTTTAAACGTACTTTGTTTTTATCAATTTTGCTGATCATGTCAATACTCCTTTCTATAGAGTTTATTTATTATTTACCAGTTTTACCTTCTTTACGGCGAACATATTCACCTTGGTAACGGATACCTTTACCTTTGTAAGGTTCTGGTGGACGAACGTCACGAATTTTTGATGCAGTTGCACCTACTAATTCTTTATCGATACCTTCAACTTTGACAGTCGTATTTTTTTCTACTGAGAAAGTAATACCTTCAGCAGCTTCCATTTCAACTGGATGAGAATAACCAACATTTAATACAAGCTTAGAACCTTGAACTTGTGCACGGTAACCTACACCGATAAGTTCTAAAGTTTTTTCGTATCCTTTAGATACACCTTGTACCATATTATTGATTAACGCACGAGTTGTACCATGAACAGTTCTGTGCTCTTTAGAATCTGATGGTCTTACAACTTCAAGTGTGTTTTCTTCTTGTTTATAAGTCATTTCTGGGTTTAAAGTACGTGATAATTCACCTTTTGGTCCTTTAACAGAAACTGTACTACCTTCGATAGTAACAGTTACATCGCTAGGGATCTCAATAATTTTTTTACCAACACGGCTCATGTTATGGCACCTCCTTATTTATTTAATCTTACCAAATGTATGCTAATACTTCTCCACCAACGTTACGTTTTCTAGCTTCTCTGTCAGTGATTACACCTTCAGAAGTAGATACTAATGCAATACCAAGACCATTTAATACTTTAGGCATTTCGCTTGCTTTAGCATAAACACGTAAACCTGGTTTAGAAATACGTTTTAAGCCTGTAATAACACGCTCATTGTTTGAACCATATTTCAAGAAGATACGGATAACACCTTGTTTATCATCTTCGATATATTCTACATTTTTGATGAAACCTTCACTTTTAAGGATTTCAGCAATTTCTTTTTTAATGTTTGATGCAGGTAACTCTAATTTTTCATGGCGCACCATGTTTGCATTTCTTACACGAGTTAGCATATCTGCAATTGGATCTGACAATGTCATAGTTTGTTGCCTCCTTTCAAGAGTTAAATTTTTACCAGCTAGCTTTACGAACGCCAGGAATTTGACCTTTGTAAGCTAATTCACGGAAACAAATACGGCAAAGTTTGAATTTACGATATACTGAGTGCGGACGACCACAGCGTTCACAGCGTGTATATTCACGGACTTGGAACTTTTGTTTACGTTGTTGCTTTGCAACCATTGATTTTTTAGCCACTTAATTAGCCTCCTTCAGAGATTATTTTTGAAATGGCATACCGAATTGTGTTAACAATTCACGAGCTTCCTCGTCAGTGTTAGCAGTTGTTACGATAACGATATCCATTCCACGTACTTTTGATACTTTATCATAGTCAATCTCAGGGAAAATTAATTGTTCTTTAACACCTAATGTGTAGTTACCACGACCGTCAAATGCATTTTTAGATACACCGCGGAAGTCACGTACACGTGGAAGTGATACAGAAATTAATTTATCTAAGAATTCATACATTCTTTCACCACGTAATGTTACTTTGGCACCAATTGGCATACCTTCACGTAAGCGGAATGTCGCAACTGATTTTTTAGCTTTTGTGATTAATGGTTTTTGACCAGTGATTGCTGTTAATTCTTCAACAGCTGTGTCCAATACTTTTGAGTTTTGAACAGCGTCACCAACACCCATGTTCACAACGATTTTGTCAATTTTAGGTACTTGCATTACTGAACTGTAATTGAATTTTTTAACTAAGTTCTCTGTAACTTCTGAGTTAAACTTTTCTTTCAAACGATTCAAAGTGGATCCTCCTTTCACCTGTTATTAATTATTAGACTTAATTTCTTCGCCAGATTTTTTTGCGATACGAACTTTTTTACCGTCAACAAATTTGTAGCCTACACGAGTAGGTTCGTTTGTTTTAGGGTCTAATACTTGTACGTTAGAAACATGAATAGCAGCTTCTGTTTCTAAGATTCCACCTTCAGGATTGAATTGTGTTGGTTTTTGGTGCTTTTTAATCATGTTCACACCTTCAACAACTACACGGTCTTTTTTAGGTTGAGTTTCTACAACTTTCCCTGTTTTACCTTTATCTTTTCCTGCAATAACGATAACATTATCACCTTTTTTAATATGCATGTGGGCACCTCCTTGAATTTGTTTATAAATGATTACTAATTAAAGTACTTCTGGTGCAAGGGAAACGATTTTCATAAAGTTTCCATCACGTAATTCACGTGCAACAGGTCCAAAGATACGTGTACCACGTGGCCCTTTGTCATCACGGATTACAACACATGCATTTTCGTCAAATTTGATGTATGAACCGTCTTTACGACGTACGCCAGATTTAGTACGTACTACAACAGCTTTAACAACATCACCCTTCTTAACAACGCCACCAGGTGTAGCATTTTTAACAGTTGCTACGATGACATCACCGATGTTAGCTGTTTTACGGCCAGATCCACCTAATACTTTGATTGTAAGAACTTCACGAGCACCAGAGTTGTCTGCTACTTTTAAGCGTGTTTCTTGTTGGATCATGATTATACCTCCCTTATCTTTAAATAGTCATTAAATGATTACTGATTCTTCGACAATTTCTACTAAACGGAAACGTTTTGTTGCTGATAAAGGACGCGTTTCTTGAATTTTAACAATATCTCCTAATTTAGCTGAATTGTTTTCATCATGTGTTTTATATTTTTTTGAGTATTTAACACGTTTACCATATAGTTTGTGTGTTTTGTAAGTTTCAACTAAAACAGTGATTGTTTTATCCATTTTATCTGAAACAACTTTACCAACGTAAACTTTACGATCATTTCTTTCGCTCACTTTAGTAACCTCCTCTTTCAACTATTATTGGTTTGCTTTACCTTGTTCTAATTCTCTTTCACGTGCAACAGTTTTTAGACGCGCGATCGTTTTTCTTACTGTTTTGATGCGTGCTGTCTCTTCTAATTGACCTGTAGCTAATTGAAAGCGTAGGTTAAAAAGCTCTTCTTTTGAAGCTTTGATTTGTTCTTCGATTTCTGAAGTGATTAAGTCTCTAATTTCCTTAGCTTTCATTTAATTCACCACCCAATTCTTCACGTTTTACAAACTTCGTTTTAACTGGAAGTTTGTGGCTTGCTAAACGTAGTGCTTCACGCGCAACTTCTTCAGATACGCCTGCAACTTCAAATAATACTCTACCTGGTTTAACAACTGCGATCCAGCCTTCAACCGCACCTTTACCAGCACCCATACGTACTTCTAAAGGTTTTTGTGTATATGGTGTATGAGGGAAGATTTTAATCCAAACTTTCCCGCCACGTTTCATGTAACGTGTCATAGCGATACGAGCTGATTCGATTTGACGAGATGTAATCCAAGAAGTTGTAGTTGCTTGAAGACCAAACTCACCAAATGTTACAAAGTTACCGCCTTTTGAACGACCTTTTGTATCAGGACGATGTTGACGACGATATTTTACACGCTTTGGTAGTAACATAATTATTTTCCTCCTTCACTATTTTTCTTAGTAGGAAGAACTTCACCACGATAGATCCATACTTTAACACCTAACTTACCATAAGTAGTGTCTGCTTCTGCATGTGCATAATCAATGTCAGCACGTAACGTATGAAGTGGTACAGTTCCTTCTGAATATTGTTCAGCACGCGCGATATCAGCGCCACCTAAACGACCTGAAACTTGAGTTTTGATACCTTTAGCACCAAGTTTCATTGCTCTGCTAATTGCTTGTTTTTGAACACGACGGAATGATGCACGGTTTTCTAATTGACGTGCAATGTTTTCAGCAACTAAGCGTGCATCAAGATCAACTTTCTTGATTTCAACTACGTTGATGTGAACTTTTTTATCAGTCAATTGGTTTAATTTGTTGCGAAGTTTTTCGATTTCTGAACCGCCTTTACCAATTACCATACCTGGTTTACCAGTGTGAATTGCAATGTTGATGCGGTTAGCAGCACGCTCAATCTCAACGTGAGATACTGATGCGTCTTTCAATGCTTTATCAATAAATTTACGAATTTTTAAGTCTTCGTGTAAAAGTGATGCGAAGTCTTTTTCAGCATACCATTTAGCTTCCCAGTCACGAATTACACCAACACGAAGTCCGATTGGATTAATTTTTTGACCCACAATGTTCCCTCCTTAATGATTTGATTAAGCTTCTTGAGCTTCTTCTTTACCATCACTTACTACGATAGTAATATGGCTTGTTCTTTTGTTAATAGCACTTGCGCGTCCTTGAGCACGTGGACGGAAACGTTTTAATGTTGGTCCTTCGTTAGCATAAGCTTCTTTAACAACTAATTCGTCTGTGTTCATACCATAGTTGTGTTCAGCGTTAGCTAAAGCGGACATTAATAATTTTTCTACTACTGGAGAAGAAGCTTTATTTGTTAATTTTAAAATAGCTACTGCTTCTCTTACGTCTTTACCTCGGATTAGGTCTAATACTAATCGAACTTTACGAGGTGCGATTCTGATAGTTCTAGCAACCGCTTTTGCTTCCATTCGTATTTCCTCCTCTACTTACTAGAAATGATTTATCTTCTTGTTTTCTTATCGTCTGCAGCATGTCCTTTGAAAGTACGAGTTGGAGCAAATTCACCTAATTTGTGACCAACCATATCTTCAGTTACATATACAGGTACATGTTTACGTCCATCGTAGACAGCGAATGTGTGTCCGATAAAATTTGGGAAAATTGTTGAACGACGTGACCAAGTTTTAATTACTTGTTTCTTTTGGCTATCACCTTGAGCTTCAACTTTTTTCATTAAATGCTCATCGACGAAAGGTCCCTTTTTAATACTACGAGCCATAATGGCGCCTCCTTTCTTATTATGTGCGTGCAGCGATTACGCCGCACACCCAAATAAGCTATTTTTATTTTTTCTTACGTCCACGTACGATAAGTTTGTCTGAACGTTTCTTACCACGACGTGTTTTCTTACCAAGCGTTGGTTTACCCCATGGTGACATTGGAGATGGGCGACCGATAGGGGCACGACCTTCACCACCACCATGTGGGTGATCGTTAGGGTTCATTACAGAACCACGAACTGTTGGTCTCTTACCTAACCATCTTGATTTACCAGCTTTACCGATGTTAACAAGTTCGTGTTGGAGGTTACCAACTTGTCCAACTGTTGCACGGCAAGTTGAAAGAATCATACGTACTTCACCAGAACGAAGTCTTACAAGTACATATTTACCTTCTTTACCTAATACTTGCGCACTTGCACCAGCAGAACGTGCGATTTGACCACCACGGCCAGGTTTTAATTCGATATTATGAATTACTGTACCTACAGGGATGTCTTTTAATTGAAGTGCATTACCAACTTTGATGTCAGCTTCTGAACCACTTTCAATAATTTGACCTACTTGTAATCCTTTAGGTGCGATGATGTAACGTTTTTCACCATCTGCATATACGATTAAAGCAATGTTTGCTGATCTGTTTGGATCATATTGAATAGAATCTACTTTACCAGCGATTCCGTCTTTATTACGTTTGAAATCAATCACACGGTATTGACGTTTATGTCCACCACCGTGATGGCGTACTGTCAATTTACCTTGGTTGTTACGACCCGCTTTTTTCGGTAGCGGTTGTAATAATGACTTTTCAGGTTTTGACTCTGTAATCTCAGAGAAATCTAATGTAGTCATATTACGACGACCATTAGTAATTGGCTTATAATGTTTAAGCGCCATTGTCGTTTACCTCCTTAATGGTAATTAAATTTTAGTTGAATAAGTCGATTTGACCTTCTTTTAATGTAACAATCGCTTTACGGCGTTTGTTTGTATAGCCTTGGTAACGGCCCATACGTTTTTTCTTAGGTTTGTAGTTGATGATGTTGACTTTTGCAACTTTTACATCAAAAATTTCTTCTACAGCTGTTTTGACTTGTGTTTTGTTTGCACGAACATCAACGTCAAAAGTGTATTTATCTTCAGCCATTGCTTCAGATGATTTCTCAGTGATTACGGGGCGCTTTAAAATGTCTCTTGCTTCCATTATGCGAGCACCTCCTCAACTTTTTTAGCTGCTTCTTCAGTGATTAAAACACTGTCAGCATGTGTTAAATCTAATACATTTAAGCCTTCAGGTGTTGTGATTTGAACGCCTGGAATGTTGCGTGCTGATAATTCAACATTAACATCCTCAAGTGTTACAACTAAAACTTTCTTAGGTAATTCTAAGTTAGCTAATGTTGTTTTGAATTCTTTTGTTTTTGGCGCCTCTAAGTTGAAGCTGTCAACAATTTTGAATTCATTTTCTTGTACTTTGAATGAAAGTGCTGATTTTAATGCTAAACGACGCATTTTCTTAGGCATTTTGTATGCATAGCTTCTTGGTGTTGGTCCGAATACAACACCACCACCACGCCATTGTGGAGCACGGATAGTACCTTGACGCGCACGACCTGTACCTTTTTGTCTCCATGGTTTACGTCCACCACCACGAACTGCAGAACGGTTCTTAACCGCATGTGTTCCTTGGCGTAATGACGCACGTTGTAATTGAATTGCTTCAAATAAAACCGCATTGTTTGGTTCGATTGCGAATACCGCATCGCTAAGTTCAACTGAACCTGCTTTAGTTCCGTCAACTTTTAAAACATCATAACTTGCCATTATGCATTTCCTCCTTTCACTTCTAATTATTTATTAGCTTTGATTGCTGATTGGATTTGTACAAAACCTTTTTTAGGACCAGGTACATTACCTTTTACTAAAATTACGCTGTTTTCCGTATCTACTTGAACAACTTCTAAGTTTTGAACAGTTACTGTATTACCACCCATACGACCTGGTAATTTTTGTCCTTTGAATACACGTGATGCATCTGACGCCATACCAATTGAACCAGGTGCTCTGTGGAAATGAGAACCGTGTGACATTGGTCCACGTGATTGATTGTGACGCTTGATCGCACCTTGGAAACCTTTACCTTTTGAAGTTCCTGTTACGTCAATTACGTCGCCTACTTCGAATGTATCTACTGAGACTTCTTGACCTACTTCGTATTCGTCAACATTGATGTTTCTGAATTCACGAATGAAGCGCTTAGGTGCTGTGCCCGCTTTTTTAGCGTGACCTTCAGCTGGCTTGTTTGCATATTTATTCGTTTTGCTACCTTTTTTATATGCTTCTTTGTTTTCAAAACCGATTTGGACCGCATTGTAGCCATCAACTTCTTCAGTTTTCTTTTGTAATACTACATTTTCTTTCGCTTCGATTACTGTTACAGGAATTAAGTCTCCATTTTCACCGAATACTTGAGTCATACCAATTTTTCTTCCTAAGATTCCTTTGGTCATCGAAAGTCCACCTCCTAAATTTTAATTATAATTTGATTTCGATGTCTACACCTGATGGTAAGTTTAAGCCCATTAAAGCGTCAACTGTTTTTGGTGTAGGGTTAACAATGTCGATTAAACGTTTGTGTGTACGTTGTTCGAATTGTTCACGTGAATCTTTGTACTTATGTACCGCACGAATGATTGTGTATACTGATTTCTCAGTTGGTAATGGAATTGGACCTGATACATCCGCTCCAGAACGTTTAGCAGTTTCAACAATCTTTTCTGCTGATTGATCGATGACACGGTGGTCATAAGCTTTTAATCTGATTCTGATTTTTTGTTTTGCCATTATTTACCCTCCTTAATTCGTCTTCATAAAAGTGATAGACTTCTCCACGAAAACTATCTGGCACAATGCCATGGCAAAGCGGCCGGGTGTGTCAGTAACCTTTCGCTTCATCGCATTAAAAAGTCCAACATTAGACATTTTACAAGAAAAAGTGCGATTTGGCAACCCGTTCTTGCAAATTTTTATGTCTAATTACATACCATGTCATTTTACTGTATATAAGCAATGAGTTCAACCATTTATATCATTTTTTTAATCTTACTGCTTCCTTTTGTTCTTTCTTATCAAATTGATTATAATAGAAAAAAGCCATGAGTTTATTCTTCCTATAATAAGAGGTGCATATATGACCAAAAAAATAAAAAATTCATTAATCACACTAACTTTAATTGCATTGATATCAGAGTTCATTGCCGGCTTTCCTTTTTTAGGGGGTTGGTATGTCATAGCGCTAGGTTGGCAACCATTAGCATTTAATATAGCTATCTATGTTATTATGGTGCTCATTCTTATTTTCGATAAACAGAGCGCCATTCGCCCAATGGTTCTAATCCCATTGATTGGTGCCATTGTTAATTGTATTGCGATTATACCCGTGATAGGTATGTTGTTGCACTGGCTAATGCTTGCGTTACTGATTTTCATGTTATTCATTCTATATGCTACACCTGTTTATATTGCAAACGCACATGCTCGTGTCATTTATGATGATTATGAAAATAGAAAACATAAACTGCGCTAAAGCTTATACGCATATTTAAAAAGAGCCAAAAAAATTCACTTTCGAATTTTTTTGGCTCTTTTATTTTAGCTTTTAACCATGAACAAAAACAAAATATAAGATGAAGATAACCATTAAAACGTACATAATCGGATGCACTTCTTTATGACGTTTAGTTAATAACATTGTGATTGGATAGAAAATAAATCCACATGCTATACCTGTCGCAATAGAGTATGACAATGGCATCATAATAATTGTAACAAAGGCTGGTACTGCAACTTCAAATTTTTTCCAGCTGATTTCCGCTAAGTTAGACGCCATTAAAACCCCAACGACTACAAGTGCTGGTGTTGTAACAGCAGATGTCACTACAGCCATTAATGGACTGAAAAACAATGCTAATAAGAAGCAAATACCTGTGACAATACTCGCAAGCCCTGTGCGTGCACCAACAGCTACACCGGATGTTGACTCAATATATGATGTTGTTGTAGTTGTTCCGAAAATAGCTCCAGTCATAGTTGCAAGTGAATCTGCAAATAAGGCACGCCCTGCACGTGGTAACTTATTGTCTTTCATGAAACCTGCTTGTGAAGCCACGGCAACAATTGTACCGGCTGTATCAAAAAAGTCGATAAATAAAAATGTTAAAATAACAATCAGGAATTGAATCGTGAATAACTGTGCTGGATCTTGAAATGATTCGAATGCTGCGCCAAATGTTGGAGCAATACTAGGAATTTTGCCAATTACACCTGTTGGCGGTGCAATTTGATGTGTCAGTAACCCTACGATAGCAGTTATCACCATTCCTAAAAAGATTGCGCCAGATACTCTTTTCGTATACAAAATAACTGTAATAACAATACCGAACACTGCAAGTAATACTGACGGGTCGGTAATCTTACCTAAAGTAACGAGGGTTGCATCATTGTTCACAATAATACCTGAACTTTGCAATCCGACAAAAGTAATAAATAAACCAATACCTGATGAAACAGCCATCTTCATTTCAAAAGGAATTGCATTAATAATGATTTCTCTCAGACCTGTAGCCGTTAAAATAGCAAAGAAGAGTCCTGAGAAAAATACACCTGTTAAACCAACTTGCCACGGAATCCCCATTGTTAAAACAACCGTAAAAGCAAAAAATGCATTGAGTCCCATACCAGGTGCAAGTGCGATAGGATAACGAGCAATCAGCCCCATGAACAAACAACCTACAAAGGCTGCCAGTGCAGTTGCTACAAAAATAGCTCCTTGATCCATTTTTTGATCTGCTGGTATACCATCCACACCAGCTAAACTTAAAACTTGTGGATTGACAGCTAATATATATGCCATCGATAAAAACGTTGTAAGACCGCCGAGAATTTCTCGTTTATAATTAGTTTGGTGCTCGTCAAAGCGAAAGTATCGTCTCACTGTAATTGACTCCTTTATTTAAAATACTCATTTATTCTAATACGGGCACTACAGAATTTCAATAACAAATACGAACTTTATATCTTTTTTTATAGATTTTGTTCGATTTTCAGACACTTATCCTTTTAAGCCTTTCAATGCTTCTTTGAATGGATTATTTTCCAATTGCTCATCTTTCATATATTTTTTCATTTCTCGCTTAGAAACTTTATCTTTTCCTTTGTTTTTGAAACGCTTATCCATTTGTTCTTGTGTCTCTGTATATCCACAGCTACAACGGTAAGTTGCTCTCTTTCCTGTGCCAAACTTTGTCAAACGCTTTTTACATTGTGGGCAACGCGCTTTAGTTTGCGTCTTAACATCTTTCTTCGTCTTACAACTCGGATCTTGGCAAACAAGCATTGAACCATTCTTAGTTTTAACTCTTAACATGAACTTGCCACATGTCGGACATTCTGCAGAAGTTAAATTGTCATGTTTATATTTCTGTTCACTGCTTTTAATCTCCTGAATAATCTTTCGTGTGAACTCCTTCATTTCACCGATAAATTGCTTGCGTTGCAGTTGCCCCTTTTCAATGCGCAACAGCTTATCCTCCCACTCTGCCGTCAGCAACGGAGAAGTTAATGTTTCTGGAGCCAGCTCCAATATCTGTCGCCCCTTAGATGTCACTTTAATGTTACCACCTTGATTCTCTATTGCATTCATCGTGTAAAGTTTATCAATGATGTCTGCTCGAGTCGCAACTGTCCCAATCCCTCCCGTCGCTTTCAATGTCTGGGCTGACTTTTGGTCACGCAGCTCAAAAAACTTGTCTGGTCGTTCCATCGCTTTCAATAAAGTTCCTTCATTAAAGTACGGTGGTGGTGTCGTTTGATGTGTTTGAATCTCTGGTGCCTGTATCTTTAGACGTTCCCCTTTCTCAAATGTCGGTGCTTGTTCATGATTCATTACCGTCGTTTGAACACGCTTGAAACCTAAGTCTACAGGCTGCTGCATCTGATTCACAAATGTTGCATCTCCCACCTGCGCAACAACTTTTTGCTCAATATAACGGTACGGTGGTGATAACACTTCCAAAAAGCGCTGCACAATGAGTAAATAAACTTTCTGCTCAGTAGGGGTTAAATCAGACATGTTAGGGCGAACCTCCGTGGGAATAATCGCATGATGATCCGATACCTTTTGATTGTTAATATACTTCGCCTTCACGCCAAACTTCTGTTGGACTAACGTCTTCGCTACGTCACGATAGTCTGTACCCATCGTCGCTTGTAATCGTTCTTTCAAAGTATCAACCATATCAGTCGTTAAATAATTAGAATCCGTTCTTGGATAAGTCACAAGCTTATGACGTTCATAAAGTTGTTGTAGCGTATTCAACGTCTGCTTTGCACCAAGATGGTATCGCTGATAAGCAGCTTGTTGTAAATCTGTTAAGTTGAACAGCGTGCTAGGGTATGTTTTTTTCTGCTTACTTTCTACAGATGTAATAGTCGCTTGTTGGTCTTTGAGACGTGCCACAAGTGTATCTAGTTGGCTGCGATTCATAATGCGTTGATTAGTCTGATAATCGAACTTAACCCCTTTCAAAGTAAGAGACAGTGTGAAATAGTCTTGTGGCTTGAAGGATTTAATCTCTTGTTGACGAAGATGGATGAGTTGAATCGTTGGTGTTTGCACACGCCCGAGAGATAGTTGCGCATCATATTTTGTTGTGAGCGCACGAGTCGCATTGATACCGACAATCCAATCCGCTTCACTTCTCGCTAACGCCGCTTGATACAAGTTATCATATTGTTTACCATCCTTGAGGTGTTTGAAACCATCGCGTATGGCTTTAGTCGTAACAGAGCTAATCCACAAACGCTTAATTTGTTTTTGAACACGTGCTTTATCAATAATCAAACGCGCAACAAGCTCTCCCTCACGCCCAGCATCTGTTGCAATAATAATTTGCTTTACATCATCACGTTTCATCAAATGTTGAACGGTATTAAATTGTTTTCTCGTCTTATTAATAACGACTGTTTTCATGTATTTCGGCAATATAGGTAGGTCTTCCATACGCCATTGTTGAAGCGTTTTATCATATTGCTCAGGGGTCGCATTCGTCACTAAATGACCGAGCGCCCACGTCACAATATAGTTATTATTCTCAAAATAACCATTCTTAGCTGTATTGATATGCAAAGCTTTCGCAATATCTCTACCTACCGATGGCTTTTCGGCTAAAATTAATGCTTTCATTGTCTAACTCCTTTATGTGCTTTTATAAACATTTCTTCATTTATTTCGATTCGTTTTTTCATATTTATGTTGATTGTAACATGAGGGTGACATAGCGGTACTAAAACATACGCAGAAAAACTATTTAAAGTCACGCAAGCAATATTAACTGATATACAAATGCATTTGAGTAAGAATACACACTTCTAGATAGTCTCGCTAACATGTGTCAATGAAATCTTTTTAGAAACAGAAAACGTCCTAACCTCCAACGAAAAAAGCTTGGTATAAATATAATATAACAATACTGATAACAATCGTAATATTACTCGCCATGGCAATCACAGGTAATGTACGATAACGAAATTCCACTGCGTAGGATAATGCTGCGACTCCAATTGGCATTAGCCATATCAATTGGAGTGTTATTTTTATCATTTCATCATCGACTGGTAGAAACAGATAAACCAATGTTCCGAATATAAAGCCAAAGCCATAATGTACACCGAGATATTTTAACGTAAGTGGTAAGAAGTGACGATCTAACTTAAAGTCCATTAGTACGCCTAACAACAACATAGAGAGTGGTAAATTTGCAGCGCCAATCACATCAAAAAAGTCTATCGCTGGACTTGGTAAATGAATGTGTAGGAGATTGAGACAAAGCATGATGACATAGGTCATTAAAGGCACTGACTTTAACAAGTTTAGCAACATTCTTTTAGGCTCTAAACCTCCACTGATATTTTGAAAATACGTACCTGCAAAATACGTCATACCAAACATAACGATTGCCCCACCAATATCAGCCATTCCAAAATAAATAAGCCCTTTATCAGGCCATATTTGTTGTACAAGTGGATAAGCAAAAATGCCGATATTCATACTACCAATCATCATCGCCATCGTACCACGCACTTCATTGTTATATTTAAGGAACATCAACACAATCAGCACTTTCGCAATCACGCCGTAGACTACCATCATCATCGGCAAAATGGAGAGCGATGGCGTCAGAACAACATCGTTCAAGTTGACGATAACTACCGCTGGCAACGTCAGGTTAAGTACAAGTATTGAGATGACTCGGCTGTCCTTTCCAGAAATAAATCCTAATCGTTTAAAAAGATAACCAATGGCAATCAATAATAATATGGTTACGAATTTAGCAGTCATATGTCTCCTCCTAATTATCAACGGTACTTATTTATCGTACTGTAAAAAGTTTTATTATTGCAATGGTAACATGCTATAATTAATACAATTGAAACAAGGAGGGTGTTGTATGGACTATGCACAGCAATTAGAAATGCTCAAATTAGATTATATCCGTTTACAAGGTGACTTAGAGAAAAGAGAGTCAACGTCTCAACAAGTAGATCCACTCATCAAGCAACTGGAAGTCATCGAGCAACAAATAGCTGAAGTGCGCGCAAAACTCAGTACATCACCATGTGCTAAGAACCAATAGCATCACGCATTATTCACTTAATTTTACGGATTAACATGCACGTTGATTGAATGACCTATATCATTTCTTTCACTTGCCATATAGATTTGTTATGTTTGGCGCAACTAGCTACAGTAGCGCATCACATAGAAAGGATGTATCCTAATGTTCGCTTATCTCATTCTGTTACCACTGATGTATCTCATCGTAGCATATATCAGTATTTTCAAGATGGATCTCTTATTACCGAAGATTTTACGCCTCCTAATGGCCGTCTTACTCATCATTGTCGTTGCAACATCACTCTTATACTATCCATCTCAAACATGGTGGTTACTAGCCGTGTTGTTGATGTTAATTGGTAACGTAGAAATCACAGCCTTTAAACATTTCAAACATGATCACAAAGGTGTGCAAATATTAAATATGATGACTTTATTAATTTTAGTTGTCTATATAGTAGTAACATTGATTCTCTTATAAAATCATATCGACATACCAAACGCCTTTCATGGTTACATAACACGTACCATAAAAGGCGTTATATTATTTTCGATAAAGTGGTTCAAGGGTAGCCAAACGGTTGAGTGCTTCAGCTAACTGCTCATCATCAATTGCAAACGACACACGCACATAACCTTCACCTTCTTCTCCAAACGGATGACCCGGTGCGGCTAATATCGATAATTCTTGTAATAAATAAGCAATAAAATCATCACTCGTCATATGCGGTGGGCTTGGTAACCATAAAAAGATGCCCCCTCTTATCGGTTCATGTGGAATGTGATGCTCAGTCAATACATCTGAAATCATATCTCGACGCTTACGAAATACTTCTCTTTGTTGTACCAATACATCATCACATTCATTTAGCGCTATCGTACAGGCATCTTGCAGTGCACCATACATTCCAGCTTGGGTGTGGGTATGATATTTTTGTAAGTTCGCAATTATTTCGGGATTCCCCACTGCAAAACCAACACGATAACCTGACATATTATAACCTTTAGAGAAAGAAAATACCTCTACCGCAACATCTTTTGCCCCTTTAGCTGCCAGGATACTTGGGTTGGGCGTATCAAAGCCAAATGCTTGATATGCAAAGTCGTGCACAATCTTAATCTGTGTACCATGAAAACGATCAATAGTATTCTGGAAAAATTCTGGTGTCGCTACAGAACCTGTTGGATTGTTCGGATAGGTTAAGTAGATTAACTTTGTCTGTGATGTATCAACCTTTTCCCACTCAGGTAAATAGTGTTGTGCTGGTGATAGCTTGAGGCGTTTGGGGATACCATGCGCAAGATGAACACCTGCTTCGTAATCTGTATAGCCAGGATCCGGTAATAATACTTCATCTCCCGGCTCAATAACACATGTTGGTAAAGCAACCAAACCGTTCTTTGTGCCATAGAATAAACATACTTCCGTCTCTGGATCGAGCGTCACACCAAAATGGCGATGATAAAAGTCAACGATTGCTTGCTTAAAATGTGCCTTCCCTTGAAAAGCTAGATATTTCTGATTTTCTGGTTTAACAATCGCTTCGGCTAATGCATCTAATATTCGCTGTGGTGTATCAGCATCTGGTATACCTACCGCCAAGTTAATTAACGGTAGCGAACCATGTGTAACCTTTTTTCCCATTGTTTTACCGAAATAACTATCTGGAATCTGCTTCAAAATATTTGTATAAGCCATATTATCTCCCCCGTATGGAATAGAAGCTGAGACATTTCAATGTATGCCTCAGCTTCTCTATCTCATGTATCGAGATTTTATAATATTTTTATCTTACAGAACGAATTAACGTACGTCAATGTTTTCAGACTTTTTAGTCAATCTGTTTTTAATGGTAAATAATACTTCATAGATAACTGGTACAACAATCAATGTCAGTAACGTTGAAGATAATAGACCACCGATTACTGTTGCAGCGAGACCTTTCGAGATGAGTACAGAACTGTCTTGACCGAATAACATCGGAATCAAGGCGCCTATTGTAGCAATCGCTGTCATTAGAATCGGTCGAATACGCGTGCCGCCTGCTTCTAATAAAGCTTCTTTCATTGACATACCGGCTGCTTCATTGTTAATCACCCTGTCAATCAACACGATGGCATTAGTTACAACTATACCAATCAACATTAACATTCCAATCATGCTCGGAACAGATAATGTCTCACCTGTAAGAATTAATGCGAACACAACACCAATCACCGTGTAAGGTAATGAGAATAAGATAGTAAATGGTGCTAAGCCGCCTTTGAATGTCAACACAAGGACGAGATATACAATAAGAATCGCTGCTAACATTGCATACATCAACTGTGTAAAGGCAGATGAGATATCTTCATTAGTACCACCTAATGACGTTTTTATATCAGCAGGTTTATCAATTTTGTTAAGACCTTTCATGACTTCTTGAGATATAGCACCTACATCATCACCAGATATTTTGCCTGTTACAGTTGTGGTATAATCGCCACCCTCTTTAATCAACTTGTTAGGTGTTGATGACTTCTCTAACGTGGCGATTTCACTGAGCGTCACTACATTGCCTGTTGCTGTAGGAATAGGTGTTTGTGCTAACTTTTGTTGTGTCCATTCTGTCTCTTTTTTCTGTTTCACAATTACATCGTATGTTTGATCTTGATCTTTAACTTTTGACACTGTCATGTCAGGAATGTTGGCATTCAGCATCTGTGCAAGTTGGCCTGCAGTCACCCCATATTCTCCTGCTTTATCTGTGTCCACTTTAACCTGATATTGCTCATATGTTTCGGCAAGATCCGATTTCACATTTGTTAAACCATCCACATCTTGCATCATTTTCGTTACTTTATCTACTGTATCTTCAAGACGCTCTGGTGAAGGGCCTGAAACTTGAACGTTCAATTCATTAGACGTAGCGCCTGTGCTCATATCAAGATTTTTCCAATCTCCTGGATGTTTTAATGTCTTAATATAGTTTAGGACGCGTTGTGGCTCTTTATCAAAGTTTGGTGTTTCTGTGTCATATTGTACCATCAGTGCCATACTATTCGTACTGCCAGTTGGATCGACAGGAGAAGCACCGCCGACAGAGTATTGTACATTTTCAACATATTTATTTTTCTGCAAATAGCGTTCAACCGCTTCTGCATGCTTTAAAACGTTCTCTTCAGTCTCTCCAGCTTTTGGAGAATACGTGAGTGCCATAAATTTGTTGTCACCTGTAGAAATAAAACTTGTCCCTATTTTCATCATGCCTAAACCGATACTGCCAATTAACAAGACCGTACTAAGCAACATGACAATCCATTTATGATCTAAACTCCAGTTCAAGATACGCTTATAGTGCTGACTAACAAAGCCGGTCTTCTCTGTCGCCTTTTTTGAAAGTCCGTGTTTAAAAAAGACCGAACCCAGAACTGGTACAATTGTAATAGATACGAGCAATGACGCCAGTAAACTAAATGTAATGGCATATGCAAATGGACGGAACATCTGCCCTACCATGCCTGTCACAAAAGCAAGGGGGGCGAATACCACAATTGTTACAATAGTTGATGACATGATTGGAATGAAAACTTCTTTTGTTGCTGAAACAATTAAGTTATCTCCTGATAGCCGTTCATCTGATCGCGTTAATCGACGGTATATATTTTCGATAACAACAATAGAATCATCAATCACACGTCCTATCGCTACAGTAAGTGCACCTAAAGTTAAGATATTTAATGAAACATCAGTTAACTTAAGTGCTGTCATTGCAATGAGCAGAGACAATGGAATAGATACAATTGAGATGGCTGTCATACGGAAGTTACGCAAAAAGAGCATGATAACAATCACCGCTACAATTGAACCGATGAGTGCTTTTTCAATCATCGTGTTTAATGAATCCTGAATAGGTTTTGCTGTGTCCATAATTTGAACCGCTTTTAGATGTTTACGCTCACTTACGAACTGTTTGATTGTTTTATCGACTTCTTTTGCAACCGCTACTGTATTAGCATCCTGTGCTTTAATCACTTGGATATCAACAGCATCTTTACCGTTAGTGCGTGAAATAGACTCCCGTTCATCTGCTAACGTAACTTGGGCGACATCTTTTAACGCCACAGATTGTTGTGTCTTGGGTGTTTGAGTTGCTTGTGATTGCGCAAAAGTCATTTGCTGTCCTTCACTTTGTTGTTGCGCAATCGACAGCGGGATTTCCATATTTTTAAGTGCATCTACAGAGGAGAATTGACCATCTACCACGACAGACTTTTCAGTGTCACCAAATTGGAACAAACCAAGTGGCACTTCTTTTGTTGCCGCTTCGATGTAATCAATGACCTGTTTTTGACTAAGCCCAGCAGCGCCTAACTTTTTGTCATCAAATTCAACTTTTACACGACGACTTGTTTGACCGTTAACTGTTGCACGTTGGACACCGTCAATTTCTTGTAATTTCGGTATTAAATTGTTTTCTACATCTTTAGTACTTTGTTTAATATCATTATTATCATGCAATATTGAATATGCTACAACTGGAAACGCATAAAGTGAATTTCGCTGAATCTCAGGCTTTTCAACCCCTTCAGCAAATTCAAGTTTCTTCAATACCTTATCAATATCCTGTTCAGCACGATCCATGTCTGTTTGTTCATTAAACTTGACGGTTATCAACGATGCATTAGCAAGTGATTCGGTCTTCACACTTGAGACATCAGACATGCCACGAATTGCTTCATCGATTGGGTTGCTTACCTCTTTCATAACTGTTTCAGGTGTTGCCCCTGGCATGGTCGTTGTAATCGTCAACATCGGTGGTTCCGTGTCTGGCAAAAGCTCTAACTTCATCTTAAAGCTTGCAAATACACCACCTAGTATCACTAGCAATACCATCAACATAATGGCAAATTTGTTGGATAATGAAAAATCAATCAGCTTTTTTACCACTCTTTATTACCCCTCCCATATGTAGTGTATATATCAATGTCTATTTTATTGTAACCTACACTATTGTAACGGTTCATCATGTATCACGCTATAAAAATGTCCAGCTCATTATTGTTTCTTTTCAGATTCAACATAGCTGGACATACTATTATCAATTACTTTTTATGCGCTTTAATTTTACGAACCACTTTGATTTTGAATTTTGTTAATTGCGGCTTAAACTGCTCAATCGCACGATAAAGGATTGGATTTAAGACATAATCAAATTCTCCTATTTTCTCACTTAAATATGTTCCCCACATGCGTTTGAATTGCCATAATCCATAGTGCTCAGAATCTTCATCAGGTGCATTGTCTGTCCCACCAAAGTCAAAAGTTGTCGCACCTTTTCCACGTGCATATTTCATCATTTCAAATTGCATATGATGGTTTGGTAAAAACTTACGGTAATGGTTTGAAGACGCACCGTACAAATAATATGCTTTTTTACCACAAAACATAAGCAGCGCACCGGATAAATATACACCTTCTGGATGCTTTTGAGCTAATGCTTCCATTTCTGTAATCGCCTCTTGTTTTTTAGGCAATTGCAATTGTACATCTTTCAGCTTATTGCGCACTTTTTTGTTTTCTTGATTTTTGTTCAATAATGCTGCTTCTTCTGATTTTAACTGTTCCTTTTCCGCACGCAACACTTCTAGTACATGCACTGGGTTTAACTTCACTAAAAACAGCTCTGCATCACCATCAGGATGAAGTGCATCATATATTGTCTCAAAATAAGAAATATCACGCGTTAAGAAACCATCACGTTCACCTGTTTCTTTCATCAAATCAGCAAAGATACCCAATTGTTCACGACCAGCACGTTCTACTACTGTCCCTCTCTTCATCGCTGCACGAACTTTTGTACGGTTATTCGTTGAAAAGCTTTTAATCAGTTCTTCATCAGATTTGTCAATAGGTGTAATCATTGTCATACGCGGTTGAATATAATCTTTAGACAATCCATCTTTGAATCCTTTGTGTCGAAAACCTAGCCCTTTTAAGTCTTGAACGACTGTCATCCCTTGTTCCACTTCAACATCTGGGTCTATTTTAATTGTGTAGGCTTTTTCTTGTTTAGCAATATGGATTGCCTCGACTAGCAGTGTCTTAACTGCACGTTGATCTGCATAATCGACAACAAAACCTCTTGAAGCATAGCACAACGTAAAAGGTGTGTGTGGAATTTTCTTGAATAATAATTGTGCAACACCATGAATCTCATTATTTTCTCCCACTGCGATTCGTTTAGTATACCAACCTGTGAGTTTTTTTGTTTCACCCCATTGTGTTAACTGCAAAAGGTCACCATTAGGGTGTGACTTTACAAACGCATCATGCGCTTGATCAGTTATGTTCATCAATTTCATGATATAAAGCTCCTTTAAATTTTCATTCTTTTAGTATCTAGATGAAACCAAGGCACCAGTGGCATAGACATATCTTACCTAAGCCTTACTTAATTCTATATACCTCAGCTTACAACTTGATGTCGTTGTTGTTCAATATATTATCTGCTCATATATAATTATGATTGTGCAGGTTTGAAATGATAACTTGCACCACGTGTTCTAATGAGCAATGGCGCATGAATTGTCGTATCTATAAAATGCACGCCCTCAATCATATCATCTTTACCCTCTACAATTTTAAACTTCACTTTCTTCGCAGGACTTTCAAGAATCGTATACTTATCCGCTGTTTCAACGATTTCCATATCAAACCACTGTTGCCAATTTTCAACCATTGTTTGACGCTGATGCGAATGAAATTCAATCATATCAATAGATAGTTGACTTTGAAAGGCATCTTTCAAATCTGCCTCTCTCGCTTCATCTGACTTATCCCATTGAATGAAAAATGGCATCATCACATCGAAATGATGATTGTTAACGTAAAGCAATTGCCAATGAATTTCATGTCCCTTTTTATTCTCACGTGTCATGTGCACAGGACCTACAACTTCTAGACCACGCGCCAAAAATTGTTCTTTTAACTTCTGAATATTATGCGTTCTAAAACATACTTTTTTGAAGCCTTGCTTGTAGCCATGGTTAATAATAGAAGTCGCAAATGAATATTTACCTTCTTGTGTTTTGGATTGTTGCTTCATCTTGCCTTGATTAAAAACATCTAATAACTCAATATAGCTCAAATCAATCTGGACGAGACGATTAAATGTTCCTAGATTTTCATGACGCCCACCTTTTTGAATCTCCAAATATTTCCCGGGAAACTCAAAATGTTGTAAACCATCTATATAATGTATCATATGATCAAATTCGATATCTACCATGTTACCACTCCCGACTACGATTCGTTGTATATATTTTACCAAAAATTGGCCATTAACGCTCGAATGAGTTCTATATGCACGTATCATATATCAAAATGTTATAATGTCTTTATCTATGCTTTAGAAAGGAGCGTCTTGTATGCAACTGATGCATCTATTTGATCATGTAACCAAACTATACCGACCATATGTCAAATTAATACAACCACTTTTGGATGCATATCAACTTCATCCAGCACAGTGGTTAATTCTTAAAGATATCCACCAACATCCAGAAACAACACTTGTTCAAGTTTCTAAAAGACGTTCTATTGAAAAACCAACAGCACGTAAAATTCTCAAAGTACTAGACGAACGCGGATTGCTTTCTATTCAACCTGGTCAAGATAAAAGAGAAAAACTGCTCACCTTGTCCATTGAAGGAGAAGCAGTTTACCATGAACTAATAACAGATATTCAAAACAAACAAATAGAAATTGCAGCGACACTACCGATGACATCAGCAGAAGTTGAACAAACCATGCACTTGCTAGATCAACTCTATCGTCGAATGATTGCCCAAGTACAACAACTTGAATCGTAAACCGTTAAGAAAGTGCGTATTGTAAGGTTCATTCCTACAAGACGCACTTTTGCGTTAACCACCTATATAATTCATGTTGATTTTCTTCTTACGTCGATTTTTAACAGTCTGTTCTGTGCGCTCATCTGAGTATCGGTCGTCTCGAATATGCCACAATTTCGCTAGTTCGTCTTTGACCTTTGCATCTGAAGGCTCTCTTCTCAACAAAACTCTCACATCAAATCCTTCTGCTGTGCTGAATAAACAACCGTAGAGTTTACCATCAGATGATAAACGTGCTCTTGTACATGTAGAACAAAACGATTCAGATACACTTGTAATCAAGCCAAATTGTGCTTTGGCGCCTACATGGCGATAATATTTCGCCACTTCACCATAATAGCGTGGTGGAACCGGCTCAATATCAAACGCTTGTTGAATCATCGTTAACATCTCATCTTTAGTCACAACCTTGCTGAAGTCCCAACCATTATCATTGCCTACGTCCATAAACTCAATAAACCTTATCGTAACGTCTTGATTTCTGAAATATGACAGCATTGGGACGATTTGATCATCATTTATCCCTTTTTGGATAACAACATTAACTTTTACTTCCAAACCAATTTCCACAGCATAGTCAATCTGTTCTAGAATGGTCGATGCTTTAATATTGCGATTATTGATGGACTGGAATAAGTGATCGTCTATTGCGTCTAGACTGACATTAATGCGACGTAAACCAGCATCATATAATTTTTGTCCATGCTTTTTAAGCAACAGACCATTCGTTGTCAGCCCAATATCCTCAATGCCTTCAATGTTATTAATCTGCCTAATTAACTGATCTAAATCACGGCGCAACAAGGGTTCCCCGCCTGTAATACGCACTTTTTTAACCCCAAGCTGTGCATAAATACGCGTCACTCGTACTATTTCTTCAAAAGTTAACAATTCATTTTTAGGCAAGAATACATAATCATCCCCAAAGATTTCTTTTGGCATGCAGTAATCACAGCGAAAGTTACAACGGTCTGTAACGGAAATGCGCAGATCACGTATCGGTCGTCCCAGTTTATCTAATATTTGTGTTGTCATCTTGCGCCCTCCTTCGCTCTTTTATTCTACAAGCCCTTGTTCTAAGCGTTCTAAATCATCTGGATAATTAATATTGCAATACCACTGATGGGGCATATCAAGCTTCTCTACATCTAACCATTGTGCCGACACTTGCTCATAAACACGTTTCATACTAAAATCATCTGATGCTAAAACAGAAGCAATCGTTGGCATAACATTCCGATGATAGAACGCAATCGTTGGTATCGGATAACCTTCTGATGCGAAACCTGCAATATCAAGTTGTGACTCTATCAAGTTGGCTACCATAAATTGATACAATCGACTAATTGCTTTTTGATTGACCAATGGTGTGTCGACTGAGATGACAAAGTAAAGTTCTGCCTCATCTTGCTGCATGACACTGTAAATGCCTGCCAACGGTCCTTTGTCACGATGTATCTCGCAATCAACGATAACACGTTGCCCTGTGAAATGATTTGCCAACTGTTGATTGCTACTTATAATAATCTCACTGAACATATTAGTTGCTTCCAAGGTTTGAATTAAGCGCTGGTAGAACAATTCTCCTTGAATGGATGCTAATGCTTTTGGTGCGCCAAAGCGCCTTGACTGCCCACCTGCTAGTATAATTGCTTTCATCTCTATCATTAACCTCCACTGACTGGTGGAATGAGTGCTACTACATCATTCGGCTTTACAATTGCATCTTCATGAACAAACTCTTCGTTAACAGCTACTTGAAAAGACTTGCCTTGAATCACTGGATACGTCCCATACAAATGTTTTTTTAATTCGGCAACTGTTATCTCATAATCAAAATGCAATGTATCTTCTGCGCGATTCAGTTTTTCTTTTATTTCGGCAAAATATAGTATTTTCACGACGACTCTCCTCTCACGATAGCATTTTCATGATAACCACGTTGATGCCCCTGCCATTCTGCACCATCTTCCCATATTTCTTTTTTCCATATTGGGACGATTTCTTTAATCCGCTCTATCGCATACTCATTCGCTGCATAAGCATCTTTGCGGTGCGGTGAAGAGACACTGATGCATACCGCAATATCTGATATCGCCAATGCACCAATACGATGAACCATCGCCGTAATCGTTCCCGGCCAACGTGCGCTGATTTCCTCGCCAATCTGCGCAAGTTTTTTCTCAGCCATTGGTACATACGCCTCATATTCGAGATATTCCGTACGAATCCCTTTCGTCCACTCTCGAACGTGACCGGTAAATACAACCACTGCACCTTGCTTCTCATTCAATGTCCACTGGCGATATTGTTCTGGTTCAATTGGCGCCGTTGTTACTTCATATTGCTTCATCTTATCTCTCCTAGCTTTCTTTAATCCACTGTGTAAGCCATGCGTCGAATTGTTTATAATCGAATCCATCTATCGTTCGTTGTATCGCATATTGTACATTGTATAGCTGTTGTAATGCGAGCAACTCAGCTTCATCTCGATAAACAATGACCTTGGGATATAATGCTTCTTTATAACCTTCCACTAAAATCACACTATGCGCAATCGTCACACATTCTGCCAACAAGTCCTCTAATGTTGAGTAGCGGTTGCGCTCAATACTTTCAACATAATCATGTCCTTGCACAATGCTTTGGTCAGCTCCAGCCTCAAAATGGCGCATATGGTCGACTTGACGCTCTGGCAATACAATTTCTTCGCCAATATGCCCATGATGCTTCACCGTTACAACTGAATGCCCTGCTGCTTTTAAACTTTTCACTGCATGTGTCATCAAAGTTGTTTTACCGCTATTTTTATACCCAACAATCTGCAAAATCATATATATAACTCCTGTTGATACATTTCAACTGATGTTAACAATACATCCACTTGATGTCCCGCATGATAGCCTCTTGTGCCTCCAGGTAACATCATTATGCCATTGCTATGTGCAATAGCAACCACTGCGCCTGATTTGTTAAATCCTGAAGGGCGTACAGTTGCCTCTCGTCCTGTCAGTGTTACATTGGCACGTACAAACCGTGTAAATGGGTTCGCTTTTTTGAAATCTGTCATCAATGTCGCACGTACGATTGCCGGATAGCAACACAACGCTCCCATCATATGATAAATAGCTGGTTTAGTAAGTAATTCATAGCCTGAATAGCATGCGGATGGGTTCCCAGATAATCCGAACAGGTATTTCCCTTGTGCCACAGCAACCGTTGTCACACTTCCGGGACGCATTGCAATTTTGTTGAATAATACCTCCGCTTCTAGCGCTTGATAGATGTCTGGTAAATAATCGAAGTCCCCAACTGATACGCCACCTGTTGTAATGACCATATCATGTTGTTCGAGCGCTGAAGAAATCACTGACAAACTACTATCATAATCATCCATTTGTATGTTGTAGCGTACCACATCTATGCCTTCTTTTTGTAGTAAAGCAGCAATCATTGGCCCATTAGAGTTACGTATTTTGCCCGGCTCTAAATCGTCTTCTACATCTAACAACTCACTGCCTGTCGCAATAATTGCAACAGTAGGCTTACGATAAACAGGAACTTCAGCATAACCAAACGTCGCCAGCACTGCAACAGCACCTGCATTAATGCGTTGTCCTCTATGTAGTACAACGTCTCCGGTTGCTGTCTCTTCACCTTTCACTGACACATTTTCTAATCTTTCAAATGCTTTGCGCAATGTGAACCCTTTTGCCGTTTCAACCGTTTGTTCCAACATAACTACTGCATCGGCTCCCTCTGGCAACTGCGCACCTGTCATAATACGCACCGCTTGTCCTGGCTGTATTGTTTTTTTCGATACGCTTCCCGCACCGATATGATCAATGACTTCGAACGCAATACGATTATTAGTACTCGCACCTTGTGAATCTTCACTGCGAATAGCGAAACCATCATAGGGTGACTTATCAAAACGTGGAATATCATGTGTTGCAACAATATCCTCAGCCAAAATATAACCTTCACTCTCATATAAACTCACACGCGTCTGCTCTGTATAAATATCTTGTTGCAATACACGATGTATCGCTTCCTTCACTGGGATTGGATGTCTTTTTTCAACAGGCATACTCTTCCACTCCTAACAAAAATTTTGAATCATGCTATACTTACCTTGCATCTTAAAGGAGGAATAACATGTCTGAATTCACACATTTGAATCAACAAGGCAATGCCAAAATGGTAGACGTCTCTAACAAATCTATTACAAAAAGGACGGCTATCGCACGTTCAAGCATTATAGTCAATCAAACAATCTATCAACAAATCACAGATAATACAAACAAAAAAGGCAACGTCCTGAACACCGCACAAATTGCTGGGATTATGGCAGCGAAAAATACCGCTTCAATCATCCCCATGTGCCACCCTCTTCCAATATCAGGCGTCGATGTCTCCTTTGATTGGGATACAGCCAATGACCAATTTATCTTACAAATAGAAACAACTGTCTCAACAACAGGGCAAACAGGGGTTGAAATGGAAGCATTAACAGCTGCCTCTGCTACTGCATTGACAGTCTACGATATGTGCAAAGCGGTTGATAAAGGGATGATTATTGGTGAAACCTATCTCATCAAAAAAACTGGCGGAAAGTCTGATTTTCAACGCTAATTGACAAAAAATGTAAAAGATTGCAACTGACCGGAGTGTAAATACGCTTTTTAAGCTTTTTCACTCCGGACGTCCATGTTCAGGCGTCATATTTCCACTTTTTGATCATTCACTTATTTAATTCATGTACAAGATGATTCAATTCTGGCAATATCAGTCGATTCATACCAAGTTTCACTGCTCCAGTAGAACCCGGTAAACAAAAAATCAACTTATTGCCAATTGTGCCACCAACTGCACGGGATAACAAAGCACGTGTCCCCACATCTTCGGCATAACTTAAATATCGAAATAGCTCCCCAAATCCTTCTATTTCTTTCGTCAAAAAGGGCGTGACGGACTCTATTGTGACATCTCTAGGCGCAATGCCTGTCCCACCCGTTGTAATAATCACATCAATATCTTCAGTTAACCACGTATATAATTGTGACTGAATCTCTGTCTTGTCATCTTTTACAATTCGATAATGATCGGCTTGAATTTCCGTGTTTATCGTTTCGAGCAACGTTTTAACTAATTGACCGCCTTTATCCGTTTCAAGTGTACGTGTATCAGAAACCGTCAGTACGGCACAGCGTATGATTCTATCTAACTTCACATTAGTATGCATGATATCTCTCCTTATTGAGGCTTAGCCAAATAATTGATGTATCAACTTCTTCGCTTGCTGCACTTCACGCATACCATGGATGAGTAAACGTCCATTTTGAAAGGCAACAATACGATGACCTTTATATTCAAATTGCAATAAGTAACCGTTCGTATGATATGCCATATGACATGACTTCAAATACGCTTCTAATTGTTCATACGTTAACCCTTCATGCTGATATTGCACTGTATCTCGACCACATAATGACGCATAATTAGTTGGACGCTGCTGTAAATAAGGATATTCTGGATGCTTCCCACATGTCGAACAAGCTTCTCGCTGCATACGACCAAAGCCAAATGTCTGATGTGTACCATCCCATAAATCGCCATACGTTAGCTTAGGCATCACAGAAGTATCTGTTAAAACTTTCAACGCATCTCTTAATTGTAAACTCGTTGTCATCGTCACAGCTGGTTGAATCACCCCTACTGTATCACAAGTTAAGTTCATCGCTGGAATCTGTGGTATTAAGCATTGAAAACATGGCGTTTGCCCAGGAATGAAAGGTGCTTCAACATACGTACTCCGGACTACTCCGCCATAAATCCAAGGTTTGCCATGTGCATAGGCAGCATCGTTAATCATCATACGTGTTTCAAAGTTATCTGTCGCATCTAAAATAAGGTCGACTTGTGGCACGTATTGCTCTAAAAATGTACCATCCACATGTTCAACAAATGCAGTGATAACAACATCACGACGAATAGCCTGTAAAGCTTTTTGTGCTGCAATGACTTTAGGCACTTGACGTTCAGCATCTCTTTCATTAAACAATGTTTGTCGTTGCAAATTTGAATATTCAATATAATCGCGATCAACGATATACAGTGTTCCAATACCTGCGCGCACTAATCCTTCAGCTAGATGTGTTCCCAATGCACCCATACCCACTATCAGTACAGCTTTACGATTAATCTTCTGTTGTCCTTTTTGTCCAATGCCGTCAAATAATATCTGCCGTGAATAGCGATTTTGTGTCATTGTTCTGAACCTTTCTTACATTTTATAATCTCTTACCATTATACGGTGTTGTAGTTCTACTCTCAATCATTTAAACGTATAATATCCTACCTGACAATTAGGCATTTCAATACTTTCATTGCGTATTTTCCCTATCTTTTAATCAATCGGTTAGAACTTGCACAGATTCGAGTAATCATTGAAAGTGAGAAAGGTTGAGTAAAAATAAAAAACTTGAAAAACGTATTTTCACTCTGGGAAGGTACTTACTTCTATATCATCTCTCCTCTTTGAACAGTCATTTTATTAATGCCCCCTTCTCCAATCAATAAAACAATCGATTCACAGATAATGTGTACATTAAAAAATAGACACATGCCTTATAACCAGCATGCATCTATCTCATTTTTATGCAATTGTAATTACCTCATGTGCAAGTTGCTGTGCTTCTTGCTGAGAGTGTGTCACAAAAATAATCGGTATACGCCACGTTTCAAAAATCTGTTGCACAAGTGTCATACTTTCTTGTTTTGATATATCATCTAAACTCGAAAACGGTTCATCCAACAATAACAAGTCTGGTTTTGTACTCAGTGCTCTTGCTAATGCGGCACGTTGCTTCTCTCCACCTGAACAGCGGATAGGATATGCATCAAGTATATGTGTAATTTTCAACGCTTCTGTCAATGCCTCAATATGATCATTCCACGCCGTCATAAAAGTAATATTTTGACGAATCGTCATATGCGGGAAAAGCTGATAATCTTGAAAAAGATAACCAATACGTCGATCTCGAATCGGTATCATCACTTGATTACTTATATCAACAAGCGTTCGTTGATGTATGCGTACATATCCTACATCTGGTGCTTGAATACCTGCAATCATGTTAAGACATGTCGTTTTGCCAATACCTGATGCGCCTTGTAACGCATAAATCTTAGGTGCTTTTGCCGATATATGAAACGAAATGCGGTTGTCATTAATGACTTTGTCCAGTTGTATCTCTAGCACTTATTTCACCTCGCGATAATGGTCCTTATTCAACATATTCATAGTTCCCATCACAGTCACTGCAAATGCGACAAGTACAAGCACCCACAACCATGCTTGATGCTCTTTACCTTGCTGAACAAGGAAATATATTTCAAGTGGTAAAGTATTGGTCTTCCCAGGAATATAACCTGCTACCATTAATGTTGCACCAAACTCACCAATTGCACGTGCAAAAGCCATCATTGCGCCAGAGATCAAGGCACGTTTGGATAACGGTAAAATCAATCGATAAAAGATTTTCCATTCTGAAGCCCCCATTGTTCTAGCTGTATTCAACATCTTAGTATCAATATTTCGAAACCCTTGTACCGCATGTTGATACATCAATGGAAAACTTACAATAACAGATGCAATCACTGCGCCTGTTAAGGTAAAAACGACTTTAAGTCCTAATATATCTGTTATGAAGTGACCTATCACCCCATTAACCGAAAAGACAATGAGCAATAAAAATCCCATCACAGTTGGCGGCAATACAATAGGTAAAAGAACCAAACTCTCACAAAACTTAACCAGCTTCCCTTGCTTATTGTATAACAACTTGGCAGCAACTGTTGCAAACAATACAACAATCACTGTGCTGATGAGTGCAACTCGCAAAGAAATCCAAAAAGGCGTAAGTTCTGGCATCATATTGTCACCTAAACCTCAAAATGATATTTTTTCAAGATTTTTTTCGCTTCATCTGATTTCATAAATGTCATCCATTCTTTTGCTGCTTTCTTATCTGTCACTACACCCATACGATAAGTAATCGGCTTTTTCAGATCAGCATCTGATACTTTAGTCACACCTTGTTGTTCTTTGCCACCCGCATATAGATCTGTCTCATATACAAAGCCAAGTTGTGCATTGCCTTTATCAACATAATTCAACACTTCTCTCACATCTTTGGCATATACTACATGCGACTCAACACTTTGCCACAGATTATGATCCTCAAGATACATCTTCGCATACTTTCCAGCCGGTACTGATTCAACCTCACCAATGGCTAACTTATCATCGCCTGTCAATGCTGTCACTTCATCAATCGTGCTCCCTTGCTGCTTAATCAACACTAACTTATTGTGCGCATAATCATATGTATCTTTAATTTGATCATGCTCTTTTAATGCATCTACGTCTTTCGTATTGGCAGACATAAACACATCTGCAGGCGCCCCTTTTTCAATTTGCTGTCTTAGCGCTCCTGAACCGCCATAGTTAAATGATACCTTAACATCCTTATGTGTCTTGCTAAAAGCTTGTTCCAACTCTTTCGTAACATCTGTTAAACTTGCAGCCGCAGATACAGTAATCTCCTCTTTATTATTCTTAGATGTTTCATTCGACTGAGACTGACCACATGCACTTAACACTAATACTAATGATAAGCACAATAACAATAAGTACTTAAATTTCATATAATCTCGCTCCTTTGGAATGATATTGTCAAACTTACCTTACTCTTTATTTTAACAAAATGCACGACTATGTCAGCAATAATTTTCAAAACACTCAATATAATCTAAACACATATTTCCCATACTCATAAACTTGCCCTAGACGCGTGACAAAAGCTGAGTCATGATGAATTGATACACAGATAAACAGTTCCCACTGATTGTCTCACTTTCACTAAGCTTTTTCATTAATCCCAGCCTCTACAAAATCTTGGCATCTTCAAAATAGCGATGTCCCCTCTTCCTTATTTGTTAGAAAACACTTACACTATATACATGAATGAATATAAGGGGGATCGGCTTATGGAACAAGATATTCGATATAACCAACCCATTATTCGCTATCAAGGTGGTCAACTGATTGAAATGACAGATGATTATGTAACGGAGTTCCCTTTGACAGTGAATGTAAATGCACATGAATTTGCGACAGTTATCTGTAGTCCGAATCATATTGAAGAACTGATTCTAGGTTTCTTAGCATCTGAAGGTGTCATCATGAAACGAGACGATTTGTTACAACTCGAACTTGATGAACAACGTGGTTACGCCTATGTTAAGATAAATAAAGATATTCAACAATTGAACTATCTCTCCACCAAACGCCTTGTCGCTTCTTGTTGTGGCAAAAGCCGAGAATTTTATTTCCAAAATGACGCAGCCATTGCTAAAACTTCTATGACTACAATCCGTGTAACGCCACAACAGATATTACATATGATGGCACAATTACAGGCACATAGTGAGACTTTTAAAGCAACAGGTGGTTTACACAATGCAGCCATTAGTGATGGCAAAGACTTTTACGTACACCGCCAAGATATCGGCCGCCATAACGCTCTAGATAAGCTTTATGGCTACTGTATACAGCGCCACATCTCTGTGCGTAACAAAATCTTAATATTCAGTGGTCGTATCTCGTCTGAAATATTAATTAAAGCAGCCAAAATTGGGGTCGGTATTATTATCTCAAAATCAGCACCTACAACATTAGCCGTCCAACTTGCAAAAGACTTGAATATTACCGCTGTTGGCTTCGTACGTGAAGACCGCTTTAATATTTATAGCCATCCCGAGCGTGTCACTGATACTTCATCTAGCAGAACATATAACAATAAAACCGCTCAATAAAACAATAAGGTCAATGAATCATGTTTCTAGCATACGATTCATTGACCTTTTCTTGTTTCTATTCATGTAATGCCGAATATTGAAATCCAACATATGTATAGCCTTGTTTGACATACATATCTTTAGCTGTATCTTCTGCATCTGCAACCAAAATGACCGGGCGATTCTGTGCAAGTGCGCCGACAACCGCTTGCATCCGCGTACCAATACCTTGATGACGATAATCTGACAAAACTGCAAAACCATCCAACTCGATATAGTCCTTATTCGATATGATATTGAGAATTCCAACAGGTCGCTCCTCTTCATAAGCTACATAGTAATGAAGAGGATGTTGCTCATCTCGTATCACAGATTGCATATACACTTCACATTCAGTTATATACGCTTCACCATATTCAAGACTATCGGGTCGAAATACCGCAAAGTAATCTTCAAGATTGTTTGACGTTACGCGCTTCATATCAATCGCTTGATCTGTTAACGCACGCAGCTGTGCGCCTTCAATCATATAAAGTTCAACACATCCGAGCGTAAAACCTTCAGCACGTAAATACTGCAACAATTCGACAGGTGGTTTTTCATCTTGTGGAAAATCAAAGTTCAAATGCGATGACCCCTGTGATGCATGAATTTTACGTTGCTTCAGCATATCACTTTGAAACGTTAACTTGTCTGGCATCACCTTATAGCACCATTTGTTGCCATCATACTTCAAAGGCCTTTCTGGTGTTCTATAATATTTCAGCCTAGCATCTTCTTCAAAAAAAGCCCCATCAACATAGATATCATCCATTGTAATCTGCACCATTACCACCTGCCTTATATTATTACGCAGCCATTTGTTTCATAATACGTGAAGTCACTGGATTGTTGTACAGTGCCACTGCAATGAAAGTTGCAATAACTGCTTTAATCAAGTCACCTGGCAAGAATGTTAATGATAAATATAAAGCTTTACTGATCGGCATATGAATTATGAATGCCATCACGATACCACCAACTGTATCTAATAAAATTACGCCAAATCCAACAATAATTGCCAATGTGCGTCCAAAGTTAAGTTTATCATACTGACGATCGCGTGCCCAACCAATTAAAAATGCTGACACACCGTACATAACGAGGTACCCAGCTGAAGGGCCTAAAAAGACACCGAAGCCACCACGGCCTCCTGATAATAAAGGTGCTCCTACCATAACAAGTAATAAAAAGACAATAACACTTAAAAGGCCATATTTGCGCCCAAGTAATATGCCCGCCAAGAAAATACCGATATTTTGTAAAACAATAGGGACCGGTAAAAATGGTAATGGTATCGCTGGGACTAATCCCATAACAGCAATGATTGCTGTCATCAAGGCCGCATAGACTAAATGTTTAGTATTCAATTGTTGTTCCTCCTAATAAATACGAAAAATCAGAATCTGAGTCTCTTTGCAAGATTCCATAACGTATTATACCACCATTGTAAACTTTAGGTCTACAAATGTTTACACTTCAGAAACTGCACCGATTAACGCCGCATGATTTTGCAATTGTGCTGTTCTTATTGTGGCATGTCCATAACCCTCGGGTAAATATTTCTCAACTTGCGGTACAATGAACTGTAGTAAATTTGCCCCTTGTGCAGATACGCCACCGCCAATAACAATCTCAGCTGGGTCATAGATAATTTGTATTTCTGCAATACCACGCGCTACCTCTTCTCCCCACTGTTGTAGAGAGGCTTTCGCGTGTTCGTCACCTTTACTCGCAAGGTCAAACCATTCTGCAATAGAATGATATGCATACCCCTTACCTGTTAAAAATCGTTTAAGTCCATTTGTTGATGCTCGTTGTTCATAGTTCGTCTTCGTTAGTGGATCATACAATAAGTTCCCAATTTGATTAGGGCGATGACGTGCACCTGTCATCAATCCTAAATCACTGTTATAGTAGCTCCCACCTATGCCCGTTCCAAGCGTTAAACAAAAAAGACTCTCCACAGGCTTGGGCATTACCGTTAATTCCCCTAATAAAGCGGCATCTACGTCATTATATACACGCAATTCATCAATATAAGGCGCTAGGTGTGCCGCAAAATCTGTTCCTGTATAATCTCGAATGTTCGGGTTCGCATAAGCAATTCTACATGCGTCTCGATCAACGGCACCTGCTGTCGAAATCCCCACATGAACTTCTTGAATGTCATGCTTTTCAATATACTGTTGCAATTGTAATTTTATAACATTTACAATTGCATCTCCCTCATTCACAGGCGTCTGTACTTTTTGATAATCCTTCAAAGTACCATCCTGTTCTACAATTGCCGACTTAATATAAGTTCCCCCGATATCAAAAGCAATTTTTGTCATAATATGCCGCCCCTTTCATTAAATGTTCTGTCAACAATGCTTTAGCTTGATCATAATTTTTGTCTCTTAAAGCCCGATAAATCTCGCGGTGCTCCTGTATAACCATCTCATTTTGTTCTATAGAAGTCTCAATCGGTGTACGGTAAAAATACGCATGTACCACCGCGCTCATTTGTTTGAATAATTCGGAATCAACCGCCATTAACAATTGTGCATGAAATGCTTGGTCCACTTTGCTATCAAATAACGTTGCATCGTCCACCAGTGCATTCGCAATACCTTCTAATGATGATTGCTCACGTTCAATAACATCAATCGCTGCTAATTCAAATGTCAAACGCAACATCATCAAGTCTTTCAGATTGCCTTGAGAGACTTGAAAGCTAAATAAAAATCCTTCTATTAGTGGGCGAATGTCTTGCGCTTTGACCAATGTACCTCGCCCTTGAATACTTTCCGTTACACCTGTATTCTCAAGATAGCTCAAAGCCTCTCGTACAACAGAACGACTAACTTGATAATCTTCAGCCAATTGACGTTCTGTTGGCAATTTATCCCCCACTTGTAACTGCTCTTTTAGAATATAGTCTTTAATCTTTCCAACTACAATTTGTTTCAAACTTTGACGCTCTGTCATTTTATTGATAGATTCCACTGTTCACATCCCTCTCCATCAACTCAGTCATCTTGATGTTTACATTCTTTTTTACTAACACAGTAACTTTCTTAAATCTCATCGTATCAATTAGTCAAGTATTTGAAAACACTCAAAAGATTACTTATCAATTATTGTGACAATATCTTTAGAAATTATAAAATTTTAGTTGACCTATCATTTGATAACGCTTACAATTAAATTATAAATTGGTCAGACCAATATGACAAATAAAAACTAATTTGGAGGGCTTTTTGTGGATAATGAGTTAAAAGGTTTATATGCAGCACTACTCGTACCCTTTGATGAACATGGTCAAATCAAAGAAACAGGACTCCGAGAAATTGTTCGAAATGCCATAGATGTTCAAAAGTTAGACGGCTTATATGTAAACGGTAGTTCAGGAGAAAACTTCTTGATGAACACTGAACAGAAAAAAGAAGTTTTCCGCATTGCTAAAGATGAAGCACAAGATGAAATCCACCTCATCGCTCAAGTCGGTGCGCTCGACTTAAATGAAGCTATCGAGCTTGGTAAATACGCTACTGAACTTGGCTATGACGCTTTATCAGCAGTCACACCTTTTTACTACCCATTTACTTTTGAAGAAATTAGAGACTATTACTTCAAAATTATTGAAGCAACTAATAACAAGATGATTATCTACTCAATTCCTGGATTAACTGGTGTAAACATTTCAATTCAGCAATTTGAGTCATTATTCGAAAATAAAAACATCATCGGAGTAAAATATACAGCACCTGATTTCTACTTGCTTGAGCGCTTACGTAAAGCATTCCCTGATAAATTAATCTTTTCAGGATTCGATGAAATGCTTGTACAAGCTGCCATTTCAGGCGTTGATGGTGCCATTGGTTCAACATATAACGTCAATGGTATTCGTGCACGCGAAACATTCGAAGCTGCACAGAATGGTGATATCGCTCGTGCTTATGAATTACAACACGAGACGAATGACATTATTGAAGCGGTCTTAAAAATGGGACTTTATCCAACATTGAAAGCTTTATTAGTAGAGAAAGGGATTGATACCGGCTTACCGAAAGCACCTTTCCATCCGTTCGATGAAAAATATCGTCCGGAACTTAAAGCCATCGTTGAAAAATATAACTTATAGTAAACGCATGTTGAGGAACGAGATACGCACGGTTTCATAGGATTGACGTATACAATACCTAGCGATCTCTTTCCTTTTCTTAACCATTGTATGTTAACGCTTACATGAATAGTTGGGATATGTACAATGACAAATGTTGTGTCATTGTGGTGAATCACTTTCCCAAAATGAGAGGAGATTTTATATGGAAACAGTAGGATTTGGATTTTGGAACTGGGTAGCACTTGTTCTCTATTTAATACTTATGCTAATCATCGGTGCCTATTTTACCAAACGTGCTGGACAAGATACAGATAGCTTCTTTACAGCAAGTGGACGCCTTCCAGCATGGGTCGTTGGCTTTTCAATCTATGCCACAACTTTGAGTGCCATTACATTTATGTCAACACCAGAAAAGTCGTTTTTAACTGACTGGTCTTATATTGCTGGGAATATCGCCATTGTTGCGATTATTCCATTATTAATATATTTTTATATTCCATTTTTCAAAAAATTACGTGTTACATCTGCATACGAATATTTGGAAGCACGTTTCAATCCAGCAGTGCGTGTGATTGGTTCATTACTCTTCGTATTCTTCCACTTAGGACGTATTGCAATCGTAATCTATTTACCAACACTGGCTATCACATCTGTATCAGACATTAACCCTTATATTGTTGCCAGCCTTGTAGGACTCTTATGTATTCTCTATACATTCTTGGGTGGTTTTGAAGGTGTTGTTTGGAGTGACTTTATCCAAGGTGTCATCTTATTAGGCGGTGCATTTGTTATCATTGTTATGGGAATTTCACATATCGACGGTGGTCTCTCTACAGTTGTTCAAGATGCCGTAGCTAATAAAAAATTTATCAGCATTGATAACTGGAAACTTAATGCCACTGCTGCAGCAATTCCTGTCATCTTTTTAGGTAGTGTTTTCAATAACTTACAACAATATACTGCCAGTCAAGATGTTGTTCAACGTTATCAGGCCTCTGAATCATTAAAAGAAACATCTCAATCTATTTGGACAAATGGTATCTTAGCACTGATCTCTGCACCTTTATTCTACGGTATGGGTACAGTACTATATGCCTTTTATGCACAACACCAAACTTTACCTGAAGGCTTCAATACGTCATCTATCGTGCCATACTTTATATTGACTGAAATGCCACCTTTTGTTGCAGGATTATTGATTGCGGCAATCTTTGCAGCGGCACAATCAACTATTTCATCTAGCTTAAACTCTATCGCTGCATGTTTGTCAGTCGATATCAAACAGCGTTTCTTTGGCAAAAAGAGCGAAAAAGCAGAAGTGCGTTTTGCAAGACTTGCAACTGTCATCGTAGGTCTCTTCAGTATGCTCGTATCACTTTACTTAATTGCTGCTGATTCAAGTGATGTATGGGACTTATTCTTATTAATTACAGGACTATTCGGTGTCCCAATCGCTGGGATCTTTGCAGTCGGTATCTTTACAAAACGTACGCATGGTGTAGGTGTTATTATCGGTATTGTTGTCGCTGTTATCGCAAGCTATTTCTTACAAGGTATCGGCGGTGCAGGTTCACCATTCTATGTTTCTATTTTAGCCTTTGCAATTGCTTTCATTGTCGCTTATGTTGCAAGCTTAATTATTCCACAACCTAGCAAAGATATCGCTGGTCTTACAATTTACGACAAGCACGGTGAAGTCACATATAAATCAAAATCATAAAAAATAGACCGCTACATGTCCTCGTCTCGATATGTAGCGGTTTATAGTTCTATACCTTTTGTGGTGGGATGGCATGATGAGCCATTCTGCCTTTTTCTTTATTAACATGCAAAAGCGCTCATACCTCTATCACTTTAAGTGCCAAAATCCAAATTAACGGAGACATGATGCGCTTATATATAATGCTATCTTAAAACAACTCAAAATTAAAAATGAAAATATTCAATCACATCATCTTGATGAAGCTGTGGAAGTGCGTGGTCAGCTTTCTACAGTCTATACGACTATATATGCATACACAAAAGCTATAAAATTATTATCTGTTAAAACCTTTGTCAAGCTTACCTCGACACATATCTATGGATCGTTTAAGCACATGAAACATGTACTTTTCTCTTTATGAATCACGAACAAGAAACGATGATATTCAAAAAGCGCACAATCACAACGGACTGTACGCTAAAATGAAGACAGCTATTTCAACTTAGCTGGCACTACAAGATACTGAACATTATCTTGCCACCATGGAAGCTGAACAGCTGTATTTATAGATATTCTTGAAACAGTAAAAACATACTAAGATTAATTAGTGGCTTAACCTTAGTATGTTTTCTTATTACTTACTCATTAATTTTTCTTTTAAACCTTTACGCATAACTTCTAATGTGTAAGGATCATTGTACCAGTAAACGTTAGAGTCTACTTTGATAACGCGATCTTTTTGAACAGCTGGTAAGTTTTTCCACATATCTGTTTGTTGGAATTCTGGCTCAGCTGCATCTTTCGTTTGAGCACTTACAATAATATCTCCAGCATATTTGGCAATTTCTTCTTTAGAGATTTCTGTCCAACCTTCTTTTTCAGTTGCTTTCTCTAACTCACTAGGCATGTTTAAATCGAATGCTTGATAGATGACTTCACTACCGCGTCCCCAGTTTTTACCATATGCATAGATTTTTTTGTCGAAGTCTTCAAAGATTGATACTGTTACATCATCACCAAGTTGTTTTTTAATCTCTTTACCATCTTGTGATGTCTGTTTCTCCCAATCTTTTTTCCATTTTTGTACTTCATCTTCTTTACCAACAATCTTACCGAGTAATTCTTGTTGTTCAAGATAGTTGTATTGACCATAGTCGATTGCAAGTGTTGGTGCAATCTTCTTAAGTTTTTTCACATTCTTATCTGTGTTGTACGTCAAAATCAAATCTGGCTTTAAAGACGCAACTTTTTCAACATCTTCAGCACCGACTTTTGTAACATTTTTAAACTTTTTCGTTAATACTGGACTTTGGTCAACACTTTCAACCACACCCGCAATATTAGCGTCTAAATATTTTAAGCCCCCTGCATAAGTTGGTGCTAATACAACGATACGTTTTGGATCTTTAGGAATTTCTACCTTTTCCGTACCATTTGCAGTTTTAAGTGTGAGTTCTTTCATTTCGCCTTTAGACGAGCTGCTATCCCCACTTTGACCGCACGCAGCCAATACAAATACAAGTGCTATTATAGATAATAGTAATCTCTTCATCATTACATCTCCCATTTTTTAATTGATAATGATTATCATTATTGTATTGTGTTTTTGAATCAAATGCAATCTTTTTTTCAAATTATGGACAATTATTTTTTCTGTTTGGCGCACCGCAGAGAAAAAGCTAGACGATTCACTGGATCATCTAGCTTTTTTATATAAACACCTTCTTGTTAAATACGCCAATTTAGCGTTTCAAATCATGACTTTTCGGTAATGTTCTTACCCATGTGAACAGCACGACTGTCTGGATAATTAACATAACGACTAAACCTATACGTATCCAGAACATATCAACCATCCAAATTGAAAAACCTACTACAATATAAAGGCTAATGAGCAACTGTATCTTCTTGCGCATCGTGTAACCTCTATATTTACGAAAATCTTCCACATACGCTTGATAAATATGTGTTTTCACAAGGCGCGCATGCAGGCGATCTGAACTTTTAGCAAAACAAATCACAGCAACTAACAAGAAGGGTGTTGTAGGTAATAATGGTAACACTGCACCGGCAAATCCTAATAAAGTAAAGATAACGCCGACGGGAATTAATATATACCGCATATACGATTCTCCCTTGTTAGAATAAGTCAATTATATATACAGTATTAATAACTTTCAATCTAAAAAAACAGAAATGATATTTTGAGACGTTTTCAATAATATTCGTTGTACATGAATATTTAAGATATTCACAAAAATGGTATCAAAAAGGTATCACTCGAGGATAAGACATGCATAAAAGCTTTCAAACGCAATGAAATCATCTATGTTAAAGTCAGTAAGTGACTAAAATGTAATAAATTCCTTTCACTTTAATCATTTACTGAAGAACTGCTAGAAAATGTATATTTCATGCGGGTTGGATGGTTTGCGCTCACTCCCCTAAATGTTAGTATCCTCATTTCAACACCATATGATGTTTAACTTTTATTTCCTACGAATGTCTACGCTCATCCAATGCCCCAAGTGCAATATTTGTGTACGTCAAATCCTCCATAGGTGGATTATGAAGTCCCGCGCGCATATCACGATAATAACGCTGTAATGGGCGATCCATTTCTAGACTTTTAGCGCCTACAATTCGCATTGCCAAATCAACGACTTCTAGTCCCTCATTCATAACAATGACTTTACTAGCCGCTGTCTCTGCTGCAATATCATCTGTCTCACCCAACTGTTGGTACGCACGTGCTGTACTCCAAAGCATATGACGTGCTGCTAATAGCTTAGTCTCCATTTTACCTAAATTTTGTTGCACAACAGGCAAATCACTGATTGTCCCTTCAATGCTATTAGGGCTATGCGTTAAGCTGAAATCAAACGCATAGTCACGTGCTGCCTGCGCAATTCCTAAATACGTACTCGGAATATGAAGTAACCAGCCATTTTGAAACTTAGGTCCTTCTCCTTTTATTTCCACCAAATATTTTTGATGTACCCTAACATCATTTAATATTAAATCATGACTTTCTGTTGCTCTCATTCCGACAACATTCCAATTATCCGCAACTTCTAATCCTTCAGCTTCTTTTGGGATATAGAAAAAGCCTACCGTCTCTTTGTCAGGTATATATGCAGCCACAATTACATGCGTTAAAGCACGACTCATGGATGTAAATGTTTTGACACCATTTAAAATATATGTCTCGCCATCCAAGATTGCATTTGTGCTAGGTCTACCACCGCGTGTTGGGCTACCTGTTTCAGCCTCACTCACAGCACGATTAATCAATGCCCCTTCTTTCACCGCCTTGGCAAATTCTTCTATTACTTCACTATCCCATGCTTGTCTTTCAAAAATTTCTCCTACTAAACCAACATGCCATCCAATTGATAAAGCTGTTGCACCATCTATAGACCCTAACACAGATTGTAATACGACCATGTCTTCAATTGTTGCCCCTGCACCACCATATTCTTTGGGCAAGGTTAATTGTGTGTATCCTGAATCGACAAGCCACTGAATGTTTTCATACGGAAAGCGACTTTGTTCATCATTCAATTGTGCATATGACTGAAATTGACTTCGCTGACTCTCTAACTTCTGAATCCATTTCCGTTGAATCTCTGTTTCAATTAAAACTGATCTCATGATTTTGCTCACACCTTTTATTCTTAGTTATCTACTCGACATTATAATATATTTTGCCAAGAATTCATATACCACCTTCAAATGACACGTAATTGCCATAATTTAAAGACAAAAAAGCTGATAGTTACACGCTCAAAAAATTGTGTAACTATCAGCTTTTCAACATGGTTTCAATATTGTATTTATACTTTCGTAATAGCAAACGACTCATCACTTAACTAAACCAATAGTTTTATCGTTTAATGTAGAAACTTCTTGAAAAAGCACATATTTGATAGTTTATTTTATTCTTTATTAACACCAATGTCTCTTATTTACTAGAATATCTCGTGGTTTTATGCACAGACCTTCAGCCAAAATATTGATATTATCATCGATGTCTCGTCTATCATACACTTCACTAAACTAAGTTAAAATAACTTCTCTATCTTTTCAAACAACGCATCCATTTTACGATATTGTGGTTTACTCACTTCAACAATGACTGTTCTTTCATCCTGTTCATTTCTCTTTTTCGATAAAAATCCTAATTCTTTTAATTTTTGTAGTGCCTTGGTAATATAATACGGTTTAAACTCGGATGCTCGAATAATATCTTTTACATTATAAGATGGTCTGCGGCTATCATGAATAAATGTCAAAATGAATAATTCTTCATACGTCAAATTATACTCACGTTTAATTGTTGATTGTAAGTACTTAGACGTATAACTAATGACCATGAGTTCTTTCATATCCTTAACTGCAAACTTTTCCATACAGTTCCCCCCTATACATGCATCTCTAAGTAATTTACAGATACATTAAATATACATTCAAACTATATAAAGATATAAGTTTAAATAGTTTGTTACTATATTTTAAAATTCATTCACTTAGTTAGCAATCTTTTCTCATTTATTTTTCACTTTTTTTCATTTTCAATTCCACTTCACTTTTATTACATTTAGCGTTATAATTCTTTTTTTAGATATTAGCTTAGTTTGAACGAAATGTCTTTCTGAAAAACACAAAAAGGCTAGAGTATCAACTACCCTAACCTTCAAAACGTTCAATTAAGTTGTTTTGAAAACAATTATATTTACCAAGCTATAACCTGCAAGTTTAGCAATATCTATCATATCTTGTACATATTTAATAATGTCTGTTCTCTATCACATCTATTTTCGACTCATACCGCCGGCTGTTTTATGACTTCATCACTTTCTAACTTCCGTTGTGTTACTTAAAATATCTCTTTTACTACTTATACATTTACTGTATTGTGAACTTTCTATTTTTCTATGTTATTTGTTTGCAAAATACTCGTCAACAATCGGTTTGACTTCCTCACCGAACAAACGAATCGCATTCATTGTACGATCATGTGGCATAGAGCCTATTGGTAAATGCATCATAAAACGCGTAATACCTAGCGCTTCAACGGTATCGATAATTTTCTGTGCAACCGTTTGTGGACTACCAACATACATCGCACCGTTCGGGCCAACCTCTCTTTGAAAATGTTCAACTGTAAATGGTGGCCAACCACGCTCTTGTGCTAAGATGTTGTGATATCGTTCTGTTGGGAGATAAAACTCACGCTGCGCCTGTTCATCTGTTTCAGCAATGTAGCCCCAAGAATGTGATGCAACTTGGATTTTACTTGAATCATGCCCTTCTGATTCAGCTGTAGCTCTGTACATTGCAATGTTGCGTGCAAAGCGTTTTGGATTCCCACCAATAATCGCATAAGTAATCGGTAAACCGAGACGCCCTGCTTTAATTGAAGACTCTGGCGTACCCCCAGTTGCTAACCAAATCGGTAATTCAGATTGTACTGCACGTGGATATACCCCTAAACCATTAATACTTGGTCGCAGATGACCTTCCCAATGCACAATCTCATGTCGGTTAATTGTCATCAATAACTCTAACTTCTCATCGAACAATTGTTGATAATAATTCAAATCGTAGCCAAATAGTGGAAACGATTCAATAAATGAACCTCGTCCTACCATAATCTCTGCACGACCATCAGAAAGACCATCAATTGTCGCAAATTGTTGATAAACACGAACAGGATCATTCGATGAGAGAACCGTCACTGCTGAAGTCAATTTAATATTTTCTGTCACAGATGCAGCGGCTGCAAGTACTGTTCCTGGATCCGATACCGCATAGTCTTCTCTATGATGTTCACCCAGCCCGTAAACGTCCAAACCTAACTGGTCTGCCAATTTTATTTCTTCAACGATATGACGAATTCGTTCGCCATTGGATAATGCTGGGAACTGTCCATTTTCTGTAAATATTTCTTGATTGTCTGCAAATGATGTTATACCTAATTCTACACGCATTGTACTGACCTCACTTTCAAGTATAATTTTTATACTTGAATAATACCTCGACTTTCTATACTTGTCAACATGCGTGCTTTTGGTTGGCGATAAGTACTGACATTTTCTTTTACAAGTAACACAGGGAACCTATTCGTCTGTCTTACTAAATCCAAACTATGCGCAATAGTGCTAAACAGCCAAAAAAGAGTGAGACAGAAATCTCATTTTCAAAAAAGATTCCATTATCCCACTCTGACAAAGATGAAATGAAGTGGTGAGAGACTCAATTAGGTCTTAAACACCAGAACACTATGCAAAATCAATCTTTAACTCGACCAAAACTGAGCAGTAGCTTATCGATATGTGACAATATTTTCAGCATGGCACATATCTTAATATCCTTACAGACACACTGCTACAAAATATTTTAAATTCTGTCGTGCTCCCAAATGTTATGGAACCCCCTGCTTCTCCACACCTATGCTCAATATTATGCTTTCGTATATTTATTAATTTGTTGTTGGACATAATCAACAAAGTCATTAATGTCACCTTTGTTAATTTGACGCATTGCTACATTACCTATTTCAAATCCTATCCATAATACGTCATCTTCTAATGTAATACTAGAAATTTCATTGTATGGGATATTGCGATAATAAAATTGTCCATTCATATCCACATTCATAATTAAACGCTCATTGGTTGCTATATAAGCTCCCTCAAATTCACGCTGACCGTTTACTTGATATTCAATTTTCCCCAATACTGTAGGTCCTGTTTTTTCAGTTGGGAATAAGTCTTCTGGATTAACTCTATCTAGAATCATTCGCGTCCCATCTCCTTTTCCTTACAAAATTACTTGATGATATGCAGTCTATTACGGGGAGTAAGGAACCTCATTTTCTAAAAAGGTTCCCCATTGTCCCCTCCTGGCAAAGCTGCACGTGAGCGACAAAGTTTGAAAAATATATTTCCACTCTAGCCAACGATTGCCTTTTCTAACTTTGAACAGTGTTTCTATTGACGTACCTATTACTCACTAATACGAAATAAGACCGATATTTTCACGTCCTAAATAATCAATCGTTAGGCCTTCATTGTAGAGGTCTCGATCTAATATTGTAGAGGCAATAGTAATAATCGCGTCAATATTTGGTGTAGGCACGCCTATCTCACGTCCTAGACTAGACCACAATACGAGTCCATAAGCGATATCTTCCGTTAAATAACGATTATTTACTTTATGTGGTCCTGGAATTTGGGAAAATACTGGACTGTGATTAAAAATTTTATTTAATGGCTCATCTTCCATTTCACGCTCTAAGTACCCACGTTCAATACGCGCTTCTTTGGCAGTCTCAAGTTCAAAGCCTAATTTTCGACCTAACGATAAGCGCTCTTGTTCTACAGCATGTAATAGACGCACCGTGTGTTTCGTAATCCCTTCTTTGTACAATGCGAAGTGGTCACTGTAATCAATACGTCCTACATTTAATAATACTGGCCCTGGATGCACTTCTGGATTACCATTTTCAAGATTTGTACGCCATAAACACTCTTCTTTCACGATATATGGATATAGCTGTTCTACTTTATTGAATGCATCAACTAAGTCTTTTTCGTCAAACGTTGAAAAATAGACTTTACGCACTTTTAACGATAAATCTACTTTCCCTGCTTCAAAATCAACACGTGTGCCATATGTTAAAGTATTCGCTTCAGCAAAAACGGGACGTGTCTCGAGATTGTATTCCTTCAGTACTTTAATAAAGCGCGCTGACCCCATTGCTGCTGCCATATTAAAGAAGACAATCTGATCATCTTTCAAATAATGTGCCATCAATTCAGCATAATATTCAATAAATGAAGATGGAATAACAAGCATTACAACTTCTGCATCTTCTAAAACGTATGCCATATTATCACTTACCGATGTGAACTCGACAAAGCTTTCCTTACCTTCATTATTGTAATGAAATCCCCCTTGTGCTATGGCTTTATCGAACTTATCAATCGATTGATTACGACAATACAATTTCACTTCATGACCTTGATCTACCATGTCAACTGCTGCTGTCACAGCACCATTTCCCGAACCTACAATTGCAATTTTCATATATACCCTTCTTTCGATTTTTAAAATTTGGTTGATATTCTTCATCCGTATATTTAATAGCATCGTATCAAATTAATATCCAAAAATAAATGATTCGTCGTTTTATATTTATTTTTACCCTCTTCCACCTATAATTATGTTATATATTGAAGTTTTTTATCAATCTCATGTAAACTATAGAGAAAGATAATGATAATATGAAAATAAGGAGGTGTCCATATGGAAGCATCAAATACAACGACTGAATCTGTCTATCCGTTAAAACCTTCTGATGACGAACGTTTGATGGCTGTACTAATCTATGTTACAAGCTTTTTCACAACGATTATTTTACCCCTCATCATTTGGCTAGTAAAACGTGATGATTCACGCTTTATAGATGTTACAGGCAAAAACTATATCAATTTTATTTTATCTTATACGATCTGGAGCGCCATTGGATTACTATTAGTTTTGGTACTCGTTGGCTTGATTATTTTACCTATCATAAGCTTATTAGTATTTATATTCCATATCGTTGCAATTGTTAAAGCATATCATGGCGAAGACTACTTACCCCCTTTATCTATACGCTTTTTCTCTTAATCGCATAAAGTAAGATGAACTATACCATAGTGCTACATATTAAATAGCGCTATGGTATTTTTTATATAGGCGCTCCATCTTCTTCCACTGAGATAGCCCATTCCTTGTATTCTCGCGTATGGTTTTCTATACTTAAAGAGAAAGGTGGGAATTTACGATGAAAAAAGTTTTTGTTGCAGGCCCTATTCCAGAAGCAGGGCTCGAACTATTACAAGCACATTTTGAAGTGGATGTGTATGACGGTCAAGGTATTATTGATAAAGAAACATTAAAACAAGGGGTTTCAGACGCATTTGGCCTTGTCAGCTTATTATCCACAGAAGTAGACCAAGAAGTGATTGATAGCGGTAAAAATCTTGAATTCATTGCCAACTATGGCGCTGGTTTTAACAATGTCGATGTTGACTATGCAAGACAACAAGGTATTTCTGTATCGAACACACCAAAGGCTTCTACTAATGCGACAGCTGAACTTACAATGGGTATTTTATTAGCAGTTGCACGTCGTATTCCTGAAGGGGACCAACTCATGCGCCATGAAGGTTTCAACGGATGGGCACCACTCTTCTTCAGAGGACGTGAAGTATCAGGAAAAACAATTGGAATTATCGGCTTAGGTGAAATAGGCAGTGCGGTAGCGCGCCGTGCTAAAGGATTCGACATGTCTATTTTATACACTGGACCAAACCGTAAAGAACAGCGCGAACAAGAACTTGATGCAACATACGTTGATCTAGAAACATTATTAAAACAAGCGGACTTTGTTGTTATTAATGCAGCTTATAACCCAGCGCTCCATCATATGATTGATGCCGAACAACTTGCATTGATGAAATCAACAGCTTACTTGATTAATGCAGCACGTGGTCCGATTGTACATGAACAAGCATTATTAGAAGCATTACAAAATAAAACAATTGAAGGTGCAGCCCTCGATGTTTACGAGTTTGAACCAGAGATTACAGAAGGGCTTAAAGCATTGAACAATGTTGTTATTACACCACATATCGGTAATGCGACATATGAAGCACGCGACATGATGGCGAAAATCGTCGCACAAAACTTAATTAAACAATCACAAGGTGAAACACCTGACTTTATTGTTAACTAATGATAAAAACCGTGATGTGAAGCGCTCAAACTTCATATCACGGTTTATCTTTGGGCTCTACAGAGGTGAAAACAAAGTAGAACTTATTTTATTTACTCACTTTTCGCTTTGTATAAAAACTTCAATTGGCGTGCAATAAGCCATGTTGGCAATTGGTGTACAAAACGATTACGCACACGCATACTGATACGCCCTTGCTTCTGTGCTATACGTCCAATTTTGCGCGAACGCTTAATAACTTTCGCTGTATGGTTCACACGTAATCTGTCGTAGCGTTTCAATGCTGTCACCAATGTATCATATTTGTCTAATGTATTCGCAAGGACAATCGCATCTTCCATCGCTTGCCCTGCACCTTGTCCCATATTAGGTGTCGTTGCATGTGCCGCATCTCCGAGTAATACAACGCGCTGTTGATAAACAAATGTTTTCAATGGTTTCAAATCATAAATATCATGATGTAAAATTTCAGTTTCTGGCTGTTGATCTAACACTCGACGTACAGGTTCTGGATATTGGTTAAAATATGCTTGCAAATAAGGTTTGTTAAAACGCTTATAATGCAAATCATTTTCATTTGAATTAATCGCAGCAAACCAGTATGCGTCACCATTCAGCAGTGGAACAATACCAAAACGCCCTTTGGCACCCCAATACTCATCCGCAACGTTGCCCAAATCAGGCATATCTGAGACCATCCCTCTAAAGCATGTATAGCCTTGATATAGCACCTTAGCTTTGGGAAACATTGATTGACGTACTACAGAACGAATGCCATCTGCACCTATGACTAAATCAAAAGTTTGGCTCGCTTGCTTACGAAAATGAATACGTGCCATCGTTTCACTGCCTTCTACCGACGTGACTTCATGATTAAAATGTAACATCTCATCTGATACATAGCTCGCAATCGTATCAACAAGTGTTTGACGTAGCACTGTCACATTCGTTGTTTTCTTGTCAAACGGCACCTCGCAAAGCACATTCCCATGGGCATCGAGCATACGAGTCGTTTGCAACAGATGTCCTATGTTCTTAATTCCTTTTGCTAGATCACGATCTCCTAGTTTTTCAATCACATTGCCACCGATTCCAATGCCTGCACCGACTTCTTTAATGCTCGATTGCTGCTCGAAAACATGTACTTCATGCTGTTGTTCACGCAATAATGCTGCTAAAGTCAAGCCACCAATGCCTGCACCGACAATCCCTATTTTCATAGCATTCACCTCAATTTTTCACATAATAATCTTTCAGCACACGTTCTTTTTTTATTCCATAAGACTTATAATAATGTGCCATTTGTTGCGCAATTCGAGTTGCCCAATCAACATCACTAGCATATTGATGCGTTCCAGGCGCTTGGGGATTCCAACGCATTTGATAAAGCGTTAGTTGACCATTCTCAAAATATTGCTGTCTTACAAATTCAGCGCCACCCATAATGGCTTTTTCTGGAGACGTCCACTTCGCTTTCATTGCATAACTTGTCCCAGTCTTTATGGCATCACGATCAAATGCACCAATCCCAAAAAAGTTATAATAGCGCTGATTCCCTTTTTGGATACCTTGTGCTAGTTCAGATTGCCCTTGTCCTGTTTCGAGCTGTGCATGACTCACTAAATAAATGACATTCACCTCGTAACGTTTTTGCGCTTCTAAAAAGACTTTCCCCTGACCTTCAAGAATACCGCTACCTTTCAACATCTCATTCACTTCTGCTTCTGACATATTCACAGGTTCTGATAAATCCATATACATCAAATCAGAGTCTGTATGCTTTATCTTCATTGAATGTTTAATATCTTCATGGGTCGCTTCAACAAAACCCGCTTCCCCTGATTTGGTATGTAACACACCATTTTGAAGCTGTTGTTCATACGCTTCTTCAAATGTATATACTTTATGATTTCTGAATATGGACGTCTCATTGACGATGAGCAATCCAACAAACACAAGAAGTATCACACATACGAAAAAGGCTGACGGGTGTGACTTCAGCCATTGCTTCATATCAAAACCTCTCTTATTCTATTGATTGAAATAATGCCAAATCATAAATGCAACAAATAAAATGACAATGGCATAAATAATATTAGCAGTACGTCTTAACTTCGGTCTTCCTTTGAATAGCATATTAAATAAAACAATCGTAATTGTCAAAGTAAGTAAGAAACAACCTAACGCCCATATAGGTCCTACAAATATAAATAAGACAATGCCAGCGAGCAATATAACATTGGATATCACGGCAAGCAATAAGATTTTATGTTCCTGATGCATAAGCGACCTCCTTCATCTTTCATTTTATTTTATCATGAATTATCTCCAAATGACGGATGAGTTACATCACTTTACTTCCAAATAAAAGAAGCAGCCTCAGCCGCTTCTTTTATTGCTTATATTTTACATGCACTTATCGTGACATGCCTTTTAACATGTTTAAGAAATACGTTAAACTTTGATTCATATCGTCATCTTTCAGCACACCCATAAGCCCCTTGATAGATGTTCTAGCATTTGGACTTGCTTGGTTCGCCACACGAATACCTTTATTAACTTTATTAAGTAGGACACGTAACTCATCTGTATCAAGGTCACCTAAAATAAAGACCATCTGACCAATATTGTGCAAAAATCCTGCATACTGATCTTTGTTCAATTCAGTAACCAACTTTTCAGTAATAGTGCCCCGTTGTTTCACCGCACCATTCAGCGCATCTAAAATTTTGGCATCATCTAAGGTTTTCACAAGATCAATGACTTTTAAAATACTTTCTTTATTCTCAGCAATCTTATCTGTCACTTCTGCAATGTTTTCTGCCTTAATCTCCGTTTCCGACTTTTCAATGCGTTTAATTTTTGTGATTCTCTCTGCCATTATTTCCTCACCTGATTCCCTGGGAAGACATAATCTGGACGCTCCCATTTTTTATCTACACGCACACTCAACTGCGGATTGCGATGCTTGTTGCGGAAGTTTGTTGGATTCAACGGTGACTTACCACGCTTACTCAACACTTCCATACGGCAACATGTCGCTTTATAAGCAGGTGTATGTGTTTCTGGATCTGTCAAACTACTTGTTAAATAGTTGATGGCACCTGCTGCGTTATCATTCAATGGCATGTAAATTTGTTTGCCTTTTACGCGCTCTGTGATGTGTACGTGACCTGTCGCCTCACCCGTTTCAGAAATCAACTTCACAGCTGCTCCTTCGTGAATACCACGATCTTCTGCAAGTTCTGGTGAAATTTCAATAAATGTTGTTGGCATTTTATATTTAAGTCCTGGCACTTTATACGTCATATTTCCTTCGTGGAAGTGCTCTAATAAACGACCATTATTGAAATGTAAATCATACGTTTCATTTGTTTTGTAGAAGTTATTAAAGTCCACCGCAAACAACTTCGCTTTACCATTGTCAAAGTTAAAGCCTTCTGTAAAGAGCAATGGTGTATCTGTACCATCTGCAGCTACTGGCCATTGTAAGCTATTGTAACCTTCCAATCTATGGTATTTCACACCTGCAAACATTGGTGTTAAGTCAGATGCTTCGTCCATAATTTCTGAAGGATGTGTGTAACCCCAATCGTAACCCATCTCCTTGGCAAGCATTTGTGTAATTTGCCAGTCTGGTTTTGAGTCGCCTAACGGTTCTAACACTTGATATAAACGTTGGAAACGACGTTCTGTATTAGTGAACGTACCGTCTTTTTCAAGTGATGGTGATGCTGGTAAAACAACATCTGCATACTCGGCTGTAAAAGTTAAAAACTCATCTTGTACGACCAAGAAATCTACTTTTTCTAGTGCCGCTTGTACATAATTAATATTTGAATCTGTAATACCTGTATCTTCACCTAAAATAAACAAACTATGCACATCACCTGCATGGATATGATCCATCATTTGGTGGTTATCGTAACCAGGCTCTTTTGGCAGCTCAACACCCCAAGCCTCTTCAAATCGGCCGCGTGCTTCGTCATCTTGTACACCTAAGTAGCCAGGTAATTTGTCCGGCATACTACCAAAGTCAGAACATCCTTGTACGTTATTATGACCACGCAATGGATAAGAACCCGCACCTGGTTTCATATAGTTACCAGTGATTAATAATAAGTTAGAAATCGCGGTACTTGTATCAGAACCTGTTTCTTGTTGTGTCACACCCATCGCCCAGCAAATAGACACGCTGTTTACACTTGCAATGTCGTGTGCCAATTTCACAAGACGCTCTTTTGAAATGCCTGTTGTTTCTTCTGCAAAGTCCATTGTGTACGGCTCGAGTGATTTATAATATGTGTCGAAATGATCTACCCATTGATCAATAAACGCTTGGTCATGTAAGTCATGGTCAATGATATATTTCGTCACAGCTGATAACCATACTAAGTCTGTACCTGGAAGTGGTTGGAAAAATTCGTCCGCACGTTGCGCCATCTCATGTTTACGAATATCAAAGACATAAAGCTTTTGTCCGAATAATTTATGCGCTCGTTTAATACGTGACGCAATAACAGGATGCGCTTCTGCCGTATTCGTACCAATAGTAATGACCATTTCAGCACTACCGATATCATCAATAGAACCTGAGTCACCACCATGACCTACTGTTCGGAATAAACCTTTAGTGGCAGGTGCTTGACAATAACGTGAACAGTTGTCGATATTATTCGTTCCGATGACTTGTCGCGCAAATTTTTGCATCAAGTAAGACTCTTCGTTCGTTGCTTTTGATGACGAAATGAATGTCAACGCAGATGGACCGTATTCATCCTTAATGGCTTGCATACGTTTGGCAACATATGGAATTGCCTCGTCCCATTCCACTTCTTCAAATTGACCGTTGCGACGAATTAATGGTTTCGTCAAGCGCTCTTCAGAATTCACGTAATCCCAACCGAACTTTCCTTTTACACATGTTGAAATTTTGTTAGCTGGTGAATCATGCGATGGTTGCACTTTTAAAATTTCGCGATCTTTCGTCCACACTTCAAAGCTACAGCCGACACCACAATATGTACATACTGTTTTCGTCTTTTTAATACGTTCTTCACGCATTGCTGCTTCAGAGTCTGAGATTGCAAACAGCGGACCGTAACCTGTTTCAGCTTTCTTCGTCAAGTCAATCATAGATGCCAACGATCCCGGTTCAATATCCGTCATATAGCCTGCATTACCGACCATGTTATTCTCCATCATTGCGTTACATGGACATACTGTTGAACATTGCCCACAACCTACGCAAGAAGAGTCATTAATTGCGACATCGTTATCCCAAATAACACGTGGGTGTTCTCGCTCCCAATCGATAGACAATGTCTCATTCACTTGGACATCTTGACATACTTCCACACAGCGGCCACATAAAATACATTGATTCGGATCATATCGATAGAAAGGACCAAAGTCAACCTCGTATGGTTTCGGCTTGTATTCATATGTTTGATGCTCCAAGCCCCATTGATCCATCGTATTATGAATTTCACAATTTCCATTGTTATAATCACACACTGTACAATACAATTGATGCTTTTCTAAGATGCGATCCAATGCTTCCTTTTGGCTCGCTTGTACATGATTACCTTGCGTATTCACAATCATCGGGCGATCTATAACTGTACTACATGCACGTTCGATATGCCCATCAATTTCAACAGCACATGTATCACAAGTTTCTATTGGCCCCAAAGATTCGTTATAGCAAATAGAAGGTACAAAGGTGTGTTGCGTTTTAATGAATTCAAGTAAATTCGTACCCGGTTCAACGAGGTACTCTTTACCATCTAAGGTTAAAACAAGATGTTTTTGCATAATATCCCCTCCTAAAAATTATCTAAGATGCCCCCACATACTTAGTACTTCTATTCTACCCTTTTTACAACAAAATGTTAACGTTTTCTATTAATTTCACACTTCAACAGTTACTGACTAAAGTGAGACATTGAAAACTTTTTAGCAAAAATAATATTTCTATTCTACTCATCATACAATTACATTTTTAAAAGGATGATTTTATGTCTATAACAATGCCTAAAAGTAAAACCCTTAATATCTCAGTTCCTACTACCCAGCCCGTAACGGCTTTTCGCCATCACGTTTTTATCCATGCCGGGCGCACCTAAAAAGCTCCTTGAACACCAAACATTCAAGGAGCGTATTTAAACCATCTATTCATTTTTTATGTTTCAGCTACAGTCCCAGATTTGAACGCAACACTTCTGTCAACTGCGCTAAGCTATCACTATCCGGCACAAAGTAGTACAAACCATCATCTTGTATACCATCTGATCCTTCAAGTTGATGACGATTCACATTGTCGTTGGCATCTGAATAATTACTGCGTATCTGATTCAACTCTGACAAGCTCAAATCCGTTTGAACATTGTCGCTCAATTGATTCATTAAGCCATTAAAGTTTGCCAATGATGACACGCTTGTCAGTTTGTTAGCAAGCCCTTGTAACACCAATTGCTGACGTTCTTGTCGCCCAAAATCACCACCGGCACCGTCTTCTTTTCTGCTGCGAATGAATGCCATTGCAGTTTCACCATCTAAATGTGTCTTCTCACCCTGTGTAAATTGATGACCTTCAGCTGTAAAAGTCGCATTGCTCACCACATCAATGCCACCTACTGTGTCGATAGTGTCTTGCAAACCGTCCATATTAATCGTCGCATAATGGTCAACTGGTACATTTACCAAATTTTCAAGCGTCTTAACAGCCATATCCGCACCACCATATGCATAAGCATGATTAATCTTTTCAATTGTGTCATGTCCCACTATTTCTGTTTGTGTGTCACGCGGAATACTTACCATTTCTGTTGTTTTTTTATCTGGGTTGATAGATAGCAACATAATTGTATCACTGCGTTCGCCACCACCGGCACTGGCACGTTCTTCATTCGAGTCAACTCCGAATAACGCTATTGTAAAAGGCTCACCTTTACTCAAATCCACTGTACTTGATCGCAATTCTGAATGCTCGCGATTAAGTGGATTATGAATCGCACCGCCAACAGCAAATAGCTTAATCGCTAAGTAAGCCACAGCAATGACTGCCAGTATGAACAAGATTGCTATAATGCGTATCATCCACTTCATGACTGGATTTTTTCTTTTTTTAGATCGTGTATAAGTCAACACACTCACTCCATTTCCATTCTGCCATCTAAAGCATCTTTGTCGCTTTCGATAAATTTTTCTAGCGAACTACTCACTACTAACTTTAGTTGTTTATATTGATTATAGCGTACTAACAAAAATTCACAATACATCCTGAGTCGCAGCCTTTATTTTTGATAGCCACCTTTTTGTAACAAGATGCGTAAAGTCTCTTCATAACAACCTGGGTTGCTAATAATGAACGGGCCACCATATATGAAATCAATAGGTTGTTCGTGAAAATCTGTCATCTTCAAGCCAAGCATTTCTGCAAATAAAAACTGTGCGCCAATATCCCAAGGCTTAGCATTTGTATGGATATGGACACCAAATTGACCCGTAAAAACTTTAGCTGAATCCAATCCACATGCACCAATCAAGCGATAGCCAAACGATGCATCCAACAAATCATGCATCGTCACATCATTAAGTACCTTGTTGTTAAAAGAAATCAGGCTATCTTCTAAGGGCATTGTAGGGGGTGATGGCAAATGCACGCCATTCAAATAAACGCCCTTTCCTTTCACAGCTTGAAACAACTTTTGTCTAGGATAATCATAGATATACGACAAAACAGGTTCACTATTATAAAACAATGCTAAAATCACGCAGAAATCATCTTGTTGCTTCACGAGATTGGCTGTCCCATCAATTGGATCCAACACCCATGTAAATCCTTCTCTTAAACGCTGTGTATCATGATGTGCTTCTTCCCCATACAACTGATGTCCTGGAAATTTGGTAATCATCAATTGTTCGAAGCTTTGCTCAATCGCCTTATCGACATTCGTTACTAAATCAAATCGACTTGTCTTCGTTTGTAAATCCATTTTCTTCAACATTGTTGGCAAACTATATTTGAGCTCATTGAACCATTGCATGACATAATGATCTATCTGTTGTAATTGTTCCATTATCAATCTCATTCTCACTCCTATTGCTGTAAATACAAATGGTAATTATCTAAGGTGATGTCTTGGGTGTGAATTGTTTTATAGAAAGAATAAGAAATATCAACTATCTCTGAAACTTTCACCTTTTTCGTATAACCACCCCCAATGTGATAAACAATCGCATACCACATGCCTAATTCTACAATCAAACCAATAAACACAACATTCTCCACTAATAATTGCTGTGATGAGTCCGAACGATATTCCAATGCCATCACTTTGCGCTCTTGACAATACACCACAATCGCACTGAACAAGCTTGGCAATAACATCGGTGTATGTTGCTCGATACGAATATAACGATTCATATGTTGTATCGTTTGACGCAAGGCCACATTAGGATGTCTTAACAGCTTGTCAAGAATAGCTGAGATTTCTTGTTGATAGGGTAACGTTGATAGCGATACACTTTCTTTTAAAACTAAATATAAAGCATACACTTCACCGTCTGATAATGTTAAATCATTATTATTCATCAAAGACTGTATGCGATAACCACCTTTTTTCCCCAGATGCGTTTGCAAGTGAACCCCTTTTGACTCAATCTCTTGAATATCTCTTTGTACAGTACGCTTGGATACATTTAAATGCTCAGCAAGTTCTGCGGCAGTTACATGCTCGAGTTGTTGGATTAAATATACTAACTTTTGTTGTCTTTCTTCTTTTTTCATTCACATCGCCCCATTATACCGTCTTCATCTTATCCTTATTATAGCATGGTACTGTTCATATCAAATAAAAGGTCATCAATTATCTAAAAGTGTAAAATTTACCAATATTTTTTATAGAAAACGCTTACAATTTTATGTGAACTATGCTATTATTTAACTTAGCTACTAGAGGGGGGATGGGTACGAACACATCTTTCAAATGAGGGGTAACTATTTCGTCAATAGTAAAGTTTGAAACATGATATGTTGTACTTGTTCTACACTAGATTGAACATCTTCAATATTTATTACTTACTTTCCTTTCTATCCGGACAGTGTACATACACCGTCCGGTTTCTTTTGGTTTTCCTTCTATCTCTTTGACCTACATTAAATATATGATATCTATTACCATTGCGACTGTATTATTTAGAATGTGCAATGCAATTGATACGCCTAAGTTGCGCCCACTCTTCATATAAACCCACACCAGTGGTACCGCTAGTATCAAATAATCAATTATCTCAAATGGTGACGTTGCAAATATCACATGGACACCTGCAAAAGCCAATGTTGAAATCACTGCCATCACATAAAAGTTAAATTTCTTACCTAATTCTCCGATCAATAAGTGACGGAACAATATTTCCTCTACAATCGGCGCTAAAATAGCAATCAGTAGAAAATTAAAAGGCAGTAATACATTCCAATCCAATGATTCTTCAATCGCCATTTCATTTTGCGGGGTATCATATTGATACACTTCTGGCAAAAACTGTATGAGATAAACATTCAATTCAGATAGCACTGTCATAGCAATATAGCCGATAATAATCCATAACCAGTTAGATCGAATCCCTTGTAAACCTAATTGAAAACGCTCTGGCATTGTACGATAATGCATCAACCAAAAGCATATAATAATTAAAATATTTGATGCGACCTCTGATAGTACGCCTATCGCATCATAAAAATCCACATCTGTTAACCATTCTGGCGGATTCAAATTCATAAAAAACATGCCAAATATCAATATCACCATGATATATCCGATCAACAGCGGTCCAAACATATATAAGGGTATCGTCCAAAAATCACGCCACGCAATATCTCCCCATCTGTATTTCGACATTTTATTCCTCCTCTATGTAGCATCATTGCAAGTAATCAATGGGAAGCGCTCAACAATCTCAGTTTGCTTTGAGATGCTGTCATCCAATTCTTTACATTGTACTTTATCATATTATAAACCAAAGGGTGAAAAACTATGAAACATTCTCAAAAACTAACACTCACACGGGCATTTGCCAATCTACAAACACTGCTCACATTAGTCGATCATTATGACTTATCACGCGCACAAAAAAATGCTGATGTTGAACCTCACCTTGAAAAACTAAAAAAACAAGTCTCCACATACTATACTGCACTAGCACATCCCGACCATCTGACATCATTTCCTTTCTCAAGTTATGATGCTTATTATATCTGTTTAGACAACCTATACCACAACCCACTCATTCATGTTGATATCGGATGTCAAGAGGTCATCAACAGTGGCTATCTCACAATCATCTTACGCGCTATCTATCGCCTTGAACATTTCTCATAATCGTCATTACAGCTCAAAAAACACACCTTATTCGAACGATATATCGAACAAGGTGTGTTTGATTTTTATAGTTTCAATTCATCTTTGTCTAGCTTATGATACCCACGCATAAAGAAGAGTAGTCCCATAAAGCCTAGGAATAGAAAACCAATAATAACAGAAACGCGTGTTTCACCATTGATTAACATTCCTAACAACACCAATAATAAAAAGCCAATTGTTAAATAGTTCGTAAATGGTGCAAGTGGCATTTTGAAAGGATGATTTTCAACCTTTTCAGGGAACTTCTTACGGAATTGAATATGACTAAATAAAATCATAAACCATGGAATCATCCCTGGTAAAATTGATGCACTGTACACATAAACGAAAATACTTTCAGAGCCTTCGATAACTAGAGGCAGTAAAACGTTTAAAATAACACCGATAAAAATACCAATTGATACGGCTAATACGGTATAAAATGGCACACCGTTACGCATTACTTTTGTGAAAACTTTTGGCAGCTGACCTTGTTGTGCCAATGTAAAAATCATACGACTTGAACTAAAGATACCTGAGTTACAGCCTGACATTGCTGCGGTAATAACAACAAAGTTAATCAAACCAGCCGCAATCGTAATCCCTACCTTCGCAAATGTTGCTACGAACGGTGAACCAATGCCGTGCAATTCGTCCCATGGATACACTGTTACGATAACAAAAATCGCACCGATATAGAAAATTAAAATACGCCAAATGACACCATTGACTGCTTTCTTAATATTCTTTTGAGGATCTTTCGTTTCCCCTGCTGTAATACCAATCAATTCAACACCCTGATATGAACCGATAACGATAGATAAAGCAAAGAAAAAGCCTAACCAACCATTCGGGAAGAAGCCGCCATGTTTCGTTAAGTTACCCAAACCAATTGGCTCTCCTCCATTCCCTAAACCGAAGAAGATTAATCCGAACCCTGCGATAATCATTAAGATAATTGTGACAATCTTAATCATTGCAAACCAGAATTCAAATTCACCAAAGGCCTTAACTGATATAGCATTGGCTGCAGTTAAAATAACAATAACAATAATACCTGGAATCCATGATGGCAATTCTGGCCACCAAAACTTCATGTATTCACCAACTGCGATAACTTCGGACATCCCTACAACAAGCCATTGGAAAATATTTGCCCACGCTGTAACATAACCTGCTACAGGATGTAAGTAATCTGTCGCATAGTTCGCAAATGAGCCAGTTGTTGGATATAAATAGACCATTTCACCCATTGCACGCATAACTAGAAATAAAAACAACCCAGCTAATAAATAGGCAAAAATAACAGAAGGTCCTGTCCATGCAATCGTACTCGATGCCCCCATAAACAAGCCCACACCGATTGTTCCACCTAGTGCAATCATTTGAATTTGTCGAGAGCTTAACCCTCTGTGTAATTGATTATCTTCCATGACAATCACCATCTCCTTGATAACCCCTAATTTTGAAAGTGTGTAAACTTTTCTCCGTTATTATACTATATTTTCTTAATGGTTAAAGGAAAATTTTAAATTGTGAGTCAATTATCTTTTAATAACTTTTCATTTACATATAAAAATCCCATCAATAGATACATTTTTCTTTTATTTAGACATTCATGCCCATCTTTTCATTTATATGGATACTTCTCTCTTTATATAGCATTGACTCAATATTATTTATTTGAACATAAATATTATTTTAAAGATAAATGTCATTGGTTTGACACAGAATGTTTTTGTGAATTGATTCACATTAACGCTGTAAAAGGTTATACTAGTTTTTATTATAGAGAGAAAGGAACCGTGTCACATGAATGATACAAATATTAAATGGGATACGATTTTTTACGGTCGTAAATGGGTCTCCAATATTATAGAGACCATTCAAAAGAAAGATATACTTCATAGTTTCTACCTCAAAAGGTATTTAATGCGTGCCATGATGGCTGGATTTATTATTAGTATTATTTCCGCCTTTGTCCTCATGGTCAAAACTACCTTTGCTCCAGACGTTCCAATGGGTGTCGTTAATATGATTGGCTCAATCACTTTCAGCTTTGCACTGGTGCTCATCTTATTCACCAATTCAGAGCTACTGACCAGTAACTTTATGTACTTTACAGTCGGCTTATATTATCACCTCATTCGTCCTATGCGCGTATTAAATATTTTTCTACTTTGCTTTTTTGGAAATATTGCTGGTGCTTTCATCTTCTTTGCAATTTTACGCTGTAGTGATGTTATGTCACCGGATATGATTGCAATGTTGGATCACATGGTACATACAAAAACGGAAACCTATAACTTCCAAAATATACTTGTACGTGCAATTTTTGCCAACTTCTTCATCAATATTGCACTGGTTATTGCCATGCAAATAGAAGACGTTTTTGCTAAAATGTTTGTCATGATGTTCGGGGTAACAATCTTTGCCTTTATGGGCTTTGAACACGTTGTCTACAATGCATCACTTTTTGTTGGTCAATTATTTTATAACCCTACGTCAATTCATGCATTGGGCGCTATCAAAAATATTGCGGCAGCCTTTATCGGTAACTATATCGGTGGTGGACTCATTATCGGGCTGTTCTATGCTTATTTAAATGATCATGGTCAATTTGAAACAATCAAAAAAGCCAATAAATCTCAAAAACTCACTAAGTAGTTTTTATAGCCTTATGTTATACTAAACTATAATTATTTTAGTATACGGAGGCTATCATGGAACGCACACAATGGTATAGAGGTTTGATTATCTCATTATTTCTTGGCATTCTGTTCTTTGGCGTCAACTTCATGTCTCACACAGCACCTGTCAGCGTGATTATTTTCAAGTCGCTCCTTGTAGCATTAACATTCGGCATTCTCTACACACTAACTTTCAGCCTACTCGCGTCTGAGCAACGTCGTTTACAATATGGTGTTCCACTCGTAATCGGCGTTGCACTTGGCGCCTTGGTTGGTATGAGGTTCGAACAACCTATCATTTGTACGCTCATTGGCATTGCTGTCGCCTTGCTTGCTGGTTTTGTCTATGGTCACATCAAAGGAGGTCGCTAATATGTCAAAACTCGGCATCATTCTCATTGTTCTGCTGATTGTTAGTTTTTTACCAAATATCTATATGCTATATAAGACGAAAAAAGACGGCACTGACAGTCCACGTGTCAAATTGATGGTTGGTATTGATGCACTTCTTGTTGTCTTACTTCTCGCAGCAGTATTATTGCTATCATAAACGTAAAAACCCGTGTCTGTAAGGCTTTACTGAGCCTTATAAACACGGGTTTTATTTAAATAAAAAACAGATACAATATCGTCATACCCATGGCATAGATTACTAAACCAACTGCACAAGACAAGAGGTGTATACGCATTGGAATATGACGCTGTCTTCTAGGTGCAATGACTAAATTACCGACTATAAAACATAAAGGGACAACAACAAATAACATCACTTGTTCAAATGTCATAGGCGTTTTCCTTCAAAGTAACGTTCAATGAGTGTCGTCAAATCGATATCTTGATCTGTCAAAGGCAAATGACTAAAATCACTCGTCTGAGTCATCTGATTCGTATTCACAATAACATCTAGACCCGCACGTACAGCTGCAGTCGCACCTCTCACAGAATCTTCAATCGCCAAACAATAAGCTGGATTATGATTGAGTGCTTGTACTGCCCTTAAATATAAATCTGGCTCAGGTTTCACCGCTTCAACATCTTCTCGACCAACAACAACCGAAATATAATCATTTAACCCAAGTGATTCAATAATTGGTAAAATCGACTTGCGCACACTACTCGTCGCAATCGCCATTGGAATGTGACGTTGCTTCAACTGTTGTAATAATGTTTCAATTCCTGGACGCAACATTAACTGTGCCGCACCTTCATGATGTTCATGATAAAGTTGTTCAACCTTCTCTTCGCCCAATAACGCCACAATATGTTCATGTAACGCTAATGCACGACCACCAATGTTTTCACGATAGAATGCCAATGTTACAGGGGAATGCCCTTCTGCAACTAAATATTTGTTAATGACTTCATACAGATGCTGCTCTGTATCAATCATCGTTCCATCAAAGTCAAATATCACTGCTCGATACATGTATTTAAAGCCTCCTCAATCACTCTATTGCATTTAGTGTATCAGATACAGCCACATAAATCATCGATAGGCTAAATAACGCACTAGTCACATCTAATTTTTCAATAATCATTGCATGCACTTCTACCATGATTTATCTCTCTACAATCGGGTTACTTTCTCCTGCACGCGCAATTGATTTAAAACATTCCATATCATCTGATTTATTGACCATATACAATATCAAATACCTTATCGCATATCCTCAATACAAGACGCCTTTATCTGAATCCAGCACATGTGTCAATTCCCAACAAATATATCATTATCATATCCTCTCACTAAAAATTTTATTTGCTATTGATAACGCATAAATGTCATATCTGTATTTTTCATATAAAAAAACACATCTGTTCTTAATGCTATGACATCGAACAAGATGTGTCTTCTCTCATTTTATTCTACAAAGTCATGACTCACTTCTGCCGTCGCAAATTCATACATAATACCGTTTTGTCGATAATACAATGCTTCAAACCATTTACGATTGATAATACCCGAATGCTGCGCTTGCAAAGTATCGTGCAAAGCCGTCATTTGTTCCAAAGCTACATGATCTGCGACACTCAGCGCATGATGATGTACATAGCCACGGCCAGGTTTCACCACTGGACCGCCTTTCTCAACAACAACGATATCCGTATAATGACCGCTCTCATCTAATGACAACACGCTACCTTCTGATTCTTTATATTCACTATAACCTAATTCATCACGCAAGTAAGTAACTGTCTTAACTGCGTCTTGTACATGAATCTCAATAGGCCCTAAACCAATAATTTGATAGGGTGTCGGAATGTCATTATCCACTGAATGCTGCCAATTATCGGGAATTGTTTGTTGTTCATTATCCATCAACACAAATGATAAATGTTCCGGATCATCAAAAAAGCGTGCGGCGTGCCCTAAATACGACCCACGTGATACTGCGATTCCTGCTTGACGTATACGCTCTTCAAAATAATCAAGACTCTCTTCGCCTTCTACTAACAGTCCAATACGGGCAATCATGTCTGTTCCTTTACGCATTTGTCCAGCGTTAGGCAATTCAAAAAAGGTCAGCAGTGTCCCAACTGACCCTAGATTATTGCCATAAAATAAGTGTACCATGTCGTGATTATCTTGATTGACTGTTTCTTTGACAAGTTTCAAGCCAAGCACTTCTGTATAAAAACGTTTATTCGCATTTTTATCTTTGGTATACATTGAAACATGATGATGACCTTGAATCAATGACATCTTATTCGCCTCCATCATTTCTCCGTTCTATTATCAGCATACCCTAATTAATCATTGTACAAACGTTTGAGCTAGACTGTTGGTAGTAATATGAAGCATACCATTCCTATAATGATAATTGCAGAAGGGAAAGCAAGCGTTTGAATAAAACGCACTTTACTTGATGACAAGTGTGATTGTGCCAACCACGTTTCTAAAGCCACACTAAAAGCTGTTACACTGAGTGTCATCGCAAGCAATAATTGTCCACCATTTTGATATTGTGCTAGAAAACCAAATGCTAACACCAACATCATAAATAACAGAACTAATGTAATAAAATAGCGTTGTAAAACATTTACCATCTTTGTCACGTCCTTTGGTTACTATCAATTCAAAAATAATAGATAACCTATGTTAAATATCATTTTCGCACAACCTAATAATTTTGTAAACCAATAAAAAAGTGTTGAATGACAAATATGTATTAAAGATGTAAACAACAAACATACCACCCAAACCATTACCTAAAAAAGATGGTATGGGATCCTCATTTTTAAGGATTCCATACCACCTAACCCGACTCGTATGAGTAAAAAACATTCTCTACAGCTGACTACTTAGCATTCAATTGCGCTGTTATCTTTTATGCAAGACTGCGCTTTGCCTTGTCAAAACGTTCCGCGCGCTTTGCCCAGTATCGCGCAAGTATAGGTCCTGTGACACAGTGAACGAAACTAAATACCGCCCCTGGTACAGCTGCAAGTGGATTGAAGTGCACTGTCGCTAGTGATGTCGCTAGTGCAGAATTCTGCATGCCCACTTCAATGGATACAGCTTTTTTATCTGGATAATTCAATTTTAGAACATTAGCTAAGAAGTAACCTAAAGCATAACCTAAAACATTATGTGCAATTACTACTGTAAAGATTAAAAGCCCCGTTTCAATAATCAATTCACGACTTCCCGCTACAACTGCACCTAAAATGATAGCAATTGCTATAACAGAAACAAGTGGCAAAATATCTTCACTTTTTTCTGAGAAGCTTTTAAAGAATCTTTGAATTAATAGACCTAATAAGATTGGTATCAATACCACTTTTGTAACTGATGCAAACATACTTAAAAATGATACGTCCATCCATTCTCTTGCAAACAAATACATAAAACTTGGTGTTAAAACCGGTGCTAAAATGGTTGAAATCGATGTAATCGTCACTGATAATGCAACATTCGCTTTAGCAATATAGCTCATTACATTACTCGTTGTTCCACCTGGACAACAACCAACAAGTAAAACACCTATAGCAATATCAGGCGGTAAATGAAATGCTTTAACAATACAGTAAGCTAATAATGGCATAATTGTATATTGCAAAACAACACCTGCTATAACTGGCTTAGGATATTTAAAAACCAACTTAAAATCACTTACTTTAATCGTCAAACCCATCCCTAACATAACAATACCTAATAAATACGGAATCCAGTTCCCGACCCCCGAAAATAATCCTGGTACTGTAAATGCAATCACACTGACGAGCAGTACCCAAATTAAAAATGTTTTTGATGCAAAATGACCAATACGCTGTAACATTAATGACACCCCTTAAATATTTTAATAGTCAGAATATTAGCACATCCAACGTTAGACTACAATACTTCTTTTAGTTTTTCTTGATTCTCTTTTACATTTTAGTATACTTATATCACTTGTTGACGTCATTTCACTTTACAACTGAAGTCCTACTTCTTTTCTAATTAACTCATGCTAAAATAGTATTAACAAATATTTTCAAACGGAGAACTATCATGATGATTGATAAAATAGAATCTTATACTTTTAACATCAAAGACCTTGAACGCCATTCAGTACGACGTCAATTGAAAAAACTACTTGCTATAGTCACATTTCCAACACCGTTTCAATACCATATCATCAAAGAACAAAGCACTTATTTTTTACGCGTACAATTGCCTAAGCAAGCACTTCCTTACTTCGTGAGTTTAATAAGCTTTCATAATTTTTCAATTTATCAACTTGTTCTAACTCGAGATGCGCATACACTGACACCCCTTCAACAAGCAATATCGAATGAGCAGCACTATGAACTCGTTATCGATGGTCTGTCAGATCCGTTTATCAAAGACAAAGTGATTGACGTTTTATCAACCTTTCAATCAGAACGCATTATGTATAACTTTTCGCGTCATCGCTTAAAAGTAACAACAACACCAAAAGTGATGATGGCTTTAATACGATCTCTTGCCACACGCCATGTTGATATCTATTATGCCAGCTTACCACAACGCACACATCAGCATTCACGTATCTCATAGATATCTGTTCACATTCAAAAGCACCTTGGCCACTTTCTAACCAAGGTGCTTTTGGTATGAGTCATTATCACGCTCTAAGTATGCTTGCAGCGTATCGAACATCAATTCAAATCCATGCGCTGTATGATCGTGATATGCTTTCTTCTCTTGCTTATACGCTAAGGTAGAAACACTGCGTAATTTCTTTAAAACACTTGTATAGTGAAATGTCATCTGTGTAATGCCCGGACTGCGCTCTTCAAAATTGACATGAATCACATCAGCTTCATCACTTAATGCAGGCATTTGTATCGTTAGACAAATATGTTCATGTGGCACGAGTCGTTCATACGTGCCCGTCACTTCACGTTCTTTGCCTTGACGCACATCGCGAATTTCATACGTACCACCCTCTGTCGCATCACTATACACAGATACATTTGTTCGTGGTGTCGTCATCAGCCACTGCTTCATCTGATCCGGTTCCACCCATGCATCATAAGCTTTTTCCGGTGTGGTCTTCATCAACCGCACAAGCTCTATTTCAACAGATTCATTTTGCATCTTCTCACTTCCGTTCTAGCTACTAATGCCAAGGTTCATTCTTCTCTATTTTACAAGATAACCTTGCCATTTCATACTTCTACTACTTATCTTTTTTTGGTAAACGGGGCAAGTTGAACATAATAGCTACGATACCACATAAAGCCAACATCATTGGATAAATAGAATATGGCAATAACATCATAGGTGATATACCTGCGACCCCTGCCGCAGCAATCAACTGTGGACTATATGGCAAAATCCCTTGAAAAGCACTACCAAAAATATCCAAAATACTCGCCGATTTGCGAGAATCAATATCATACTCATCTGCAATATCTTTAGCTAAAGGACCTGCCATAATAATCGAAATAGTATTATTCGCTGTTGAAATATCTGCAAGACTTACCAATCCAGCAATACCCAGTTCCGCACCGCGACGTGAATGAATGCGTTGTTTGATAAAATTCAATAGCCATGTTACACCACCATAGTGTTCTACTAAACCGATCATTCCACCAATCAATAATGCAATCATCGCAATATCTTCCATCGCAATGACACCTTCTGATGCAGCAGTTAAAAAGCCTTTCATACCGAATGACCCATCCAGACCACCAATCACGCCTGTTAATGCAATGCCCCCCATCAAAACGATAACGACATTCACGCCTAACAACGCCAAAATCAATACAAATAAATACGGAATGACTTTGATCATATTGTAATCATAGCTTGCGGCTTCATTGATTTGGTTACCCTGTGTGAGCCACCACAAAATAACAAGCGTCGCTAATGCGCCAGGAACGACAATCCGAAAATTGACTTTAAATTTATCTGCCATGCGCGTATTTTGAGTGCGTACTGCCGCAATCGTAGTATCAGAAATCATGGACAAATTATCGCCAAACATGGCGCCACCAACAACAGTTGCCATCGCTAATGCAGCTGAAATATCGGTAGCTTCACTAATCCCAAAACCAACTGGCGCAATCGCAGCTACTGTACCAACGGATGTTCCCATTGATATGGAAATAAACATACATATAATAAAAATACCGACAATTAAATAATGTTGTGGAATCAGAGATAATCCTAAGCTCACAATAGATGATACACCACCCATTGCTTTCGCAGTTTGTGAAAAAGCGCCGGCTAGCACGAATACCAACATCATTAAGATGATATTGGGATGTCCTGCTTTACGCGCAAATACTTCTACTTTATGTGTGAATTTTTCTTTAGGATTCATCACTAACGCAACGATAACACCGATTAACGCAGCTACGTTAAGTGGTAAAAAGCTAAAATCTTTGGTTATAATGCCTGCACCTAAAAACAACCCGATAAAAACAATTAACGGTATAAGTGCCCATGCGTTTTCTCTCTCTGTTTTTTGCATTGTTAATACTCCTTTATAAATTAAATGACGGTTATAACAACGGCAAACACATATTTACAACATGCTTGCTGTTACATTATCCATCACAAATGTTATATCTCATGACTCGTATTCTTTTAATAGACGCTCTACAAAGTTTACAAAATACAATGGGGCTTTGTCGAGTATTGCTTCATTGGGTGCATATTTTGGATGATGTAATGGATATTCACTATCAGATCCTATCATCGCAAAATGAATAGGCGCAATCTGTCGGTAAGCAGCAAAATCTTCACCAATCATCTGTGCACGTGGTTGTTGTTGTACGTCATAACCCGTCTCTTTAGCAACCTGCCAAGCCATATCTTGCAATGTATTGTCGTTATGAACCCCATCTGTTAGACGCTGATAGTCGAGCACAACAGATGCATCGTATTGTAACGCTAGACCTTCACATAACTTCTGCATGCGTACTTCAACTAAATCACGCACTTCAGGTGTTAGCGTGCGCACTGTACCTTCAATCATCCCTTCACTCGGAATAACGTTCCACGTCTCACCGCTATGTACTTGTCCAATCGTCACAACTGCTTCTTCATACGGCGCAACATTTCGGCTTACAATTGTTTGAATACCACTAATCAGTTGGCTCAATATAATTTGAGGATCAACGCCATCTTGTGGCATTGCAGCATGCGCACCAACACCATTAATCTCAATCTTGAAGCAATCAACGTTGGCAGTCATATAACCTGCTTTAGCACGCCATGTCCCAACAGGTAATGTCGGGTCATTATGGAAGCCGACAATTGCCTGTGCGCCTTCTAAAATACCCGTTTCTACCACTGCATCAGCCCCTTGGCTCACTTCTTCAGCTGCTTGAAAAATCAAACGTACACGCCCTGATAACTGTGACTCACGTTCCTTCAATAAAATGGCAGTACCGAGCACTGCAGCCATATGAATATCATGACCACAAGCATGCATCGCTCCTCTTTTCTCAGAGGCATACGGTAAGTTCGTCTGCTCAATAATCGGTAATGCATCGATATCTGAGCGCACAGCAATAATTGTATCGCCGTGTCCAATCTCTGCAATCAGACCTGTTTTCAAGGGGGTATCTAAAACAGTAATCTCATAATTTTGTAAAATTTGACGCAATTGTTTTGTTGTTTCGAATTCTGTATTTGCACATTCCGGCGTACGATGAAAGGCGCGTCGCCATGTTATCAATCGTTCAGTTAATGTCTCCATATTCGTTCAACCCCTTTTAATTAAGTAATAGCATACTGTTTCAATCAACACGCCTAATGCTAATCGCTCGTTATAATTGTCAACTCGAGTGTTAATCGCATAATCACCAAATCGTGCTAGTATTGTGTTTTAATGTTTTAGTGTTTGATTCAAATGCCCTGAATACCACTTGGATACATACTGTTGCTCGTACGATCATCGGACGTTGTCCAACCATTGACTCTGACGAATAATCCTATGATAACATCAACAACCCACATCGCCAAACGGCTTGTTGTGCCATTTAAACACATGAATTTCAGCTGACCTATCAGCACACAACCTGCAAGACTACCGAACAGACCTATCAGCAAATATACAACTGCTAAGTGTCCGTGCAACAACAAAGCTCATGATTGGACTTACACCAGCAGTAAAACTATATGCTATGGCACCTGACAACATTGTTAATGCCACAAGCCACACAGACAATATTGCCATAGTAGTCCTCATAATAAGCTTGCCACCATTCTTGTATAGACCCGTACGCTTTTATCTATGTTGGTTATATTCTATTCTAGCAAACAAATTCAAAAGAAGTCATATAACTATTCAAAAAAATAAAACACGCATGCCTATCATAGTACATACGTGCTTCAGTTATTTATTTTAATGCTAAATCTTTTTTCACAATAATGTTGCCTTCATGAATGACCGTATCTACATGGTTAACGCCATAATGATACGGTATATACGCATGATTTGGTGCATGCCAGATGACAATATTCGCCTTATCTCCTTTGTTAATTGTACCAGCTTCAACAGCCATTGCTTTCGCTGCATTAACTGTTACCGCATTCCAAATCTCATTTGGTGACAATTTTAATTTTAGTGCTGCAATTGCCATTACCATTTGCAAGTTGTTTGTCACACAGCTCCCTGGATTAAAGTCTGTTGCTATCGCTATAGCACCGTTATGCTCTAACATGCCACGCGCATCTGCATAATCATTTTTCCCAAGATAAAACGTTGTTCCTGGCAATAATACTGCTACCGTGTCCGAATCAGACAATTTTGCTTTATCTTTCTCACTTGCTGCAACAAGATGATCTGCTGATATCGCATCTTCCTCGATTGCTAACCCCAATCCACCAAGCGGATCTATCTCATCAGCATGAATTTTCACACGGAATCCTTGTGCTTTTGCTGCTTGCATATATCGTTTCGATGCCTCAATAGAAAATACACCTGTTTCACAAAATATATCCGCAAAGTCAGCAAATTGCTTAACTTCAGGCAGTAAGTCAATCATTTCTTGTAAGAACGCTTCATTCGACGCTGCTTCTTTCGGTACAGCGTGAGGTCCTAAAAACGTATGACGCATTTCAAGACCATATTTTTCTTGAAGGCGATGCGATACTTTCAATTGTTTCAGTTCATTGTCTCTATCCAAACCATAACCACTCTTACTCTCCACCGCTAATACACCATGATGAATCATCGTCAACAAGTCACGCTCTGCTTTATAGAATAGTTCGTCTTCTGTCGCAGTTCTTGTTGCTTCGACTGTTGATAAGATACCGCCACCTCGTTCTAAAATTTCAAGATATGATAACCCCTGACGTTTCAATGCCATCTCATGTTCACGAGATCCCCCATGCACCAGATGAGTATGCGCATCAACTAGCGCTGGTGAGACAACATTATGCGAGGCATCAATAACTTCTGTCGCATGATAAGCATCTGTAAAAGGTCCCGAGTAGACAATTTTGCCATCTTTTACAACGACTGTGCCATTTTCAATAATTGTTAATTCATCAAGTTCTGCTCCTTTTAATGGGCGTTCCGTTGATTTTGGTAGTACTAACTGCTTAATATTTTGAATGATTAAGTCGTTCATTATTTATCCTCACCTTTATTCGTAATCATTGGAATATCTACACCTTTGTGTTGTGCTGTATCAATTGCAATATCATACCCAGCGTCTGCGTGTCTAACAACACCCATACCTGGGTCAGTCGTTAAAACACGTTGTAATCTACGTTCAGCGCGTTCTGTCCCATCTGCCACAACTACCATACCAGCATGTAATGAATAACCCATGCCTACACCGCCACCATGATGCACAGAAATCCAAGAACCTCCTGCTGCTGTATTGATAAGTGCATTTAAGATTGCCCAATCGCCAACTGCATCCGAGCCATCTTGCATTGATTCCGTTTCACGGTTCGGCGATGCAACAGAACCTGCGTCTAAATGGTCACGTCCAATAACAATAGGTGCAGATATTTCTCCTTTGCGCACCAATTCATTAAGTGCTACCCCCATTTTGGCGCGATCACCATAGCCTAGCCAAGCAATGCGTGACGGTAATCCTTGAAAGGCAATCTTCTCAGCTGCCATATCTAACCAACGCATTAATTTTTCATCTTCAGGAAACAATTCACGCATCAATTCATCAGCACGTTCAATGTCTTTTGGATCTCCTGACAGCGCCGCAAAACGGAAAGGACCTTTACCTTCACAGAATAAAGGACGAATATATGCTGGCACAAAACCTGGAAAATCAAACGCATCTGCCAATCCTTCATCAAAAGCAACTTGACGAATATTATTGCCATAATCAAAGGCAATCGCACCTTGTTGTTGAAAAGCTAACATGGCTTCAACATGCTTTTTCATCGACTGTTTAGATAACTTTACATAGCGATCTGGCTCAGTTTCACGCAATGATGCCGCTTCTGATAACGTATATCCCTCAGGCACATAACCATTCAATGGGTCGTGTGCAGACGTCTGATCTGTCACAATATCAATTTTAAATCCCCGTTTTAAAATTTCATGATGTACTTCTGCTGCATTACCTACTAATCCAATCGCTAGCGCTTCTCCATTCTCTTTGGCAGACTGTGCACGTTCAAGCGCCTCGTCTAATGAATACGTAATCATATCGCAATAACGAGTCTCAATTCGTTTTTCAATACGTGTTGGATCGACATCTACACCGATAACCACACCTTCATTCATCGTCACGGCTAAAGGTTGTGCACCTCCCATGCCACCGAGACCAGCTGTCAATGTAATTGTCCCTTTCAATGTGCCACCAAAATGTTGATTGGCAAGTGCTGCAAATGTTTCATACGTTCCTTGGACAATACCTTGTGATCCAATATATATCCAACTCCCCGCAGTCATCTGCCCATACATCATTAAACCTTTACGATCCAGTTCATGAAAATGTTCCCAATTCGCCCATTTAGGTACTAATACGGAATTAGATAATAAAACACGTGGTGCTTCTTCATGTGTTTTAAATACCGCCACTGGTTTACCTGATTGTACAAGCATTGTTTCATCGTTTTCTAATCGACGTAAAGTCTCAACAATCGCATCGAATGCCTCCCAGTTACGTGCTGCTTTACCAATGCCTCCATAAACAACCAATTTATCTGGGTGCTCTGCTACTTCGGGATCCAAGTTGTTGTATAACATGCGTAATACCGCTTCTTGTTCCCATCCCTTACATTCTATATCCATACCCTTTTTAGCTTTGACAATTCTAGACATGCCACATCTCTCCTTTGTTTTAAAAAATAAATAAGCTGATTGGAATTACAATTAACAACGTAAGTACGACACGAATGAACCAGATAGCAACAAGCTTCCACACTGGTATTTTAATCTCAGTCGCTAAAATACACGGTACTAAAGCTGAGAAGAAAATAATCGCTGAAACACTCGTAATAGCCACTACAAATCGCACTTCAATTGCCGCTTTGGTTACCAATAATGATGGTAAGAACATCTCAACGATGGATATCGCTGATGCTTTCGCTAATAATGCTTGATCTGCAATGGGAAATAGATAAACAACTGGATAAAAAATATAACTGAGCCAATCAATAATAGGTGTATAGTCCGCCAATAACAAACCTATAAAACCAATGGATAAAATAGATGGTAAAATGGCAACTGTCATCTCTAAACCTTCTTTAATATTCACCCAGATGTTTTGGATTAATGGCATTGCTTGATGCGACTGCTTTTTGGCTTCTTGCCATGCTGCAGCAACTCGACTGCCGACAACCTTTACTTCTTGTTCACCTTGCTGCCCTCCATAGTATTCCACTGATTCAGTCGAAATCGGTGGCAAATGTGCTGAAATTGCCGTTACGATAAAAGTAATGATCAAACAAAGCCAAAAGTACAGGTTCCAATAATCCATTAAATCTAACGTTCTAGCAACAATGACCATGAATGTTGCAGATACTGTCGAAAATCCAGTTGCGATGATCACTGCTTCTTTCTTGTTATACATACCATCCTTATATACACGATTCGTAATCAACAAGCCCAATGAATAACTACCAACAAACGACGCAACGGCATCAATAGCTGATTTACCAGGTGTTTTAAAAATAGGTCGCATAATCGGCTGCATGAGTACACCAATGAATTCCAACAGTCCATATCCGACAAGCAACGATAGCGCAACTGCACCAATCGGAATCAAGACACTTAAAGGCATCATTAATTTGTCAAATAAGAACGGCCCATAATTGTCACGAAATAAGATAGCAGGACCTATCTTCAATACATACATCACACCCATTATCGCACCTAACACCTTGAACAGAACCAGTATCGCATCTGTTATAGATTTACGATAGTCTTGCCTTTTGAGTGGTAAAATAGCTCCAAGTAAAATCATCAATAAAGCAAGATATGGCATCCCATCTCCTATCAATGACCTAAACCCTAAATGTACGTGGTCGACAAGAATCGTTTCATTATGATTCAATCTGACTGGAATAAAAAAACAAATAATCCCTATCGTACTGTATAACCAGAACCTCCACATCTGCTTGCCCTGCACTTTCTGACTGCTTTGTATTGCCCTTTTTGTTTTCATCACATCACCCCTTTTTTTGCGAGGCATCTACCTAGATTCTGAACTCTAAAAATCACAACAGTATTATCATTCAGAATATTTAGATAAAAGTAAATAAACCTATCTTTTTGTTGTTATATTACATTTTAAGCGCCCTTGCACTTATTATAATATGTTACTATATTGGCAACAAATATAAATAAACTAATTATTTATAACTTTAAACTATAAGTATAGGAGGCTGTTGCTATGAAGATTTTACAACTTGAATACTTTATCGCTGTCGTCAACCACAATAGTTTTACTAAAGCTGCCCAAGCGTTGCACATCAGTCAACCTTCACTCACTACAACTATTAAAAAAATGGAACATGACCTAGGCTATCAGTTGTTACAGCGAAGCACTAAAGAAATCACTATTACAGAAAAAGGCATTCAGTTTTATAATCATGCGCTTTACCTCGTCCAACAATATCACCAAACCATTGAACAAATGTATGACCTAAAACTCAGTCAAACACCTAAGATTAAGATGTCAATTATTGAATCAACAGCTTACTGGGTATCCGATGTAATTCGTCAACACCATCAGCAACACCCTGATCAACATTATCAGATTACTGAAATATTAAACCCAGAAATACTAGCACAAAAGCTGACAAGTTTCGAGCTTCATCTCGGTATCTCTAACGACCCAATTCGTCATGAAGATGTTGTTTCCATTCCTTTATATGAAGAGGATTACGTGTTGCTTGCACCTGATGATGCTTTTGAACAACAAACACCCATTTCAATCAAAGGTTTACCCATTATATTACCGAATAGACCCTATCAAGTGCGCAAACATATCGATGACTATTTTACCCATCTAGAAGAGCCTCCGAATATCGTCATGGAAGTCGAGCGCTTCGGGACAGCGGCTAATTTCGTTCAACAAGGTATGGGATATGCTGTTATCCCACACGTATACTATCAGTCACTTCAGCAACAACATCTACAGCTAAGTGCGCTTTCAATCAAACCAACCATTAAGCGACACATCTACATTAACTTCGCACGAAACCGTCAATACAGCAAACATGTGCGTAATCTCGTTGCAACTTGCCAAAAATATTGGGCTACAGATCAAGATGGAAAAGCACATAATATGATTTATCAATAAAGGAGAAAGTAACTGACCGGCGTGAAATGGAGATTTCACGCCGGTCAGTGTTGGGCGCGCATCGTTTCCGCAGAACGCCCATGATTTCAGTAAAATTTGTAAAGAATATTTTGTTGTCGCCCCTTCAGTTAGCCATTGACTGCTCCTTGTTCAACTTTGTCTAGGAATCAATCTTATTCTTTAAAAGGAAAATGCTTTTTTAGTCATGAATTAAATACGTCAGCATATGCGCAATGAGTTTAGCCGTGCGCTGATCTATATCGTAATTCGGATTCATCTCAGCAATGCTCAATGACGTTACTTTATCCGATTGCAAGATACGCTCGGCCAAAGACAATACGATTGTCGGTGTTAAACCTAATACAGCTGGTGCACTCACACCAGGTGCATAGGCACTATCAATCACATCCATACATATCGTAAAAAGGATCACATCATGCGCATGTATAAAGTTCTCTACTTTATTTTTAATTCGTGGATCAATACGCCCTTTTAACTCATCAGCAAGAACATATTCTGTGCGTGTCTTATCAGCATAATCAAACAAGCTTTGCGTATTGCTCGCTCGTTGAATGCCCAAAACTAAATAATCCAAGCGATCATCTTCCTCTAACATTTGACGAAAACTCGTCCCTGATGTAGAAGACGCTGCACAGCGATTGTCAAAATGTGCGTCGATATTAATCACGCCAATAGACTTCCCTGGATTTGCTGCACGTACACCTAAATATTGTGCATATGCAATATCATGACCACCACCTAATAAAAACGTACGTTGGTGTCTCTGTAATAATTGTGTGACATATTGTCCAAATTCCTGTTGCGTTTCGTATAAGGTCGATGCACAATGTCGTACATTACCATAGTCTATAATCACTTGCTCTGACATAGTAGGTACTGCCGCAAATGCGCCGCGAATCGCATCAGGTCCTTCTTGTGCACCAATACGTCCTTTGTTTAAGGCAACACCTTCATCAACCGCATAGCCAAGTAGCGCAACACTGTCATGCACATCGACATCCTCTGCTAAGTTGCCGAAAACAATCGTTTGAAAATGACGAAACGCCGAACGGTCTGTTTCACTATCTAAGCGCCCTGTCCACAACGACTTCTCTGGTTGTTGATACATGTCTACTCACTCCTTCTTCTTTTTCTCTAGTATACGTTTCTTCATCTATTCATTTCAATATTTCATGGAAAGTGAGACAGGCACATCATGTTTAATTTTTTCACATCTACTCCTTATTCATGCACATACATTATTTATCGATACATCTTTTGTATATCAAGTGCACTACTATTTTATTACAATTAGATGATAAATATTATGAAACAATTTATTTCTCATATCGTTATAGGTATAATGAGGCGTAGATTACGATTGGGAAACATATGCATCGTGTGCTTGTCTTCTTTATCAATAGTTCTAATGCTTCATTGTGGTTCTTTTTTAGAATAATGATTTTAATATTTCAAGACACACTATCTTTAGCTTCTCAGTTGATATGCTAAAAATATACTGATTCGTATTGATTACTATTAGCGAACTTTAAACGGAGGATTAAATATGAAACAATCGCGTATATCAGGCTTTCAATGGGCGATATCGATTTTTGTTTTCTTTGTCATCGCCTATGCAAGCCCTTTGATTTTACAAGATTTCCAAAAAGCTTCCGGGCTCAAACCTTTTGTCTTTATGCTTAATAGCTTAGGACCTTTTATTGCTGCATTAATCTGTTTGCTTATCTTCAAACATAAGCGTGAGCAACTCTCAGGTCTGAAACTGACAATAAATCTTAAAGTCATCGAACGCCTATTGCTTGCAGTGACGTTACCAATGATTATTTTTATCGGCGGTATGTATATGTTCAATACATATGCTGATAGCTTTATTCTATTACAATCAAAAGATTTATCTGAAACAATCTGGACTATTTTGATTGGTCATTTATTGATGGCCTTCTTCATTGAATTTGGCTTCCGTTTGTATTTATTTAACCTTGTTGAGTCTAAAATCCCACACTTCTTTGCCAATATCTTTGTGAGCTTTTTGTACCTCATCTGGGATATTAATACATCTTTCGGTATGCCATACACCATGTACAGTGCGATTTATGTCTTTGCATTCTCTATGATTATAGGCGAACTTATTCGTGGCACAGGTGGGCGTGCTATCTACATTGTCACGGTATTCCATGCAACTATGACTTTCGCCAAAGTCTTCTTCTTTAGTGAAGAGCTGGGGGATGTCTTCTCAATGAAGGTACTTGCGTATTCAACTGCAGCCGTTGCAGTAGTTGTTGTAACACTCGGCCTCTTTGCTAGTATCATTCATTACTTCCAGCGTAAACGCCAAGAGAAGTCTACAGCTACGACTGAAACAAAAGTTGTGTCAACCGACCAGCCGATTACAGATACCGAAGAAAAAGTAACGGATACACCGACTAAGCCTGATGAAACTAACAATGAAGTAACATCTGATAAAATGGTAGACGGTGAAAATGTCATATCCCCAACATCTGAAAATTCAACTGATAAGGTTGAACCTGACTCTGACACAACTAACAAACAGCCAATTAACCGAAATATCCATAGAACCTAGTTTAAAAAGGAGTGTGACAAGAATCTTTTTAGAAAAATGAGATTCCTGTCACACTCCCTCTTTTTAGTGATGTAATACTTTGACGCCTTGCTGTGTCCCTACAATTGCTTCCGTTGCTAAATCTAAAAAGTATCCTGTTTCTAGAACACCTGTTAAATGAATCAAAAATTCATGAAACGCATATGGATCTGTCTGCTGTGCTAAATGAACATCCAAAATATAATTGCCATTATCTGTCACAAGCGGCTCCCCATCAACCATACGTCGTGTTACTTCACCTTCGATATGTGCGGCAATACGCTTCATCACTAATCGCCAGTTAAAACAATCCACCTCAACGGGAAGTTTAAAAGTCTGACCTAAATAGTCAACTAACTTCGTCTCATCTGCTAACACAACGAATTCTGTCGCCATTTCATCAATGACCTTTTCACGGAATAATGCTGCGCCACCGCCTTTAATCAAATTCAACTGTGGATCAATCTCATCTGCACCATCAATCGCCAAATCAATATGTGTCGCATCATTCACATGTATCACTGGAATATGTAAAGCTTTGGCTTGCGCTTCTGTACGTTCAGATGTACAAACACCAATGATTTGATAATTTTGGTCATTCACAAGCTTTCCAATCTCTGGTACCAGTAATTCAATGGTACTCCCTGTCCCTATTCCCAATACCATACCATCTTTAATTCGTGAAACGGCTTCGTCTAAAGTCATCAGCTTTAATTGTTTTGTGTCCATGTCATCCTCCTTTATTCCAAGTCTTCCTCAAAAATAAAAACACTTTCTACAGGCACATTAAAAACACGCGCAATTTTCATAGCTGTCACAACAGATGGCACTAATTCCTTACGCTCTATTAATGAAATAGTCTGACGTGAAACCCCTATTTTTTGTGCAAGCTGTGTTTGATTATAACCATCTCTTGCTCTCAATTCTTTCAGTCGATTGCGCATCTTGTCACCTCTTTCATTCTTATCCAACTTCATCTCAAACTACCCAACGCCTTGATTGCAACCACACCTATTTATTTTACTTTAAGCTGATACGTTGTTTTTGAATAGAAAGGCGTATTCGCTCGTAAAATAGATGCAGCCTTATCTCCAAAAATATTAATATCATTCGGCAAACTTTGCGTTTCAATCGTAATGCCTGAATGTGGTTTATAAATATTCATTTGATGTTCCCAATCTCCTGGTGTGTTAAAAGTATATAAAACCATTTGGGGCATGTCAGTTGTCACATGAAGTTCATAATCACGATTCGATACAATCAGTTTACCTTCTGCAACTTCAAATGGATGATCCAAGCCCCCCACCTTGGCAATTTGTTGCGCTATGTCTGGTTCTGTTGATGTGAAGAGTGTATCAAGTGTAACTGCCTTTGTACCAAACATTTCCACCAAGTCGATAGTTTCCAACTCAGGCATTCCTGACTCATCTAACGGAAACATTTGTAGCTTATCACTCATAATTTGATGGTTGTCTACCACTTTATTGTCACGATTCAAATTGAAATATACATGATTGGTTGGATTGAATAGGGTATCTGCTGTCGCTTCAGCAAAATACTCTATCGTCCATGTATTCGTCACATCATACGTATAAACAACCTTCACATCCATATTACCCGGGAAATCATCCTCTGCACTGCACATTTGCGTTGTAAATACCACTTGAACTTGATCGTCTCCCTCGACTACTTCATAATCAAATAGCCTTTGCCACATACCATTGCATCCACCATGCAAATGATGTGGCGTATCATTTTGTTCAACTTGATATGCTCGACCATTTATTGTGAACTGTCCGTCCGCAATACGCCCTGCATAACGCCCTATCGCTGCACCAAAAAAGAATGGATGTGTGGGATAAAACTCATCTGCTTCTACCGCATTACCCAGTACAATATTATTATCATCGACTTGCCAACTAATAATACTCGCAGCATAATTTGTAAAAACAATTTTCCCTTGCTTTGTACTAATCTTAATCAATTCAATACCATTGGTTTGTTGTTCAATAATGACATGCATTCAGCATCGTACTCCTTTTCGCTCCTCAACCCCTCGATGGTAGAATCATCACTAACACACCTATTACACAAATAACTGCGCCAATAATGTCAAACTTATCTGGTGGCTCTTTGTCTACCCAATACGCCCACAACAGACTCATTACAATAAACACACCACCATATGCTGCATAGACACGACCAAATGTTGGGAAGGTTTGCAGCGTTGCAACGATACCATATAGGATTAATACAGCGCCCCCCAAGAAACCTAGCCACATCGATTGATCATCTCGCAGCCATAACCATATGAGGTAACCACCACCGATTTCGCACAGACCAGCTAACACAAATATCACTGTCGCATACACAAAAGTCATTCAATCACCTCATATTATTTACTTTTATTATATCAGCTTCTGCGTATTTGGAATATCCTGAAATAACAAGACACTCGAAAATGCCTCTTGTTAGGCAATCACGAGTGTCGATACTTCAACTTATTTATTACTTATTAATTGTGACGTTCTTTTTGAAAAGCTCGCTTGAATGAAGCAACAATACCTTTTTCAAAAGTCAATACCGCATTTTTGTATGTTTTCGCAGCTAACCAAGCTAATACAAAGATTAAAACAATATGAATAATAACGGCTATGACACCTTCCATCGTTGGTGTACTTTCTAGTGACAAGCGTGTCACTGTCACAAACGGTGAAAAGAATGGCACATAACTCATTACGCGTACAATGATATGATCTGGATTCGCTGCACCAAAGATACTACAGTAAAATGCCGCAAGCATTAGAATCGTCATAGGCATAATTGATTGCGAAATATCTTCAATACGTGTTGTCATGTTACCAAGTATCGCAGCTAAAATAATATATGCAACAATACTTAACACGAAGAAAACAAGACTGAATATCAATAAACGCATTAAGAGGGGCGTCCATTCAAAGTCGATTTGCTCAAGCTTTTGATGTAAATCAAATACGTAGAAACTTGCAATTATCGCCACCCCTAAAATTACCAACTGTGTGAAAGCAACAGCGATAACACTTAACACCTTAGATGCGATGTGTGTAACGGGTTTAACGCTGGTAATAATCATTTCAGAAACACGTGATGTCTTTTCTGTTGCCACTTCCATCGCCACTTGGTTCGCATAATTAATCACGATAAAGAACATTATAACATTAACAGCTGATACCATAATGTTTGCCAAGAAGTCTTCCATCTCAGACTCATCACTATCACCATCTTTATTCTTATTGCCAATTAGTTTATCTGTCACTTGGCTCTCAGCTTGTAGCTGTTGTAATTCTGTTGGTGATAAATCAAGACTTTGCGCAATCATCCCTTTTTGTACTTGTGATAACAATGTTTGCCAAGCCATTTTATCTTTATCTGACACATGCTTATTATCTACCAATGTCCCTTTTAGCTGCTGTTGTTGATTCTGTGTCACTTCCACAAAATAATCAACTTTATCTTTTTTCAGTGCTTGCTCTGCTTGTTCCTTAGACAAATGTTGATATTTGACTTTTTTATCAATGGCTTGCCCTTGTGCTTTAATCGTGTCATACAATGTATCATTTTTAGTGACAATTGCTACTTGATGACTATCATCATCGTCGCCATTGAATAAATCGACAATTTTATCTATATTTGCCATACCAACAATTAACAATATCATTAAAAGCGTAGTAATTAGAAAAGACTTAGTTTTAACCTTCTTTAAATATGTCAGTCGAAATGTTGCCCAAAACTTAGACATGTTGCTCACCTACCTTTTGAATAAAAATCTCATTAATAGTCGGTTCTAGAACTTGGAAACGACGGACAAAACCTTTTTGTTGGATGTATTCAAATATTGTAGATGCAACTGCCACATCATCGATCGTCAATATCGTTGTTGCCCCCTGTTGATCATACTTCACAACACCTGGTAATGTCGCAAGCTCAGATACATCATAGTCCGCTTCAATTGCTACTCGTTTATAACCAAACGCTTCTTTAACTTCTTGAATTGCACCTTGAACGACCATTTTACCCGCATTCAAAATACATATATCATCACAAAGTTCTTCTATATGTTCCATGCGATGTGAACTGAAGATGATTGTAGCACCCTTTGCATTCAATTCTTTAACAGCACTTTTCAGCAACTCAACATTGACTGGATCTAAACCACTAAACGGCTCGTCTAAAATTAACAGTTTCGGTTCATGTATAATACTTGCCAATAGCTGAATCTTCTGTTGATTCCCTTTTGAAAGTGACTCAATCTTTTTATCTTTATTTTCAGTCACTTCAAAACGGGCAAGCCATTCATCAATCGCTGCCTTAATCGCTTTCGGTTTCATTCCCTTTAAAGTGGCAAGATATGTCAATTCTTCATTGACAGTAAGTTTTGGATGTAAACCACGCTCTTCAGGTAAATATCCAATAACATCATACAATTCCGATGTAATCGGCTGTCCATTGTATGTAATACGTCCTTCTGTAGGTTCCATCAAACCCAAAATCATACGGAAGCTTGTCGTTTTTCCTGCACCATTACGCCCAAGGAATCCTAGCATTTTCCCCTTTTCTAATGTTAGGTTGATGTCATCAACAGCTGTAAAGTCTTGAAATTTTTTAGATACGTGCTCAATATTCAATGACATATTGTTACCTCCATTTGTTTAGTCATTCTCATTATAACCAAAAGGCGACCTTTTGACAAATATACTTTTCAAAAAGTATATTATTTATCTTTATAAGTACGTTCAATTTTCCTTTTACCGATAAAATAAATTGCGAATCCGCTTAATAGTGCTGTCCCCATTACAACGCTAACATTCACAACAATGAATTCGATAACGGACTTATCGCTAGCTAATGCAAAAGATAAAACACCATTCACTAATACCATCACAATGAACATAACACTTCCAAATTTAACAGCCCCTCGACGCAACTGCTTTATCATTTGGGCGTAACTCTGTTGATCATCCACTTCTGTTTGATTGACACGATACTTGTACAATCTAATTTCTATTGTCATAGCCATACCAAGAAACAATACGATTCCGAATGCCTCAACAATAAAGTTTTGATGCAAGAAAATTTTAGGCCAGATTGAAAGATTCAGTAGTATAATCAATCCCCAAAACAACCAGACACAGTTGCCTGCCAAGACATGTCTTGACTGCTGAATTTCATATTCATCCTTCAGTCGTTCACCATTGAATGTATCCAACAATTCTTGTTTAATACCCATTGTCCTCATCCTTTCTCACTTGTACTTGTTTTCTCAACCATAAAACAAAAATAATCATTGGAATGGACAATAAGAAGAAATTTACGCTTTCTGAACCATACCAATAAGGAGACTTCCCACTGAACAGCGGCGCTAACACATTGGTAACAAGTAATAAGTATCCGTTCCCTAATAACATCCATACGATATACTTGAATGTCAGCTTACGACGTAATTGATGTGCTGCTTCTTCTGTTTCCACATAGAACTTACGCATCGAATTATCGTTCGTCAATGTGACAGTACGTGCTCCTATAACAAATAATAAGATTAGAGCACCAATCGAAAATACAGAAAGTTGTTCAGATTCTAAATCAATCATCCAAGATAGTGGTGTCAGTGCAAACAAGCCAATCACACCGATAATACTCACCAATGCCAATGTTTCATCAATTTTACTTTGCTGATATTCATCAGGCTCTTTAATCCCTACAAATCGTTTATACATACGCATATTAATCTCCCTCCCAAAATAAATCATTGAGTGTAACACCTAATGTCTGCGCAATACGAATACATAAATTAAGTGTTGGATTATATTTGTCATTCTCTATCATATTAATCGTTTGACGCGAAACGCCCACGCGCCGTGCAAGTTCCAATTGTGATACACCTTTTACTACACGGTATACTTTTACTTTGTTTACTGGTATTGTCATCGCAGCCTCCCAATCTAACGACAAACTGTCGCCATATCAAATACATAATTACTATCATCCCTTATGTCAAATATACACGACATACCCCTAACGTGTCAAATATACATGACATGTCACATCGCAAAAAAGAGCAAGTCAAACGATACTGTTTGCAAACTTGCTCTTTTGAATGCTTATTAATATTTATACGGGTCGTCTTGTGGTTTGCGCTCTTGTGTCTCCAATGCATCCAAATCCGTCAGATGTGAATCATCTTGTACAGGTGTGTCATCTTCTGTTGGGACATCCTGAGACATTGTCGACTGTCCCTGTTGATTATTCCCTTGTACTGAATGTGACGTATATTTTGGTGATGGCCCATATTTATTTGCCATTTCTTTACTATCTAATAGAGTGATAATAAATATGATAATTTGTATGATTAAAATGACAATACCTAAAATGCCCGATGCAATCAACCAACCTGATGATGCATCATTGAATACAGGTGCTGTTTCATTAAACTGATCTGTTGACATCAACTCACCTGATTGCCAGATACCAATGAAATAAACAATATTATAAATAAACGATAATACAAATGAAAAAACCGGCAAGAACATCGTCATGTTTCGATCATGAAAACGGCGTACAAGTAATGCCAAGTTTGGAATAACAGTCGCTAAACCATATAACCCTATTAAAATCCATAAAATGATTGCGATAAATGGGCCGACTAGAGGGATAAAAATAAACATGATTGATATCAATGTAGCTGAAAGTGAAATGATCGTATGCCATAGTACCACCCACCAATATTCACTACGTCGACTACGCCCTTTAAAGTTCACATAGTTGATCCAAAACAGTTTGAATGCCTCTACAAAACCTACTTGTGGATATTCATACATATGCTATTTCCTCCTTTATAACGAGTACAGTTCAAATTCTATCATATTTCTTCTTATTAAAACTATAATCAATGAGAATCTTTACATTGGCAAATATTGACCTTTTCGATACAATGTTAACGTTATGAAAGGAGATAGCTATGGATTTTATTACATGGAAAACAACAGACATCGCCAAGTCATTACTCGGAGCGAAACTAATCTATGAAGCACCTGAACACACCTACTCAGGCTATATCGTTGAAACTGAAGCTTATCTTGGTACAATGGATCAAGCAGCACATAGTTATCGCGGCAAACATACACCACGGGTTAACTCTCTTTATTGCGAAGGGGGAACCATTTACGCTCATATGATGCATCGATATTTGCTTATCAATGTTGTGACACAACCGGAAGGCATTCCAGAAGGCGTCTTAATTCGTGCTATAGAACCTAATGAAGGTTTAGACGCCATGGTTCGCAATCGTGGTAAAGCCGGTTATGACGTAACCAATGGTCCGGGTAAGCTTACTATCGCTATGGATATCCCAAGAACCATTGATGGTACACGCCTTAATGAAGGACGACTGAAAATTGATACGCTACATCGTAAATATCCAAGGGCGATTGTCTCTAGTCCACGTATTGGCATTCCAAATAAAGGTAAATGGACGGAAGCACCTTTGCGTTTCACAGTCAAAGGCAACCCTTTCGTTTCACATATGCGCGTGCGTGATTGTCAACACCCCGACGAAACATGGTGCTAACTTAAACCCCATGAAGGTCTTTTAGCCTCCATGGGGTTTCAATTAATCTTCTAAAGTTATCGTACCTTCACGATTCTTAATGTTGATAACTGAATCTGTTGTGATATCACGTTGCTCAATTTGCACATAATTCTTTAAGTCTTCCATATCAATAAATCCATTACTATTATCTGTTTTAAGACTAACATTTTGAAGCGGTTGAGCAAATGAGACATCGATGGTACCTAAGTGATTATCTAACATCATCGGAATATCAGCAGGCACGTCTTCAAAAGTTGCGCCTCCTTTACGAACAGTCATTGCGACCTGACTAAATTGTGTTTTTTCGACATCGAATGCGCCATATCGCATACTACCTTCCAATGAACCAATATGAGCCCCTTCCATATCTAAAGCACCTTTTTCCATTTTGATTATCATATCTTTGACCTTAACATCATGAACATCTACACTACTCCAGTTGCTATTAATATTAAGGCGAGAAAGCTCAGACTTAGGCACAGTCAATGTATATCGAACATTCTTTTTATAATAGAACGGATTCACATTAATCACTGTTTGTTCATTCTCTCTTCCTTCTAATTGAAGCTTTAAAGTATCACCTTGTGTTGTGATTTTAGGTTGTTCGGCGTTACCCTTTCCTTCTAATTTAAATGTGTCTCCTACAACCACATTTAGCTGTGCTTTTTTCAGACTAAGTTCAATGTTTTTGATACGATTTGCATCAAACGTCTGAGAAATTTTGATTTCTTGTTTTTGATATTTGTTGTCTATCTTTGAGTAATAGAAAGCGCCTGTCATACCGACTAATGCAAAGACAAGTCCTGCAACTAATATGATAATATTGATTTTTTTCATACATTTGCACTCCTTTTAATCAATTGAACATTGAATTTTAGGTATTTTACTAACAAGATAAAAGTCCATTTTGTCAGATAAAAACATATGACATACAGTACAAGTCCTAACCCGAAATATCCAAATGCCGCATACCAATCAGGCGTAACCAATTGAATATTGTCATAGAAGAAATGTACCCACAACAACAATAACGGGGCACCGATCATCACAATACTTGAAATGGCAAGACCAAATAATATACCCAATACGATGAAGACAGGACCTAAAACAAGCATGATATTGAGAAAACTTAAAGCCACCACAGCGAAAATCGCCGCTAGCAAATTACGAAAGCTTTTTGTTTCTTCCGCTTGATTAACTGCCGAATCAGCTACAAGCTCTTTAGCAATGATTTTAGGGTCTCCAAGTGTCTCAATAATTTCCGATTCTGTTTTACCATCCCTTAAGCCTTCGATAAAATGATTATCATACTCCGCTACGATATCTTGTTTCTCTTGTTCTGGTATATATTTCAAGTGGTAGTATAGCGTATTTAAGTAATCTTTCTTCGTCACTGTGCCTCACTCTCCTTAATAAATATTGATACAATGTCCGAAAATTGTTCCCACTGTTGACGCAATTCTTTTAAGCGCTCATTTCCAACCTCAGTCATTTGATAATACTTACGTGCCGGTCCTTCATTCGACGGTTGGTAATACGTAGATAGGCTTCCTTCTTTGACAAGTCTTCTCAAAATAGGATATACCGTTCCCTCTGCTATGGTCATGTGTCTTGAAATATTCTGCACTAATGAATAACCATATTGTGCTTCACGCTTAATAATAAGCAACACAATCATTTCTAAAGCACCTTTTTTAAATTGTACATTCATATCTTCACCTCAGTATACATGGATTAGTACTAAATAATATATAGTAGTTGATTCGTTTATAGTATATCACCGAGTACTAAACATTACAAGGTACTATACTATAATTTTTTATATTTCTATCCATAAAACTTTCTAGTCATTATCTATATATAAATTTTGAACAAGCGTTTCATCTTCCGTATCGATTAACAATTGATAATAACTACGATTCAATAACGAATTATTAGAATGCGTACAACTAAAATGATTGAGCTGATCCACACATATATCCCCTGTAGCCACTGTCTGACCGAGTGAATCCATAAGAATATATGTTGGAATGGGCGCCCCTTCGATATCTGTAATTTTCAATTGTACCTCTAGTCTTTCACTGTTCACATTGTAATCAGTCGCGACATCATAACTTACAATACGATCATTCGCACGTTCAACAATATAGAGCGTATTCAGTTGTCTTTTTAGCTGTTCGCTCATATCATCATGTTTTACAATCATTATTAGTGTATTCTCTGACTCAGATATGTACTGTGTGAGATCATGCACACCAGTTAAACATTTAGATATCATTACTGCCCTATTATTTATTAATAATGTTCCAGATACATCTAATTGACGCATATCAATCAGATAATCTTTACTTCCATCATAATCAGTTATCTCAAAATTTTTCGTATAAAAGATGGATTGTGATAGCTGATCATAATCGCAATCCCATCCATCTCTCAGCATTGTAATCGCATGTCGATACATGATGGACGGTGCCACCTTATACTCTTCATAGCTACTAAAAGGGAGCGCATATTCTACACACGTCATTCTTTTATTAAATCGATTTATTTCTTCTTTAATATTTTTTGTAAACATCAAATTATCTCCTGCTCTATAATTTATTTTTTTACTTTAGAAATTTAGCACATATCAATTAAAAGACATATTCAATTATCATGAAAAAACATGTTAAAATGTTTCCATATTATGAACATTTTAGGATGAAAAACATTATGCAATTGTTATGGAAAAAATTTAAAAAGCGTTATATAGAAGCAAATATTGATGAATGTGGTATAGAGATTGGCTCTCCTCACACAGGTTATCAATATAAAGTAACGAAATCCGCCGTACTCCATGTTGTGATGTCTGGTAGTGGGACTTTTTCGTACAATGGTGAAAGTTATCATTTACAAACAGGTGACCTTTTCTTACTGCAACGTGGTATGGAAGTTAGCTATCAATCCTCATTAGACGACCCATGGATATACTATTGGGTTGGATTCAGCGGACACGTCGCCAACGATTATTTACAGCGCACACAACTTATCGATGTCCCAGTTGTACAAAATACTGATACACACGCTGTCTCACAACTCGTTGAACAGATGTGCATCACCGCTCAAAACTATAACCTTAAAAATGCTGATGACATTCAACATATGCGTGATTTATACCACTTATTATTTGCGCTATGTCAGGTTGCACCTAAGTATTTCCAACCACGGGAGAATGAAAGCTATTCAAATATCAGAGAGGCGCTTCGTTTTATGAATCGAAACTATATGCAGCCAATTACAATTGAACAAGTTGCTCGCCATGTCAATATGAGTAGAAACTATCTGTATAAGCTGTTCAAACAAAATATTGATCAATCACCACAGAGTTATTTGATACAATTGCGCATGTTTCAAGCAGCAAAACTACTCAAAGAAACCTCTTTACAAAGCCAAGAAATCTCTGCTTGTGTGGGCTACAAAGATCCCTTGATGTTTTCAAAAGCTTTCAAGAAATTCTTTGGTGATAGCCCTACAACATATCGTCGTAAAAATGAAGTTGTCAGAGATGCACTTAGGGATTGAGCCACATTACATCATCACTTTTTAACAAATCTCAAGCATGGATAGAAAATACTACCTAAAGTAAGCAAATGTTATAAAAAGCAATAGTTGACTGGATTGGAAATGGCTTTTCTGAGCTTTTTCAATCCTATTCAGGCTTGTTGTGGTGAAACATAGAAGTCTTTTTAGAAACATGAGCTCCCTATTCTCCAGTCTAATCTCATTCAACTTAATGTATCTATCATTGTTTCTCCTTTCCCTATGTATAACATTTATATTTCAAAACACATATGTGTTAATAATGATATTTTGTGTAAAAAGTATAAATTTCGATCAATAAATAACATACTAGCAAAAAATCTTCATTACAATATAGAATTTTTTATAAATAAAAAGTATAATTATATAATGTGGGCGTATAAAACTTTTCTCAATCAATTAATAAGGGGGAACAAAATATGATTGAACTTAGTAGTATTACAACATTATTCCTTGCATGTCTCCTACTCATTATCGGACAAGCAATTATCAATAAGGTCGAAATTTTCAATCGTTTAAGTATTCCAGCACCTGTAATCGGTGGCTTAATTTTTGCAATTATCTCAGCCATTTTAGCCTCAACAGGTGTCGTAACGATTAAATTAGATGGTAAATTTTTCCAAAACTTTTTCATGTTAGCATTCTTCACAACAATCGGGCTTGGCGCATCTTTCAAATTATTAAAAATGGGTGGCAAAATTTTAATCATTTATTGGTTACTCTGTGGTGTTTTAGCGACATTCCAAAACGTGATTGGTGTCTCCGTAGCCAAACTTCTACACATTGATCCATTGCTCGGCTTGACAGCTGGCGCTATGTCCATGGAAGGTGGACATGGTAATGCAGCTGCGTATGGACAAACTATCCAAGACTATGGTGTGGATTCAGCTGTTGCAGCCGCACTTGCTGCAGCAACATTAGGACTCGTAGCTGGTGGTCTATTAGGGGGACCTATCGTGCGCTACCTTATTAAACGCTATGATTTAGCACCTAACAATACTGATATGATGCAAAAAGACTATTCTGAAGTAGACTTAAACAAGCGTCTTCATAAACATTTCACACTTAATGAAGTCTTCTTTATTCAAATGGCAATCATCCTATTTTGTATGGCAGTAGGAACTTATCTTGGGGAACAATTCAGCTCAGCAACAGGCTTTAACATTCCGCTTTACGTTGCCTCAATGTTTGTAGCTGTAATTATTCGTAACATATCAGAATTACTGAATTTAAATATTATTGATTTAAAATTAACAAATGAAATTGGCGATATTTCATTAAGCGTCTTCCTATCTATCGCATTAATGAGTATCGAATTAACAGAAATTTACAATCTTGCTTTACCTCTCGTTATTATCGTCTTATTCCAAATTGTGTTTGTATCGCTCTTCTCAATATTTGTAGTCTTCCGCTTACTCGGCAAAGACTATGATGCTGCAGTTATGATTGGTGGCTTTATCGGTCATGGACTCGGGGCTACACCAAATGCAATGGCGAACTTAGATGCTATAACGAAAAAATTTGGTGACTCACCACGTGCATATTTAGTTGTGCCAATAGTAGGTGCCTTCCTTGTTGACCTACTTGGTGTGCCGATCATTACAACATTTATAGAAATTTTCAGACCATAATACAGAAAAACACGGTACCGTAACCATATGCGTACCGTGTTTTTGTACTCTTTTTAGTTTGTTATCTAATCTGCCAACCATAGGGATCTTCTAGCTGAGACCAATTTGCCTCTATTTCTGTCTCATTCACTAAACATGCATCTAATTCGCGTGTCATCGCTTCTTCATCCAAATCTATGCCAATCACCACAAGTTGTGTTTGACGATCTCCATGCTCTGGATCCCAATCTTCGCGTACATCCTCACGTGCTTGAAGAATCGCCGCACGTTCTGCTTTAGGCATTGTCGCTATCCAATAAGTAGCAGGATGAATAGCAACTACACTCCCTGCTTGAGACACCAGACACGCCACCTCATTATACTGTGCAAGCCAAGCAATCCCTTTGGCACGTACAATACTTTGTGGCATATTTTCTAGCCAGTCATTGAAACGTTGCGCATGAAAAGGGCGTCGACGTTTATAGACAAACGCCGAAAAGCCATATTCTTCTGTTTCTGGCGTATGTGTCACATGGCCACCTGCCTCTAACTCTTGTAACCACCCCGCAGATTGACTAGCTTGTTCAAAATTAAATAAGCCTGTATTTAATACCTCATTCAAGTCAACCTGTCCTTGATGCGCTCTGATTATTTTGGCAGAGGGTTGTAGCTTTCTTAACATCGCTTCTAATCGATTCATTTCATCTTCAGTAACCAAATCCACTTTATTTAACACTAGCACATCACAAAATTCAATTTGCTCAATTAACAAGTCTGCAATCGTACGTTCGTCTTCATCGCTCACACCTTGGTTTCTATCTACTAATAACTCTTCTGAGCAATAATCTCTCATAAATCGATGCGCATCTACTACCGTAACCATTGTATCCAGCCGACATAATTCAGTTAGATCAATACCAATCTCTTCATCAATATAGGAGAAAGTCTGTGCAACTGGAACAGGTTCTGAAATTCCCGTCGATTCAATAACAATTTGATCAATACCACCACGTTCAGCAATCGCTTTTACTTCTCGTAGTAAGTCTTCACGCAACGTACAGCAAATACAGCCATTAGATAACTCTACTAACTTTTCATCTGTATGTGACAGACCCCCACCCTCTGCAATAAGGTCTTTATCGATATTCACTTCACTCATATCATTCACAATCACTGCAATCCGGCGCCCTTCACGATGATTCAATATATGATTCAATAGCGTCGTTTTTCCTGAACCTAAATAGCCACTGAGCACAGTAACTGGTATCTTATTCGTCATATAAAATTCCTCGCTTTTCTCAAATCGTAACAATTACGTTTTAAAGTATATAATACCCTTAGGTCATGTCGCAACATTTTATGCTATATTAGAAAGAGATTGACTTGCGAGGAGTGATGACAATGCTTAGCTACCCTTTTAGTGATCATACTATAGTAGACAATGCTTGGATTGACCGAAATGGGCATATGAATGATGCTGCTTACGCACGTGTTTTTAGTCTAGCAATCGATCATTTTCATGACCAGATTGGATTGACAACTGCAGAACGTGAGGTGCGCAATTATACCGTCTTCACACTAGAGACTCATATCACGTATTTGCAGGAAATTGAACGTGGACATACAATCAGTATCAAAGTCCGTATTTATGATTATGATGCCAAGCGTACACATTTTTTTATGGAATTATTCGATACAAAAACAAACACATTGTGCGCCACTGGTGAAACAATGATGATGGGCATTGACCGCAATACACGCCGTTCTGCCCCCTATCCAGATGATATTTATAGACAACTCGCACATTACTTTACATCACAAGGTCAACAACAATGGCCAGAACAACTCGGTCATCGCATGAGCATACCTCAAAAATAACAACACACAAAACACCGTATTTAACGGACATACTTCCCATCTATACGGTGTTTGATTATTATTTGTGATAATACGTATCAATCGTCTTTTGAATATATGCTTGTGCTTGTTCAAATTGCTGGAACTCGGTCGTATCCAAAGAAATATTGTATACTTGACCAATACCTTGTCGTGTAACCAATGTTGGCAGACTAATTGCCAAACGTCCATCTGTAGTAAGCGATGTAAGTGGTAAAATGGATTTTTCATTCAACACAAGACTTTTCACTAATTCGACTGTCGTCTTTGCTATTGCAACATTCGTCCACCCTTTGTCTCGGAACACATCAAAGGATACTTTGTCAATTTGTTGCGTAATCACTTTACGGTCAATTTGTGGCTTCCCTGACAATACTTCAAACTCATCCAACAGCATACCAGCAATTGTTACCTTACTCCATACAGGTACCGCATGTTGTCCATGTTCTCCAATTACAAAAGCTTCTACACTTTTCGGATCAATATCATAATGGTTCGCAATCAGTGTTCTGAAACGTGCGCTTTCCAGTAACGTTCCAGTCCCCATAATTTTCTCATTCGGATAATCATTCACTTGTGTTGCTACATACGTCATCGTGTCCACTGGATTCGATACAATAACGATAAGTGGTTGTTGAGTCACTGCGTTAATACGATTCATCACATCTGTCACGACTTCCACATTTCCTTTTGTTAATGCCGTTCGATCAGGTAAATTAGGATCTGTCGCAATACTCGCTGTCACTACAACTACATCCGCATCGACTAAATCTTGATAATCACCACAATTGATGCGAATATGACTTGTCGCTTTCAAGCCCTGTGCATGTTGATGATCCAAAATTTCCCCTCTTGCTAATGCTTCATTCGTATCGATGACCACAATATCTGAAAAAAGATTCAAATATTGAATATCTGTCAAAATCTGACTTCCTACTTTACCAACACCTATTAAACCTAGTTTCATCATTGTCATCTCCCCATCTATTATATTTAAGAAAATTCTAAAAATTATCTTTGTACGTTCATCTTATCTATTAAGCTATATCAAGTACAAGACTTTTATAAAATGATTCAAAAACGCTATCCAAAGTAAGAAAATGTTGTAAAAAACAGTAGCTGACCGGAGTGAAAATACGCTTTCCCAAGTTTTTTCACCCCTGATCAGCCTTGCCGGGGTGGAACAACAGAATCTTTTTAGAAAACTGAGATTCCTGCCCCACTCCCAATCGTTTTTTTGGTTATATTATGCATCTGTTGCCCCACGTGCAATCATATCCTGCTTTGTGACAACCGGATAATTTTTGAAAACCATTGAACCTAATACACCAGCAATCAAGCCAATCACCGCCATTGCAACACCATATAATACAACTGTTAACCAATCATTAAAGCCGAACATTACGAGAAACCCTGCAATTGGTGTTGCTGTGCCTGTCGCATCATTAATTAATCCAGATAGTGCGATAACTAGACCTGCTGCCGCACCACCAACAAAGTTCGTTAAATACACAGGAATCGGGTTCGCTGATACAATATCTGCCTGTGATAATGGCTCAATACTCACTGAGATCGTTGCTTTGCGATCACCAAGACGTAAACGATGGAACAATGCGCCATTCATAAACGCTGAGCTAAAGGCTGCCATTGCACCAATTGCCATAGGAACACCGGTTAGTCCAAGCAATGCAGTCAGTGCCATTGAACTTAATGGGGCTGTACCTACTACTGTAATGATACCGCCTAATATAATTCCCATGAAAATTGGATTTGCATCTGTAGAACTTTGGATAATATCACCAATTTTTAATAGTGTGTTATTAACCACTGGCGTTAAACCTGCTGCAATTAAACGGGCAAGTGGTGCAACGACGATCACTGCACCTATTAAATCCACACCATCTGGCACATATTTTTCCGTATATTTCATTAAATAACCAATAATATAACCCGCAAAAAAGCCAGGTAATAAATCCATACCACCACAAGCTGCTGCGATAACTAATGCATAGACCGGTGACACACCAATCGCAAGTGCTGTTAATCCAGCAGCTGCCACACCGCCTAGGCCACCTGCAGCATCACCAAGCTCACCTAAAAACTTAATGCCTAATACTTCACCGCCAACGTATTTGTTAAATGCTTCCACTAAAAACGTCGCAATTGCTGCATTTGCTAATGCCCCCATCGCACGCATACCATTCGGCGCTTTGTAAGTAAATAATGTGAAAATAACGAGGACTAAAATCAAAAATAGTGTACCAACCAATAAATCCATGGAACCTCTCCTTTTAGTAATCAACTGAGATTGCAGTCTATTCCCTACATAACCTGTATATCAAGACGACTTCGCAACCATCAACTAAAGTGAAAATATCCTTTGACAATCTTTTCACTGTTTATTCCCTTACTTCAAAATTCAAAATTATATATAACAAGTATTCTACTAAAAACATTAATTGATTGCACGGTATTTTTTTTGATTTTTTAATATAAGCGTAAAAAAAAGAGAGTCCAGTTTTTACCTGTCAACTCTCAAATAATCATTCATTTCAAAATTAAATGATACCTTCTTTTTCTTTGATAGTATGTGTGAGGTACATGGTTCCCATCCAACGCTTTATATAGATACCAATGTTTATGCATAGTTCATTGCTAATAATGTGTCATTAAAATTTAATACTTCATCCTTATCTCCTTGAATCATATGAACCTCTGAATCTATACGATTGATAAACCTCTCTTTAAATCAATTCAACGCATCAATTGACACTTTTTTTATGTGATTTTCTAGACCCATTAGTGGCGCAATAGCTATCACTTTACCTATCTTAATATTTAAGTGCTCGGATATGAGTAAAGATAAAGTAGCACCAAAACTTCCTCCATTAAAATAATTATGAGCGCCACTATAAAGCATTACTCTCCTTCTTATTTTTAGCTAAAATATATTTAAAGAAGCATGGAAAAGCTAAAGAATTACATATAAAAAAGGAAGCACAAATAATCAAAGCATAGTTAATATTTAAATTGTATATATATCCTCCCATGACTCCTCCTAGTGCATCTCCTACAAAAAAAGCTGACTGAGAAAGACCGAATAAAAAGCCTAAATATTCCTTGGGGTAAATTTCTAACTCCATCAGTTCTTGCATGATAACAGAGCCTGTTTGGAGTATCGCTCTTAAAATCAAAATTGCAAGTACAATAAAAACCACGTATGATTTTATAAAAAGTAAAATAACCACACCTGTCATCAATTCACATATTAAGAAAATCCAATGCTTATGTTTGTTTACGCTTTGTTTACCAAATAAGGGGGTTACTATTATCCCTGTCAAACTTGTTACGGTCATAAAAATACCAATTAAAGATACAGATACACCTTGATTTTTTAAAATGATTGGAATAAAAGGATTAATTAAACTAACCGATAATCCTGCAACCATTCCAAATACAATAATTCCAACAATAAGTGATTTATATTTATTAGCAGGTCTATTTTGGGAATTTGACTTCTTATCAATACTTTCATTATTCACTTTAGGAAAATTGGGAATAAGTAATATTGATAAAAAACATAACGCTGCTGAAAATACTAATACACTTAATAATGGAGAATTAAAAAAATATGCAAAAACTACAATAAGGAGCCCCGAAACAGCTGTCCCAATTGTCCTACCTACATTAGAGCCCATCTCTTTAACAGCCACAATCGCGGGTCTATCTTCTTCTGTTCCAATAGATAATATCCAATAGCGCATTGAAATAATAACTAATGACGCGCCTAATCCCGCAATGAATCCCGAAGTACCCGCTATTAACATAGATTGCGTAAAGATCCTTAAAAACATACCTACTGAGTAAACCATAACACCTAATTTTAATGCAAAACCCGGTGATACAATATCTCCTATCTTACCAGTAAAAAAAGAAAACGTACCTGCTATAGCCATCATCGTATACGAAACACCAAATAAAACAAGCGAATTATTCTCATCAAACCATAGTGCATGCACCGTCTTAGAAATATACATGGATACATAGAAAAACACACTGAATATCAAAAAAGTTCTAGCGGATTTATATTTATTCAATGCTTTAAAAATTTTAATAACCCCTTTCTAGCTTTGGAAAATACCTCTATTAGCTTTTCACCTATACATTACTGAGAAATTAATATGTTTAACTTTTGACTTTTTAATCAACTTCATAAAAATCTACCCTTTTTTGAAGTTATTATACCAACCAGATTTTTAATAATCAATATTTTCAAAATATTTTAATTCGTTTATTTTGAACACTTGAATAATAGAAATATATTTTCTTCTGTTTTATCATTATGTATTTTTAACCTTCCACTACTCATCTTTCTATAAGATGTCGCTCCGTATTCTTTACATTGTAAATCTATAATCAGCATTTCTACCTGCTATGATTTCTACCACTGATGAATCCCAATTACTTGCTCCTCACATCACTAGCATCATTTACTATCTAGAATTCGGATAGTATTAAACTTTGTCGTATCGTCCATTCTATATATATTTCTATTCGTCAGTGCGAGTATTTGCGTCTGACTTCCTTCGTCTCCCACTTTACAATGGACACCCTTTCCATTCGCTAATAGTCCCTACTACCAATCGTATAACGAACTTTTATCGTCAAATGATTCCCCATGCCGAGCGCATAAATAATAGAGCCGCAACAGCATGTACACTGTTGTCAGCTCTATATTAGCACTATTGATCAATCGTTTTACGAATTTGTTTCAATACTTTATGTGATTCAACAATTGGATAAATCGGAAATGCCGTCACCATATCTTTGTATGTATAAAAATGCAACGGCTGTTGTTCTGCATCGAAATAATTGCTCAATTCGCACATATCGGGATAGAAGATTTCACTCGTTCCACCAAACATGTACACAGGTGGTAAGCCGCGAACACTCCCGTACATTGGCGAAATACGTGGGTCTTTGCGTTCTAAATCATCTGCCCACACTTTGGCAATTTGTTGTAACGTGAAGATATTTTGAATCGGATCTTGTTTTTGTACTTGTTCTGTAATGTCTGGATTAGAAAGTGATAAATCTAACCATGGCGAAATCAAATATAATTTCCCAGGTAATGGCAACTCATCTTGTTTTAGTAAATTTTGAACAAAACTTAATACCATATTACCGCCTGATGCATCGCCCATTAAAACGATATTTTCTGGCTCTGTTTCTTTTAACAGACGACGGTATGCTTCTTCAATAGCTGCATGTGTATCACGATACGTATGTGCGGGTGCTTTCGGATAGATTGGCATAACTACTTCATGTAACGTCTCATATGCTAATTTGTCCATAAAACGCCAATGGAATGCAGATGGTTGCAAGACAAACGTCCCGCCGTAAATATATAAAATTTTATTCTTGATATGATGACCGAAGTTAAAACGAAATACTTGCATCTCATCGAACATGTCTTTAACAAGATTTGACTTAACATTAATTTGATCTGGTTGTTTATGCTTTTCTTCGTTCAGTACACGACGTTTATCTAAAAAAGCTTGTATTTCTGGCTCTGTCTTAAACTTCATATGTCGTTGATGAGACAAGTAACGCCCCATTAACTTACTCATAATATTTCGTTTCAATACGATCCCTCACTTTTTAACTTTTTAACATAAATCTATTATAATGACACAATGTTATAATTGAAAGATTTTATCGTTTTAGAATACAGCACAGACTTCTCATTTCTCTAACAAGATTCCTCCCCACTTCGAATAACGTTTTCTGTTAATACCTACACCTCTTATTATTGAATATTTCTAACATACATACTTTAAAAGATAAACATCTTATAATATAATGAACAATTAAGTTAAACTCTCATATAAACAGAAAAGAGGCACTTTATGAATCAACCTACTCAGCAAGAAACACATATGGTCTACCGTCAAATAAAAAAACGTCGTTCTTGGGTAAGCCTTATTTTAACACTTATTGCAATGGTCATGACAATTATGGCTGCATACGGCATGTATCATGAGCCTTTGTTTAGTTCTAATTTTTTGAATCAAGAAGTGAACTATCATCAGTTTCAACAATTCACACAACAATTGCGTAGCCAGACCTTCGTCGACTTATCTGATTTCGAACAGTCATTAACACGTTTGTTATGGGTGATTAATACCTTTTTTATATTGTGCATTGTTAATGTGATTTTAGCGATATTAACACTTGTCTTTAATCGAACATTACTCAAAGTACTCAATTTTCTTGTATCGTTAGGTATTTTCTTCATACCGGTTGGACTGCTATTAATTATTCGTGATATAGCAACACAATTATCTGATGCATTAGCACCTCTTCAATCACTAGTAGGTACAATTGAGACGACATCTTTACTTGCAGAATCTAACGCTGTTCATAATGCTATCATTTTTACAGGTATTGCAACATTTCTATACTTCATCAGTCTATTCTTCCGCAATCGCAAAGTCAAAAATATTTATAGCATATCGGGCTCAAAACAGAGAAAAACACAACAGATTCTGGCAAAATAGATTAGAATTTGAGCAAAATTAAATACTGTTGTTAATAGCTGACTAGAGGTGTGGACATATTTAAACAACGTTTCACACTTCTAGCCAACCTTGCAAATCACTAAAAAATCTTAATGACGCACAAAATTCTCTATCATGCTCCCAAATTTTTAAATAAAGTTTTCTCTTAACGTCCCTCTCCTACTGGTATAGACCACATCTCTTTATGTTCAGCCATATCCCAAAACATGTATTCATAGTAACTTGTTCGGACAACGATATCCTCCAATGCCTGTAACTCTACTTCATTTTTACCTGCTGTTACAGTATTCATCATCTCAATAAGCTGATTCGTCAATGCACTAAATTCATCAGAACTATACATTCGCACCCATTCTCCATAAAATAGATGTGCAGCCGCTCCCTCTATTTCATTTAAAGCACGTCCAATAAAATTATAACTCCAAGTACAAGTGAGTACAGCTGCAACGACATATTCGATACCACCACGTTGCGCATGATCTAACATATAACTTGTGTAGCTTGTCGTTGTACTTGCCGGTTCTGTCATTGTTAGCTCTTGCTCAGAAATGCCGAACTGAGCCGCGTAATCTCTATGCAATTGCATCTCAGTCTGTAATGTTTCATGAACAAGTGTGCCAAATAATCCCATTGTCTCAAGGTCGTGTGCTTTCACAACTCCTAATGCAAATAACCGTGTGTAATCAATCAAATACAAATAGTCTTGCTTCATCCAATGTTTAAATTTATCTTTATCTAGCGTACCATCACCAATACCTTGAACAAACGGATGTTCCAAATAACTTTGCCATATCGGCTCGACACGTCGAAACAATCTTTCAGAAAATGTCATCATGATTCCCATTCCCTTCTTTGTATATATCACTGCAAACATCTCAAAGATAACGACAAATTGCAAGTGACAGCAAAAAATCGCCAACTACCCACTTAATAAGATTGGTAGTTAACGATTTTTAAGTTCTTCGCTGCTTCATCACCTTGTAACAAATAATGTGCCTGAATGGTTTGACCATCCTCTGTTTCAGTTTGAACAAGGACTGAATAGAAGTCATTTGTTCGATCAACATTAGTCACTTGTGATGTTTGATATTGCGTTGCTTCCTGTTTCTTAACATCCGTTATCATCGTTTTATAAAACTCTGTGTCTTTCAACAAATAAGATTCAATCGCCGACATATTATGTGATTGATAAGCTTCATTTAATGCAGATGTATACTTTTTAACAAACTCACTAATTTTTTTAGTAAGATTTTGCTTTTGCTCTTCTTGATATTTTTCAATGGCTTGCTGATTAAATGACACAGTTACTTCATTTGTTTCAGTCACATCAGATTGTGAAATTTTCTTTTCTTCTGCTTGGAATGTTTTGCCTTGCAATGTACCTTCCGCTGATATTGTCAAATCTTTGTTAAGAGGAAATGGGCCATAAATCTTACTATCTGCTACATCAAATTTTTCACCATTAATTATCACTTTCACAGAATCTTGACTTAGCTGACTACTATTTTTTAAATCCACTTTGACACGTGCTTCTTTAAAAGCTTCTGTTACTTTAACGCTATCATGCTCTGTTGAACCAGTATTAAATTTCAATTGCCCTTCATATGTCCCACGTGAAGTCGTTTTTGTCGCATCTATTGTATAATCACCAGGAATGAATTGACCTAACGTCATCATTTCCCCCTTACTTCCGACAATTTTCTTCTTATTACCATCAGAAGAAAATTCATATGTTGCATCTGTATCAAGTTTGAGGACTGCATTTTTAGTTGGTGCTTGAAACCCTAAGTTATCAAAAATGAAATAACGTCGTCCATTTTTACTGATACGTAGAATTGTTTGATTATCAGCTGTTTTAATCTCATAAGCAACTGGCGAATCTTCATTTAACTTCTCAACATGTGTGTAAACTTCTTTTTTTAATACTTTAAAACCCATTTCATTCTTAATAAATTGGATATACCGTTCTGCATCTTTGCGTCCTACTTTATTTTGTTTCGTACTAATCAAAGTAGCTACTTTGGAAGCATCATCATTTTGCACTGCATTCACAAAAATTTTAGCCTGTGCTTCCGGAGAGTTAAAATTGCGTAATAATAAAAATAAAATAAGCAACAATACTATAATAAAGCTAACAATGATGACAGGTACCCATTTTTTTAAGACGTTCATGGAAGCCGCTGATGTCTCATCTTGTAAATCTGTATTTTTTTGAGACGACATTCTTTTGTGAGACGGATCCACAGAATAATGCACTTGCAGACAGCAATTTGAACAATGATTATTTTGTGTTAAATGTTTATGGCAATATGGGCACCGTTTCATAACTTCATCTCCTTTAAGACATCTCGCTAACGCTTTTAAGCCGTCAACAGCGTGCTTAGTGTAGGTCAATGACTATAGCTGTATCACTGCTGTTGATTTTTGACCCGATCCTTTTAAGCGACTATTAATCTTTTCTAAGACAAATCGTGTTTCTTCTATCTCATCATGTGGAATATCAGACAGTACTTCTGTTGCTAAGTCTGCAATCAGACTCCGTGAATCATTCACATAAGCCATACCTCGTTCTGTCAATTCGATATATTTTAATCGTTTATCTGAATCAGAATTAGCATATGCACATTGAACAAGTTCTAAATCAAATAACTTCTTGACACGTCTACTTACTGCTGCTTTGTTCACGCCTTGTCGTATCGTAATCTCAGTGAGTGTTAATGCTTTTTCGTGTGATAACATTAAGAGTACACTTGATTGCTCATTAGAAATACCATATTGTGTACGTAAATCTCTTAATAAACCAGCCGTTAACGCATTCATATTCGTTATAAATTCACCCATAAAACGAATGTGTTGATTCATTGTGTCATTTTTCGACATGCTCTGCACCTCTTTATTTTTCATCACATATACTTTACTATCCTACCAACTTTTCTTTTGTAAAGAAACTTGGGATTCCTCAAATACTAAAAAAATCTAGTATCGTGAAGTATATTATTTGATAAAGGAGAATAAATATGGGAGGATTACTCTCAATTATTCCATTATTATATCTTATTCTTATAATTATAGCGAAATATATAGCGTGGTGAAAAAACATCTCCTAAATATTTCAGGTTGTTTTGTCACTTAATAACGTTATTAATCAGTAAACATATGCATAGCGTGCCATAACAAACAATAAGTCTTATGTACTACCTATTATATAAACAGTCATCTTAATTGTATTACAACTTCTAACATCTATTCGCGAAAAAGACGATACAAATGTTTACATCACACATTTGCATCGTCTTTTTCACATGTTATTTTTGTGTCAATTGTCCACCATCAAGATATAGCATGCGATCTGCATAATCAAATAAGCGCTCATCATGCGTAACCATCATACCGATTGCATTTTCATCGCGCACTTGCGCTTTAATCATTTCTACCACATCTGTAGCACGCTTAGCATCCAAGCTTGCTGTCGGCTCATCGGCTAACAATAATGTGGGTTGATTCATCCAAGCACGCATTATTGCTACACGCTGTTTTTCGCCGCCTGACAACATATGCGGATAGGCGTCCAGACGATGTCCAAGACCTATCTGTTCAAGCAAAGTAATCGCACGTGCTGAAGCCTCGTTCTTTGACATTCCCGCTTCTTGCCCCACTGCCATCAACTGTTCCTTCACTTTTAGATACGGTAATAGATGAGAGGCTTGGAAAATAAATCCAATGTCTTTTAAGCGCTTCTCTGTTCGTTCTTTAGCTGACAATTGTGTAAAGTCTTGTCCATCTAATAGCACTTTGCCCTGACTCGGTGTCAATAAACCACCTAGAATTGTTAAGAGTGTTGATTTACCAGAACCAGATGCGCCATTTAATATAACGAATTCTCCTGGCTGTACTTCAAAATTCAAACCTTTCAATACATCTGTGGCTGCTTCCCCTTGCCCAAATGTTTTCACTAAATTTTCTACCTTCAAACTCATGCAAAGCCACCTCCAATCGCTTCTATCGGATCAATTTTATAGACACGTATAAACGATAATAATGCACCAACTAATGCAACAATAATAAAAATAACAATTGTCAGTACAATAATCATCGGTGTTACAACAAAAGGCATCGTTCCAGGCAAGAACATAGAAAGTGTAATAACTATCCCAATACCTATCAATACGCCTAACATTGTAACGAACAAAATTTGAAATATTAATGCGGATAACAAATGAATTGTTTTAACACCTACTGCTTTTAAAATACCGATTTCAGATGTTTTTTGAATCGTCATAACATAGAAAAACGCAGTTAAAACGATAGCAGTTATAACAAACAAGCTAATTACCATCATATTCAATGGCATTTGTTCTGCTTGATAACTTGGAATAGCTGCTTTTAATGCATCTTTGGTTGTCACTTCTATTCCATCAATATGCTCTAAGTCATGAATTTGACTATCACTCACATCATGTAATGGGTAAAGTGCTGTCGCAACGTGTTGAGCAGCCACCTGTTTCAATCCTTGTTCTGTCATCAATGCCACGTTAGCATGAGAATGCATCGTGTGCTCAAAAAAACCAACGACTTGTAATTTTTGATTTTGCTCTTGAATGTTAATCTTATCGCCTACTTTAACGCCTTTAGCAGCGACTTTACTGTTCAAAACGACTTCTTGTGCGCTTTGCGGATAATGCCCTTCTTTCAATTTCGGACGTTCATTATCTGGCAAATTCACGAATAACATATCTTCTTTCGTATTGTCGAATTGCGTTGAAACTTTGGCTATTTCTACAGGCTTATCTGTAATAACCCCTTCAATTTCTTTTTGTGTAGCCGGAGAAAATCTCGACTTTTCCAGTACTTCTTCTGCATCTTTCTGTATAACATACTGCTCTGCTTTAAAACCATCTAACATCGACACATTTTCGCGTGCTAGCCCTTGTGCTAATCCAGTAATAAATAGCACCATACTCGCTAATAATATAACGATAAATAAAATCAATGCATAACGAAATTTATAAAATTTTAATTCTGATATTGCCAACTTCATCGTCGCAAACTCCTTTCTGCTTCATATCGTACCTATAATATATAGTGCTTATATGAACAGAATATGAACGCAAATACTTTTTGATCGTTTTATATGATATTTTTGCCACTACAATTCACGACAATATGGACTATGATAAAATGGACGTATCTTATTTTGAAAAGAGGAAAGCTTATGACCGTTTCTTGTTTAATTGTCGATGATGATCCCGAAATCTTGACCTATGTTGCTACGCATATTACAAAAGAAGGTTACCAAGCTATTACATATCCCAATGCAGAGGACGCACTTGATTATGTAGCGGATCATGCCATTGATATTGCAATTGTAGATGTCATGATGGATGGTATGGATGGTTTTGAACTATGTCAAACACTGAAATATGACTATAATTATCCAGTGATTATGTTGACAGCACGCGATGCACTCAGTGACAAAGAACGTGCTTTTTTGGCAGGTACTGACGATTATGTGACCAAACCTTTTGAAGTAGCTGAGTTAATATTTCGTATCAAAGCGGTGCTGCGCCGTTATCAAGTTCAAACTGACATCCTACTTGAATTAGGCAACCTCACCATCAATCAAGCAGAGCGGACAACGAAAGTGGGATCTAAAGTACTCATGCTTCCTAATAAAGAATTCGAGCTACTAAACTTGCTCGTTGCTTATCCTCAACAAGTATTTGAACGTGAAACATTAATCACTAAAATTTGGGGTTTTGATTATGAGGGGGATTCGCGCACTGTTGATGTGCATATCAAGCGTTTGCGCGCGCGATTAAAAAAACTTGGTGCAAATGTTCATATTGAGACAATGCGTGGCGTAGGCTATCGGGTGAGTGCCGATGTTTAAATCATTATACACACGCCTCGCTGTTTATACGCTTACTGTTATGTTGATTAGTGCTATTACCAGTTTTTTAATTACCAATGTCTACTATCACTTCACCTTGAAAGAACAGAATGATACTAAAGTCATGACGACACTAAAACGTGCAGACACATACAAATCTGTTCATAATGATGAAACACTCACGGAATATCTAAAGTTATTAGGCAATCTGAATTATCAAGTGATTGCGATTGACGAACAGCACAAAGTACATCACTATGGCGCATCCTTCCGTAAATATAATCTAAGTCAGCGGGCTATTGACCAAGTGCTCGATGGTAAAGATTACCACGGTATTCGTAATCGACCATTCAATCCCCTCATCACCGGTTTTTTTGATAATGAATCACGCAATACGGTAGGCACACGCTTCCAAACAACATCTGGTAATTACGCTGTTTTTATGCGTCCAGATATCAACTACTTATTAGCAGAATTTCGCTATTTCTTGATTGTATTGATTGGGCTACTCGTCATTTTCTCAATTCTTTTAGTCATTTGGTCTACATACGCACTTGTAAAGCCTGTACAACAATTGAAAAAAGCGACAGAACAGATGATGAAAGGGAACTTTAATACGCCTATCGCTGTTACACGTTCTGACGAGATTGGTACTTTGCAATATCATTTTGATACAATGCGTGTTGCATTAAAACAATTGGATGATATGCGTCAGCACTTTGTACAAAATGTCTCACATGAAATCAAAACACCATTGACACATATTCACCATTTACTAAATCAACTGCAAAACGAACAAGATTCAAGCCAACAAACGCACTATATTCAACGCATTTACAATGAAACACATCGTTTGAGTCATCTTACACAACAACTGTTACTGTTATCAGAAATGGACAATGGTGACCACTTACAATTCGATGAGACTTTCAAAGTCGATCAACTCATCCAAGATATTCTTGCCAATGAAGGCTATACGATTGAACAGAAATCACTGAGCATTATCTATGACTTACCAAAAACTCCATACACTGGTAACCAACGTCTACTCACACAAGCAATTGGCAATATCATTCGCAATGCAATTAAATATACACCCATGTACGGAACAATTGACATTAACTTATATGAACAAGACAATCAGCTATTGATTACTGTAGAAGATGATGGTCCTGGCATGGACGCTGAAACAGTCTCACATATCTTTGAGCGTTTTTACAAAGCAACATCTCATACTGATAGTAACGGGTTGGGCTTGGCGATTACAGAATCAATCATTGAACGCCATAATGGACAAATCAGCGTACATAGCACACCTGATGTCGGAACAATATTCACGATTAGATTGCCTCTTGCATCATAAAAAAGCCATTGGCATTAAGGAAGAACACCTACTCATAATAGGTATTACAAACCTTTCTTGCCAATGGCTTTTACTGTTACTTATTTTCTGGATTAAGCTGCAAGTATTTGACAACTTCTTCATTTACTTTGTCATATAACGCATCTTCATCACTCAATTTTTTGCCGAACGACGGAATCATCTTTTTAATGCTTTGCTCCCATTGTGGGAATTCTTCGCCAAATGCACGTTGTAACACGTCCAACATAACAGGTACAGCTGTCGATGCACCAGGAGATGCGCCGAGGAGTGCAGCTAACGTACCATCTTGAGACGTGATGACTTCCGTACCAAATTGCAATGTCCCTTTACCTTTATCAGTATCTTTAATGACTTGTACCCGTTGACCTGCTACAACGACACGCCAATCTTCATTTTTAGCATTAGGTACGAACTCACGTAAATCGTCCATGCGTTCATCATTTGATAACATCAATTGCTGGATCAAATATTTTGTAAGTGGTATTTCTTTCGCACCTGCCGCAAGCATCGTCAAGACATTGTTTGGTTTCACGGACTTGATAAGATCAAAATACGAGCCTTGCTTCAAAAACTTAGGTGAAAATCCTGCAAATGGACCGAACAATAATGTACGTTCACCATCAATATAGCGGGTATCTAAGTGTGGCACAGACATCGGTGGTGCCCCTACTTTCGCTTTGCCATATACTTTCGCATGGTGTTGCTGTACGACATCAGGATTTTTACAGACTAAGAACAAACCGCTTACCGGGAAACCACCGATATGTTTTGATTCCGGAATACCTGTCTTTTGTAATAATGGTAAACTCGCGCCTCCTGCACCAATGAACACAAATTTAGAAACCACTGTAAATACTTTGTCTTCCCGAATATCACGTATCTTAACTGTCCATGTCTTGTCTTTATTTTGCTTTAAATCCAGCACTTCATGCTCATAATAAACAGCACCTTTACGTTCTTCTATGCGCTTAAGTAGCTGTTTTGTTAACGCACCAAAGTTCACATCTGTACCTGAATAATCACGCGTTGCTGCAATAGGTGTCGATAAATTTTGGCGTCCTTCCATAATCAACGGCACCCATTTTTTTAATGTGTCTGGCTCATCTGAAATCGTCATATTTTTAAAGAGATTATTATCCTTTAACGCTTCCACACGCGCCTTTAAAAATCGCACATTATCTGTCCCCATCACAAAACTCATATGCGGTACAGAACGAATAAATTTTTCTGGCTCAGTTAGTTGACCCGTTTTAACTAAATGCGCCCAAAACTGCTTTGATACTTGGAATTGTTCGTTAATGTGAATTGCTTTCGTAATATCTATTGAACCGTCCGCTTGTTCTTTCGTATAGTTCAACTCACACAATGCTGAGTGCCCCGTTCCTGCATTGTTCCAAGCATTCGAACTTTCTTCCGCACACTTTCCAAGACGTTCAAAAATACTAATCTCCCAATCAGGTTGTACTTCCTTCAACAACATACCTAGCGTTGCACTCATAATACCGCCACCAATGAGCACTACATCTGTCTTGTTATGCAAGTTATTCATAACAATCCAGTCCCCCCTTTTCGTTTGTTCATATTTAGTATTGACACAAAAAATGCGCCCGTTTAAAAATTTCGCTGTCTCCCCGACAAAAATAACGTTTATAACATACTATTTTTGCTACTGCTGCACGTGATACGCTATGAAACGTAGCGTTATTTATGCGTCTCTGTATAACCCTTTGTGCTAATCGATTGTAAAACATCTTAACACATTAATTATAACGCTAAAAAGATTAAGAAAAAAGCGCTTCCCTCATAAAAATTCAGTTAATCTATCAAGTTCGTCTAAAATTTCAGCTGACTGATAAAATAACTCACCTTATTTCTTTCTATTCTCTGATATAACTAGAAAACTCATAAACATATATGAATCACGTAAACCCCAGTTCTCTCTCATTACTAACAGTGCTATAATAAGCTAAAAGAAACAAATTGAGGGATGCACCATGAAATCAATCACATTCTTAATACATAACATCTATGCAATGGGGGGCACAGTCAAAACAATCAGCAACTTAGCTAATGAACTTGTAAGACAAGGCCACCCTGTTAAAATTATTTCTGTATTCCAATCACAAAACCAACCATATTTCAAACTGGATTCTCGAGTAAAAGTCGTATCTCTTATAGATTATCGATTGAAAGTGGGTAATATTGTCTCGCTGTTGGCTAACCGTATTCGTAAGTTCACCCCACTATTACAACCTAAGTACTTATCTCAACATGAACCAGGATATCGTCAATACTCAAGCTATGTAGAACGTAAGCTTTTGCGCGCGATACAACAAGATACATCTGATGTTCTTATAGGAACTCGCGCAAGCCACAATATTTTAATTGCACGTTATGCGAAGCCACAACAATGGCGTATTGGTATGGAGCATATGAATTTTACAGCACACTCTGAAGCGTACCGCAATGAAATCGTACAGTATTATGCGCAATTAGATGCCATAACAACACTCACGTCTGTAGACCAAATGCATTATCGACAAGTGTTGCCACAAACACCTGTTTTTATTGTTACGAATATGATTGCCGAAAAGCGCTACAATATGATGAAGAAACATCAAATTATCGCAGCTGGGCGCTTTGAATATGAAAAAGGATTCGATTTGTTAATAGAAGCTGTTTATTATATTCAAGAAGATCTGAGAGAAGAAGACTATACAGTACATATTTTTGGAGATGGTCAAGAAAAAGAAGCGCTGTCACAAGCGATTAACTATTTGCGTTTACAAGATTTAATCTTCCTCCACCCAACAACACAACAACTCAATAGTTACATTGCGGAAAGTAAAATAACGTGTATCCCATCACGCAATGAAGGTTTTGGCATGACCATATTAGAAGCTATGAATCAGGGCAGCGTCGTAGTAAGCTTTGATGATAACGTGGGACCCTCAACGTTAATTCACCATGGAAAAAATGGCTTTCTCGCCCCATACGGTGATGTCAAACAACTTGGTTTGCAATTACTAGAAGTGATACAAAACATACATGGACAACGACTCAAGACGATTCAACAGGCTGGATATAACACAGTGATGGCTCATGCACCCGAACAAATCTACCAGCAATTTAATCACATGTTGGCAACATTGGCGCAACGTCGCTCATAACGAATGGGGCATACTTTTAGACAATTTTACAGAGAATGGGCAACGGAATCTTTTAAAAATGAGATTCCCATCCCAATCCAAGTACATAAATCAACCATGTTTCAACATCTAGATTCTATCGAAATTCCTGATACTTGAACACTGTTATTACCCCGTCTATTTCATAACAATAATAGACAAAATATTATCTTTTATGGTGGAATGGCATGATGAGCCTTTCCGCCTTTTTAGTATGTAAAGAACACACAATCACTATGGACTGTACGCTAAATGAAGACAACTCAACTGGAACGACATTATGAATCAAACTAGGGACTTGTTAATCCAAAAGATAAACAACCCGAAAAGTAACCTTTTATATTTTAAGAATAACCATTCCACTCTATAATAGCTATCCTTATTATCAATATGAGAAAAAGTATTCAAAAAATGTTTAATTCCTTATTTTTAGGGGGAAATAAAAAAAACATACAACAAAACTTACTAAGGGGTTAGCAGCAATAGCAATCGTAAGTCGTATTACAATAAGTTCAGGAGTTACTGATTATTATGCAAATGCAGCTGATAATAATGAAGTATCATCAACACAACAAGAATCAGGTAAAATAGTGAAAATTAATGATAATACTGCTAGAATCGATTTACGTGAAAATGTGAATTATAGTATCGATAAAAACGGACAAGCAACCTTAAAAGACAAAAATACAAATAAAACAGAAGTTTTGCCAAATCATGCAAAAGATAAAAATGGAAATGATGTTTCTTTGATATACTTTGAAGATGATGGAAATTTAGGAGTACATGCTCAAAGCTCTGTACAAACTAGAGGAGTCGGAAAATGCGTATCTGGTATAGCAGGTGGTGCAATAACAGGAGGTACTACTTTAGGTCTTGCAGGGGCAGGCGTTGGAACGGTTACTTTACCAATCGTTGGAACAGTTAGTGGTGGAGTCGTTGGTGCTGTTGGTGGTGCCGTTGGTGCTGTTGGTGGTGCCGTTGGTGGTGGACTAACTGGAGGTGCAACTTTCTGCTAATAATCTAGGAGTGATTCCATGAAAACAATCTTTAATATAAGAATATGTTTGTTATTGTCTTTAATAATAGCATCATGGACAATAGTTAGTATAAAGTTTAGTAATATTAGCACGACTCAAGTCTTAATAGCTAATTCATTTATATTTATCGCTTATATATTATATTTAATTAAATTCATTAAATATAATAAGAAACAAAACACCTAATTTTATTCCAATTACTTTATTGACGTTGAATCTCTGAACGTTTAACAATCCCAACGAACTAGACAACTCAACTGGAACGACATTATAAATAAAACTAGGGACTTGTTATTATCTTTCCACCATAAAAACTGAACAGTAAACAACAAAAAGCGTGCATTGTGCTCAAACTAATGAACATATGCACGCTTTATTAAGCTATTCTAACTAATAATTAATGACAAGACAAATGTCCAGATACACCAGATGACTAGCAATCCTGCACTATATTTCAATGTCATCTTCAAGAGTTCTGATTCTTTACCTACTTGTTTAACAGCTGCTGTTGCGATAGCGATAGATTGTGGTGAGATAAGTTTTGCAATGGCACCACCTGCTGTATTCGCCCCGACTAGAAGCGCACCGCTTGTTCCAACTTGAGGGGCAACAGACGCTTGAATTGGCGCAAATAATGCGTTGTTATTTACAACAGATCCTGTCATAAATACACCAATCCAACCTAAAATAGGTGATAAGAATGGGAATACTTTACCTGTTTTAGCAATACCTTCACCCATAGCAGCTGTTAAGCCTCCATAAGTTGTTAATTTTGCGATTGCTAAAATCATACAAATTGTTAAAATTGGTAACCATAATTCTTTAAATGCTTCTGCAAGTAATTGACCTGCACGTTTGAAATCTACTTTCTTAGATAAGATAACTGTAATCACACCGGCAATTAATAATGCAGTACCCGTTTGATTCAATAAGTTAAATAATAATGTAATTGGTTGACCCGATACATCATTCATTGTGCCTGGAAGTGGAATTTTAACCGTTAAGAACTCTAAAGCGCCACCTTCCATGAATAATCCTTTGAATGCTTTAGTACTCCAGATTAACACAAGGACTGTCAAGATACCGAACGGACTCCACGCATAAATCACTTCTTTGACACTGTGACGTGTTACTTCTATTTTTGGCTCTTCAGCGTTTAAGCGGAAGATATTTTTTGGTTGGAAACGTTTAGATACAAGTGCTAACGTACCCATTGATGCCAATGGTGGTAAAATATCGATTAGCTCTGGACCTTGAATATAACTAAATAAAATTTGTAATACTACATAAGGAATAATTGTTGCTAAAATCGCTGGTAATGTTTCACGAATCCCTTTAAATCCATCTAAAATAAAGATTAATAAAAATGGGATAAAAATTGTTAAGATTGGTAAGCTATAGTTTAATGAACGCGCAACTTCCAATGCTGTAATGTTACCGTGTAAGTTCAATGTATCGATAACTGCTACTGGTAAGCCGATTGCACCATATGCACCAGCGGCACCGTTCGCTACTAAGCAAAGCATCGCAGCTTTTAATGGTTCAAAGCCTAATTGAATTAATAACACAGCACAGATAGCAATTGGTACACCGAAACCAGCAACACCTTCTAAGAAACAGTTGAAACAAAAACCGATTAATAACAGTTGAATACGTTGATCTTCAGAAATTGTTGTAATACTATCTTGTATCACTGAAAATTGACCTGTTGCAACTGTTACTTTATATAACCAAACAGCCATCATTACGATAAAGCCAATTGGTAAAATACCTTGATAAAAACCTTCTACAACGCCACCAGTTGCAATTCCTACTGGTAACTTAAATACGAACAGCGCAATTACAATAGTAACACCTAAAGTTGTCAGCGCTGCATAAATTCCTTTCATTTTAAAAACTGTTAGACAAAGTAAAAATAAAATGATTGGAATACTTGCTACTAATGCAGATAGTGCAAGATTTTGGAATGGATCAAATGAATGTACTAACATCTCTTTCATCTACCTTTAATATTTATTTACTTACTTATGAAACAAATTTATTTGTGATTTATTTCACATGAAGAATATACCATGTATCCTTTAGTAAATCAATATGTTATCGTAATTTTTTTATTAATAGATAAAAGATAAAATTACACATTGAATCAAACTACATTTAAACATATAAAAGCCTATATTCCTTTTAATAAACTAACATTTATTTCTAAAAAAATCAAAATACTTTTAACATAAAAATGACACGCCAAAAAGGATTGAGACTCTATTGCCTCAATCCTTTTCCTTATTATTGACGATATGCAGGGTCTACGATTTTAGACTGTCCTGTTGCATCTACTGTTACTATCGTATATGTTCCTGGATTCGCTTGATTCAAGAAACTAAAGACGTACATATTATATCCGTCTTCCCCTTCAATCGCATAGTCATTGTATGGGTTCTGATAACCGTTAAACTGATTGACTTCAGCATTTGCCCGTTCTAATGCCACTTGGAAATCTGGTAATACTTGCTGTGCTTGTTGTGCACTAATTGGTTGACGTACTAAATTTTGAGCAACAGGTACAACATTTTGTCCTTGATATGGTTCTGTACTATTTGTTCCTGCAGTTTGCTGATCTGGCTGTGTGTTATTTTGTTGTGCTGTATTATGCGTTACCTGTGCAGACGTATGATGCTGTTGCGTTGTATCTTTCTGTGCCGCATTATCAGTATTATTACCTGTCTTATCTTGCTGAGTATTTTCCTTTTTGTTATCGTTCTTCGCAGTCGTCACTTTGTCCGATGATGTTTTTTGTTTCGTCTGTTCTGTCTTCGTCTCAGCTTGTTTCTCTTTGTCAGCATTTTTAGAACTTTCATCGTTAGAACATGCTGCTAATACAAGTACTAATGCAAAAAGACCGGCCAATAATTTTTTCATCATTATTACCTCCAAATTTTAAAATGCACTACTTATCTTTATATTACACTTTTTTACAAGTATAACCAATTATCTTCCAGTTAACTAATTATGATTTTGAGAAGCATGTGCATCAATCGGCATCTCCATTAAATCATCTACATCAACTATCCCACCCATAATAAAATCTAATGTGCCTGTTTTCTTCATTCCTTGTTTGCGATAAAAGTGCAATGCTTGACGATTTTCCGACCATACACCTAACCAAACATCTGTTTTCCCCCACGTCCGAGCTATTGTCAAAGCCTGATTAAACATCGTCTGGCCTAAGCGTTGACCATGGTAAGTTTCATACAGATAAAAGCGCTGTATCTCAGCATAGTTATTCCCTTTATCAATTGTTTGTGCGTTGCCAATATTCAACTTGAAATAACCAGCAAGCCTTCCTTCCACTACTAATAGATAAAACTGTGACTCTTTATTCTCAATCTCTTTAGTCAGCGTCTCCTCACTAAAAGCAGTTTCAAAATATTGTTGAAAATGTTGGTCTTCTTCGCCATTTTCACGATACGCATCTTCAAATGTTTCCATACTCACACGACGTAAAAGATGTACTTGATCTGGTGTCACTCGCTCAAAACGGTAATCCATCTCATTTTCCCTCCTTGCCCTATCACCTTAGTTATAACGCAGGCACCGTGTTGTTTGCAACATACTTTCTGACCTTGTTATATTTAAATTGATTGCTTCACAAAAACACACCTATTGAGGAGGTATTTTAATGCAGTCATTCAAAGCCTTTGTTGTATCAGAAAAAGACGGTACTTTCACAAAGACCTTTCAAACATTGACAACTACAGATTTACCAGACGGAGACGTTACTGTCCGCATTCATTACTCTAGTGTTAACTTTAAAGATATGCTTGCCACCCAGCCTAACAATAAAATTATTCGGCACTATCCATGTATCCCTGGCATAGACCTTGCTGGGACTGTTATCCACTCGCAACACCCTGACTTTCATACCGGCGATAAAGTCATTGCAACAGGCTATGACTTAGGCGTAGCACATGATGGCGGTTTTAGTGAACTTACACGCCTACCAGGAGAATGGCTTGTACCGTTACCCGACAATCTAACATTAGAAGAAGCAATGATTATCGGTACGGCAGGTTATACAGCTGCTTTATCCGTAGACGCCTTAGAGCGCAATGGTCTCTCCCGTAACGAAACCCCTATACTCGTCCGCGGCGCTTCAGGAGGTGTTGGGACGATGGCAACCATGATGTTACATGCATTAGGTTATTCTGTCGTTGCAAGCTCTGGTAATACCGCTTATGCAGACATCCTTACACAAATTGGTGCTAAAGACGTGATCCCACGAATAGATGACATCACTCCCAAAGCCTTGCACAAACCACAATGGCAAGCAGTGATTGATCCGGTTGGTGGTGATTCAGTTGAAGAAGTGTTGAAACACATCCAACCATTTGGAACGATGGCATTAAGTGGCAATACGGGTGGCGCTGACTTTCATAGTACGGTATTCCCGTTCATTCTTCGCGGTGTAAAACTCATCGGTATTGACTCCGTTTATACACCTATGTCATACCGTCAATATATCTGGAAGCGCCTTGCTACAGATCTCAAACCGCTTCACTTACATACGGTTAAGAAAGTCGTTTCTTTTGATGAGTTACCTAAAGAGCTCGATGCAATGCAACAAGCAACACATCACGGACGTATTGTTATTGATATGCAAGCCGAAATGTAATATTAAGCGTTATTCCACTTATCATTGAATACGCATATTTCATCGTTTCCCAAATTAAAAATATTTTTGTCGTATAATATAACAACGATATTGATATTCATTATCATTTATTAGATAATAGAGTTATCAATTTTGGGAGAGGTGTCTGAGAATGCAAGATTTAACAATCATCGGCGGTGGCCCAGCTGGGCTTTTTGCTAGTTTTTATGCGGGTTTAAGAGGAATGTCTGTACGACTCATTGATGTTCAACCTATTTTAGGCGGTAAGATGCAACTATACCCAGAAAAAATTGTATGGGATATTGGTGGTGTTGCGCCTAAAACAAGCTATGAAATTATTCAAGACATGATTCAACAAGGTATGCATTTCAATCCAAAAGTATGTCTGAATACTAAAGTAGTTGATATTAAAAAACATGCAGAACAGAACTTCGAAGTCATTGCTGAAGATGGTACATCTTATCGTTCACGATCAGTCATCATTGCAATTGGTGGCGGCATTATTAAACCACAAACGCTAAACATTGAAGGTGCAGAACGTTTCGAACTGACTAACCTTCATTATGTCGTCCAAAAATATGAACGCTTCAAAGGGAAAAATGTGCTCATTTCAGGGGCTGGAAATGCTGCTCTAGACTGGGCACGTGACTTATCTGACTATGCCAAAAGTGTTACGCTTGTTTATCGTAAAAAAGATATTTCAGGGCATGAAGCAATGGAAAAAGTGCTTAATGAATTAAACGTTCAAAAAATGCCTAATAACAAAATTATCCAACTTAAAAATACAGATAATGATCCTAATACAATTGACGAGGTCATCCTTGAGCATACCGAAACAGGTGAACTGACACATGTCAATGTAGATGAAGTCGTTATTGGCCATGGCTTCGAACGTGATCTTAGTCTGCTTAAAAAGGTTGACTTAGACATTGATTTAGCTAACGACTATTTTATTGCTGGTCAAGGCAATTCACATACTACGGTTCCTGGTGTTTATGCTTGCGGTGATGTTGTGCAACATCCAGCTAAAGTCCACCTTATTGCCAGTGCCATTAGCGATGGCGCTCATGCGGCCAACAGCGCAAAGCAATATATTGAACCAGAAGCACCAAAGAATGGCTTTGTTTCGAGCCATAACGACATATTCAGAGAAGCAAACAAAAAATATTTGCCATAAAAATGTAGAAAAAGAAGCTAGGACACAACTATCCAGCTCCCCACTTAAAAAACCTTGATTAAATGTAGAAAAACATCTAATCAAGGTTTTTAACAGATATTAGTTTTTTAAATAAAGCACTCCCGTATCATTGTTAATAACGACAAAAACAATAAATAGGAGTGCTTTATATTCATAAAAAGTATAGTATATCTCAACTTACTTTAGCATTCAGAACAAAGTCTGGGACAATAGAACCTTTTTAGAAAATCGAGAGTCCTATCCATTCCCTTGCGTTACACTTATTTTTCTGTATCTCTCGGTTCTTTAATAATAGCTTGTCTCAACAAGAAGAACAATAGAATAAATCCTGCTGTAACAGTCACATGACCCATTCCTGCAAATCCTGAGAACGACGCTGGGACTTCTTGACCTGAAACCTGCATAAACCCTTTCGCAAACTGCATACCAACAGTTAGAAGAACACCGATATTGTAAATGATAAAAAACCAATTAAACAAATAGTAACTACTAATCTTAAAAAGTTTTTCAATAGAGATTAATATCAGAAAGACAAACATTCCGAGTGTCAACAGATGCGTATGCATCACACTCATTTGCGTTTCTCCTGTAAAGTTGTAATGCAGTGTTAGTTCTCGGTATGTAAACCCACTAAACAAACCTAGCGCCGTATAAAACATAAATGCATATAAAATTCTTTTCATGTATTACGTACACTCCTCGAATTGGACATATTTGCAAAAGACAACTTACTTTCTCTGCAAAATCATCCTGCCCGTTTCTACATTATTCCACCCCTCATTATCCTTTTTTACACGAGTAGTGTCAATAACCATTACTTGTCAGATTTCGTAAAATCGTTGCGCTTGAACAAGGCAATTGCTGATACGATTAACGCCAAAATTGACACAATCCATAACACTGTCTGACCTACTGGTGCTTTTGAAGCGCCCTCTGTCTGCTCCTCATTCACTTGACTCGACTTCACCTTAGTGCGCGGGGCAGGCGTTTCACTCTGCTCATCTTCAGCTGTCCAACTTACAACGGTTCCATCTTTATATGTCTGTGTTGCTTTCCATATAAAGGTACCCTCTTCTTTTGGATTCGCTACAACTATCGGAAAATCCATATGTTCATTTGGTCCGATTCCTTTATCTGTCGCTGTCCATGTTACTTTCTCTATATTTCCCTTACTATCCTTTTGAAAAGTATGCTTAAATCCGGAAACAGGCTGAACTGTAGACAATGAAACGCCTTTAGGCACCTCTAATTCTAACTTCACTGTTTGATCATTACGCTCTACCGGCACGCGCACATTATATTCCTCATATGAGCCCGGCTCACTAACCCGTGGATTCAAAGTTACATGTGCTTCTGCTACAGTTACTGCACCAAGTGATATTACGATTAACAAAGCCAAACTTGCGAATAATTTATTGAATTTCATTTTTTTACCACCTTTTCTGCTTATAAAGGAATTACTATTTGACTCATCGTCACACCCGCTAATATAAGAAATAGACCGATTAACAATTCAATGTATAACAATGATTGACTAATATGTCTCTTTTTCTGCATCGCCCATATTGACTGTACGCCACCTAACACAACAAGAACGATTGTAAATAACAGCTTACCGAACCATAGCCCACTATAAATCGTTTGTTGTGTCACCAACGCTTGAATTGAAGTCGCATCAATAGTCATTAAAATCCCGGTTAGAACAATCACAAACACAGCACTCAAGTTAGACTTCAGCAAGACATCCCGCAGTATTAAAACATAGGAATGACGTTCACGAGCCCTTAAGTAACAGATAAGATATACGAAGCTACCTAACCATAAAGCAATCGCTGCTAAATGTAACGTTCTGATGGTCAAAGCATATAACGGTACATCTTGCGCCCATACATGCCCTGATATTGCCAAACTGATAAAAATGCACAGTGGCATAGCATGATACCAGATACGTTCCATATTTTTAAGCGAAAATAATATCAATGTTGTAATCAAAGCAACTGTTGATAACATAAATGGAAATGCCAACCATGTCGTTATATCGAGATGTAAAAGATCCTTCATCACAGTTTTAGGTAATGTCATTAAGTACAATATACCAGTGAGTCCAACAAGTATTATGAGCAACCATATCACACGACGACATTTCGGAATAACGTCATATGTCGGGATATCTTGACGTGCCATCAAACGATTCACCATATATAATCCAGTTAATATCAGTACGCTTCCTTGCATAAAAAAACGCATGACACCCAGCCACCAAAAAGAATTGGTATAAAAAGGCTTCGTCGTTTCTATCTTTGTAACAGTCTGATGACCAATTGAAAAATGATATTGTCCTGACACCTCGTGCCCATCTGGTGACACTGCTTGCCAAACGACTGCATACGTTCCTTCGTGATGTTGTTGTGTCTTGAATGTCACAGTGTTAGAATAGCCCGTCTCTTGTGAACGTAATACTTCAACTTGTTGTCCCTGATCATTGTAAAGCTTCACCTCAACGTATCGAACATTCACTGGTTCACTGAATGCCAATTCCAGTTCATTAGGTGCTGTCGACAATACTTCCTCTGCTTGAGGTCGTTGTCCTTCTAAAGAAACATGTGCAGATGCTTTATTAAATTGACCTCCGATGACTACGCTGCATATAAGCAAAAACACCCAAAACGAAATGATACGTTTTGAAATCCCCATATCCCCACTCCCATATATTGTATATTCTCCCATATACTATAATATTCTATCAAAACCCAACAGAAATACAACAAAAATTATCAGACACTTAAAAACACCTTTTATGACGATTATAGTCGCCACAAAAGGTGCCCTAGATTTCCTTTGTTAAGTTGTTATCAGTTCTTCATCATGGATAACATCATCGTTCAAGCCCACCATAGACTCTGAAATATTACGGGAATTGTAGCCGATTCGCTCTAATACAGCAATCATATCGACATACAACAAACCGCCATCTGTTGAACATTTACCTTTGTTCAAACGTTTGATATGTGCTTTTCGCAATTTATGTTCAATCGTAAATGCCTCTTGGCTGCGCTGTGCGACTTCATCTTTCTTCGTCGTATCATAAACATCTAACGTTTCCAAAGATTTATCAAATGATTCCATCACAAAGTTAAAGAGTTTCTCAATTCCATGATGTGCATCTTCCGTAATCGCAATCTCTTTACGTTTTTGTCGCTCAATCAATTCAATATATTCTCTAACGCGGTTCGATACTTTTAAGATATTACGATTGACATCAAGCATAACAGCTAAGCGTTCAGCATCCTTTTGATTCACATCTTTCGTAGATATCCGCACCAGATAACTTCGGATACCGTCATTAATCGTTTTAACTGCCTGATGTTTCTGGTCAATTTTCTTTAATAACTTCTTATCAAATTGTTCTGCACCACGAACATCTTCTAACATAGATTGGACAATTTGACCTACATTTTGCAATTCTTTTTGTGTCTCTTGTAATGCTACACTAGGCGCATGATACACAAGATCTTTATTCAAATGCTGTGGCTTATAATCTTCTGTCACATCTTTACCCGGCACAATTTTTGTGACTAACCATGCGAGTGCCCCTACAAATGGCAATTGAATGATTGTATTCGTCACATTAAACGCACCGTGTGCAAATGCAATCGCCATCTCTGGCTTTAAATGCCATGATGCTTGTAACATGCCAACTAAATGTACAACTACTGGTAAGAAGATTGAAAAAATAATGACACCAATAACATTGAAGATAACGTGAACAAAAGCGGCACGTTTCGCTGCTAATGAACCCGCCAAACTTGCTAAAACAGCTGTGATAGTAGTTCCGATGTTATCACCTAACAATACAGGAATCGCACCATGCAATTCAATTAAGCCTTGTCCATAGAACTCTTGTAAAATACCAATTGTTGCGCTTGAACTTTGTACGAGTGCAGTCAAACCAACACCTGCTAAGATGCCATAAAGTGGATTTTCCGACATATCTAACATTAATTGTCTAAAACCTTCAAGTTCTGCAAGTGGCTTTACCGCACCACCCATGAATTCTAAACCAAAAAAGAGCGAACCAAATCCAAAAAGAATACGTCCAATATTATTAATCTGAGACTTTTAAAAAAAGAAAATAAGGAACGCACCAACTGCTAGTATCGGCATCGCATATTCACCGAGATCAATCCCAATAATAAATGCAGTGACTGTTGTACCAATGTTGGCACCCATAATTACACCAATTGCTTGTTTCAACGTCATAAATCCTGCTGTAACCAAACCAATTGTAATGACCGTTGTTCCCGAACTACTTTGAATCAGAATTGTCACGATCATCCCCGCCAAAACACCTAGAAGTGGATTCGATGTAAACTTGTTCAAAATATCACGCAGACGTTCACCTGCAGAAGCTTGCAGACCATCACCCATAACTTTCAATCCGTATAGGAATATACCTAAACCACCCAAAAATGAGAAGATGATTTGTGTAATAGACACTTCCATGACTTCACCTCTAACAATAATTTTTATTATGTATTTCGTATCGTACGTACTTCAAAGTATGAAGCATCATTGTAAATTTAATGTTAATCTGAGGTGAATTTTACTTTAATTAACAAAAAGCTAGGATATTGATAGAAAGCACTGTCAAATATGAGAAAAGTTTTATAAAAGACATTTGTTGCCTGGCGTGTTCAAGGAGCAGCACTGGCGACAACACTTAAAAAACGATAAACAATATCTCAAACACTATTCTCATATCGTTAATAACAAAAAAATTCATACAATAGGTAACGTTATTTCAAGAAAACGGGTATGATATAACTATAAAATCTGACGCTAATTTATGAACTAAAGGAGACTATGTATGATTACAGCTTACAAAAACAATGCCTCCCTGCATGTAGAAACAACTGAAAACTGGGAATCAGCTCAATGGTTGAATGTTGTAAAACCAACGCAAGAAGAGATTCAAGCTTTGATTCACACTTATGGTTTTCCCAAAGACTTTCTAGAAGATGCTTTAGATAGTGAAGAAAGCTCACGTATTGAATATGACGATGATAGTGGCTATTCATTGATTATCAGTGACTTACCGATTACAAAGTCTGGAAAATACAAACTCAAAAGCTTTACAACTTTACCTCTTGGCATTATCCTCGGGAAAAATATTATCGTAACAGTATGTGCAAAATCCTTTCCATATTTAGAACATATCACACAGAAGCCTGTAAATCTTAGTTATAAAAGTCAATTTGCTGTAAAGCTGATGTATGATATGGCAGCACAATATAATAGAAGCTTACGTCTCCTAAATAAAGAAAGACGACAAGTTGAACAGAACTTACAACAGCGTGTCACAAATACACACCTTTATTTATTAAGCGAGATTGAAAAAAGCTTAGTTTATTTCTTGGCATCACTCAAAACGAATGCTTCAACAATACGGCATTTATTTCGTTTACCTGCCATTAAACGTTTTGACGAAGATGAAGAGTTATTGGAAGACTTGCAGAATGAACATCAACAAGCCGTGGAAACCACTGAATTATATTTACGGATTATTGAAAGCATGTCTAACTCTTATGCATCCTTATTATCAAACCAGCTCAATACTACAATGAAAACTTTGACGATTTTTACTGTGTTGCTTACTCTACCGACACTTGTCTTTAGCTTTTTCGGCATGAATGTACCATTGCCAATTGATACAAATAGTGCATTGTCATGGGTTATCATTATCGTAATTTCCTTTGCACTTGTTGTCGTTATGTTTACTGTATTATGGCGTAGTAACAAGTTGTGACCATATAGACGTCAAAAAAGTGAGTCGCGCTTCTCAAATAGAAGTCGACTCACTTTTTACTTATATTTATAATTCTTCAGCGTTACGATATTTTTTCTGTTTTGATAGTACAAATGTCACAACAATACTCGTTACAAATGCAATACACATACCGATAATGTAGTGTGTCCAAGAACCGGCTGCAATTGAGATGACACCAGGAATCCCTGCTGCTCCTAATGCTGTTGCTTTAACTTGGAAAAATGACACATAGGCTGCTCCAAGACCTGAACCAATCATTGCACCAATAAATGGGTAACGTAACTTCAAGTTAACCCCGAACATTGCTGGTTCTGTAATACCTAATACGGCAGACACCCCTGCTGCAGACGCTACACCTTTTAGTTTTTTGTTTTGTTTAATTAACATAAATGCTGCCAGTGCTGCCCCACCTTGTGCCATATTTGACATTGCTGCGATAGGGAAAATAAATGAACCGCCTGTTGTTGCATGTTCCGCAATGAGAGATGTCTCGATGGCAATAAAACTATGATGCATACCTGTAATAACAATCGGCGCATAGAATAGACCAAAGATTAAACCTCCGATTGCGCCACCCGCTTCGTACAAGTATGTTAAGCCATCAGTCAACCAGTACCCCATCGTACGCGTTAAAGGACCTACAAACAAAAATGTTAAAAATGATGTAATGAAGATTGAAAATAATGGTGTTAATAAGTTATCCAAAACTGTTGGAATAATACGTCGTAACCCTCGTTCTATCATTGCCAAAATATAAGATGATACTAAAATTGGTAACACTTGACCTTGGTACCCAACTTGCGCAACGGATAGACCTAAAAACTCCCATTTAGGAATCGGGTCGCCATTCGCAAGTGCTTCAGGATAAGCATAGCCATTCATAAGATCTGGATGCACCATAATCGCACCTAATGCTGCACCTAAGAAAGCATTACCACCAAAGCGTTTGGCTGCACTAAATCCAATGAGAATAGGTAATAAGGCAAATGGTGCACTTGCAAAAATATTAATCATATTAGCAAATTGTGCAAAGTGTGGATACATATCAACTAATGATTGACCTTCAGCAAAAATACCTTTGGCCGTAAAAATGTTGTTGAGTCCCATTAACAGACCACCAGCTACGATTGCTGGAATAATTGGTACAAAGATATCCGACAACATCTTCACAAAGCGTTGCAATGGATTCCCTTTTTTCTTCGTTTTCTTTTCAATTGCTTCTGTCTGTGCTTCCGATTGTGAAGTACCACCAATCAGTTGATCGATCTGCGCATATACTTGATTGACCGTACCTGAACCGATAATAACCTGATATTGATCTGCTGTCGAAAAAGTTCCCTTTACAACATCCAAATCATTTAATGCTTTCTCATCTACAATACTTTCGTCCTTTAAAGATAATCTTAAACGTGTAGCACAGTGTCCCATCTCTTCAATGTTCTCTTTGCCACCAATCGCCTCCAAAATTACCTTTGACTCTTTTTCAAACGCCATATAATCCCTCCTCAATAACCCTTAAAACTACTTTTATTTATATTGTTTAATGCCTAAATAACGCAAATGGAACCGGTACCAAAACTACTTGATTATATTTTACTTACTTTGTGTTGTAGAATCAATGGCATTTATAAAATTTCTCACAATTTTTTCTCAAAGTTCATTTTAAAGTCATTAAAAAAACATATTCTCGATTCAAAAATACGAACATATGTGCTATATTAATAACACTTATCTTTTAATTGATTTCCTCTCTTCAAGAACTTATGCAGTCTTATTCGTTATGCAATGCACATCGATCGTACTATCTTTGACACTTCCTCCAGCTCTCCTGATTTTTTAACTTAATGCGTCATTTTTTTACACATTTTTTATGCTTTGGTCTTATTTTTTTAGTTTTTTACTTCATTTTTATACTTATTTAGCATTTTTTTAATGTTTTTCACCCTACCAATATGTCAAAACTTTTCTATATAAGACAGAAATATACAATTACCTCAAACACATTGTTACTGCCATTTCGACAACTATATAATTAATCATATTTATTGTTGTTTATTACGTATTTTGAGAATGGAAGAGGTTAGCTATGCGAGGAATTACAATTGAATTGTTGACACAGTGCCAGTCCGAAACGTATCGCGTACTTGACGAGATACAATTACTAGTGTCATTAGATGGCATTCTTGATATACAACACAATGGCAGAAGTCGTCATTGCTATAACCATATCGCGATTATTAACAACTTGGATATCGTTCAAATTTCGAACGCACAATCAATGCTAAAAGTATGTATTCCAATGCATTTTTTCTCAAAATATCATGCAAATAATCATACGGGCTACTTCAGCCAAGATCGCTTCTCTTCGCATACCAAAGTCATTTCTTTGTTAAAACGTATTATTAAGGATGACCAAAACAAGCATAGTCAAGCACTTATGTATGATATCTTGAAGATTTTATTTGAAGAATCATATGTTCAAATAAAAGATTTTTATACACCTGATATATGTGTTAATAACAAGTTGTTAAACAACATTTTGCAGTATATGTATGACCATCTAGATACACGCGTTTCACTTAAAGTTTTAAGCGAACACTTTTATGTTTCACAATCTTACATTTCTATACTGTTCAATAAGTATTTGAATTATAGTTTTAAAACATTCTTTCTTACTTTAAAAGTAGGATATTCTTTACATTCACTTTTAACCACCAACGATACAATTCAGAGTATTGCTGCACAATATGGTTTTTCGAACTATAGCAATTACTCAAAAATATTCAAGTCCTATATTGAGATAAGTCCTGCAGATTATCGCACACAAGCAGGTAATATGGATGTTATGTTGACCGTACAACCTTTTGATTATGAACATTTCATTGGTTACCTTACACCAGACAATCTATCCCATTCAGCCATGAACATTACAATTGATTTCAATGAATTAGAACAACCGAGCTATACCCACAATCGGCAACTCTATCTCGAAGTATCGAACATTCATATATACGATGCAATACAACAGATGCATACACAGTTGGTTGATTCGACAGCACCAGCCAACTTAACACTTTACTTTCAAGACTTGTCCGCCAAAGAGATGCGTTTTAATAACACTATCGAACTCAATCACTTTTGTCAGTGTATCAAGTCAATCAACCTTTCATATGCCTTTCGAATTCATAATATGAAGCAATTTGAAGCATTTGATCAGTTCGTTTTGAAGCCGATGTTGCGTGTCATGTCTATAAATCCATACATTATCCAACCTGAAGACTTCAAGGTGTCTCTCATTCTCATGTCTCATTATTTTTCGGCTCAAGAGATGATCTATATTAAACAACACATGTGCAAATACCTACCACATTGTCAAGTTGCATTGTTTGTTCAAACACCATTCTCTTCCAAGCATCAAAGAACAATCCATACAATGTGTCAACAAGGCGTTTCATTCGACTATTATTGTATCCCCTTTGCTGCACTTATCGAATCAACTTCAACACTAATTACACCATCACTTATCGACAATGTGTTGAACAGATTTCAGCTGAGCATGGATGATAGCTACACACCGATTGTACTTACTGACTTAGATGAAACAACAATGGCAAATTTGTGGCGTATATCCACCATCTCTTATCCAAATAAGTTTTTAAGTCTATTATTAGCACTTCCTAGTATCGTCTCAGGCATTGGTTTTGCACTGACATCATCACCTAAGAATGCCATTGCATATTACAATCAATATAGTCATCAACTACCTTATGGCTATATCAATCAACTCTATCAGCACTTCGCTGGCAGGCTAAATAGTCAAACGGAACATTACTTATTGCATGATACAGACGATGCATACTTATTGTTATTATTTGACCCTTATTTCTCTCAAAGCAATATCACATCCTATGCACCACAGACATACAACTATCAAGTGCTAAGTGCCTATACACTCTCAACACAACTAGTTGTGACATATACTTATGATGAGGTTCACTCCAATGTAACAAATGGCATTTCCCAAGACATGGAATTATATTATTTACCGTCAAAAGATGTTGAACTCATTCACCAAACATTCCAACTACAACCGCATGTAACTGTGCATAATTTTTTCAACAAAATATTGCATATCTCATTACCGCCTCAACAAATTAAATTGATTAAAATCTATAAACATAAAGCAACGAAAAAGACTCATATATTATAAAAGGTGGCTCACTCGTGCAAGCCACCTTTATTTACTCGATATATTCATTTTTTGTTGCATACCAGCCGAATATTAAGACCATGGCATTCATTGTCAACATCATCATAATCACAACAGACCATGTATGACATAGATCGTAAACAATACCAATTAAAAATGGACCGACAGCTGCAATCCAGTAACCTACAGATTGACCAAATCCAGAGAGTGCCATACTAACCTGCGTTGTCTTAGCACGAATTGAAAACAATGTCATACACACACTAAAACATGCGCCAATACCCATCCCAGTGAAAACCATCGCAAAGATTAGCAACCAGTATTGCTCCGTAAAAAGTAAACTAAATCCTATCCCCATCAACGCTACAATAATATAGACCAGCACACGTTGGCTCTGCATGCGCGCCGCAATAATTGGGAATGTAAACGTCATAGGCAATTGTGCAAATTGATTCAGCATTAAAAAATATCCTGCTGACTCAGGCGCAATCCCTTTACCCACTAAAATAGATGGATACCATGCAACAATACTGTAAAACATCATAGATTGGAAAGCCATCATTAATGCAACTGCCCACGCCATCTTAGAACGATAGATTTTTACAGATTTCTGATTGACTTCTGTATCGGAACTTATAGTCTCCATACTCTCATCCGTTTTCTTAAGTTGTGGTAACCATACCAACACCGCACTTACAGCTATCACGACCCAAAATGCTAACGACAACCGATAAGATAAGGAAGATAATGTTGATAATGGATAGCTCAAGCCACCACCCAGTCCTGCTGTAAAGTTCATCGTTGCACTATAAATTCCTGTAATCAAACCAATCTGTAATGGAAAACGCCACTTGGCATATGCGGGCAACGTCACATTGCCAAATGCAATCGCAATACCTAAGACGACTGTTCCAATAAAAAAGGTTACAACGCCACCACTCACACGTAAGACAAGTCCAACAATCGTCAGCAATACAGCATAGAACAAGACGTGCGGCATCGCATAGCGCTCCAATACTTTGGAAGCCAATGGTGAAAAAATGCCAAAAATAATCAACGGTATCGTCGTGATTAACCCTGCCACACCATTATTAATATGTAAATCTGCTTTAATATTATCGATAACGGGCCCAACGGCTGTTAAGGGGGCACGCAACGTTCCTGCAATAAGCACAATACCAATTACTAACAGCCATTGATCTTGAATACGTCTTCCTTGCAATTGGTTGGTCATTAACAAATCCTCCAGTTCATATATAGCTTTATCTTATCATAATCAATCGTCACTTTTACGCATAAGTTACATACAATCTATCCACTATAATTCCTATAATATACGAAGATAACTACCCAATAATATGTCCTTATGCCACCTAAGACAGGTATTGTTTTCCACCTTATTTTTCTCACTTTATGTCTATTTTTCTGCTAATCTTCTATCTTTCGTCACAATTTTGTCACGAATTCATTTGATTTTCTACTTTCTGTATCCGTTTTCTTTAGTTACAATAAAGGTATCTTTACATAAAGGAGTCTATAAATAGATGAAACAAAAACAAACATTGGGTATTGCTATTATTGTAGTGATGTTAGTTGTAACAGTCGGCATTGTTATCGCTATTATGGTGTCTAGCCAAAAAGAAACTTACTATGGCTACATGATGGATGATACAACAGCTGAGAAGATCGTTAACGCTTCAACAGGCGAAGTTGAAGAGCATGTAACACTTACACCAGACGAGCATTTCAAACCACATAAAGGAGACTTCGTGATGCTCACTGCTAAAAAAGGTGGAGATCATGAATTCGTCAAACAAGAAATTGTAGAACACGATGATGTTCCACATGGTCTCATGATGAAAATTCATGAAATGCATATGCATAATCACTAAAACATACGTAAATAACAAATATTAATATTTTATACAAGAATCGATTACTTAACCGATTCTTGTTATTTTTTTACTACGGACAAGACGATAACCATGAGAATGATAAATACGACACCTAAGAGTTGCCACGCGCCAAAAGATACATCTAGCCACACGATTGATGTAAGTAATGCCATCAGTGGCTCAATCGTGCCTAACAAGCTCGCTTCATGTGGAAATAAATAATGCAAACTATCAATGTAAAACCAAAAGGCAATCATCGTTCCAAAAACTATCGCAAACCAAAAAAGTGCATGTGTCTGAAATGACCATTCTGCTAATGAAACTTGCCATGGCGGGTGAATAAAACTCAATGCACTCCCACCAATAAACATTCCCCAACCAACGACATTCAATGACCCCCAGCGTGCAAGTAATCTAACTGGATAAACTGTGTAAAACGCCAATGCAATGGCTGATAATAATCCCCAAATAATAGCACGCTTTGGGACTTGCAAGTTTTCAACATGCCCGTTGGTTAACAATAAGTATGTGCCTAATAATGCGAATAGAATAGCTAATGCCTCTTTGACACCAAAATTTGTTACTTTCCTTATAACTAAATAAGCAATAATAAAAATAGGGCCTATGTATTGTAACAATGTCGCTACTGCCGCATTTCCATAATTGATTGCTGACATAAAGGTATATTGAACAGCTAGCATACCAAAAATACCATAAATAATGATTTGTATCGCTGCACGCTTATCCCTCCAAATCAACAAGACTTTCTTACCTTGCGTTATAAAGGACACCATTATTAACAACAAGCCAGATATAGCTAACCTTACCGCTACAAACCAGGTGACGTCGATGTTTTCCTGTTGAAATAACCATTGTGACACAGTCCCACCTACACCCCAAAATGTAGCACTAATAATCACGAGTATATAACCAATCCAGCGCTTTTGATGTTGTAACGTCATATGTTTCCTCCCGTTCTACGCCATTTTTATCAATCTAACATGTTTTTTCTATATCATACAATCTTTATTTTCTGCTATCATAAATAGAAAAACCTTGCTGTGTCTTTTAACCACACAACAAAGTTTTCCCAGCAATAACTTACCAAATAATATTTTCAACTACTTCATCCGTTAAAGATTTAACGACTTCAGCTACAAGTTTGACTGCTTGTTGATAGTCTGATTGGCTCATAACTGAAACGTTTGAGTGCATATAACGAAGTGGCACGGATAATGCAACAGATGGGACGCCGTCTAGTGATTTATGAATATTGCCTGCATCTGTGCCTCCGCCTGGTAATGAATCCCATTGCAATTGAATGCCGTGTGCTTTAGCAACCTTTTTGATATGTCGTATCAATCCAACATGACCAATGTTACTTGCATCCATATTTAATACTAATGGGCCTTCACCTAACTTTACATCGCCATCTGTCATACCCGGTGTATCATATGCAACACCAACATCAACAGCAATGGCAAGGTCAGGTTTAATTTTATGTGTAGCAACTTGTGCACCACGCAAACCGACTTCTTCTTGAACATTGGCACCTGCCACTAAGTTGACATCTAATGTGTCCTCTTTCAATGCTGCCATCACATCAACTGCAAGTGCACAGCCGAAACGATTGTCGAATGCTTTCGCTGTCATATAATCATCATTTAATAATGTTTCAAATTCAGAATACGGTGTAATCATATTACCAATCTCGATACCTGCCGCTTCGACTTCTGCCTTATCGTGCGCACCAACATCAATAAACATATTTTTGATATCGACAGGTTTGTTGCGCTCTTCCACCCCTAACACGTGTGGTGGTTTGGAACCGATAATACCACGAATTTTTTTACCCTCATCCGTTGTAATCGTCACCTTTTGCGACAACATTACTTGATTCCACCAACCACCAATCGGCGTGAATTTAATAAAACCGTTATCGTCAATCTTTGTCACCATAAAACCAATTTCATCTAAATGACCTGCAATCATAATCGTACGTTGCCCTTTTTGAGAAGCTTTTTTCCCAAAGACACCGCCAAGATTATCATAAATCATCTCATCACTATTTGGCTCAAGCAACGCAATCATTGCCTTTTTGACATCATATTCATGGCCAGCAATACCATCAAGATCGGTTAAGTGCTTTAATAATTTCTTTGTTTCTGTCATCATTTATACACCCCTTATATTCTTTTCTTTTTATGATACCAAAAGACATAATATTTTGTATATTAGGGAGTGAAACAGAAATCTCATGTTGCTAAAAAATACCGTTGTCCCACCTCAACAAAGCTGAGCAGTTATGAAAAAAACATATTTTACGACAACTTCTGCTACTACGTCATTCCCCACACTTTGAACAGTATTTTCTATTTAATGCCCCACTGTCTAATAGATACAAAAAATCTCAACAAAACATGCCGAACAAATGTCTCGTTAAGATTTTCTGATGTTTATTTCATTTTATAGTTATCATCAAAGAAGTTATATTTTGCCTTCTTATCGTGCTTTTTCGTCTCTGTATTGAATCCTTGTAAGAAAAGCCCTCGCTTTAAATGAATCGGTTGGGCAATATATGTGTTTTTCTCATCACCTTCTAATGTAAGTTCTTTATAGAAAATACCTTTACGCGGATCATATTCTTCTTTTTCCTTAATTATTTTCTTATCTAAATGTTGCTCTGTTAAATATTGGTCGATTAACTTTAAATTTTGACTCTTTTGATAGCCTTTGTAACCAAAAAATCCTGCCCCAACGAGAATAAATAATACAATAGCTGCTAATATAAACCCCATAATTTTTTTAAACATGGCGCACGCCTCCAACTTGATATATATGATACATCTTACCATAATTCAAACGTTTTCAGTATTAACTCTTCTCCACGTCACATAATCGTCAGAACTCAATCATGTTATCAAATCATTTGTGCAACAATGATGAAAACCTTTACAATAATGATAGTAATTATTTTACTACATTTAAGAAAGGGGGACTGCTGATGCACACATTTTGGCAGACACCTGATAGTCGCGCAGCTTTACTTAAACAACTTGTAGCACATCCTAGCGTCACACATTCTCATGGTGAAACAACTTTTCCAATGATGGTTCGTGACTTACTGATGCAACTCCCATACTTTCAACAACATTCCGAATACATATCTCTTGTGGAAACAGATGATGCCCGTCATGCAGTCATGGCATTTTACCATTCACCACAAGCCACTCAAACAATTACATTGATTAGCCATTATGATACTGTTGGAATTGAGGACTACGGTCCCTTTCAACCCTACGCATTTGATATGGATCAACTCACTACAAAATTTCAACAAGATATGCGTTATTTAGATCAAATGAGTCAAGATGATTTGCATTCAGGTGACTATTTATTTGGTCGTGGCTCTATGGACATGAAGCCAGGTCTCATGTTACATATGTCACTTATCGAACAAGCTATCATTGAACAATGGGAAGTCAACCTTATTTTGATGACAGTCCCAGACGAGGAAGTCACTTCAAAAGGCATGCATGCTGCTGTTACGTATTTAGCTCAACTCTGTGACCGATATGACTTGTCTATCGCTTTACATCTGAACAGTGAGCCAACTTTCCAACAAGCACATCATGATACGAATCATTATCACTATACAGGATCTATCGGTAAGATTATGCCGGGCGTACTCGTTTATGGATGCGAAACACATGTAGGTACGCCTGCTAATGGATTGAGTTCAAATTTTATTTTAAGTTATATTCAACAGGAAATAGAATATCACACACGTTTTCAAGAGTATTTTGAAATAGAGGAAACACCTCTGCCCGTCAGTTTACGAGTTACAGATATTAAGCAACACTATGATGTGCAAACACCCTTCCGCTCGGTTGCACTTTTCAATATGTTCTTGTTTAAACGTAATGCGAACGAACTTTTCGCTAACTTCAATAATGCGGTGACTGACGGTATGAATAAAGGTCTATCCACCTATCAACAACGTATTGCAACAACAGGTGGTACAGCATTTGATATGCAGTTAATAACCTATGATAAGCTGTTGCAATATGCCATTGAACATTATGGTCAAGAGAAAGTGAATGAAATCATTCATACACATATTCAGATTGAAGCGGAACCACATATGCAATCTATCGTAGTGGTCGATGCTTTAATGCGTTTATGCCGTGAGTTAGGTCCAACAGTTGTAACATTCTTTGCACCCCCATATTATCCGGCGACTAATGCCTCTTATCATCCTTTAACTGAGCGCATTAGTGAGACCATTGATGCTACATTACAAGCGCAGTTCAATCGTAAATCAAAGCGCATTCATTACTTCAATGGTATTAGTGATCTAAGCTATGTCGCACCATCACCTAATGGATCGGGCTTTGAAGCTTATGCAGATAATACCCCTGTTTTTAATAAAACATACACAATTCCATTCGAAGCGATTGAAGCTATTCAGGCACCAATGATGAACTGTGGTCCTATTGGTAAAGACGCACACAAAGTGACAGAACGCATTCATACAAAAAGTGCTTTTGAAGAACTACCTGTTATTTTGTCAACTATCATTAAACAGCACTTTTTATAAGTATCAAAAAGACATTGTATTGACTACAATTTTGACCAATACAATGTCTTTTTACATTCTATTATTTTATGCTACTGTTTTTTCACGTTTTGATAAATTAAACATTGTGAATAAGGCAATGACACCGAAGACAGCTAGGAAGATAAATGCCATGTTACTGCTTCCTGTCATTGAGGTCACTGCTGAAATAACAAGTGGTGGAAAGAATCCGCCGAGACCTCCCATCATTGAAACAATACCGTTTGCCACACCTGCTTCTTTCGCAAAATAGTGTGGTACAAGCTTAAAGATTAAGCCATTCCCGATACCGGCACAAACACTTACTGTCAAACAGCCAACTGTGAATAATACCATACCATTAGATAGACCAATAATTAAAGCACCGACAATCATTAATGAGAAGAATACTTTTAACATTGTAACAGCGTCGAATTTATCACCTAACATACCACCGACTGGACGTAAGAACGTTGCTAATGCGATAAATACACCCGTGCGAATACCAGCATCTACTTTGTCTACGCCGAAGTGTTCTACTAAGAAGTTAGGTAAGAATAGACCGAATGCTACAAACGCACCGAATGTAATAAAATACCAGAAACTTGTGTAGTACAACTTGTAGTTACCTAATAGTTTACGTGATTGTTCTACTAATGGTACTTTTAATTTGGGTTCATTACCGTCACCAAGTAAGAACATAATAACTGCAAATACGGCCATCACGACCAAATAACTTCTAACAGTGTTTTGCCAACCGATAATACCAGCAATTGGTGGTGCTAAAAACGCTGATACAGCTGTTCCTAAGTTCCCCATGCCATAAATACCATTTGCAAGCCCCACTTTATCTTTTGCAAAGTATTTAGGAATAGACGTTACACCCACTGAGAAAATTGCACCGCCGACACCTAGGAAGAACCCAGCAAACATCAAGTTACCTGGTGTCGCTGCTTGACTTAATAAGAAGATTGGCACAAGCAATACGATAAAGCTTGTGAAAAACACCCATTTCGCACCGACGATATTTGTTAAATAACCAAACGGCACACGCAATACCGAACCTAAAATAACCGGAATTGCTAAAATAATTGATAATTGACCACTTGTTATATCAATGTCCTGGGAAATAAACGGCATTAACGGTGCAATAATTGTCCATGCCATGAATCCAGCAACTAAGCTGAGTGTTTGAAGTCCCAACTGTAAACCAGCCTTTGATTTATCCATAATTGATTCACCTTTTTCTTTAATAGATCTCTGATATCAAAAGAATTATTCTACTATTTACTTTTGATACGTTTGTTCATTCTCAGTGTAACGTGATTGTGAAATACATAACATAAGGACTTACCCTATACCGCTAAAGGAGTATCCCCTAACACAAAACAGACACAAATAGAACATTTTTAGGCTATTTCAAAATGGAAAAGTCTATCCATGCGCTATGTCATGGACAACGAGATGTTTTGCTTATTCATGTGCATGCAAACAATTGTAAACACAACGCCATATAATTCATTGAAATAAAATCGTTATACTCTAAAACTATAAATCACTAGAGATAATAAGTTATATATCTTTTCACATCAATTTTTACCGTTATTTTTTCAATAGCACGCTTAGCTGTAAAAAATATTCTATAAAAGAAATGTACATTTCAGATAAAACATGCTATTTTATTGTTAACAACTCAATTACATAGAGAGATGAGTAATATTCAAGAAAGGAGGATTAACCATGTTCAAAAAAGTATTTACGACATTGAGCATTCTTACAACACTTTACTTATTCAATACTGGACATATCACTTATGCAGAGCAAGATGATACTATTTTAGAATCAACTGAAACAACAGTTATTGCAACACCAACAAATCATGACATTCCTGAAGCCACGGAAGAAGACAGCGAAACAAATTATAATATTCCTGAAGAAGTAGCAGAAAAAGACACTGAAACAAATGATGATATCCCTGAAGTAGTTGAAGCTACTGACAGTACTACATCAGCAATTAATATAATCGAAAATACAGAAAATTCAGAAATATATACTGTTAGTGACTCATCTGTAGCGACGGAAAATTCTGAAGTACAACCTATCTTTACAACAAATGACTCTTCTTTATCTGATGAAAAAGTTATTGGTCAAGACAGTCGAATAGCTGTTAAAAATTACTTAGCTGATCCCTACAAAAAAATCGTACTTCTAAAAATGCATTTTAATAACTTCTCTGCAAAGGGTACCGGGGCAATGATTAATAAAAATACAGTTTTAACAGCGGCACATAATGTTTATGATTTTGCAACTAAGAGTTTTGCTGAACAAATAACTGTCATTGCTGGTGCTCAAGGAAAACTCCCTTTAGGAACAGCAACAGTTATTCAAAAGTTTGTTCCAAAAGAGTGGATAAATTCTGCGTCTAAAGAATATGATTTTGCTGTATTAAAGTTAAATAATGATTTGGGGAATAAAACTGGATTTTTTTCTTTTTCTCAAGATACCTCACTCAATCAGACACTACAAATTGCCGGTTATCCTGGTGATAAAGAATCTAATACACTATATTCCGGAAAAGGCAGGCTATTAAAAACCACACAACATAACCTTTATTATGATGTGGATACATTTAATGGTGAAAGTGGCAGCCCTATTTTAAATGATCAAAATTTGATTATAGGTGTTCACACTGCTGGGTCTGCTGGACCTGATGAATACAACTTGGGCACACGTATAAATAAAGAAAAATTAGCACTTATCAAACAATGGATTGGTGAGATACAAGAGTTAAAGTACGATAAAAAGGTCACTATTTCAAAATCTAAAATTATCGTATGGAAAGACTTAAAAATCCATGACCGAGTTAACGATAAAAGTCTCACATTAGGTAGAGTATGTATTGCTAAAAATGAATACATTCATCCAAATGGGCAAAGATATTTATCTTTATTCGATCATCGTGATAACTTCCTCGGCTATTTTAATAAAGTCGATACAACAGACTTAATCGCTGTAAAGTTAGACAAAGATGTACGAATCGTTTCAAAAAATTATGCAGTCTGGGGAAACTTTTTCTGGAATAAGAATCTAGGGCTTACCTCAAAATACTACAACCAGACGCTAAAAGCAAAATACGTATACACACTTGGAAATGGTGCTAAGTATTATTCTTTGTATGACAGAAACAACAAGTGGATTGGTTATGTTAATAGTCAAGCTACTAAATAAAAGGAGTGAAAATGATGTTCAAAAAAACAATTGCTGTCTCTTTATTAGCAACAGCTACTTTTGCCGGAATAGCAAGTAATACTTTTGCTGATAATTTTGATCCTTTATCAAATCTACCAACAGACGCTAATGGCGCTTGTATTATTGAAAGCGAGGATGAATTACAAACAGATAATATAGCAAACACGCAATTACCTTCTTCTACACAAAATGACACTACAACTGTTCAAGGTGTTCCATTCGATCATTGTAATGGATTTGTTTTTAAAACAACTCCTAAAAAATGGTCTATGAATCCACCAACAGATTTTACCGATTCTAATAGCCCACAAAATTCAGCAACCAATCATGTTGTACCAAAGACACCCGTTCAGACACCTGCACAACAAGTGACACCTGCAACAGATAATAATATATCTCAACAAGAACCTACTCAATCACCTTCGTCATCACACACAAAATTAAAAGAATTACCAAATACAGGAACTGATACACAGACATCACCACTTGCTATCTTTGGTTTCATTCTATTGGGCGGCGCACTTTTAGCTTATCGTCCAGTTACATCCTTATCAAAATCAAAATAATATCATCACCCCAATGTTGCAAGTCGATGCTTTCTACTTGTTATGTCGGGGTGTTTTTGCGTAAATAAAAAAGCAATCTCGCTTGTGTGACCACTCCCAAAATCGCTTTTATCTATTTAAAAATCAAGTAATTTCTTTTTCAACGCATATTCGACAAGCTCTGGTTTAGATTTCAAATCAAGCTTATCCATGATACGTGTTTTATGCGCTTCGACAGTCTTAACAGATACAAAAAGTTTTTCAGCAATATCCTTATTACCATAACCCTTCGCAATCAATGGGAGAATTTCTAGTTCTCTCTTAGACAGTATTTTAAAGGGATCATTTGAGTAAGCATCGTCACTAGAAGACTGTACAAATTCTTTCACCAATGATGTCGTCATTTTTGGATCAATATATGTTTGCCCTTTATAGACAGTTCTGATTGCCAATAATAACTGTTCATCCGGTGCATTTTTTAAAATATAACCATTCGCTCCACTTCTCAAGACATGAAACAGATATTCTTCATCGTCAAACATCGTGAGAATTAATATTTTGGTATCAGGAAAGCTATCCCGTATTTTACTCGTTGCAATTAATCCTGATTCTCCCGGCGGCATACTCAAGTCCATAATCAGTACGTCAGGTTCATGCTCCATCACTTTCTGATATGCTTCTACCCCATCTGCAGCCGTTCCAACGACTTCCATATCCTCTTGAAAGTTCAAAATCATCGAAAAACCTGTGCGTACTACCGCGTGATCATCTGCAATTACAATTTTCATGCGCTTATTCTCCTCACTTTTGGTTAATCGGTACATCAAGTGACACAATTGTACCTTTGCCTTTTTGTGTTTCGATATCTAGGTGCCCATTAACCAGTTCAGCTCGTTCGTTCATGCCATAAAGACCTAGTCCAGAACCTTTTGGTGAATCGCTTGGCTCGAATCCACACCCTTGATCAGACACTTCAGCATATAAAGTATCTGCTGTTCTTCTGACGGAAACATCCACAGCGTCCACACCTGCATATTTCATCGCATTGAATACCGCTTCTTGTACAACACGATACACAACTGTTTCAATCTCACTGTCGAAACGCTGTGGCAGCATATCAAAGTGATAGTTCACGACCAATCCATAGTTCAGTTCGAGTTGCTTGAAATAAGACTTAAACGCTGCATCTAACCCCAAATCATCAAGTGACGAGGGTCTAAGTTCTAACGATAAGTTACGAATATCATCAATCAGTTTCGTCATTAGTCTTTCGATGTTTTTCGCACCATCGAGCAATGTCCCCATCTCTTGTTGGTACTTTAGTAGACGCAACTCCACATTTACATTAATCAATTCTTGAACGACGCCGTCATGTAACTCTCGTGAAATGCGTTTGCGTTCATTCTCTTGTGCAGCAATTGTTTTTTGTATCATATTGCGCTGATATAACTTCTCTTGTCGCTGTAATTGCGGTGTCACATTTTGCAAGGTAAACGCCTTGATCTGATTCTCTTCATCAATCGTTTGATATGTCGCAGTGAATGGTTCTACCTTATTACTTGTTGTTTTCATAAATACTTGAAATGCTGTACTATCAATATCCTCTGATTTTAGAAAGCAGTTATTACACGTCTGTAACGCATGCTCATTCGTATAACCTTCACAATGTCCACAAATCGTGTTCGAAATACCACTTAAATCATTCTCCGGTGATATGACACGTTCGGCAGCTTCATTCATATAAATCACCTTACCATCAGCATCTATAAAAATAATCATTTCAGATGTTTGATGGTAATATGCATTTAAAAATGTTGAAAGCTCACTTAGTTGTTGTGTCATGATGGCATCACCTTATCCTCACTTGTTAAACTACCAATTCCTCTAATTTGAGAGATGTCTCTCGCAATCTTGGGTAACGGGGTTCCATCACGTTGACCGAATAACAACACACCTTTGACACGGTGATGATGCCAAAGTGGTATTGCAATTATCGAAGTAAGCTGTTCACTAATCAGTATTGGATAATTAAACAACGTGCTTTGAATTTGCTGTTCACTCGCATCATGAATCATCATTGGCTTCCCTGTTTTCATAACATTACCCGCGACACCGCGTCCATAACGTAGCTCGATGCGTCGATATCTTTCATTCAAGTTGCCTGACACGTATCTCCATTTGATCTTCGTGCCAACATGATTTTCTGTAGATAATGCGATACCAGCAAAGTCAAATTGATATTTTTGACGTAATCCATCCAACTCTCTTTGATAATCATGTTGTGAAAAATCAATCTGGTTCACGGTCATCACTCCATATTAAATTTTATGTTTACGATAAATGATATAACTACGGCTGGCATAAGTCAACGGCACACTCCATACATGTACCAAACGAGTGAATGGCCAACAAGCCATAATCGTAAAGCCAAGTAAGATGTGCAATTTAAATGCAAGTGGTACGTTCATCATTAAACTTGAATCAGGGCTAAGTGTAAATACCCCTCTGAACCAAATAGAAATCGTTTGACGATAATCAAAATCTGGCACTGTTGCATTCGTAACTAATGTGGCGTAACAGCCAACAAATACAATGGCTAATAGTAAAAAGTTCACAAAAATATCTGATGCTGAACTTAGACGACGAACATTTTGTTTTGTTACACGTCTTGCCGTTAATAGCAACATCCCTATCAATGTCATTATACCAAAAATGCTACCAATATACACTGCACCGATATGATAGAGGTGGTTATTGACCCCTACACTTTCCAACCAATGTGCTGGGATTAACAATCCAACGACATGCCCGAAAAATACGGGAATAATCCCTAAGTGAAATAAGAGACTTCCCCATTTCAGCTGCTTTTTTTCAATAAACTCACTCGACTTTGCCGTCCACGAAAATTGATCAAACTTATAACGTGCGATGTGACCAATGACAAAGATTGCAAGGCAAAGATATGGGAAGATTACCCATAAAAACTGATTAAACATGTTGTTTCACCTCATCATCTTCTACTATACAGCGTTTTAATGTTTCGCGAAGACCACGGATTAAATGGCTGTATGGATTACCTTTTTCTTCTAAATATTTCATGATTGGGTACGTACCATCTTCAATAATCATAATGAGCAGTTGCATATTTTCTTGCGCACGATCATCACCATCCATATTGGCTGCATATAAAAACTCCAACATTAATGGGAGATAATCCGATAACTCATTAGATGGCATCTCAAGACCGAACATTTCATATAAGACCTTGAGTTTTGCCAACATTTGACCGCGCTCTTTTTGCGTATCAAACTTATTAAACGTCATATAGAGCGTTGTTTTTTTGTTGAAATCAAATGTATCAGTATACAATGCTTGAATGTCTGACAAGCTTCTTTCATACATCAATTCACGATAAGTTTTCACATGAGGATACGCTGGGTGATCCTCAGTGAAGACTTCTTCAAATGTCTTTGGATGGAACGTTAACTTCTCCGGAAAACTTAATTGCTGACTCATAAATCCTAATGTGTCTTTATAGTATTTCAGCATTTCAAGATTAATCACGGAAAATCCCTCCATAGAAACTTTCATTATAAATTTCTTGACCTGATTTACCTGCGCCTACTGATACGCTACAACCGTCACAGTTAGAACCGAAATACTCGCCTCCATAACCTTGACTACCTTGTGCCACATACGTATCCATATATTGTTCTTTGTGAGATGTTGGAATTACGAAACGATCTTCGTGTTTTGCAATGGCAAGTAGGCGATACATATCTTTCGCTTGACGCTCCGTTAAACCAACGCGTTCTAAGCGTGATACATCGAACGCACGCCCTGTATTTTGTGCACGCATGTAACTTCTCATCATTGCCATACGTTGTAATGAACCTTTAACCGCTGTTGTGTCCCCTGCTGTAAATAATTCAGCCAAGTATTGAACTGGTAAGCGCATTTCTTCAATTGCTGGGAAAATAGCGTCTGGATTATTCGCAGTGTTTTTCCCCTCAAAGTAATTCATGATTGGACTGAGTGGTGGACAATACCATACCATTGGCATTGTGCGATATTCTGGGTGTAATGGGAATGCCAATTTATATTCAATAGCCAATTTATAGATTGGTGAGTTTTGTGCGGCTTCAATCCACTCTTGTGCAATACCATCTTTTTCAGCTTGTTCAATGACCTCTTGATCAAATGGGTTCAAGAATAAATCTAATTGTTTTTCGTACAAATCTTGTTCGTTTTCAGCTGTTGCTGCTTCTTGTACTCGGTCTGCGTCATAAAGCAATACGCCTAAGTAACGCATACGACCTGTACATGTTTCAGAGCATACTGTCGGCAGACCCGCTTCAACACGTGGGAAGCAAAATGTACATTTTTCAGCTTTGTTTGTTTTCCAGTTGAAGTATACTTTTTTGTACGGGCAACCTGTCATACAGTAGCGCCATCCACGACATGCTTCTTGGTCAACAAGTACGATACCATCTTCATCACGCTTATACATTGCACCTGATGGACATGATGCCACGCAGCTCGGATTCAAACAGTGTTCACATAGGCGTGGTAAATACATCATAAATGTTTGATCGAAGTTGAACTTGATGTCTTCTTCAATTTTTTGAATATTAGGGTCTTGTGGTCCTGTAATATGACCACCCGCTAAGTCATCTTCCCAGTTTGGTCCCCAGTCGATATCCATACGTTGACCTGTCATCACTGAATGCGCTTTGGCAACTGGCGTATGTTTAGAATCTTTAGCTGTTGTTAAATGCTCATAGTTGTATGTCCATGGCTCATAGTAATCTTTGATGATTGGCATATCTGGGTTGTAGAAGATTTTACCTAATGCAATCTTGTTAATACGTGTCCCCGATTTCAATTCTAACTTACTATTTTTATTGAGCGTCCAACCACCCTTGTATTGTTCTTGATCTTCCCAACGTTTCGGATAGCCAATACCTGGTTTGGTTTCTACGTTGTTGAACCACATATATTCCGCACCAGGTCGATTCGTCCACGTGCTTTTACATGTCACACTACATGTATGACATCCAATACATTTATCTAGATTTAATACCATAGCTACTTGTGCTTTAATCTTCAAGCCAATCCACCTCTTTCATCTTTCTCACGGCAACGTATACGTCACGTTGGTTACCGATTGGTCCGTAGTAGTTAAATGAGTAACTGATTTGTGCATAACCACCCATAAGTTGTGTTGGTTTTAGGTGAATACGTGTCGGTGCGTTGTGTGAACCACCGCGTGTACCAGAAATTTCTGATCCTGGCGTTTCAATATGTTTATCTTGTGCATGGTACATAAACATCGTGCCACGTGGCATACGGTGTGAGACAACCGCACGTGCTGTGACAACACCATTTCGGTTATAAACTTCTAACCAGTCGTTATCGTTAATATCGTGTTGTGCTGCATCTTCATTAGAAATCCAAACTGTTGGCCCACCACGGAATAATGTCAACATGTGTTGGTTATCTTGGTAAGTTGAATGAATATTCCATTTACCGTGTGGTGTTAAGTAACGTAATACAAGTGCATCTACGCCACCTTTAACTTCTTTATCTTTCGTACCGAATACCATTGGCGGTAATGTTGGTTTATAGACTGGTAACGACTCACCAAACTGCTGGAATACTTCATGGTCAATGTAGTAACTTTGACGACCTGTCAATGTTCTAAATGGTACGAGACGTTCAATGTTTGTTGTAAATGGTGAGTAACGGCGACCTTGTTTGTTAGAACCTGGGAATACCGCTGTTGGGATGACTTCACGTGGTTGTGATGTAATGTTCAAGAATGTAATCTTTTCAGATGCCCGTTCTGCAGAGATATCTTTCAGCTCCATGCCTGTTTGTCGCTCGAGATCTTCATATGATTTTTGAGACACGCGACCGTTTGATGCAGAAGATACGTTTAAGATAACGTCTGCTACTTTACGTGCTGTATCGATACGTGGTTTATTATTTTTCACTGTATCATCTTCCCATTTACCAACCATGCTGCGTAATTCATCATATTCTTCTTTAACGGAGAAGCTAACACCGTGGGCGCCAACTTTGCCATTTTCTAATAATGGCCCTACAGAAATGAATTTATCATGTACATCTGTATACGTACGATCTACTACTGCAAATCCTGGCATTGTTTTACCAGGAATGGCTTCAACTTCACCTTTTGTCCAGTCTTTAATTTCACCATAAGATAATGAAATTTCTTGTTTTGAGTCATGTGCTAATGGCGCTGTCACAATATCTTTGAATGTCCCATTCAAATGAACACGTGACATCTCAGAGAATGTCTTACTCAATGTTTTGAAAATATCCCAGTCAGAGCGTGATTCCCATAACGGGTCGATTGCCGGATTAAATGGGTGAATGAATGGGTGCATATCTGTTGATGAGATATCATGCTTTTCGTACCAAGTTGCTGCTGGTAACACGATATCTGAGTACAACGGTGTTGCTGTCATACGGAAGTCTAAAGATACGAGTAAGTCTAACTTGCCCACTGTGTCTTCGCTCCACTCAATTTCTCTTGGTTTTTCACGTTCGTTCGGTTCAGCCATCAATGCAGACTTTGTACCTAATAAATGTTTCATGAAGTACTCTTGTCCTTTGGCAGAACTTGAGATTAAGTTTGAACGCCATACAAATAATGATTTCGGATGGTTTCGGCGCAAGCCAGGGTTTTCAACTGCAAATTTTGTTTTACGTGATTTCACATCTTTTAATGCACGTGCTAATACCGCTTCGTTTGTAAACTCTCCAGCATCGCGCGCTTCTTCGCCCCATAACAAGCTGTTGCGGTCGAATTGTGGATATGATGGTAACCAACCATTACGTGCTGCAAGAACATTGTAGTCTGCAGGATGTTGTAATTTAATATTTTCGGCAAGTGGTGACGCAAGACGATCTACACCAGACTCTTCATATTTCCACTGATCAGTTGCAAAGTAGAACCAGCTTGTACCATTTTGTAAACGTGGCGGCCCTTGCCAGTCTTTCGCAAAAGCAATTGTGCTCCATCCTTCAATAGGACGACATTTTTCTTGACCAACGTAATGTGCCCAACCGCCACCATTAACACCTTGGCAACCACATAACACAACAAGGTTTAAGATTGAGCGGTAGATTGTATCAGAGTTGAACCAGTGGTTGATACCTGCCCCCATGATAATCATTGAGCGTCCACCTGTATCAATCGCATTTTGTGCAAACTCACGTGCGACTTGTGTTACAACATTCGCTTTCACACCTGTCACTTTTTCTTGCCATGCAGGTGTATAGAATGATGCTGCATCTTCAAAGCCTTTTGCTTCTAATTCGTGATCGAAACGTTTCACACCATATTGTGATGTCATTAAGTCATAAATTGTTGTAACAAGTGTTTCTTCGCCATTTGCCAATGTCATTTTACGCACTGGAATTGGACGTTCAAATACGCCATTACCTTTATTATCGAAGTATGGAAATTGAATTGTCACAAGTGCGTATTCACCAGTTGCCACTGTCATTGCTGGGTCGATTGTTTCACCTTGTTCGTTTTCTAACTTAAGGTTCCACTTCTTACCTTCTTCCCAGCGTTGCCCCATTGTTCCGTTGGGTACTTGAATCGTATCCGTTAACGTATCGAATACGACTGGTTTCCATTCGCTATTTTCCGATGTACTACCGAAGTCACTTGAACGTAAGAAGCGACCAGCTTTATAACCGTTCGCATCTTTGTCTAAACGAATTACGAAAGGCATGTCTGAATATTGTTTCGCATAGTTGATGAACATTTCAGAAGGTTCGTCCTCATAAAACTCTTGTAAAATAACGTGCGTCATCGCTTGTGCAATCGCAGCGTCAGTACCTGGATTTGGTGCTAACCAATTATCTGCAAACTTAACATTTTCTGCGTAATCTGGTGCAACAGAGACAACCTTAGCCCCTTTATAACGTACTTCTGTCATAAAGTGCGCATCTGGTGTACGCGTTAATGGCACGTTAGAACCCCACATCATAATGTAAGATGCGTTATACCAGTCACTTGATTCAGGTACGTCTGTTTGTTCGCCCCATATTTGTGGTGACGCTGGCGGTAAGTCAGCATACCAGTCGTAGAAACTTAACATTTCTCCACCAAGTAATGAAATAAAACGCGCACCCGCTGCATAGCTGATCATAGACATCGCTGGGATTGGCGTAAAACCTGCAATACGGTCTGGACCGTCTTTTTTGATTGTGTAGATTAACTGTGCTGAAATTAACTGCGCAACATCTTTCCATTTCGCACGCACATGCCCACCTTTACCACGAGCTGATTTATAAATGCGTGCTTTTTCATCATCTTCAACAATAGAAGCCCACGCTTTAATTGGATCTTGATGCTCTGCTAAAGCTTGTGTCCAAAGATCCCACAATTTTCCTCTAATATATGGATATTTAATGCGTAATGGACTGTATTCATACCAAGAAAATGATGCACCACGTGGACAACCACGAGGTTCGAATTCTGGCATATCTGGTCCACAGCTTGGATAGTCTATTTGTTGGTTTTCCCAAGTAATAACACCATTCTTAACAAATACTTTCCATGAGCATGACCCTGTACAGTTAACACCATGTGTCGTTCGCACAACTTTGTCATGACTCCATCTTTCTCTGTACATTTTTTCCCATTCACGGCTTTTATGTTCCAAAACTGACCAGTTACCGTTAAACTTTTCAGTCGGCTTAAAAAAGTTTAATCCAAATTTTGCCATATTCATCCTCCTCAATAGACATAGACTTTCCTTATTATCCTCATTTTACTTTTGTTCAATTTTTCACGATACTAGGGAATCGCCTATTTATAGCGTCATATTCCCTATTTGTTCATAAAATCACAAACTACTGTAATCCATGCTTTACCTAGTTGATAACGCCTCTCAATGACATCGAGTTAGAATGATAACAATTGATGCTAGAAACTTTTTTCCTTACAGTGAATGAACATTCATTTATAATCACACTATGAGAGAAAAGGACAGCAATAAAAAGTTAAAAATATTAAATGCTACGTTAGATCTCGTATATACACAAGGATTATCCAAGTTATCCATGTCTAAAATAGCAAAAACAGCTGATGTATCTCCTGCAACAATCTACATTTACTTCGAGAACAAGGAGGATTTGATTAACAAACTCTATCTCAGTACAAAAGAAACGATGAGTACAGCAGTATTTGATTCGATTGACTCTCAACAAGATTTAAAAATACAATATTATCAAATACTAACGAACTTTATTACGTTCATTATGCAAAACAAGAAGGCATTCTTATTTTTAGAACAACTCCACAATGCACCTGTACTTGATGACGAAACATTACAAGCATCAGACGAATTATTTTCGACACTATCTAACTTATATCAAGAAGGTATTGATCAAAAATTGCTTAAACCAGTCAGCTTAATTGCTTTGTCAACAGCAACGTCTAGCATTGCAATGGAATATGTTAAGTTGTTTCATAAAGAGCTCGTAACAGGTACTGATGAGGAAATAAATGAAGTAGTGTCAATATGTTGAGATGCTATCGCTTTGAAATAGGAGCTTCTTCATGCAGAGGCTTTTATTTTGAGAATTAGATGAATGAACGTTCGTTAATAAAATGATAAAAAAAGATGGAATGAATATGTCAAATATACTAAAAACAACAACTTTAAATAATGGTGTAACTTTAAAAAACAGCATTGTCATGTCACCGATGACGACTTGGTCGAGCAACGATGATTACAGTGTCTCTTAGGAAGAATTAACTTATTATCAATACCGTAATAGTGGTGCAGGTATGATTATTACAGGGTGTGCACACATCCAAGACAACGGCATAAGCTTTACAAATGAATTCAGCGTTTCTGACGATAAGTATTTACCAGGTCTTACAAAATTAGCGTCTACTTTAAAAGCAAATGGCGCAAAAGCAATTTTACAAATAAATCACGCAGGTAACAAAGCACGTCCTGATTTAATTGATAGACCCGTGGTAAGTTCAAGTGCTGTACCAACACAAGCAACAACTTTTGCACCTTCTGTCACACCTAAAGCATTATCTGAAACAGAGATTGAAGATGTGATTCATGCTTTTGGAGAAGCAACTCGACGTGCGATTGAAGCAGGTTTTGACGGTATCGAACTCCACGGTGTTCACGGCTTTTTATTACAAAACTTTGGACCGTTATTCAAAATTCAGGTACATGGTTTACAATAGAATAAATTTGACAATGGACACCCTTGCCTTTTGCTAAAAGCTCCTACTAGCAAGGTGTTACCGCCAAATCATTGCCTATGCCGGGCGCACCACGAAAAAAAGTGGACAGCTTTCCTCGTTTTAAGGAAACACTGCCCACTTTTTATGTTACACCCTCAAAATAAGAACCTCTAAGAAGGCGTTCTTATTTCGGGGGTTTCCCGGCTAAAAACCAAAGTGTAAGAAAGGATAGAATTGTTGCACTTAAAGAAAAAATAAACGGCTAGAAAAAAGCCCAAACAGAATGACATCAACATTCTATTCGGGCTTTTACTTTTATAACTTAAATCTATTTTGTCACGCTTACGCCGCACGTCTACGTCGCATCATATACAGACCTGCGCCGACGCATACGTAACCAAGTGCAATCGCCCCTGCTGACGTTCCACCTGTCGCAGGCAACGTTCCTTTTTCATTTCCATCTGCCACTTGTCCATTCGTCGCTGCAGATGTACCTTGCATTGCCACAGTTGACATCACTGCAGTCGTTGACATTGTTGTCACATGACTTCCTGCCATCGTACCCGCATGTCCAACCATCGTGGCACTGTTGTTACCCGTTGCAGCCGGTTGATGCGGCACTGGGAATTGAACGACTTTGCCTGTTGTCGCTGGCTGTGGTGTTAGCTGTTGACCCTGTGGCTTCGCTGCAGGTGGCACTGTTACTGTATCCTCCCCTTTAGCAGGTTGCCCCATAATCATACGTTGTGGTTCCGTTGTGTCATATTGCATTAAGTCAGCCGTTTTTAAGTAATCCGCCATGACTTTATCGAGTGACACACCTTCTTCACGTGATCCACCAAACATATCAAATCCATCGCCGCCTGACGCTGTGAAATCATTCGTCGCAACGTTATAAATACGTGTTAAGTCTAGTGGTTCATATTGACCTGTCTGTTTATTCAATATTTGTATTTCATTCACGCGTTGTCCCGGTGCTTTGTTGATGTCGTAATAAACACGCACACCTTTTGAAATTTGTAGCAAACCACCATTCGCTGTGAATTGCTTTTTGCCATCTACCATTTGTGTTGGGGCACTTAAGCTATGTTCAAATGCTTTCAACACATTTTCACCTGACACTTTAATTTGTGCAATCGTGTTACCAAACGGCAATACCGTGATAACATCGCTTAATTTCACTGTCCCTTGTGTGATTGACGCACGAATACCACCAGAATTTGTCACTGCGAAGTCTGATGGTGTGCTAAAACCATGTTGTCCGTATGCTTCAATCGCATCAGCAATGGCATCTCCCAAGTTTGTTTCTCGTGTGCGCACATCATCACGTTCACCTTTGAGGTCCACTGTATTATTCGGAATAATCACCTCAGATGTTGCATTCAAATAGGCTTCGTTTGCTTTGTCTAATTGTGCTTTTAAAGTTGCATTCGGTGTTACGTCTGCAACATCTTTTACGTTAATTAATGACGCTTTTGCATTGCTTAACTTGCCATCTTTCTCTTCAAACGTTACTTTACCTACGTTCGCTAACGCTGTGCCTGTTTGCGCTAAAATATCTGTGCCGAACATTTGACCTTGTTCTAAGACTGTATGAGAATGACCATCAATCATGATAATCGGATGTTTATACGCTGTCATCGTACTCAATTGTTGTGTTAAATAATCACCACGCCATTTTTGTTGCGTTGACGGATCGATACCGAGATGAGAAAGGATGACAAATGCATCAACTTGATTATTTAACTTTGTCATCTCACGTGTCACTGTTTCCAGAGGATCTGCAAAAGTGACACCAACGATACCTTCTGGGCTTGTTTTTGTTTTCGTTTCAGGCGTTGTCACTCCGATAATACCGTAGTTTATACCGTTTTTATTAACGATAACAGAAGGTAGGAATGCTAACTTGCCATCTTTGTATACATTGGCACTTAGTAACGGAAAGTTTAAAATACCTTCTAATTTTTTCAGTTGATTATAACCAAAATCAAATTCATGGTTACCAATCGTCATCGCATCATAGCCTACTTCATTCATCGCTTTCGCCATTTCTTCACCTTTTGACAAGTTAGAAACTGGCAAACCTTGAAATGCATCCCCAGCATCCACCATTAAATCTGGTTGTTGCTGTTCTTTTAACGTTTTAACTTCGCCATACCAATCACACGATTATTTTCTTCAATCATACGTCCGTGCATATCGTTCGTGTGTAAAATCGTATGTTGGGTCGATGTTATGGTCTTTGGTGCTTCAGTAGCTTTCGCTTCATCTTGTCCAGTTGTGGCCTCAGTTACTACTTCATCCATCTTGTCTCCCGATTGTTCTGTAGCAACATTAGCTTCTGACGTTGTAACATCTGCTGGGACGGTTTGTTTGTCCACAGTTGGTGCTGATTCTGTTGTAGCAGTCGCCTTTCCCGTTGCTTGGCTCGGCTCAGTTGACGACACATCAGTTGTTTCCGCCTGAACATTGCCAAGGCTGATCATACCACAAAAACCTAAAATTAATGCAAATACTGCAACCCATCGAAAAACTGTCTGCTTCATTTGAAATCTCCTTTTATTCGTGCTAGAAATGCAGGATTCTTGTCATTACATACAGCTTTACTCAAATCCAAAGTGCCTTTCTCACAACGTTTTAAATATGTCTAACACTTATATCGTAGCATAAATAAATCGTGTGTTTTATCAATTTTTCCAATAATTTTATTAACAAATAGTAAAAATTGTAAGCGTTATGATAATAAGTGCAAAAAAACATCATATAAAGAGTTACTGCCTGCTTCTCTCCTTGTACGATGTTTCTTCACGTTATTCAATTATGCGCTGTTCCGTGAATGTATATTGTTCCAACCATGATGTTAAAATCTCGTGTTGGCTTGGGTGTAAGTCCGATGTTGCACGATCATCAATCAATGCTGCACCACCTGCTTCAAAAATCTCATAAGCGACATCAATACATCGTGTACGATTTCCAGTTAACAATAACATTTGTGGTTCTGGATTCATCACCGGTTTGATTGCTTCAACATCACGTACGACTTCTCCAACAATAGTCACACCCGGTCCCGGTCTCTCTGACAATTGTGCAATCTTCTCAGCAATTGTTGTTACCGTACCACCGATAATTTGTTGGTTGGGACGTGTCGCATTAAAAATAACTGCAACAGGGTAATCAATCCCAACTTTTTTGATAATTTCCTCCATCAAAAATGGCAGACGCTTCACACCCATATAGATTGCTAGTGTTCCCCCATTTTCCAACGTAGTAATATCAATATCATTTTCAACACCATCTTTAAAATGACCTGTTGTAAAAGTAATATTCGTTGAGATTTGGCGTTCTGTCAAACCTCGACCAAGCTGACTAATCGCTGCACTTGCTGCTGTAATACCTGGCACAATTTCAAAATCAATACCATGTGCACGCAATGTTTCCACTTCTTCAGCCACCCTTCCAAAAATGGCAGGGTCACCACCTTTAAGACGTACCACATGACGATACATTTGTGACTTTTCCACAAGCAATTCATTGATGCGTTCTTGTCTGATGTACTTGGTATAAGGCGTTTTACCAACATGTATCCATTCAGCATCTGGTCGTGACAATTGTAAAATAAATGGATGTACGAGTTGATCATACAAAATAACATCTGCCTGCTGAATACAACGTTCTGCTTTTTTTGAGAGCAGGCATGGGTTACCTGGACCGGCTCCAACTAAATACACTTTGGTCTTATTGTCTATTACAGACATACATAAACCTCATTATCAATAACTTCCACTTCGTACGTTTCAACACAACCTTCGTCAGGTTCTTGAACAACCCCTGTGTTTAAGTCAACTTTTTGATCGTGTAGTGGACAATAGACGTAATGCCCGCTGACAGTTCCTTCCGATAAAGGCCCTTGTTTATGTGGACAAACATTGTTTACTGCTTTAATAACACCATCTTCCATTAAGAAAAGACCAATTTGTTTATCTTCCACAAATACTTTTTTACCGATTAATGGTTCTAAATCTGACATATGTGCCACTTTTACTTTTTGTGCCATGTGCATTACACCTTCTCCACTTCAAAAATTTTACGTTTATGCGCATCACTTACGATATCGTTCCATGGCTCTTCAGCAACTGCTGCTTTAGCATCCATAATACGTGCATAAAGTGCTTCTTGCTTTTCAGGGTCTAACACGACTGACTTCACTTGATCAAAGCCCATGCGTTTTAACCACGGCGCTGTACGTTCCGCATAAATACCTGTTTCACGGTAATATTGCATATACGCACCACATAATTTCACCACGTCATCTTCAGTTGGAACAGTTGCTAAAAATTCTGCTTTCACAACATCTGTACCGCCGTTACCACCAATATAGATTTGGAATCCATTTTCAACACCAATAATACCGAAGTCTTTCACACCTGATTCTACACAGCTACGTGGACAACCAGAAACACCCATTTTGAATTTGTGTGGTGTATCGATATATTCAAATGTTTTTTCAAGACGAATACCGAGTTTCGTTGTATATTGTGTACCGAACCGACAGAATTCTTTACCTACACAACTCTTAACTGAACGTGTTTTCTTCGCATAGGCAGATGCCGAACGCATACCTAAGTCGTCCCATACTTTTGGTAATTCTTCTTTTTTCACACCGTATAAACCGATACGTTGTGAACCTGTTACTTTCACGAGCGGTACATCGTATTTCTTAGCCACTTCACCAAGACGGATTAATTGGTCTGCATCTGTCACACCACCACGCATTTGTGGGATTACAGAGAACGTCCCATCATTTTGAATATTGGCATGATAACGCTCGTTAGCAAATCGTGATGATCTCTCATCTTCGTGGTCGTGTGGGTATACCATATTTAAATAGTAGTTGATGGCTGGACGACACTTCGGACAGCCGCCTTTGTCTTTAAAATCTAAGACGTGGCGCACTTCTTTCGATGTTTTAAGACCTTTCGCACGAATTTGTGTCACGATTTGATCACGTGATAAGTCCGTACATGCACAAATACCTGTTGGTGCACTTTCAACAAAGTCATCACCTAATGCATACTCTAACAGCTCACCAATTTGCCCCTTACACTTACCACAAGAGTTCCCTGCTTTTGTCACTCTTGTTACATCCGCAACAGATGTTAAACCTTGTTCTTTAATTGCTTTAACGATGACACCTTTAGAGATACCGTTACAGCCACAGATTGTTTCGTCATCATCCATGTCTGCAACACTAATTGCATCTACTTCACCTGCTTTATGCAAAATAGACACTAATGTGTACTCATCAGTTGTGTCACCTTTTTTCATCATATTGTAGAAACGGTTACCTTCTTCTGTATCACCATAAAGAACCGCACCGACAATTTTCTTATCTTGTACAAATATTTTTTTGTAGATATTATCCACACCGTTGAATGTTTCAATGCCACGTACATTTTCATTTTCTGTAATACGACCGGCGCTGAAAAGGTCACAGCCTGATACTTTTAATGATGTAAAGGTTGTAGAACCTTGATAACCATCAGTTGGACGTCCTGTGATATGATCCGCCAATACTTTACCTTGATCATAAAGTGGCGCTACAAGACCGTATACTTTAGAACGATGTTCCGCACATTCACCGACCGCATAAATGTTTGGGTCACTTGTCTTCATAAAATCATCTACAACGATACCGCGACCGATTTCCAAGCCTGCTGCACGTGCTTCTTTTGTAACTGGGCGGATACCTACCGCCATAACAACCATATCTGCATCAAGTACACGCCCATCAGATAAACGAATACCTTCTACATGATCTTCCCCTAAAATTTCTTGAGTGTTTGCTTGTAATTCAAACTTAATGCCTTGTTTTTCTAAGTCAGCTTTAAGTAAGCCACCCGCTTTACGGTCAAGTTGTACTTCCATCAACCATTCAGCCAAGTGTACAATCGTTACGTCCATACCTTGATCGACAAGACCACGCGCACATTCAAGACCTAATAATCCACCACCAATAACAATCGCTTTTTCCTTGGTTTTTGCTGTTTCAATCATTTTTTCAGTATCATCAATTGTACGGAACCCCACTACGCCGTCCAAACGTGAACCGTCGATTGGTAAAATAAACGAATCCGAACCTGTTGCGATAATCATTTGATCGTATTCAACAACACGACCGCTTTCTGTTTCCACATTTTGTGCATCACGATTAATTGTGACAACTTTATCGCCTGTAATTAGCTGAATACCGTTCTCCTCATACCACTCATACGGATTCATAATTGTCTCATCAACTGTCATTTTATTTTGTAAGATGTTTGATAACATAATACGGTTGTAGTTAGGATATGGCTCTTTACCAATAATTGTAATCTCAAATTTATCTGGATCACGTTCTAAGATTTCTTCGATTGTACGGACCCCTGCCATACCATTACCAATCATTAATAATCTTGTTTTACTCATGGATATCCTCCTCTAATGTTTCTAAATATGCCTTTATTTTTTTCGCGTATGCTTGTGTTTTATGAATGGACTGACCTGATGACCCCACACTGATCATCATATCGTCGCAGTTAATCGTTAACATGTTAAAAAAGTCGGACTGTTCTCTATCTCCCGTATGGTTTACCCACTGTGTCTCACGGGCATCACGTGCCACACGATCATTAACAGCTGCATCATCCGTTGCCACAATCACTAGCGTTGCCGCTTCAATATCTGCCGCTTCGTATGCTTTTTGTAACAAGCGAACTGTTGCTGGCCATGCCGTTGTGCTAAAGCCTTCATGAAATTCTAGGCTGACAACATCAATCGTGCATCCTTCATGTATAAGCGCTTGAAACTTTCGCCAAGCAATCTTCCCCCCACCAACAATTACCACGTGTTTATTACACAAGTTCAACTGTATCGGATACATGATGCGCCTCCTCACATGCTGCAATACGCGCTAAAATAATATTTTTTAATACTGGGTCAAAGTTAATTGCTGTGGTATACGTTATTTCCACTGGTAAGTTTAATTCTTCAATTTGTCGTTTCGTCTTATTAACCAAGTAACCATCATAGAAGAAAAACGGAACGATTAGTAACTTTTGATATTTTGCTGCAAGTGGTGGCAATGTTTCTTGAAAATTCAACTTGCCATATACCATGCTCGGATAACATTGTAACTGTTCACTTGTCTGTTGCTGTGCCAAATATGTCAATGCGATATCCGGTTCATTAAAACGTGCATTCCCATGTGCCAAAATGACAACACCCGTTGCGTCATCAATTTCATGTGCATAGCGTGCCATTTGATGCGACACCCAATCAGCCATGGCTGGATGTGTGCCAAGTGGTTCTGCCAATAAAAAATGAACTTGTGCATACTGTGTTTTCCACATCTGCACTTGGTCAGCAATATCTTCGTAATAATGTGAAGCTGTAAATAGGAGTAATGGTACGAGATTCACTACACGATAACCTTGTCTCACCGTTGTAGCTACAACCGTCTCTAAAGAACGCGCTTCCGATTCCAAAAACGCCACATCATAGTCAATCTGCGTCTCATCGAACAATGCATATATAAAATCTTCCAGCAGCTCATTCAACTTACCTTTTCGCATGCCATGTACAATTAAAATCGTCTTTTGCAACCCACTCACCCCTCACTATTTATTGTAATCTAATTCATACAGATTTTGTGATTACATTCACAACTTCAAATAAAATTAGGGAACCCCCTATGCAATTCGCAAGGGGATTCCCTAGTTTGTTATCGTACTTTATAAATTATCACTTTCTCTACAGCCTTAGTTGCTATTGTTCTGACCATGGCGGCAATGTTAGCAGGTCAGCGTTGTAACGCTCAGGAATTAGTACTTTGACCATCATAATACCTTTATCACCTGTTTCATCTTCCATCTCAAAAAAAGTTTCATAGCCACGACGTGCATATACATCCGCTAACCATCCCATCTTGCGCGCAGATGTCCCAAGTACAACAGCTGGGGCTTTCAATGTATCTCTCAATATATCTTCTTCCACGTAGCGCATCATTTTACTACCATAACCTTTTTTGTTGTAATCTGGATCTGTAGCCAACCACCAGATAAATGGATATTTAGAAATTGGCACTTCACTCTCCCAAGGAAAACGAATCGATAACGTTGAGACAATCTGTCCGTCTATTTCCAAAACATAGCATGCATTTTCTCGAATATTATCCTCTACCATCTCTGGCGTAGCATTCACTGAGGGCCAATCAATTCCCACTTCACGCAACGGTGTAAATGAGCGATACATTAATTGATGTAACGTCGCTGTATCTTCCAGTGTTGCCAATCGAAACTGTTCTGCCATTATAATACACCCTTTCTTCTTTGTTTCACATAACGCTTATTTTACCAAATAAGTATGGAACACTAGTAAAAAATAGTATCGAAAATGATACAGAAGACCATAGTCTTAACAACATTATTTGATTCTGTTACAAACTCTAGACGCCTCTTTTATAGCCTCATGTCAAACATTCTGGAGAAAGCTAACGTTATCTTACGAGCTACCTGTTCTACCTCAAGTCCATTTAAAAATAATATAAAATAATACTATGTAACCAATACAGAATAAAGTACAATTAGAGTGTCAAACAAAATGCTTTAGTGGAGGGATTTAACTATGTCGATTGAAAAACCGACTAAGTCAATTGAAGACACGTATGCATCGCGCGGAATCGTGGAAGGGATTATCAGCAGTGTTGCGATGAAAGAAACTATGCTTGATCGTACGATACTACGTTACATTTTGAAATCTATGATGTCTGGTTTCTTACTCGCCATTGTCACAGTTTTCATGTTAGCCATGAAAACACAAATGGCAGGTGCACTACCAGGGGTTGTAAACTTGATGGGCGCCATTGCATTCAGTATTGCCTTAGTCTTAATTGTATTAACACACTCAGAACTCTTAACAAGTAACTTTATGTATATGACTGTTGGAATGTACTATCGTGCAATTAGTGTTAGCAAAGCATTATGGCTCTTTGCAGTATGTTTCCTGGGAAATATTCTTGGTGCTTTTGTATTATTCGGCCTCTTATACTTCACACACATCATGACACCGGAGATGGTTGCAGCACTCTCAAAAACAGTCGCAGCCAAAACAGTCGAACCTACATGGTATGCCATCTTAGTAAAAGCCATCTTTGCGAACTTCTTTATCAACATCGGTATTTATGTATCATTAATGTTTAAAGAGGGCATGACAAAAACATTCTTTATTGCTGCTGGTGTTGTTATCTTCGTCTTCATGGGGTATGAACATGTTGTCTACAATGCAGGTCTCTTTGTTGGTATGCTTTTCAACAATATAGATGCACTCAACTGGTTAGCTGTACTTAAAAATATCGTCTTTGCATTTATCGGTAACTATATCGGCGGCGGTATTATGGTTGGTTTATTATATGCATACTTGAACGGCTCACCAAAACAATAGGCGCAAAAAATCCGCTGAACGCATTGTTCAGTCGGATTTTTTGTTGTGCTTATTGTGCTGCTTTTTTGCGACGTTTCATTACTTTTAAGCCGTATGCAAAAACACTATAACCTACCGCTGTTTGCACCACCCACTTTAAGAACCCCTCTAACTTGCAACATTTATTTAATAACATAGGCACTGCTGTACTTAGAACATATAGACCTAATACTTTAACGTAACGTTTGTTCATTTCAACCTCTCCTTATTATGCGTACTAAAATTATTGTATCACTCACTGTTCACCCTATTTCTGACAATTCATTGAATCCCAATAGCCTACTTTGTGGTACTATTCTTGCTAAACACTATAATATTTAGTCTGTTTTGCTTAAGCTAATAGTATATTTATTATCGTTCCACCCTAATAAATAACTTCATTATGATATTATATATTTTTCTAAACAATTGCATACTTCTAATTAATTGTGTCCATTTTATGAACAATATATAAACTTATTATTTTTTCATTTATTGACTGATACAATGTAAACACTTACAAAACAGAAAGGGCGTTAAACAATGGGAACAACTCAAAAGAAACAATCTACTATTACATTTAAGCCAGTCTGGTTTATCCTAGCATTTGTGGCACTGATTACGATATTGCTAATACCTGCGCCTGCTAGTTTACCTGTCATGGGAAAAGCTGCACTGGCAATTCTGGCATTCGCTGTCATTCTATGGGTGACTGAAGCAGTTAGTTACCCTGTATCAGCAGCTATTATTATCGGTTTAATCATTTTGCTACTTGGTTTTAGCCCAGTTCAAAATTTGGCAGAGTCACTTGGTAATCCTCAGGCTGGTGGCAAACCAATAACTGGAGAAGCTGCTTTTGGTACAAGCAATGCACTCAAGTTAGCTTTCAGTGGTTTTTCATCTAGTGCCGTAGCGTTAGTAGCAGCAGCGTTATTTTTGGCAACTGCTATGCAAATTACAAACTTGCATAAACGTTTAGCTCTTTATGTTCTATCACTCGTAGGTAACAAAACAAAACGCATCGTTATTGGTGCAATTATCGTTGCAATTATTTTGGCATTTTTCGTACCGTCCGCTACAGCAAGAACAGGTGCCGTAGTTCCAATTCTATTAGGAATGGTTGCTGCATTTGGTGCGAGTAAAAACAGTCGCTTAGCCGCACTACTTGTCATCACTGCTGTTCAAGCCGTAAATATATGGAATGTTGGTATTAAAACAGCTGCAGCACAAAACATTGTTGCAATTAATTTTATTAATAATCAGCTTGGTCAAGATATCTCATGGGGTGAATGGTTCTTATATGCAGCTCCTTGGTCAATCTTGATGTCTATTGTTCTTTACTTCATTGCATTAAAGGTTATTCCGCCCGAACAAGACAGTATCGAAGGCGGTAGCAACCTTGTTAAACAACAACTCGCTGAATTGGGCCCAATATCCCCAAAAGAATGGCGCTTAATTATTATTTCTATTGCACTACTCGTGTTATGGTCAACTGAAAAGGTTCTTCACCCTATCGACTCATCATCTATCACTTTATTGGCTTTAGCTGTCATGCTAACACCAAAAATTGGTATCATGAGTTGGAAAGAAGCAGAAAGTAAGATTCCATGGGGGACTATTATTGTCTTTGGTGTAGGAATTTCTTTAGGTAATGTACTGCTACAAACGACAGCAGCACAATGGTTAAGTGATAAAACGTTCGGTTTAATGGGCTTAGAACATATGCCTATCATTGCAACAATTGCGCTGATTTCACTTTTCAATATTTTGATTCACCTCGGTTTTGCAAGTGCAACAAGCTTGTCATCCGCATTGATTCCAGTCTTTATTTCACTGGCTTCAACATTAAGTCTCGGTGATCATTCAATTGGTTTCGTGTTAATACAACAATTCGTCATTAGCTTTGGATTTTTATTACCTGTAAGCTCTCCTCAAGGAATGTTGGCATATGGTACCGAAACATTCACAGCTAAAGACTACTTAAAAATTGGTCTACCACTCACAATTATAGGTTATTTACTCGTCATTATTTTCAGTATGACGTACTGGCAGTGGATGGGTCTACTATAGAAATAAATATATTGAAAAAAGCACTAGAATGGGGGAAGCATTCTAGTGCTTTTTCATATCTCGAGGTCGGGACAAAATCTTGCTTTGGGAATATCATTTATAGATTTTCCAAATTATACATCAATCATGCCCCGTCCCCAGTTAAGGAGGTGTTTTGGGTATAAATTTTAGGGATTGTTATATCTGCTTTCACTTGATCCATATGGGAATAGATCGTCTCCTAGCTTATAACAAATGTATTAATCTATTATTAAGAAAGCGTCTATTCATCATACATCTGTTACAGCTAAAATCATATATTTTTGAGAGAGGACAACTTAGTGTCTCAATCTCTAATAACATCATAACGCGATTTTAATCATTTAACATCAGACATGAGTTTGAACTTTTTATACATCTTCCGTCTGATAAACTTCTCCGTCTATTGAACATTTATCAGTCTATATATATCTTCATATCTGACTCTTTTTGTCGTAATCTACCACAATTATAATCATTTTCATATGGTGAACTACAGACTTGAACAAAAGCGAACGATGTTGTATAGATATTATCTCCTACAATATTTTCTCTCTTTTACTGATAATTTTCTATTAAACATTTCAGCCTCCCCTATAAATTCACTTTGTTTTCTATGACAAGGTAACAAATATTTTTTACAAACAACTGTGTATTAATTAAATAAAATTATCAAAAGTTTCTATCTGAAAATTATCAATCTTAGAACTTTGTTGTGTTCACAATTATGACAAAAATATTTGTTTACTTAATCACTTTTATACTTTAATGTGAAACAGCATCAACGCAGCACGGCACATCAGTGTTTTATAAAGTTCATAATTTCACAATCTATATAATTGACTTATATAATTAATTTATTTATAGAACAATGAGATTCATTCTCATTGAAACCCTATTGCACACGCTTTCAAAACCCTTTATGATGGGGTTGCATTCGAGAGAGAGTAAAAAAATAAAATAGATTTAGAGAGAGAAGGAAATGTTTATGGATTTCATTTTAGGTATTGGTACTTTACTAGTAGTTTTATTGGCAATGACTTTATTCTTAAAGTTTGCACCAAATGGTAAGGTTAGCTTACAAGCACTTTCCGGAGCAGCTTGTGCCACATTCTTACCAGAAGCTTTCTTAAAATACGCAATTGGGGGCGTTTTTCACATCGATTACTTCGTCAAAATTGGTGAAATCGCAGGAAGCTTAAGCGGGGTTGCAGTTGGTATCTTAACTTGTCTAAAATTCGGTGTTAACCCTGTATTCGCAGTTTTAACAGGTCTTGTATTATTCGACTTCAAATTATTACCAGCATTTATCGCAGCATATTTTGTTGCCTTTGGTTTAAAACAAGTTGAAAAACACGTACCTGAAGGCTTAGACTTAATCGTTGTTATTTTAGTATCACCAGCCGTTGCATATGGTATTGCATCTATCGTATCACCAACTGTTATTGCCGTATTGAAGCAAATCGGTACAGCCGTAACAGCTGTGGGTGACAATAACCCTTACGCATTAGCATTAGTTATCGGAGCTATCGTACCAGTAGTTGGTATGACACCACTTAGCTCAATGGTATTCACAAGTCTACTTGGCTTAACAGGTATTCCAATGGCAATCGGTGCATTCGGTTGTATGGGTAGCTCATTCGCCAACTTCGTGTTATTCAGAAAGCTTAAAATTGGTAACTCAGGTAAAGCTTTCGCAGTTGCAATCGAGCCATTAACACAAATTGACATCATCGCTAAATACCCTATTCAATTGTATGGAACAAATGCAATTGTAGGTGCAATCAATGGTTTATTCATCACTTATATGGGTATTGTTGTAAACCAACCAGGTATGGCAACACCAATTGCTGGACCAATCGTTGCACTCGGCTTTAACGAAGCTGTTCCAACAGTAATCACTATCGTCGTTGTTGCAATCATCAGCATTATCTTAAGCTATATCATTGGTACATTTATGAGCAAACGTAATTTTAACTTTAACTTCAAATCAAATAAATTAAACAATCAAACAAACTAAGGAGCGAATTCATTATGGCACGTACGAAAGACTTTCAAAGTGCATTCGATATTATCGGTCCAGTTATGATGGGACCTTCTAGTTCACATACAGCAGGCGCGGTTAAAATCGCTAAAGCCGCACGTGCAGTCTTAGGTGGTACACCTGAGTCTATCGAAGTTCATTATTATGAATCATTTGCTGAAACACATAAAGGACATGGTACAGATTTAGCGATTGTCGGTGGTCTACTCGGGTTTAGTACATTTGATGAGCGCATTAAAACCTCAACTAAAATCGCCAAAGAACAAGGTATTCCTTATGAATTTATAGAAGAAAAAGGCACAAGCTTAGGCGAACATCCAAACTGTGCACTCATCATTCTTGAAAAAGACGGACGCCATGTTGAATTAAATGGTATCTCAATCGGTGGTGGTGCTTTCAAAGTAAAAAGCATTCACGTAAACGGTATGTGTATCTTATTATCTCACACGCCAAATCTACTCGTTATCGACGGTGAATGTGGTATCTCAGAAGTCAACCACTTAATCAATGAGCTTGTTGAAAATGGCGTTGATATTAACGAAGAAATCAAAACAATGAGCGGCGAACGTTGCCTGCTTGCATTACATTTAAATAAATCTATGAACACATCACTATTAGAATCATTAAGAGAGAAATATTCGAGCCTTAATTTCTCTTACATCGAATAATCAGGGGGAAGAACAATCATGTTTGATTCAATGAAAGAATTAATAGAATATGCAGAACAAAACGACACAACTTTTTCCGAAATTATGATTGCACATGAGATGGAAACACGTGGAATGACACGTGAAGAAGTCTATGGTTTAATGCAACAAAACTTAGATACAATGCGCGACGCTGTTGAAAAAGGATCAACTGGTGAAGGTGTTAAAAGTGTAACAGGTTATACGGGTCAAGACGCTATTAAAGTACGTAAATACAATGAAACACATAAAGCCCTTTCTGGTAGCGATATGGTCACTGCCGTACAAGGTGCAATCGCGACAAACGAAGTAAACGCAGCAATGGGCATTATCTGTGCAACACCAACAGCAGGTTCATCAGGTACGATTCCAGGCGTATTATTCAAATTAGAACAATCACATGACTTAGATAATGAACAAATGATTAAGTTCTTATTCTCAGCATCTATGTGCGGTATGATTATCGCAAATAACGCTTCAGTTGCTGGTGCCATTGGTGGTTGCCAAGCAGAAGTTGGCACAGCATCTGCCATCGCAGCAGCTGCAGCCGTTGAAACATTCGGTGGTACACCAACTCAAGCAGGTCACGCAATCGCAATCAGCTTAGCCAACCTACTAGGTCTTGTATGTGACCCAGTGGCAGGTTTAGTAGAGATTCCTTGTGTTATGCGTAACGCAATCGGTTCAGGTAATGGCTTAATTTCAGCTGACCTTGCTCTTGCAGGTGTTGAAAGCCGTATCCCAGTAGATGAAGTCATTATGGCAATGGATACTGTAGGTCGTAACTTACCTGCATCATTACGTGAAACAGGTATCGGTGGTCTTGCAGGTACACCAACAGGTCAAGCGATTAAAGAAAAAATCTTTGGTACTTCTAACAAAGACGAAGTATTCTCATAAACAACACAAGTCACATATATTGAAGTTTGAGATATCGAGCCTATCTCAAACTTCTTTTTTTTATGCCTATGAACCTTCCCTATCTCACAAATTTTAAAGAACTACATTTTGTTTACGTCAGTTCTCTCCCCTTTTCTTCTATAAAATATTGTATAATCTTCTGCATACATAAAATAAATTCAGCGCAGAATTTTCTGAAAAAATATATCTTTTTAATTCAAAAAATGTTATAACTGATTTAAGACTTTTCAATCAACTTAAAATATTGGTAAAAGGAGCTGAGAAAGATGCTTAAAAAGTTGGCGCTATTGTTTTTGGCACTCGTCATTACAACGACCATCTCTGAGACATATTTAATTGCAGGCACATGGCAATATCTGCTCATGCAATCATTTTCACTCAGTATCATTGGTTTTTTCATTTATAACTATGTCGTATTTCGTCTAGAAGAGAACAAGGCATCCTCATCAGCTACCGTTCAACAAGAAGTCGATGAAGAACCTTTCCACAAAGGCATACTTGAAAAAAATAAAACTATTCAATAGATGATATATTTCATTAAGCATGAGACTGACTATTAAGCCGCCTATCCTCATGCTTTTTTGTTTTATATCAATCAAAATATATCAAATGACTGTATTTGTTTATATACGTTCTTTATAACTTAAGTGTGTTCCTTTAGATTTTGTCATGTAAATTCAGTCCTTTATTGATTTGATGTGGTAACCTCAATAATGACATGAACTTCACATGGCGTTTTTCTGTTTATAGATGGCTAAGTTGATTATAAAATCCACCTATTGCTTCAATTCATTCCCATAGATATAATCCCTATAACATAATCCTATTTTCATAATTTTCTCCTCTCCGTTTATCAAACAATAAAAATAAAGATGAGATGATATTGATCATAAATATTATCACAGTAATATCTACTATAAAAAATGATGTTATGGAAAAAAATAATATTGACAATACGTAGATTAAGTTCATCAATTGCAATAAATTTTTAAGTTCTGCTTGCCCATTTCTCTGAATAAACCACGCTCTAATATCAATTGTAATTGAAATACTTATTGTTATAATCATTGAAATCATAAATATTCTTAAGAAAAATAAAGTTTCATAATGCTGAACAATCAAATAAATAGATATCAATAATATATATGCAATATTTTTAAGTTTAAAATTATTGTTGAACTTTGAATCTTTTAAATATTTTAAATATAATATCGCGAAAATACCTGGTAGCATAAAAGTTATACTACTGTATGATGACATACCTTGTTCATTCAAATCTTTTATCAACTTAGGAATGGTAAATACAGATACACTGCCTAAAAATAATAGTGTTAAAATTAGATATTTACTATTTAATCTTTTTATAGATACAATAGAATCTATATTAGCACCTTTATTTTCGATATTCACTGTAGATAATATTAAAAATGTGAATAAAAGTATAAATGTATAGTGCCAAATAGATACATATTGGAAAAATGCTCCTAGCCCAAATCCTACAACTTTTGATGAAATTCTTAATAATGTGATACTTACAAGACCATTTCGTGCATTCTTTTCAAAATCAACTATTACATTTTCTAAACACAATAAATAAAGGTTAAAAATAAAACTACATAATACGTAAGCTATCAATAAGATAACATAATCATTAAATTTAATAACAAACAATAATTGTGTTATCAAAAATGAAATCATTCCCATTACACTAATATTTTTTGTGCTCATTCTTGTGAGTCTTCTTATATAATTAATATCTAAATAGATAAAGAGTTCTATTAGCGCATTTAATAAAACAACTGTAAATGGTGATAGATTAGTATACGAAATTATTTTAGTTGTACTAAAAGCATAAAACAAGCTTGAAGATAAAATTGTTAGTAGATAAATACCTTTTACTTTTTTTAAGTTCATCATTACATCCTCTAAGTCTTTTAAATAAATTCGTGTTTCATTTACTCTCTCAAATAAATATACTTTGCCATATTTTTGTACAGATAAATACAAATAATAATTATCACTATCTACATCTTTAAAACTGATTGATCATTCATATGGCTGTAACGAGCTAAAATCAACTCACATATACTATGTAATATTTTCAATTGATTTTGACTATAGGTAGCTATATCTCAAATGCCAGCAAAAACTTATCATATATTTTCATTTTATTTACTATCACAGTAATTAATTATGTCAGAATAAATAGAAAGAAGCGCCCAAAATAAATGCACGCTTTTCGAAATTAATCATAACAAGTATCATGTGCCATTTTCTCGTTGTTTTTCTCAATCTCTTTAACTACCATCATAGTATTGCCACTTTATTATATATTGAACGTTACAAATTTACCAAAAAATAACTGAAAAATCTATCTTTTTTTATTATTCGGAATAATATATAGAAGCAAGGACATTAAATTAACTTATTCTGGATACAATTATCTTAGGAGCACATATTCCAAGTTTCAAGAAACGTGTACTAGTGATGAAAAACTTACCTGAAAGATTGCAGAACATGAGAAAAGAAATTCTGGAAGACCTAGATTATCAGAAATGACACTAAAAGAAGAACTATCTTTTCTCTCTCCATTGGTGTAAGGTGTTTGTAATGGCTCATAGTTCCTCTTTGGGTATTGGAGTCTTCGCAAACACCATTATACCAAGACTATGAGTCATTATTTAATTGTTGTACTTAAAGTGTAAATTCAAGAATTATAAAACAAAAGCCCATACTCTTAGTTTTGAGTACAGGCTTGGATTACCTTAATTTCTCCTATATCAATCATAGAGGGAGAATTATTAAATTAATAGGCTTACGTAGGATCCATATTTCTCAAGTATTACTTACCTATTTCATATATTATTAACTTCTATGATCGTTAATATCGATAATTTTTGAACGATCATGTTTATATACTTTATCTAATTTTTTCATGTATTCATCAAATGTATGACCGTGGAAGACCCAGTTACGCATTTTCATAAAGATTGGCTTCACGTTCTTTTGATGTGTCGATGTTACATCTTTGCGTAAAATACCATCATTTACAAGCAACAACAACAAATCGGTAATCATATCATATGAAATAGCATGTTTCATCATCGTCAGCAACTCAACATTTAATTGTTCTGGCGTTACGTCAAATTTATTATCTTTAATCACATTTTGGTCTAGCCAAGATAAGAAATCGATCATATCTTCATCTGCTAAGCTGAAAACGTTCTTCTCGAAGTACAACATATCTTCTACTGTTTCAGGCATATAGTAATCCGCCTCTTTTAAGAAATACACAAACTCATCTTCTTCTAATTGTAATCCTAAAGACACAATTGCACCATTAACGATACGGCAATTAACATTTTCGGGCGCAACGCGTTCACAGCGCTTCACAAAACGCTCAATGTCCATCAATGTATTATCTTCATCTAAGTAAGTTTTAAAGACCTTTTGAAGTTGTGTGTAAGAATATAAGCCGTACAGATTCGTTGCCGCTTCAAACACTCGATACTTGCGAATTAAAGCTTGTAACGTTGTGTCTTTTTGTTCAATATAAGTACCAACACGCTCAGCAACCTCTACAGGTATTTCTAACACAGGTAGCCCGTCATCATCTTCATCTACATCAAATACCAAATAACAATCTGGGAATGTGATTGATGAAAAAAGCGGTAATATCTCTTCCCGATAATGATATGCCAACACAAATGCTAAGCGTTGATCATGACTCATTTTGTCAATTTGTTCCTTAATATATGTGTCTGTTACCAACTCATCAATAAAATGAATGAGCATTTCATCTTTTTTCATGCCAGAATAACCTTTAATGCCATGTGCTTTACACAATTCCTTGATATCATTCACAGTATTCTCTGACATCAATTCAATAATCGAATCGGGTTGTTCAGGGAAAATCCCCCGTTCCATCAGTGCTTGTTCAAACTGTGCGCTTTCTTCATCAACTAGCCCTTCTAATAAGCCTTCTAGGAAATCGTAATCTTTATCCATATCCTCACCTATTCATTTATCATAATATCTTCATTGTACAAAGTTGCTTATCTTTTGTGAAATATTTTTAGTGAATTACACAAAGAATGATGGCATATATCCAAATACTATACACATATTAAAATTCATTCCTAAAATTTTATCATTTGTCAAATAAATACATGTGATTGAATAATTAAATTTTGTCGAAATTATATCTAAATAAAAGACAATTTTCGACAAATGTAAAACGTTTTCAATGTTTGCGTGATTTTGTTCACAAAGGTTGTTATACTGTATTGTGAAATGATGAACAAAACTAAATGGAGGTATAACATATGATTAAAGAACCAAAGAAACAAACTAACGCATGGGCTGGTTTTAAAACTGGTCGTTGGACACGTAATGTAGATGTGCGTGAATTCATTCAACTTAACTTCACAGGGTATCAAGGTGATGATAGTTTCTTAGCTGGTCCTACTGAAGCAACAACAAAATTATGGGATCAAGTCATGCAACTATCGAAAGAAGAACGTGAACGTGGCGGTATGTGGGATATGGATACAAAAGTCCCTTCAACAATCCTTTCTCACGATGCTGGTTATCTTAACCAAGAATTAGAACAAATTGTCGGCGTTCAAACAGACAAACCATTCAAACGTTCGATGCAACCATTTGGTGGTATCCGTATGGCGAAAGCTGCATGTGAAGCATATGGTTATGAGCTAGACAAAGAAACAGAACATATCTTCACAGAATATCGTAAAACACACAACCAAGGTGTATTCGATGCGTACTCTAAAGAAATGTTAGCATGCCGTAAAGCAGGTATCATCACAGGTCTTCCTGATGCATACGGTCGTGGCCGTATTATCGGTGACTATCGTCGTGTTGCATTATACGGTGTAGACTTCTTAATGGCAGAAAAACAACGTGACTTCAATTCTATTTCTTCTACAATGTCTGAAGATGTCATTCGTCTACGTGAAGAAGTATCTGAACAATACCGTTCATTAAAAGAATTAAAAGAACTTGGTGAACGTTATGGCTTCGACCTTAGCCGTCCAGCTGAAAACTTTAAAGAAGCTGTTCAATGGTTATACTTAGCATACCTTGCAGCAATCAAAGAACAAAATGGTGCTGCAATGAGTTTAGGTCGTACTTCTACGTTCTTAGACATCTATGCTGAACGTGACTTACAAGCTGGTACAATTACTGAATCTGAAGTACAAGAAATCATTGACCACTTTATCATGAAACTACGCCTTGTAAAATTTGCGCGTACACCTGACTACAATGCATTATTCTCTGGTGACCCTACTTGGGTAACAGAATCTATCGGTGGTGTAGGTATCGACGGACGTCCAATGGTAACGAAAAACTCATTCCGCTTCTTGCACTCTTTAGATAACTTAGGTCCTGCGCCAGAACCAAACTTAACAGTATTATGGTCTACACGCTTACCTGAAAACTTCAAACGTTATTGTACGAAGATGAGTATCAAAACTAGCTCTATCCAATACGAAAACGATGACTTAATGCGTGAAAGCTATGGCGACGACTACGGTATCGCATGTTGTGTATCTGCTATGAAGATTGGTAAACAAATGCAATTCTTCGGCGCACGTGCTAACCTAGCGAAAACATTATTATACGCAATCAATGGTGGTAAAGATGAAAAGTCTGGCAACCAAGTCGCACCAAAATTTGCACCAATCGAATCTGACGTATTAGATTACGATGAAGTATATGCACAATTTGATGAAATGATGGAATGGCTTGCTGGTGTATACGTTAACTCATTGAACGTTATCCACTACATGCATGATAAATACAGTTACGAACGTATTGAAATGGCATTACATGATACAGATGTTCATCGTACAATGGCAACTGGTATCGCTGGTTTATCTGTTGCAGCTGACTCATTATCTGCTATCAAATATGCAAAAGTACGTCCAATCCGTGACGAAAATGGTCTTGTCGTAGATTTTGAAACAACTGGTGATTTCCCTAAATATGGTAACAATGATCCACGTGTTGATGACATCGCTGTTCAATTAGTTGAAAGCTTTATGAGAAAATTACGTAAGCACAAAACTTACCGTGATTCTGAACATACAATGAGTGTCTTAACAATCACTTCAAACGTTGTATACGGTAAGAAAACAGGTAACACACCAGATGGACGTAAAGCAGGCGAACCATTTGCACCAGGTGCTAACCCAATGCACGGTCGCGACGCAAACGGTGCATTAGCATCATTATCATCTGTAGCTAAATTACCTTATGACTGCTGTAAAGACGGTATCTCAAACACATTCAGTATCGTACCAAAATCATTAGGTAAAGAGGCACATACACAAGAACAAAACTTAGTAAGTATTTTAGATGGTTATGCATTACAACATGGTCACCACCTAAACATTAACGTATTCAATCGTGAAACATTATTAGATGCAATGGAACATCCGGAAGAATATCCACAGTTAACAGTTCGTGTATCTGGTTACGCTGTAAACTTCATCAAGTTAACACGCGAACAACAACTAGACGTTATTTCTCGTACATTCCACGAATCAATGTAGTAACAAGGTTGTGAGAAAAGCGGTTAGTGTTTGTATAGAACTAGAAAAGTGTTTTACTATGAACACTACTGCTTTTCGAACACTGATAATAATTAATAATGATAGGAAATAGAGGGATTTACTATGCAAAAGGGGCACATTCATTCAATAGAGAGTTTGGGTACTGTAGACGGCCCTGGTCTACGTTATATCATCTTTACACAAGGTTGCTTATTGCGCTGCTTATACTGTCATAATCCTGATACATGGAAAGTAAATGAGCCGTCAAGAACTGCAACATCTGATGAACTCGTAGCTGAAATTACACCGTACCTCCCTTATTTCCAAGCATCTGGAGGTGGTGTTACAGTCAGCGGTGGTGAACCCCTCCTCCAAATGCCATTTATTGAAGAGTTGTTCCAGAAGTTACAAGCCAAAGGTATTCATACATGTATTGATACATCACTTGGCTGCGCGAATGACTCAGAAGCTTTTAGAAAACATTTCGACCAATTGCTCCCATATACAGATCTATTAATGGTCGATATTAAACATATTGATAATGAAAAGCATAAACGCTTAACTGGAAGACCTAACACCCATATTTTAAAATATATTCAGTACTTAGCTGATAAAAAGCAGCCAATCTGGATACGCCATGTCCTTGTGCCAGGTCTCACTGATGCCCCAGAAGACCTACGTACACTCGGCGAATTTATTAACCAGCTCGGCAATGTAGAAAAGTTCGAGCTTCTGCCTTACCATCAACTCGGTGTTCATAAATGGGAAGCACTCGGCATTCCATATGAACTTGAAGATGTCAACCCTCCAACAGATGAAGAGGTAGAGTCAGCATATCGTTTGGTAAACTTTAAAGGTGTTACCCCCTTAACACCTCTCAGCTAACACTGTCATAATTGATACACTCCTACTTATGTTATAAATACAATAAACCGCTATACGCAAATCCCCTGTGCGTGTAGCGGTTTTTAGTTGTTATTTTTAAACTTCCTCATTCGCAGTAAATCGATAAATGTCTGGTTTGTACAGTTTAAGTACTTTGCAGAATAATGTATTGACGATGAAGCCAACAATTAATGGAATAATGATAAAGACAAACCCTGCCAATAATACATTCGTCAGTGTATCATGCGGTAAAAATTCCAATGACTTGATTGGGCCAACCAATCCTACAATACCAAACCCTGCTGTTTCCTTCGTTCCTTGGATACCAACAAGCGCACCTACTGCACCCGTTATACCAGCTGTCAGTCCTATAGGTAATAACAGAATAGGATAGCGAATAATATTAGGCATCATCATCTTCATACCACCCAAAATAATAGCAATAGGCACACCCAACTTATTCACACGCAATGTCCCAATAAACAATACAACTGCCGCTGCAGCAACACCAATCGCTGCCGCACCTGCTGCCAATCCTGAAATACCAATCGCTAGACCAACAGCAATCGTTGATACAGGAGAGACGATAATAAAAGAGAACAGAATGGCAATTAAGATGCACATAAGCACAGGTTGTAGTGTCGTCAATGTATTTACTAAGTTACCAATCGCCAAAGTAATCTTACTCACATAAGGTAACGTCAATGTACCAATAAGACCTGGAACACCCCCGACAATAATCGGCAACAATATAATCGTCAAACTACCCAAACGACCTTTTAAAGCAAAGACCATCAACACTGCTATAGAAGCTGTTAGCATTGTATTAATTAAGTCACCAATCCCAACAATTTGCCAGCCTGTTTCGGTTGCTTGTGCCGCTCCTGAACCCACATAAGCTGCTGCACCAACAATCGCTGTTTCCATTGGATTAAGCTTAAATTGAAATGCGATTAGGACTCCTACCATTAATGGCAAGGCAAACTGTATTCCTAGTACGACATGATGCAATGTACCAAAAAATGCAATATCCTTGCCTAAGTATTGAAATAGTCCACCTAACACCGCATTCGGAATAAGACCTACGACGATGGCAACTGCCAAACCATTTAATACATTAAACGTAAATTTCTTGAATGTCATTTTTTCATTTGTTTTACCTTCCATAAATACGCCTCCCTAATTTTTTACTTATCGTTATTATACGCTATTCATCGCTATTTTTTACGATTATTTTGACAAAACAAATATTTATTTCTGAATTTCACGCAGTAATTTTTTAATTACGATTTATTGTTCAAGAAAAGGCTGCGCTATTAAACCAATGATTTTCAAATGCCAATGGAAGCATACTGTATATAATTTTTAGAAACACACGCACATGTGTAACTTGAAAACCATGTACGCTCCAAAAAGTAAGTATGTTTAGATTTTGAACACGCGTTGTTAATGATATTGGCAGTAGCTGATTGAAATGTGTATGTGCTGAACAAACTCTCCACACTTCTATTGAGTCTTGTCAGGGCACTATCTAAAATATATCCTGAGAGGGCAATTATTTGAATAACGCATTGATGAAAGACTTTTTTAGATTACGCACACAAGCAATGTTTTACATCGAAATTTAAACATTTCAACCAATTAGAACAAGAATTCATCATTATATTGATTTTTATAATAACGAAAAAATTAAAGGTTCGTCTCCTAAAAAAACTTAGAAAACAAACCTTTAATGTAATATACTAAAGTACAGCTTTTGGGTGCACCTCATTTTTTCTTTTACAGGTACGATTTTTTATCATGTAGCCCCACCAGAAGCAGCTGCATTTTGTGTCATTTCATGATATTCAAATGCCACATGGAATAAGAGAATCAGTAACATTGCTGGATAAGATTCAGGATTTAAAGAGAGTGTATGTTCCGTTCTGATTTTAAAGTAACTTGATTTTGACTTCAGCACTTCAACATCACGTTCATCTGTTACCGTCATGCTATGTGATAAGACGCCCATCTGCCACGACAATGTTTCCCCTTGTGATGGGATATAACATAATCTTTGACGCCAAAAACTCATCTTCACTTTAAATTCACCAATTAATTGGTGATTATGATACACTTCCCAAATAGGACAGAAGTACGAACGGAATGATTTTTGACGATGAACGTAATAAAGGTCTTTCCCATCTGTAACTTCATACTCTTGCTTTATCGAACTTAAAAACTTCTTTACATTACGTGCATTCTTTTTATGTAATACACGTAACATCATCACATGCTCACCTTGTTCGTTATAAATAGGCATCTCTTTCGATGATGCATCCCAAAAATTGTCCTTATAATGATACGTCTTCATAACCATCACCTCTTACTTGTTATTTGATAAAAACGCGCCATATTTTCTGACCATCTCGTTAGCGCATCCTGTCCTTGTGCAAGCGCTTCTGCTAATGACATCGGTCCAGATGACAAACTGTAAACCGCATCGATACCATGATCGAATACTGCCTCATAACCGTCACCGATCGTTCCTGCCACCGCAATGACCGGCTTATGATAATGTTTCGCCGCCTGAGCTACACCCACAGGCGTCTTACCGAATGCCGTCTGCCCGTCAATGCGTCCCTCACCTGTCACGACCAAATCACAATTTAACGCATAGTGTTGAAAGTTCGTCACATCTAGCACAATATCAACACCGCTACGTAATGTGACAGGTAAGCATGCCAATAATGCCGTTCCCAAACCTCCCGCAGCACCTGCTCCCGGTATCATTGCAACATCTTTTCCTACATCACGTTGGATCATTGCATGATAGTGTGTCAGTGCTTGCTCGAGTATTGGGAACATTTCTTCGGTTACCCCCTTTTGCGCACCATAAACTGCTGTTGCACCCGATGACCCGAGTAACGGATTCGTCACGTCACATGCAACCTCAATGTCAATTTGCGCTAAACGGGGATCTAGATGCGTCATATCAATGTAGGCAAGCTGTTGTAACGCCGCACCACCGAATGGCAACTCATGCCCTTGTGCATCACATAACTTAACCCCCAGTGCTTGTAAAAAACCCGCACCACCATCATTCGTTGCGCTACCACCAATGCCGATAATCAAACGAGTTACGCCACGATCCAATGCATCACGTACAAGCTCTCCCGTACCATATGTAGTGGCTACAAGCGGATTTAATGTTTCAGGAGTCAGTAAATTCAACCCCGACGCTGCTGCCATTTCAATAATTGCCGTTGTTCCACCAAATGCCAAGCTGTACGCAGCATCTACGCTTTCTCCTAATGGACCTGTTACTGTTGTAGTAATCCACGTCCCATGTAACGCATCATGTAAAGATTGTGTAGTTCCTTCACCACCATCTGCCATGGGCACTTTATGATAAGACCAAGTATCTCCCATAACCGAACGCCAGCCACATTCAATAGCTTCCGCCGCTTCCATCGCTGTCATACAACCTTTAAATGAATCAGGTGCAATTAATAATCGTTTCATAAGCCAACACCTCTTTGTTGTTTATTACTTTAATTATATCGTTGAAAATTATAAATTACAGTTAATTTGTATATGAAAAACTTTTATCGCTTATATGCATCTAGATTTGATAGTTGTTGATTCACATAACATGCATATTTTGACAATCAAGACAAACATAGTTAGAGCTCGAAGGAATTGAACATCATTGTAAGTACTATTAACGATAGCTAAGCGAAACAGTATAAACTTTTACTAACGTATAAAGTTTCTGTAGTACACCAAAAATTTACCAAAGTACAAAAACCTATCAAAAATGCAGCTTCTTTCATAAGTTTAAGATTTATTATCTCCTTGCTCCATCACATATTAAAACGTTATACATACAAAATGTAATATTTTACAACAATTGCTAATAAAAAAGACTTATGAACACGTTAATGCTCACAAGTCTTGACTATTCATTATGCTGCTTCAGCGACGTAAATACTACGTTTCAACCATTGACCTGTGTTCGAATCATAGTCATCACATGTAATCAATGTAAGCTGGTCTTTATCTTTTTTCATCTCATCTAATACTTGCACTTCGCTTGGATCTACATTTTTAATCGATGTAATCTTATATTTTCTTACATCTTTACCAACAGTAAATGTTACTTCATCACCTTTTTTAGCTTTATGTAAGTCTGTAAACTGATTGTATAAACTATAATCCGTATGTCCTGCGATAGCAATGTTTTGATCAGACAACGATTCGTCTTCCTCAGCAAATGCCACGCCACGACTTAACTGTTCTCTTGTAGCCGGTCCAGGATATACCGCTTCTTTAATATTTACAGATGGCACACGCAGCACACCCACCACTTTTGACTTATCTTTCGGTATTTCTTGAGTCACTTCTTTTTTAGACTCATACTGTTCAATCTTTTGATCTGTCTCACGCTGCGCAAAATAACTATCAATCTTTGGCTTAAACACTAAATATAGGCCACCAAGAATTAACACCAATCCAATGAATGGAATTAAAAATTTTTTCACTTGCTCCATGATTTTTCCTCTTCCGTTCTTTAATATGTAGCACCATTCTACCATACAATATGTAAAATACCTATATAAATAAGCCTTGCACAATATATAAGAAAAGAAGGCAAGCCTTGTCGAAAAGCTCTACTCAAATAATAATAACAGCAATCTCAACTTTATCAGGCTTTGTAGCGCTTCCTAATCATATTATTTTAATTCGTCAAATGGGCTTTCACCGTCAAGTTATTACCCATGCCGGGCGCACCAAAAAAAGCTAGGACATTGCACGTATCCTAGCTCTTACATCTCTATTATGCTTTTGATTCGTCTTTGATTAATGGCTCGTCAGGTTTAACGAAGAACCATAATACAATCGCAATTACAACTAAAATTAACATTAAGCGTAAAGTTGTTGACCAACCTATCATCGTTGCAAGGTAACCTGCAAGGATTGGACTTAACATCGCACCGATATTACCCCATAAGTTCATCCAACCTGATACTGTACCTGCAAAGTTACGTCCTAAATCTGTCGCAGATGCCCAGCTCATAACCATTGATAAGCCGATACCACTTAAACAGAATGACATCCAGAAAATGTTCATTGTTAGTGTTTGTGCTGATACGGCAAAGTTCAATGCAATACCGAACACAACGAAACCTACAATAGCGATAGATGCACGTGCGATGAAACGTGATTTTCCAGAACTTAAAATCTTGTCTGAAATTGCGCCACCTAACATGATTACGATGAACATCATAAACCATGGAATCCCAGCGATTTTACTCATTGTTAAGTTATCAATATGGAATGTCTCCATCAAGTATGATGGTAACCATATTAAAAATAGTGTAATCGCAAACTGTACAATAAAGTATTGTGCTGCAATGGCATAAAAACTGAAACGGCTGAAGAAGATACCCCATGGCGCTGATGATTTTTCTGTTGAAACCACATCGCGATTCTCCATAATAAATTGTTTCTCTGCTTCATTGACCATTTTGTGGTGTTCAGGTAAGTCTTTCGCAATAATGATCCATAACAATGCAATCATAAAACCAATCGCACCGAAAATATAGAATACTGCTTGCCAGCCAAATGTATTATAAATAGCAACTGTAATGAATGGTGCTAATACTGGTCCAAAATATGATCCAGCTAATAACGCACTTGATGCACGCCCTTTTTCATTTTTGCTAAACCAATGTGTATTAAATACTGCATGTGACGGATACATCGGTGCTTCCCCAACACCGAATAAGAAACGTACTAAGTACAGTAAGCCGTGGTTTTTCACTAATCCAGTTAAGATTGTGAAAGCACTCCACCAAACTAATGCAATCGAAATCATTTTCTTAGGTCCAAACTTCTCTGCCAAGAAACCTGCAGGCACTTGCATAAGTGCGTATCCTAGTGAGAAGAACGACGCTAAAAATCCGAATTGCGTCTTTGTTAAATGTAAATCTTCCATCATTGGTACTGCGATATATGAGATGTTTGCTCTGTCCATATATGCAATAACCCCGATCAAGAAGAAAATCCCTGCAAACATCCAACGGACATTTGTTCTTTTCTTGCTCATTATTTTGCCCCCGCTTTCATTAGGTCATCTGATGACCATTAAAATTAGCAATTTGAATATACCACAGGTGGAAAACGTTTACAAGAAAATTTTTAACGTTTAAATACAAATATTTATTTGTGCATTTTATCACAATTAAAATAGTGTCATCATAATCTTTTATCATTTTTAAAAGTCAAATAGTGTAATGAACTCTTATGTTTAATTACTATTTTATAATAGTAATTACTTTGATAATATACATAGATGCCGCCTTTTAGGAATGAGAGATCACTTCATGGTGATACAGAAATTCCATTTACCAATGCTACTTGTTTTCTAAATATTTCTCTTCATCTCTCGTGAAAGTTAATAAAATTTCTACCATTCATAAATGTTGTTAATTAACGTCTTGTGTATAATATGGTTTAATAGAATATGGAAGCGCTTAAAAATAAAAATATGACTTATAAGAGGTGGCAATTCAATGCATTCAGCAAAAGAAACAGAGCTTAAGAGACAGTACCTTGACTTGCTCGCTGAAAAATACGATTCAGAAGAAAAAGTGGCAACAGAGCTGATTAGTTTGGCGTCAATTTTGGAGTTACCTAAAGGGACTGAGCATTTTGTCAGTGACTTACACGGCGAATATCACGCCTTCCAACACGTATTGCGTAATGGTTCTGGTAATATCCAATCTAAAATTCATGATATTTTTGACAATCGCCTCTCTGAAGAGGATATTAATGAATTGATTGCCTTAGTATATTATCCAGAAGACAAAATTAAACTCATCAAATCAAACTTTGACTCAAAAGACACACGCAATCAATGGTATGAAGATACAATTAAGCAATTATTAGAATTAGTTACTTACACATCATCGAAGTATACACGATCAAAGTTAAGAAAAGCTTTACCTGAGCAGTATGTGTTTATCATTGAAGAATTGCTGTATAAATCGAATCGCTACAACAACAAAAGCGACTATTATTCTACAATTATTCGTCAAATAATTGATCTGAATCAGGCCGACAAGCTAATTACGGGCTTATCAAATACAATTCAACGTTTAGTTGTCGATCACTTACATGTTGTCGGTGATATCTATGATCGTGGCCCACATCCTGATAAAATTATTGACACTTTGATCGATTATCATTCTGTCGATATCCAATGGGGCAACCACGATGCGCTATGGATGGGTGCTTACTCGGGTTCTAAAGTCTGTCTCGCCAACTTACTACGCATTTGTGCCCGTTACGATAACTTAGATATTATTGAAGATGCTTATGGCATTAATTTACGTCCGTTATTGACATTGGCAGAGAAATATTATGATGATAATCCTGCTTTTCGTCCAAAGAAACATCCAGAGAAGGCTCCTTCTCCATTAGAACAACTTCAAATCACAAAAATCCATCAGGCAATTGCGATGATTCAATTCAAACTCGAAGCACCCATTATTAAACGCCGCCCAGAGTTCGATATGGATGCGCGTCTATTATTAGATCGCGTTAATTACCGTGAAAAAACACTCGAAATCAACGGAACTGTTTATCCATTAGAAAATACGTGTTTCAAAACGGTTGATCCAAGAAACCCTACTGCTTTACTGGAAGAAGAACAAGAAGTCATCGATCGACTACTCATCGCATTCCAAGAATCTGAAAAACTACGTCGTCATATAGATTTCTTAATGAAAAAAGGCACTTTATATTTACGCTATAATGGTAACCTACTCATCCATGGCTGTATTCCTGTTGATGAAACAGGCGCAATGGAAGGCATGGTAATTGATGGAGAGTATGCTTCCGGACGTGCATTAGTAGATGCTTTTGAAGAACATGTTCGTCACGCATATGAACATTTAGATGAACAAGATGATATATCAACAGACTTAGTATGGTATTTATGGACGGGTAAATACTCATCTTTATTTGGAAAACGTGCGATGACTACTTTTGAACGCTATTTCATTAAAGATAAAGCAACGCATAAAGAAGAGAAAAATCCATACTACCATCTACGTGAACAAGAATCTTATGTAAAAGCTATGCTTAAAGAGTTTGACATGGATCCAGAACAAGGGCGTATTATTAATGGTCATACACCTGTCAAAGAACGCGATGGTGAAGATCCTATTAAAGCCAATGGCAAGATGCTTGTTATTGACGGTGGATTTTCAAAAGCTTACCAGTCCACAACTGGTATCGCTGGTTATACTTTACTTTATAATTCATTTGGGATGCAGCTTGTAGCTCACCAAGAATTCAATTCTAAAGAAAACGTCTTAAAAACTGGTGAAGATGAATTGTCCATTCGCCGCGTGGTAGATGAAGAACTAGAACGCAAACTCATCAAAGATACCAATAAAGGAATGGAATTACAGAAAGAAATTGATATGCTCAAGGAACTCATGACTTATCGTTATATGAAGTAATTAAAGTTTAAAAATGGCAGAGAGATTCACACAAAATAGCGTAAAACCAAAAGCTATTGTTAATGTGAACTTCTCATACGTCAAGGCAGCCTTATTGGAGCACTATAGAAGTATTTGCTAACGCATAATATTCTATAGTGCTCCTAAAATTTTAACGAAAGTCTAGGAGAGAAAATATTGCTTGTTGAATACTGACTATCTTCACATCTTTTTCTCACTTTGAATAAAATATCTATAATCCCCCCTTTTCTTTACTACACTTGTAACCCTTCCACACAAAAGCTATTATAAAATATCAAACAGCATCATCATCTATTCTATTTTTTGTTTCTTATTTAAAAACTTTATAAATCATTTACTTTGAATTTCTTATTGTTTTTTGTTGTATTTTTTTAATTCGAGTAGATTTTTGTAAGCAAAAGATGTAAAATTTTATAGTGCGATTCTAAACTATATCAATCGTACCATTTCATAAACAAACGTATGCTTGCTATTTTTATGTTATATATCTACTTAAAGTAATCATCTTAAAGGGCAATCACTATTTATCATTATATGAAAATAGTGTGACAGAAATGATATTTTACATTTTATTTTAATTTGTACTATAATAACGAAAGCGTTTACTTATGAAGTGAATATACTGGAGGGGTTATATGTGATAGAAATCCTAGAAAAAATTAACGGGCTCTTATGGGGTGCCCCAAGTTTAATTTTGTTATCTGGGACAGGTCTCTTTTTGACCTTTGTGTTAAAAGGCATGCAATTTACTAAACTATTTCATGCTTTCAAACTTGCTTTCGTCCCAGATAAAAAAGATGCCGAAAGCGAAGGCGATATTAGTAACTTTAAAGCTTTGATGACTTCACTTGCCGGAATGATTGGTAACGGGAACATCGCAGGGGTAGCGACTGCAGTAACGCTAGGTGGTCCTGGTGCGGTCTTCTGGATGTGGGTTGTTGGTTTACTTGGGATGACAACAAAATATGCCGAGGCACTGTTAGCGATGAAATATCGTGAACAAAATGCCAACGGTGAATTCTCAAGTGGTCCAATGTACTACATAGAAAAAGGGCTAGGATCTCGTTTCAAATTTCTAGCAGTCGCTTTTGCGATGTTTGGCGCTTTTGCTGCTCTAGGTATCGGAAACAGTGTACAGTCTAACACGATTGCTGATGTTATGACTAACTCATTCAATATTAATGGCTTTATTACAGGAATTATTTTAGCCATTTTGATTTCATTGATTATCTTTGGTGGTTTGAAACGCATTAGTAATGTTGCTGGTGTTTTTGTTCCAATGATGGCTATTTTCTATATTGGCGCATCCGTAACAATTATCATTATTAATTATGACAAGATTATCCCAGCTTTTGGTTTAATCTTCCAATATGCTTTTACACCTGTATCAGCTGCAGGGGGCTTCACAGGTATTATGGTTATGCAAGCCGTTCAAAACGGTGTATCAAAAGGAATTTTCTCAAACGAAGCTGGTTTAGGAACTGTTGCTTTAATCTCAGGTAATGCGAAATCAGGGCATCCTGCGATTCAAGCACTCGTTGCGATGACAGGTACTTTCATTGTAACGATTGTTGTATGTACAATGACTGCGCTTGTTTTACTCGTAACAGGTTTCTGGGATCCAAGCGGTGGCTTACTGTCTGGTGTCCCACATGATCCAAAACTAGAAGCAGGTGCCTTAACAAGTGTTGCTTTTGGTTCTAGTTTAGGCGTATTAGGTGAATATGTGGTTTCATTATCTGTTATCTTTTTCGGATTCTCCACAATCATTGCTTGGTTTGTATACGGGGCAAAATGTTTCGAATACTTATTCGGCGTAAAATACGTAATGTTATATGGCGTTGTTTATGTTGGCGCAACATTTTTAGGAACAGTTGCAGATTTACGTACAGTTTGGCTTTTTGCTGACGTCGCAAACGCATTAATGATGATTCCTAACTTAATTGGTATCTTATTGTTATACAAAGTTATTAAGCAAGAAACAGATGATTATTTCAGACCGTCTATTCATCAAGCATAGGCATATACAAAAACGACCACCGCTAAATGTGTGGTCGTTTTTGTGTACGCATTCTTATTACATTAACTCTCCTCGCAACTGTAACTGATACAAGTTATAGTAGATGCCACGTTGTGCGAGCAATTCATCATGTGTGCCACGTTCTGTAATAACGCCTTTGTTCAATACGAGGATTTGATCGGCATCTTGAATGGTCGATAAGCGATGTGCAATTGCCAATGTTGTACGACCATGACGCATTTTTGTTAATGATTGCTGAATTGCTTCTTCTGTCTCGGAATCAATATTGGCGGTCGCTTCATCAAGTAAGAGGATTTTCGGATCCATTGCCATCGTACGTGCAAAAGCAATTAACTGACGTTGTCCACTTGAAAAAGCACGTCCTTGTTCAATCACTTCATGCTCATAACCATCTGGTAAATGCATAATGAAGTCATGCGCATGTACAAACTTTGCTGCCGCTTCAACTTGTTCAAAGGTCATGGTTGGATGATACAAACGAATATTAGATGCGACAGTCCCATAGAAAATAAAAGGGTCTTGTAGCACGAGTCCAATATTCTGTTTCAGTATTTGGTGTGAATACTGCTTAATCGATACGCCATCAATAAAGATATCTCCGCGCTCGAACTCATAAAAGCGCATAAAGAGATTGGCAATCGTACTTTTACCCGAACCTGTATGTCCTACAAGTGCCACCGTTTGCCCAGGTTCGACTGTAAATGAAATATCATGTAACACATCATTCTTACCGTCATAACTAAAACTAACATTTTTAAATTCGATACGTCCTTGTTGAATCGTTGCTGTTTGATCGGCTTGTTGGCGTGGCGCTGCTGTTTCGTTATCCATCATATTAAATACACGACTTGCCGATACAATCGCTTGTTGGAAAATATTTAAGTTTTGACTCACTTGATTGACGGGCTCAAAAAAGCGTTGCATATATTGGATAAAAGCGTAAATCACACCGGCTGTAACAGTTTCACTAAAACTCAATATACCAAAATACGCTAAAATCATAACCGTCGCAAAAGTCGAAAGCATGGTCATTGCAGGCCGTAACATTAAACTATCCAAACGCACTGTCTTGATTGTCTGCTCATAATGTTCATCATTGATCTTACCGAATTCACGTCTTAATCGTTGCTGTTGATTGAACACTTGAATAATCTTCATGCCTTCAATCGATTCTGCTAACTTGGCATTCAAATCTGACAAGCGTTGACGTGTTGCATTAAAGTATACTGACGCAAGCCGACGATATAACGCTAATACGCCCACGATTAACGGTACAAAGATCATCGCAAAGAACGCCATGCGAATATCTAAAATAAACATCATAATAAAGCTAGCAATAATCATGAAAAAGGCTTGTAAAAAGGATGTTAACACACCGGTAAACATCTCGATAATCGCCTCGGTATCATTCGTTAATCTTGAAACAATACTGCCACTCGGTGTTTCATCAAAAAATGCCATGCCCAAACGTGTAATGTCATGAAAAGCATCAATACGCAATTGTTGAATAACTTTCAAAGCAAGATGTTGTAAATAATATACACTCAAATAAGTCGTAATGGCACCTATCATTTGAATGACAATAAAACCCATGAACAGCCAAATAACTTGTTGCCTCGTCATCGTACCATTCAACAAATAATCATCAATAAAAATCTTCACCATATACGGAATACTCATACTCGCAGCAATTGAGATACCAAGACTGATAAATGCAAAGGCAATGAGCTTTTTAAATGGCAATGTATAGCGTAACAATCGCAATAAGACTTGCAGCTGTTCCTTTGCAGATAGTTGCTTCGCTGTTTCATTAGAAAGTCTTGCCATCATGCTCACCCCTCTCTACTTGCTGTGTTAAATCTTCCCTCAGACGGGCTTGCATCGCTTGGGCATGGAAAGTCTCTGCATACCAACCACCCTGGTCAAGCAACACATCATGTGTGCCACGTTCAATAATCGTACCATCACGCATAACCAAAATCATATCGGCATGCATCACTGCACTCATGCGATGTGCTGTAATCATATTGGTTTTACCTTGACGTGTCTGTTTCAAATTGTGCAAAATAGCTGCTTCTGTTTCAGCATCCACAGCTGATAATGCATCGTCCAAAATCAATACTTCTGGATCCGTCATCAGTGCACGCGCAATGGATATCCGCTGTTTCTGACCACCAGATAACGATACACCACGTTCACCAACAACTGTATCATAACCATCAGGAAGCGCCATAATATCACGATGAATATGACTCAACTGACTCGCACGATAAAGGACATCATCCGTAACATCCGGTTGGCTGAACGCAATATTCCCACGAATGGTTGATGAGAATAAAAAGTGTTCTTGTGGCACATAGCCAAATTGTGCCCGTAGCTGATCCAATGCATAATCACGAATCGGTTTATCACCATATTGAATATCAGATGGTTGCGCAGTGTCGAATTCACGCAACAACAACCGTAATAACAAACTTTTACCTGAGCCGGTACTACCCACAATGCCAATTGTCATGCCTGGTACCAAGGTGAACTTAATATCGTGAAGACGCGGTGTTGAATCTTTAGGAAATTGAAAAGCTTGAATATCGAATGTAATATTTCCAGATGGCTTTTCTCCTGTATCACTACTTTCTTGTATGTCATTCTCCACTTGTTCAATTTGACGAATGCGATCATACGATGCATGGCCGCGCTGTACAATATTAAAGAAAAACCCTAACGCCAATAACGGCCATACCAGCATACTTAGATAAGTGGTAAATGTCACGAGCGCTCCAATCGTCAGTTCACCGTTCATTATCATCATAGCGCCAAATATCATGCTGAGTAAATAACTACTTCCTAATACTAACTGAATCGTCGGATCAAACAATGCATCAATCTTTGCGACGCGCATATTTTTGGATACAACATCATCACTCAACTTACGGAAATCTTCCTCATCGTCCACTTCATAACCGAATGATTTAATTACTTTAATCCCCGCAATACTTTCTTGTGTTTTATCATTCATCTCACTAAAAGATGCCTGTGCCTCTTTAAATGTTTTATGTAATAAACGTCCGTAATAATTCGTTGCCATAACAAGAATAGGCAGTGGCAAAATAGCAATAAGTGTTAGCTTAGGACTCACAGTTATCGCCATCATTGCCAACGTCATTCCCCCAGTAATGAGCGCATCCCCTATCGTCATCACACCAATACCTGCAGAACTTTGAACTGCACGAATATCATTAGTCGCATGTGCCATTAAATCCCCCGTACGATATTTTTGATAAAACGACGGGCTCATCAACGTATATTTAGCATATAAACGTTCACGTAATATGCGCCCTAACTTCGCACTTGCCCCAAACAACTGCATGCGTGAAATAAAACGTAATAAATACACCGCAATCCCTAACCCGAAAATAATAAGTAAATACATCACTAACAAACGAGGTGTTAAAGTTTTATTCGTAATATGGTCAATCACAAGCCCAATAATTTTTGGGGGCATTAAACTGCAAAATGTCGTTACAATCATCGCCGTAAATGCGATGATATAACGCTTTCTTTCTTGTTTTAAAAACCAACTCAACTCTCGAAACACCTTCATGCACATCACCTCCATACTGCATTTATCTCTACTGACGATTCATTAGAAATCACAATAATTTGTTGTATCTTCTATCATATACAAATTATCTCATGAGACAAAGCAATTGAGACTTATAGTTTTTTCTTATCTCTTACATACTATACCTCTTAACACCCTATATTTAACTTCCCATCTTCACCCAATATCAATACCTATATCTCACTCGTTAGCGCTCGTATACCACTTTACCAGCTACTATCGTTCGCAACACACCTATATCTAGCAATGAGACACTTTTATCCAATGGATTCCCCGTTAGACAGACTAAGTCCGCATTCGCTCCAGGTTGAATTACACCTTGCTTACCTGTCGCACCGTTCAACATTGCTGCGTCACACGTCATCGCAGCTAAGGCAGCATATCGTGACAAGCACTCAGCTGCCCCAATCTGCACATTCGCACTTGTGCGTCGCTCACAAGCATGATGCATCAAGTGCAGTGGTTCAATGGGCGTTACCGGTGTATCCGCATGTAACGTATAACATACCCCTAACATGCGTGCCGTTTCAGTTGGAAAAATGTGTTGTACGCGTTCCTGCCCTAGCAACTCCGTGCGTAAACGTTCTCCTGTTGCTGCAATTTGATTCGTAAAAAACGAACCCCCAATGTCATATTGTGCCATCAATTGCAGCTGCTTGGGTGTTACCGTATGTAAGTGTTCGATGCGATGACGGCACGTCGTATTACGATAGGGTGCCGTGGCTATATATGCCTCTAATGTACGCTGAATGGCCACGTCACCAATCGCATGTGTGATGAGATGATATCCACGTTGTTGAAAGTCAACAAACTGACGATACATCTCATCTACCGTTATGACCGGGTCGGGTGCCTGATATCCATCTGCGTAGGCAGACGATAATGCTGCTGTTCGCAACGCCATCGTACCGTCTGCGAAGAACTTGACACCGTTAGCGTTTGCCATACCCTTTGAATGCTGACGAAAACGTATCGCCCAATCGTTATGTGTCGTTCTGCGATACTCAGGATATGCATTCAATGTATCAGCTTGCAACGTCCAACGGCTGCGAATACGTTGTGGGGTCGCCAAGAATTGACATACCCCTTCCACTTCGCTTTTGCCGTATAAGCCACCAACGTTGAGCTCACTCAGTTCTGTGATGCCAGCTCGCAGGTATATGGCAACGCCTTCGTTAAGACATGCCGCAATGTATTCAGGCACGAGTTGCGGCGACTGACGTTTCGCACTCGGGATCGAATAGAAGTCACAAATATGCCCCGTAAGCCTCCCCGTTGTGTCACGTGTGTAAAAGGCTTGCGGAGGGTCAACGTCTGTCAATTCGATGCCGACACGTTCTAGTGCAACGGTGTTCAACACGACTGAATGGAAGGACGCATGTTCCAACAAAATTGGAATGTCTGAACTGATCTGATCCAAGTCGTGGCGTGTTGGATGACGTTGTTCGGAAAATTGCTCCGCTTCATAACCGACAATTTTCAACCAACCGTTCGGTGTGAGCGAAGTGTTGGGTAAAATCTGACGCATGGTGTCGATGAGTGCGGCGATAGATGTGATGCCTGCACATGAGGGAAAGGGATTCTGAACGCTTCCCATGATAATGTGACTGTGTGTATCAATCATACCGGGTATGACGTACTGTCCTTGGACATCTAACACTGTGTTAGCTTCTGTTATTTCATATATATGCCCTTGTTTTTCTATATGTATGATGATGCCATTTTCTATTTTAATCGTTCCTAAATACGGTGGGTGTTCCTGTGTCATATCGATAATCATCGCATTGACGAGTCGTGTTATTTGTTGCATATGCCCCTCCCCTTTGCTTCCCTCATTTATCCTTAGCTTATAAAAAAACGGGACGGAAATCTTCTATTAAGATCTCATCGTCCCATTTTATTGCTATTCTACCGTGTCCAATGTCTGACGAATACCTGACAAATATTGCACTGTCTCTGCCTGTGTATCTGACTCAAAGCGCTTCACAATTTCACTGCCGATAATAATGCCGTCTGCGATCGTTGCCAATTGTTGTACTTGTTCTGCTGTGCGAATGCCAAACCCTGTAAACACTGGTACATCACTATTGCGTTGGATGAGTCCTAACTTCTTACGTAATTCCGGATGAAATTCGCCGTTTTGACCCGTAACTTGATTCATCGTAACCGTATAAATAAAACCTTCTGCCTGACGTGCAATCGTTTGAATACGTTCTGTGTCTGCAGTCATCGCAATCAGTGAAATCAGCTTAAGTTGACGTTCAGGATAACGTGCTTTTAATTCTGCAATATATTCAGCTGGCATATCTGGAATAATCAAACCGTAAACACCTGCCGCTTCTGCATCACGAATAAATGCTGCTTCACCATAAGATTCAATCGTATGCATATAGGTCATCAATAGATATTTGACTTGTATCGTTTCTTTATGTGCTGTCAATGTTTCAAGAATGCGTTGTGCCGTCATACCTTGTTGAATCGCACGTTGACCTGCTGCCATAATAACTGGACCATCTGCCACTGGATCTGAGAACGGAACACCAATTTCTACAAAATCCGCACCTGCATGTTCCAATGTTTTTAAGTTGTCGATAAAGTCCATGTTGCCCATAATATAGGTCACAAATTGTTTACGCATGTGCTTCACCGCCTTGTTCTTTCATATATGTTCGAATCGTCTCCATATCTTTATCTCCACGACCAGAGACCGTCACGACAATAATCTGCTCTTTATCCATTTGAGGTGCGAGTTTTTCAACATAACTAATCGCATGTGCACTTTCAATTGCTGGGATAATCCCTTCTGCTTGAGAAAAACGTATAAGTGCTTGCATTGCCTCATCATCGGTTGCAGAAACATAGTTTACACGACCAATTTCATGATAATAGCTATGTTCGGGACCTACGCCTGGATAATCCAAACCGGCTGAAATCGAATGTGCTTGTGCGATTTGGTGATTATCATCTTGAATAAGATACATCTTGGCACCATGTAAAACACCTACGTCCCCACAGTTCAGAGCGAGTGCATGACGATTTGTATGCGCGCCTTCACCTGCCGCTTCCACACCGTAAAGCTTCACGCTGTCATCTTCAATGAATGGATAAAATGTCCCAATGGCATTCGACCCTCCACCAATACAAGCAACTACAGCGTCTGGCAAGCGTCCTTCTCGATTTTGGACAGCTGTTTTAATTTCATCTCCAATAACACGTTGGAAGTCTCGTACCATCGTTGGAAATGGATCTGGTCCTAACGCTGACCCCAATAAGTAATGCGTATCATCCACATGTGCCACCCAATATTGTAGCGCCTTGTTCACCGCATCAGACAACGTCCCTTGACCATCTGTTACCGATACGACTTTGGCTCCAAGCAATTCCATACGAAAGACGTTTAACTGTTGACGTTTAATATCTTCCTCACCCATAAAAACAATCAATTCCATATCAAATAGCGCTGCAACGGTCGCACTTGCCACACCATGCTGGCCGGCACCTGTTTCGGCAACAAGCTTCTTTTTACCCATGCGACGAGCAAGTAATGCTTGCCCTAAAGCATTATTGATTTTATGTGCGCCCGTATGATTCAAATCTTCTCTTTTTAAATAGATTTTTGCGCCACCCAATTGTTCTGTCAATGACGCAGCGTAAGTTAGTGGAGATTCTCGCCCTACGTATTCTTTTAAATACCGATGATACGTTTCTTGAAAGGTCTTATCTTGTTTCGCAGCTTCATATGCGTCTTTTAACTCCAAAATAGCTGGCATCAACGTTTCTGGCACATAACGACCACCATAACGCCCGAAAAAACCCTGTTCATCTGCATGTAATTGTATCTTTGTCATGATTCAATGCCTCCTAAATAATGTTGGATTGCCTTCATTTTTTGTAATGATTTATATCCTTTTTGCTCCCCTTCAATGCCACTTGCAATATCGATGCCTTTAACATGTGGCACCTGTGCGATTAATGTCGGTAATGTCTCTCGATTCAAACCACCTGCAATAACAATTTTTTCGAGCGATACATTATCTAACACACGCCAATCAAACATACCTCCCATTCCCCCATACATATGAGACGGTGTATCCACCAATAAGCGATCAACATACGATGCATATTGGTCAATCTGTTTCGCAAGTGTCTCAGTCCCTTTCAGCGCTTTGAATACTTGAATATCTGGTAATAACATGCGCAATTGTTGAATGTATGTCACTGGTTCGTCGCCATGAAGTTGCACCGTATTAATATGGGTCTCTTGAACAAGTCGTTGGAGCATGTTGTGCGGCATATTAACGGTTACTGCAACACGATCGATATGTGCTGGAATCTCTGCTGACAATCGTTTGACCGCTGCCAAATCCACATAGCGTGCACTCAATGGATACATCACAAAGCCAATTGCATTTATGTCACACTCACATGCTGAATGTACATCTTGTAATCGTGTAAAGCCACAATATTTTACATACATTTAGCGTGCCTCCTTATACACTCTCAATTGTGTCAACGTGCTACTCACATCGTCTGATTTCATCAATGTTTCACCAACAAGAATGCCATCAATACCAGAAGTTACCAGCTTTGTAACGTCTTCCGCTGTTCTAATGCCACTCTCTGAAATATAATGTATGCCTGGTACGCGTGTTTTAAGCATATCCAACGTATGTTGAACATTCGTTTTAAATGTTCTTAAGTCTCGATTGTTCACACCAATGAATGTAGGATTAATCTCTAATGCACGTTCAAGTTCTTCTTCATCATGTACTTCCACTAATACTTCTAGCCCTTTGTAGTTTGCATAATCATGTAACACTTGCAATTCATCATCAGATAATATGTTCACAATGAGCAAGATAAGCGATGCACCTGCACGATGAGCCACATCAATTTGTTTCTTATGGATAATGAAGTCCTTGCACAACACAGGCAACGATGTATGTTGTGTTAGGTTAACAAGGCGTTCAAAACTACCACCAAAATATTTTTCGTCCGTTAAAATGGAAATAGCTGAAGCACCTGCTTGGGTATATTCAATGACTTGAGCTTCTAAATCTCGAACGGGGATATCTGACACGGATGGACTTTTTGATTTTACTTCTGCAATAACTCCGATACGATTATCTTGCGCTATTATAGTTTGTAACGCCTGCTTATGCGTAACGTTAACTGCTGGTAATTCATCTAACAATGCATCATAATAACCTGACTGCAACAACATGTGTTTGTAAGCAACAATATCATCTAATATCGTCATACTGACACCCCCTACTCTTTATATACTGTTGATACGCGGCTCCTTGATCAATTGTTTGACGTGCAAGTACAATACCTTCCGCAATTGTCTCAACACATTGTGCTGCGTACAGTGCTAAGCCTGCATTCAATAACACAACATCTCGACGACACGATACATCTTCCCCCTGTAAAATGCCCAATGTAATCTCTTTATTTTCCTCAGGTGTGCCTCCAATAAGTTCTGTATCTTCTGCATAACGCAATCCAACATCTTGAGCATTCAACGCATATTCTTGCAGCCCCGTCTCTTGATTCACTTCAACAATCGTATTATCGCCAGACAATGTTGCCTCATCCATACCATTTGCACCATGTACGACAAGCGCCCGTTGTCGTCCTAATCTGTGCAATGTCTGAGCAATATCCACCATTTTTGTTTTGTCATAAACCCCCATGACTTGATAGTCTAACGCAAAAGGATTAATAATCGGTCCAAGCAAGTTAAACACAGTAGGTACCGGTAATTGCTGCCGAACCGGTTGGAGATGACGCATAATGGGATACGTATTCGTCGCACTTAGAAATGCTAAGTTCGTTGCTGCCACTTGGTGTGCAACATCTGCTACTTGTACAGTTGGCACATTCAGTGCTTCCAAAATGTCGACACTGCCCGATTGCGATGTCACACTTTTGTTACCATGCTTGACCACCTTAGCACCCGCAGCAGCAACCACAAAAGCCACTGTTGTCGAAATGTTGAAACTATTTGAACCATCCCCACCTGTGCCACAGACACATAGACTACCTGACAAGTGTGGCTGTTCGGGGTACATTGTCTGAATTAACGTTCGACTCAAACCATAAAGTTCGTCAGCTGTTGCACCTTTCATCGTAAACGCTGTAAGTAATGAAAGTTTCTCAGCAATATCCGTCTTTTCAGATAGCAACGTCTTAATAAATTGTTGTATTTGTATCTCATTGAGATTGTGATAATGCATTAAGTCATAGAGTAACGTCATCTTTAGTTTCCTCCAATTTGATGATATTCATAAAGTTAGTAATAAGGTGTGCAACATCCGGACTAGCAAAGGATTCTGGATGATACTGTATACCATAATGGGGATACATCCGATGCTCAAAAGATTGAATACAGTCATCTGTGCTCCCTGTGACTACTAACTCATCTGGTAATGTATCACGTAAACAAATGAGTGAATGGTAACGCATAATATCCGAATATTCAGATATATCGTCGTACAGTTTTGAAGGTGCCTCAAAGCAAATATGGTCAATTTTGCCATGCACAATGCGCTCACCAACATCCACTGTACCGCCATAATAGTGGTACAACGCTTGAGCACCTAAACAAATGCCTAAAATAGGTAGATCATGATAATGTTCAATAATACGTGTTAATAGATTATTATCATTCGGATGGCCTGGCCCTGGCGATAACACAACCGCCGATGGTTCATACTTTAAAACATGAGGGTCATCTGGATAAACAACTTCTACATCATTATGAACACGTAACAAATCAACCAAATTGTATGTAAATGAATCATAGTTATCAATCATTAATATCATAATGTCACCTCCAACAAACTTTTCGCTTTTAGGCGTGTTTCCTCCAACTCTTTTTCAGGAACTGAGTCATAAACCACACCACAGCCAGCTTCAACACGAACTTCTGTCTCATCGATGACCATCGTACGAATCGCCAATGCCAGGTCTAAGTCATGATTACAATTGATATAACCAACCCCCCCACTGTATACGCCACGGCGAACAGGTTGCTGCTCATAAATACGTTGAATCGCTCGGAGCTTGGGTGCACCAGAAACGGTTCCTGTTGGCAACAAACTAGCAATAACATCAATTGGTGAGTAGTCAGCTGGTAAATGTCCCGTCACTTCACTGACAATATGCATCACGTGTTCATAGCGCTCAATCGTCATCAATTGCGGGATATGTAATGATCCTGGTTCTGCAATTCTCAAAATATCGTTACGTCCCAAATCTACCAGCATGCGATGCTCACTCAATTCTTTCTCATCACTCAGCAAGCTATCTGCCAACTGCTGATCCTCATGCTCATCTTGTCCACGACGTATGGTACCTGCAATGGGATTCGTCATCACCTCCAACCCCTTGACCTTCACAAAGCTCTCTGGCGAACTCCCTACCAAAATATCTTCTCCCATATTGACATAGAACAAATACGGACTTGGATTATTTCGTTTCAACCTTTGAAATAAGCGGAATGTGTATCTGTCACGGTGGTCGCCAAAATGATGTGTATATCGATAAATACGCGATGGCACCACCTGAAACATATCTCCTTGATGGATGTATGCTTTCAAATCAGCAACGTATTGTTTAAAAGTCTGATCATCAACAGATGTCACAATTTCTTTCGCTGGCAATTGCACCTCCAATGGTGGTTCAAATAATTCTACTTTTGCAAACTCATCTATCATCTCCATCACACGACGTTGTAACACCTCTATTGAATCACCTGAAAATAAGTTCGTTGCAATCACATACACACATTCTTTAAAATGATCGAACACATATACTTGTTCTATCATATAGAGATATACATCATTCCCTGATCCTTCAATAGGATATTGTTGTAACGTTGGATAGGCATGGCGAACAAAATCAAAACTGAATGCTCCCATGAACCCTGAGATAAATGGTAAAATCTTCAGTTGCTCATCAGTCACTTCTACTTTTTGTTGCGCAACACGTGCCTTCAAAGCCTCTAAAGGTCGTTGATCAATCACTTCTGTCTGTTGTGGCGTTTTTACTGTCAATGCCTTATCCGTCAAAATCATCTCACCATAGGCATCAAAAGCTAAAATAGAATAACGCCCTTTCGTTTGATTTGTTGTCGCACTTTCAAATAATATTTTATGTTGCTTATGACGCGCTAATGTCTCTGGATTTACCGGTGCATCTATGACACGATAGTATACTTCCATCTTAATCCTCCCTTTTCTCTCACATAATAAAAACCGCATGTTACATCCCAATAAAAGGACGCTTACACGCGGTACCACCTCTCTTGATAACTATTTATCATATAGCTATCCACTCTGACATCTATTGAATTGGCTGCTTCCAGACAAACCCAGTTCATCATCAGCTGGTGTGAACTCGCATCAACCGTTCACTTTCTGAAACTACCATCACTGACAACTACTCTATTTGTCCTCACGATATACATCATTTATAAAATATAAAAACACCACAGAAACGCATTGTTAAGGACGCGTTACCGTGGTGCCACCTTAATTAACATGATTAACATGTTCACTTTGACTTGAATCATTCTTTTGTCTTTAACGACTGCCCAATTCATCTTTGCTGTGTACTAACTTCCATCAAGCGTTAGTTTTCTGAATGCTACACATTACAAACACTACTTATCAATCGCTCTATTTTTTGTAATTCATACTATACAGGTGTTTGATATACGTGTCAATACTTTCTGATTTAAAACAGTTATTTTAATCATCTTATACCGTTCTAAAACACATTGCACAATATGACAGAGATGCTTATACTTGAGTTAACCTATCAAAAAGGAGTCTTTTCTATGTTCCGACTTAAAGGTCTTATACTCACCATTAGCATCGCTGTGCTGTCAACAAGTCTCGGCAGTATCTTTCCTATCGTTGGAAGCGCCGTCTTTGCCATCGTTATCGGTATGATTATCAACAATACCATTACACTACCAACATCATTTAGACCCGGTATCCAGTATAGTAGTAAACAAATATTACATTACAGTATCATTGCTTTGGGTTTCACTTTAAGCTTTCACGCAATTGGCACAGTCGGCTTAAAATCTTTACCTATTCTCATAATCACATTATTATTCTGTGGCATCATGAGCCTATTACTCATTAAATTATTAAAAATCGAGACATCTTTAGGTATCTTAATTGGTGTCGGCACTTCAATATGCGGTGGCTCTGCCATTGCTGCAACAAGCCCTGTCATTAAAGCAAAAGAAGACATCATCGCGTTAAGCTTGTCTACGGTCTTTCTTTTCAACCTAATAGCTGTCATCATCTTTCCACCATTGGGACATGCTTTGCATATGAATCAAGAGACATTTGGCTTTTTCGCCGGTACCGCCATCAATGATACTTCAAGTGTCGTTGCTGCAAGTGCTGTATATGGACAACAAGCTTTAGAAGTTGCTACCATTGTCAAACTCACGCGTACATTATTTATCATTCCAATCACACTTGGTCTCGCTTTGTGGATGACTAAGCAAAGAACTTCAGTAAAGCAAGTTCAACAACCATGGTATCAATCTATTCCAAAGTTCATTCTATGGTTTTTAGTAGCTGCACTCATCAGTACTGTTTTTAATTTTTCAGATTCCGTCATCCATATATTTCGACAACTCGCTCATTTTTTAATCACCATCGCATTGGCAGGTGTTGGTCTCACCGTTAAATTCAGCTATTTCAGACAAGCAGGTTTCAAACCTATCTTGTTTGGTCTTTTACTGTGGGTAAGTTTGATAATTGTTAGCTTAATCATTTTAGTATGTATATTACCGTAAAATAATCGAGTAGAAGAGCGTAGGAGTGAAAAAAGCTTGAAAAACACATTTCACTCCTGCCAACTACCGTTTTCTCTACCATTCACCTCAATTGGAATAACACTTTCTATTAATGTCTCATCTGTCTCTCACACTACCTCATGTTTATCAATTCCATACTCTGTATCCGCTAACTCTGAAAGTTCGACTAATGGAATCATTCCCCACTTGTAAAATTATTTTATTCAAACACCATGTACTTCTTTCAGGAATAAGCAGTACTCATTACATCGTCAGCGTCCATCTCTCGACAAACCCACTTATCTCACTACATAATTTATCATATAGTATCGGGTTTTATCTTGTCTGGCAGATTCGTTCACTCTATATCACTTTGTATAATATCTCTGTTCGCCAATGTAAGTGTCGTGTGCATCCGACGACTCCTTTTAAATGCCATTTCACAATGGACTCTAATCACCTCTACTACCGAGTTATTATTATCCATGTCAAAAGCATCAATAAACCCCCGTATGACATAAGTTATACGAGGGTGACATGCTAACCATTCAATTTTACTAGAATTTTCGCTTGTGATTTGTCATTAACTAGTTGTTCAAAACCGGCTTCTACAATATTTTCCAGTTCAATTTCATCTGTAACAACACTTTTAACATCTAAGTTACCTTCACTAATAAGGTCAATCGTTTGTTGGAATGTTGTTGGTGTATAAGCGATTGTTGATGTTAATTTCACACCTGTGTTAGTAAGTTGCATTGGATGCCATTCAATCGGATGACCAAAGATGGATACGATCACAACTGTACCGCGTGCTCTTGTTACATCGATTGACGCTTCGAGTGTTGAAGCCACACCCGCTACTTCAAACGTGACATCTACGCCGCCATTAGTATGTTTTGTGATAATTTCTTTAGGATCTTCTTTACTAGAATTAACTGCGAATGTTGCGCCCACTTCTTTTGCTTTGGCTAGGCGCTCTTCAGATAAGTCAAAAACAAAAATTTTACTTGCACCCGCTGCTTTTGCTGCAATAATTGTTAATAAACCAATTGGTCCTGCACCAAATACAGCTACCGTGTCACCGAAAAGGACTTCTCCTTCTTTAATAGACTGTACCGCTACTGCTGTTGGTTCGACTAACGCACCTTCTTTATCAGACACGTTGTCAGGTAATTTGTATACATTCATCTCTGGTACATTGGTAAACTCCGCAAAACCGCCATCTGCACCTAAACCAATAAATGAATACCCATCATATAAGTCGATATTCTCTTCTTTTTCACGATGTGAGACAGTTGGATTGACCACCACTCTATCACCTTTTTTAAATTGTGTTACATCAGCACCCACTTCTTCAACAACGCCAGCAAATTCATGACCTAACGTTACAGGTGCTGTTTGACCTAGAAACGGATCCGGTGTGTCAGTCGAAATGAAAATAGGTCCTTCTAAATATTCGTGTAAGTCCGTACCACAAATACCTGCCCATGTTACTTTGACCTTTACTTCATTATCCTTTAATGACTTGGGTGCTCTCTCCTCAACACGTACATCTTTTTGACCATACCATACTGCTGCTTTCATAGGTCTAACCTCCTTTTATTTACACCTTAATACTAGGACTTTTCAAAATCACTTTCAAGGAATTTCACTCTATTTTATAATAATTATATTTTTTATATAAATTGTGAAATTGTGTTTTATCTATGTTAATAATTCAGACTAAACTTCCATTATGGAGAGAAAAACTAAAATTGAATTCATTGATAAACCGGAAGCCAAAATAACTTAAAGCATTTATTTTCACCTCATCAGCTATTGATCTCCCTCTTATTTTTCTACTTTGAATAACGTTTAGTATTAATATATATCGGCTTAAACCTCTTAAAATCGAAAAAGAGAACCCGAGTCATACCCGAGTTCTCATTTAATATAAATCACTATTTATTATTTTTCTTCTTGTTCTTTACGACGTCTGCCGAATAAGAATAATGAACCAAGTGCTGCAATTAAGCTTCCAAACAATGGCGCATTTGTTGATTCATTACCTGTTTCTGGTAACTCTTTCATGTCTTTGCCTTTATTGTTCATATCTTTAGAAGCTTTTGTACTAGGCATTGTGCTCATGTTACCCGTATCATTCACTTTGCCTTTTGAATCCATATCTGTCTTGCCATTATTCATACCGTTATTGTTTGTATCTTTAACAATAACTTCTGTTGGTGCTGAAGTGTTTCCTGCTTCATCAGTAGCTGTCACAATAAGTTTATCGCCTGCTTTAATCATTGTGCCATCTGGAACTTTAACAGTCCAGTTGCCATCTTTATCTGCTGTTACTTTGCCTTCTTTACCATCTGGGAACTTAACAGTAATTGTTGCTCCTGGCTCACCTTTACCTGTTACAGTTGTATCACCTGGTTTCACAGGATTAACAATTGGTGATTCTGGCGCTTCTGTGTCTTTAGCAGTATTAGATACTTTGACTTTTGTGACATCTGATTTATTGCCTGCTTTGTCTGTCGCAGTCACATCTAATTCGTCACCTGGTTTAATTGTAGTGCCGTCTGGAACTTTAACAGTCCAGTTGCCATCTTTATCTACTGTTGTTGTTCCCTCTTTACCATCTGGGAACTTAACAGTAATTGTTGCTCCTGGCTCACCTTTACCTGTTACAGTTGTATCACCTGGTTTCACAGGATTAACAATTGGTGATTCTGGCGCTTCTGTGTCTTTAGCAGTAT
>NZ_JANUXY010000004.1 GCF_024814435.1 Staphylococcus americanisciuri
TGCGAAGAGAATTGCGTATTCACGAAAGAAATATTGGCGACTCTCAAAAACGCAAGAAGTTCATCGTGCTTTAACAACAAAACAACTCTACAAGTGGGGACTAATACCTTTAGTCGAACTTGCAGAGTTGGCTTACGCAAGATATTGAGCCGCCAAGTACGGGTCCGTATGCTTGGTGGCGTGAGAGGACGAATAGTCAGATAATGGCTATTCTCCTACTCGATTGCAAAAAGCGCATAATTACTATGGACTGTACACTAAATGATAACAGCTGTTTCAACTTAACCAAACGATTTAATAATCATTACCTTTCTATTATAGAAGCTGAGCAGCCACAAAAAAACACCAAGACAAGTTAATACTGTCTTAGTGTTATGTAACTATTGTGTGATTATTTTGTGAAGATGTCTACAATACCTTTGATTAATTTGATAATACCTAGAATAATACTTGCCCAAGTCATGGTAATAACCTCCTCTGTATTGTTTTTATTGTTTGTATGTATAGTTTAACGAAGATACTGCGTAAAAGGTGAGATTTTGCGTAACATCTTATTTTGATGTCATAACTGTTAAAAATGTGATAAACTTTGACAGTTTGGAACGCCTAAGTGTTAATCATCATAGAAAATAATATGAAGACTTTCTTGTAATGTGCTATTTTTTAATACAGATTGGCAGCGTAACTGTTAGGAATGGTCATTAAAAACCAGTTAGGAATGAAATATGATGAGTTAAGGAAGTTTTTCCGATGCATTCATAAAATAATGTATGGTGTAGGTAATAAAAATTATGTAAGTCTCTTTCTAAGTAACTATCAATAAGGGGGATTATGATGGATAGACTACTTTACGCTATCAAATTTGGTATTATATTTATGCTTGCTTTTACGACAACAAGGTATATTGTCCCATTTCCCGATACCTTTTTATACCAAATCATCTATGGTGTGCTTGTAGGTATTACGTCTTCGTTTTTGACATTATTTTTAGTAGGGAAACGACCTAAGTAATCAAATATATAAAGATGAGTAGTGAAGCAATCTGTAATGACAGAAAACTTCACTACTTTATTATTTTACGTTTTTTAACAGTCAGGCATCATAACTGTAAACGTGGTATGTATAGCATACAGTTAGGCATGAAATATGTTGAGTTAAGAATGATTCCGCATACCACTAACAATATAAGTTATAGTGTAGTTAACAAAATGAAGTCATCATACATAATAATTTGGTTTTGAAATAATCTTACTTATAGGAGTGTACATCAATATGTCAGAAATTATTAATGCAATTAAGGATACGGTTCAAGCAGGATTAGATCAAGACTGGATAACAATGGGAACAGGCATTGTCAAAGTTGTAGCACAAGGCATTGATTTTATTTCAGGATTTTTCGGATAGTCTCCCTTTAACTATATAAATCATGAGCTAGGGTTGCATTAAATGATGTGCTCTAGCTTTTTTGTTTGTATCAGTACATAGTGTAACGGTAAAAAATATAAATGATAGGACCTTCAATAATAACGAATCATTGTTTTCATAGTTAACACGCATATATTTATAGTACTGAAATTGGAAAAGAGGAATCAAGATAAGTCAAAAATAGGGATTAATGATACTGGAGATTTTATTAGAACCTTATGGATGATTTCAAAAGTAGAATCAGCTAAAAATTATCCTGATATTAGTCAAGAGATTCGTGTTGCATCATTTAGTGGAAAAGGAAATTTCAATTTATATTCTTTGGCGCTTTTCCTACAGTGACGATTGTGACTGTCGTAAGTCATACAAGGCACTTTGGGTTAGCGATAATGAAGGGGATTTCTTGGAATAATGTTTACGATGTTATACATGAATTTCAAATATCGTGATGATATTTAAAAACGACCACAACACTCATAGTTTTGTGCTATGAAGTGTTTGTGGTCGTTTTTGATGAGACTTACAAGAATAATTGTCCTTTTGAGTAATGATAACGTGCATGTGGCGTTGTCTGTTTTTGAAAAATTGTGAGCAAAGTTAAGATGCCTATTTTCCCGACAATCATTGTGATGATAATACATATTTTGCCTAGTGTTCCATAGCTTGTAGAGATGCCTGTTGATAGACCCACGGTACCAAATGCTGAAACGACTTCAAAGGCAACATCTGGTAGTGACAAGTTAGGCTCTACAATACTAAAGCTAAAAATAATCGTAACGACGAAACCGATAGCAGATAACGTAATTGCCAAGGCTTTATGTGCTTGTTTCATATCAATTGAATGATTAAGTAATCGTATATATTGGTTACCACGCAATGTGTTGGAAATAAATAAAACAACAACGGCAAAAGTTGTTACTTTAATTCCACCGGCCGCACTAATAGGTCCTGCTCCGATAAACATGAGACACATCATAAATATCATGGTGCTTGGTGATAAAAGGTGCATATCAACAGTGTTAAAACCTGCTGTTCTTGCGCTGGTAGCTTGAAAAAAGGCAGCGAGCCACTGATTGCCTATCGACATGCCTTTGAGTGAATGATGACTTTCTAATACAAAATAAAATAGCGTACCGACAATTAACAGTAATGTAGTCATTATTAATGTGACTTTACTGTGTAATTGCAACTTTTTAAGTTTTCGTGTTGTGATGAGGTCATAGAGTACGACATAACCAATACCACCCATAATAATTAAAAATGCAACCACAATATTAACAGCTGGATGATTCACATAGTGCATCAAGTTATCTGGGAAAAGTGAAAAGCCAGCGTTGTTAAATGCAGAGACGGCAGTGAACATGCTAATAAACAGTCCTTTAGACCAACCGAATGCAGGTACAAACTCTAGAGCGAGCAATGCTGTACCAAGCGTCTCAAAAATGACTGTAAAATAAAAAACGAGTGCAAGTAAGTGATGAAAAGCCCCCAGATGTTCGATGTTAAATTGAAATTTTAATAGTTCATTATTTTTATAACTGATATGGCGTTGGGTCATGATTAATAACAACATAGAGACGGTCACAATGCCCATGCCGCCAATTTGTATCAGTAACATAATCACGACATCGCCCCAAATATTGAATTGTGTAGAGACATCAACAGTCGATAAACCTGTCACAGTAAATGCACTTGTTGCGACGTACATGGCGTCGATTAAAGTAATGGGCTTACGTCCTGTAAAGGGAAGTGATAACAAGAGCGTCCCTATCAATGTAGTTGCTAAAAACAAACTCATATATAAACGAATTGGTTGTTTAAAGAAAGCCATTTCTGCGCCTCTCTTCTTTTTTGATGTTACTATAGCACCTTGAAAAGGAAACGACAATTATTTTTGTAAACGACTTTATGACATTTGTCACATCGAAGTTATGACAAATGGGACTATGTCGAAACGAATGAACGAGATACACTTGTTACAACAAGGTGAGAGCAGGTGAAATGTATGATTGAAATACAAAATGTGACGAAAGTATATGGTAAGAAAAAAGTGTTAGAAGATGTGTCTTTTCAACTGCATGAAAGTCAATGTGTAGCATTGATCGGACCTAATGGCGCAGGGAAGTCGACATTAATTGACATTATGATTGGTAATCGTCACCCGAATGCTGGCAAGATAAACAATCAACAGGAATTATTAGATAAGCAACAAATTGGTATTTTATATCAGAAAACGGCTTTTCCAGAGCTAGTGAAAGTTAAAGAATTATTCAATTTGTATAGGGCGTTTTATAAAGAGTGTATGACACTAGAAGAATTTAAAGAAGTCACAGGATTTGATGGACAGAAGTTAAATCAATACGCATCTAAATTATCTGGTGGAGAGGCTAGAATATTAGATTTTGCACTTTCAATCATTGGAAAGCCACAATGGGTTGTATTGGATGAACCAACGAGTGCAATGGATACGGAGACGCGGCAACATTTTTGGCAACTCATTACACGCATGAAGCGTCAAGGGGTTACGATTTTTTATACATCGCATTATATAGAAGAAGTAGAGCGGATGGCAGATCGTGTGGTTGTCCTGAATCAAGGACGTTTAGTAGCGGATAATACGCCACAAGAGATTCGTTATCAAGAGACGAACACGCGTATCCAATTACCGCTTTTGGGTGATGATATGGTTGCACAAATACAAGAATTAGATGCTGTCAAATCTGTGAATAGACAGGGTGATGGCTATACTGTTGTTACACAAGATGTACAGCCGGTTATTCAATGGTTGATTCAACGAGAAGTGGATCTCAATCAAATTGAAATCACAAAATCATCTTTATTAGAAGCGTTGTTTTCACACAATAGAGAAGGGGTTGACGCATGATGTTTTGGGCATATTTGAAATATGAGTTTTTAATGTTAACGAGAAGAAAATCTTATACCGTGTTATCTATCGGGTTGCCAATGATATTCTATATCTTGTTTACATCCATGATTAAACTGCCTCCAGCTGATCAAGAAATATTTAATAAGGAATATATGTTCAGTATGGCAACCTATAGTTTGATTAGTTTTTGTATTTTAACGTTCCCACTTGAATTGATAAGCGATAAACAACATGGATGGGTTAAAAACCTTGTTAAAACACCTTTATCCCTATTTCATTATTATATGTGCAAAACGCTAAAAATCATGTTTTTATTCTGTTTAGCAATTGTTTTACTTTATCTAACAGGTGCAATCTATAAAGGTGTCTCAATGTCTATAGATGAATGGCTCTTATCAGGTGTTTTCTTATGGTTAGGGGCAAGTTCATTATTATCACTGGGTATTTTACTGTCGCAGATGAATGACTTACAAAATACAAGTGCGATTGCTAACATTTTATATTTAGGACTCGCAATGCTAGGTGGATTATGGTTTCCCGTGAGTACGTTCCCAAGCTGGTTGAAGCAAATTGCTTATGTGACGCCAACCTATCACATTAAAGAATTGGCATTTTCCTATACAACAAGTGATGGCATTCATATCTCGTCTTGTTATGTTTTAGTGGCATACGCTATACTATTTTTAACAATAACGTATGTCATTCGTAAAAAGACGGAAGTGATTTAAACGTGATATTAGAAAAAATCAAGCAAAATCAGATGGCAGCTGTTAACATCTTGTACTGTCTTTTTCCAATTATTGCTTTGATAACAGAACAGTATCAAGGTGCGTTGTGGTTAGGTATTATTATGACGGTTCAATTTATTGTAGGTTATATATGGATGTGCTTTATTGATTTGTCTAAACGCCTGATATTACAACGATTCATTTTGATTATGCATTATGTAGGGATTACTTATTTTATTTTCTATTTTGGCGGCTACTTTTTTTACTTTTATTTTTATTCAGCATATATTTTACCCTTCGTCTTTCATGCAACATTTAAATCATTCGAAATACGTCTATATATGTTGAGCATGGTACTGTCGGTTATTATTGAAACAATCAAATATCCAGAATTAGTGATTGTGATGTTACCAATGTTGATTATCCTGTTAGGTATGACGATAGCCAATGTGAGTAACGTTAAACAACATCAGTTAGAAAATGAAATACTGAAGAAAAATGAATATATTAATATGCTTATTGCAGAAAATGAAAGGGCGCGTATTAGCCAAGATTTACATGATTCACTTGGACATATTTTTGCGAGTCTTAGTATTAAATCTGAATTGGCAGCAAAGTTACTGGAAAATGAACGTATAGATCAAGCCAAGACGGAAGTAGAAAGCATCAACCAGTTATCACGAGATGCAATTGTCAAAGTGCGTGGGATAGTGGAAGATGTGAAACTGCAATCGTTTGTTGATGAAGTGCGTTCAATGGAGATGCTTTTGAATCATGCCAATATTGTATTTGCGTTTAAAGGTGCCGAACGTACGGAAATATTGAGTCCGACGAAGCAAGCAACTCTGGCGATGGTACTGCGAGAAATGGTTAACAATATTATTAAACATGCTCAAGCAACGAATGTTATCGGACGTATTGATGAAAAAGATGATAAGATGACTTTAACATTACAGGACGACGGGATTGGCATGACAGAAGTGACAGATAAAGATTTTCAAAGTATTCGTCAGCGTGTGCGCACATTAGATGGGACGCTCAATGTTGAAAGTTTAGAGCAAGGATTATTACTAATGATTACATTTTCTAGAAAGGCTGATGGCTAATGATTTCAATAGTAGTGGCAGAAGACCAAGAGATGTTGCGCAATGCGATGGTTCAAATATTCACACTGCACGATGATATTTCAGTATTAGCAGATGTTGCGGACGGGGAGATGGCGCTACAAGTTATTCGTGATCAGCAACCGGATGTCGCAATCTTAGATGTTGAAATGCCGAAAAAATCAGGACTTCAAGTGTTGAAAGCCATTAAAGATGCAGGTTTATCTACTAAAGTTATTATTGTAACAACCTTTAAACGGCCAGGTTACTTTGAACGTGCTGTTGCCAATGATGTGGACGCTTATGTCTTAAAAGAGCGCTCTGTTGATGATTTGGTGAGAACCATTAAACGTGTAATGGTTGGAGAAAAAGAATATAGTGAGTCGTTGATGACGTCACTTTTACAATACAAAAATCCACTGACAGTGAAGGAGCAACTTGTGTTGAAAGAAATAGGCAAAGGGCTCACGAGTAAAGAGATTGCTGAAACACTTTATCTGTCAGATGGAACAATTCGAAATTATACGTCTATCATTATCGAAAAGCTGCATGCGGAGAATCGTTTTGATGCGTGGCGCAAAGCGACGGAGCAAGGTTGGCTATAAAACGATGCCACATGACCGATAGAACACACGTGTCATGTGGCATTATTGAATTATTTATTTTCTGGTGCCCATACCAAAATATCGTGACCATCATCATTTTTAGCTTCCAAGTCTTCAAAGCCATTTTTTATGAAGAAGCCTTTTGATTCGAAACGGGCAATTGCTTTAATAGGATGTCCAAGTGATTTTGCATATTCAAGCAACGCTGAACCGTATCCCCTGTTCCAATAGGGTTCAAGCACTTCTAATTTCCAAACGACTAAGTAATCATCGAAGTCTGGAAAATATGTTTCTTCTACTTCCCCTTTACGATACAGTGCCATACGCGCAACAATCTTTTCCCCTACATAGATGCCATAGAACGGAGAGTCTGAGCTTGCATCAATCATTTCTCCATGAAGCTCATCAACTAAGTATAAGTCCTTGTTTCCGAAATCTTTGCGGAATGCTTCGAATAATTCCTCTGTTTTATAATTGATATCGAGGTGTATTACTTTTGCCATGTGATCGCCCCCTTTGTTCTGTTTACTCTATTATAACGCAATTCTGAAAGTTATTGAAGTAAGCCGTAAAATTGTCAGATGTGAATGCAACCTTTATACTGATAACGAATACTAGTTAAGGAGAAATGAGCATGAAGTGTTTAAATATCACGATTAATGAATCAGACTCGTTTATTAAAGACTATACGAATCACGATGCGCAAATTCTACAGTTTTATACGTATGATCCAAATCAATCTGACAGTTATGACCAACGTATGGCGCATCAGAACAATGGGAGAGAGGCTGCCGTTGCCTCTGTGATTCGTGATTATATGTCAGATTTAGTGCTCACAGACACCCAACAAGAGAATATCAAAGCCTTATCGGAAGGTGCGAAAGTCGTGATTGGTGGTCAACAGGCAGGGTTGTTCACAGGGCCACTTTATACATTTCATAAAATATTATCCATTATAACGAAGGCGAATGAATTGTCTGCAGAATACAATCAACGTGTTGTACCGGTATTTTGGATTGCTGGGGAGGATCATGACTTTGACGAAGTGAATCATACATACACGATGAATCAACGTACCGGTCAATTGAATAAGGTGAAATATCATACGATGACACCACCAGAAACAACAGTATCACGTTATGTTCCAGATAAAGAGGCGTTACGCAAAGTATTGGTGCACTTTTTTGAAACGTTGCCCGAAACATCACACTCTAAATCGCTGTTTGCTGAAATAGAACGTATGATTGAACAATCGACAACTTGGGTGGATTGTTTCAAGTGCATTGTTCAACGCTGTTTTGGAGAACAAGGTATTTTATTAATTGATGCGCAGTATGAGGCGTTAAGAGCGATTGAGAAGCCAATGTTACATCAGTTAATCAAACAACATGAAGCGGTGGATGACGCATTCCGTAATGTGCAAAAGCAAACGACTGCAGCTGGACTTAAGGATATGATATTGACCAATACGAATGTGCATTTATTTTTGCATGAAAATGACCAACGTCAACTACTCAAATATGAGGAGGGGGCATATCGCATCAGTAAGAGTGATAAGGTGTATACACAAGAGGCATTGTTAGCACTTGTTGAATCAGCACCAGAACGCTTTTCGAATAATGTTGTGACACGCCCATTAATGCAGGAGTGGTTATTTAATACGGTTGCTTTTGTCGGTGGGCCGAGTGAAATTAAATATTGGGCAGAGTTGGGGGAGGTTTTCCGTCTGTTTGATATTGAAATGCCAATCGTATTACCACGTATGCGCATTACATATGTATCTGAACAAGTTGAAAAGTTATTAGAGAAATATGCGCTTTCACTTGAAGGGGTTATTGCGACAGGAACGGAACCAGCTCGACAACGTTTTATCCGTGCATTGGCATCAGATGTTGCGTTAGAACAAATCGAAACAATGAAGCGCCAACAAGAAGCATTTTATGAGACGTTGACTCAAGAAATGTCAGAGTCAGAAGATAACCGAAATCTGTTAAAGAAAAATCACAGTATTCAAATGTATCAATATAACTATTTAAAAACGCGTTATCTCAATAATATTGCACGTGAAAATGCGATTAGTATGCGCCACTTTAAAGTTTTAGAAGGGACGCTTCACCCGATGGAAGGACTTCAAGAGCGCGTGTGGAATCCATTGCAATTACTCAACGAAAATGGGGTGGATATGTATGCATCCACCACTTTCCCTCCACTTCACTACACTTTTGATCAAATTATCGTGAAACTATAGACATATCAACGATTTGAGGATGATTCGCTTTATGCGGATGATCCTCTTTTTTCGTTTTTTTGATAAATTTCGCTTATTTTTACAGAATTAGTGGAGGATAGTGGTGAGATGTGGTAAATTATAAATAAGGTGAGGTGAGAAGAAATGTTCATGGGCGAATATGAAAATAAGCTTGATGTAAAAGGACGAATGATTGTTCCGTCTAAGTTTCGTTATGACTTGAATGAACGTTTCATTATCACACGAGGCCTTGATAAATGTTTGTTCGGTTACACACTTGAAGAATGGCAGACGATAGAAGACAAAATGAAAGCCTTACCTATGACTAAACGTGATGCGCGTAAATTTATGCGTATGTTTTTCTCGGGTGCCGTTGAAGTGGAGATTGACAAACAAGGACGTATTAATATTCCGGCAAAGTTGCGTGAATATGCCAATCTTGATAAAGAATGTACGGTTATCGGTGTTTCTAACCGCATTGAGATTTGGGATCGTGCAACATGGAATGATTTCTACGATGAATCTGAAGAGAGTTTTGAAGAGATAGCAGAAGATTTAATTGATTTTGATTTTTAATATATCGGAGGTTTTGGTGTGTTTCATCATATTAGCGTTTTACTACAAGAGACAGTCGATCAACTGAATATTAAAGAAGATGGTGTCTATGTTGACTGTACACTTGGTGGCGCTGGACATTCGCAATACCTTCTAAGTCAGCTGTCAGATCAAGGGCGCTTGATTGCGATTGATCAAGATACAACAGCGATTGAACATGCAAAAGAAAAGCTGCGTGATGACTTGCATAAAGTCACTTTTGTTCATAGTAATTTTAGACACTTGAATCAGATTTTGGATGATTTAGGTATCGATAAAGTCGACGGTATATTATATGACTTAGGTGTTTCAAGTCCACAACTTGATGTGCCTGAAAGAGGCTTTAGTTATCATCATGATGCAAAGCTTGATATGAGAATGGATCAAACACAAGCGTTATCAGCGTATGAAGTAGTGAATGAGTGGTCATATGAAGACCTGGTTAAAATCTTTTTTCGCTATGGTGAAGAGAAGTTTTCAAAACAAGTTGCGCGCAAAATAGAAGCAAGACGAGAAATGCAACCTATTACGACCACGTTAGAACTTGTCGAGTGTATTAAAGAAGGCATCCCGGCAAAAGCCAGACGTAAAGGTGGACACCCTGCGAAACGCGTTTTCCAAGCGATACGCATTGCAGTGAATGACGAGTTGGCAGCATTTGAAGATTCGTTAGAGCAAGCGATTGAACGTGTGAAAGTGGGCGGGCGTATCTCAGTGATAACGTTCCACTCTTTAGAAGATCGCTTGTGCAAGCAGATGTTTCAAGAGTATGAAAAAGGTCCAGAAGTTCCGAGAGGCTTACCCGTACTTCCAGAAGCTTATACACCTAAATTGAAACGTGTGAATCGTAAACCTATTGTTGCAAGTGATGTAGATTTGGAAGATAACAATCGTGCGAGAAGTGCAAAACTTCGAGTCGCCGAAGTACTAAAATAAAGGAGATGCGAGATAACTATGGCTGTAGAAAGAATATACGAACCATACCAACAGCAGACGGTAGAACCACAAAGTAACCCTAAACATAAAACTGTAAAGAAACAAGTTGTTGTAAAATTTACACGCTTTGAAAAGCTACTATACATATCATTAATTGCAATTATTGCTGCAATGAGTATTTATATGTTGTCTTTAAAGATGGACGCTTACGACACAAGAGGAAAAATTGCGGATTTAGAACAAAAAATTGAACAACAATCAAGTCAGAATAGCGCGTTAAAATCTGAAACAATGAAAAATGCTTCTTATCAACGTATCTATGACAAAGCTCAGAAACAAGGCATGAGTCTAAAGAATGAGAATGTAAAGGTAGTGCGTACAGATGGCGAAACGAAAAATAAAAATTAAAAAAAATAAACTAGGAGCAGTCCTCCTGACATGTGTACTCGGGCTGCTCTTTTTTTCATTGGTTTTAAGGTATGGTTATGTCATGTTATCTGGACATTCATCGGGTGAAGACCTTATCATGCGTGCGAATCAAAAATATTTGTCGCAGTTAGATCAATCGGCAGAGCGTGGGAAAATATATGATCGCAATGGAAAAATACTTGCTGAAGATGTCGATCGTTTCCGTTTAGTAGCTGTTATTGATAAACGTGCAAGTGAGGATTCTAAAGAGCCTAGACATGTTGTGGATGTCAAGAAAACCGCAAAGCAACTGGCGAAAGTCATTGATAAGTCAGAAAAAGATATTGAAAAACGACTGAAAACAAAAAAAGCTTTCCAAGTTGAGTTTGGCAAAGCGGGTCAAAATTTGACGTATCATGATAAAGAAAAAATTGAAAATATGAAGCTTCCGGGTATCACATTGTATCCAGAAGTCCAACGCTTTTATCCAAATGGCAATTTTGCATCACATCTCATTGGTATGGCACAAAAAGATCCCGATACAGGTGAGCTCAAAGGTGCATTAGGTGTTGAAAAAATCTTTGACAGTTATCTGTCTGGAGAAAAAGGACATGCATCTTATACGAGAGATATTTGGGGCTACATTATACCAAATTCGAAAAATGAAGTGGCACCTAAGCGCGGAGACGATGTGCATTTAACCATTGATTCCAACATTCAAGTGTTTGTAGAAGAGGCGCTGGATAAAATGGTTGAGCGCTATGAGCCTAAAGACCTATTTGCAGTTGTGATGGATGCTAAAACAGGTGAGATTTTGGCATATAGTCAACGTCCTACTTTCAATCCCGAAACGGGTGAAGACTTCGGGAAAAAATGGGCGAATGATCTCTATCAAAACTTGTATGAACCAGGCTCAACTTTTAAAACATATGGGCTCGCAGCTGCGATTCAAGAAGGTGTTTTTAAACCGAATGAAAAGTACGAGTCGGGCTATCGTGATATACAAGGTTCACGTATTTATGACTGGAACAAAGAAGGTTGGGGCAAGATTCCAATGAGCTTAGGTTTTACTTATTCATCTAATACATTAATGATGAAACTGCAAGACCTCGTCGGTGCAGATAAGATGCAATCTTGGTATGAGAAGTTCGGTTTTGGCAAATCAACGGGTAGTATGTTTGATGGAGAACAAAGCGGTAATATTGCTTGGGAAAATGAACTGATGCAAAAAACAAGTGCTTTCGGGCAATCAACAACTGTTACACCTGCGCAAATGCTCCAAGCACAATCAGCATTTTTTAACAAAGGTGAAATGGTAAGACCTTATTTTGTAGAATCGGTAATGAACCCTGTATCAGAAGACACATATTATAAGGGTAAGCGTGAAGTTGCTGGAAAACCTATCACAAATGAGACTGCCAAAAAAGTACTTGACGAGCTGGATAAGGTTGTAAATAGTAAAAATAGCCACGCGACAAGTTTTAGAGTGGATGGCTATCGAGTTGGTGGGAAAACAGGTACAGCTCAAGTAGCAGATCCAGAAAACGGAGGCTACGTAAAAGGTGCGAATCCTTATTTTTCAAGTTTCATAGGGCATGCACCGAGCAAGAATCCACGTGTAGTTGTTTATGCGGGGATGAGTCTGGCACAGAAGCGAGATCAAGAAGCGTATGAGCTAAGTGTGAGTAAAGCGTTTGTGCCGATTATGAAGAATACCTTGCAGTATTTGAATGTCGGTGGTGACGAAATCAAAGATAAAGTGACGATTAATAAAGTGCCTGATGTGACAGGTAAAACTGTTGAAAAAGCACAACAAACTTTGGAGGAACAGTCACTGATACCGGTTGTCATTGGACAAGGAAACAAAGTGGTGAGTCAAAGTCCAACATCTAGTACAAGATTGTTAACGCATAGTCATGTATTATTATTAACGAATGGCGATCTTACAATGCCTGATATGACGGGATGGACACGCGATGATATCATTGCATTCGAATCGCTTACGGGTATCACTGTTAAAGTGAAAGGCAGTGGATTTGTACACTCGCAATCTCAAGTCGCCCAATCGCCAATCGATAAGAAGACGGCAATTACAGTTGAGCTTAAGTCTAAAGAGGAATCATAAACAACCGCATAGTTATGATGTAAATGAACATTGTGGTTACTTGGTACGTTTGACTGGAGCTGAGGTGTTAATAAAAGTGCTATCCAAAATAAGAAGTGTAGAGTAGAAGTCAGTAGGTGATTAGCTTGAATTAGCTTTTCTCCTTCTGCTGTCAGGCTTTTTAACAGAACTTGGCACCACTAAAAAATTGTAAATATCCCTGCAACGATGGTTAGATATGTGACAAAATGAAAGTACCGTCGCATATCTAATCAATTGCTGTCCGGATTTGATAAGCTTAAAAAGCGCTTCTCTCACAGCTGCATTCTAATATTGTCTGGGTGAGCCAACGGAAATTTTTATAACATAAGATGCTTGTTTCGGTTCTGGTCAATTGTTAACCAAGTGACTTTTATTATGAACGCTTTAAATTTATTGAGATAAATCAATTCGAAGTTATACAGCAAATGACATTAGTAAACATGACAAATAATATATAAAGGAGACTATCATGGGAATCATTAGCGCAGTTATTGCATTTATTATCACAGCAGTTTTAGTTCCAATTCTAATTCCGACTTTAAAACGTATGAAGTTTGGACAAAGCATTCGTGAAGAGGGACCGCAAAGTCATATGAAAAAGACTGGGACACCAACAATGGGAGGATTAGCATTTTTGATTGGTGCAATTGTTACAACGATTATTGCAAGCCTATTTGTTCAACCAGCAAGTCCTTTACTATTATTGCTCTTTGTAACAATTGGATTTGGTTTGATTGGCTTTATTGATGATTATATTATTGTCGTTAAAAAGAATAACCAAGGTTTAACCAGTAAGCAGAAATTTGTGGCGCAAATTGTGATAGCCCTAGTATTCTTTATTGTAGCAAAAGGTTTCAATGCATTTGATTTTTCAACTGATATCAACATACCATTTACGAATGCTGTTATACCGCTGTCATTCGCATACGTCATTTTTATTATTTTTTGGCAAGTAGGTTTTTCGAATGCAGTGAATTTAACAGATGGTCTTGATGGACTTGCGACAGGGTTGTCGATAATAGGTTTTACAATGTATGCAATTATGAGTTTCGTATTGGCACAACCGGCTATTGGGGTGTTCTGTATCATTATGGTTGCTGCACTTGCTGGATTCCTTCCTTATAATCTTAACCCAGCTAAAGTATTTATGGGCGATACAGGAAGCTTGGCACTCGGTGGTATTTTTGCGACAGTCTCCATCATGTTAAATCAGGAATTATCACTATTATTGATTGGATTGGTATTTGTCATTGAAACACTATCTGTTATGATTCAAGTAACATCATTTAAACTAACTGGTAAGCGTGTTTTTAAAATGAGCCCTTTACATCACCACTTTGAGCTTGTGGGTTGGAGTGAGTGGAAGGTTGTTACAGTATTCTGGTCAGTTGGTTTGATAACAGGTCTTATCGGTCTGTGGATTGGAGTGAGCTAATTGATAAACTATACGGGATTAAAGGGGAAAAAAGTACTCGTGCTAGGCATGGCGAAAAGCGGCTATGAAGCTGGGAAATTGTTGCATCGTCTAGGCGCAGATGTCACGGTGAACGACGGCAAGGATTTGTCACAGGATCCACATGCAAAAGATTTAGAAGCATTAGGTGTGAATGTTGTCAGTGGGTCACACCCTCTCGCATTATTAGACGAAAACCCTGTAATTGTTAAAAATCCAGGAATCCCATACAGCGTTCCTTTATTGCAAGAAGCGAAGGCCAAAGGTTTACAGATTTTAACCGAAGTCGAACTGAGTTATTTGATATCTGAAGCACCTATTATTGGAATTACAGGAACGAATGGTAAAACAACAGTGACATCACTGCTCGGAGATATGTTTAATAAAAGTCGAGAAACAGGGCACTTAGCTGGAAACATTGGTTATGTTGCTTCAAAAGTCGCCCAAGATGTAAAAGCGGATGAATATTTGGTGACGGAATTGTCATCATTCCAATTATTAGGCATTAAACATTATCGTCCACATATTGCGATTGTGACGAATATTTATGAAGCGCACATCGATTACCATGGCACATTAGAAGAATATCAAAATGCTAAAAAACGCATCTTCCAAAATCAAACAGAAAGTGATTATTTGATTTTCAATTATCAACAACGCCATCTGATTGATCCGTCTCATATCAAGGCGAAAATTTTATATTTTTCAACGGATCATGTGGTTGATGGTATTTATGTTGAAAATGATTATATCGTCTATAAGGGCATACACCTTATACATTTGGATGATATTGTCTTGCCAGGGACACATAACTTAGAAAATATTTTAGCAGCGACGATGGCAGCTATTTTGGCGGGTGTATCAGTCAGTGCGATTGTGCAATCGTTAACATCATTCTCGGGTATTTCACATCGTCTGCAATACGTTGGGAATAATAAAACAAATAAATATTACAATGATTCAAAAGCAACTAACACATTAGCAACTCAATTTGCATTGAAGTCTTTCAAACAGCCCATCATCTGGCTGTGTGGTGGACTCGATCGTGGGAACGGGTTTGATGACTTAATCCCATATATGACAAATGTGCGTGTTATGGTGGTTTTTGGTGAGACACAAGACAAGTTCGTCAAGCTAGGCGAGAGTCAGGGCAAGTTGGTTATTCGTGCAGTTGATGTCGTTGATGCAGTTGATAAGATACAAGAAGTCATCGAGCCGAATGATGTCGTATTATTGTCTCCAGCCTGCGCAAGTTGGGATCAATATGATACATTTGAACAGCGTGGTGATATGTTTATCTCGGCTTATCGCAATCATTTACCATCACACTAAGGATGTGAATTGAATGTCAGAACAGATCCCTAAAATTGATAATATGTTTCTTAAAGAGCAACGCTTACGCCAACTAAAAAAGCGACGACGCATACAGCTTGGGGTTGTTTTAGGTCTTGTATTGCTTGTCATCTTAATATTGGCATATATGTATACGCCTGTTAGTATTGTGAAACAAGTCTCAGTGAGTGGTAATCATTATGTAGCAACAGATTCTGTCAAAAAAGAGCTTAATATTACCAAGGACACAAGGGTTTACTCATATGATAGCAGTGCAGCAGAAGCGCGCATTAAGCAACAGCATGCGCTTGTCAAAAATGTCGAGATTCAAAAAGGACTCTTTAATTCATTACATGTTAAAATTAAAGAGCATGAGATTATCGGTATTATGACTGTAAAAGGAAAAGAAGTACCTATCATCGAAAATGGTGAAATACTCACAAACTTTAAGGAACCTATACCGAATGAAGCACCATATCTCGAAGGCTTCAAAGGGACAGAAAAGCAAAAGTTAGTCGAAGCATTAGGAAAGATGAGTCGAACGATAAGAGCACAAATATCAGAAATTGTTTATGAACCAAAGAAAAATCAACCACATCTCATTCGTCTGTATATGCGAGATGGTATTGAAGTACTTGGCAATACCAAAACAATTGCGAATAAGTTGAAATATTATCCTAGCATGTCCCAAGCATTGGAAAAAGATGAGTCTGGGAACTTGAAGCAGTCAGGCTTTATTGACTTGTCCGTGGGTGCTACTTTTATACCATATAAAAATCTTAATAAAAATAGCAATAGTTCAGCAAGTTCACAACAAGTTGTAAGTAAGACACAACAAGAAGATGAAGCGAAAGATGAGTTACAAAATGCATTGAATAAGATTAAAGAGCAAGAGGAAGATGAATCATAAAGCAAATGATGTATTGAATCATCACTATCATTGATTAATAACATGATAAAAGATGTTTTTGCATGCTCGATTGATTCGGTGATGTTGTTCAAAATGATAGGCGTGCGAAGGCTTACATTTTCTAAAAAACTTTCGTTGTGTTAATCAATTTGGTTACTGTACATTAATTTTTATGAATGCAGGGGTTCTAGAACATAGAGAATCCTTTTAGAAATGTGACGTTTAGAAGTTTTTATGATGAATAAAAAAGTTGGAAAATCAACAGGTTTATAGTTCACATTAGTAGAGTGTTATTGTAAACTTATAATAGTGTAAATATGTAAACAACTGTCAGGAGGTGCCTATCTATGGAAGAGCATTATTATGTTAGTGTAGATATCGGCTCATCAAGCGTGAAAGCGATTGTTGGTGAAAAATTTCATAACGGAATTAATGTGATAGGTACAGGGCAAACCTACACAAGTGGAATAAAAAATGGTTTGATTGATGATTTCGATATTGCCAAACAAGCGATTAAGGATACGATAAAAAAAGCCTCTATCGCCTCAGGCATAGATATTAAAGAAGTTTTCTTGAAATTACCGATTGTTGGTACAGAAGTATACGATGAATCAAATAAGATTGAGTTCCATCAAGATACGGAAATCGACGGAACTCATATTGAAACGGTTTTAGAAGGGATTCGTAGCAAAAACGATGAACCGGATACGGAAGTTATCAATGTCTTTCCAATTCGTTTTGTAGTAGATGATGACAACGAAGTATCTGATCCCAAAGAGCTTGTAGCACGTCATTCATTACAAGTGGATGCAGGTGTTATCGCAATTCATAAGTCCATCCTTATTAATATGATTAAATGTGTCGAATCAAGCGGTGTAGATGTATTGGATGTGTATTCTGACTCATACAACTACCGTTCTATCTTGACGCCGACAGAGCGAGAACTCGGCGCATGTGTCATTGATATTGGTGAAGATTTAACGCAAATTGCTTATTATGAACGCGGTGAGTTATTTGACGCGGATGTTGTGTCGATGGCAGGACGTCATATTACAGACGACATTGCACAATTTTTGAACACAACATATGATGCTGCAGAAAAGATTAAGCAACAATATGGTCACGCATTTTATGATTCAGCTTCTGATCAAGATGTCTTTACTGTAGAACAGCTTGATTCAGAAGAAGTCGCACAATATACACAAAAAGAGTTAAGTGATGTTATAGAAGCGCGTGTTGAAGATATTTTCTTTGCAGTGTTCGACATTTTAGAAGACCTTGACTTAAAGAAAGTCAATGGTGGTTTTGTGGTTACTGGTGGCTCAGCTAATCTGTTAGGTGTGAAAGAATTACTTCAAGATATGGTGAGTGAAAAAGTACGCATACATACGCCTTCACAAATGGGTGTACGCAAACCGGAATTTTCTTCAGCGATTTCTACGATTTCTAGTAGTATTGCTTTTGATGAATTGTTAGATTATGTTACAATAAGTAATCATGATAACGAGGAATTTGAAGAAGAAGTCATAGAAAACGACACGAAAGCTCAAGAATCAAAAGTAAGTGGATTCGAGTCATTCTTTAAGAGAAAACCGAAAAAACAGCCACAAGAACAGTATGCAGACTATGAAAGTGGCGACGCATATGTAGAAAACACAGACGCTGAAAACGGTGAACCAAAGCAAGAAGAAAGTAAATTTAAAAAAATTATGAAATCTCTGTTTGATTGATTGGCTACAAAGATTAGGAGGAAAATTAAATGTTAGAATTTGAACAAGGATTTAATCATTTGGCGACACTTAAAGTCATCGGTGTCGGTGGTGGCGGTAACAACGCTGTTAACCGTATGATCGATCACGGTATGAACAACGTTGAATTTATTGCAATTAATACAGACGGTCAAGCTTTAAACTTATCAAAAGCTGAGTCTAAAATCCAAATCGGTGAAAAATTAACACGTGGTTTAGGGGCTGGTGCCAACCCTGAGATTGGTAAAAAAGCTGCTGAAGAATCACGTGAACAAATTGAAGATGCAATCCAAGGTGCAGACATGGTATTCGTTACAGCTGGTATGGGTGGCGGTACTGGTACAGGTGCAGCGCCTGTTGTAGCCAAAATCGCAAAAGAAATGGGTGCTTTAACTGTAGGTGTTGTGACACGCCCATTTAGCTTTGAAGGACGTAAGCGTCAAACACAAGCAGCGGCTGGTGTTGAATCTATGAAAGCAGCAGTAGATACACTTATTGTTATTCCTAACGATCGTTTATTAGATATTGTTGATAAGTCTACACCAATGATGGAAGCGTTCAAAGAAGCAGATAACGTATTACGTCAAGGTGTTCAAGGTATCTCTGACTTAATCGCTGTATCTGGTGAAGTGAACTTAGACTTTGCTGATGTGAAAACGATTATGTCTAACCAAGGTTCAGCATTGATGGGTATCGGTGTATCTTCAGGTGAAAACCGTGCTGTTGAAGCAGCGAAAAAAGCAATTTCATCACCATTACTTGAAACGTCTATCGTGGGAGCACAAGGCGTACTTATGAACATCACTGGTGGTGAGTCTTTATCGTTATTCGAAGCACAAGAAGCAGCGGATATCGTACAGGATGCTGCTGACGAAGATGTTAACATGATTTTCGGTACAGTAATCAATCCAGAATTGCAAGATGAGATTGTTGTAACAGTTATCGCAACTGGTTTTGAAGACAAACCATCATCACAAGCACGTAAACAAGGTCACTCTGGATTTGGTGCAAGTGCAACACAAGCAGCATCGAAAGAGTCAAGTTTTGGTGGCGGTGTGACATCATCAAGTCAAGATAAAGAAGTAGATAGTGGTCGTGCGCACACAACTGCTGATGATGACATTCCAAGCTTCATCCGTAACAGAGAAGAAAGACGCTCAAGAAGAACACGTCGTTAAGCTTCAGCGTTAGGATAAATATAAGAAATTGCTGGTCAGACAGCAGCTTTTCTTGAATCAACGAAAGTGCTAGGGCAAATGTCATTATTTCATTGTCCTAGCATTTCGTATTTCACTGTATTTTGAGAGCGATACCAGTTGTTATGTGATACTTATGAAGGGGGTGTGTGCGATGGAAGCGTTTGTTCAATATCCACACCATTTATCCTATGAACCAGCTAAGGCAGATGGTATTAACCTTGGCTTTACGACGCGACAAGGTGGACAAAGTGCCTATCCTAAAGGTGCATTCAATATGGCGCGTTATATTGATGATGAAATGAGCAATGTTACACAGCATCAACAAATACTTGCGAGGGAAATCGGTATACCACGTGAGCAATGGGTCTTTCCAATTCAAACGCACGGTCATCAAGTTGTTGAAGTGACAGCCAATGATCGAGGTAAAAATATTGATGTTTTATCAGATGATGTGCTATATGGTGTTGATGGTATGTATACGCATGATAGTGACACGGTTTTAACGATGTGTTATGCGGATTGTGTGCCGATTTATTTCTATAGTCCGAAGCATCACTTTATAGGATTGGTACATGCTGGTTGGAGAGGAACGGTTCAACAGATTGCGTATGAATTGATTCGACAGTTTCCTCATGACTTATCAGATTTATGCGTTGTTATTGGACCGGCAACATCTAATTCATATGAAATTAATGATGATATTCTCGCACACTTTAAGCAGCTCCCAATAGCAATCACAGATTATATCGAGACACGTGGTGACAATCGCCACGGTATTGACTTGAAACGCGCAAATGAACTGCTTTGTATGCATTATGGCATACCACAAGCAAATATTTATACAACGCTGCATGCAACTTCTGAAGAATTAGAGCGCTTTTTCTCGTATCGTGTAGAATGCGGGAAAACAGGTCGAATGCTTGCATTTATATCACAATCAAGTGAAAGGGAGTTGAATGGAGATGACTGTTAAAGATAACTTATCTGAGATTGAAAAGACACTGGCAGCTCATGTGCCAGATAATCATTCATCGTCATTGCCAAACGTGATTGCTGTGACAAAATATGTTACAATAGAGCGAGCTCAAGAGGCTTATGATGCTGGACTGCGTCATTTTGGAGAGAATCGCTTAGAAGGATTTTTAGAGAAGAAAGCGGCACTTCCTGATGATGTCACAATGCACTTTATCGGTTCATTGCAGTCGCGCAAAGTCAAAGATGTCATCAATGAAGTAGACTATTTGCATGCGTTGGATCGTAAAAGTTTAGCTAAAGAGATTAACAAACGTGCAGAACATGAAATTAAGTGTTTTGTCCAAGTCAATGTATCGGGTGAAACCTCGAAACATGGTATTGCATTGGATGAAGTACAGTCATTTATTGAGATGCTTGAAGCATACGAGCATATACGTGTTGTTGGTTTGATGACAATGGCACCGTATACAGATGACGAGACATATTTGAAGTCCATTTTTGAACAACTTAAACATAAACGTGATGAGATTCAAGCGCTTAATCTATCGCATGCGCCTTGTACAGAGTTATCAATGGGCATGAGTAATGATTATGCACTTGCAACAGAAGAAGGCGCAACATTTGTAAGAATTGGCACGCGTCTAGTAGGAAAAGAGGAGTGAACACATGGCAATTAAAGATTTGTTCAACGGATTTTTCACGATTGAAGAGGAAGAAGATACATTTGTAGAAGAACCACAGCAAGAGCGCAAACAACAAACAGAAGCGCCACAAGCGACGAAGCAAGCATCTGAACGTCCACGTGCGTTACAATCTGTTCCTAAAAAGCAACCAACACGTATGAAATCACCGAAGAATGAGCGACAATATCAAGTACCGCAACAAGCGAACTATCAAGGACAAGGGAATGTGGTAAGTATGAATCAGACACAAGAAGTTGAGCAAAATGGCAGCTCGAAAATGTGCTTATTTGAACCACGTGTATTTTCAGACACGCAAGATATTGCTGATGAACTTAAAAACCGTCGTGCAACACTCGTGAATTTACAACGTATTGATCAAGTGTCAGCGAAGCGTATTATTGACTTCCTAAGTGGTACGGTCTATGCGATTGGTGGCGATATTCAGCGTGTCGGCGCAGATATTTTTTTATGCACACCTGACAATGTAGAAGTAGCGGGGAGCATCACAGATCAAATAGAATCAATGGAGACACAATACGAATAAGGAGACTTTTATGAGCGTAGAATTATTAGCAACGATTATGAATTTTATTCTGTTTGTCGTACGCATCTACACAATCGGGATGATTATATATATTTTTATGTCATGGTTACCGGGTGCACGTGAGAGTGTCGTTGGACAATTTATGGCAAAAGTGTATGAGCCATTTTTAGAACCTTTCCGACGCTTTATCCCACCACTTGGAATGATTGATTTGTCACCGATTGTCGCATTTATCGTCTTGAATTTATTTTCTCAAGGGATTGTTGCGATATTCAATATGATTGTTAGACATTTTTATTAAACGATGACGTGTAGCTACGGATAGGCGTGGTTAACTTTCCCGTTCTAAGACGTATATGGTCTTATAGCGGGTTTTTTCATTATCCTGTATCGATAGGAGGTGTTTTAAATAGATATTTACCAACATTTTAGAGCGGAAGAACAACCTATGATTGATACATTATTAGATAAAGTGCGCATGGCAGCAGAACAATATGCGCCGGTATTAACCAATTTCTTAGATCCACGTGGTCAATATATTTTAGAAGTGATTGTGGGAAGTTTTACAGAAATAACTGTGCATTTTAATGGGGGGATGGATGCAGAGCGTTGTCGTGCGATTATAGCACCGGATTACTATGTACCGGATGAAGCAGATTTTGAATTATCATTGATTGAGATTGATTATCCAGAGAAGTTTGTTACAATACAGCACCCGCATATTCTCGGTACCATTATGTCATTAGGGATTGAAAGAGAACAAGTTGGTGATATTATTGTGGGTGAGCGCACGCAGTTTGTTTTGACAAATCAGCTAGAATCTTATATTATGATGGAATTAACAAAGATTAAAGGCGCGGCAGTCAAACTCAATGTCGTTCCACTCCAAGATATGGTACAATCTAAAGCATACTGGCAAACAATTGATGCGACCGTGAGCGCATTACGTCTCGATGTGATACTTAAAGAGATGGTGCGTAAATCACGTACAATTGCGAAAGAACTGATTATACGTAAACGTGTTAAGGTCAATCATACTGTGATAGAAGCTGTAGATTACCAGCTCGAACAAGGCGATTTATTATCTATCCAAGGTTTTGGTAGAGCGCGTATTACTGCAATTGGTAATCGTACAAAAAAAGATAAATTAAGAATAACCTATCAAACATTATTCAAATAGTGTATGATGGAGGAGGGCACTTGTAATGGCTTATACACCAAGCGAAATTAAAAATAAATCATTTACACGAATGAAGAATGGTTTTGAACCGACAGAAGTAGAATCTTACTTGAGTGAATTATCACGTGAGATTGAACGTCTGAAAGAAGATAAAAAGCAACTTGAACAAGTTTTAGCTGAACGTGATGCACACATTCAATCGTTCAAAGAAGTTGAAAAGTCAGTTGGTGAAGCGCTTGTTAGTGCACAGCGCGCGGCAGATGAGACGAAAGCAGCAGCGCAGAAGGAACATGATGTGATTATCGCTAAAGCAAAAGCTGAAGGTGATCGCATTGTGAACGATAGTCTTGAAAAAGCACGTCGTATGGCGTTCCAAACAGAAGATATGAAACGTCAATCAAAAATTTTCCGTTCTCGTTTCAAAATGTTAGTTGAAGCGCAATTAGATTTATTGAAGAATGACGATTGGGATTATTTGCTCAACTATGATTTGGATGCACAGCAAGTAACAGAAGAGAACTTTGCACATTTGAATCAACAAGATATTACAGAAGCTGACAAATCAAACCAATCGAAAGAGACAGAAAAAGAAGAAAAAACAGAATCAAAAGAGGCAGACAAGCAAGAAAAATAAGTGATGACCTCAGCGAGCTAGGGATGGTGCGAGCCTAGTGGATGACCTTTTCTTGTATCACTGACTTTTTAATATTATATATTTTAACGAGAGAACTCTAAGCTGAGTTAATCAGGGTGGTACCGCGGTATGTCCGTCCCTGTTAGTTGAGCTTAGAGTTCTTTCTAGTATAAAGGAGTGTATAGGGATATGGAGTACAAAGATACGTTATTAATGCCAAAAACTAAATTTCCAATGCGTGGAGGATTGCCAAACAAAGAACCACAAATTCAAGAAACTTGGCGTGAACAAGATTTATATCACAAGTTATTAGAGAAAAATGAAGGAAACCCACATTTCATTTTGCATGATGGGCCACCATATGCGAATGGTGATGTTCACATGGGACACGCACTGAATAAAATTCTAAAAGATTTTATCGTGCGTTATAAAACAATGCAAGGCTTCTATACACCTTATGTACCAGGTTGGGATACACACGGTTTGCCAATCGAGCAAGCGTTAACGAAAAAAGGTGTGAAGCGTAAAGAAATGTCTACCGCTGAATTCCGTAAAATGTGTGAAGCGTTTGCGATGGAGCAAGTGGAAAACCAAAAAGCCAACTTCCGTCGTTTAGGAGTAAATGGAGATTTTGATAATCCGTATATCACATTGAAACCTGAATTCGAAGCAGCACAAATCCGTGTCTTTGGTGAAATGGCAGACCGCGGTTTAATCTATAAAGGGAAAAAGCCTGTGTACTGGTCACCATCTAGTGAATCATCATTGGCTGAAGCGGAAATCGAATATCATGATAAACGTTCAGCATCAATCTATGTTGCATTTGATGTGAAAGATGCGAAAGGTATCGTTGATGAAGATGCGAAATTTATTATCTGGACGACTACACCTTGGACGTTACCAGCGAACGTTGCAATTAGTGTACATCCGGAATTGACATATGTTCAAATGAATGTTGATGGCACGAAATATATCGTGGCTGAAGCGTTAGTAGACGAAGTGGCTGAACAACTTGGTTGGGATAAAGAAACAATCGTCCGTGAAAAAGAAGTGAAAGGTTCAGACCTTGAATATGTAGAAGCACAACATCCATTTATCGATCGTGTATCACTTGTAATCAACGGTGAACATGTTACAACAGATGCTGGTACAGGTTGTGTACATACAGCACCTGGACACGGGGAAGATGACTATATTGTTGGACAAAAATACGACTTAGAAGTTATTAGCCCAGTTGATGCGAAAGGTGTTTTCACTGAAGAAGCAGGACAATTCGCAGGTATGTTCTACGATGCGGCTAACAAAGAAATTACAGAATTATTGAAAGAAAAAGGTGCTTTATTAAAACTGAACTTTATTACACACAGTTATCCACATGACTGGCGTACGAAAAAACCAGTAATCTTCAGAGCCACACCACAATGGTTTGCGTCAATCTCAAAAGTACGTCAAGATATTTTAGATGCGATTGATCAAACGAAATTCAAAGTGGATTGGGGTAAAACACGTATTTACAACATGATCCGTGACCGTGGAGAATGGGTTATCTCACGTCAACGTGTATGGGGCGTCCCACTACCAGTATTCTATGCTGAAAATGGCGATATCATCATGACAAAAGAAACGGTGTATCACGTGGCTGATTTATTTGAAGAACACGGATCTAACGTTTGGTTCGAGCGTGATGCGAAAGATTTATTACCAGAAGGATTCACACACCCAGGCAGTCCAAACGGTATCTTCACGAAAGAAGAAGACATTATGGATGTTTGGTTTGATTCAGGTTCTTCACATCGTGGTGTATTGGAAACACGTCCGGAATTAAGTTTCCCAGCGGACTTATATTTGGAAGGTAGTGACCAATATCGTGGTTGGTTCAACTCATCAATCACAACATCTGTCGCAACACGTAACGTATCACCATACAAGATGTTGTTATCACATGGTTTCGTTATGGACGGAGAAGGTAAAAAAATGAGTAAATCATTAGGAAATACCATCTTGCCTGAAACTGTTGTAAAACAAAAAGGTGCAGACATTGCGCGTTTATGGGTAAGCTCAGTTGATTATCTTGCAGACGTTCGTATCTCTGATGAAATCTTAAAACAAGTGTCAGATGTTTATCGTAAAATCCGTAACACATTGCGTTTCTTACTTGGTAACGTCAATGATTATAACCCTGAAACAGATAAAGTGGCAGAAAGTGACTTGTTAGAAGTAGATCGTTACATCTTGAATCGTTTACGTGAATTTACAAATAGTACGTTAGAACACTTTGAGAACTACGACTACCTTGATATTTACCAAGAAGTTCAAAACTTTATCAATGTTGAGTTAAGTAATTTCTACTTAGATTACGGTAAAGATATTTTATATATCGAAGCACAATCAGCGCATAAACGTCGCAGCATGCAAACCGTGCTATATGAAATCTTAGTCAATATGACAAAATTACTTGCGCCAATCATTCCACATACAGCAGATGAAGTTTGGTCACATATTGAACAAGAAACAGTAGAAAGTGTTCACTTAACAGACATGCCAAAACCACAAGAAGTGGATCAACAATTACTCGATAAATGGTCACAATTTATGGCATTACGTGACGATGTGAACCGTGCACTTGAAGCAGCGCGTAATGAAAAAATTATCGGTAAATCTTTAGAAGCAAAAGTAGTTATCGGTAAGAGTGAGTCATTTGATACGGTTACATTCTTAAATGATTTCTCTGACTTGCATCAATTATTTATCGTATCTCAAGTTGAAGTGGTAGAGGCGCCAACAGGTCAGGCATATCAACATGCGACAATTGAAATCACACATGCTGATGGTGAAAAGTGTGAACGTTGCTGGAATTATAGCGAAGAACTAGATACAGTTGGCGAGTTAACAAATTTATGTCCGCGCTGTCAACAAGTCGTTAAAACACTTGTATAAGCAAGACGATAACTAAATAGGTGATTAAAACGGGTCATCCTTTGAACAATGTACAATATGTTCGAAGGATGACTTTTCATCTTTAACTATGCGCTCAATTGAAGGTCAGTTAAAAACGCATAGATGAATGATTTAATAACATATTGTGTCGTTAGAAAAAGGCGTTTAATAGTGGGGGACATTAACAGAAAAAGCTATCCAAAAAATGATATAAAAATTAATGAACAGAAAGCACCGTATTATATGTGAAGAATAGTGGCGTTATATACAACTATTTGCGTTTAAGCTGTTTCTGCATTAGTAATTTGAAGCTTGAGTACCGTTCTCTGATGTCAAGTGGTATAATAAAGCAATGAATCCATAAGGAAAGGATTATTGAAATGAAACGACATTATTATATTGGATTGTCGCTCTTTATATTTATTGCTGTATTGATTGCAGATCAATTGACAAAATGGGTGGTTGCGACAAAAATGACAATTGGTGAGTCTTTCACAGTTGTACCGAACTTTTTATCGATTACCTCACATCGTAATAATGGTGCAGCTTGGGGGATTCTAAGTGGTCAGATGGGCTTTTTCATTTTGATTACTATCGTGATTATTATTGCACTAGTTGTTTTTTATATTAAAGAGGCAAAGAATAATATGCTGATGCAGATTGCTATAAGTTTATTGCTTGCAGGGGCATTTGGTAACTTTATAGATCGTATATTAAATGGAGAAGTAGTAGACTTTGTGAATACATTCATATTTGGCTATGATTTTCCAATTTTTAATATTGCAGATGCGAGTTTGACGATTGGCGTAGGCCTGCTCGTTATTCTCCTATTAACAGATAAAACAAATGATAAGAGAAAGGTGTAATTTATGGAACAACATCAATTTATAATAGAAGATGCATCACATCATTTACAGCGTATTGACAAAGTATTGCCAAGTTTCAATACGGATTGGTCGCGCAGTCAAATTCAAGATTGGATCAAAGAAGGATTGGTTGCGGTCAATGATAAGGCAGTCAAGTCGAACTATAAGCTTAAGTTAGGCGATCAAGTGGTTGTGACAGAAAAAGAAGTCATCGAGGCAGATATACAACCGGAAAATCTCAACTTGGATATTTATTATGAAGATGAAGATGTAGCAATTGTTTACAAGCCAAAAGGTATGGTGGTGCACCCTTCTGCAGGACACTATTCTGGAACACTTGTTAATGGTTTGATGTATCAAATTAAAGATTTGTCAGGTATTAATGGCGAGATTCGCCCGGGGATTGTGCATCGTATTGATAAAGACACATCAGGTTTGTTAATGATTGCTAAAAATGACGTTGCGCATCGAGCGCTCGTAGAACAATTAATGGCAAAAACGGTGACTCGTAAATATACAGCACTGGTACATGGTCATATTCCGCACGAATTTGGAACGATTGATGCGCCGATTGGACGTAACAAGAATGATCGTCAATCTATGGCAGTAGAAGATGACGGCAAACCGGCTGTGACACATTTCAATGTTCTAGAAAATTTCAAAAATCATACGTTGGTATCATGTCAATTAGAAACTGGTCGTACGCACCAAATTCGTGTGCATATGAAGTATATTGGCTATCCATTAGTAGGGGATCCAAAGTATGGACCAAAGAAAACACCAGATATAGGTGGACAGGCACTTCATGCAGGCGTGATTGGATTTGAGCATCCGCGTACAGGTGAATACATTGAACGTACAGCACCGCTACCAGAGTCATTTGAAGCGGTTATTGAACAGGCACGTCGAGAAGAAATCTAAAGGATTGAGACATCATTCATTTAGATACTAGAAAACTGATTACCAGTGTTTTAGGCGTAGAGTTTTGGCGCTATTGTCGTGATGTGAATCATAAAAATGATATACACATCACATCGTTTTTGTTTATGTCCTAAATGTTTCTCTCACAACTGTGTAGCTTTTTCATGAATTGTTTTGACAAGTTGCCTAAAAAAAGGTAAGATTAGTAACAGAAAACAAAATGACAACGTCTTTAAATGGAGTCCAGAGAGGCTCGAAAGACATGATATATACGAAAAGAAGCAATGGCTTGTTGGATGTTGGCGTACGAGAGACGTCTATCCATGTATTAAGGCTATTTCAGCTTTAGTTAAACTCATGTCTATAAGGCGTGAGTTTTTTGTATGTATAGGAGGGTTTACGTTGACAAGTCGTATTATTTTGGATGAATCTGCCATCAATCGTACATTGACGCGTATTGCGCATGAAATCTTGGAATACAACAAAGGCTCTGAAAATTTAGCATTACTAGGTATCAAAACACGTGGTGAATTTTTAGCAAAACGTATTCAGCAGAAGATTCAACAGATTGAAGCGGTAGATGTACCGACGGGAACGATTGATATTACTAGCTTTCGTGATGATAAAGATGCACGTCATGCAGTCAGTGATAAGACGTATATGATTGATACGGATTTGAACAATCGTGTAGTTATTATTGTCGATGATGTTCTTTATACAGGAAGAACCGTGCGTGCGTCACTCGATGCGATATTGTTGCACAGTCGCCCCCAAAAAATTGGACTAGCGACACTTGTTGACCGTGGTCATCGAGAGTTACCTATTCGTGCGGATTTTGTTGGTAAAAATATTCCGACATCACATGAAGAATCAGTCAATGTTTATCTAACAGAAACAGATGATCGCAATGCGGTTGTCATTACATAGAATGACCTTTTAATTCAGTACGAGAGACTGGCAAAGGTATATTGTAACAATGGTTTGATGTATATCATGAAACGACCAGTGGATGAAAATCTGCGTGTATCGATGGATGATAATGTCTAAAAATGCTGACTTGTTACGTGCTACCAGTCTCTTAACGGAAATGTTAAGGGACTTTTTTTATGAAGAAAGGAAGAACAACATGGAAAACGAACAAATGTTTAAACGAACAGCGACACCTGTGTTGGATGTCAATGAAAAACCAAATGCAGGACAGTGGGCATTTTTAAGCTTACAACATTTATTTGCAATGTTTGGTGCGACGGTATTAGTTCCATTTTTAACAGGCTTACCTGTATCATCTGCATTGCTTGCATCAGGGATTGGGACATTACTCTACATTTTTATTACAAAAGGAAAGATTCCAGCATATCTTGGCTCGAGTTTTGCATTTATTACACCCATCATTACAGGGTTGAGTACGAATAGCCTTGGAGATATGTTAGTGGCACTCTTTATGAGTGGTGTGATGTATGTCATCATTGGTATCGCAATTCGCATGAGTGGGACCAACTGGTTAATGCAATTGTTGCCACCAGTTGTAGTTGGACCGGTTATTATGGTTATCGGATTAAGTTTAGCGCCAACAGCGGTCAACATGGCAATGTTTGAAAATTCAAGTGCGATGAAGGATTATAACTTAACATATGTGACGGTTGCAGCGATTACGTTGTTTGTCACACTTTTCGTGCAAGGCTTTGCAAAAGGTTTCTTCTCACTTATTCCAGTACTTATAGGAATTATTGTGGGATATATTACGGCGATTTTCTTTGGAATTGTTGACTTTAAACCGGTTGCTGAAGCAGGCTGGTTCCAATTCCCAGACATCTACATTCCGTTTGTAGATTACCAACCTTCATTACATCTTGGGCTCATTGCAGTGATGCTACCGATTGTGTTTGTGACAGTAAGTGAACATATCGGGCATCAAATGGTCATCAATAAGATTGTTGGACGTAACTTCTTCAAAGATCCCGGCTTACATCGCTCAATTATTGGAGACGGGGTATCTACAATGTTTTCAAGTATTATCGGTGGTCCGCCAAGTACAACATATGGTGAAAACATTGGCGTGCTAGCCATTACAAAAATTTACAGTATCTATGTCATCGGTGGCGCAGCTGTCATCGCAATTATGCTTGGTTTTGTTGGTAAGTTTACAGCATTGGTATCATCTATTCCAACACCAGTTATGGGAGGGGTATCTATCTTGCTGTTTGGTACAATCGCTGCAAGTGGTTTGCGTATGATTGTTGAAAGTCAAGTGGACTTTGCGAAAAACCGCAACTTAGTTATTGCCTCAGTTATCTTAGTTATTGGAATTGGTAACATGATGTTGAACTTATCCGATGTCGGTGTACAGCTGACAATCGAAGGCATGGCATTATCAGCAACTGCAGGTATTGTCTTAAACTTATTATTACCAAAAAACTAACTAGTAAGGGGAGAATTTATGATGGAACATCTTGTCTCTATGGCAAACTTAACGATTGAAGAAATGCAACATTTGATTGATACAGCAATACAGTACAAAAAGGGTCAGGTACATCCTAACCTCAAAGGTAAATATATCGCCAATTTGTTTTTTGAGAACTCAACGCGTACCAAATGCAGCTTTGAAATGGCTGAACAACGCCTAGATATGAAAGTGATTAACTTTGATACAGCGACATCATCAGTAAACAAAGGAGAATCATTGTACGATACATGTCGAACACTCCAAAGCATTGGTTGTGATGCGCTCGTAATACGTCATCAAGAAAATGATTACTACAATCAGTTATTGAACATGGGTGTACCGATTATTAATGCGGGAGATGGCAGTGGGCAACATCCAACACAAAGCTTGCTGGACTTAATGACAATCTATGAAGAATTTGGTCGCTTTGAAGGCTTAAAGGTTGTTATCTGTGGGGATATTAAAAATTCGAGAGTCGCACGTAGCAATTACCATAGCTTAACAGCACTCGGTGCGGAAGTCGTATTCTCGAGCCCTGAAATTTGGCAAGACGATCAAATGCCAGGTGACTATGTGGACTTAGATGATGTGATATCAGATGTGGATATTGTGATGTTGTTACGTGTACAACATGAGCGACATAGTGAGGGAGAACCACAATTTGACGCAGCAACATATCATGAACGCTATGGTTTATCTCAAAAACGTTATGATCAGATGGCAGAACAAGCAATTATTATGCATCCAGCACCAGTGAACCGTGGTGTAGAAATTGCAGATTGTTTGGTAGAAGCACCTAAGTCGCGTATTTTTAAACAGATGGAAAACGGCGTGTATATACGCATGGCTGTATTAACTGAAACAATACAATCTTAAAGGAGCGAGATAAGATGAAATTAATCAAAAATGCACAAATTTTAGAAGCAGGAACTTTAACAAAAGCAGATGTCTTAATTGAAGAAAAAACAATTAAACAAATTGCCCCGGAGATTGAACAAACAGATGAGATGACAGTCATCGATGCAAAAGGTCAATTTTTGGCACCGGGATTCGTCGATGTACATGTGCACTTGAGAGAACCGGGTGGCGAACATAAAGAAACGATTGAAACAGGGACATTAGCGGCAGCTCGTGGTGGTTTTACAACGGTATGTCCAATGCCAAATACGAAGCCAGTACCAGATTCAGTTGAAAATATGGAAAAGTTAAACCAATTAATTGCGGATAATGCACATGTTCGTGTATTACCATATGCGGCGATTACAGAACGTCAAGCAGGGAAACAACATGTTGATTTTGAAGCATTAACACAACAAGGTGCATTCGCATTTACAGATGACGGAGTGGGTGTACAAGAAGCAGCGATGATGTATGAGGCAATGCAACAAGCGAAAGCGCAAGGCAAAGCAATCGTTGCACACTGTGAAGATAACAGCTTAATCTATGGTGGCGCAATGCATGAAGGAAAACGCAGTGCAGAGTTAGGTATCCCAGGTATTCCTAACATTTGTGAATCTGTTCAAATTGCACGTGATGTATTGTTAAGTGAAGCAACAGGTTGTCACTATCATGTATGTCATGTGTCAACAAAAGAGAGTGTACGTGTCATTCGTGATGCAAAACGTGCAGGTATTCATGTAACAGCAGAAGTAACACCACATCATTTATTGTTAACAGAAGATGATGTACCTGGTGACAATGCGATGTATAAAATGAATCCACCATTACGCAGTCAGGCAGATAAAGCAGCGTTAATCGAAGGGTTATTGGATGGTACGATTGATTGTATCGCAACAGACCATGCACCACATGCTGCAGATGAAAAAGCACAAACGATGACACGTGCGCCATTCGGTATCGTTGGTAGTGAAACAGCATTCCCATTGCTATATACACACTATGTAAAAACGGGTGAATGGTCATTACAACAATTAGTTGACTACTTAACAATTAAGCCAGCAGAAACATTTAACTTGCCATACGGTCGTCTTGCGGAAGGCGAATTGGCTGACTTAACGTTAATCAATTTGGAAGATGAATTTGAGATTAAAGCAGAAGACTTCTTATCAAAAGCAACAAATACACCATTCGTGGGTGAAAAAGTGTACGGCAACCCAGTCTTAACAATGGTTGAAGGTGACATTCGATATGAGGGGGCACACGCATAATGTTTGAAAAGCGTTATATCGTTCTAGAAGATGGTACGTATTACACAGGGTTTAAGTTAGGATCAGACAACTTAACAAAAGGTGAAATTGTGTTCAATACAGCGATGACAGGCTATCAAGAGACGATTTCAGACCCGTCGTATACTGGACAAATTATTACGTTCACTTATCCGCTTATCGGGAACTATGGTATTAACTATGATGACTTTGAATCTTTAACACCAACATTAAACGGGGTAGTCGTGAAAGAAGCTTGTACATATCCAAGTAACTTCCGCGCACAAAAGTCATTTGACGAAGTATTGAAAGAATATGACATCCCAGGAATTAGCGGTGTCGATACGCGCAGTATTACAAAAAAAATTCGAGAGCATGGTGTGTTAAAAGCAGCATTTGTTGATAATGCAGAAGAAATTGATGCGATGATTGAAACACTCAAAACAATCGAATTACCGAGAACAGAAGTGCCAACAGTTTCTACAAAATCACCATATGTATCAACTGGTTTCGATAAACGTGTTGTACTTGTAGATTTTGGTAAAAAACAAAATATCGTACGCGAATTGAATGCACGTGGTTGTGAAGTAACAGTTGTACCATACGATACAACAGCTGAAGAAATTCTTAAAATGTCACCAGACGGCGTGATGTTGTCGAACGGCCCTGGAGATCCAGATGACGTAGAAGTGGCGCTAGATATGATTAATGGTATTTTAGGTAAAATTCCATTCTTCGGTATTTGCCTTGGTCATCAGTTATTCGCATTATCACAAGGTGCAACATCATTCAAAATGAAGTTCGGTCACCGTGGTGCAAACCATCCTGTTAAAGACTTAGCGACAGGCAAAATCGCCTTAACAAGTCAAAACCATGGGTATGCGATCGATGCAGATTCAATCGAAAAGACAGACCTTGAAATTACACATATCGCTTTAAATGACGGAACTGTTGAAGGCTTGAAACACAAAACATTACCAGCCTTTTCTGTCCAGTATCATCCAGAAGCATGTCCTGGTCCGACAGATTCAAACTACTTATTTGATCAATTCATTGATTTAATGGAAGAAAACACAAAAAAGGAGCGCGTTCACAATGCCTAAAAGAAATGATATTCAAACAATTCTTGTGATTGGGTCAGGTCCAATCATTATCGGTCAAGCAGCAGAGTTTGACTATGCGGGAACGCAAGCATGTCTCGCTTTGAAAGAAGAGGGGTACCGTGTCATCCTTGTGAATTCCAACCCAGCAACGATTATGACGGATAAAGAAATCGCTGACAAAGTGTATATTGAGCCGTTAACACATGATTTTATTGCACGCATTATCCGCAAAGAACAACCGGATGCACTTCTTCCAACGCTTGGTGGTCAAACAGGTCTGAATATGGCAATCGAACTGCATGAGAGTGGCGTGTTGGAGTCTAATAATGTACAGTTACTTGGAACAGAACTTGCGTCTATTAACCAAGCGGAAGATAGAGAGCTATTCCGTGCGTTAATGAATGATTTGGATGTACCTGTACCAGAAAGTGATATTGTTAATACGCTTGAACAAGCATTTGCGTTTAAAGAACAAGTGGGCTATCCATTAATCGTGCGTCCTGCCTTTACAATGGGCGGTACCGGTGGTGGTATTTGTTATAACGATGAAGAATTACATGAAGTTGTATCAAATGGTCTGAAATATAGCCCGGCAACACAGTGTTTGATCGAAAAATCAATTGCAGGTTATAAAGAGATTGAATATGAAGTGATGCGTGATAAAAACGATAATGCAATCGTTGTATGTAACATGGAAAACATTGATCCTGTTGGTATTCATACGGGCGACTCTGTTGTGGTTGCACCAAGTCAAACATTATCAGACGTTGAATATCAAATGTTGCGTGATGTGTCGTTGAAAGTAATCCGTGCGTTAGGTATCGAAGGTGGTTGTAACGTACAACTTGCGTTAGACCCACACTCAATGAATTACTACATTATCGAAGTGAATCCACGTGTGTCACGTTCATCAGCTTTGGCATCGAAAGCGACAGGGTATCCAATTGCGAAACTTGCGGCAAAAATTGCAGTCGGTATGACATTGGATGAGATGAAAAACCCTGTTACAGGAACATCATATGCAGCATTTGAACCTAGCTTGGACTATATTGTCTCCAAAATTCCACGTTTCCCATTCGATAAGTTTGAAAAAGGGGAACGAGAATTAGGAACTCAAATGAAAGCGACTGGGGAAGTTATGTCAATCGGTCGTACATACGAAGAGTCTTTATTAAAAGCAATTCGTTCACTCGAATATGGCGTGCATCACTTAGGCTTGCCAAATGGCGAATCATTTGACCTTGAATACATTAAAAAGCGTATTGAAGCGCAAGATGATGAACGTCTGTTCTTTATCGGAGAAGCGATTCGACGTGGTACAACGCTAGAAGAACTGCATGAAATGACAAAAATTGACTACTTCTTCTTGCATAAATTTAAAAACATCATCGATATTGAACATACGTTAAAAGAGCATAAAGGCGATATTGATTACTTAAAATTGGCGAAACGATACGGCTTCAGTGACCGTACAATCGCACACCGCTTCGAAATGACAGAAGCAGATGTTTTCGCCTTACGTCAACAACATGGCATTAAACCAGTCTACAAGATGGTAGATACATGTGCGGCAGAATTTGAATCTGCAACGCCATATTACTACGGCACATATGAAGAAGAAAATGAATCAATCGTCACAGAAAAAGAAAAAATTATCGTACTTGGTTCTGGTCCAATCCGTATCGGTCAAGGTGTGGAATTCGACTATGCGACAGTACATGCAGTATGGGCAATCCAAAATGCAGGTTATGAAGCAATTATCGTGAACAACAACCCAGAAACAGTATCAACAGACTTCTCAATTTCTGATAAGTTGTACTTCGAGCCACTAACAGAAGAAGATGTGATGAGTATTATTGACCTTGAGCAACCAAAAGGTGTTGTTGTGCAATTCGGTGGTCAAACGGCAATCAACTTGGCAGACAAGCTCGCAAAACATGGTGTTAAAATCCTTGGTACATCATTAGAAGACTTGAACCGTGCAGAAGATCGTAAAGAGTTTGAAGCATTGTTACGCAATATTGATGTGCCACAACCAAAAGGAAAAACAGCGACATCAGCACAAGAAGCGTTAGATAACGCACGTGAAATCGGCTATCCAGTCGTTGTACGTCCATCATACGTACTCGGTGGTCGTGCGATGGAGATTGTCTACAACGACGATGAATTGCATAACTATATGACGGAAGCGGTAAAAGCAAGTCCAGACCATCCGGTACTTGTTGACCGCTACTTAACAGGTAAAGAGATAGAGGTAGATGCGATTTGTGATGGTGAGACAGTCATTATTCCAGGTATTATGGAACATATCGAGCGTGCGGGTGTGCACTCAGGTGACTCGATTGCAGTTTACCCACCACAAACATTGTCACAAGATGAAATTGATACATTAGAAGCTTATACAATCAAATTGGCGAAAGGTTTAAACATTGTCGGTTTGATTAATATTCAATTTGTTCTTGCACATGATGGCGTGTATGTCTTAGAAGTGAACCCACGTGCGAGCCGTACCGTACCATTCTTAAGTAAGATTACAGGTATTCAAATGGCGCAATTGGCAATGCGTGCGATTATGGGTGAAAAGTTGTCATCACTTGGTTTTGAACAAGGCATACAACCATATCAAGAAGGCGTATTTGTTAAAGCACCAGTATTCAGCTTTAATAAATTGAAAAACGTCGACATTACACTCGGACCTGAGATGAAATCGACAGGTGAGGTTATGGGTCGTGACTTGACGCTTGAAAAAGCATTATTTAAAGGTTTAACTGCTTCAGGCATGACTGTGAAAGATTATGGTACGGCCTTGATTACGGTTAGCGATAAAGATAAAGACGAAATGGTTAAAATCGCACAACGCTTGAATGCTGTTGGTTATAAAATTATCGCTACAGCAGGCACAGCACAAAAGTTAGCAGAGCACGATATTAAAGTTGAAACGGTCGGCAAAATTGGTGGTCATGACGACTTGATTTCAAAAATTCAAGCAGGCGATGTCCAAATTGTCATTAATACGATGACGAAAGGGAAAACAATCGAACGAGATGGTTTCCAAATCCGTCGTACATCAGTAGAGAACGGCGTACCATGCTTGACATCATTAGATACAGCGAATGCATTAACGAACGTCATTGAAAGTATGACATTTTCAATGCGTAATATGTAGGAGGGACGAAAGTGGTGGAAAAGTTAACAGTCATTTCAAATGAACAGATTGCAGATCGCATTTATGAATTGAAAGTAGCTGGACCGGTTGTTGGATCATTAAAGCAACCGGGGCAGTTCGTGCATATTAAAGCAGGACAAGGTACACAACATATGTTGAGACGTCCGATTTCAATTTGTGAAGTGGATCAAGCAAACGAAAGTTTTACGATGTTGTTTCGTGCTGAAGGGGCAGGGACTCAGAAAATAGCAGCATTGCGTCAAGGGGATGAATTAGATATTTTAGCGCCTCTTGGCAATGGCTTCCCAGTTGAGAAAGCACAGAAAAAAGCATTGCTCGTTGGTGGCGGTATTGGTGTGCCACCGCTTTACGAACTCTCAAAACAGTTGAATGCACGTGGTATTGAAACAGTGCATGTGTTAGGTTTTCGCTCACAAAAAGATGTGTTTTATCAAGCGCAATTTGAAGCGTTAGGAGAGACGCATATTGTGACAGAAGACGGATCATTAGGAACACAAGGTTTTGTGACGACTGTCATTGACAAGCTGCCAGTAGATTATGATATTTATTACACGTGTGGTCCGAAACCGATGTTAAAAGCACTAGTTGAGCTGTACACATTGAAAGATGTACCCGGTTATATCTCACTAGAAGAGCGTATGGGGTGTGGTGTCGGTGCATGTTACGCATGTGTATGCCACGTACCAGACAGCCCAACAGACTATGTCAAAGTATGTACAGATGGACCAGTATTCGAAAAAGGAACGGTGATACTATGAGTCGTTTGAACGTTGAAATTCCGGGCTTGTCACTTAAAAATCCAATTATGCCTGCGAGTGGATGCTTTGCCTTTGGTGCAGAGTACAGTCAGTTTTATAATTTGTCTGAACTTGGTGCGATCATGATTAAAGCAGCAACGAAAGAAGCACGCTTTGGTAATGAGACACCACGTGTTGCAGAAACAGATAGTGGAATGATTAATGCGATTGGCTTACAAAACCCGGGTGTACATCATATTTTAGAGCATGAATTGAAGGCATTAGAACACTATGATGTACCGATTATTGCCAATGTTGCGGGGTCTGTGGAAGAAGATTATGTATATGTGGCAGAGCATATTTCAAAAGCACCGAATGTCAAAGCACTGGAATTGAATATTTCATGTCCTAATGTTAAAGAGGGGGGCATGCAGTTCGGTGTGGATCCACAAGTAGCAGCGGAATTAACACGTAAAGTGAAGGCGGTCTCATCAGTACCTGTCTATGTGAAGTTATCACCAAATGTGACGAATATCGTGGAGATGGCGACGGCGATTGCAGAATACGCAGACGGCTTAACGATGATTAACACATTGGTAGGATTGCGTATTGATGCAAACACAGGTCAACCGATTATTAACAATATTATTGGTGGTTTGAGTGGTCCTGCCATTAAACCAGTATCATTGCGCATGGTTTATGAAGTGCGTAAAGCATTGCCTGACATGCCAATTATTGCTATGGGTGGCGTGCAAGATGTGCAAGATGTTATTGATTTTATCTCAGTTGGTGCGGATGCGGTTGCTGTTGGTACGGCAAACTTCCAAAATCCAATGGTGTGTAAAGAGATTATTGACGACTTGCCAGCACGCTTGGATGAACTTGGTGTCCACCACATTCATGAACTCAAAGGACGCACACAAGGAGGGCGTAGTTAGATGAAACAAACACCGATTATCGCATTGGATTTTGCGACGAAAGACGAAGTGATGACGTTTTTGGCGAAGTTTGACACGCCGTTGTTTGTGAAGGTCGGTATGGAGCTATTCTATCAAACAGGTCCGGCGCTACTAGAGGAAATCAAACAACAAGGACATGACATTTTCTTGGACTTGAAACTTCATGACATTCCTAACACAGTAGGCAAGGCGATGGCGGGACTAGGTCGTTTGAATGTCGACCTTGTGAACGTGCATGCGGCAGGCGGCTCAGTGATGATGCAGCGTGCCGTAGAAGGATTACGCAGCACCAACCCTGAGACGAAAATTATTGCGGTGACACAACTGACATCGACAACAGAGGATCAATTGCATCATGAACAGAAGATTGATATGTCGATGGAAGAAGCGGTGTGTCATTACGCAAAATTGGCGCAAACGTCAGGGTTGGACGGTGTGGTATGTTCACCACTTGAAGCAGCTGCGATTACAGCACACTGTGGTACGTCTTTCTTGAAAGTGACACCAGGGGTGCGTCCGGCGAATGCAGCTGTGAACGACCAGAAACGTGTGACGACACCGGAGCAAGCAAGACAGCTCGGGTCAACGCATATTGTTGTAGGTAGACCGATTACGCAAAGCAGTGATCCGGTCGAAAGTTATCATCAAATTACAGAAAGTTGGTTAGGCGAATAATGGTAAAATCAATTGCACAATCATTATTAGATATTGAAGCAGTATCTTTATCACCCAATGATATGTTTACGTGGAGTTCGGGAATTAAATCACCTATATATTGTGACAACCGCGTTACGTTAGGTTTTCCAGAAGTGCGCGAAGCTATTCGTGACGGTTTAATTGAATTGATTGAACAGCACTTCCCAGAGGTAGAAATCGTCTCAGGAACAGCAACAGCAGGTATTCCTCATGCGGCATATGTATCGGATAAAATGAACTTGCCGATGAACTATGTGCGTTCAAAAAGCAAAAGCCACGGCAAACAAAATCAAATTGAAGGCGCGAACAGCAAAGGGAAAAAGGTCGTTGTGATTGAAGATTTAATTTCAACAGGGGGTTCTTCGATTACGGCAGTTGAAGCATTGCGTGAAGCAGAGGCAGAAGTATTAGGGGTTGTTGCCATCTTCACTTACGGTCTACAAAAAGCAGATGTGATGTTTGGTGATGCAAAAGTGCCATTCTACACATTAAGCAACTATGATGAATTGATTGAAGTAGCAGAAGCACAAGGTAAAATTACTGCGAACGATATTGAAACACTTGTATCGTGGCGCAACCAATTATAGTACACATATGTAAAAAAACGCTAAACACATGAATAGACAATGTGCTTAGCGTTTTTTAGGTGCTGTTTTACTGTTTTTCAGGTAAGGCAAGTTGGAAGTTAACACCGAATTTATCTTGAACCCATGCAAATTCACGATATTGTGGTGGCATAGCTGTTTTTGGTATAAGAATTGCGCCACCGTCTTTGAGACCGTTAAACAAGCGTTCCATTTCGAATACATCTTTGACTGTTACGTACATGGACATGGCAGGTGTCATATCAATCGGTGTGCCATTAATATTATCAATTGCCATAAAGGCTTGATTGTTCAAGGTGAAAATAGCGTGTTGGACTTTACCTGCTTGTTCAGGAAGACTGTCATCATATTTCACCATTGTGATAATCTCGCTGTCTTCAAATAATGATGTGTACTTGTGAATGGCTGCTTCTGCATCGCCATTAAACATTAGAAATGTCGTAATTTTAGGGGTTTGCATACACTTGCTCCTTTATTGTTTATTGTCACTGAATAGGCTTATGCTTTTACTTCTGTACATAACCCGTTACAATAAAGTTAAATCGTTTATGGAGGTTATGACTTATGATTAGCATGAATTTTGTATTGCCTATTTTAGCGATGTTAGTCGTACTGGGTATTGGATGGCTTTTTGTACGCTGGTACTTAAGATAAAAATTAAGATGACGTGTGTTTCAACGCTTGGATTTTATCATAATCCGGTGTTGCATAGCGCGTTTTCTGATTATCATATGTGACAAAGCCAGGCTTAGCACCGCTTGGCTTGTGCACATGACGAATTTGCGTGTAGTCAACAGGGATTTGTCCGGATTGACCCGCTTTTGAAAAGTATGCTGCAATCATCGCAGCTTCATCAATTGTCTGTTCAGATGGTGCATCGTTGAGTATGACAACATGGCTGCCCGGAAAATCTTTCGTATGAAACCAATAATGTGATTTTTGTGCACGCTTGTTCGTTAGATAATCATTTTGTTTGTTATTTTTACCTACGAGAATAGTGTCGCCATCTGTTGATTGATACGTTTGTAACTTAATCGTCGTTGATTTCTTGCGCTTATGTTGTTTACGTTGACGAATATAACCTTGTTCTGCCAATTCTTCGCGTATTTCATCAATGTCATCTACTGTGATGTGTGCCAATTGTTGTTCAATGTTCTCGAAGTACTGTATATTTTCTTCTGTTAATGCCAATTGATGCGTGAGTTCACGCTCACGTGTTTTCATACGGTTATACTGCTTGTAATAATATTGCGCATTTTCAGCAGGAGACTTCATTGGGTTCAACGGGATGGTTACTTGTTCCCCCGTATAATAATTCAGTGCGTCTAACGTTTTGTCGCCTTGCTTCAATTGATAGATGTTCGCCGTAATCAGTTCACCATATAGTTGATATGTGTCTTTTTCTAAGGTGCCTTGTTGTTCATCAATCAACTTACTGCGCTTGTTTTGATACTTCTGTAATAGTTGTTGGACAAGTTTCACAAGATCATTGGCACGCTGTTTAACACGTGCGCGTTCACCACGTGCATCGTAAAAGCGGTCGAGTAGCTCGTGTAACGAATCATACTGTACAACATCATCATCGAATTGTGACAATGTCATGAAGTAAAAATCTTCCTTGCCAGTTTCATGATTTTTGTGAAATACGGGAACGGGTGGTGCTTCCGTCGCTGCCATTACTTCGTCAAATGCTTCTGGTAACGTATGTGGCGTCATAAAGTGTTTTCTCGATATGATTTCTTTCGTGATTAAGGGAGAAAACCCTTCGAACGTCTGTAACAGTTGCCGATCGATACGTCCTGCATTAAAGTCAATCAGCGGCAATACGTCTATTCCCTTGTAATCATATGGATTGTGTTTATTTTGGGCAGGGGGACCTTCATATTGGAAGCCAGGCATGACCGTACGATATTGATTTGTATTCGGTGTTAGATGTTTAAATCCTTCAATAATTTTGTAATCTTTATTAACAAGAATCAGGTTGCTGTGCTTGCCCATAATCTCAAGAATTACAGTTCTAAAGATAGTATCACCGATTTCATCTGTACTCTCTACATCCATTTCGACGCGACGATCATTATCAATTTGACGTATTGCACGTAGAATACCACCTTCTAAGTGTTTGCGAAACACACGTGCAAACATCGGCGGTTCAAATGGATTATCATATTTTTTAGTTGTGAGATGGATACGTGCAAAGTTCGGATGGATTGACAACAGCAGTTGATGATTTTTGCGATTTTGTCGAATAATCATCAGCACGGTATCGTTTTCTGGTTGATTGATTTTATGGATACGTCCACCAACCAAACTTTGTAAATCAGCGACCATTTTTCTCGTAAAGAGGCCATCAAACGCCATAAGTTATTGCCACCTTTCAATCATTTCGTTCCATCATTATAGCATATCTTACACTATTGTCGTTTTTCTTGTATGACACAAAAAGCATAGGGTGTTGTAATACTCGCTCTATACAAGTGAAATCAACTTATGTTAAGATATGTTAATAACTAGAAGAATAACGTAGAAAGGTCGTTAGGCATGGATACTGAAAAAGGTTTACTTATCGTTCTGTCAGGCCCCTCTGGTGTGGGAAAGGGGACTGTTCGAAAACGCATTTTTGATGATCCCAATACATCTTATAAATATTCGATCTCGATGACAACACGTGATATGCGTGAGGGCGAACAAGATGGTGTGGATTATTTCTTTAAAACGCGAGATGCATTTGAACAACTCATTGAACAAGATGCTTTTATTGAATATGCGGAATATGTAGGGAATTACTATGGAACACCTGTTCAATATGTGAAAGATACCATGAATGAAGGACATGACGTGTTTCTAGAGATTGAAGTAGAAGGTGCCAAGCAAGTGCGTAAAAAGTTCCCAGATGCTTTGTTTATCTTTTTAGCACCTCCAAGTCTTGATCATCTCAAAGAACGCTTGATTGGACGTGGAACAGAATCATCAGACAAGATTCAGCGACGTGTAGACGAAGCGCGCAAGGAAGTTGAAATGATGAATCTGTATGATTACGTCGTTGTGAATGATGAAGTAGACTTAGCGAAGGATCGCATTCAGTCGATTGTGGAAGCTGAACATCTGAAACGTGAACGCATAGAAGCAAAATATCGAAAAATGTTATTGGAGGCTAAAAAGTAATGTTATATCCACCGTTACATCAATTACAAAATAAAGTGAATTCAAAGTATTTAATCGCAACTACTGCAGCAAAACGTGCGAGAGAGATCCAAGAAAATCCAGATGGCTTATTATTAGATGCGTATACAAGTAAGAAAACAGTAGGTCGCGCACTTGAAGAAATGGCAGTGAGCAAGGTTGTGCCTAACGTAGACCTAAAAGATTATTAGAATATATGATAATTGACTTAGCTTGAGAAGAGGGCTAAGTCTTTTTTGGTGGTGGGATGATATGATGCGTCATTCCGCCTTTTTCATTTGCGTATACCAACTTGTGAAATCTCTAGCCAAATATATTATAATGCAGTTATGAGTTAAAGATCGGGAGTGAATTTATGAAGAACATTTTATTAGCGGTGACAGGCGGTATTGCCGCGTATAAAGCGATTGATTTGACGAGTAAGTTAACACAAGCAGGCTATGATGTAAGGGTGATGTTAACGGCGCATGCACAAGAATTCGTTCCGCCATTATCGTTTCAGGCAATCAGTCGCAATCCGGTGTATACAGATACATTTCTAGAACAAAATCCTGCAGAAATTCAACACATTACATTAGGTGATTGGGCAGATGCGGTCATTGTCGCACCTGCAACAGCAAATATGATTGCCAAGTTGAGTCATGGCATGGCTGATGATATAGTCTCTACAACAATACTTGCGACGGTAGCACCTAAATGGATCGCGCCGGCAATGAATGTTCATATGTATGAAAATCCACGTGTTCAAGAAAATATGGAGACTCTGAAGCAAGATGGTTATCATTTTATCGAGCCTGGAGAAGGGTTTTTAGCGTGTGGGTATGTGGCGAAAGGACGTATGGCAGAGCCGACAGAGATTATTGCTGCGTTAGAGCAACCAGCACACGTTCGTACTGATAATTATTTTACGAATAAGAAAGTATTAATTACTGCTGGTACGACAATAGAGGAAATTGATCCTGTTCGTTATGTAGCAAATCGTGCGTCAGGTAAGATGGGTTATGCGATTGCAGCTGCGTTAGTAACTTATGGTGCGGAAGTAACACTCGTGTCTGGTCCAACATATATCACACCGCCAGAAGGAGTCACATTCGTATCTGTAACAAGTGCACAAGAGATGTTTGAAGCGGTAGTAGAACGTTATGCGCACCAAGATATTGTGTTCAAAACTGCTGCCGTGTCTGACTACACACCAGTGACTAAGTTTGCACATAAGGTTAAGAAACAAGAAGGGAACTTAACGGTTGAATTCAAACGTTCTAAAGACATTTTAAAATATCTGGGTGATCATAAACAACATCAAAAACTTGTTGGCTTTGCGGCTGAAACACACGATATTGCCCATTATGCACAAGGGAAGTTAACACGTAAAAATGCGGATGTTATTATCGCAAACAATGTAGGTGACCTTTCGATTGGCTTTAATTCGAATGAAAATGAAGTGACAATGTATTTTAAAGATGGAGAAGTTCAACCACTAGCCAAAGCAGGAAAAGCTGAATTGGCATACCAGATTTTGAATGCATTAGAAAGTAGATGGCATGTATGATTGCACAAGTTATCGTAGACGTTGCCGCCAAAAGTGTGGATAGAACGTTCGATTATCTTGTTCCAGAAGATTTACAAGAGGTGATACAACCAGGTGTGCGTGTGCTTGTGCCATTCGGTCCACGCAAAATTCAAGGTTATGTGATGCATCTTGTATCAGATGATGAAACAGAGATTGAATTGAACCGTTTGAAGCCTATCTATGAAGTCAAGGATATTCAACCTGAATTAACTGAAGAACTAGTCAAGCTCAGCGAATGGTATAGTCACTATTTCGTGGCAAAGCGTATTTCAGTCTTAGAAGCGATGTTACCGAGTGCAGTGAAAGCGAAATACACTAAGGCTTTCGAAATAGTTGATGCTGAAGCGATACCAGAAATGTTGTTGCAACGATTCGACAAAGAAGGGCGTTATGCATATAAAGCGGCGCAACAAAATGAAGACGTTGCTTCTTTATTAAACTTGCTGAAACGTGGTGCAGTGAAAGAAGTGACAATCTTGTCTCAGCATACATCTAAGAAGACACAACGGGCAGTACGTGTGATTCGTCCTGATTTGGGTGACAGTATGTTGTTAGATTTAGAAAAGCGACCAAAACAGTATGATGTGCTAGCTTTTTTATTGGATGAACGACATCGTGATGTCACGCTGCATGAATTAAAAGAGATAGGTTTTTCAACATCTGCTATCAACACGCTAGAACGCAATGGTTTTATTGAGAAGTACGATGCAATTGTAAAACGTGATCCGTACGCTGGGCGTGTTTTTGAACAAGAGACGAAAAGAGCATTGACTGACGAGCAACGTGTGGCATATGAAGCAATTAATGAAGCAGTTGCAGCACAACAAGCGAAGACTTTTTTATTACATGGTGTGACAGGCTCTGGTAAAACAGAAGTATATTTACAGATTATTGATCAAGTGCTTGAACGTAATCAAGAGGCGATGATGCTTGTACCTGAGATTGCATTAACGCCTCAGATGGTTCAACGTTTTAAAAGTCGGTTTGGTGATGAAGTCGCTGTGCTACACTCAGGACTGTCACATGGCGAACGATATGATGAATGGCAAAAAATTCGTGATGGTCGTGCGCGTGTGAGTGTTGGGGCACGTTCAAGTGTGTTTGCGCCATTTAAAAATTTAGGTATGATCATTATTGATGAAGAACATGAAGCAACATACAAGCAAGAAGATTATCCACGCTATCATGCAAAAGACATTGCAGAATGGCGCTGTCGCTATCATCACTGTCCACTCGTATTAGGCAGTGCAACGCCAAGCTTAGAAAGTTATGCACGTGCTACGAAAGATGTCTATACGTTGCTTTCCATGCCAACACGGGTGAATCAGCAGCCATTGCCGAAAATTAAAATTCGTGATATGCGTGAAGAACTTGCAAATGGCAACCGTTCGATTTTTTCAGAAGACTTAGCTGAAGCAATTGAGACGCGTTTGGATAAGCGAGAACAAATTGTATTGTTCTTGAATAGACGTGGCTATGCATCGTTTATGTTATGTCGTGATTGTGGACATGTACCGCAATGTCCGAACTGTGATATTTCAATGACGTATCATAAAACAACTGATGAATTAAAGTGTCATTATTGTGGTCATCATGAACCTGCGCCATTTCAATGTCCAAGTTGTGGAAGTGAACATATTCGACAGATGGGAACAGGCACACAACGTGTTGAGGAGCTGATACAGGCGCGCTTTCCGACGGCACGTATTATTCGAATGGATGTTGATACGACAAGTAAAAAAGGAAGCCATGAAAAGCTTTTGAAAGACTTTGGAGAGGGGAAAGGCGATATTTTACTTGGTACGCAAATGATTGCGAAAGGATTGGACTTTCCCAATATCACATTAGTTGGTGTACTCAATGCCGATACTATGTTGAACTTACCAGACTTTCGCTCAAGTGAACGCACGTATCAAATCCTAACACAAGTGGCAGGTCGTGCGGGGCGTCATGAGAAGCAAGGGGAAGTAATCATACAAACGTATAACCCTGATCATTATGCAATACAAGACGTACAAGCGAATGACTATCTTGCATTTTACAACAAAGAAATGACTGTCCGCCAGTTAGCAAAATATCCACCATATTTTTATTTAATTAACTTTACAATTACACATGAGAAGATGAAAGAGGCACTAAAAGCCGCTTCACATGTCCATCAAATCTTATTGCAACATCTGACAGATAAAGCGTTTATTCTCGGACCAGCACCTGCTGCTTTGTCGAGAATAAATAATGAATTTCGTTTCCAAATCTTATTGAAATATAAAAGTGAACCAGGCTTAATTGATGCGTTACGCTATTTAGAAGACTACTATCATGAACGCTATGAACAAGAAAAACTCGCATTACGCATCGATATCGGACCATATATGATGATGTAGAAGTTTGAGAGATATGGCAGAGATAAGAGGAGAATTTTACGAATAGACGAGGAGATTGTAAAGCATTTGGTCAAATATAATGAATATATCGAATTAGGTATATCTATCCTCAATTATTGAGCGTACTGGTAACTAATGAAGCTGAAATAGCCATAGACTGACATCAATTTTGCATCTCGCATATTTACGATAAAGGTTTTAATGAAATAAATGAGAGAAGCGCTACCATGTTGAAAAGAATATTTGCTAAATATATCTAGTGATTCCATAAAAATATAAAAAAGCGACAATGAAGTACACGAAATGTACGGAATTGTCGCTTTTTTAGTAGGAAAGAAAGAGAGGGGTGAACCCCCTCTTTTTTAATGTTTAAAATCAGTCTTCGCGTCTTTTCTTCTTACGACCAAATAGAAGTAATGAGCCTAGACCGGCAAACATTGCACCGAATGCTGCTGAGTTTGCAGATTTTTGACCAGTATCAGGTAATGCTTTCTTACTATCATGGTGGTCTTTTGCATTGTCATTGCCCGAATCAGCTTTAGGATTGTTGTCTGAATCGCTGTCGGAATCCGAGTCGCTGTCAGAATCCGAATCACTGTCAGAGTCCGAATCGCTATCAGAATCTGAATCACTGTCCGAATCCGAATCGCTGTCCGAGTCTGAATCGCTGTCCGAATCCGAGTCACTGTCGGAATCCGAATCACTGTCAGAATCTGAGTCACTGTCCGAGTCCGAATCACTGTCCGAGTCCGAATCGCTATCAGAGTCCGAGTCGCTGTCGGAGTCCGAATCGCTGTCAGAATCCGAGTCGCTGTCGCTATCCGAGTCCGAATCACTGTCCGAGTCCGAATCACTGTCGGAATCTGAGTCACTGTCCGAGTCTGAATCGCTGTCAGAGTCCGAGTCGCTATCAGAATCCGAATCACTGTCAGAATCCGAATCGCTATCAGAATCCGAGTCTGAATCGCTGTCCGAGTCTGAGTCACTATCCGAATCCGAGTCGCTATCGCTATCAGAGTCCGAGTCGCTGTCCGAGTCCGAATCGCTGTCAGAATCTGAGTCACTGTCCGAATCTGAATCGCTATCAGAGTCAGAATCGCTATCAGAGTCAGAATCGCTATCAGAGTCTGAGTCGCTATCAGAGTCCGAATCACTGTCGGAATCCGAGTCGCTGTCCGAGTCCGAATCACTATCCGAGTCTGAGTCACTGTCAGAATCCGAGTCGCTGTCAGAGTCCGAATCGCTATCTGAGTCTGAGTCACTATCTGAATCTGAGTCGCTATCGCTGTCCGAGTCTGAATCGCTATCAGAGTCTGAATCACTGTCGGAATCCGAGTCGCTGTCCGAGTCCGAATCGCTGTCGGAATCCGAGTCACTGTCCGAATCAGAATCGCTGTCAGAATCCGAGTCGCTGTCAGAGTCAGAATCACTGTCAGAGTCCGAATCGCTATCAGAATCTGAATCACTGTCCGAATCCGAATCGCTGTCCGAGTCTGAATCGCTGTCCGAATCTGAATCGCTATCAGAGTCTGAGTCGCTATCGCTGTCGCTGTCAGAATCAGAGTCGCTATCAGAGTCAGAGTCGCTGTCAGAGTCTGAATCGCTATCCGAGTCCGAATCGCTATCAGAATCCGAGTCACTGTCGGAATCCGAGTCGCTGTCGGAATCCGAGTCACTGTCCGAGTCCGAATCGCTATCCGAGTCAGAATCGCTATCAGAATCCGAATCGCTATCAGAATCCGAGTCGCTGTCAGAATCCGAATCGCTGTCAGAATCCGAATCACTATCTGAGTCCGAATCGCTGTCCGAGTCAGAGTCACTGTCGGAATCCGAGTCGCTGTCGGAATCCGAGTCCGAATCGCTATCAGAGTCTGAATCGCTATCCGAGTCCGAGTCGCTATCAGAATCCGAATCGCTATCCGAGTCCGAGTCGCTATCCGAGTCCGAGTCGCTATCCGAGTCCGAATCACTGTCCGAGTCAGAATCGCTGTCCGAATCAGAGTCGCTGTCCGAGTCAGAATCACTGTCCGAGTCCGAATCGCTGTCAGAGTCCGAATCGCTATCTGAGTCCGAGTCGCTGTCAGAGTCCGAGTCGCTGTCAGAGTCCGAATCGCTGTCAGAGTCCGAATCGCTGTCAGAGTCCGAATCACTGTCGGAATCAGAATCGCTATCAGAATCCGAGTCGCTATCCGAATCAGAATCGCTGTCCGAATCTGAGTCACTATCAGAGTCTGAATCGCTATCAGAATCCGAGTCGCTGTCAGAATCCGAATCGCTGTCAGAATCCGAGTCGCTGTCAGAATCCGAATCGCTGTCAGAATCCGAGTCACTATCAGAGTCCGAATCACTGTCGGAATCAGAATCGCTGTCGGAATCCGAGTCGCTATCGCTGTCCGAATCTGAGTCACTATCGGAATCCGAGTCACTATCTGAGTCCGAATCACTGTCGGAATCCGAGTCGCTATCGCTGTCCGAATCTGAGTCACTATCGGAATCCGAGTCACTATCCGAGTCAGAGTCACTGTCGGAATCCGAGTCGCTGTCCGAGTCCGAATCGCTATCCGAGTCTGAGTCGCTGTCAGAATCCGAATCACTGTCGGAATCCGAGTCACTATCCGAGTCTGAATCACTATCAGAGTCCGAATCGCTGTCCGAGTCTGAATCACTATCAGAGTCCGAGTCGCTATCCGAGTCCGAATCGCTATCAGAATCCGAATCACTGTCGGAATCTGAGTCACTGTCAGAGTCTGAATCGCTGTCAGAGTCTGAATCACTATCCGAGTCAGAGTCGCTATCAGAATCTGAGTCGCTGTCAGAATCCGAGTCGCTGTCAGAATCCGAATCGCTGTCCGAATCTGAGTCACTATCCGAGTCTGAGTCGCTGTCCGAATCAGAATCGCTATCGCTGTCAGAGTCTGAGTCACTGTCCGAGTCGCTATCCGAGTCAGAATCACTGTCAGAATCCGAGTCGCTGTCGGAATCCGAGTCGCTATCAGAGTCCGAATCGCTGTCAGAGTCAGAATCACTGTCAGAGTCCGAATCACTGTCCGAATCCGAGTCGCTATCAGAATCCGAATCGCTGTCGGAATCCGAGTCGCTATCCGAGTCAGAGTCGCTATCCGAGTCCGAATCGCTGTCCGAATCCGAGTCACTGTCCGAATCAGAATCGCTATCCGAGTCCGAATCGCTGTCCGAATCTGAGTCGCTATCAGAATCCGAGTCGCTGTCCGAGTCCGAATCGCTGTCCGAGTCTGAGTCACTATCAGAATCCGAGTCGCTATCCGAGTCCGAGTCGCTATCGCTGTCCGAGTCTGAGTCACTATCAGAATCCGAGTCTGAGTCGCTATCGCTGTCAGAATCCGAGTCGCTGTCGGAATCCGAGTCCGAATCACTGTCAGAATCCGAATCGCTGTCCGAGTCTGAATCACTATCCGAATCCGAGTCGCTATCGCTGTCGGAGTCCGAATCGCTGTCAGAATCAGAGTCACTGTCCGAGTCGCTATCAGAATCCGAGTCGCTGTCCGAGTCCGAATCGCTATCTGAGTCAGAGTCGCTGTCAGAGTCCGAATCGCTGTCTGAATCCGAATCGCTATCAGAATCCGAGTCGGAATCGCTATCCGAGTCAGAGTCACTGTCGGAATCTGAGTCACTGTCGGAGTCAGAATCTGAATCACTGTCAGAATCCGAGTCGCTGTCAGAATCCGAGTCGCTGTCAGAATCCGAGTCGCTGTCTGAGTCAGAGTCGCTATCAGAATCCGAATCGCTGTCAGAGTCCGAATCGCTGTCAGAATCCGAGTCGCTGTCGGAGTCCGAATCACTGTCTGAATCCGAGTCACTGTCGGAATCCGAGTCGCTGTCCGAGTCGCTGTCCGAATCTGAATCGCTGTCCGAGTCAGAATCGCTATCAGAGTCAGAATCACTATCAGAGTCTGAGTCACTGTCAGAATCCGAGTCGCTATCGCTGTCAGAATCCGAATCACTGTCGGAATCCGAGTCGCTGTCTGAATCCGAATCGCTATCAGAATCTGAATCACTGTCCGAGTCAGAATCACTATCAGAATCTGAATCACTGTCCGAGTCAGAATCACTATCAGAATCTGAGTCACTGTCAGAATCCGAGTCGCTGTCAGAATCCGAGTCGCTATCAGAATCCGAGTCACTGTCCGAATCTGAATCGCTATCAGAGTCTGAGTCGCTATCAGAATCACTGTCAGAATCAGAGTCACTGTCAGAGTCAGAATCGCTATCCGAATCTGAATCACTGTCAGAGTCTGAATCGCTGTCCGAGTCCGAGTCGCTATCAGAATCACTGTCAGAATCAGAGTCACTGTCAGAATCAGAATCGCTATCCGAATCTGAATCACTGTCAGAGTCTGAATCACTGTCAGAATCCGAGTCGCTATCAGAATCTGAATCGCTGTCCGAGTCCGAATCACTGTCGGAATCCGAGTCGCTATCAGAGTCTGAGTCACTATCAGAATCTGAATCGCTGTCCGAGTCTGAATCGCTATCAGAGTCAGAATCACTATCAGAATCCGAGTCGCTATCGGAATCTGAGTCACTGTCGGAATCCGAATCGCTATCCGAGTCACTGTCAGAATCCGAGTCGCTATCGCTGTCCGAGTCTGAATCGCTGTCAGAATCCGAGTCACTATCCGAGTCCGAATCGCTGTCAGAATCCGAGTCGCTGTCCGAGTCCGAATCACTGTCGGAATCTGAGTCACTGTCAGAATCCGAATCGCTGTCAGAATCCGAGTCCGAATCGCTATCAGAGTCAGAATCGTCTTTATAGAAGCCTGAGTCAATAGACATATCGTCTTCTTCAAGCGTTACTTTTACGATTTGATTATCTGAATCTTTTTCGTCATCAGTATTTGCATTAGGTGTTGTTGGTTTGAAGCCTTCCGGTGTTACGAATTCTACTGTGTAATCACCTGGTTTTAAATCTTCAAAGACATAACCACCATTTTCATCTGTTATTGTACGTTTGATTTCTTCACCTTTATCGTTCTTCAAGATAACTGTTACGCCTGAGATACCTTTTTCATCTGGATCTTGAACGCCATCTTTACTTGTATCTTCCCATACATAGTCTCCAAGTTTTAACTTAGGTACTTTATAGAACCCAGAATCAATTGTCATATTATCTTTTTGTAAGTCAACATTGACAATTGTACCGTCTGAATCAATCGTATCGTCAGTGTCCTTATTTGCAAGGGTAGGTGCATAACCATCAGGTGTCACGAATTCAACAGTATAGTTACCGCGTATGAGGTTTTCGAACATATAGTTACCATTTTCATCTGTTGTTGTACGCGAGACTTCAGTACCATCAGCATTTTTCAATACAACAGTAACATTAGGAATACCAGGTTCATTGCTATCTTGAAGTCCATCTTTGTTTGTATCTTCCCAGACTTTATCGCCAACTTTGACATCTTTTGTAATAAATGAGTTATGATAGAATTGACTATATTTCAATGTAATAGGGATTGATATACCATCATTTGGGACATAGTGATCCCAACCTTCACGATCCGGAATTGTTACGATCTTATAATTTGAACCTCTATAACCCTTAGGTGGTACAATTTCAATTGTATAGTTACCACGTTTCAAGTGAGGGAAGACATATTCACCGTGTGCCCACCAGAAGTCAACATCTTCTTCACCTGTCTTTTTACTACTTTCCACATCATTAGTGGTTGTACGTGCGATTTCCACACCGTTTTCATCTTTAAGGATGACTACAACATTTTCAACAAAATTGTCTCCGTCCTCCTTAGGATTGTGGATATCGTCGTCCTCCTTATCCCACAATTTACCGTCATCCTCACTATCGAAGTAGATAGTGCCATGTAAGAAAAAGTCATCTTTGACAAATCCTGAGTCGATTGTTAAGTCATCATCTACTAAATCTACTGGAACGATTAAACCATCTGAGTCTTTGTCTGGGTCTACTTCTGTACCGCTTCCAAAATCGTGTAGGCGTCCACGGACGGGTGTTGGGACATAGCCATTTGGCGTGACGAATTCTACTGTGTAATGTCCAGGATCTAGGTTATCAAATAAATAATGCCCATTTTCATCTGTAGTTGTACGTGAGATTTCATTATCTTGAGCATCTTTTAAGATAACTGTCACATTTGGTAAAGGTTTATCAAGAGATACATCTAGATTTTGGTCACCTAATCCTGCACCTTCACTGAAATATGGGTCATAAACCTCGCCACCATTCTGTTCACCTTCTTCCCATACAAGGTCACCAATTTTATATTTTGGTTTTTTATAGAATCCAACATTAATCGTGTCATTATTTTTATCAACATGTATGTTTACTGTTGTGCCATTAGTATCATTGTCAGGATTGTTATTTTGAGAAGATGGTGTTGGTTCATAACCAGCAGGGGGACTGAAAATGACAGTATAGTCACCTGGTGGAATATTTGTGAAATGGTATTCACCATTTTCATCTGTCTTTTTCGTTTCTATCGTAGTACCATTTTTGTCCTTAAGTGTAACAGTCACATTTGAAATGCCCGGTTCATCATCATTCAGGACACCATCTTTGTTTTTATCCTCCCAAACTTTATGACCAATAGTATAAGTTAATTTATAGAATCCAGAATCAATCGTCATATTATCTTCTTGTAAGTCAATATTGACAACTGTACCGTTGGAGTCTTTGGATTGATCATTGCCTTGGTTTGCAAGGGTAGGTGTATAGCCATCAGGTGTCACGAATTCAACAACGTAATGTGCAACAGTGACATCTTCAAAAAGGTAATGACCTTTGTTATCCGTTGTTGTCGTGCGTACAATGTTACCTTCATCATCTTTCAAATTAACTGTTACATTTGAGATGCCTTTTTCACCATCGTCTTGAATACCATTTTTATTAGTGTCTTCCCACACATAGTCACCAATATCAAATTTTGGTACTTTGTAGTAACCAGAGTCAATCGTCATGTCATCTTGAGTTAAGTGGACATTCACACGATATCCATCAGAATCTTTTGTATCGTCTGTGCCTTGGTTTTCTTTAGTTACGGTATAACCTTCAGGCGCAAAAAATTCTACAACATAGTCACCTTTTTGTAAGTTATCAAATAGATAATGACCTGATGCATCTGTAACCGTACGCTTGATTTCTTTGCCAGTATGATCATAAAGAAGAACTGTTGTATTTGGTAGAGGTGATTCATTATCGTCTTGAATACCATTTTTGTTGTCATCTATCCATACATAATCCCCAATTTTATATGAATACTTTTTACGATAGAACCCATAGTCAATCGACAAATTATCTTCGTCTAGGTAGACAGCTACATTTAAGCCATCTGAATTGACACTTTGATTAGGTATCGTTGGTTGATAGCCTTCAGGTGTGACGAATTCTACAATATAGTTCCCACGCTTCAACTTATCAAACGAGTAATGACCTGACTCATCTGTAGTTGTACGTTTAAGTTCATTGCCATTATCATCTTTTAAAATAACTGTTACGTTTGCAAGACCAGGTTCATCACTGTTTTGGATACCATCTTTGTTTAAATCGTTCCAAACAAAGTCACCAATAACAAGTGTAGATGGTTTTTTGAAAAAGCCTGAGTCAATAGAAACATCATCTTCTTCAAGATCTACGTCAACTTTGAGACCATCAGAGTCCAAATCATCATCTCCGCCTTGTTCTGCAAGTGTCGGTTGATAATTTTTTGGTGGAACGAATTGAACTGTATAGTGTCCAGCCTCTAAGTCTTCGAAAATATAATTACCATTTTGATCAGTTGTCGTACGTGTAATAACTTTGTCATCAGAATCTTTTAAGATAACAGTTACACCAGGTAAACCATGTTCATCTTCATCTTGTACGCCGTTCTTATTCTTATCTACCCAGACATAATCTCCAATTCGTAATGTGTCATCAACACGATAGAACCCAGAATCAATCGTTTTATCACTAGCAGTTAAATGAACGTTCACACGAAGACCATCGGAGTCAACATCATCGTACATTGAACCACCTGCATTCACAATTGTTGGCGCATATGATTTTGGTGGAACGAACTCAACAATATAATCATCAGGCTCTAAGTTATTAAAGGTATAAAAACCAAACTTGTCTGTTGTTTGACGTTTGAGGACATTACCATCTTTATCTTTCAAAATAACGGTAATACCTGCGATACCTCGCTCATCACTATCTTGAATACCATCACGGTTTTCATCATTCCATACGACATCACCAATGCTGTATGTTTCTGTGATCTTGTAGAAGCCAGAGTCCACAGTTAAATCATCTGAAGAAAGGTATACACTGACAGATGTACCATCAGAATCAACTGAAGTGTCAAAACCGCGATTAATACGTGTTGGTTTGTATCCTGCTGGCGTTTCAAATTCAACTGTGTACAAGTTTTTTGGTAAATCATTAAAAACATAATAGCCATCGCGATCAGTTTTAGTTCTTTCAATTTCTTCGCCGTATTCATTTCTTAAGATAACATTTACGTCGGCAATACCATCTTCATCTGGATCTTGAATACCATCACGATTTTCATCATTCCATACTAAATTACCGAGTTTATATAATTGTATGCTTGGAGCTGGTGCTACTGGTGGAGGTGTGCCACATCCACATCTTCTTGGATAATAGTAATAGCCTGTTGCTGCGTAATAATTACCTGCTGAACGGAATGGTGTGCCATAGTTACGTATTAGTTCATAGTAGCTAGGACCAACAGGTACACTATTCGTTGGGAAAGCATTACTTGCAATATCTTCTGTAGCAGCATAAAGTGCATTATTACCAGATGCAGCTACGCGATGAGTTGGTGCTACATTCGAATCATCAGCAGATTTATTTTCAATGTGTAAGGCTGTTTCATCAGTAACAGGTGAAACAGAGTTTGTTTTGTCTACATGTACAGTTTCTGCTGTTTGTTCATTATTTTCCAATGACGCTGTTGCTTCTTCTACTATTTTTGCATTTTCGACTGGTTTATCTGTATCAACTTTTGCTTCTGTTGATACTTCATCAATTAAAGCTGTTGCTTCTTCTGACTGAGCTAGTGTTGTGTCTACAGTTGTGCTATCTGTCTCTGGAGTTGTTGCCTCAACGTGATTCAAGTCTGAAGATACATCGTCAAGGTCATCCGCATTATCGCTAGCGACAGCTTCAGGATCTTGCTTGTCAATTTCATCCGCTAAGGCATCTTTACCTAATCCGAAAACTAAAGTAGTACCGACTAGAATGGAGGCGATACCAACAGTGAATTTTCGAATTGAGTACTTATTTAGCCGATTCGGAATAAAATCGTACTTCTTATTCATAAATACACCCTCTATACGATTATTTTTAGCGTATGTTCATACTGCTAAGTAGAGATTATACACTAATATTTTTATGAAAAGTGCATCTAAATTTAATTAAAATATTTATATAAATGTTATTTTGATATAGCAAATATTGTTGATACCTAATATTGCTTTTTGCTATTTTTTGTATGAGAGATGAATATGATTATAAAAGGGCGATGAGCAATTGATTTATCTACTATTTTGATATGATGAGATGAGTAAAACTGTCGTTATGTTTCAATTTAAGATATAATAAAATGATGAATTTTTATTGAGGAGTTGTGCGTCATGGCGATGAAAAAAATTTTAAATTATACAACGTCGAACTTACGACAAAAGGCTGCGCCGGTGACAAAATTTGACGAGCAATTGCCGTCATTAATTCAAGACTTAGAAGATACTATGTATGAAGCAGGTAGTCAGGCACTTGCTGCGCCACAGATTGGTGTGAACCAACAAGTTGCACTCATTGATATGGGTGAAGATGGGTTGTTACAGCTCATTAATCCTGAAGTTACATCGACTGGTGCTGAAACAGCGACAGAACTTGAAGGTTGCTTAAGCGTACCAGATCGATATGGAGAAGTAACGAGAAGTAGAGCGATTGTTGTGAAGAGTTATGACTTGCAAGGCAATCAAGTTGAGCTGACAGCGTATGATGATATTGCACGAATGATATTACATGAGATTGATACATTAAATGGTATTTTATTTATAGATAGAATGGATAGAGAAGTTTCAGCAGTAGAATTGGAGGCGTATTTAGAAGATGAGTAAAATAATCTTTATGGGAACACCAGATTTTTCAACGAAGGTATTAGAGATGTTAATTGACACAGAAGAAGTCGTTGCTGTTGTAACACAACCTGACAGACCTGTGGGACGCAAGCGCATATTGACACCTCCTCCGGTTAAAAAGGTGGCATTAGCACATAATATACCCGTCTATCAACCGGAAAAGTTATCAGGCTCAGAGGAACTAGCAACATTGATGACGCTCCCGTGTGACCTCATCGTTACAGCGGCATTTGGTCAATTGTTACCTGATAAATTATTAAATTATCCAACATACGGTGCTGTGAATGTGCATGCATCTTTATTGCCAAAATATCGTGGCGGTGCACCAATTCACCAAGCAATCATTGATGGTGAGGAAGAAACAGGTGTAACAATTATGTATATGGTCAAACAATTAGATGCTGGAGATATTATTTCACAACGGGCGATTCCAATTACGGATAGTGATAACGTTGGTACGATGCATGACAAATTGAGTGATCTTGGCACGACGTTATTGCGTGAGACACTCCCAAGTATTTTAGATGGTTCGAATACCCGTACACCGCAAGATGCCACTCAAGCGACATTTGCGTCTAACATTCAGCGTGAAGATGAATGCATTGATTGGACACAAGATGCACGTTCAATATTCAATCATATTCGTGGATTGGCACCATGGCCTGTAGCGTATACTAAGTTAGATAATAAAGTCATGAAACTTTATAGTGCACAAATCATACCTGATAAACAGGGGACGCCGGGGACGATTATTGAAACAACTAAAAAGCAGATGATTGTGGCAACTGGCTCAAATGATGCGATTGCCTTAACTGAGATTCAACTCGCAGGTAAGAAGCGCATGCCTGTAGCGAATTTCTTAAGTGGTGTACAAGAAACGCTTGTTGGGAAGGAATTACACACATGACATCAGTACGTGAATTAAGCTTTCAGACATTAGAAGCAGTGTTGAAAGACGGTGCATATAGCAATCTTAAAATGAATGAAGTACTACAAGAACATCCATTAAGTGTAGCCGATCGTGGTCTTTACACAGCGCTTGTCTATGGAACGTTAAAACGCAAGTTAACGTTGGATTTCTACTTGAAGCCTTTCATTAAGACGAAAATTAAAGGCTGGGTTCGACGTCTACTATGGATGAGTATGTATCAATATATTTATATGAATAAAATTCCAAAACATGCATTGATTAATGAAGCGGTGAATATTGCCAAAAAAAGAGGCGGTAAGCAAACGGGGAATACGGTGAATGCTATTCTGCGTCAAGTCACGACACACCCATTGCGAGATATTGAAGCGATTAAAAATAAAGAAGAGCGTTTGTCGATATGTTACAGCTTACCAACATGGATTATTCATCATTGGATAACGCATTTCGGTGAAGAAACTACAGAAGCTATGGCGGCACAGATGTTACAGCCAGCAGTTCAAACGGTACGTGTAAATCGAACGAAGATAACAGTTGATGAGGCGATTGTACAGCTGACACAAGAAGGGTACCATGTCGTACAAGATGATGATATCGCACATTGTTTAATGGTAGAAGGACAGGGTGTTATGCAGTCGCAATTGTTTCAAAACGGTCTGATTAGCATACAAGATAAGAGTTCAATGTTTGTTGCTGAGATGATGGATTTGCAAGCAGGTGCACAGGTTCTGGATTGTTGTAGCGCACCAGGTGGTAAGGCTTGTCATATAGCGGAAATATTAAATGGTTCGGGCGAAATACAAGCAACTGATGTACATGAGCATAAGATTGGTCTTATCCAACATAATATTGATAAGTTAGGATTGACTAATATACAAACTTATCGACATGATGCAACAGAACCATATGAAGGTCAATACGATCGCATACTCGTTGATGCACCATGTAGTGGACTCGGTGTACTGCGTCACAAACCGGAAATTCGCTACACAATGACACCTGAGATTGTTGCTGAATTAGTCGATATTCAATTGCAAATCTTGGAGAATGTTGCGCAAAATGTAAAAAGTGGTGGCGAGCTCGTTTATTCTACATGTACAATAGAACAAATGGAAAACGAGAATGTGATATATACATTTTTGAAAAAGCATCCAGAGTTTGAATTTGCTATGATACGCGATCCAAGAAATGGAGAACAAGTGAAAACCTTACAATTATTGCCACAAGATTTTAATGCAGATGGCTTTTTTATAACAAAAATCAGAAGAAAGGATCAGTGAGATGATTACAGCAGAAAAGAAGAAAAAGAACAAATTCTTACCTGATTTTGAGAAACAATCGATTTATTCTATGCGTTTTGATGAGATGAAAGATTGGTTGACAGCGCATGGACAGCAAAGTTTTAGAGCTAAACAAATTTTCGAATGGCTGTATGATAAGCGTGTAAATCTGTTTGATGAAATGACGAACTTATCAAAGGACTTACGTCAATTATTAGCAGATAACTTTACAATGACCACTTTAACAACTGTTGTACGTCAAGAAAGCCGTGATGGCACGATTAAGTTTCTATTTGAATTGCAAGATGGCTATACGATAGAAACGGTACTGATGCGTCATGAATATGGAAACTCTGTTTGCGTGACGACACAAGTAGGTTGCCGTATTGGATGTACGTTCTGTGCGTCTACATTAGGTGGTTTGAAACGTAACTTAGAAGCTGGCGAGATTGTGTCACAAGTGTTGACAGTACAAAAAGCATTAGATGAAACTGATGAACGTGTATCTTCCATCGTCATCATGGGGATTGGTGAACCATTTGAAAACTACGATGAAATGATGGACTTCTTAAAAATTATCAATGATGATAATGGCTTGAATATCGGTGCACGTCACATTACAGTATCAACATCAGGTATTATTCCACGTATTTATGATTTTGCTGATGAAGCACTGCAGATTAATTTTGCGATTAGTCTGCATGCAGCGAATAATGATATTCGCTCACAATTAATGCCTATTAATCGCGCATATGATGTTAACAAGTTGATTGAGGCAATCGAATATTATCAACAAAAAACGAAGCGTCGCATTACATTTGAGTATGGTCTGTTCGGTGGTGTGAACGATCAGTTAGTGCATGCCCGTGAATTGGCAGCATTGATTAAACACTTGAATTGTCATGTGAACTTGATTCCAGTCAATCATGTACCAGAACGTAACTATGTTAAAACACCGAAAGAAGATATATTCAAGTTTGAGAAAGAATTGAAAAGACTTGGTATTAATGCAACCATTCGACGCGAACAAGGCGCAGATATTGATGCTGCTTGTGGTCAGTTAAGAGCGAAGGAACGAGAAGCAGAAACGAGGTAGAGAGCGATGTTAAACGCAGAACTTTATTCTATTACAGGGCATTATAGAGATCAGAACGAAGATGCCGCCGGTGTTTTTTACAATCAAACAGACCAACAACTCCTAGTCATGTGTGATGGTATGGGAGGTCATTTAGCAGGTGAGGTTGCTTCCCAATATGTCTTAGAAGCTTTACAACAACGTTTTGAGCATGAAAATTTAATTGAAGCACATCAAGCAGAGTCTTGGCTCAAAACCACATTACAGGACATTAACAGAGAACTGTATGCATTCGCACAGGACAATGAAGCATATGCAGGAATGGGGACGACATGTGTATGTGCGCTTGTCTTTGAGCATCATATTGTTGTTGCTAATATTGGTGATTCTCGCGCATATTTGATTAACAATCGTGAAGTAGATCAAGTGACGATGGATCATACATTTGTTAACCAGCTTGTTATGTTAGGTCAGATTACTGAAGATGAGGCTTTTCAACACCCCAAACGTCATTTCATCACGAAAGTCATGGGTACGGATAAACATGTCAAGCCGGATATCTATACGAGACGCACGAACTTTTATCAATATTTATTGCTGAATACAGATGGCTTGACGGACTATGTCACGAAGCAAGAGTTGCATGATTTGTTATGCCAACCGCAAGATCTTAAACAAGCAGGCGATGCATTGTTAGCGCGTGCAGAACAGAATGAAGCCAAGGATAATGTCTCGTTTATCCTTGTTGAGATTGCAGGTGATCCGGTATGATTGGGCGCAAGATTGGCGAACGTTATGAGATACAACAAGTTCTAGGCGGCGGAGGAATGTCCAAAGTCTATGGTGCGATGGATACGATTTTGAATCGTAAAGTTGCGATTAAACTGATTCATATTTCACCAAGTGAGAAACAAGCAACTATTGATCGGTTTGAACGTGAAGTACAGAATACAACACAATTGTCACATCCAAATATTGTTAGCGTACTAGACGTAGGGGAAGAAGACGATTGTTTTTATCTAGTCATGGAATATATTGAAGGTCCAACATTATCAGAATATATCAAAACGCATGGCGCACTTGAACCACAGAAAGCAATTGACTTTATTGAACAAGTGTTACAAGGGATTCAGCATGCACATGAACAAGGCATTGTGCATCGTGATATCAAGCCACAAAATATTATGATAGATGGACAAGATACTGTGAAAATAGTAGATTTCGGTATTGCGAAAGCGTTAAGTGAGACAACGATGACGCAAACGAATCATGTGATAGGAACTGTGCAATATCTATCACCTGAACAGGCTAAAGGTGAAAAAACAGGCGAACGGACAGATATTTACTCTATCGGTATCGTTTTGTATGAGATGTTAACTGGAGAGGCGCCGTTCAAAGGTGAAACAGCGGTAAGTATTGCAATTAAGCAAATTCAGGAACCTGTGCCGAACGCAACGGAAGCACATCCGAACATTCCACAAGCACTCAGTAATGTCGTATTGAAAGCGACTGAGAAAGAACAAGGCAATCGCTATAAGACAGTGTCTGAAATGGCATATGATGTAGCAACAACATTAGCACCGAGTCGAGCAAATGAAGCGGTATATGAGAAAGATGAAGCGATGACCAAAACCGTCGCACTAGATAAGACAGCATTGAAGCATCAACAAGAGCCCGCTAGAGCTAATGAAACAGCGAATATACCAAATAATGCGACAGCGGATATCCAACAATCTAAAGCGGCACCACGTACGCAACGAGCAGTTTATGCACAAGGAGTCCCAGCTAAAAAACGTTCACGCAAGAAGAAAGTTGTGATAGGGCTTGTGCTTTTATTCCTTTTTGTTGGACTTTTCTTTTTTGTTACTGCTGCATTGATGGGGAACAAATATAGCCAAGTGCCAGAAATTATTGGGCAAACAGAAGCAAAGGCGACACAATTATTAGCTGAGGAAAATCTAGAGGTAGGTAAGACTATAAGAGCGTATAGTGATAGATATGCTGAAGGACAAGTCATAAGTGTTAGCCCAGAACAAGGCACAAAAGTGAAACAAAAAAGTGCGGTAGATATGGTTATTTCCAAAGGTGAACACATCGAGAAAATGCCAGATTTAGTAGGACGACCTAAAGATGAGGCAGCAAAGATTTTAGCTGATTTTGGTTTTGAGAAAGTGACTTACACAACTGCTTATACACAAAATGAAATTGCGAAAGGGAATATTGAAGCACAGAGTATCGCACCTGGTACTGAAGTGTCTGTGAAAAAAGAAGAAGTTGTTATTACAGAATCACTCGGTAAGCGCAAAGTGTACGTAGATGACTATACGAACAAAGACATACGTACAGTTAAATCAGAACTTGAAGAAAAAGGATTAACAGTAACAGTGACAGAAGAACGTGAAGATGAGAAAGTGAAAAAGAATCATATTATTCAACAGACACCTAAGAAAAAAGAAGTTGAAGAGGGTACTGAAGTGAAGTTTGTGGTATCGACTGGTTCTGATGACCAAGATAAAGAAGATGATAAAGATACATCATCTGATACTTCAAAAGATAAAGAACAGCCGAAATATGATAAAACATACACGCAATCTGTTGTTATTCCATATTCAGGTAAAGATAATAAAGCACAAAAAGTTGAAATTTATGTAAAAGATAAAAATAATAGTGGCACAAAAGCACGAACATTTAATATCAAAGAAACGACATCACAAGTATTAAACTTTACGATTGCAGATGGTGGTACGGCAAGTTATCGAATCTTGGTAGATGGTAAAGAAATTGACAGTAATGAAATTAATTATGATGATTTCTAAAAAATAAAAAGTAAAACTATGTAGAAAACGTACTAAGATTAATAGTGAAATAATCTTAGTACGTTTTTTCAACGTTGTATGGTGTATTTTTTGTCATCATTCCATATTTTTTAAGATTTCTTGTCTGACATGTTTGGTAATCGCAACGCCATATCCCATTTCTTCAGCGTTGTATTCAAAAGAGGAGTTACCTGAGTTATTGAAAGCATTCGGAAAGATACCAATCAATTCATTATGATCATTCATAATCGGGCTACCGGAATTGCCTTTTCTCGTCACTGCGTTAAAGTAAAACTGTGGTTCTACTGTGGTCGCTTCATTCAAGTAATAGCCTTGTGTGACAAACATTTGATGTTCAGGTGTGTTAGCGAGTTTTGGGAAACGCGATGCAAAATACTTCGGTTGTGGATAGCCTACAATTTTGATGCGATCTTTGTAAGACATTGCTTCAATACTTTTTTCGCTAGCTATAGGCATAGGTGTGAGCACATGGCTTAAATCTTCTTTTGTATGTACGACTGCAAGGTCAACACCTTTAATCATATGTACAGATTTAATGGTATATGTGTAGGGTGTTTGCGTTGGTGACTGCATAGGTATGAACCGTAAGAGACGTGGATGCGCAGGACGATAGTTTCGTTTACCCTGATGTGTTTTTGTACTTTCAACTACATGATTATTAGTTAAAAGCGTATGCTTATCAATGGCGACAGCAGTTCCAGATGAATGTTTTGAATGATTGATAAAACGTCCTACAGAGCGATAGGCTTTAGGAATAGGTTGTTTCACAGCATTAATAGAAATAGCATCGTCGTTGATGCGCTGCGCAAGTTCGAAAGCTGTTTTACTTCCTGACTTTTTTTGATAAGCATTATTGGTTACGTATGCATCTCTAGGGTCTTTTGTGTTGTGAACTTGTACATCAGGTTCATGTGGTCGATTGAGAAAATATATCATTGTAACTATCGTGATTAATAAAGCCATAAAGATTAAAAAGATACGTTTTTTCACGGTATATAACTCCTTATTGATAGGTTATAAATTTGCATGAGATAATTTGTTAATATAGTATAATGCATAGATGTTTTATGTCAAAAAGCACCCCGATTAATTTTAAATCAATCGAGGTGCTGTTATTGATTTTAGAATGTAATCAACGACTTCAAATCTTCTGGGTTGTCATAAGATGTAAAGATAATTGTTTGGTTACGACCACGGATATAGCCACTTTTAGAGTCGTCTCCGATAATGAATGTGTTATTGAAACGGAAAAGTTCATATTGGTAATCTTTAAAAATTTTGTATAAGTCATGAACAGAATAACATTGACGTTCACGCATCATAAAACGTCCTGTAAGGTTCACCGCAACTGAAGGATCTAAATCATATTTTTCAATGAATGCACGTATATATTTATTTCTATTCGCAGCTTTTTCAAATAAGCGGTCTGCTAATTCATAGATGACGGATGGATGTGGACTGTCCGAAATATGTTTCAACAGCTCGTAATTCGTCATTTCTCTACCTGTATAAAAAATATTATTATTTGTTCGCCACTCTTTGATAGCACGAGTTGTATTTGGAACATGTTCATTAGCTGCATACGTATAATAGATAAGAGGTCCCAAGCCATCAATGGTCATCGAATGTTCAGCATTGACAGCTGTCTCAATCTTATGTGTTGTATTGTCAACAATGAGATAGCTTCGACCTAGTCGGCGCATTTCATCGAATAAATTTGTATCTTCGTATTGTATATTATTAGAAGCTAAGACATTTGGCAGTTGCTTCGCTAGTTCAGGGAAAGCCGTGCCGCCACTTGATGATTTCAATAAGGTGAGAGAATCTTCATTACATAAAAACTTCAAATCATTTAACATCATGTCTGTGCTGGCATACCAAGTAACATGTTTCTTTCTCACATTACCCATAGCATGACGTAAATCATCATCTAGACAAAGAATATAATCTGCATTAGACGCTGCGAGAACAGGTGCCAATTCTTGATGGATTTCACGTGAGTTTTTACCCAAGTCATTAATCTTACCAAGTGCAATAATTTTATTGCCTTTGAAAAAGCGTGTTTGTGTATCAAAAGCTTGTATGGCATTAATCATTGCAGGTAATGATGCATTGTGTGTGTCGTCAAGTAATGTCAACTGATGATGTGGTGTTTTAACGGTTTTCATCTTCAGCACTTTAGAAAATGGTTGGAAGTCTTTTAAATAGTCAGCGTGAATATCAATATTTAACTGTTTTAAGACAAGTAAAGCTGCAAGGGTATTAGAAACCATACCAGAGCTAATAGTGTTAATTTGATACATATCAAACTTAGGACCATTTAATATACCAAAACGCACAAAGCCTTTTTGATATTGAATAAATTCAGGTGTAAGGTCTGCACTAGATGAAGTGAGAGTTGAATAAGTATAAACGTTTTTAGTATGTGTTGAAGCCTGTTCAACCAAATAATCAGCAAACAGCGTATCACCATTGATTATGGCAATGCCATCCTTAGACAGACCATTAAACACACGGGATTTAATTTTTGCAATTTCTTCCATACTTTTGAATGAAGAAAAGTGAGCAGCACCAATTCCAGTTATTATGGAAATATCTGGGCGTAAGTTAAGCATAGTATCTTCAATATAATTGATAGCATTTAAAGACGTTTCAATAACTGCAAAATCTGGATTTTTAATGAGTTTGAGCATATTAATATAAGTAGCTGCACGTACATTGTTGTTACCTCTATTTTCTAAGACTTCATAGTCTTGCAACAATGAAGAAATCAACATGCGTGTAGAACTTTTGCCCATTGAACCCGTGACTGCGATAATAGGGTTTGTATACTGATTGCGGATATGAATTGCTAAAGTCTTTAATGCTTTTACAGAGTCTTCAACAATGATTTGTGGAATTGGATGATGTAATCCTTTCGCTTCTTCTTCGCTAATAATGAGGCCAATTTCTTCATGAGCAGGATCGATTAATTCATTTCCTTCAGGAGACCCTTTACTTCTCCCTAAAAATCTAGACCATGTGTTTTTATTAGGTGAAAAATAGGCTGTTTGTTTAGATTTTATAAGACCAAAAAACATCTCAAAATCATCAATAACATTGTTTTCGTTTTGTGTGTTAACATCAATCATCTTACCGTTTATAATGTTAGCGATTTCTTTAATAGTTAACATGAATTTTGTAACTCCTTCATAAATTATAGTTGTGATTTACTTTTTATATGCCAGTACTTCTTTTCTTACTTCTTTTGTTAAAGCAACTCCGTAACCCATTTCCTCAACATTATATTTGAAAGATGACGTCCCAGAGTTGTTAAAGCCACTTACGTATATACCAATTAATTCGGAATTGGAGTTCATAATTGCACTTCCAGAGTTACCTTTTCTAGCTATCGCATTGATGTAAAATTGAGGTTCAGATGTTTTGGCTACATTTAGAAAAAATCCATTAGTTTCAAATAATTGTCGATATTTAATTTTAGCCAATTCTGGATACCGTGATTCAAAGTATTTTGTTTTTGGATAACCGACTAAGCTAATAGGATCTTTGAACGTCATATTATCTATACTTTGTTCTGACGCAATTGGCATAGGTTTGATTTTGTCACTCAATTTTTCCTTAGTTTGAACTACAGCTAAATCAACGCCCTTGATCATATGAACAGATGCGACTCTAAAGGTATATGGTGTCTGATTAGGTGTTTGCATAGGATAGAAAAAAAGTTTATCAGGTGAGGCTGGACGATAGTTACGTGCACCTTTATTAGTGATTGTATCTTCAACTAAATGGTTATTTGTAAGTAATGTATAGTCTCCTATTACTACGGCAGTCCCTGCTGAAATAGCATCACCATTTGCAAAACGTCCTATAGCCTGTAAATTTGTAGGTATAGGGTTTTGAACAGGTCCTATTGAAATAGCATCATCATCAATAGTCTGAGCGAGATTAAAAGCTTTTTCACTTCCGTTCGTTCTATCGTAGGCACTATTTGAATTATATGCATCAGCTTGAACAGATGGTGCTATTGGCGGAATGAGAAAAATAAAAATAAGGCAAGACAAAATGTTAATACAAAATTTTTTCATTTAATGCACCCCTTGATTTTAAACAATCAGATTAAATGATTATTCTTATGCTCTGTCGATATGCTTGCGTCAATCACTTTATAAATATAATATACAGAAATAGTTTCAGTAGAGCAACAAACTGTTCGACCAATTAATTTTTATGATTTTAAATAATATCTGATATCTAACTTTACTGTTTTCAAATATATAAGGTTCTAATAATTTGGTTGGTTATGAGCACCATATAGTGTGTCACTATCCACTTGTGAAATAATTATATTTTTAAATAGTGAGCAGTCACCAACTGTATCCGTGAGTAGTAATTTGGTATAATGAACGTAATTTGAAAAAGAGAATTGGATGAGGTGTGAATTTGAAAACAGGACAAATTATTAAGTCTTTAAGCGGTGTCTATCGTGTGGAAGTTGATGGTGAACAATTTGATGCGAAACCACGCGGACTGTTTAGAAAGAAGCAAATAACACCAGTTGTTGGTGATTTTGTAGACATAGATTTTGAAACACACGCGGAGGGATACATTCAGCATGTGCATACGCGTAAAAATGAATTGAAACGACCACCAGTTAGTAATATTGATGTACTTGTAATTGTGATGAGTGCAGTGGAACCCGATTTTTCTACGCAGTTACTGGATCGCTTTCTCGTCATTGCACATTCCTATAATCTATCACCACGCATTGTCATCACCAAGAAAGACTTAACGACTGAAACACAGCGTGCAGAGATTGAACGTTTGTTAGCAATTTATCAACACATTGGTTATGACACGCAGTTTGTTGGTAAGGAAGATGATGTACAGGCAATCTTCAATGAATGGCAACCGGGTATTGCGGTGCTAAGTGGTCAATCAGGTGTCGGCAAGTCAACATTATTGAACAGCTATTGCCCAGAGTTGGCGTTGGAAACGAATAGTATTTCGCAGTCTCTCAATCGTGGGCGCCATACAACACGCCACGTTGAGTTATATCCGCGATCAAATGGTTATATTGCGGACACGCCAGGTTTTAGTGCGTTGGATTTCGATCATATTGATAAGCAAGATTTGGGTGACTATTTTATTGAAATGAGTGAAGCAAGTGAACAATGTAAGTTTCGTGATTGTTCGCATACGAATGAGCCGAAGTGTCACGTCAAATCAATGGTCGAAACGGGTGAGATTGCAGAATTCAGATACCAACACTACGAACAACTATTACAAGAAATTTCTAATCGAAAGGTACGATATTAATGACTAAAATATTTCCTTCTTTATTATCTGCTGATTTTTTAACATTACAAGATGAGATTTTGGCACTTGAAAAAGCAGATGTTGACGGTTTGCATTTTGATGTAATGGACGGACAATTTGTGCCGAATATTTCTATCGGTTTTCCAATTTTAGAAGCGGTCAGACGTGGAACAACATTGCCAATTGATGTTCATTTAATGGTGGCAAATCCCGAAACATATATCGATGCATTCTGTGAAAAAGGAGCCGATAAAGTATCTGTGCACGTTGAAGCAACGCCGCATATTCATCGTGCGCTTCAAAAAATACACGCTCACGGCAAGGAAGCAGGTGTTGTATTAAACCCAGGTACATCGATTGAAGCAATTCGGCCAGTACTTGCAGATGTTGATTTTGTATTAATCATGTCCGTGAACCCAGGCTTTGGTGGTCAAGCGTTTATTCCATCAAGTCTCGATAAAATTCGTGCGCTTAATGCGTTACGCGAAGAACAAGACCTAGCATTTCGCATTGAAGTAGACGGTGGTGTCAATGCAGAAACTGCACAACAAGTCGTTGAGGCAGGCGCAGATTGGCTTGTTGCGGGGTCATACTTTTTCAATCAATCTGACTATACACAAGCAGTTACAACGCTAAAAGGTGAGGCGTAAACACTATGTCAAAGCGCATTCAGTTGTTATGTAGTCATCGTAATTTACCTGATGATATTTTTGAACACTCAAAAGATACTGCGTGGGCGGGTGTTGATCGTGGCACTAAAATACTTTTGGAGCAAGCGATTCGTCCGGTCTTTACGGTAGGTGATTTTGATTCTGTTTCGGATGAAGAGTACAAATGGATTGCCGAACATATTTCGATTGCGCCCGTACCAGCTGAAAAGGCAGATACTGACTTGGCACTGGGTGTTGCACAAGCGGTTGAACGAGGCTATGATGAAATTGCTATTTATGGTGCAACAGGCGGTCGACTGGATCATTTTATGGGGGCGATGCAATTGTTGAAAGCACCTGCCTATCAGAAATATCTTGTACAGTTGGTTGATCAGCAAAATGAGATTACTTTGTTAACAACAGGAGAACACGTGCTTCAAAATGATACACGCTACTATTATATTTCATTTGTGCCAGCTTCTGATGATGTCACATTATCATTACGAGGTTTTAAGTATGATTTGGATAAAGTAACATTGAAAGAGGGAACAACCTTGACCATTTCTAATGAATTTGATACATCAAAAGCGTATGTCAATGTTCATCAAGGTATGGTTTATCAAATGCGTAGTCGTGATAAGAAAGATAATGAATAGATACTTGATAGTCGTTTCAGTTCAGTTGAAATAGTTGTCTAGCGTACAGTCCATGGTGATTGTGCGCTTTTATATTCTAAAATAGGTAGAATAGCTTTGAGTAGGCTCTCTCATCATAATTAAAACAAATAATTTTGATGATATACATAATAATTAAATATATTATGTGATAATAAAATGTTTGTTATTTTGAATTTTTTACATAGATGTCCATTGATAATGATTATCAGTTGATGTATCATAATCCTGTAAGATTATAAAAATGGTAACAAATGATACGAGTAGTGTATGTTTTGTTGAACGAATATTTGATTGACAATCATAATGAATTTGATAAATCTATTATTTTATTTCCATTTGCAGGCGGTGAATTCAATATTTATAAGAATTGGACACCTTCTTTTAAGGAATTTAATGTGTTACGTATTCTTTATCCAGGAAGAGAAAGTGGATTTGGAGAACGATCTTTAAATAAATATAGATATGTTTATTAATGATAATCCAGACGAAGTTATTTTTAAGGCATACTTAAGTGATCTATAAAATGAATGAACTTTCTAATATTGAATCATTTAATCCAGATAAAATATTACAAGACTTATTAAAAGGATAGTCTTGGCAATACCAATGAATATAAAAAATTTTATACAACAAAACGTAATGATTTCGTTTATCATTTGTATTTTAAACAGCACATAATCATTATATTGTGTTGAAGACAGTGAACATGCATCATATGTTGCAAAATTATTAATATAAAATTTTAACAGACGGGGAGTTAGATTATGAATAAATTATCAGTTAAAGATTTAATTACAGTAGGTATTTTTACAGCGATATATTTAGTAGTGTGCTTTGTTACGTTTATGATTGGTTACTTACCATTTTTAATACCGTTTCTAGGGTTCATTTGTCCGATTGTATGCGGTATTCCGTTTATTTTATATGTTATGAAGATTGATAAATTTGGCATGGTGACATTGACTGGAACGATTTTAGGTATTGCTTTTACAGTGATGGGCAGTGGCTTAATTATGATACCGTTTGGCATTATCTTTGGTTTGATTGGTGACTTCATTATGAAATCTGGTGGGTATAAAGAGTGGAGATCAATTGCGTGGGGCTATGCTATTTTCTCATTTTGGATGATGGGATTTGTCGTAAGAATGTTTATTGCAAGAGATCAATACTTTAAAGAAATCGGGCAGTCTTATGGTCAAGATTACGTAAATGTCTTGGAATCTATTACACCATTATGGACATTACCTGTGATGTTTATTTTGACAGTGATTGGTGGTCTTATTGGTGCTTGGTTAGGTAAGAAAATGTTTAGTAAACATTTTAAAAAGGCGGGACTTGTGTGAAGACAGTTGCTGGTTCATTAAGAGATTATAGGAACATTGTGACAAAATTAGACCCTAGAACTAAGATCGCTTTAACGATCACGATAAGTACTATTTTAATATCAAGTGGTAGTTCGCAAAGTATTTTAAGAGTATGTTTAACATTATTTTCACTTGCATTATTATTATCTATTCATAAGATCAGTTTATTTATCAAATGTGCTGTTACTTTTTTGGTGCTGATATGCATTCAATATTGGGTTATTCCTTATACAGAAGGCATGATTAAATTTATTCTGCTCGCTTTTGTTGGAATCTTTATGAATATGTTTCCTGGGTTTATCGTTGGTTATTACACTTTATTCTCTACAAAAGTAAGTGAATTTATAGCAGCTATGGAAAAAATGAAATTACCTAGAAATATTATCATTCCAATATCTGTGATTTTTAGATTTTTCCCGACGATTGCTGAGGAATATCGAAATATTAATTATGCCATGAAAATGAGAGGTATTAACTTTTCAAATCATTTTTTTAAAGTAATTGAATATAGAATGATTCCGCTTATTATATCCGTTGTACAAATTGGGAATGACCTTTCTTTTACAGCGATGACAAGAGGGATTGATTCTCCATTTAAACGGACGAATGTATGCGTAGTGAAATTTAAACTACTTGATATCTTGTTAATTATTATCATGGTGATATTATGGATTATTTATTTTAAGGAGAAGTTGTTTAATGATTAAATTTGATAATGTAACTTTCAACTATGCTTCTTCGGAAAAACCAGCTATTCAAAATGTCTTACTTCATATTAAACAAGGTGAATTAGTCGTGTTCTGTGGTAAATCAGGTAGTGGGAAGTCTACGATTGCTAAATTGATAAATGGCTTAATACCTAAAGTTCAACATGGTGATATAAATGGACGTGTTTACTTGAATGGACGCAATATATCGGAAATCGAGATGTATCAATTATCACAAATGGTTGGTAGTGTATTTCAAAATCCGAAGACACAATTTTATAACGTCGATACGACAAGTGAGCTTACGTTTAATTTGGAAAATCAAGGTATTGATAAAGCGGTCATCATTGAAAAAGTTAAAACAGTTATGAACCAGTTTAAGATTGAGCATTTATTGGATCGTAATATATTTGATTTATCAGGTGGCGAAAAACAAATCATTGCATGTGCGACAGTGCTTATTACTAATCCAGATGTTGTTGTTTTAGATGAGCCATCTTCAAATTTAGATATGTATAGCATTAAGAAATTAAAAGAAATGATTTGTTATTTAAAAGAACGTGGTAAAACGGTCATCCTGATAGAACATCGATTAGATTATATTATGGATGAGGCAGATCGTATCTGTTATATGGAAGACGGCTCATTATATGCTGATTACCCAATAGATACATTTAAATCACTTAATCGCAATGAACTTGAAAGCATGGGGATTCGATATGCACAAGAGGAACGATTACAATATGAGCCACAGTTTGGTAATCATGTCATGGAGATGTATAACTTTACTTATACGTATGACAAATTTAGTAAAGAGAAACAATTAGATGTGAATGAAATAACCGTACCGAAAGATGAAGTCGTCGCGATTATTGGCGATAACGGCAGTGGTAAATCGACCTTTGCTAAATGTTTATGTGGTTTACTGAAAGATTTTAAAGGACATGTGACGTATAACCAAAAGCGACTCAAACAGAAACAATTATTAAAGCAGAGTTATATGGTTTTCCAAGATGTAAACACACAATTATTTACGGAAAGTTTGGAACAAGAATTACAGCTACTAAATGTTCAAATAACTGAAACACAAGTTGATGACATGCTAGGAAATATGAATTTGTTAGATAAAAAGCATGAACATCCATTGTCACTTTCTGGTGGAGAAAAACAAAGGATGGCCATAGCTACAGCAATATTGAGTGGTAAAGAAATTATTATATTTGATGAACCTACTTCAGGGCTGGATTTATACCATATGAAAAAAGTCGTGAAAATGGTTAATGACATCCATGACAAAGGTAAGCAAGTTTTTATCATTACACATGATAAATCATTGGTATTAGAGATTTGTACATATGTCTTACATTTTGGAGAAGGTCGTCTTATTAATCAGTTCGCATTGAATCATCAAGGGATCGATCAATTGAATCGTTATTTCGATGTATAAATCGCATCAATGAGAGGAGTCAATAAAGCATGAACATCGATGAACATTGGATAAAATCATTATTCGTATTTGGACAAGATGCTAAATGGAAGATTGTTTTATCTGTTGTATTGTCTATTATCAGTGTGTTTTCAGGATTAGTGCCTTATTGGGTGGTATATAAAATCATACTATTAATGATTGATGGAAATACAGAGATGTATCAAGTTATTTATTATATAAGTATCGCGGTAGGTGCTTATGTTATACAAGTTATTTGTTTCGGAAGTTCGACGATGTTATCGCATGTGACGGCTTATGATATTTTATCTAATATTAGAAAGCAATTGGCACATAAATTAATGCGTTTACCTTTAGGTGTTGTAGAATCTAAAAAAATTGGTGAACTTAAAAGTATATTTGTCGATAAAGTAGAAACAATTGAATTACCGTTAGCGCATATTATTCCAGAAGTAGTAGGTAATTTATTACTGTCTATTTCTATATTTGTTTATATCGTCATTATCGATTGGCGTATGGCTTGTGCTATGTTGATTACGGTGCCAATCGCATTTTTTGCTTTCAAAAAATTAATGTCTGGATTTAATGAGACTTACGAAGAGCAAATGGCATCGAATAATTACATGAATAGCTCAATTGTTGAATACATTGAAGGTATAGAAGTTATTAAAACATTTAATCAATCTCAAAATTCTTATAAAAAATATAAAGATGCTGTTAATGCATATAAGACACATACTTTAAATTGGTTTAAAAGTACATGGGGCTATATGAACTTAGGAGCGAGTATTCTTCCTTCGACTTTTTTAGGAGTGCTACCATTAGGTATGTATTTAATTTCAATTGATCAGTTAAACTATGCAGAATTTTTTATTTGTTTAGTACTGTCTTTAGGTGTTGTCGCACCTATCAAGAACTTTACGAATTATGTTAATCAATTAAAATCAATCCAATATGCGATTATAGAAGTACGCCAAGTATTGAATTTAGAAGAACTTGAAGTCTCGAAATCATTTAAAGAACCTAAAAATCATCAAATATCATTTAATGATGTTGGCTTCTCTTATTTCAATGATAAAGATAACTTAGTATTTAATCATTTGTCGTTTGATATTCCAGAGAAAACTTTTACAGCAATTGTTGGTGCATCTGGTAGTGGTAAGTCTACGATTGCGAAATTACTATCAAGATTCTGGGATGTAACGTCCGGTGAAATTGATATTGGTGGTGTAAATATTAAAGATATTGAACCTAAAAAATTGAACGAATTAGTTGGTTTTGTAGGTCAAGATAACTTCTTATTAAATCTTACGTTTAAAGAAAACATTAAATTAGGTAATCCGGAAGCATCGAATGAAGCGGTTGAAGAAGCGGCTAAATTAGCGCAATGTCATGAATTTATTACGAAATTGCCAGAGGGCTATGATACGAATGTAGGTTCAGTTGGTGATAAATTATCGGGTGGTGAAAAACAACGTGTCACAATAGCGAGAATGATCTTGAAAGATGCACCGATTATTGTATTAGATGAAGCGACAGCTTATGTCGATCCAGATAATGAACAAAAAATTCAATCTGCATTAAATGTTTTAACTCAAAATAAGACGCTCATTGTTATTGCCCATCGATTATCTACCATTAAACAAGCAGATCAAATTATTGTGTTAGGTCATCAACAAATTCTTGAAAAAGGTGACCATTCAAGATTATTGGATATGAATGGTCACTATAAACAAATGTGGGATATGCACATCGGTGCGAAAGATTGGGGGGTCTCTTCTTAATTTGTAATACATTCAAATATAAAGGAGGATTAACATGTTTCAGATTACATTTAAGATTTTAAAGTGGGCGACACCTTATAGATCAAGAATGATTTTAGGATTTGTAATGTCATTTATTAATTCTATTTTTATAGCCTTACCAATCTTTTTAGCAACCCAAGTGTTTACCCGTGTGCTATCTCAGAAACAAATTGAAATGTATGAAATTATGAGTGTGTTAGGCATCATGATTTTATTAGTTTTAGCAAGATTTGTGACAGCTTATTTAAAGAATAGACTTCAAGAAAGTATCGCTTATGAGATGAGTGCGAAAGAACGTTTGAATATTGGTGATAAACTTAAGAACGTAAGACTAGGGTATTTTGAAGACCATCAAACAAATGAACTCGCAACGGTCGTTACAACTGATTTAACGTTCTTAGAAAATTATGCCATGAAGATGATCGATATTGTTGTAAACGGCTATATATTAATTACCGTATTAATTTTGTCACTTTTAGTTGTGTCTTGGGAAGTATCACTATTAGCACTCGTAGGCGTAGTTCTATCCTTACTTTGCATTCATTTATTAGAAAAGAAAAGCCATCAAAACGCGCCACATTATCATCATGCCCAAAATCAACTTGTTGAGAAAGTGCTTGAAGTTGTTCGAGGTATTCAAGTTATTAAATCATTCTCAAAAGAAAATACAAGTCTTCAAAGTTTTAACAAAGCAGTAGATGAAAGTAAACGCATGAACTCAAAAATTGAATTACAATACATACCGTTTAATTTATTACATTTGTTGAGCTTAAAGATTGTCTCTATCATCATAGTATTAATCGCATGCTTGTTATATATGAATCAAAGCATTGATTTACCAACACTTATTATGATTTCAATCTTTTCATTTGTGATATTTGAAAGTGTGGAAAATGTAAACAGTGCAGCACATGTGTTAGAAATGATTGATATGACGTTAAATGATATTGAAGAAATTAAGAAAGCACCTATATTAGATGAAACGGGAAGAGATATTGAAATCGATAACTTTGATATTGAATTTGATCATGTCAGCTTCTCTTATAGGGAGCACAGAGTGATTAATGATGTGAGCTTTAAAGTAAGATCGCATACATCTACAGCAATCATAGGGCCTTCAGGAAGCGGTAAGTCTACCCTATGTAATTTATTGTTAAGATTTTACGATGTAGACGAAGGTACGATTCGAATAGGTGGCGTCGATATCCGAGATATGACACTTAGTACGTTGATGTCGCATATTAGTGCGGTATTTCAAAAGGTCTACTTATTTAATGATACAATCGAAAATAATATTTTATACGGTAAGCCAGATGCAACTAAGGAAGAAGTTATCACAGCTGCAAAACAAGCATGTTGTCATGACTTTATCATGTCACTACAGGATGGCTATCAAACAATGGTTAATGAAAAAGGGAGTAATTTATCTGGTGGAGAAAAACAACGTATATCTATTGCAAGGGCGATATTAAAAGACGCGCCAATCATCATTCTAGATGAAGCAACTGCAAGTATTGATCCAGAGAACGAACATCTCATACAAAGTGCGATTGATGAATTAAGTAAAGGCAAAACAGTCATCACAATCGCGCATAAAATTGGAACAATTAAAAATGCCAATAAAATCATCGTATTAAACGAAGGTGAAATCATTCAAAAAGGCGATCACGAAACACTCGTGAATCAATCAGGTACTTATCAGAACTTCATTCACATCAAGACACAATCAGAAGGTTGGAGATTGTAGATTATGAGTAAACAAATTGGGATTTCAGGTGGAAATGGGGCACTAGGTACTTATCATTCTCTTTCCACCACAAAAGCCGAACAGCAAAAAAAAACGAGACTTCCACATATAGTCTCGTTTCAATCTTCATAATATAAAATTATACGCGTGTTACTTTACCTGATTTTAAAGCACGTGTAGAAACCCAAACTTTTTTAGGTTTGCCATCAACAAGGATTCTCACTTTTTGTAAGTTCGCATTCCAACGACGTTTCGTTGAGTTTAATGCGTGTGAGCGTCTGTTACCAGTTGAGGCTTTACGTCCTGTTACGAAACATTCTTTACCCATCATCGTACCTCCTTTAAGAAATACAAATACACTTTGCTACTACATACTACGGTAATATACCATATTCAATACGACTGTGCAATAAAAAGATATTTGTTACATCATAAATCGCTTTGTGTAATGACAAGTTTCTGTTATAATTTATTGTTGTGATTACGTATGAGATAGTAAAAAGCGGTTAAATGCCACTTTTGACTGTTTTATTTATCATTGTAGTAGCATACCGTTTTTGTGAATAGTAGAATAGAATTAAATGGATTGATGCCATACGCATGTTCAAATATATATGTAATATGAACTGAATTTTATAAGTAAGATAAAATAATAAAATTTTAGAAATGAACAATACAAGAAGCTGAATAAATTGAATAGGAGGCGATATGTTATGGCTTTAGAAATTACAAACGACTATGGTAGTATTGATATTTCAAATGAAGTGATTGCGTCTGTAGTAGGTGGCAAAGCAGTCGAATGTTATGGGATTGTCGGCATGGCTTCACGTCAACAAGTACGCGATGGAATTGCTGAGATTTTAGGTCATGAAAATTATGCCAAAGGGATTGTGGTAAGAGAGAATGACGGTATTTTAGACGTGGATATGTATATTATTGTGAGCTATGGTGTGAAGATTTCAGAAGTTGCTCAGAACGTACAATCAACAGTCAAGTATACGCTAGAACACACACTTAAGCTTAAGGTAAACTCAGTTAATATATTCGTACAAGGCGTACGTTTTAACAATGATGGGAACGACAAATAGGAGGACATTCGCATGGTTACGAAGATCAACGGTAATCTATTTGCCGATATGATTATACAAGGAGCTCAAAATTTATCAAACAATGCTGATTTGGTTGATTCATTGAACGTATACCCTGTACCAGATGGCGATACAGGAACGAATATGAATCTATCAATGACGTCGGGGAAAGAAGAAGTACAAAATAATCCAACACCACATATTGGTGACTTAGGGAAGTCATTTTCAAAAGGACTGCTCATGGGTGCACGTGGTAATTCGGGGGTTATTTTGTCTCAAATTTTTAGAGGTTTTTCAAAAGCACTTGAAGATGTTAATGAAATCGATGCTAAACAATTTGCACAAAGCTTCGATGCAGGTGTGAAAACAGCCTACAAAGCAGTTATGAAGCCGGTTGAAGGAACCATCTTAACAGTTGCAAAAGAAGCAGGTCAAGCAGCTATAGATACAGCTGAGAAAACGAATGATTGCTTAGAAGTGATGACGGCTGTTTATGAAGCAGCACAGAAATCTTTAGAAAATACACCGAACCTTTTACCTGTCTTGAAAGAAGTAGGAGTTGTCGACAGCGGTGGTAAAGGTTTAACACTTGTTTATGAGGGATTCCTCAAAGCGATGAAAGGCGAAACGATTGAACCACAAACGCCAAAAGTAGACAAAGAAGAATTTTTTAACGATGACCATGATTTCCATGGCGTTATTAATACAGAAGATATTGTTTACGGTTATTGTACAGAAATGATGGTACGCTTCCAATCGGGTAAAGCACCGTTTGACGAAGCGACTTTCAGAGAAGATATGAGCAAGTTTGGTGATTCACTACTCGTTATTAGTGACGATGAAATTGTGAAGGTTCATGTACACACTGAAACACCAGGTGAAGTCTTTACTTTTGGTCAAAAATACGGTGAGTTGATAAAAGTTAAAGCTGAAAATATGCGCGAACAACATCGTGAAGTGTTGCGTAAAGAAGCGGCGAATGCTGACAAACAGACAAGTTCAGAAGCGGATGTAGCGAAAAAAGTGGAAACGGCGATTGTTACGATTTCTATGGGTGACGGTATTACAGAGCTCTTTAAATCGATGGGGGCAACACATATTATTAGTGGTGGACAAACAATGAATCCATCTACAGAAGATATTGTGAATGTTATTCAAGAAAGCGGCTGCAAACGCGCAATTATCTTGCCGAACAACAAAAACATTCAAATGGCGAGTCAGCAAGCAGCTGAGATTGTTGATGTTGAAGCGGTTGTTGTACCGACACGCACAGTGCCACAAGGTATTGCAGCGATGTTCAGTTATGATGCTACAGCGTCTATAGAGGATAATGCGACTGCCATGACGGCTGCACTTGCTGATGTGAAGTCAGGTTCTATTACATATGCAGTGCGCGATACGAAAATCGATGGTATTAACATCGAAAAGGGCGCATACATGGGCTTAGTAGAAGATAAGATTGTTGTGAGTGACCGAGAAGTAGAAGCAACGTTACGTCAAACATTAGAAGCGATGATTGATGAAGAAAGTGAAATTTTAACGGTGATTACAGGAGAAGAAGCAACAGATGAGCAGACAGCATTTATTGAGTCATTTGTAGAAGAACACTTTGAAGATGTTGAGATTGAAGTTCAAAATGGTGAACAACCTATCTATCCATACTTGTTTGCGGTAGAATAGTTAGCATGTTTATATAAAGTGGGACATGGTCTTTTAGCGGGATTGTTGTCCCGCTTTTTCTATATGTAAAATAATAGATAGTAGGAGTTCATTTAAAAATTTAGAATTGTTATAATAACATTACATTTTTAGAAAATTACAGGGGGGAGATTATGAAATTTAAAAGTGTGTTCGATATTATTGGACCGACAATGGTGGGACCATCGTCGTCACATACAGCAGGGGCTGTGCGAATTGGCTTAGTTGCCAGATCATTGTTTGGAGGGGCGCCGACGCAAGCTGATATTTATCTGTTTGGCTCTTTTATGGAAACCTACAAAGGACATGGGACAGATGTGGCATTGGTAGGCGGTTTGTTGGGGTATGATACAGACGATAGCCGAATTGAATCGAGTCTTACAACAGCGAAAGCGTTAGGTATGCGTGTGAATTTTATTGAAATGTCTGAAGAACGTCCGCATCCTAATACAGCGATTATTGATATGACAGATGGTGAAACTACAATTTCTGTTGAAGGTGTATCAATTGGTGGGGGGAAAATAGAAATTGTCGCAATCAATGGTTTCCCAATCAATATTAGTGGGAACTATCCAACGTTACTCGTATTTCACAAAGATACATTTGGAACAATTGGTAAGGTTGCCAATATTTTAGGAGCGCATAGTATCAATGTTGGGAGTATGCATGTTTCACGTAAAGAAAAGGGAGATCAAGCCTTGATGACGTGTGAATTGGATGAAACAGTCACTGATGGCGTAATTGAAGAGATTCGTCAAATACCGGGGATTATAACGGTATCACTAATGGGAGAAGACTAATCGGAGGGATAGGATGTTTAAAAGTATTAAAGCGCTCATTGCAAAGTGTGAAGCGGAAAATAAGCCAATCTATGAAGTGATGCTCGAACAAGAGATGTCTGTCACTGGTATGACACAAGAAGAGGTCTATATGCATATGGATCGCAATCTAACAACAATGGAAAATGCGGTGGAAGAAGGATTGAATGGCGTTACATCTAAAACAGGATTGACTGGTGGCGATGCAGTACTAATGAAACAGTATATCGCAAGTGGTAATGCTTTAGCGGGTAACTTAGTGCTAGATGCGATTAGTAAAGCTGTCGCAACCAATGAAGTGAATGCTGCGATGGGGAAAATATGTGCGACACCTACTGCGGGATCAGCAGGCGTTGTTCCTGGTGTGTTGTTTGCATTGAAGGATAAATTACAGCTAGATCGTAAGGGGATGCTGAACTTTCTGCTCACTGCGGGTGCTTTTGGTTTTGTAGTTGCCAATAATGCCTCTATATCTGGTGCGGCTGGAGGGTGTCAAGCGGAAGTCGGATCTGCGAGTGCGATGGCGGCAGCGGCTATTGTTGAAGCAGCTGGAGGGACGCCACAACAGTCGGCAGAAGGTTTTGCAATTTGTATGAAAAATATGTTAGGACTTGTATGTGATCCGGTTGCTGGATTAGTGGAAGTACCGTGTGTGAAGCGTAACGCAGCGGGTGCATCAAATGCCATTGTGTCTGCAGATATGGCGCTGGCAGGAATTAGCTCTCGTATCCCAACCGATGAGGTGATTGATGCGATGCACCGCATAGGACAAACAATGCCTGTAGAATTGCGTGAAACAGGACGTGGTGGTTTGGCAGGTACACCAACCGGAGAACGGTTAAAACAACAAATATTTGGTGATTAATTATGACAAAAATAGCGATAATTGAAAATCCTTATGCGCTTAAAGATATTAAAGGACTTGGACCTAAGCGTTTAACGATACTCAATGAAATGAATATTCATACGGTTGAAGATTTGATTCTCTATTTACCTGCACGATATGAAGACAATTCGCTTGTTGATCTGACACAAGCAGATGATGAATCCATCGTGACGGTGCAGGGGGAAATCTATTCTACCCCAACCGTCGCTTTTCTAGGGCGCAATCGTTCAAAGTTAACGGTTCATATGATGGTGAATGACATTGCAGTAAAAGTTGTGTTTTTCAATCAGCACTATTTGAAGAACAAGATACAGTTACACGATACTGTTGTTGTAAAGGGCAGATGGTCGCGACGTAAACAAGAAATCAATGGACAAAAGATGTTTACGGATATGAAACAACTTGCTGATGCACAGTTCACACCTATATATCGTGTGAAAGAAGGTATCAAGCAAAAAACATTGCGAGATATGATTCGAACGACGCTAAAAGATGTGACAATTCATGAATGGTTACCAGAAGACTTGCGCCATAAATATAAGCTAGAATCACTACATGATACTTTACACACATTGCATGAAGCATCGGATCAAGCAATGATTTTGAAAGCGCGTCGGACCTTCGCATTTACGGAGTTTTTTATCTTTGAGTTACGCATGCAATGGTTAAATCGATTAGAGAAAACTTCAGACCAAGCAGTTGCCGTCAATTATGATATAGAAGCAGTTAAAGCATTTATTGCTGACTTACCATTTGAATTAACGGAAGGTCAAAAACAAAGCATAAACGAGATTTTCCGAGATTTAAAGGCGCCACTGCGTATGCATCGCTTGTTACAGGGCGATGTTGGTTCAGGTAAAACAGTTGTCGCAGCTATCTGTATGTATGCTTTAAAAACAGCGGGCTACCAATCAGCATTAATGGTTCCGACCGAGATTTTAGCCGAGCAACATTCGGAAAGTTTAGCGACATTATTCGGTGAGCGTATGCGTGTCGCTTTATTAACAGGATCAGTCAAAGGAAAAAAGCGAGATTTGTTGCTTGAACAGCTTGCACAAGGCGAAATAGATTGTTTAATTGGTACACATGCTTTGATTCAAGATGATGTAGTGTTCCACGATGTTGGGCTTGTAATTACGGATGAACAGCATCGCTTCGGTGTCGAACAGCGCCAAAAGTTGCGTGAAAAAGGAGCATTGAGTAATGTGTTATTCATGACAGCCACGCCGATACCAAGAACTTTGGCTATTTCGGTTTTTGGTGAAATGGATGTGTCGTCAATCAAAAGCATGCCAAAGGGTCGTAAGCCAATCATTACACATTGGGTGAAACATGAAGGCTATGACCAAGTATTGGCACAAATGGAACAAGAACTTGCCAAAGGGCGTCAAGCATACGTTATTTCGCCATTGATTGACAGCTCTGAACATCTTGAAGACGTTCAAAACGTCATTGCACTGTACGAAAATTTACAGATGCAGCTACCCAATCGTCGCATCGGTATTTTGCACGGTAAAATGCGTTCAGATGAGAAAGATGATGTCATGCAGCGTTTTAGTGCGCATGAGTTAGATGTACTTGTGTCTACAACAGTTGTCGAAGTCGGTGTGAATGTGCCTAATGCGACGTTTATGATGATATATGATGCCGATCGTTTCGGTCTTTCTACGTTACATCAATTGAGGGGGCGTGTGGGAAGAAGTGATCATCAAAGTTATTGTGTACTGATTGCCTCTCCAAAAACAGAAACAGGCATTGAACGTATGACGATTATGACACAGACAACAGATGGTTTTGAGTTGAGCGAACGCGATTTAGAGATGCGAGGACCTGGAGATTTCTTTGGTGTGAAACAAAGCGGACTGCCCGATTTCTTAGTGGGCAACCTTGTAGAAGACTATCGCATGTTAGAAGTGGCTCGAGATGAAGCTGCAGAGATGATCCAATCTGAACGCTTCTTTACCAGTGAATTCGTACGGCTTAGAGAATTTATCGAACGTAACGTGTTACATCAAAGTTTTGACTGATGTTTAATTAAACACCCTGAAAAATGATGTGTTTTTGATGGAATATGTCATGAATTCACAAAAGCATTTGGTGTTAGTTGGAAGATAGATGAGAACATGTTAAAATGTATTAGAACCAATTAAGACTTGGTACTAAATAGTGGTGGCGATAAAGTGAAAAGAAATAAAAATGAAAGACGTAAGTTAATAGAAGAAACAATTCAACAAAATCCCTTTATAACCGACCAAGCACTGAGTGAAATGTATGATGTGAGTATACAAACAATTCGTCTCGATCGCAGTCAACTACATATTCCTGAATTGCGAGAACGGGTTAAACGTGTCGCAACGGAGCAATATCCACATATTAGCTCATTGGAGAATCAAGATATCATCGGTGATATTATTGCATTAGTACCTAACAGTTCAGCCAAGTCTTTGTTAACGATATCATCCAAAGATGTCTTTTCACGCAATAATATTGCACGTGGACATATCGTTTTTGCACAAGCCAATTCACTTTGTGTGGCGATGATTAAGCATGGTTTTGTACTCACGAAAGAAAGTCATATTCATTTTGTAAAGCCTGTCCATTTAGGGGATAGTGTCATGGCTCAAGCAAAAGTAGCACATCACGATAATAAATATTATGAAATGACTGTGAGCTCATACGTAGGAGAAGAAAAGGTTTTTGAAGGACTATTCAAAATGTACTATATAAGTGAGGATGAATAACATGGTAAAAATAGCTGTTGATATGATGGGTGGCGACGATGCACCGCAAATCGTCTTAGAAGCGGTTGAACAAGCAGTCAATGACTTTGAAGATTTAGAAGTCATCTTGTTTGGCGATAAATCGCAGTATACGTTGGATCATCCACGTATTACATTCCGTCCAACTTCAGAAATAATTACGATGGAAGATGAACCAGTGCGTGCGATAAAGCGTAAAAAGGACAGTTCTATGGTACGCATGGCAGAAGCAGTAAAAAATGGTGAAGCACAAGGATGTGTCTCTGCAGGAAATACGGGTGCATTAATGTCGGCAGGCTTATTCGTTGTCGGACGGTTGCCTGGTGTTGCGAGACCTGCATTGGTTGTAACATTGCCAACTGTCAGCGGTAAAGGTGTTGTATTTTTAGATGTGGGTGCTAATGCAGATGCGAAAGCCGAACATCTATATCAAAATGCGATTCTAGGTCATGTCTATGCAACGAAACTGCGTGGTATCGATCAACCTAAAGTAGCGTTATTAAATATTGGTACGGAAACACAAAAAGGAAATAGTTTGACAAAAGCAGCGTTTAAGCAGATGGAAGCATCGCAGCAGTTCAACTTTGTTGGTAATATTGAAGCGAAATCGATTATGGAAGATGAGGCAGATGTTATTGTAACGGATGGTTTTACAGGCAATATGATTTTAAAAAATTTAGAAGGTGTCGCAAAATCATTCGGCAAGATTATCAAACATGACTTGTTATCAAGTATGAAGAATAAGTTAGCAGCTTTAATGATGAAAAAGGATATTAAAGGCATTGCCAAACAACTTGATTACTCTGAATATGGTGGCTCGGTACTCCTTGGGTTAGATGGCGTTGTTGTAAAAGCACACGGTAGTTCAAGTGCTAAGGCATTCTATTCAGCAATCCGTCAAGCAAAAATTGCGTGTGAAACACAAATCGTAGAAAATATGCGCGAAATGGTTGGTGAACAAGGTGAGTAAGGTAGCATTAATGTTTCCAGGTCAAGGTGCGCAAAAAGTAGGGATGGCGCAGGATCTATATTTACATGATGATACAGCAAAAGCGTTGCTTGATGTAGCACAAGCGAGTCTTGATTTTGACTTGTTAGAAACAATGTTTGAAGACCCACAAGGGATACTATCACAAACTGAAAATACACAACCTGCATTATTAGCGCATAGCATGGCATTATATACAGCAATGGGTCAACCAACTGCAGACTATGTCATTGGGCATAGTTTGGGTGAATATTCAAGTTTGGTTGCGAACGGTGTATTAAAGTTTGAAGATGCTGTGAAGATTGTAAGACGTCGTGGTGAATTAATGGCACAGGCGTTTCCAAGTGGTGTTGGCAGTATGGCGGCAGTATTAGGTCTATCGCTTGAGGAAGTGCGTGCCATTTGTGCTGAAATCTCTACGGAAGATGCAATCGTTGAGCCGGCTAACATCAATTGCCCAGGTCAAATTGTAGTTTCTGGTCATGCATCCGCTGTTGATCAACTCGTTCAAAACGGCAAATCACTCGGTGCGAAACGTGTGTTACCACTCCAAGTATCTGGGCCATTTCATGCTTCTATCATGCAAGTTATCGAACATGATTTTGCAACGTATATTGATCAATTTGAATGGCATGATGCACATACACCTGTTGTCCAAAACTATCATGCACAAGGTGAAACAGATGCAGATAATATTAAACAACATATGATTAAACAATTATATTCACCAGTACAATTTATTGACTCTATCGAATGGTTAATCAATCAAGGTGTAACCCATTTTGTAGAGATTGGTCCTAACAAAGTATTATCAGGACTTGTGAAAAAGATTAATAGAGATGTTAAAATAACTTCGATACAAACACTCGAAGACATAAAGGAATGGATGACAAATGACTAAAGTAGCATTAGTAACAGGTGCTTCAAGAGGTATTGGACGCAGTATTGCCTTGCAGTTAGCAGATGAAGGGTATCATGTTGTAGTAAACTACGCAGGGAACAAAGAAAAAGCCGAGGCCGTTGTAGCGGAAATACAGAGTAAAGGCAGAGAAAGTATCGCCATCCAAGCAAATGTCGCGAATGGTGATGAAGTCAAAGCGATGATTAAAGAAGTGGTAAAAACATTCGGTTCACTTGATGTACTTGTTAATAACGCAGGAATTACACGCGATAATTTGTTAATGCGTATGAAAGAGCATGAATGGGACGATGTGGTTGATACGAACTTAAAAGGTGTTTTCAACTGTATTCAAAAAGCAACACCACAAATGTTGAAGCAACGTCATGGTCGTATTATTAACTTAACAAGCGTAGTCGGGGCAGTAGGGAACCCTGGTCAGATTAACTATGTAGCGACAAAAGCTGGTGTCATCGGAATGACTAAGACGGCGGCACGCGAATTGGCTTCTCGTAATATTACAGTGAACGCAGTAGCTCCAGGTTTTATTGTGTCTGATATGACAGATGCATTAAGCGATGAGTTGAAAGAAACGATGAAAGGACAAATTCCACTCGGTCGTTTCGGTCAAGATACAGATATCGCGCATACAGTTGCATTTTTAGCATCAGAAAATGCAAGCTATATCACTGGACAAACAATTCATGTTAACGGTGGTATGCACATGGAATAATGCTACCATATGGCATGAACCATGCTATAATAAGAAGGAAGTTCCTTGCGCAGTAGCAAAAGATGAAGTGGGTTGTAATTCTGTCTAGAACATGGCAAAATATAACCGTCGGGTATGATATGAATAAGTATCACTACAGTCGACCAAGGGCAATCCTTGAATTTTTAAAGGAGGTGACAGACTGTGGAAAACTTCGATAAAGTAAAAGACATCATTGTTGACCGTTTAGGCGTAGACGCTGATAAGGTTACTGAAGGTGCATCATTCAAAGATGATTTAGGTGCTGATTCACTTGATATTGCTGAATTAGTAATGGAATTAGAAGACGAATTTGGTACTGAAATTCCGGATGAAGAAGCGGAAAAAATCAATACAGTAGGCGACGCTGTTAATTTCATTAATACACTTGAAAAATAATTATTTTCAACTGAGCCGATTCGTATCGGCTCAGTTTTTTTAGGAATGCGTATGAATGTTTAATTGCGTTCGTCTGTGCATGTTGTCCAAGGTCTTGTCGTATAGATAATAAAAGAGAGAAAAAAGTATTTTATACAGCAGGTAAAGGGAGGCGTTGTATGTGGTTAAAGCAAACAAAGACACATTAGTAAAGGAATTTAGGAAAAAATTTGAGTATAAGATGAACGAATTAGGTTTACCTTATGACAATATCGCTATTTATCAACAAGCATTTTCACATTCAAGTTTTATTAATGATTTTAATATGAATCGATTAATGTATAATGAACGATTAGAATTTTTAGGCGACGCGGTATTAGAATTGACGGTATCACGCTTTTTATATGATCAATATCCACAACTGCCAGAGGGGGATTTGACTAAAATGCGTGCAACAATTGTGTGTGAACCCTCACTTGTAATATTTGCGACGAATATTAATATGAACCCGCTTATTTTGTTAGGCAATGGTGAAGAAAAGACAGGCGGACGTACGCGACCAGCACTGGTGGCAGATGCCTTTGAAGCGTTTGTTGGTGCTTTATATTTAGATCAGGGGTTAGAGGTTGTACGTCATTTTGCAGAACAAGTGATATTTCCGTATGTTGAAGGCGATACATTGATGGGGGTTGTTGATTTTAAAACGAAACTTCAAGAATATATTCATCAATTGCATCTAGGTCGTTTGACATATCGAGTGGTAAAAGAAGAGGGGCCTGCTCATAACAAAGAATTCACATCAGAAGTTTTGTTGAATGACGAACCTATTTCTATCGGTCAAGGTCGTACAAAGAAAGAATCAGAACAAAAGGCAGCGGAACAAGCCTATGTAAAAATGACAAGTAAGGAGTAAGGTATGGTGTATTTAAAGTCTATTGATGCATATGGTTTCAAGTCTTTTGCTGAGCCTACGCAAATTCAATTTGATCAGGGTGTTACTGCTATCGTGGGGCCTAATGGTAGTGGTAAAAGTAATATCACAGACGCTATTAAATGGGTGTTAGGTGAACAATCTGCACGCTCTTTACGTGGCAGTAAGATGGAGGATATTATTTTCTCTGGAGCTAAACACCGTAATGCACAGAATTATGCGGAAGTACAATTGAGATTAGACAATCAACAACGATTGCTCAACATTAATGCAGATGAAGTTGTAGTGACACGTCGATTGTATCGTAGTGGCGAGAGCGCATACTATCTGAACAATGAGCAACAACGTTTAAGAGACATTACAGAACTTTTTCTTGATTCGGGATTGGGCAAAGAAGCCTTTAGCATTATCTCTCAAGGGCGTGTTGATGAAGTGCTCAATGCGAAACCGATTGACCGCCGCCAAATTATAGAAGAGTCTGCAGGTGTCTTGAAGTATAAAAAACGTAAAGTAGCATCGCTGGATAAGTTGTCACAAACAGAAGATAACTTAACACGTGTTGAAGATATTCTAAGTGATTTAGAGGCGCGTATAGAACCGCTAAAAGAAGAAGCAGCTATTGCCAAAGAATATCAAACGCTATCTGAAATTTTGCAGGAAAGTGATATATGTGTCACTGTACATGATATTACTTCTTATAAGGCGCAAATTGCGGAACATGATGAAACGTTAAATGGTTTGAAAAGTGAGCAAGAACGTGCTCAAAGTAAAAAGACCCATATCACGCGTACGATTAAAGCAACGAAAGGCGATCGTTTCGAGATAGATGGGCAGTTAGAACAACTTAATGCGGCACTGATTGAAGCAACCGAACAAGTTGAAAAGGTGACAGGGCAATATCATCTGATTGAAGAACGCCAAAAAAACCAATCGCAATCAAATGCGCGGATTGAAGAAGAACAAGCGAGTTTAATTGCTCAAAAATCTCAAGTGGAAGAAGAACTAGCAACTATTCAAAAACAGTATGCAGCATTAAAAAAACAGAAAAAAACGCTGACTCAAGAAGTACATACATTGGAGCAGTCGTTACACCAAGTACAGTCAGCTACTGATGAAGATGTTGAACGTTTGAAAGATCAGTATTATGAATTAATGACGGAACAGTCAGAGATAAATAATGAAATACGCTTCCTTACTCGGACGTTGGCAGAACATCAAAAGAAACAAACACGCCTTGACTCACGCATGTCCGAAGCGTATGCCAAATTAACAGAGGCACAGCAACAACTGACGGATATCGAACAAGCACAAAATGATAAACAAGCGCAATTAACAAGTGTGACACAGCGAAGTAAACAAACAGAACAAGCACTCACTGAAGTGAAACAACTGCACACAGATTCTGAGGAAAAACTTCATCAAGCATACCGTTATAATGATAAATTGAAGTCACGCATTGAGAGTATGAAGTTGCGTGAAGACGATCTCAGCTATTTTTATCAAGGTGTTAAAGCTGTATTAAAGGCAACAGATACTTTAAAAGGAATTCATGGTGCAGTGGCACAAAAAATTGATGTTCCTTCAAAATATACAACTGCAATTGAGACAGCATTGGGCGCAAGCATGCAGCACGTTATTACAGCAGATGAAGCGTCTGCACGGCAAGCCATTCAATATTTAAAAACGAAACGCTTAGGGCGTGCGACATTTTTACCATTATCGGTTATCCAAGCTAAACAGACAGATGCGTATCTCGTTCAAAAGGCACAGCAACATTCAGGTTTTATTGCTGTTGCGAATGAAGTGGTAACGACTGATGCAACTTACCAGAAAATTGTTGATCATCTTCTCGGACGTATTTTGATAGTGGATGAGCTCAAGCATGCGAATGAAGTAGCACAAAGTATCAATTATAAAGTGCGTATTGTGACTTTAGACGGTGATGTCGTAAACCCTGGTGGTTCTATGACAGGTGGTGGTAATGCACAGCGCCAATCTTTGTTACGCCAAAAAGATGAAGTACAGCAACTTGAAGCACAGTTAGCAGATTATCAAGAGAAAACACAAGCACTGGAGCGTTTTTGTATTACTAAGAAAGAAGAACAAGCCTCGCTCAGTGACGAATATGTTAAGTTGCAACAACAATATAATCATTTGAAACATGCCTTACACGATTTAAATCTTGAACATGATCGCTATGAAGAAGTGATTCAACGTTTGAAAACAGATCATGAAGCTTTTGAATTTGAGAAAAACGACGGATATCAACGTGTTAAAGGGGAAGAGACGTTAGCTGCACAGGAACAACGCAAAGCAGCTATTGCGACACAACTTACATCTTTAGATCAGCAGATTAAGCAATTGACTACAGAAACCAAACAAGGTAAGGCGCAACTTGCAGAAAGTCAACAACAGTTGCACCAAAAGCAATCTGATTTAGCGGTTGTGAATGAGCGGATTCGTACGCAACGCCAATCTGAAACGCGCTTGAAGCAAACTTTGACACAGATTGCAGATCAACAGCGTAAGTTAAAAGCGCAATTGGACATCATTAATTCAGATGAAGTCAATGATGCGTCAACATTGACGAAGCTTCAAACTGAGATTGAGCGTGCGCAACAACAAAAAGAAGCGCTGTTAGCTGAGCAAGATCAGTTGCGCACACAACGTCAAGCGGTTGAGCAATTGCTCGAAACGAATGAACATGCGCTTGAAGAGACGCATCAGTATATCCTAACGCTTGAAAATCAATATCAAGAAATCAAAGGTGCTCAATCACGTTTGGATGTGTTGATTGATCATGGATTGGATCATCTATCGTCTCGTTATCATATGACTTTTGAGCATGCGTCAACAGAATATCCGCTTGGTGATAACGATATTGAAGCATTACGTCAAAAGGTCAAGTTAACACAGATGTCTATTGATGAGCTCGGACCAGTGAATATGAATGCGGTCACACAGTACGAAGAGGTTAATACGCGTTATACGTTCTTGAACGAGCAACGTGAGGACTTGCGTGAGGCAAAAACTACTTTGGAGCAACTGATTGATGAGATGGACGAAGAAGTGGTAACACGCTTCAGTAAGACGTTTCATGCGATTCAAGGTCATTTTTCAGAAGTGTTTCAAACGCTCTTTGGTGGTGGACAAGCAGAACTCATTTTGACGGAGGACGATTATTTGACAGCAGGTGTGGACATCAAGGTTCAGCCACCAGGGAAGAAGTTGCAACATTTATCACTGTTGAGTGGTGGCGAACGTGCGCTGAGTGCGATTGCATTATTATTTGCGATATTAAAAGTACGCTCGGCACCATTTGTGATTCTGGATGAAGTAGAAGCGGCACTGGACGAAGCGAATGTAATACGCTATGCTTCGTATTTAAAGTCGCTATCTAAAACGACTCAATTTATTGTCATTACGCATCGAAAAGGTACAATGGAAATGTGTGATAGATTATACGGTGTCACAATGCAAGAAATGGGTGTCTCGAAATTAGTGAGTGTTAATTTGAATACCATTGATGAAGTGATGAAGGAGGAGCAGCAATAAAATGAGCTTTTTTAAACGTTTGAAAGATAAGTTTGCAAAATCTGAAGAAGTTACGCATAAAGAGGAAAAGGTTGAAACGCAATCAGAACCTGTTATAGAAGATGGTGGGCAGTCAGAAACCACAGAGCCAAAGCCAATGAAAGAAAGTGAACCGGATTGGACGAAGCAAGACTTTGATGATGATTTGATATCCATTGAAGAATTTGAGGAACTTGAATCTCAAAAAATTGGTGCGAAGTTCCGTGATGGTCTCGAAAAATCACGTGAAAACTTCCAAAACCAACTCAACAATTTATTAGCACATTATCGCAAAGTGGATGAGGATTTCTTCGAGGCGTTAGAAGAAATGTTGATTCAAGCCGATGTTGGTTTTAACACCGTGATGGAGCTTGTAGATGAATTGCGTATGGAAGCAAAACGTCGCAACATTACGGAAACAGTTGATCTTCGTGAAGCAATCGTTGAGAAAATCGTTGAAATCTATCATCAAGAAGACGATAAATCTGAAGAAATGGCGATTGAAGAGGATCGTTTAAACGTTATTTTAATGGTGGGTGTCAACGGTGTTGGTAAAACAACGACAATCGGTAAGCTAGCACACCGTTATAAAGCACAAGGCAAAAAAGTGATGCTAGCAGCTGGCGACACATTCCGTGCAGGTGCGATTGAACAACTTGAAGTATGGGGCGAGCGTGTTGGCGTGGAAGTCATTCGCCAAGCTGAAGGTGCCGACCCAGCAGCCGTAATGTACGATGCGATGAATGCAGCGAAAAATAAAGGTGTCGATATTTTAATTTGTGATACAGCTGGTCGCTTACAAAACAAACAAAATTTAATGAATGAACTCGAAAAAGTGAAACGTGTCATCGGTCGTGCTATCCCAGAAGCGCCACATGAAGTATTACTTTGCTTAGATGCGACAACGGGACAAAATGCTTTAGCACAAGCCAAAGCATTTAAAGAAGTGACAGATGTAACAGGTATTGTTTTAACGAAACTTGATGGTACAGCTAAAGGTGGTATTGTATTAGCTATTCGAAATGAATTGCATATCCCTGTTAAATACGTTGGACTCGGGGAGCAATTGGATGACTTACAACCATTTAATGCAGAAAGTTACGTTTACGGTTTATTTGCTGACATGATTGAAGAGAATGTTGCTGAAGAAGATGAACAAGCAAACGAGGCGGTATCCGATGACAGAGAATGATCTTATTAAAACATTACGCATGAATTACTTGTATGATTTTTATCAATCATTATTAACAGAGAAACAACGTAATTATTTGCGTTTATACTACCTTGAAGATTATGCGCTGAGTGAAATAGCTGATACATTTGATGTGAGTCGTCAAGCCGTGTATGATAACATAAGAAGAACGGGAGAGCTTGTAGAAGATTATGAGCACAAGCTTGGCTTATACCGTCGTTTCACACGTCGCCAAGAACTTTATTGTGCGATGCGTGAACATATAAATGAACCAGAAATACTCGAACGATATATACAAGAACTGGAAGAATTAGAATAAGGAGGGTCACTTTATGGCGTTTGAAGGATTATCCGATCGTTTACAAGCGACAATGCAAAAAATCAAAGGTAAGGGTAAAGTGACTGAAGCTGACATCAAAACAATGATGCGTGAGGTTCGTTTGGCACTATTAGAAGCCGACGTAAACTTCAAAGTCGTGAAAAATTTTGTGAAGACAGTTTCAGAACGTGCACTCGGTTCAGATGTGATGAAGTCATTAACACCTGGACAACAAGTTATCAAGATTGTACAGGAAGAACTGACAACACTAATGGGTGGCGATAACAGCCAAATTACAATGGCGAAAAAGCCGCCAACTGTTGTGATGATGGTCGGTTTGCAAGGGGCAGGTAAAACAACAACAGCAGGTAAGTTAGCATTATTAATGCGCAAGAAATACAACAAAAAGCCATTGCTTGTTGCTGCAGACATCTATCGCCCAGCTGCGATTAAACAATTACAAACAGTTGGTAAACAGATCGACATTCCTGTCTATACGGAAGGCGACCAAGTTAAACCCCAACAGATTGTTGAAAATGCTTTGAAACATGCCAAAGAAGAACATTTAGACTTTGTCATTATTGATACGGCTGGCCGTTTGCATATTGATGAAGCGTTAATGGGTGAATTACAAGAAGTAAAAGAAATTGCGAAGCCCGACGAAATTATGCTCGTTGTCGATGCAATGACAGGTCAAGATGCAGTGAACGTTGCAGAATCATTCGATCAACAATTAGACGTTACAGGTGTGACGTTGACGAAGTTAGATGGTGACACACGTGGTGGTGCGGCGCTATCAATCCGTGCCGTCACACAGAAACCAATCAAATTCGTCGGTATGAGTGAGAAGATGGATGGTTTGGAACTGTTCCATCCAGAACGTATGGCATCACGTATTCTAGGTATGGGTGATGTCTTGAGCTTAATTGAAAAAGCACAACAAGATGTGGATGAAGAAAAAGCGAAAGATCTTGAGAAGAAAATGCGCACATCTTCATTTACATTGGATGACTTTTTAGAACAACTTGATCAAGTGAAAAACTTAGGGCCATTGGATGACATTATGCGAATGATTCCGGGTATGAACAAAGTGAAAGGCTTAGATCAGTTAAATATGAGCGACAAACAAATCGACCATATTAAAGCAATTATTCAATCTATGACATTAGAAGAACGCGAAAATCCTGAAAAGCTAAACGTTTCAAGGAAAAGACGTATTGCGAATGGTTCGGGACGTTCATTACAAGAGGTCAATCGTTTATTAAAACAATTCAATGATATGAAGAAAATGATGAAACAATTTACAGGTGGCGGCAAAGGCAAAAAAGGTCGTCAAGGTCAACTACAAAACATGTTAAAAGGTATGAACTTGCCATTCTAATGCTGTAGTGTGCAGGTTTTTTGAAGAAAAAATAAAAGGTAAAGTATTTTCTCTTTACAAAGTATCTGTGACCTGTTATTATTGTTTCTTGTAGATAATAAAACTTATGACTTTGAAGGAGAGAATTATAAATGGCAGTAAAAATTCGTTTAACACGTTTAGGTTCAAAAAGAAATCCATTCTACCGTATCGTGGTAGCTGATGCACGTTCACCACGTGATGGTCGTATCATCGAGCAAATCGGTACTTACAACCCATCAGCAGTGAATGCACCAGAAGTAAAAATCGACGAAGCGTTAGCTTTAAAATGGTTAAAAGACGGTGCGAAACCAACTGATACAGTTCACAACATCTTATCACGTGAAGGTATCTTAAAAACATTTGATGAACAAAAACGTTCAAAATAATACAAACACACTTTAACAGTGGGACAAATCAAAAGCAGGTTTTGTCTCACTGTTTTTGTTAGAGTGCAGTAGATTTTTAAGCAAGGAGGTATTTGTTGTGAAGATTGAAGTCGGTAAAATTGTGAATACACATGGAATCAAAGGCGAAGTCAAGGTCAAATCAAACTCAGATTTTACAGATGTTCGCTTTCAACCAGGAGAAGTGCTTCAAGCGGAACTGAATGGCAAAGTGACAGATTTGACGGTAAGAAGCTATCGTATGCATAAAGGCTTGCATATGTTGACGTTTGAAGATATCTACAATATTAATGACATTGAACATTTGAAAGGTGCAACGTTAACACAAGAGCGCGATCATGAAGAGATTACGTTAGATGAACATGAATTCTACTATTCAGATATTATCGGTTGTACGGTGTTTAATGGTGATGAAGCAATTGGTCGTGTCACTGAAATATTTGAAACAGGTGCCAATGATGTATGGGTTGTCAAAGGCGAGCGAGAACATTTAATTCCATACATTGCAGACGTGGTACAAAGTGTCGATGTTGAAGCACGCAAAATTGTTATTACACCAATGGAAGGGTTGTTAAATGAATGAGAATTGACTATTTAACATTATTTCCAGAGATGTTTGAAGGTGTATTAAACCAATCTATTTTGAAGCGGGCACATGATAAAGGACAATTAACAACACGCACAATCAACTTTAGAGATTACGCAAATAATAAACATAATCAAGTAGATGACTATCCATTTGGTGGTGGTCAAGGTATGGTGTTGAAACCAGAACCAATTTTTAATGCGATGCGTGATATCGAGATGACACCAGAGACGCGTGTGATTTTAATGACACCACAAGGGAAGCCGTTTAATCAACAGGTAGCGGAGTCGTTGGCAGAAGCGGAACACCTTGTCTTTATTTGCGGTCACTATGAAGGCTATGATGAACGCATTCGTGAGCATTTTGTAACAGATGAAATATCAGTTGGTGATTATGTATTAACAGGCGGCGAATTGCCAGCGATGGTGATGACAGATGCAGTTGTGCGTCTATTGCCTGACGTACTTGGAAATCAAGTGTCACATGAAGATGACTCATTTTCGAGTGGTTTACTTGAATATCCACAATATACACGTCCACGTACATTTGAAGGGCTTGATGTTCCAGATGTCTTATTATCTGGTAATCATGCGCATATTGAAGCATGGCGCCATGAGCAAGCACTATATCGCACATACCAAAAGCGCCCTGATTTATTAGAGACTTATCCGCTTACTGAAGCAGATAAAAAAATAATTGAACGTTTCAAAAGATAATTGAAATGTTGTTCAATGTATGCTAGTATATTCTAAGTGTGAAAGCACAAATAACACTATGATCCGCTGCTATTTATTTGTCGAGGCAAGAACATAGTTTGAAGGAGAGAATAAATAATGACAAACCACAAATTAATCGAAGCAGTAACACAATCACAATTACGTGATGATATCCCATCATTCCGTCCTGGTGACACTTTACGTGTACACGTACGTATCGTCGAAGGTACTCGCGAACGTATCCAAGTATTTGAAGGTGTTGTAATCAAACGTCGTGGTGGCGGTATTTCAGAAACTTTCACAGTTCGTAAAATTTCTTCAGGTGTTGGTGTTGAACGTACATTCCCATTACACACACCAAAAATCGAGAAAATCGAAGTGAAACGTCGTGGTAAAGTACGTCGTGCGAAACTTTACTACCTACGTAGCTTACGTGGTAAAGCAGCACGTATCCAAGAAATTCGTTAATCCAGTCGTACCATTTACGTACGATACTGACATAAAAACAGGCTTAGCATGTGAAGTTCATATGTTAAGCCTGTTTTTCTATATATGAAAACTAGGAATCATTATATATACACTTAACTATACTTAAAAAAAAGCCCAGAAAATACTTTCTTTTTTAAGGAAAATAAGTATAATTAACTTAATATAAAATATAAAGGGATGGGGATACAATGAGTCATTTTTCATTACCAAAAGAGTTGAATCAGTTAATTGTAAATGGCATTTTGGATGGTTACAAAAAGTATCTTGATGTAAGACGTGATGCACAGAAAAAGTATCTTGTAAGTAGAGGTTTTACATGGACAAAGGCAAATATTATTGATACCTTCGTCGCCAAGGCGTGTTCTAAATATGAAGGTATTGATTTTACAATTGATAAAGCGGGATATACATGGGAATATCTGCAGTTTACATTGAAAGACACACAAGAAAAAGTCCTTTTTATTGTGAAAAATAGTTGGGGTGTAGAGAGAACGTTTAATGGTAAAAAGGATAAGAGCAAAAAAGAAAATTATTTATATGATTATGCAGGTATCAATAATCCAATTGTGGATAAAAAAATGCTTAAATTTTCACCATCTCAAAAGAGCGTACAATTAGAATTTGATTTAACAGAAAAAGAAGAAATCGGGAAAAGCATTGCTGAAAATAGACTAAAAGACTATAATCGTTTTTATGTAGTAGTTTATGAATTTGATGCGCAATCTAAAATGATTAGTAAAATTGCATTAACTTTGCCAAACCAATATGAAATGCGATTAATTGAAGTTGATGATTTGACATCACTTATAAAGAATAGTCATTCAGTTATTTCATCGTATGACTTAAAAGTAGTACAAAATGATAGACTTCCTCAAGGTACACATGCAGACGATAATCAATCTTTTGGTTATGGAATTGCTGTTGACAATCAAGAAGGTTCTCAATAAGAATCTAGTAAAAGAAAGTTGTGATGAAATTGATTTTTTATGGAGAGAAGCTCAGCAATATACGTAAACTTAACGGGCTCTCCCGAAAAGAGCTGGCAGAACAGTTGGATATTACTGAACAAGCAATATGGCAGTATGAAAATGATTCAATGTTGCCTCGAATTGATGTATTAAATAAATTGGGTCAGTTATTTAATGTTGATACAAAATACTTTTTCACTCAAGAGTATCTGATTCATAAGGTGTCTGAAGAAAAAATTGCATATCGCGCTGAAGACAGAGAATCAAGAAAGAAAACAAAGTTAGAAATAACGTTTGTGAACTTTCTTGATTACTACATCAATTTTTTTGAACAAAACTTGTTAATTCCACAGATGCCAATTATGGATATTAGAGAAAAAACTTTGAAGATGCTTCAGGAAACAAATGAAGATAGAAATGAGTGTATCAAAAAAATTGCTGAATTCGTGAGAACAGAATTAGGATTAGAAAATAATAAAGATTTGATGTATACGTTAGAAAAAAGTGGTATCTATATTGTTGAAAAAAAGCTAGGGACACAAATTGATGCATATAGCACTGTAACGCAAGATGGGCGTTTATACATTGTTCTAGGTACCGTGAAGAAATCCGCGGTTAGAAGAAATTTTGATCTTGCGCATGAGTTGGGTCATCTATTATTGCATGATGATGTGGATATGGATATTTTAAGTTCTGCAGATTTAAAAACAATAGAAACAGAAGCGCATTTATTCGCTTCAGCTTTTCTATTACCAGAAATGCAGTTTGTAAAAGATTTTCAAAGTTTAACACGTAAGTCAAATCCTGATTACTATATAGAATTAAAGAGAAAATATTTAGTATCCATTGCCGCTATGGAAATGAGAGCCTATGCGTTAGGCTTACTAACATATCAAGAAAATAGATACTTCTGGGGACAATTAAATAAAAAACAATATAAATCTTTTGAACCACTAGATGATGAGATACCACCAGTAAGACCCGGGAAAGTACGAGCACTCTTAAAGTTTGTATTGGATAAAGAAGTTATGGAGATAGAGGAAATATGCAAAGAAGTTCATATTCGTCCGGATTTTCTATCTTATTTATTCAATTTAGAAACAGACTTTTTTAAACCATATCTGACGACACAAAAAGATTATTTTGGCCATACAGAGGTTATTCCTATTGGTGATTTTCGTGATAAAACTTCAACGAGATAAATTAAAACAGGCTTAGCATGTGAAATTCATATGTTAAGCCTGTTTTTCTATATATTAAGGGCAACGACTATTCTACATTAAGTAGTGTCGTTTCCTTAAAATATATTTTTAAATTTTGCGTCGTCATCAATAATAAATAATAACAATTATAAAAATATTTTAAATGTGATTTCACTTTGTAACATTATAACAAGAGAAAATCAAAATCTGCTATCAGATATTAAATAAATATAAATCATATAATAAAAAACATCAGATCATACATTTACACAAATGGTGTTGAAAATATGTTGACAAATTCTTGAATTGAAATACAATATTTTATGTAAGCGCATACAATTTATGGAGTAATAAACTATAAATAATTTGGCAGGGATTAATATGATTGAATTAGAAAACATTTGTAAAACATATGGAGAAGGTAATACAGAAATTCAAGTATTAAAGGGCATTACGCTCACTGTGTCTGAAGGAGAATTTATCTCAATCATGGGAACATCTGGTTGTGGTAAATCTACGCTGATTAATATTATAGGGTTGTTAGATAGTGACTTCAAAGGCAAGTATCAGCTAAAAGGTGAATCAATTTTAAAGCTAGATGAACAAACGTTGGCGTCGTATCGCAATGAGTATATCGGTTTCATCTTTCAAAATTTCAACTTGATTGATGAATACACAGTACGTGAAAATATTTTATTACCGTTTCTTTATTCAGATCAATCTCATGATGAATCTTATATTAATAATCTTGTTAAGGAGTTAGGTTTAGAAGATAAAATGGATGATTATCCATGCAATCTTTCTGGTGGACAAAAACAACGTGTAGCAATCATCAGAGCAATGGCACATAAACCTCAATTTTTAATTGCTGATGAGCCAACAGGTTCTTTAGATGAAACAAGTAGAAATGAAATTTTAAGAATATTAAAAAATCTGAATCAAGATGGTACGACAATTATTGTTGTGACACACGATATATTTGTCGCACGTTTTAGTGACAAATTATATGAAATGCGAAATGGTTACTTAACGTTAAAGGGAGATTATAGCGATGAAATATAAAAAACTCACGATGGATGCATTTAAATTATTGTTGAGAAACAAGCGTCAGAGTATCTTAACATCGTTAGCAATAGCTATTGCGACATTTGTTGTGTTAATTGTATTATCAAGTTCTTTTTATACGACATCTTCACTGAATGATGATTTACAAGTGGATGAAGCCGTGATGACATTGACATATACTCCTGAAAATATGTTAGATGTTGCTGGATTTACAAACTCAGACAAAGAACTGGTTGAAAGGGAATTAGGACAACATGTCACCTTAAAGTCCAGTTCATACGGTTTATACACAGCTGTTTATTATAAAAATGCTAAACAGAACTTGAGTTTTCGAACAATTCAGGATTTAAAAGACAACAATATTGAATTACCGTCGTTATTAAAAGGGAAGCATCTCGAAAAAGTATCAAATGGTATTGCGATAAGTGATAAAGCCTTATCATCATTAACACGTCAAACTGATGTTGAAAAATATCTTGGTTCTGAACTTATCATTTTGGGAAAAACATACAAAATTTGTTCGATTTATTATGGCTCTGAAGTTAACGAAATGTTGCCGTCACTTATTGTTTCTGATAAAACAAAAAACAGGTTATTAAATGGTAAAAGTTATTATGATGAGATGATATTGCCGACGAATCATTTAAAAGATGTAAATAAAGCATTAGCTGTTTTAGATGCTAAGGGGACATATCGAGAGAATGGTAGCTATGGTTTTAATGATAAAAAGCGACTATATAATGAAACGGAAGATCAAGCAACAACCATACTAAATTTTATTGCTGTCCTTTCCAGTATTTCAATATTTGTTGCCGGATTTGGTGTAATGAATGCCATGTTATCATCAGTAAGTGAACGTAGTAAAGAAATTGCGATTAGAAGAGCACTAGGCGCCAAAAAAGCAGATATTCACTTTGCGTACATGATGGAAGGGACTATTTTGTCAACAATTGGTGGTATGATTGGTAGCTTCTCTGCAATTTGTTTAGTTGTATTAATGAATATGACAGGTCTAGTCGCTAAATTATCTGTAGGCCAAGTATTGATTACACTAGGTGCAACGATAATATTTGGTATTGTGTTCAGTATCATTCCAGCGATGGTTGCAGCAAATAAAAATGTAGTGGATGGTTTGAGATGATAGAAAACATTAAATTAAATAAATTGGAAATACTCATTATGATATTAGCTACAGCATTTTTGTCACTATTGTTTTTCACTGGGCACACTACTTTATTACATGAAATATAAAATAGGTAAAATTTTCTTACATGTGATAGTACATGCATTATGGAATAATATTTTAAGTTATATGTAAAGGAGACCTTATGAAACTTACTAAGCTAGAACTCATTATGATTTTAATATTAGCCATTGAATTTACAGTATGTCTTATTATAATGGAGCATTTAACAATATTTCAGTATATGATTTTTGTGCAAATTATTCCATCGTTTATATCGGCTATCGTTATTGGTAATGTGGCAGCACGTAGCAAATATAAGTGGTTAATCATTCCGTTGTTTTCCATTGTTTTTGTGATAGTTATATTTTTAATATTGCAAATCACTCCTATATCTACAATAGAAAACAATACTGTCCAATCTAAAACATCAGTTATTTTATTTAACAGAAATATGAAATTTAGTACATATTTTGGTTTGTTTTTCCAAGAGTTTATATTGAGTACATTTATTGTATTGATAATCGGTGTATTTAGGAAAATTAAGGGAGGCAAATTTTAACAAATCTACATCTTTTATGGTGGGATGGCATGATGCGTCATTCTGCCTTTTTTAGTCGCTAAATGAAGATAGCTATTTCAGTTCAATTGGAACTATAAATAAAACTAGGTACTTATCATTATCTTTCCGCCACAAAAGCTGAACATCCTAAAAAGGCAACGACTATTCTACATTAAGTAGTGCCGTTGCCTTAAAATATATTTTTAAATTTTGCGTCGTAACCACCAGCGATAAACAAAGGCGCTGATAAGTCCAAAGACTGTCATTACAAGATAGATACGCCAATATGGCAATGCATAATGAACAATAGCTGTTTGTTCACCTTTGTTAATAGGGATTGCTGTTTGAATACCATTAGCTTTTAAAACAGGTCTTTCTTTACCATCTACTTCAGCTTTTAAACCATCACGATATGGAATTGGTAGCACAAGATATGATTTTTTTGTTGGTTTCATATCAATGCGGAAAGATTGTCTTGTTTTTGTGACTTTAACAGGTGTCACTTCTTGCGCTGCTTTCTTAAGCGTTGAATAATCTTCGCCGTAAATATGCTTGATACTCACACGATAGATACCTTTTTTCAGTTTCAATTGCATGGGTTCATTGGCAGGTACGCGCACTGTAACTGGTGTGACAAAGCGTTTGTATTTGTATGTGAGACCTGTGCGACGCTGATGGAAGTCATCTACTTTCAAATAGTGTCGCTGATTAGGTGATAATAACTCAACGTCCATTTCTAAATAATAATCTTTATAATGTTCATTGCGAGGCATTGAAATATCCAAGCCACCCAAATTTTTTGTGACTTTCAATTTATTACCAGTTTGTTTGGCATTGCGAGGTGTAATCGTTGCAGTTTTAAGTAAATCTGGATTTGTTTTAAAGGCTGTATTGCCTTTTTTACCATCGATGACCACACCTTGCAACATCGCATGTTCACGGTCTAATGGTGATTTCAAATCAGATGGCGTATATACCTTAGACGTAAGATGTGCAGCAGGGTAGTGAATCGTATTGCGACTATGCGACCAAGTTCTGTCGCTCTCTTTAATCTGTTTTTCACGAATCATACCATATGGAATAGACGGGTCATCGCCTTTTTTGATACGATCTGAAACGCCCCATAACGCATACATATTGGCACGATTTCCGAGTAAACGATACGTACTATTACTATCAAATTCCATATTAATCTGCATAAGGTTATCATAGTAATCTAAGATACTGCCGTCAAAAATACTTGAATACAGTGCAACGCCATTGAAGTGATAAATCATATTAGAATTGATTGCATACGTACTCATGTAGTCAATGCGTTCTAATGGTGATTGACGTTCAGTAATTTCATCAATGACCTGTTGTAGAATATGACTATGATATTTTGGAGCATGCAGTGTGGACATATCCGTTTCATGCTTTAACATGTTGTTTGTATGATAATTTAATAGCAAAACGAACTGTTGAATGATAAACAAACCAACAATAAGATGTATCATTTTTTTTGAAAGATTTTTTTGATGATAGATATAAAATGCAGCGATTGCTAAAATCAGTCCACTAACAACCATCCACCACATACGTCCTGAAGATAGGATAACTGTTGCTATAGCTAATGGAATGAGTGGTAACAGCGATATTAAATAGTCACGCCATGTCAGTTCAGTTAGATGTTTCAACCACAGTGCCATCAGCACACTTGTTGATAAGACTAACAAATAGCCCCAACGCCTTTGTGGATATGAAAACCCGTTAAATAAGCTATCGAAATATGGTGTAAGTGCACCGACTAATAAAATCCATGTGAAAACCGCAAATAATCGATAATAATAGTGACGGTAGAGTTTAAAAGAAAAAAGCGCCACTAAAGCAATAAATGTAATGGTGAAATAAAAACCATTTGAAAAGATATGATATTTAGGCGTGAAATCTATGAATGGTGCGATTTCATAATCACTCAGTTTACGATCATTATTTAAAAATGAGCGCACACCTGTTAGAAAACCAAATGAAGCAAGACAGAAACTGCTAAGTACTGCAGGAATAAGTAACCACAGTTTTTTCCAGCGAGTCACAATGTCATCTGGATGTGTGAATATCATACGATAAATTAAATAACCACCTAATGTGAGTGTTTCATAGTAACTAAAATAAAAGTTAGAAAATAATGTCAGTGCAATAGCAATAATAAATAAACCTATTTTACGTGTTTTAAAGAAACGTTCCATACCCCAAATGGAAAGTGGTAGGAACAGCAAAATGTCTCCAAAAAATGACCACGTAAAGTTGAAGTAATAAAATATTGTTGATGTACTATACAACATCGCACCTAAAAATCGATACGGGTTTTTGAGATCAAACATTTTGAACATGCCATATGTCACTAAGAATGTAAGGACACATTTAAAATAGGCAACGATCATTTGGTTTGCTGGCCAGAAGTTAATAGTGGATGGATCAATATGACCGAATGTTTCAAATAGTTTAATACATAAGAAGTTAGCATACATAATAGGGGAAGTTGTGTAGTAATAAGATAGGTCTGTCAAGTAATCCCCGCCTAACCCTAGTGCAATGTCGTAATAGGATGATAGGTTAGACATGCGATCGTATAGGAACATTTGGAACGGCATCATTTGTTTGAAACCGTCCCCTGCTCCACTGTAAATCACACCGTGTGCAAAATAGCGATAAAAAACTGGCACATATACAATGGCAGCTACTAATAGCGCTACACACAGTAACTTAAACCATTTAAGGTAGGGATATTGCTTTTTCAATTTCATTCACTCTTTCTTCATTCGATTGAAACTTATACATTTTTTGTCAAAATATATTTAGAAAGCACATAAGTAATTGGTATTGTAACAACGAGCCCAACAAAAGGTGCAATGGATTCGTTGAAATGCAGAAAATCAACAAATAGATAAATAAGCAATGTCTGAACACCCATATTCACCACTTGTGTTAATGGAAACGCCAAAAACTTTTTAAGTGTTGGTTTTACTTTATAGACGAAGTAACAATTCAAATAATATGAGATGATAAACGCCACAACAAAGCCAACTAGATGACTGATTAAATATTGAATATGAAATAAGTGTAATAAGATTAAATATACGATGTAGTAGTTAACGGTATTCAAACCACCAACAATAATAAAGCGGATAATTTCATAAAGACGATCAGATCGCATCATCAGAGTCCTACTTTCTTTTAATATTAAATATAGGGTTGTTAAAAAAATCATAGTGACAACCTGCTACTGATAAAATATAACACAAATCATGCAAAAAAGCGTCGAAAATTAATATTAATAAGGAATGAATGTTGGTGTAAACGTTTTTATAAAATAGTCATTGAGTTGGATAAAGAATTGGATAAACTACTTTGGCAGAGGGTTTATTAAAGGTTTCATAACGAATTTACAATTAATGTTTTATCTCTTTGATGTAATGAAGAGGAATTTGAAAAAGTGAATATTACTTTATAAGTAAAACTGAAGTGAACTGCACAGGTAATTGTGTATGTTACTTCAGTTTTTTGGTTCAGAAGGATTGTTCTTATTTTGATAATAGTCCTTTAATATATCAATAAAAGTTATAATATGTGCTTTTTGATTATTTTGGTGTCGACAAAGAACACAGGGGATTTGCACGGTTGGTTTGAAAGGTATCCACTTGAATTCGTGGTTATAATCATTCAGTAACCCTGGGACAAGGCATATACCACGGTGTGCAGCAATATTTGTCAATGTCGTCTCATGATTAGCACTCGTTATGCTTTTGAGTTGCAATTGTGTGATAAGTTGTTGCTGAAGTTGTCTGAGCTCTTTTGGACTACCACCTCCAACTAGCAATGTCCGGTCTTTTAGGTGTTTGCTAGTAACTGCTGTTAATTGTGACAATACATCATGATGATTGACAACGAGATAAATATGGCTGTCGTATAAATGAATTTGTTGCGTGTCTTTTTGTGGTGTAATAGATGATTGAATAGCATAAAATAAATCATATTTTCCTTGTAAAAATTGTTGATATTGATTTGGTTGAGAATCAATAGTAACTTCTACGAAAATATTTGGATAAAGCTTGTTAAAAGTTTCAATTGCTTCAGGCAGGTAATGAATAGCTGTACGAAAGGGCACACAAATTCTTACAACATCATCATAAGTTCTATTGAGGTTTCGACAATCTTCAATAATTGCTTTTAATTCTTGTTGTAGTAGCGTAATACGTTCACAAAATGTTTGTCCGGCTAAAGTTAATACAACACCTTTGGCTGACCGTTCGAAAATAGTAAATCCAACTTCTGTTTCTAAACGTTTTATTTGATACGAGAGCGCAGGTTGTGTAATAAAAAAGTTTTCAGCAGCACGATTAAAGTTTTTAGTTTTTGCTAATTCTAGTGTGTATTCAATCTGTTTTGAATTCATTATAAACGCTCCAATAAAATATTTTTATTGCTGATAGAAAATATCAATTAGATTTTTTTATATAACCATCATACAATAAATATATAGATTTAGGAAATAACATTATTTGGAAGGAGTAAGTATAATGAAAATATTGATTATTGGTGCAACAGGCTCATTGGGACAAAAAGTAAGAAAAACAATACTTGAACAAACAGACTGGCAACTCACGTTATTTTCAAGAAGTGCAAATCGTTTGAAGGATATACATTCTAGAGAAACCGTCATTAATGGTGACGTATTGAATAAAGAAGGTTTAAAAAAGGCGATAAGTGGTCAAGATGCTGTTTTTGTTGCACTATCGGGACAACTTGAAAGAATGGCTCAAACAATTGTAGAAGTGATGAATGCATCAAATGTAAACCGCATTATTTTTATAACATCAATGGGTATATATAATGAAATTCCTGATCACTTAGGAAGTAGCGGTAATTTGCAGACGAACCCATATCTTCAATCTTATCGTCAAGCAGCGGATGTCATTGAAGCAAGTAATCTAGCATATACAATTATTCGACCGGGTTGGTTTGATAATGGTAGTAATCAATATACGATTTCTCGTAAAGGTCAACTGTTTGAAGGACATGATGTTTCTCGTCAAGCTATTGCGAACTTTGTACTTGAATTACTTGAACAACCTGATTTGTATGTGAAAGAAAGCGTTGGTATTCATCGACCAGAATAAATGGCTCAAGGTGATAAAATGAAAAAAGACAAACAAGTCCTTAAAGAAATATATGATGAATTTTATAGATGTATGACGCAAAAAGATACGAAGAGGTTAGCTCAAATATTATCCCAAGACTTCTATTTAGTCCATATGACAGGTTATACACAAGTAAAGCACGAATGGTTAACAGCTATTGACAATGAACAAATGCGTTATTATTCAGCACGTGAGGAAGGTCTGAATATTTCGGTGGATGGACAAAGTGCCACGGTAGATTCTAGAAACTTAGTAGATGCGCGTATCTATGGTATTCGTCACACTTGGTCACTACGGTTAGAGTTACATTTAGAAAACAGAAATGAACAATGGCTGATTATTGATACAATAGCATCCACATATTAAAAAATATTAGCTGACAAAACTATGATTGCAAGAATGCGTAGTTAAGTCAGCTTTTTTATTTAATCTATGAACAAAGGACGGCTATCCGCCAATAAATGCCATGTTATCTTATCTTAATTTTGATTGCTGATTATGATAGAAACACAACAATTCAAAGCATAAAATCGTGTTATAATGAGGCTGGGATATTAATAGAAAATCCTATTTAAAGTGAGAAAATGTGATGTAGAGGGTAGTGACTGACTGCGGTGATAACGCATCATTTCAGGCTGTTTTCACTCCTGCTCCCAGAAAGGAAAGAAAAATATGGCAACGATACAATGGTTCCCTGGACATATGGCAAAAGCCAGACGAGAAGTAACTGAACAACTGAAAAAAGTCGATGTTGTATTTGAACTTGTGGATGCGCGTATTCCATACAGTTCACGTAACCCGATGATTGATGAAGTGATACAACAAAAACCACGAGTTGTAATTTTTAATAAAAAAGATATGGCGAATGATCAAGAAATGGCAAAGTGGTTTGCTTATTTTAAAGAAAAAGGTGCACTTCCTGTTGCGGTTGATGCAAAACACGGCAAAGGTTTGAAAGGTGTTGAAGTGGCTGCGATTGAAGTAACGAAAGAAAAGTTCGAACGTGAAAAAGCGAAAGGTCTGAAACCACGTGCAATTCGTGCAATGATTGTGGGGATTCCAAATGTTGGAAAGTCAACGCTAATTAATAAGCTTGCCAATCGTTCAATTGCACAAACTGGTAACAAGCCAGGAGTTACAAAGCAACAACAATGGATTAAAGTTGGGGAATCATTGCAGTTGCTTGATACACCTGGGATTTTATGGCCGAAGTTTGAGGATCAACAAGTGGGTATCAAGTTGAGTTTAACGGGTGCGATTAAAGATAGCATTGTGCATTTAGATGAAGTTGCAATTTACGCTTTAACTTTCCTTATTAAACATGATTATGATAATTTAATACGACACTACAAAATCGATGTACCACAAGATGCGGAAAACCTAAAATGGTTTGATGCGATTGGACGTAAACGTGGCTTGTTACAACGTGGGAATGAAGTGGATTATGAAGCGGTCATCGAACTAATTATTAACGATATTCGCAATGCAAAAATTGGTTCATATTGTTTTGATTTATACGACGCAATGCAGGATGAACATAATGACGATGCCTAAGAAGACGATACAACAGATAAAGGAACTACTTGCTGAAGTCAAGACGCTTCAAGCGCTTGATCAACATCCTGATCGATTAGATACACGTAAAGGCGTACAAACCGCGTTTCGTTCACGCCGCAAACAACTCGAGAAACAGGCACAGTTGTTGAAACAATATGTTGAGATGTCACGTTATGAGCAAGAGATTCTCGATGAACAACCTGATGCTTTAATTTGTGGTATTGATGAAGTTGGACGTGGTCCATTAGCGGGTCCAGTTGTAGCAAGTGCAGTTATCCTTGAGCCCAATCATCAACATATTGGGATAAACGATTCAAAGCAATTGAATGTTGCAAAACGTGAAGCGCTCAATCAATCACTCAAAGATAATGTTCGTGCATGGGCAATTGGTATTGCATCTGTTGAAGAAATTGATGCCTACAATATTTATGAAGCAACCAAATTGGCAATGTATCGTGCGATTGAAAATTTGTCCGTACAACCAACACACTATCTAATTGATGCGATGACACTTGAAAAAATTACGGCACCACAACAAAATATTATCAAAGGCGATGCCAATAGTGTCTCAATTGCAGCTGCGAGTATAATTGCCAAAGTATATCGTGATGATTTAATGGCACAATATGCAGGACAATATCCGGGTTATGATTTTGAACATAATGCTGGCTATGGTACAGCAAAACATTTAGCTGGTTTGGCACAACAAGGTGTATGTCCTATTCATCGTCTGTCATTCGAACCGATTAAGTCACAATATAAATAAGTGTGATATCTATTTAGAAACAGTGAAAGTCGAGAATAGTTAAAAGCGCTTGAGGTTGTCAATTGCGTTGAATGATAAAAAGTTCAGCAAGGGCAAAAGCTACATTATCACAACAATTGCAAGCATATTACTAGATAATGTGACATATTAAATTGTTTTCAAATTATCTATTTTATGTTTAACTAATAGTGTACATTCCAAACAGAAGGGATATCTTAAATTATGGATGAAACATTACAAAAGCTGTATTCTGTCTTAGTACACTTTGAAGAAAAAGAAACTGAGATAACAGAAGATGAAGCTACTCTAGCTAAAATCAAACAAGAAATTGAACAGAACTTAAATGTATCAGTTGAAGAATTATCACAACTAGATCTTATCCGTGTGTTAAAAGATCATAACTTTGTGGTAGAGTCAGCAGAAGATGATCAAAAGATTGTCAGTGTACCAATGGATGACGACACACAAGTTACTTTCCAAACTGATAAATAATACATGATGAAAAAAGCAATGTCTTTGTTATTGTTATCGATAGCAAAGGCGTTGTTTTTTTACTTAAGGACATGAGTGAATAGTATATTTAACTTTTTGTAGCTTCCAAATTTCTATAAATGTATTTAAAATGCAATTCAATCATATGAAAGTAGTATCTATCAGTTTACAATAGCGCTTACATTTTTTATAATTGTAGTTGAACTTAACCTTAAGAAACAGGAGGATGGAGTATGAATATCCATGAGTATCAAGGAAAAGCAATCTTTCGCTCAATGGGCGTAGCAGTACCAGAGGGGCGTGTTGCTTTCTCGGCTGAAGAAGCTGTTGAAAAGGCAAAAGAATTAGACACAGATGTTTATGTTGTTAAAGCACAAATCCATGCAGGGGGACGCGGTAAAGCTGGCGGTGTAAAAATTGCGAAGTCTTTATCAGAAGTTGAAGCGTACGCAAATGAATTGTTAGGCAAAGTATTAGTTACACACCAAACGGGTCCTGAAGGTAAAGAAGTGAAGCGTCTTTACATTGAAGAAGGTGCGGACATCAAGAAAGAGTACTACATTGGTTTTGTTATTGATCGTGCAACTGACCGTGTGACATTGATGGCGTCAGAAGAAGGGGGCACTGAGATCGAGGAAGTAGCGGCAACAAGCCCTGAAAAAATCTTCAAAGAAACAATCGATCCAGTAGTGGGTCTTGCGCCATATCAAGCACGCCGTATTGCGTTTAACATTAACATTCCAAAAGAATCTGTTAACAAAGCAGTTAAATTCTTAATGGCATTATATAATGTATTTATGGAGAAAGACTGTTCTATTGTTGAGATTAACCCACTTGTATTAACTGGTGAAGGTGATGTCTTAGCTTTAGACTCAAAAATCAACTTTGACGACAATGCATTATTCCGTCATAAAGACATCCAAGAATTACGCGATTTAGACGAAGAAGATCCAAAAGAAATCGAAGCCTCAAAATATGACCTTTCTTATATCGCTTTAGATGGTAACATTGGTTGTATGGTTAACGGTGCGGGTCTTGCGATGGCAACAATGGATACAATCAACCACTTTAATGGTACACCAGCGAACTTCCTCGATGTAGGAGGCGGTGCAACAAAAGAAAAAGTAACTGAAGCTTTCAAGATTATCTTAGGTGACGACAACGTAAAAGGTATTTTCGTTAATATCTTTGGTGGTATTATGCGTTGTGATGTCATTGCTGAAGGTATCGTAGCGGCAGTGAAAGAAGTGGACTTAACATTACCGTTAGTTGTACGTTTGGAAGGTACGAACGTTGCGCAAGGTAAACAAATCTTAGAAGAGTCAGGTTTAGCGATTGAGCCAGCTAGCACAATGGCTGAAGGTGCACAAAAAATTGTTAAACTGGTAAACGAAGCGTAGGAAAGGATGGGACAACTAAAATGAGTGTATTTGTAGATAAAAATACGAAAGTTATCGTACAAGGTATTACGGGATCAACTGCCCTTTTCCATACAAAACAAATGTTAGAATATGGTACGCAAATCGTAGCGGGTGTAACACCTGGTAAAGGTGGTCAAGTCGTTGAAGGGATTCCTGTATTCAATACAGTGGAAGAAGCGAAAAATGAGACTGGTGCGACGGTATCTGTTATTTACGTGCCAGCGCCATTTGCGGCAGATGCGATTTTAGAATGTGCGGATGCTGAGCTTGATTTAGCAATTTGTATCACTGAGCATATTCCAGTTGTAGATATGGTCAAAGTGAAGCGATACTTAGAAGGCAAAAAGACACGTTTAATCGGACCAAACTGTCCAGGTGTCATCACTTCAGATGAAACTAAAATTGGTATTATGCCAGGTTACATCCATAAAAAAGGTCATGTAGGTGTAGTATCACGTTCTGGTACTTTAACGTATGAAGCGGTACATCAATTAACTGAAGAAGGCATTGGTCAATCAACAGCCGTTGGTATCGGTGGTGACCCAGTTAATGGTACGAACTTTATCGATGTATTAGAAGCATTTAATAATGATGAAGATACAAAAGCAGTTGTTATGATTGGTGAAATCGGTGGTACAGCTGAAGAAGAAGCTGCTGAATGGATTAAAGCGAACATGACAAAGCCAGTTGTTGGTTTTATCGGTGGTCAAACGGCTCCTCCTGGAAAACGTATGGGTCACGCAGGTGCCATCATCTCAGGTGGTAAAGGTACAGCGGCTGAAAAAATCAAAAATTTAAACAGCTGTGGCATTAAAACAGCAGCAACGCCTTCTGAAATTGGTGCAACTTTAATTGAAGCTGCCAAAGAAGCAGGCATTTATGAAGAACTTTTGACAGTTGGAAAATAATTGAACAATAAAAAGACATTGGTTAAGACACGGACTCGTTCTGTGTTAAGACTAAAGTCTCAGGTAGATCGAGGGAGTGGAATCACATTTTTTAAAAAGATTTCATTCTCTCTCTAGTAATGTTGAGTAGGCTTGAAACTTTGCTTTTAAGTCTGCTCAGTTATTGCTGTCTACGGTTATTTTTTTCTTCTATATCATTTCTTACCTCTAATTATTCCTTTTACTTTTTATGTAATGGAGGTCGTTATTATGGTACACACTTTAACGACACGTCAATTCCTCTTACTCCTACGCTATAGTGGATTTACAACACGCCAGATTTACAATTATTGTCCCAATATGATGACATACAATGGTACAAAACAGGCATTATCAGAGCGATTATCATATGACTTGTCACAGTTTAATGATGTACGATTGCAAGCAAAGTTGCAAAGATTCAACAATTTGGACTTGAATGCTATTGAACAACAGCTGTCTATGCAGCAAATTGAAGCAATCAGCATTGATTCCCCAGACTACCCTCCGTTGCTTAAGCATATTTATGATCCTCCTACCATTCTCTTTTGTCGTGGTAACTTACAGCTTTTACAACACACGCATACATTAGGTATCGTCGGTTCTCGTCAACATACACATTATACGAATAAAGCCTTAAAGATGCTTTTCCCATATTTTGCCAAAGCACGCCTGACCATTATTTCAGGACTAGCTAATGGTGCAGATACTATTGCGCATCAGTATGCCATTCAATTTGGTTGTGCGACCATTGCTGTATTAGGGTTTGGTCATCTACATCATTATCCCAAACAAACACGAGTATTACGTCGACATATTGATAGTCATTTTCTTAGTATTAGTGAATATCCACCACATACACGGCCTGCAAAGTTTCGTTTTCCTGAACGCAATCGCTTGATTAGTGGTTTATCTCGAGGTGTTTTGATTACAGAAGCAAAAGAGCGCAGCGGTGCTCTCATCACGGTAGATCAAGCGCTCGATCAAAACCGCAATGTCTATGTTTTGCCAGGTGATATGTTTAATAGCTATACAAAAGGGAACATGCTGAGAGTTCAAGAAGGGGCAGAAGTTGTATTATCAGAAACAGATATTTTGAAAGATTATTGTTAATAATTTATGAATTCCCCTATGAAATAATGATAAAAGATTGACAAACATAAATTTTAGCGTTTATCATTTAAATTTGTAATCAGAATTTGCAAGGGGGGATCTGCATTGGCAGAGAATCTTGTCATTGTTGAATCGCCTGCAAAAGCTAAAACGATTGAAAAATATTTAGGAAAAAAATATAAAGTCATTGCCTCAATGGGCCACGTGAGAGATTTACCACGTAGTCAAATGGGTGTAGATGTAGAAGATAATTATGAACCTAAATATATTACAATTCGAGGTAAAGGCCCTGTCGTCAAAGAATTAAAAAGACATGCAAAAAAAGCAAAAAAAGTTTTTCTTGCAAGTGACCCTGACCGTGAAGGTGAAGCAATTGCATGGCATTTGGCAAACATACTAGAGCTAGAAGATAAAACAGATAATAGAGTAGTATTCAACGAAATTACAAAAGATGCAGTAAAGGCAAGCTTTAAAAATCCACGCGGTATCGAAATGGAATTGGTCGATGCGCAACAAGCACGTCGTATTTTAGATAGATTAGTTGGTTATAACATTTCGCCAGTATTATGGAAAAAAGTAAAAAAAGGGTTGTCAGCGGGGCGTGTGCAATCCGTTGCTTTGCGATTAGTTATTGACCGAGAAAATGAAATAAGAAACTTTAAACCAGAAGAATATTGGACAATTGAAGGTGCATTTCGCTATCAAAAATCTAAATTCACGGCAAAGTTTCTTCATTATAAGGGCAAGCCGTTTAAATTAACGAATAAAGATGATGTGAAGATAATTACGGATGCGTTAGATGGCGATCGTTTCGAAGTGACTAAGGTTAATAAGAAAGAACGCACACGTAAACCAGCAAATCCATTCACAACGTCAACGCTACAACAAGAAGCTGCACGTAAGCTGAACTTCAAGGCGCGCAAAACGATGATGATTGCGCAACAGTTATACGAAGGGATTGACTTAAAGCGTGGCGGTACGGTTGGTTTGATTACGTATATGAGAACGGACTCTACACGTATTTCAAAAGACGCACAAGCGGAAGCAAAAGGGTATATTGAAAGTAATTACGGTAAAGAATATATTTCAAAAACAGTGAATAAAGGTAAACAAGGCGATCAAGATGCGCATGAAGCCATTCGTCCAACAAGTACTTTGCGAACACCAGATGATGTGAAAGCATATTTAACACGCGATCAATTCAGACTGTACAAATTGATTTGGGAGCGTTTTGTGGCGAGTCAAATGGCACCAGCTATTCTTGATACAGTTGCGGTGGACTTAGAACAAGGTGATATTAAGTTCCGTGCAAATGGTCAAACAATCAAGTTCAAAGGTTTTATGACATTGTATGTTGAAGCGAACGATGATGCGACTAAAGAAAAAGAGAATCGTTTACCAAAGCTTGAAGAAGGTAACGAAGTCATCGCGACGAACATCGATCCAGCACAACACTTTACACAGCCACCACCTCGCTATACTGAGGCACGCTTGGTTAAAACTTTAGAAGAGTTGAAAATTGGGCGACCTTCAACTTACGCACCAACGATTGATACGATTCAAAAGCGTAACTATGTGAAAAGTGAAAGTAAGCGTTTTGTTCCAACTGAGTTAGGTGAGATTGTTCACGAACAAGTCAAAGAGTATTTCCCAGAGATTATTGATGTGGATTTTACTGTAAACATGGAGACATTGCTCGATAAAATTGCAGATGGTGATATTGGCTGGCGTAAAGTTGTTGGCGACTTTTACAACAGTTTCAAACAAGATGTCGCACGTGCAGAGTCTGAGATGGAGAAAGTTGAAATCAAGGATGAGCCTGCGGGAGAAGATTGTGAGAAATGTGGACATCCGATGGTTATTAAAATGGGGCGCTATGGTAAGTTTATGGCGTGCTCCAACTTCCCAGATTGTCGCAATACGAAAGCGATTGTTAAGCCGATTGGTGTGACATGTCCGACATGTAAAGAAGGCGATGTTGTCGAACGTAAGTCTAAGAAGAATCGCTTATTCTATGGATGTTCTAATTATCCGAGCTGTGATTTTGTTTCATGGGATAAACCAATTGGACGTGATTGCCCGAAATGCCATCATTATTTAGCAGAACATAAAAAAGGACGTACTACACAAGTAGTTTGTTCTAACTGTGATTATAAAGAAGAAGCTGTGAAATAACAGCGCACGAAGGAGGTCGTAATAGTGACAACAGTGAATATTATTGGCGCAGGTCTGGCGGGGTCAGAAGCTGCTTATCAACTGGCACAACGCGGTATTAAAGTGAACTTATATGAAATGCGACCTGTCAAGCAAACACCTGCACACCATACGGATAAGTTTGCTGAATTAGTATGCTCGAACTCTTTACGAGGTAATGCTTTGACTAATGCAGTAGGTGTGTTAAAAGAAGAAATGCGTCGTTTAGATTCACTTATTATTGCGGCAGCGGATAAGGCACGTGTACCTGCAGGTGGTGCCTTAGCTGTTGATCGTCATGATTTTGCAGGTTACATTACTGACACATTAACAAATCATCCGAATGTAACAGTTAAAAATGAAGAAATTACAAAGATTCCAGATGGACCAACGATCATTGCGACGGGTCCTCTAACAACAGAGGGTTTAGCAGAAGAGATTGTAACTTTAACGGGTGCAGATCAGTTATATTTTTATGACGCAGCAGCACCGATTATTGAAAAAGATTCTATTGATATGGACAAGGTCTATCTCAAATCACGTTATGATAAAGGTGAAGCAGCGTACTTGAACTGTCCGATGACAAAAGAAGAATTTGAACGCTTTTATGAAGCGACACTTGCGGCTGAAGCAGCACCGATGAAAGATTTTGAGAAAGAAAAATATTTCGAAGGCTGTATGCCGTTTGAAGTGATGGCGAGTCGTGGACCTAAGACGTTGTTGTTTGGACCGATGAAGCCGGTGGGACTTGAAGACCCTAAGACTGGTAAGCGCCCATACGCGGTTGTGCAATTGCGACAAGATGATGCGGCTGGAACGCTGTATAATATTGTAGGGTTCCAAACACGATTGAAGTGGGGCGAACAAAAAGAAGTATTGCGCCTAATTCCCGGCTTAGAAAATGTAGATATTGTTCGATATGGTGTGATGCATCGTAATACTTTCATTAATTCTCCGGGGGTTTTATCTGAAACATATGAATTCAAGGCGCGACCTAACTTATTTTTCGCAGGTCAAATGACAGGCGTAGAAGGGTACGTTGAGAGTGCAGCAAGCGGTATGATTGCGGGTATTAACTTAGCGCATCGTATGTTAGAAAAGGGAGATGTGATTTTCCCTCGTGAAACGATGATGGGTAGTATGGCTTATTATATTTCACATGCAGAAAATAATAAAAACTTCCAGCCGATGAATGCGAACTTTGGACTTGTACCGGCGTTACCTGAGCGAATTAAAGATAAGAAAGCTCGATATGAAGCACTTGCAAATCGTGCTTTGACATATCTTGATAGCTTTAAACAAACACTACAATAACCGAAAAAATATTAAGCGAAAGTAGTAAAATTTAGATAACTGTGAATATTTAATGGTTTATCTATGCAGTACCCCTTATCATTGTGCTACAATGCAAATGATGGAGGGGTTTTTACTTTGGAACAAATCCAACAACAATTTATTAATATGCTCAAATATGAGCGCCTATTCTCAGAACACACACTGAAGGCATATCATGATGACCTCGTTCAGTTTAACCGCTTTTTGGTTCAAGAGCAGCTGACTTTACGATTATTCAGTTACCAAGAAGCAAGAGGATATTTACAGATGTTGTATGATATGGGAATGCAACGCACTACGGTTTCACGCAAAATTTCAACATTGCGCAGTTTTTATGCGTATTGGATGACGTTGGAACCTGATATTACGAATCCATTTGTACAGCTCGTTCATCCTAAAAAGGAACGATACTTACCGTCATTTTTTTATGCCGAAGAGATGGATGCATTGTTCAATACAGTCATCCATGATCAAACAAAAGGGATGAGGGACCGCGTAATCCTTGAACTATTGTATGCGACAGGAATACGTGTGTCAGAACTTGTTGGACTGACTAGGTCCGATGTTGATTTATCGATGTCCTTACTCAAAGTCATAGGGAAAGGACAAAAAGAACGCATTGTGCCGTTTGGTGAATTTTGTCGTCAAAGTATCGTTGAATATTTGGCGTCCTTTCCACCGATACAACAGGCAAAGCATGATTACCTGATTGTGAATATGCAAGGTAAGCCAATTACAGAGCGTGGTGTTCGCTATATTTTGAACGATATTGTCAAACGAACAACGGGTGTGACAGCCATCCATCCGCATAAATTGCGTCACACTTTTGCCACGCACCTTCTCGATGCAGGGGCAGATCTCAGAACAGTACAGAGCTTACTGGGACATGTCAACTTATCGACAACAGGACGTTACACACACGTAACAAATCAACAATTGCGCAATGTTTATTTAAATGCACATCCACGTGCGAAAAAAGGAGAGTAAAGCTTTTATGAGTTCATCAATTCATGCAACAACAATTTATGCAGTGCGACATAATGGTGAAGCAGCAATGGCAGGCGATGGGCAAGTGACGCTAGGTCAGCAAGTTATTATGAAACAAACTGCTAAAAAGGTTCGGAAGTTATACAATGGTAAAGTGATTGCTGGCTTTGCAGGAAGTGTTGCTGATGCATTTACATTGTTTGAAAAGTTTGAAACGAAACTGCAACAATATGGCGGTAAGCTTGAAAGAGCAGCTGTTGAACTTGCGAAAGAATGGCGTGGTGATAAACAACTTCGCCAACTTGAAGCTATGTTGATTGTGATGGATGCGGAACATATCTTGGTCGTAAGCGGTACTGGCGAAGTGATTGCACCGGATGATGATTTGATTGCAATTGGTTCGGGTGGCAACTTTGCGCTAAGTGCAGGTCGTGCGCTAAAACGCCATGCCACACACTTGACTGCTAAAGAAATGGCTTACGAAAGTCTTAAAGTCGCTTCAGAGATATGCGTATTTACTAATGATCACATCATAGTAGAAGAATTATAACGGAGGTTTTTTCCTAATGGATATGAGTGCTATTAAGTTAACACCTAAAGATATTGTTTCTGAATTAGATGCATATATCGTTGGGCAAGACGAAGCAAAGAAAAAAGTGGCAATTGCTTTAAGAAATCGCTATCGACGCAGTTTGTTAGATGATGAAGTGAAACAGGAGATTGCACCGAAAAATATTTTGATGATGGGACCCACAGGTGTCGGTAAAACAGAAATTGCTCGACGCATGGCAAAAATTGTAGGAGCACCTTTTGTAAAAGTAGAGGCGACGAAATTCACAGAAGTGGGTTATGTAGGTCGAGATGTTGAAAGTATGGTACGTGATCTTGTTGATGTTGCGATTCGTCTTGTGAAAGATCAGAAAAAGGCTGCTGTACAAGAAGAGGCAAGCTTGAAAGCAAATGATCGATTGGTCAAATTGCTAGTGCCTAGTATGAAAAAGAAAGTGGCTCAAAATACGAATAATCCACTGGAGTCTCTTTTGGGAGGTGCATTACCTAATTTTGGTCAAAATCAAGAAGAAGAGGAAGAAACACCGACAGAAGAAATTAAAACTAAGCGTTCTGAAATCAAAAAACAATTGCTTGCTGGGTTGTTAGAAGAAGAGAAAGTACGCATTAAAGTAGAGCAAGATCCTGGTGCACTAGGTATGTTAGGAACGCAGCAAAATGAACAAATGCAAGAAATGATGAATCAGTTAATGCCGAAGAAAAAGGTTGAAAAGGAAGTGCCCGTTAAAACGGCACGCAAAATTTTAACGGATGAATTTGCAGATAAAATGATTGATCATGAAACAGCAAATCAGGAAGCGATAGAATTAGCTGAGCAGATGGGAATTATTTTTATTGATGAGATTGATAAGGTAGCAACGTCAAACGGTCAAGGCAGTGGGCAAGATGTATCACGCCAAGGGGTGCAAAGAGACATTTTACCTATCCTTGAAGGTAGCGTTGTCAAAACAAAATATGGTACGGTAAGTACTGAACATATCTTGTTTATTGGTGCAGGCGCTTTCCATGTCTCAAAACCGAGTGACTTAATTCCAGAATTACAAGGTCGTTTTCCAATTCGTGTTGAGTTACAAAGTCTAACAGTGGATGATTTTGTAAGAATACTTACAGAGCCTAAACTTTCATTAATAAAACAATATGAATTATTGCTTAAAACAGAAGAGGTAACAGTGAATTTTAGTGAGGCAGCGATACAGCGACTTGCTGAAATGGCGTATCATGTTAATCAGGAGACAGATAACATTGGTGCGAGACGTTTGCATACGATTTTAGAAAAAATGTTGGAAGATTTATCGTTTGAAGCGGCAAATATGCCTAATGCACATGTTGATATTACCCCTCAATATGTGGATGATAAATTACAAACAATTTCAATGAATAAAGATCTTAGTGAATTTATATTATAAAAAGGAGTATTGACATGAGTTTATTAGCAAAGACAAGAGAACTTAGTAGCTTATTACAAAAACATAAAGGGATATCTGTTAACTTTAAAGATGTTGCGCAAACGATTAGCAAAGTGACAGTTACGAATGTATTTATCGTCTCGAGACGCGGTAAAATTTTAGGGTCTTGCTTGAACGAATTATTAAAAAATGAACGTATTACAAAGATGTTGGAAAATCATCATATTCCAGATGCTTATACAGAAAAGTTGATGCACGTCTATGAAACAACATCGAATATCGATATTGAAGATCCATTATCAGTGTTCCCGCTTGAGAGTAGAAGTTTGTTTGAAGATTCAAAAACAACAATTTTCCCAATTATTGGTGGCGGAGAACGTCTTGGTACATTAGTGCTAGGTCGCCTAGCTGATCCATTTGAGGAGAACGACCTTGTGCTTGGTGAGTATGCGGCAACAGTTATCGGCATGGAAATTCTGCGTGAAAAACATTCTGAGATTGAAGCAAAAGCACGTGATAAAGCCGCTATTTCAATGGCAATCAATTCATTATCATACTCTGAAAAAGAAGCGATTGACCATATCTTTGAAGAGCTTGGTGGTACTGAAGGATTACTTATTGCTTCAAAAGTTGCTGACCGAGTAGGTATTACGCGTTCAGTTATCGTTAACGCATTACGCAAGTTAGAAAGTGCGGGTGTTATCGAATCACGTTCATTGGGTATGAAAGGAACATTTATTAAGGTTAAAAAACGTGCTTTCCTAGATGAGTTAGACCGCACAGAATAAGGAATATTACTATTGCATATTGAGATGCATTGTGATATATTTATATGCGGCTATTAAATGCCAAACACACACACGTTTAACGAGCATATAAATGGGTGCGATTCAAGCGATCGTTTTTATATGAGTTAGCGTGGAGGAACATAACCAATTAGGAGGAATTTTATCATGGCAGTTATTTCAATGAAACAATTGTTAGAAGCTGGTGTTCACTTTGGTCATCAAACACGCCGTTGGAACCCAAAAATGAAAAAGTATATCTTCACTGAGCGTAACGGTATCTACATTATCGACTTACAAAAAACAGTGAAAAAAGTTGAAGAAGCATATAATTTTGTTAAACAAGTATCTGAAGAAGGCGGTAAAGTCTTATTTGTAGGTACTAAAAAACAAGCACAAGAGTCAGTGAAAGCTGAAGCAGAACGTGCTGGACAATTCTACGTTAACCAAAGATGGTTAGGTGGTATTTTAACTAACTTCAAAACAATTTCTAAACGTGTACACCGCATTTCAGAAATTGAAAAAATGGAAGAAGACGGTACTTTTGACGTACTTCCTAAAAAAGAAGTTGTTGAACTTAAAAAAGAATATGATCGTCTAATCAAATTCTTAGGCGGTATTCGTGATATGAAATCAATGCCTCAAGCATTATTCGTAGTTGACCCACGTAAAGAGCGCAATGCAATTGCTGAAGCGCGTAAATTAAACATTCCGATCGTAGGTATCGTTGATACTAACTGTGATCCAGATGAAATCGACTATGTAATCCCAGCTAACGATGATGCGATTCGTGCGGTTAAGTTATTAACTGGTAAAATGGCTGACGCAGTCTTAGAAGGTCAACAAGGTGTGTCTAATGACGAGGTAGCTGCTGAACAAAACATCGACTTAAATGAAGATGAAGCAGCAGAAACAGCAGACAAAGCTGAAGCATCTGTTGAATCTAACTAAGTAGAATCTTAAAATGGGTGATAAGATATTGATGCTTATCTCCCATTTTTTAAAATAATCAATGAAATGATATTGGAGGAATAGTGAATGGCAATTTCAGCTAAACTTGTAAAAGAATTACGTGAAAGAACAGGCGCTGGTATGATGGATTGTAAAAAAGCGCTTGAAGCAACTGAAGGTAACATCGATAAAGCAATCGACTATCTTCGTGAAAAAGGTATTGCGAAAGCTGCTAAAAAAGCAGACCGTATCGCTGCAGAAGGTATTACACATGTAGAAGTAAAAGGTAATGACGCAGTTATCGTTGAAATCAACTCTGAAACTGACTTCGTTGCACGTAACGAAGGTTTCCAAGAGCTTGTTAAAGATATCGCAAACCAAATTCTTGCGACAAAAGTAGATACTGTTGAAGCGTTAAATGATACAACATTACCAAATGGCAAAAAAGTATCTGAGCACATGACAGAAGCAATCTCTACAATCGGTGAAAAATTGAGCTTACGTCGTTTTGAAACAAGAACAAAAACTGATAACGATGCATTCGGTGCATACTTACACATGGGTGGACGTATTGGTGTACTTTCAGTTGTTGAAGGTTCAACTGATGAAGAAGCTGCAAAAGATGTTGCAATGCACATCGCTGCAATCAACCCTAAATATGTTTCTTCTGATCAAGTAAGTGAAGAAGAAATTTCACACGAAAGAGAAGTATTAAAACAACAAGCATTAAACGAAGGTAAACCAGAAAACATCGTTGAAAAAATGGTTGAAGGTCGTTTACGCAAATATTTACAAGAAATTTGTGCAGTTAACCAAGATTTCGTTAAAAATCCAGACCAAACTGTTGAACAGTTCCTTAAAGCTAAAGGTGGTAAATTAGTAGACTTCGTACGTTATGAAGTTGGTGAAGGTATGGAAAAACGTGAAGAAAACTTTGCGGATGAAGTAAAAGGACAAATGAAATAATCAACACGGTTTTGTATAAGAAAGAAGACACCTGTTGTGTCCTCCTGTGCATGACTTCAATGCATTGATATTGAAGCCGTGTGTAAGGAAGATGCCTATTGTGTCTTCTTTACTTGTATTGTCCCATATAATACGAATAGAGAGGTTAATAAACAATGACTGAAACTTCAAAATATAAGCGAGTAGTTTTGAAACTTAGTGGAGAAGCGTTGGCAGGAGAAAAGGGATTTGGTATCAATCCAATTATTATCAAAAGCATTGCCCAACAAGTAGCTGAAGTGGCAAAAATGGATACCGAAGTAGCTGTTATCGTTGGTGGTGGTAACATTTGGCGTGGTAAAACTGGCAGCGATTTAGGCATGGATCGAGGCACTGCTGACTATATGGGCATGCTTGCGACAGTGATGAATGCATTAGCATTACAAGACAGTCTGGAACAGCTTGACTGTGATACACGTGTCTTAACTTCAATTGAGATGAAACAAGTAGCAGAACCATATATTCGTCGCCGTGCGATTCGTCATTTAGAGAAAAAACGTGTTGTTATTTTCGCAGCAGGTATTGGTAATCCATACTTCTCAACGGATACTACAGCAGCATTACGTGCAGCTGAAGTAGAGGCGGAAGTCATCTTAATGGGGAAAAATAATGTTGATGGTGTATACTCTGCAGATCCTAAAGTGGATCCAACTGCACAGAAGTATGAGCGCTTAACTTATATTCAACTTTTACAAGAAGGTTTACAAGTAATGGATTCAACAGCCTCTTCATTCTGTATGGACAATGATATACCTTTGAAAGTCTTTTCAATTATGGAAGAAGGTAATATTAAACGTGCTGTATTAGGTGAAGATATTGGAACGATTATTACAAAATAAAATAGAGGTGACCTCAAAATGAATGCAATTATTAAAGATGCAAAAGAACGTATGAAAAAGTCTGCTGAAAATTTATCAAGAGAATTGGCACAAATTAATGCTGGTCGTGCGAATTCCAATTTACTAGCAGGTGTGAATGCGGACTATTATGGTGTGCCAACACCTGTTCAACAACTTGCAAGTATCAACGTACCAGAAGCGCGCTTACTTGTTATCTCTCCATATGATAAAACGTCATTAAAAGAGATTGAACGTGCGATTATTGCAGCTAACTTAGGTGTGAACCCAACAAGCGATGGTGAAGTTATTCGTATTACGGTACCAGCATTGACAGAAGAACGTCGTAAAGAGCTTGTTAAAGAAGTGAAGAAAACAGGTGAAAATGCTAAGGTTTCTGTGCGTAATATTCGCCGTGATGCTAATGATTCACTAAAGAAACAAGAAAAAAATGGTGAAATTTCGGAAGATGAATTGCACAGTTCTTCAGATGAAGTGCAAGATATTACAAATGAAGCAATCAAAGAAATCGATCAACTTGTTGGAGATAAAGAAAAAGATATTATGTCAGTATAATTTACGTATTGATAGGAAGGGTACTTTGTGACCTTGACTTAAGCAATACTGGATTATCATCTTTATGTCATGCTAAGCAATATATCAAAGTCTCACTACAAATTGTGATAAGATTTTTTGATGACATGTTATGACAGGATGTTGTTCGAGTTCGATGTCATGATATATTGCAAATTTGTTAAATTTCTTTTAAATCATCCAAAAAGTGAAAGCACTTAACTGTACCGAATCAGACTTTGGTACAGTTTTTTCTATGTTTATTTAACGAGCGAAATGAGTGTGATAGAATGATAGAGGAATATTTGTTAATAAGATGATAATATTTAAGAGACACTACAGGCTCGGAGGAACAACCATGTTTAAGAAATTCAAAAAAAACAATGATAGACAAGTATGTCATGATACATTAGACTTGCATCATATACCTCAACACATTGCGATTATAATGGACGGAAATGGTCGTTGGGCAAAACAACGCAAGATGCCACGCATAAAAGGGCATTATCAAGGAATGGAGACGATTAAGGTGATTACGCGTGCTGCGAGTGATCTGAACGTCAAATACTTGACCTTATATGCTTTTTCAACTGAGAATTGGTCACGTCCCCAAGAAGAGATTAATTATATTATGGGACTGCCTGTTAATTTCTTGAATACATTTTTGCCAGAGTTGATCGAAAAGAATGTTAAGGTTGAAACGATTGGCTTTATTGATGAGCTGCCTTCAAAAACGATTCAAGCCATAGAAGAGGCAAAGTTGAAGACTGCAGATAATACAGGGTTGACACTAATATTTGCAATCAACTACGGCGGTAGAGCAGAGATTATGAACGGTATTCACAATATCATTAAAAATTATAAACATGCAACTGATAGTGACATAGAGCAAATAACAGAGAAAGATTTCTCACACTATTTGATGACTTCAGAATTTCCAGATCCAGACTTGTTAATTCGTACATCTGGGGAACAGCGCATCAGTAATTTTTTAATTTGGCAACTGTCATACAGTGAGTTTATATTTAATGATAAAATGTGGCCGGATTTTAATGATGAAGATTTAAAAGCATGTATAAAAACGTACCAATCGCGCCAAAGACGTTTTGGAGGATTGTAGATAGGAGCAGTGAGATGAAGGTCAGAACGATAACAACGATAATTGCACTTATTGTGTTTTTACCCATTTTATTAGTGGGCGGAGCAACTTGGATGTATTTCACGTTTGTACTTGCATTAATCGCTTTAAAAGAATTATTGAATATGAATCGCATTCGCTTCATATCATTTCCGGGACTGATTAGTGCAGTTGGGTTAATGATTATCATGTTACCCGAAGAATTTGGTACATGGGTGCCCATTTTACAACAAAAAGGTTTGATTATTTTAAGTTTCGTTATTTTGAGTTATACTGTGATGTCTAAGAACCGCTTTAGTTTTATGGACGCTGCATTTTGTTTAATGTCCGTCGCCTATGTAGGCATCGGCTTTATGTATTTTTATGAGACAAGAGAAGCTGGATTACAGTTCATCTTGTTTGGATTGCTGATTGTGTGGTTAACGGATACAGGTGCATACATATTTGGCCGTTCATTCGGTAAACACAAGTTATGGCCAGTTATTAGCCCGAACAAGACGATAGAAGGGTTTATCGGTGGTTTATTATGCAGTCTATTAGTGCCACTAGCGTTTATGTTCTTCATGCCGTTCAGTTATAGTATGATTTGGATTTTAGTCTTGACGGTAGTGCTTAGCGCATTCGGTCAGCTTGGTGATTTAGTAGAGTCAGGCTTTAAGCGTCATTTCGGTGTAAAAGATTCTGGTCGGTTGTTACCAGGGCATGGTGGTATATTAGATCGTTTTGATAGTTTTATGTTTGTATTACCACTAATGAATATTTTCTTAATTCAAATGTAAAGTGAAGTGAGCAAGTAATGAAAAATATAGCAATTTTAGGCGCTTCTGGTTCTATTGGTCAACAAGCAATTGATGTTATTGCACACCACCCAGAGCATTTTAAATTGGTTGGTTTGACAGTCGGGAAGCGCGTAGATGAAGCCATAGATATTGTCGAACGCTTTAATCCAGAAATTGTGTCGGTTCAACATGAAAAAGATATCGCTCGTTTTGCAGCGTATGATGTGAAGGTTGTACATGGTGCAGAAGGATTGAAAGCAGTCGCAACATCATCACATAATGACCTCGTGTTGAATGCACTAGTGGGGAGTGTAGGTCTACCACCTACGATTGCCGCTATCGAACAGGGGATTGATATTGCATTGGCAAATAAAGAAACGCTGGTTGTCGCAGGTGAGTTAGTCATGGGATATGCGAAGAAATACGGTGTAAATATATTACCGGTTGACTCAGAACATGCAGCTATTTTTCAATGTTTGAATGGTGAATCTAAGCGACAAGTCAAGAAGATTACGATTACAGCGAGTGGTGGTTCATTTCGTGATTTGACACGTGATCAGCTTGAAACAGTGACTGTGGCAGATGCATTAAATCATCCTAACTGGTCTATGGGTCAAAAGATTACAATTGACTCTGCTACAATGATGAATAAGGGCTTTGAAGTGATTGAGGCAAAATGGTTGTTTGATCTGAATATTGATCAAATCGAGACTATTTTGCATAAAGAAAGTATTATTCACTCAATGGTCGAGTTTGTTGATACAAGCGTTATGGCACAATTAGGTACGCCAGATATGCGCATGCCCATACAATATGCATTTACATACCCAAATCGAATCGAACATGATGCACCATCGCTTGACCTTTCAGAAGTCATGCAATTGAATTTTAAAAAGATGGATTTAGATCGATATAGATGTTTAAAATATGCGTATGATGCTTTGAAGATAGGTGGTACAATGCCGGTTGTATTAAATGCAGTCAACGAGGTAGCAGTTGCGAAATTTTTGAACCAAGAGATTGGTTTTTTAGATATCGAACGTTTAATCGAACGAGAAATGAAAGCACATCAAGTGATTGAACATCCTACACTCGAACAAATTTTAGACATTGATCAGCAGTATAAATCTAAGGAATATGAGGTGTAGCCATCAGTGTTAACAACTATTATTGCATTTATTATTGTTTTTGGATTACTCGTGTCTGTACACGAATATGGACATATGTTTTTCGCCAAACGTGCAGGTATTATGTGTCCTGAATTTGCGATAGGTATGGGGCCAAAAATTTTCAGTTTCCGCAAAAATGAAACGCTCTATACGATTCGTTTACTTCCGGTAGGTGGCTATGTCCGTATGGCTGGTGATGGTTTGGAGGAAGCACCTGTTAAACCGGGTATGCACATTCGTATTAAACTAAACGAACAAGACGAAATTACACATGTGATTCTTGATGATCAACATAAGTTTCAACAAATTGAAGCGTTGGAAGTAAAAAAAGTTGATTTAGAAGAAGAGATGTTTATCGAAGGAATTGCAGCATATGATGATGCACGTCATCGTTATACCATTGCGCAAAAAGCCTTTTTTGTTGAAAATGGCAGTCTAATTCAAATTGCACCACGCGATCGACAATTTACACATAAAAAGCCATTTCAAAAGTTTTTAACATTGTTTGCAGGACCGTTATTCAACTTTATCCTTGCTTTCGTATTGTTACTTGGACTTGCGTATTATAACGGTACGCCGACAACAACAATCAGTCAAGTTGCAGATGGAATGGCCGCTCAACAAATCGGTCTTCAAAAAGGTGATACAATTACGGAGATTGGTGGCAAAAAAATCAATCGCTTCAATGATATTAAAAACGCTTTAAATGAAACAGGCGGCAAAGAGACTGAGATTAAAGTCACACGTGATGGGAAAACATTGACTAAAACGTTCACACCGAAAAAATCTGAAGTGAAAGTTTCTAAAAATCAGAAACAAACGGACTATCACCTCGGCTTTTTACCTACGAAAGAACGCTCACTTGTTGAACCTATCATTTATGCAGGCGAAGAAACACTTCGCTTTGGTAAAGTGATTTTTGTAGCAGTTGTAGGAATGATCAGTAGTATTTTTACAGGAGACTTCAGCTTTGATATGTTGAATGGACCTGTGGGGATTTATAAAAATGTCGACACTGTTGTTAAAACAGGCATTACGAACTTAATCGTCTGGACAGCAGCATTGAGTGTAAACTTAGGTATTATGAACTTATTGCCAATTCCAGCATTAGATGGTGGGCGTATTCTATTCGTGATATATGAAGCAATTTTCAAAAAACCAGCAAATAAAAAAGCTGAGACTGTAATTATTGCAGCAGGCGCTGTTTTTGTAATGATTATCATGGTCTTAGTTACATGGAATGATATTCAAAGGTACTTTTTATAAGTGAATAACAAGGAGGCATTTATAGATGAAACAATCAAAAGTCTTTATACCGACATTACGTGAAGTTCCTGCAGAAGCTGAAGCGTTAAGTCATCAATTATTACTAAAAGCAGGACTTATTAAGCAAAATACAGCAGGGGTATACAGTTATTTACCGCTTGCAACACGTGTTATACACAAAATTTCAGATATCATTCGTGAAGAAATGGAGCGCATTGATGCTGTTGAAGTGCTCATGCCTGTTTTACAACATGCGGAGTTATGGAAAGAATCGGGACGTTGGGAAGCGTATGGTTCAGAGTTGATGCGTTTACATGATCGCAACCAACGTGAATTTGCGCTTGGACCAACTCATGAAGAAGTGGTGACATCTTTAATTCGTGATGAGTTACGTTCATACAAGCAGTTACCACTAACATTATTCCAAATTCAAACAAAGTTTCGTGATGAGAAACGCCCACGCTTTGGCTTGTTGCGCGGACGTGAATTTATTATGAAAGATGCGTATTCATTCCATGCTGATGAAGACTCATTAATGAAAACGTATCAGGACATGTATGATGCTTACACGCGCATTTTTAAACGTGTCGGTTTGAATGTCCGCCCAGTTGTAGCAGATTCTGGTGCTATTGGTGGAAACTACACGCATGAGTTTCATGCATTAAGTGCTATCGGTGAAGATACAATCGTATATAGTGACAATAGTGACTATGCTGCAAATATTGAAAAAGCAGAAGTTGTGTATACGCCATCTAATGCAGAGAAAGAAGCACCAAAAGCATTAGAAAAAATTGCGACACCTAATGTGAAGTCTGCGAAAGAATTAGCTGAACTATTAGGTAAACCACTTGAACAAACAACGAAGTCCATGGTGTTCAAAGTAGAAGATGCATTTGTTATGCTACTCGTATGTGGTCATCATGAAATTAACGATGTCAAGTTGAAAGATTATTTCAACACAGATAATATTACAATGGCAACAGAAGATGAGATTCGCAATTTATTAGGTGCTGCACCTGGTTCTTTAGGCCCTGTAACAGATAGCGACATCAAAGTGTATGCGGATAATTCTGTTCGAGACCTAATCAATATTCCTGTAGGTGCAAATGAAGATGGTTTCCACTATGTCAATGCAGTTGTTGGTCGTGATTTCGATGTGGAAGGCTATGGTGATTTCCGCTTCATTCTAGAAGGAGAGCCACTTGCGGATGGATCAGGCAATGCGAAGTTTGCTGAAGGTATTGAAGTCGGTCAAGTATTCGTGCTTGGCGAAAAATACTCAAAATCAATGAATGCCACTATCTTAAACAATCAAGGTCGCGAACAAAACTTAACTATGGGTTGCTACGGTATTGGTGTTTCAAGAACATTGAGTGCGATTGTTGAACAGCATCATGATGATAACGGTATTATTTGGCCTAAGTCAGTGACGCCATATGATTTACACTTAATTACAGTCAATCCAAAAAAAGAAGCACAATTTGAATTGGCAGAAAAATTATATGCGACACTTCAACAAAAATATGATGTGTTATATGATGACCGCCAAGAACGTGCAGGTGTGAAATTCAATGATGCTGACTTAATCGGTTTACCAATCCGTATTGTTGTTGGTAAAAACGCTGAAGACGGTATTGTAGAAGTGAAGCATCGAGGTACAGGTAATAGTGAAGAAATCGCAGTAGATGCATTAGTAGATTATATTGAAGGACTTTATGAGCAGCTCTAAGCTGATAGATGACTTCGTTTGTTATAATAGCATATAATGTAGAGGTTAAATGTGTAGAAGCAGGAGAGTTCATGCGTCGATTAAGCATTTGGATCTCACATCATCCGAGTTGGAGTGGGGCAACGAATTCTTGTGTCGAATTAAGATTTCTGCCCCACTCCTATTCATGTTCTATACATAATGACATGTGAATTTAGTTGATCAATAAGGTGGATTAAAATATGGACCTACAGAATCAGGAAAAGTTTAAAATTCTGCTTAAACAATTGAATATGCTGGATCATTTTGATGAAGAAATGGTTGCCAACAGTGCGCTCAACCGTGTAGATGTTTCGGAAAAAACGCGTGTATGGACTTTTCACATTACGATACCTTCTGTCATGCGTTATGAAGATTATGCAGTTTTTACACATGCGATGAAGGAGACATTTAAAGATATTGCAACAGTGAACTGGCAAATTCAAGTACAATCTACAGCAAATCAAGATGAACATTTATTAAAATATTTTGGTGAATGTATTGATCAAACAGCACTGTCTCCAAAAGTAAAAGGACAACTGCGTCAAAAGCGTATCATCGTATCGGGGAACGTTGTTAAAATTCTTGTGCAAAATGATGTCGAACGTAATCATTTTGATAAAGTATGTAATGGTAGTTTAGTGAAAGCACTGAAACAATGTGGTTTCGATGTTGATAAAGTAGTGTTTGAAACGGACACTACAGGACAAGATGATGATCTTGCCTCATTAGAAGCACATATTCAACAAGAAGACGAGCAAAGCGCTCGAGAGGCAACAGAGAAAATTGAAAAAATGAAAGAACAACGTGCGCAACAAGAAGAGAGTGGCGTGCTAGTAGACAAGTGCCAAATTGGAAAAACGATTCAAGTTGAAAATATCCGCCCAATTTCAGATATTATCGAGGAAGAATTCAAAGTAGCAATTGAAGGGGTTATTTTTGACATCAACTTAAAAGAGTTGAAGAGTGGTCGTCACATTGTGGAATTGAAAGTCACTGATTATACGGATTCACTTGTGTTGAAAATGTTTACGCGTAAAAACAAAGATGACTTAGAACATTTCAAAGCGTTATCAGAAGGGAAATGGATCCGTGCACAAGGGCGTATTGAAGAAGATATGTATATCCGTGACCTTGTGATGATGATGTCAGATATTGAAGAAGTGAAACATACAGAGAAGCAAGATAAAGCTAAAGAAAAACGTGTGGAGTTTCATTTGCATACCGCAATGAGTCAAATGGATGGTGTGACGAACATTGGTGATTATGTAGCACAAGCAGCGAAATGGGGACATGAAGCGATTGCGGTAACGGATCACAATGTTGTACAAGCATATCCAGACGCTTATGCTGCAGCGAAAAAACATGGTATTAAGATGATATATGGCATGGAAGGTATGCTTGTAGATGATGGTGTACCGATTGCTTATAAGCCGACAGATATTGCGTTAGAATCTGCTACTTATGTTGTCTTTGACGTTGAGACAACAGGTCTCTCTAATCAATATGACAAGATTATTGAGCTGGCAGCAGTAAAGGTAAGAGATGGCGAAATTATCGACAAGTTTGAGCGTTTCAGTAATCCACATGAAAAGCTCTCTGAGACGATAAAAAACTTAACGCACATTAATGATGATATGTTACGTGACGCCCCTGAAATCGAAACAGTTTTAACAGAGTTTAAAGAATGGGTGGGCGATGCGATATTTGTTGCCCACAATGCATCATTCGATATGGGCTTTATTGATACAGGGTACGAACGCTTGGGCTTTGGTCCATCAACAAACGGTGTGATTGATACACTTGAACTGTCACGTACAATTAATACAAGTTATGGAAAACATGGCTTGAATTTCTTAGCGAAGAAGTACGGTGTTGAACTGACACAACACCATAGAGCGATATACGATACCGAAGCAACAGCATATATCTTTGTGAAAATGTTAGCGCAACTGAAAGAGCTTAATGTTCACAATCATCAAGACATCAATAAGAAGTTGTCGAATGAAGATGCTTACAAGCGTGCACGTCCACAGCACGTAACGCTCATTGTACAAAATCAAAAAGGCTTAAAGAATTTGTTTAAAATTGTCAGCCAATCATTGGTAAAGTATTTCTATCGTACGCCGCGTATTCCACGTTCTGTATTAGATGAATATCGGGAAGGAATACTCGTTGGAACAGCTTGTGATGAGGGAGAAGTATTTACAGCTGTAATGCAACGTGATCAAGCAGAAGTTGAAAAAATTGCGAAGTATTATGATTATATTGAAGTGCAACCACCGGCGCTTTATCAAGATTTGTTAGATAGAGAACTGATTCGTGATCATGAAACATTAACTGAAATTTATGAACGTATCATTGCAGTTGGTAAGACAAATAATATTCCAGTTATCGCGACCGGCAATGTTCATTATTTACATGAACATGATGGTATTGCGCGAAAAATATTGATTGCCTCACAACCGGGGAATCCATTAAATCGTACGACATTACCGGAAGCACATTTCCGTACAACGGATGAGATGCTCACTGACTTTCACTTTTTGGGTGAAGAACGTGCGAAAGAACTAGTTGTAACAAATACACGTGCATTGGCTGATCGCATTGAGGAAGTTGTACCAATCAAAGATAAGTTGTACACGCCGAATATGGAAGGGGCTAATGAAGAAATCCGTGAGATGAGTTACAATAATGCCAAAAAATTGTATGGTGAAGACTTACCACAAATTGTAATTGATCGTCTAGAGAAAGAGTTGGACAGTATTATAGGGAATGGGTTTGCTGTTATTTATTTAATTTCTCAAAGATTGGTTAAAAAGTCGCTTGAAGATGGTTATCTAGTAGGTTCGCGTGGCTCGGTCGGTTCAAGCTTTGTAGCGACAATGACTGAAATCACGGAAGTTAACCCATTACCGCCACATTACATTTGTCCAAAATGTAAGAAGAGTGAATTCTTTAACGATGGCTCGGTCGGTTCAGGTTTTGACTTGCCAGATAAAACATGTGAATGTGGCACGCCATTAATTAAAGAAGGACAAGACATCCCGTTTGAAACGTTCTTAGGTTTTAAAGGAGATAAAGTACCGGATATCGATTTGAACTTTAGTGGAGAGTATCAACCGCATGCACATAACTATACGAAAGTGTTATTTGGTGAAGATTATGTTTTCCGTGCAGGAACGATTGGTACAGTTGCTGAAAAAACAGCCTTTGGATTTGTAAAAGGCTATCTCAACGACCAAGGTATTCATAAACGCGGTGCAGAAGTAGATCGTCTCGTGAAAGGGTGTACAGGTGTCAAACGTACAACTGGTCAACATCCAGGTGGTATTATCGTTGTGCCAGACTACATGGATATCTATGACTTCACACCAATCCAATACCCAGCGGATGCACAAAATTCTGCATGGATGACGACACACTTTGACTTCCATTCGATTCATGATAATGTATTGAAACTCGACATTCTTGGACACGATGATCCAACTATGATTCGTATGCTTCAAGACTTATCAGGCATTGATCCGAAAACTATTCCGGTTGATGACAAAGAAACGATGGGTATTTTCAGTTCTCCGGAAACACTAGGTGTAACAGAAGAAGAAATACTCTCAAAAACGGGTACATTCGGTGTGCCAGAGTTTGGTACGGGGTTCGTCCGTCAAATGCTCGAAGATACGAAGCCAACGACATTTTCTGAGCTTGTTCAGATTTCAGGACTTTCTCACGGTACAGATGTATGGTTAGGTAACGCTCAAGATTTGGTCCGTAGTGGAACGTGTACATTGTCTAGCTGTATCGGTTGTCGTGATGACATCATGGTATATCTTATGTATGCAGGATTAGAACCTTCCCTTGCCTTCAAGATTATGGAGTCTGTGCGTAAAGGGAAAGGTTTGACTGATGATTTTGAACAAGCTATGCGTGACAATGAAGTGCCAGAGTGGTATTTGGATTCGTGTAAGAAAATCAAATACATGTTCCCGAAAGCCCACGCTGCAGCATATGTATTAATGGCTGTCAGAATTGCGTATTTCAAGGTGCATCATCCACTCTATTATTATGCTAGCTACTTCACTGTGCGTGCTTCTGATTTTGACTTGTTAACGATGATCAAAGATAAAGACAGTATTCGCAATACAGTCAAAGATATGTATAGTCGATATATGGATTTAGGTAAAAAAGAAAAAGATGTGTTAACGGTGTTAGAAATCATGAATGAAATGGCGCATCGTGGTTATAGAATGCAACCAGTCAGTCTAGAAAAAAGTCAAGCTTTTGAATTCATTATCGAGGGAGATACGCTAATTCCTCCTTTTATTGCTGTGCCAGGACTAGGGGAAAACGTTGCAAAACGCATTGTAGAGGCACGTGAAGAAGGACCATTTTTATCTAAAGAAGACCTCAATAAAAAAGCAGGGGTCTCTCAAAAAATTATTGAATACCTCGATGAACTAGGCTCACTTCCAGACATGCCAGACAAAGCACAACTTTCAATTTTTGACATGTAGATAAGTATTTGTCGGAAAACATGTTATGTGATATAATAATATTGCTTATAAAAATGGACTCAAGCAGAAAGAGTGGGTGTTACCCGCTCTTTTCTGTTTGTATGTCACTGATAGGGGGCACGTATGAGTAAAATTACAGAACAAGTAGAATCGTTAATCCAACCTGTCCTTGACGATTTAGGTTATGAATTAGTGGATGTAGAATTTGCAAAAGAAGGACGCGATCATTATTTGCGTATTTCTATTGATAAGCCAGGTGGCGTAGATCTTAATGATTGCACACGCGCTTCGGAACATATTAGCGATGTGATGGATGAACATGATCCAATTACACAAGCCTATTATCTAGATGTTGCATCTCCAGGGGCAGAACGACCTATCAAAAAAGAGGAAGATTATCAAAAAGCTGTTGGACAAGCTATTTTTGTATCTTTGTATGCACCTATTGAAGGCGACAAAGAATGGCTAGGTACATTGTCTGCTGTGACGGATGAAACAATTGACATGTCAGTGAAAATTAAAGCAAGAACAAAAGTGATCACAATTCCACGAGATAAAATTGCCAAAGCACGTTATGCAGTTATGCTTTAATGTATGTAAGGAGGAAGATTCGTGAAAAGTAATGAATTATTATTAGCAACAGAGTATTTAGAGAAAGAAAAAAGAATTCCAAGAGCGGTATTAGTGGATGCGATTGAAGCAGCATTGATTACGGCTTATAAGAAGAACTATGAAAGTGCACGTAACGTCAGAGTGGAACTCAATCTAGACAGCGGTACATTCCATGTCATTGCACGTAAAGAAGTGGTAGAAGAAGTGTTTGACAATCGTGAAGAGATTGATCTTTCTACAGCTTTGGTAAAAAATCCGGCTTATGAAATTGGAGACATTTATGAAGAAGACGTTACGCCAAAAGACTTTGGACGTGTAGGCGCGCAAGCAGCAAAACAAGCAGTGATGCAACGTTTAAGAGATGCGGAACGTGAGATTTTATATGAAGAGTTTATCGACAAAGAAGATGACATCGTTACAGGTGTGATTGACCGTGTGGATCATCGTTATGTTTATGTGAACTTAGGTCGAACGGAAGCCGTTTTATCAGAAGCAGAGCGCAGTCCTAATGAAACATATCTACCTAATGAGCGCATCAAAGTATATGTGAACAAGGTAGAACAAACAACAAAAGGGCCACAAATTTTTGTTTCACGCAGTCATCCAGGTTTATTGAAACGTTTATTTGAGCAAGAAGTGCCAGAAATTTTTGAAGGCACAGTGGAAGTGAAATCTGTCGCACGTGAAGCGGGAGATCGTTCAAAGATTAGTGTGCATGCTGACAATGCAGATATTGATGCTGTAGGTGCATGTGTAGGTGCTAAAGGCGCGCGTGTCGAAGCAGTTGTTGAAGAATTGGGCGGTGAAAAAATTGATATCGTGCAATGGGACGCCGATCCAAAAGTTTTTGTGCGCAATGCATTGAGTCCATCACAAGTTGTAGACGTTATTGTTGATGAAGAGAATCAATCAACAACAGTAATCGTACCAGATTATCAATTGTCACTTGCGATTGGTAAACGTGGTCAAAATGCACGCCTTGCTGCTAAATTAACGGGCTGGAAGATTGATATCAAGTCAGAGTCTGATGCTAAAGCCCTAGGACTTGATCAACCACAACCAAAAGTGGAAGAAACAGATGCAACTGAAGAAGCTGTGATTGATGAAGAAGTACTTGTTGATGAACCTGTTATCACAGATGATGTGGTTCTAGAGGACGAAACCGAAGAAAAATAGGGGGGATTTTCATGAAAAAACGTAAAATTCCTATGAGAAAATGTATTTTGTCAAATGAGATGAAGCCAAAAAAAGAGATGATTCGTGTTGTCCAAAATAAAGAAGGCGATATTGCAGCGGATGCCACTGGTAAGATGCAAGGGCGTGGTGCATATGTAAGCAAAGATGTTGCTCTAGTTGAACAAGCACAACAAGCACAAAAGCTCGAACACTTTTTTAAAGCATCTCAAGAAACACTTGAACCAGTATATAAAGAAATTATTCGATTAATTTATCGGGAAGAGATACCTACGAAATGAATCAACAACAATTTTTGAATTTTTTAGGACTCGCAATGCGTGCGGGTAAAGTCAAAACGGGAGAATCTGTTCTGTTAGCAGAATTAAAAAAACATCGATTGAAGCTTGTGCTGATTGCAGGAGATGCATCTGAGAACACGAAGAAGACTTTAGTAAACAAATGTACAACCTACAACACGCCTTATCGAGTGGTAAGCAATCGTTATGAGCTAGGTGTGGCGATTGGCAAAGAAGCGCGTGTGAATGTCGGTATAACAGATAACGGATTTGCTAAGAAGCTGATAACAATGATCGATGAAGATAAGTAAGGAGTGGTTGAATGAGTAAACAAAGAATTTATGAATATGCCAAATCATTAAACATCAAAAGCAAAGATGCCATTGATGAGTTAAAGAAAAATGGTGTCGAAGTGTCAAATCATATGCAAACGTTAGAAGCGGATCATGTGAAAATGTTAGATAAAGTGTTTAATAAAAAAGCAGACGCACCAAAGAAAGATAACAAGCAAGCAAAAGGTAACAAACAACAAGGTAAGGGCAAGCAACAATCTAAGAATACTAAAGGGAATCAACCTAATAGTAAAAAGAACAAACGTAATAACAAAAACAACAATAAAAAGCAACAACAGGAACAACAACCAAAGCCAGCTGAACCGAAAGAAATGCCGTCAAAAATCACTTACACAGAAGGTATTACAGTCGGTGAACTTGCAAGTAAACTAGGTGTAGATGCCTCTGAAATCATTAAGAAACTTTTCTTATTAGGTATTATGGCGAACATCAACCAAGCACTCGATGTGGAAGCATTAGAATTGATTGCATCAGATTATGGTGTTGAAATTGAAGAAGAAGTTGTTATTGATGTGAACGATTTAGATATTTACTTTGAAGATGTTGAAGAAGATGCTGATGCGACAGTACGTCCAGCAGTTGTGACAATCATGGGACACGTTGACCATGGTAAAACAACATTGCTTGACTCTATTCGTCACACACATGTAACAGCGGGTGAAGCTGGCGGTATCACACAACATATTGGTGCTTATCAAATTGAGAACAAAGGCAACAAAATCACTTTCTTAGATACGCCTGGACATGCTGCGTTCACAACAATGCGTGCGCGTGGTGCACAAGTAACAGATATTACGATTCTTGTTGTAGCCGCTGACGATGGTGTTATGCCACAAACAATTGAGGCAATCAACCATGCAAAAGCTGCAGAAGTACCGATTATCGTTGCAGTAAACAAAATCGACAAGCCAACTGCAAATCCGGATCGTGTGATGCAAGAACTTGCCGAATATAACTTGATTCCAGAAGACTGGGGTGGCGATACAATCTTCGTTCCACTTTCAGCATTGAGTGGTGAAGGTATTGAGGACTTGCTTGAAATGTTGATACTTGTCTCTGAAGTACAAGAATTAAAAGCAAATGCTGACAAAGCGGCTGTAGGTACAGTGATTGAAGCAGAATTAGATAAATCACGTGGTCCAGCAGCATCATTACTTGTTCAAAACGGAACATTACACGTTGGTGATGCGATTGTCGTTGGTAACACACATGGTAAAGTACGTGCGATGGTCAATGACCTTGGTAAACGCATTAAAACAGCAGGTCCATCAACACCTGTTGAAATCACTGGTTTAAGTGCAGTACCTCAAGCGGGTGACCGCTTCGTAGTCTTCAAAGACGAGAAAAAAGCGCGTCGTATCGGTGAAGCGCGTGAACAAGAAAGCATTATCCAACAACGTCAAGAAAGCAAAAACGTATCTCTTGATAACTTGTTTGAACAAATGAAACAAGGTGAAATGAAAGACTTGAATGTCATTATTAAAGGGGACGTTCAAGGTTCTGTTGAAGCATTAGCTGCGTCATTAATGAAAATTGACGTTGAAGGTGTTAACGTACGCATTATTCACACAGCTACAGGTGCAATCAACGAATCAGATGTAACGTTAGCCAACGCATCAAACGGTATTATTATCGGATTTAACGTACGTCCTGATGCAGGTGCGAAACGTGCGGCTGAAGCTGAGAATGTTGATATGCGTTTACACCGTGTCATTTATAATGTTATTGAAGAAATTGAAGCAGCGATGAAAGGGATGCTTGATCCTGAATATGAAGAAAAAGTCATCGGACAAGCAGAAGTTCGTCAAACATTTAAAGTTTCTAAAGTTGGAACAATTGCGGGTAGCTACGTTATTGATGGTAAAATCACAAGAGATGCAAGCGTTCGTGTTATTCGTGACGGTATCGTTATTTTTGAAGGCGAGCTTGATTCATTGAAACGTTTCAAAGACGATGCAAAAGAAGTCGCACAAGGCTATGAATGTGGTATCACGATTGAAAAATTTAACGACCTTAAAGAAGGCGACATCATTGAAGCCTATGTGATGGTCGAAGTAGAAAGATAAGAATATCAACGACTTCAAGCATTTTTCGCTTATTAAAGAAGTAGAGATATGAACTTAAAAAATACACATTATAAAAGAGCACACTTGATTTAAATCTCAAATCAAGTGTGCTCTTTGTACGCTCAAAGGGATTAAAAAGAGCTTTTTGGTACTTTAAAAGTTTGAGTTTATTGTTTTAAAGCAATTTTTTTCCATTTCCGAATTTTAGTTCTGAATGTACCAAAGGGCGCTACGGTATTAATATGAATAAATTTATAAACTTCCCAGACTGCAGTTTTAGTTGCCTCGTCAGCCCATTTTCTCATATGAGGCTGAAATAAAACGTCATCACCCATTAAATCAATCATATTGCATATAGCATGTACATTATCATTAAGTAAATTTGTCAGTTCTTTAATTGTTAGGATGGCGTAAGTATCAGTGAAATGTTGATATAGCGCACCAAGTTGATTCCATTTAAATGCATCTGAAGGTGTTTTGACTTCTAATCCATTCAGTTCATCTGATTCCCATTTTAACACTAAAGTTGTCCAGCCCACTTGATAGGCTAAGTTTTCAGCAGGCGTCCTATCTACTTCATCAATCTTAAAATCCTTTAAATTTTCAGGAATGTCATTGAATTCAGCAATATACTTCTTATAAGACTTTAACACTTCTTCTTTTAGTTCGTTTTTATCTGCATATGTTCTCATTTTTATACTTCATCCCTTTCTATTCTTTATAGCATAGAGTGGTTAGTATGAATAATACAGAGACCGTTTCTATTTAATATTATAATAGCATATTAAAATAGTTTAATTATGAATTTTTTCAGAAATATTGTTTTTTTATCTTGAAATCATTCAAAATAATCTGTTTGATAAAGCATTATTTGATCCATCGTGTTATGATATGCCCCATTTCACCGTACATCTAAAATGAAAATTAAATTTGAGAAGTTTATCAGTTATATAGGATTACGTTAATACATAGAGATGAGTTGTTTTGTGTAAGGGTGTCGTTGTTGACTAAATAGTTGATCGACACTAAAATCATCCATAATTTCCCCATTTTTCATGACAATCATGCGATTTACAATCTGTTTTAAGAAAGCAATGTTATGTGAAATCAGTATCATACCTTTGTTAGTTCGTTCATAGTAATTTTTTAAAATATGAATCATTCTTTGCTCTGCTAGTACATCTAAACTTGATGTTATTTCATCACAAATTAACATATCTGGTTCTAACATTAGAGTGCGCAATGTATTAAATCTTTGTAGTTGACCACCACTGAGCTCTTCTGGGAAATGCTCTAATAGCTTTTTGTTTAATTGCATTTCTTGCATTAATGTTTCCATACGCTGATAAATTGTTTTTGAATTTAGACTTTTATCATATTTGATTGGCTCATTTAATGATGTTTTAATTTTAAGTTTTGGATTAAAACTATGGTAGGGGTGTTGGAAAATAGGCAATATGTTTGTATGATTTTTAGAGATGTAGCCCTTATCATGTTGCAATAGACCTAACATCAAGTATGCTAAAGTTGTTTTGCCAGAGCCACTTTCACCAACAATACCAATTGTTTCTCCATATTTAATGGTGAGGTTGATATCTTTTAAAATAGGGATATGTTTATAGGAAAAGTAAATATGTGTCATTTTTATCATATCATTTATCCTTTCACAATCTGTGTCCAGCATTAAAGAGTGTTAGGCTATAAGGTGTTACAGTTTGATTTTTGAAAGCTTGTACGTGATTGGAATCAACTATTTTTCCTTTTTGAATAACGTAAATCCAATCACTAAAATCAAGGACGTGAGATAAGTTATGTGTAATCACTAATAAAGTTACCCGATGTACGTCTGCTAAGCGCTTAATTAAGTGCATCACTTGATAACCAGTTATAACATCTAGTGAGGCAGTTGGTTCATCTGCAATGATTAAATTTGGTTCTAACATCATCACGCTTGCCAGTTGTACTCTTGCTAACTGACCACCAGATAAATTAAAACGATATTGTTTTAAGATGAATTCTGGATTCAAATTGACGTCACAGAGTGCTGCTTTTACAAACTTTTGAGCGACATTTTTATTGACGTTATAATGTATTCGGTAAATATCAATGAGCTGCTGTCCTAACTTAGTATGATCATTGAAGCTATGTGTGTAATCTTGAGATATAAAACCTATGTCCTTTCCCAATAATGTATGCATGTTTTCTATACTTTGATTCTTATAATTCAAACTATCATAGTGGACAGCTAATGTTTTGGGAACATGACCTACAAGTGCTTTGGCAGTTAAACTTTTACCAGAACCGCTTTCGCCAATTAAAACATTAACCTTACTGCTATGTAAGCCTAGGGTAACATTTTGAACAAGTGGTTCTCTCATGTTATTTTCAATGGTTAAGTTAGTTATTTCTAAAATATTAGTCATCTGTATCATACTTTCTTGTTAATAATTGATCTCTTAGTGCATCACCCGCCAAATTAAAGAGCAAAATAGTTAGCGTGATTAAAAAGGCAGGTACTAATAATAGTAAAGGATATGAATCAATATAGTCTCTACCAGCATTAAGCATGGCTCCCCATTCAGGAGAGGGTGGTTGAGCCCCTAATCCTAAGAAGGATAAAGTTGAAATGTATATCATAATTTTTCCGAAATCAACAGTCATTAAGACGATAATAGATGGCATCACTTGTGGTAAAAAATGCTTAACGATTATGGTGAATGTTGGAACATTGAAAAGTTGTGCCATTTGTATGTAAGGTTTATCTATTTCCCCACGTATGATTGAACGTGTAACTCTTGTATAAGTCATCCATTTAATTAAAGTAATTGCGATAACTAAGTTCCAAATACTTGGTTTAAAAAAACTTGCTAGAGCGATCATTAAGATGAATTCGGGAATGCTTAAACCAATATCAATAGCTCTCATGATTACTGTATCAATCATACCGTTCTTGTATCCGGCTAGAAGACCAAGAGGGACACCAATCATCGTTGCGATCAGCAAAGTCATTAAGCTAATCAAGAGCGTATATTTAGCACCTATCATACTTCTTGATAATAAATCTCTGCCATAGTCATCAGTTCCTAGCCAATGAGACGCACTTGGTGGAGACAATGTATTCGCTAGATTGACATCGAATGCGCTTTCAGTTGAGATAAAGAATTGCACAATGATAAGCGTTAATATGTAAATCATAAATATATATATCATCATATTATGTTTACTTATACGTTTCATTACAACTCACCATCCTGATGTTTCAGTTGATTAGATATATGTTTTTTATGTGTTCGGCGTTTTGGATCTAACCATAAAAGTATGACATCGCATGCAGTATTAGCCAGTATAATAACAAAACCAATCATTATGACAGTGCCTTGCACGACAGGATAATCTCTTGCTCTGATACTATCGACTAGAAAGTAACCTATGCCAGGAATGGCGAATAAGTTTTCTATAACAACTGTTCCACCGAATAATCCGCCAACTGACATGCCTAACATTGTAATAACAGGTATCACGGCTGGTTTGAATATAATTCTCCACAAAATATATCTTTCAGGCATACCTCTTAATCTTGCTGCAGTGACTTCCTTTGAATTGTATAGTTCTATTAAGTTTGACCGCATTAATCTGATGTAGTACGCGCTCATACTCATACTTAATGCAGTCACTGGCATGATATAGGAACTGATGCCATCTATACCAGACGAAGGAAATATATTCAATTGCTGTGAAAAAATATAGATCAATAGAGTGCCTAAGAAAAATGATGGCATACTGACAGTTAATGATGTCATTGTACGAATCCATGTGTCTAGCCAAGTATGATAATATTTAGCAGCTATAATACCTAAAGGAATTGCTGTGATAAAGACAACAATAATTGTTGATATCCCTATTAATGCGGTGGGAACGGCGTAATAAATGAGTTCTTTTATGACCGGTTGTCCAGTTTGGTAACTGGTCCCAAAATTTAATTGGATGATTTGCCCCAACCATTGTAAGTATTGGATAAATGGTGATTGATCTAAGCCTAGCTTTTTTTTGGTTGCATCGATTTGTTCATTGGATACATTGGCTACATCTAGATGTAAAATTTTATCAATAGGATCTCCCGGTGCGCATTTCATTAAAATAAAGGTGATAGTAGAAAGGACAAATAATACGATGATCATTTGTCCGATTTTTGAAAGTATCTGTTTCATCATTGTTTATAATCTACCTTGTAATCAATAAGATAGATACCTTCAGGTGTGGCTTTTAAGTTTTTTACATTTTTATTCATACCAAGGATGGTATCATTATATGAAATATAACTGTTTGCAATATCTTTATTTGAGATATCAATGATGTCGTTTGTAATATGAATGCGCGCCTCTCTGTCTACAGTTTTATTTAACGTATCGATTAAAGCAGTGACTTTGTCATTATTATAACCACCGTCGTTTATTGCACCTTGTGGCTTGTAAGCCTGATTAAAGAAGTAACCAGTGTCGCCTCTAGGAATTGTTCCAAAACTATAAAGTGAGGCGTCCCATTGACTTGAATCTTTGAGAAAACCCAAGATGTCATCTACATTACGTATTTTAATATCAATATTTGCTTTTTTAGCATCTGATTGAATGACTTGTGCTAGTTTAGGAAGTTCAGGTCGACCATTGTATGTGGAAATAGTCAATTTTAATGGGTTTTCTTTTGTATATCCCTCTTGCAGCATTAAGTTTTTCGCAGCCTCTATATCTTGTTTTTGTACATCTTGTGACTTAATAAAGTCTAGTTTCGTATTGAAAGGGCCTGTTGCAGGTTCAGCATATCCTTTTGAAACATATTTCGTCATTGCTTCACGATCTATAACTTTATCTAAAGCTTCACGCACTGGTTTCGTCATTTTGTTACTCGTATGATTGTATAATAGTAAGCTTGTTCTAAATCCAGATACGACTGAAACTTGCGTGTGTTTGTTGCTTTTTAATGATTGAACTTTTTCAACTGGGACATCGGTAATAATATCTGCTTTACCTGACAATAGGTTACTTGTTCGGATATTACCATCTTCTTGGAATGACACAGTAATATAATCTAATTTTGGCTGACCTTGCCAATAATTTTTATTACGATGCAATTGAATTTTTTGTGATTGTTTATATGAAGTGATCTGATAAGGACCTGTTCCCACTGGCGTTTGATTGATATCACTTTTTGCATGCGTATCATAAATAGCTGCAAAAGGACTCGCCAACTCAGATACTAATTCTGGATATGCTTCTGTTGTCGTAATGGATAGTTTCTGCCCATCTGCTTCTATATGTTTAATAGGTAATGAACCTTTGACTAAATCACTTTTCTTAATACTTTCTTCTAGACTTTCTTTAACAGCTGTGCCTGTTAATTGTTTACCATTTTGAAATTTAATATTGTCTTTTAATGTTAAATCTAATTGCGTAGGTGATGTTTGTGTATAAGATTTAACTAAAAGTTTTTCAACCTTGCCATCAGCTGAAGCTTTAAATAATGATTCTGCTGCACCAATTTTAACAGGGACATCTGTTTCATAGGGAGCGATGGATGTTGTTTTTAACGGTAATTCAATATTTAGTGTTTTACCATGGGGCTGGTTTTTAGCGCCATTACAGCCACTTAAAACAATTATTGCAATAATAAATAATGCAATGAGTTTCTTCATTTATATACCTCATTTCGAAAATAATAGAATAATCACTAAAATCTCACATGTTGACAAAGAATTCCTAGTAGTGTTCAGGCAAGACTTAATAGATGCCAAAAATGATGCAAATATATAATTGAATGATTCAGTAATTGTTATGAACAGGGATTCTCAAAGTGAAACTATATTGCTATTCAATATTAATATCCTAAACCATATTTTTCAATAATAAACAATTAAAAAATATTAAATGTTAAAAATAACAAACTTTTATGCGTGTAAGTAATTGTGTCATTAATTTATATTATAATATGAAAACGAATTAATTGTTAATTTCTGTTATATTTAATGTGTAATACTTGTAGTTATAATGTTTTAGTCTTATTATTAATTTGTAATAACATTTTTGTGTTATATATATAATTAATTTATGAAAGGTAGTGGAAACGTGCATTTTACACAACGTGAACAAGATAAATTAATGCTTGTGATTGCTGCCGATTTAGCACGTAAGCGTCAAAAAAGAGGATTAAAATTAAATTATCCAGAAGCAGTAGCAATTATTAGTTTCGAATTGTTAGAAGGCGCCAGAGATGGTAAGACTGTTGCAGAACTTATGAGCTACGGCAGACAGATCTTAAGTGAAGATGATGTAATGGAAGGTGTGTCAGGTATGATTAAAGATTTAGAAATTGAAGCAACTTTCCCAGACGGTACAAAACTTATTACAGTGCATCATCCAATTGTCTAAAGGAGGCGTCATGATGAAACCGGGTGAAATTATTGTTAAACATACTGAAATTGATGTGAACAAAGGGCTAGATGCCACGATCATTACAGTTAAAAACACAGGAGATCGTCCAGTGCAAATAGGTTCTCACTATCATTTTTATGAGGCGAATCCAGCACTAGACTTTGATCGCAGCTTGTCATATGGAAAACGGTTAGATATTCCAGCAGGTGCTGCAGTTCGTTTTGAGCCGGGAGATGAAAAGAAAATACAACTTGTTGGTTATCGTGGAAAGCGTAAAATTTATGGATTTCATGGCAAAGTCAATGGACCAATAGATGAATCACGTGTCTTTAAACCGGAACACGACACAGAAAACACACAAATTATCGATGCTTCTGAATTATCAGAAGATAATGCGAATAAAGAAAGTGGGTATAATAGATGAGTTTTAAAATGACACAATCTCAGTATACGAGTCTCTATGGGCCTACTGTTGGAGATTCAGTAAGACTCGGTGATACAAATTTATTTGCTAAAGTTGAAAAAGATTTTGCAAATTATGGAGATGAAGTTTCATTCGGTGGTGGTAAGTCTATCCGAGACGGTATGGCTCAAAACCCAAATGTGACAAGAGATGATAAAAATGTTGCAGATTTAGTAATTACTAATGCCCTAATCCTTGATTACGACAAAGTCATTAAAGGGGATGTGGGCATTAAGAATGGTTATATTATGAGGATTGGTAAAGCAGGGAACCCTGATATTATGGATAATGTTGATATTATTATTGGTGCCTCAACAGACGTTATTTCTGCAGAAGGTAAAATAATCACAGCTGGTGCCATTGATACACATGTTCATTTTGTTAACCCTGAACAGTCACACGTTGCGCTAGAAAGCGGTACGACGACATTGATTGGTGGAGGAGCTGGTCCATCAGAAGGCTCAAAAGCAACGACTGTTACAGCAGGACCTTGGTATATTCATCGCATGCTTGAAGCGGCAGAATCAATTCCATTGAACGTTGGATTTACTGGTAAAGGTCAAGCAGTCAATCATACGGCATTGATTGAGCAAGTTCATGCGGGTGTTATAGGTCTGAAAGTACATGAAGACTGGGGCGCAACACCATCAGCATTAGATCATTCACTTCGTATAGCAGATGAGTATGATATTCAAGTTGCTTTACATGCAGATACATTAAATGAAGCTGGATTTATGGAAGAAACGATGGAAGCGATTAATGGACGCGTATTGCATATGTATCATACGGAAGGAGCAGGTGGGGGACATGCGCCTGACTTAATTAAATCAGCATCTTTTTCTAATATTTTACCGTCTTCAACCAATCCAACGTTGCCGTATACGCATAATACAATAGATGAACACTTAGATATGGTTATGATTACGCATCACTTGAATGCAGCTATTCCAGAAGACATTGCTTTTGCAGATTCTCGAATTCGTAAAGAAACAATTGCTGCAGAAGATGTGCTGCATGATTTAGGTGTATTTAGCATGATTAGTTCGGACTCTCAGGCGATGGGACGTGTGGGCGAAGTTGTTTCGCGTACTTGGCAAGTAGCGCATCGCATGAAAGAACAACGTGGGCCGTTAGAAGGGGATAGCGAGTATAACGACAATAATCGAATCAAACGTTATATTGCGAAATATACAATTAATCCAGCTATCGCACACGGTATCGCTGATTATGTAGGATCGATTGATGAAGGCAAACTCGCAGATATTATTATGTGGGAACCGGCGTTCTTTGGGGTGAAACCTGATGTTGTCATCAAAGGTGGGATGATCAGTTCAGCGATTAACGGAGACGCAAACGGATCTATTCCTACATCTGAGCCACTTAAATACCGTAACATGTATGCACAATTGGGTGGTAACTTACAAAGTACATCTATCACATTCGTTTCTTCAATTGCTTATGATAATGATATCGGTAGAACATTAGGCTTGAAGCGTAAACTAAGACCAGTCAAAAATATTAGAAATCTAACTAAAGCGGATATGAAAAATAATAGTGCAACACCAAAATTAGAAGTCGATCCACAAACGTATGAAGTATTTGTGGATGGTGAAAAAATAACAAGCGAACCAGCTACAGAATTGCCATTAACGCAACGCTATTTCTTATTCTAGGAGGTTGAAAGATGATTATTGAAGAAATAAAAGGTAACATTGCAAATCTTTCGGAAGCTGAGAGAAGCAAACATATAGAAAAAGTCTATCTTGAGAATTCTGACTTAGTGAAAAGAATCCAACGTGTCAAGACAGATCATGGCAATGAAATCGGCATACGTTTGAAACATCCTGTAGATTTACAATACGGGGATATTTTATATCAAGATGATACGAATATGATTATTGTTGATGTTAATTCGGAAGATGTATTAGTTATTAAGCCTAGAAACTTGAAAGAAATGGGCGATATTGCACACCAATTAGGTAACAGACATTTACCAGCACAATTTACAGAAAATGAAATGCTTGTTCAATATGACTATTTAGTTGAGGCACTACTCAAAGAATTAGCTTTACCATATAGTCGTGAAAAACGAAAAGTTAATCAAGCATTTAAACATATAGGTCATTCACATGACTAACGATATGTATTTGCGCCTATTTCAATTTTGTGACTCGCAATTCCCAACAGGCGCATTTAGTCATTCGTTCGGTCTAGAGACATATATACAAAGAAATATCGTTCATAATGAAGAGACATTTCAACAATGGATTTTAATGTTTTTGAATGAACAATTAACCTATTCCGATGGTTTGGCAATGCGTCTCGTTTATGAAGCGCTAAATGAAAAGGATACCGCAAAAATTTTACATTTAGATCAACGTCTTTTTGTACAAACGTTACCTAGTGAAGTGAGGAATGGTTCAAAACAAATGGGGCATCGCATTGTCAAGGTTATCAGTGAATTATATGAATGTGAGTGGATTAAGTGGTATCAAGCGCAATACGAGGCTAAGAAAGCAAAACTACATCCGGCAATTTGTTTTACAATGCTTGGTCACTACCTAAATATAGCTGTTGAAACGATCATTGATTATTATCTTTATCAAAATGTTTCCAGTATTACTCAAAACGCAGTACGTGCCATTCCATTAGGACAGACTGCTGGACAAAGAGTAATCCATCATATGATGCCACATATGAAAGATGCTAGGGCGCGTATTATGTGTTTAGACGCCTCACAGTTGGGCATTACGGCGCCTGGATTAGAACTCAACCAAATGATGCATGAAAAACTCAATGTAAGGATATTTGTATCTTAGGAGGAAATGATATGACAGATGTAATAAAAATAGGTATTGGTGGTCCTGTAGGTGCAGGAAAAACACAACTTATTGAAAAAATGGTCAAGCAATTGGCTAAGAATATGAGTATAGGTGTTATTACCAATGATATTTACTCGAAAGAAGATGAGAAAATCTTAGTGAAAACGGGCGTGCTTCCAGCAGATCGTATTATCGGTGTTGAAACAGGAGGCTGTCCACACACGGCTATTCGAGAAGATGCATCTATGAATTTTGCGGCAATTGATGAGTTAATTGAGCGACATAAAGATATTGAACTTATTTTTATTGAATCGGGTGGAGACAATCTTGCTGCCACATTCAGCCCAGAACTTGTTGATTTTTCAATCTATATTATTGATGTTGCACAAGGTGAGAAAATACCTCGAAAAGGTGGTCAAGGTATGATTAAATCTGACTTCTTTATTATTAACAAGACAGATTTAGCACCTTATGTAGGGGCATCATTAAGCCGTATGGCAGAAGATACTAAGCTATTTCGTGGTGAACGCCCATTTGTCTTTACAAATCTTAAAACAGATGAAGGATTAGATAAGGTTTTAGAATGGATAGATCAAGAAGTGCTACTAAAAGGATTAAACTAATGTCTGAAACAAAACATAGCTGGACAGGGCAGTTAGATGTTACGGTTTTTAATAATGGTGAGAAATCAGTAGCGAGAGATATCTTTTTTGAAAAGGCGCTTAAAGTGATACGTCCGATCTATTTGAATGATTCAGATATTCCTACATTCTATATTGTAAACGTAGGTGGAGGTTATCTTGATGGTGATCGCTACAAGATGGCATTTACTGTTGAGGAAGATGCTAGTGTTATTTTAACCTCACAAGGTGCCACAAAGATTTATAAAACTTTAAATGATCATGTGGAACAATATCAACATTTTACGATAAAAGATAATGGATATTTAGAGTATATAGGGGACCCAGTCATTGCGTATGAAAATGCGAAGTTTTTCCAGCATAATACATTTAAGTTGGCTGGTAATGCCTCCTTATATTACACAGATATTTTGACTCCTGGTTATTCTTCAGATGACAAAAAGTTTAGTTATACTTATATGCATTTATTGAATGAAATATATGTTGACGATGAGCTTGTCACTTTTGATAATTTGTTATTGGCGCCTTCCCAAAATGAACTAGGTGGACTTGGTTATATGGAATCATTCACACATTTAGGTTCTTGCTTTTTTATTAATCCTGAAGTCGATCACAACTTTATTGATGATGTATATATTCAAATTCAACATTTTCATCAAGAATGTGCGTGTCAAATTGGGATAACACAATTGCCAACACATGGATTTGCTGTTCGTATTTTGTCGAATTCGACACAACTTATTGAGGGCATTTTGTATGATATCCAAAAATATATTGTAAGTCGTATATTTCATAGAGATGTTAATTTTTTAAGAAAATATTAACTGAAATCAATAGATAACATTTGAATATCAACATCAGTCTTATGCATGATTATGTACGGGCTGATGTTTTGTTGATTTATCCTGCATTTTCAGAAATCATCTCTTTATTAATAAAATGCCTATCATTGACGTGTCTCGATACAGTCATATATAATGAGGTATTGAAGTGAATAGGCAACACATGGTTAAAGAGGTGAAAAAGATGAACATGAGAGCTGAACGTGTTGGTGAACAGATGAAAAAAGAATTAATGGATATCATCAACAATAAATTAAAAGATCCACGCGTTGGATTTTTAACGATTACAGATGTACAACCTACAAACGACTTATCATTGGCAAAGGTGTATTTCACAGTGCTTGGTAATGATAAAGAACGTCAAGATACATTCAAAGGGCTTGAGAAAGCGACAGGATTTTTAAAATCAGAGCTTGGGCAACGCATGAGATTGCGCATTGTGCCTGAGCTGCAATTTGAATATGATGAATCGATTGAATATGGTAATCGTATCGAACAACTCATTCAAGGTTTACACAAACAAGATTAACAGTGAAAGGCTAGGGTATGTCAACGGTCTAAACCGATGAATCATATATCCTAGCTTTTGTTGTTACAACGTTGATCGAAATATTTATAAAGGAGCAGCGCCTATGTACAATGGTATATTACCTGTCTACAAGCCACGTGGTTTGACGAGTCATGATGTGGTATTTAAGTTACGTAAGATTCTCAAAACGAAAAAGGTTGGACATACAGGAACATTAGATCCGGAAGTGGACGGTGTGCTTCCAATTTGTATCGGACAAGCAACAAAGGTTAGCGAATATGTCATGGATATGGGGAAAATGTATCATGCTCAAGTGACAATAGGTGTTTCAACAACAACAGAAGATCAAACTGGAGAGGTGCTGGAATGTCAATCAGTGAGTAAAAGTGCTGTGACGAATCAGACCGTAGATAAGGTGTTGAAGCAGTTTATTGGTTGCATCAAACAAGTTCCACCGATGTACTCATCTGTGAAAGTGAATGGCAAAAAATTATATGAATATGCTAGAAAGGGCGAAGAAGTGGAACGTCCAGAACGACAAGTGCATATTTACAGCATTCAACGTGTGACGGATGTGAAATACGTAGATGAACAAGCTGTTTTTGATATCATTGTCTCGTGTGGAAAAGGGACATACATACGTACACTGGCAACAGATATTGGACGGTCACTTGGTTATCCAGCACATATGTCTTGTTTGACACGTACGAACAGTGGCGGTTTTGATATAAATCAAGCGTTGTCATTAGAGGATATTCAAGCGCGTCATACTGCTAATACGTTAACAGATGCGTTGTTGCCCTTAGTGTATGGCTTGAAAGCATTGCCTATTTATGAAGTACACGATCCACAAATTGTGAAGCGTATTGAAAATGGTCAGAAATTTGAGCGCAAGCAATTTGATATTGATTTTGAAGAATCAGTGGTCATGTATAACCCAGAATCTGAGAAAGTGTTAGCGATTTATGAAGTACATCCATCGCGAAATAATGAGATTAAACCGAAAAAGGTATTTAACTAAAGGAGTATGACATAACATGGAAGTTATTGAAATTACACATCCGATAAAACATGATCAATACATTCAAGAAGATATTGCGATTGCGTTAGGCTTTTTTGATGGTTTGCATCGTGGACATCGTGCTTTATTTCAACGCCTTAATGAAGTAGCGGCTGAGCGTGACTTGAAGAAGGCAGTGATGACATTTGATCCACATCCGTCAGTTGTACTGAATCCAAAACAAAAGCGTACAACATATTTAACGCCACTTGATGACAAAATTGAATTATTGCGTGCGGAAGGTATCGATTATTGTTTGGTTATTAACTTCTCAAGTCGTTTTGCAGAAGTGACACCTGAGGATTTTATCCGTGATTATTTAGTGAACAATCATGTGAAAGTCGCAGTTGCAGGTTTTGATTTTACGTTCGGCAAATACGGAAAAGGAAACATGGCAATGCTTCAAGAACATACGGATAAAATTGAATGTATCACGGTTGGCAAACAGGACTTAAAAGGTGAAAAAATCTCAACAACAGCAATTCGTCGCAATTTAAGACAAGGCAAATTAGCAGAAGTCAATGAAGCGCTTGGCTATCGTTATCAAGTTAAAGGAACGGTCGTTCAAGGTGAGAAACGAGGGCGTACCATTGGTTTTCCAACCGCAAATATTCAGTTGAGCGATGACTATGTTTTACCAGCTAAAGGTGTTTATGCAGTTAGCTTGAAAATTGGTACAGGCGATAAAGTATATCGTGGCGTATGTAATGTAGGTGTTAAACCAACATTTCACGATGACTTGCCACAGATTGTAATCGAAGTGAATATTTTTGATTTTGAAGAAAATATTTATGGTGAGCGTGTGATTGTGACATGGCATCATTATATTCGTCCAGAGATGAAATTCAATGGCATCGATCCACTTGTCGCTCAAATTAATCAAGATAAAGAGCGTGCGAAATACTTGTTAGCGGTTGATTTTGAAGATGATGTATCATATAATATTTAAGGTCTAGCAATATGAGACATACAGACCTTAGTCTTGGTAGGTTGAAACTCCGACGCCTCACTCAGATTAAGGCATATTACAAATTTAAAGGAGGAAATTGACACATGGCAATTTCACAAGAACGTAAAAATGAATTAATCAAAGAATACCGTACACACGAAACAGACACAGGTTCTCCTGAAGTACAAATCGCTGTTTTAACTGCAGAAATCACTGCATTAAACGAGCATTTACGTACACACAAAAAAGACCACCATTCACGTCGTGGTTTATTAAAAATGGTAGGACGTCGTCGTCACTTATTAAACTATTTACGTGATAAAGACATCCAACGTTACCGTGAACTTATCAAATCTTTAGGTATTCGTCGTTAATCTTAAGCGATATATTTGCGGAGATAAAGTTAAATGGAAAGGAACCAATGACTTGGTTTCTTTCCTTTTTTACTATTCAACGCTCATAATGTAAGCTATAATATTTGTATGCATAAATAAGGAACGAAATGTTTAAACAGTAAGTAGGAGAGGAGATTCATCATGTCTCAAGAAAAAAAGGTTTTTAAAACGGAATGGGCAAACCAACCGTTAACAATAGAAACGGGACAATTAGCAAAACAAGCGAACGGTGCTGTACTTGTTCGTTATGGCGACACAGTTGTTTTATCTACAGCAACAGCATCAAAAGAACCACGCGATGGGGACTTTTTTCCATTAACAGTTAATTATGAAGAAAAAATGTATGCGGCAGGTAAAATTCCAGGCGGGTTCAAAAAACGCGAAGGACGTCCAAGCGATGAGGCCACATTGACAGCGCGTTTGATTGACAGACCAATCCGTCCACTGTTCCCAGACGGTTATCGCCATGATGTTCAAATTATGAATATCGTATTAAGTGCAGATCCGAACTGTTCACCAGAAATGGCGGCAATGATTGGTTCATCTATGGCGTTAAGCTTATCAGATATTCCATTCCAAGGACCAATTGCAGGTGTGAATGTTGGTTATATTGATGGGGCATATGTAATCAATCCAAACCTCGAGCAAAAGGAAGTATCACGCTTAGACCTTGAAGTAGCTGGTCATAAAGATGCGGTTAACATGGTTGAAGCAGGCGCGAGTGAAATTACAGAAGCAGAGATGTTAGAAGCGATTCTTTTTGGTCATGAAGAAATCAAACGTTTATGTGCGTTCCAACAAGAGATTATCGATACAATGCAACCGGAGAAACAAGTGTTTGTACCGGAAGAAAAAGACCAAACATTGATTGATCGTGTAGTGGAATTAACACAGCAAGAAGGTTTAAACCAAGCGATTTTAACATTCGACAAACAAGAACGTGAAGCGAATTTAGATGCGATTAAAGAACGTGTTCTCGCGCAGTTTGAAGATGACGAAGATTCAGATAATGAAGCAGTGCTTAAAGAAGTCAATGCAACGATTAATAAGTTAATCAAAGAAGAAGTACGTCGCTTGATTGCAGATGAGAAGATTCGTCCGGATGGTCGTAAACCAGATGAGATTCGCCCATTATCTTCAGAAGTTGGCTTATTGCCACGTGCACATGGCTCAGGTCTATTCACACGTGGTCAAACTCAAGCGCTGTCTGTATTAACACTCGGCTCAATTTCTGAATATCAACTGATTGACGGATTAGGCGAAGAAGAACAAAAACGCTTTATGCATCACTATAACTTCCCAAACTTCTCAGTAGGTGAGACGGGCCCTGTACGTGCACCAGGTCGTCGTGAAATTGGTCATGGTGCTTTAGGTGAGCGTGCATTGAGATATATTATTCCAGATGAAAAAACATTCCCTTACACAGTGCGTATTGTGAGTGAAGTTTTAGAATCAAATGGTTCTTCATCACAAGCATCTATCTGTGGTTCAACACTTGCATTGATGGATGCAGGGGTACCTATTAAAGCTCCAGTAGCTGGTATTGCAATGGGCTTAGTAACACGTGAAGAAAGTTACACTATCCTAACAGACATTCAAGGTATGGAAGATGCGTTAGGTGATATGGACTTTAAAGTAGCGGGTACGAAAGACGGTATTACAGCGATCCAAATGGATATTAAAATTGATGGTTTAACTAAAGAAGTGATTGAAGAAGCATTGGAACAAGCACGCAAAGGACGTCTTGCAATTCTTGACCATATGTTATCAGTAATTAGTCAACCACGTTCTGAATTAAGTGCATATGCGCCAAAAGTTGAAATCATGACAATCAAACCTGAAAAGATTCGTGATGTTATCGGGCCAGGTGGTAAACAAATCAATGAAATTATCGACGCAACAGGTGTTAAACTAGATATCGAACAAGATGGTACAGTTTACATTGGTTCAGTGGATCAAGCGATGATTGATCAAGCACGTGCATGGATTGAAAGTATCGTACGTGAAGCGGAAGTGGGTCAAGTTTATGATGCAAAAGTGAAACGTATCGAAAAATTTGGTGCGTTTGTTGAATTGTTCCCAGGTAAAGATGCTTTAGTACACATCTCACAAATTTCAAAAGAGCGTATCGATAAAGTAGAAGATAAATTGGCAATCGGTGATACCCTTAAAGTTAAAGTCACTGAAATCGACAAACAAGGTCGTGTCAATGCGTCACATAAAGTTCTGTTATAGGTACAATAAATAATTTATATAAAAACAGACAAATGAGAGGCTGTTAAGCGCATTTGTCTGTTTTTTGGACTGTTCAATAGTATCGCTGATGGTATTACGACTAAAAATTATAAAATATTGTGATTACGATACTGATTATAGTGGTTAATGGGTTTTCTGTCCGAAAGAATTACAATGTTTGGGATAAGATTGGTGATGATGATTAATTACAAATTAGAGATATAAGAGAGAATTAATCGTTTATTTTGTAATGGATTCTTTAACAGTGTACAGAGTTGTTAATATCTACTATAATAAAGTATGACTGTAATATGGACGGGTTATATTTATTAGGAGGTAACATTTTGAATTTAGTAAAAAAGAAAAATAAAAATATACGCATTATTCCACTCGGCGGCGTCGGTGAAATTGCCAAAAATATGTATATTGTTGAAGTCGATGATGAGATGTTCATGTTGGATGCGGGACTCAAGTTCCCAGAAGATGAAATGCTCGGTATTGATATCGTAATACCAGACATCCAATATGTTATTGAGAATAAGCATAAGTTGAAAGGGATTTTCTTAACACATGGTCACGAACATGCTATTGGTGCTGTAACGTATGTGTTAGAACAAGTCGAGGCGCCAGTGTATGGTTCTAAGTTAACAATTGGATTGATTAAAGAGAATATGCGTGTACGTCAAATCGATAAAAAAATCCGCTACTATGTCGTAAATAATGAATCTGTCATGCGCTTTAAGAATGTGAACGTGACGTTCTTCAATACAACGCATAGTATCCCAGATAGTTTAGGTGTATGTATTCATACGTCATACGGTGCAATTGTGTATACAGGTGAATTCAAGTTTGACCAAAGTTTACACGGTCATTATGCGCCTGATTTGAAAAAGATGGCAGAGATTGGTGATGATGGTGTTTTTGCACTGTTAAGTGATTCTACAGAAGCGGAAAAACCTGGCTATAACACGCCTGAAAATGTAATTGAAAGTCATATGTTTGATGCCTTTACCAAAGCGCAAGGACGTATTATTGTGTCTTGCTATGCGTCTAACTTTATTCGCATTCAACAAGTGCTAAACATCGCAAGCAAACTGAACCGTAAAGTATCATTCTTGGGGCGTTCTCTTGAAAGTTCATTCAGTATTGCGCGTAAAATGGGCTACTTCAACATTCCTAAAGATTTATTAATTCCAATTAATGAAGTTGAAAATTATCCAAAAAATGAAGTGATTATTATTGCAACAGGCATGCAAGGTGAACCTGTTGAAGCATTGAATCAAATGGCACAAAACAAACATAAAATTATGAACATCCAACGTGGGGACTCTGTATTCTTAGCTATTACAGCTTCAGCGAATATGGAAGTAATCATTGGAGATACGTTGAATGAACTTGCTCGAGCTGGAGCAATTGTCATTCCGAATAACAAAAAAATCCATGCATCAAGTCACGGTTGTATGGAAGAACTCAAATTAATGTTGAATATGATGAAACCAGAGTATTTCATTCCAGTTCAAGGTGAGTTTAAAATGCAAATTGCACACGCTAAGCTTGCGAGTGAAGCAGGTGTTGCAGCAGAAAAAATATTCTTGGTAGAGTCCGGCGATGTTATCAACTTTGATGGTGAAGATATGACATTGAATGAAAAAGTGAATGCAGGCAATGTCTTGATAGATGGTATTGGTGTTGGTGACGTAGGTAATATTGTATTACGCGACCGTCATTTATTAGCGGAAGATGGTATTTTCATTGCTGTTGTTACGCTTGATCCGAAAAATCGACGTATTGCTGCAGGTCCTGAAATACAATCACGTGGTTTTGTTTATGTCCGTGAAAGTGAGGCATTGCTTAAAGAAGCAGAAGAGAAAGTCCGTGAAATTGTAGAAGCGGGTCTACAAGAAAAACGCATCGAGTGGTCAGAAATTAAGCAAAATATGCGCGATCAAATCAGTAAGTTGTTATTTGAAAGTACGCGCAGACGTCCAATGATTATTCCAGTTATTTCTGAAATTTAACTTATTGATGCGTTCAATCGTATGATCGTTAAAAAACGAATCTTACTCTTTGAAATGTTTAATTGTTTTGAAGAGCAGATTCGCTTTTTTACATCACGCATAGATACATATTATGAAGGAAAGAAGCAGGTGACGATGTATGGCGCAAACGAAAAAGCGTAAACCCAAAACTTCGCGCGGTAGAAAACGTACGCCTAAGAAGAAGCAAAAAGATTCACCATTACGCTTTATCATAGCAATTGCTGTTGTGATCATGATGATGCTTGGAATTTTTCAACTAGGCTTAATCGGTGTTGCCATCGACAGTTTTTTTAATTACTTATTTGGTCTTACACGCTACTTAACTTATGTTTTAATTTTATTGGCGACTGGCTTTTTAGCATATAATGGCAAACTTCCCAAAACAAGACGTGTGCCAGGCAGTGTTTTGTTGCAAGTCGCACTACTATTTGTTGCCCAATTATATTTTCGTGTTGTAGGTGGTATCCAAGCTCAGCGCGAACCTGTGTTGTCATATGTGTTCAATCAATATGATAAAGGCGGATTTCCGAATTTTGGTGGGGGTGTTTTAGGTTATTATCTTATCTCATTATTTTCACCTCTTATTTCATTGGCAGGTGTTGTTTTATTAACGATTCTATTATTGGTTTCTAGTGTGATACTGTTGTTGAAAAAACGACATCGTGACGTTGTAAAAATATGGTTTGAGAAGTTCAAACAAATTGTTACAAATGCTTCTTTTAAAATGACAAAAGTAAGGGAACAGCGACGTCTGGCACAGAATGAGAAGAAAGAAAGCAAGCGTCAACAGCGAGAAGCACAAGAAACAGCACCGATTGATGTGAGTGATTTTCCAGAAGTTGAACATAATGAGCAAATAGATGATACGCCGTCTATACCTATCCTGAGACATCAAGCGTCACGTGAACTAGAGACTTACGAGGATAATTCGGCAGCGACAAAACCAAGCGAGAATGATTTGACTCGGTCACAAAAATTGAAGCAGGCTGAAGCAGCAGATAGCGATGATACACAAGCAGAAGGTTCAATCACCGACGCAGGGGAAATTGAGAATCAAGCGTATCAACTGCCACCGTTCTCATTGTTGAATCCACCGAAAAAACAACAAGCTATTGCTAAAGCTGATGTACAGCGCAAAGGGAAGTTATTAGAAACGACATTGAAAAATTTTGGTGTCAATGCCAAAGTGACACAGATTCGAATTGGACCAGCAGTGACACAATATGAAATTCAACCTGCACAAGGTGTCAAGGTAAGTCGAATTGTCAATTTGCATAGCGACTTAGCATTAGCACTTGCCGCTAAAGATATTCGTATAGAAGCACCTATTCCAGGTAAGTCAGCGGTGGGGATTGAAGTGCCAAATGATCAGATTTCACTTGTGACTTTGAAAGAAGTACTTGATGAGAAGTTTCCAGCTGCGAACAAACTTGAAGTCGCACTAGGACGCGATATATCTGGAGAGCCGATTACGGCGGAGTTGGACAAAATGCCACACTTACTCGTTGCAGGCTCAACGGGGAGTGGTAAGTCTGTCTGTATCAATGGCATGATTACAAGTATACTATTAAATGCAAAACCGCATGAAGTTAAGTTGATGATGATAGACCCTAAAATGGTAGAATTGAACGTCTACAACGGCATCCCACATTTGCTCACACCGGTTGTAACCAATCCACATAAAGCGGCACAAGCACTTGAAAAGGTTGTAGCTGAGATGGAACGTCGTTATGATTTATTCCAACATTCTGGCACACGAAACATCAAAGGGTATAATGCATACATTGAACAACAGAATAAAGCGTTAGATGAAAAACACCCACTCTTACCATATATTGTGGTAATTGTAGATGAATTAGCTGATCTGATGATGGTGGCAGGAAAAGATGTTGAAACAGCCATTACACGTATTACGCAGATGGCACGAGCAGCTGGGATACACTTGATTATTGCAACACAAAGACCGTCAGTTGATGTGATTACAGGTCTCATCAAAAATAACATACCATCTCGCATTGCCTTTGCAGTGAGTTCGCAAACGGATTCTCGTACTATTATTGATAGTGGTGGTGCTGAAAAGCTTTTAGGCAAAGGAGACATGTTATTTATTAAAAATGGTGGTTCAACGCGCACACGTGTTCAAGGTGCTTTTCTTAGTGATGGTGAAGTACAAAAAGTAGTGGATTATGTTGTGGCGCAACAGCGCGCGAACTACGTGAAAGAGATGACACCTGACGCACAAACTGAGGAAGCAGGAACCGAAAGTGATGATCCACTTTATAAAGAAGCGTATCTATTTGTGATTGAGCAGCAAAAAGCGAGTACATCACTGTTACAACGTCAATTTCGCATAGGTTATAATCGGGCTTCTCGCATTATGGACGATCTGGAGCGCAATCAAGTCATCGGTCCTCAAAAAGGTAGTAAGCCAAGACAAATATTAGTTGATTTAAATGATAATGAGGTGTAAATGTGTCCATTAATCCTGACGTGAATAAAGTAAAAGAATGGATTTTAACAGAAATCGATAAGCAGCAGTTAAAGCCAGGAGAATCATTGCCAAGTCTGTTGTCTATGGCGCGTGCATGTGACGTTAAAACAGATGATGTACAAGGTGCCATCCACGAATTAGTGACAGAGCAAATTGTGAGTGAGAACTTTGAAGAAGGTGTGCGTGTCAAACAATCGCAACCTTTCTTCTATCCGCTTGATGAGCTCATGAGTGTTGGACAGATGATTACGGATAAAGGCTATCGTGAAGGAACAGTATTTTTAAGTTTAGATGAAGAAGTAGCATCATGTGACGATTGTCGAGTGATGAATCTTCCAGAAGGTGCGATTATTACTGTTATTGAGCGAATTCGTACCGCAGATGATCAACCGGTAGTATATTGTTTAGACAAAGTATCAGAGAATGTGTTGCAATATTTCTGCACACATAACCAACAGACTTCCATACTTAAAGCGATTGAAAAAGAGACGCAGCAGACGATCACATATGCGGAAACAGAGATAGAGACAGTTAGCTATGAGCCCTATATTTCAGAGGCATTAGATGCGGACCCGCATGAAGGTTTAATGCTGTTAAGACAAGTGCACTATACAACAGAAGGTAGACCAGTGTTATATTCACTGAATTATTTCAAAGGTAGCCTTGTCAAGTTTCGCACGGTAAGGAAGCGTTTATAAGATTAAAAATAAAAGGAGAGAGGTATATGGATTTGCATTCAAATGTACCGATTCATGTGATGCCGACTGATAAATTTAAAACAACAACGATTGCCTTTAAATTTATGGCACCACTTGATATCGAAACGATGACGGCACGATCATTACTCAGCAAAATGCTTGTACGAGTAACGGAGAAATATCCAACTGATAAAGCATTCAACCAGCATTTATCGTATTTATATGGTGCTTATTTGAATAGTAATGTATCAAAATTTAAGGATTGCCACGTGATCACGATAAGTTTAGAAATCGTGAACGAACGATATTTACCAGATGAATTGTCACTTGTTGATGAGGGGATTCAATTGTTGAAAGAAGTCATTCTAAATCCACTTGTACAAAATCAGCAGTTTGATGAAACTTTCTTAGAACAAGAAAAGCGTTTATTGCAAAACAAACTTATTGCGATTGAAGATAATAAAACACAACTATCCTATTTACAATTACTAAAATATATGTTTGGTGATCAACCATATCGATACCCGGCAGTTGGGCAGCTTGAGCAATTGGAACATATTACAGCACAAAGTTTATATCATACATATCAAAATATGCTCAGTCATGATAATTGTTCTATCTATGTCGTTGGGAATGTTGATAAGGATTATATCAGTGCCAAACTAGCAGATACATTTAACGTGCAATCATTTACATATCGTCCGTCACAAGATAATTATCCAATTAATCCCCAACAAGCTGTGAATGAAGTTGTTGAAACAGCAGATGTTGATCAGACGAAATTAAATATGGGTTTTCGCTTTCCAACACAGTATGGTGCTACTGATTATCCTGCGTTGATTGTCTTTAACATGATGTTTGGGGCTGATCCATCTTCTGTTCTGTTTAGTGAAGTGCGTGAAAAGCAAAGTTTGGCATATTCTATTCATTCACAAATTGATGGCAAAAATGGCTATCTTTTTGTATTAAGTGGTGTGTCTAGTGACGCTTATGAAGCTGCTAAAAATACGATCATTGCTGCGTTCGAGCAGTTCAAAATAGGGAACTTTACTGATGAAAAAATGGCATTAGCTAAAAAGATTATTTTATCGCATCGCAAAGAACTGAAGGATCGCCCAAAACAAATGATTGAATTAATGCACAATCAAATTTTGATAGAAGATCCACAGTCTGAAGCTGATTTTATTGCGGGGATTGAAGCGGTGACAAAAGCAGATATTCAAGCATTATGTCAACACGCACAACTGGATACTATTTATATTATGACAAAGGCGGTGAATGAAGATGCATAAAACATATTATCAACAAATTGATGAAACAGTTTATCAAGCACAGCTAGACAATGGTCTAACGCTCTTTGTGATACCTAAACCAGGCTTTCAAAAAACATTCGTCACATACACAACGCAGTTTGGTTCTCTTGATTCACGTTTTAAGCCGCATCAATCAGATGATTTTGTCACAGTTCCAGATGGTGTTGCCCACTTTTTAGAACACAAGTTGTTTGAAAAGGAGGAGGGTGACTTATTTACCGAGTTTGCAGAACATGACGCACAAGTCAATGCGTTTACAAGTTTTGACCGTACAAGTTATCTGTTTAGTGCAACTGATTATATTGATGACAATATTTTACGTCTATTAAAAATGGTGGAGTCTCCATACTTTTCAGAAGCATCTGTTGAAAAGGAAAAAGGGATTATCGCAGAAGAAATCAAAATGTATCAAGAACAACCTGGCTATCGATTGATGTTCAATACATTGCGTGGTTTATACCATCAACATCCTGTGAAAGTGGATATTGCAGGTAGCGTTGAGAGTATCTATGAGATTACGAAAGATGACTTATACTTATGTTATGAGACTTTCTACCATCCATCTAATATGGTGTTGTATGTTGTTGGTGATGTTGATCCCCAACATATATATGAACTTGTTAAGTCTCACGAAGATGCACGGCATATTGTAGCACAGCCTGAGATTGTAAGAGATCCATTACATGAACCATATGAGATTGTAGAAGCTGAAGTTCGTGAAGCCTTACCTGTAAAATCGCCGCGATTAATGTTAGGTTTTAAAAATCGTCAGCAAAATGTTTCGAATCGCCAACGTGTTCAAGAAGATATTGAAATGTCATTTTTCTTTGAATTGGTTTTGGGCGAAGAGACTGAATTTTATCAATCATTGCTCAATCAACATTTAATTGATACAACGTTTAGCTATCAATCAGTCATTGAATCGAGTTACAGCTTTTCAGTCATTACTTCGACGACAGATAAACCTGATGAACTGAAGAAGGCATTGTTATCAGAATTGAAAGCTTGTGTTGGACAACTGAAAGACCAAGAAGCGTTTGAGTTATTGAAACGTCAATTTATTGGTGAATATATTTCAAGTTTAAACTCACCAGAATATATAGCAAATCAAGCGACGAAGTATCATTTTGAGGGAATTATGTTATTCGACTTGTTGACAATTATGGATGAGATTAACTTGACGTCGGTAAATGAAACGGTGCGTCAACGTTTAGACTTATCACAAGTAGTGGATAGTCGCTTGGAGTTGAAGACGTCATGAAAGCACTTGTTGTAGGTGGTTCAGGGACGATAGGTCGTGCTATTGTGCATGACCTTCTTTCGCGTGGTTATGAAGTGATTTTGACTTATCATAGTGCGTCTCTTGAGCAACTAGAAGCACTATATGAAGGACAACCGGTACAAATGTTTCAGCTGGATGTATCACAAACCATCGATTTCGACCAATTAACATTTATTCAAAATCTTGATGCATTTATCTACGTTAGTGGTAAGAGTTTATTTGGTATGTTACAAGATATGACGGATAGTCAAATAGACGAAACTTATCGTATTAATGTCTATAATTTAATCAAGCTGAGTCAATATTTCGTTGATCAACTCATATTACGTCCGCATGGCCGCATTGTTGTGATTTCGTCCATTTGGGGAGAAACAGGCGCAAGCTTTGAGACAATCTATTCTACAATGAAAGCAGCACAACTTGGCTTTGTGAAGGCATTGAGCAAAGAGCTAGCAATGACGAATGTAACAGTGAATGGGATTGCTCCCGGGGCGGTGTCAGGTGCAATGAGTGATCAGTTGAATGATGAAGATATGGCAATGTTATTAGAAACATTGCCACAAAATCGACTTGTGCAACCTGAAGAAGTAGCGCATGTGGTGGCGCACTTGCTGTCTCCTTTATCACAAAGTATTACAGGTACCGTACAACGTATTAATGGTGGCTGGTATGTATAATTGATATAATACGAACAAAGAGTTAGCGCTTTAAGGGGTGAGCACATATGTCAATGATTGAAAAAAAAGAATGGTATTTGGAGTATGATATTAATACGAATCGGGCTGGATTGCTAGGGGATGTGTCTAGCTTGCTCGGTATGATGGGCATTAACATTGGGTCGATTAATGGGATTAAGACGTCTACACGTGCTTTTATTATTAAATCAGATAGTGAAGAAAAGGTGCAGCGTTTTGAGACACTGCTGAAAGAAATAGATGATATTTCTTTGCGCGTTTTAAGACCACCAGAACTGAAGGATCGTTTAGCAGTTAGACATGGACGCTATTTGAAACAGGATAAGCACGATAAGAAGGTGTTTCGTTTTGAACGAGATGATCTCGGCTTACTTGTTGATTTTATGGCTGAATTATTTAAAGAAGAGGGTCATAAACTTATAGGCATTCGTGGTATGCCAAGGGTTGGTAAAACTGAATCAATCGTTGCAGGAAGTGTTTCAGCACATAAACGCTGGTTGTTTATCAGTTCTACATTGATAAAACAAACAGTCCGCAGTTCTTTGATTAAAGGCGAATACGATAAAGACCATGTGTACATTATAGATGGTGCTGTGACTGCTCGAGAATCAAATATGAAGCATCAAGAATTAGTAAGAGAGGTTATGACACTCCCATCAGTCAAAGTGGTCGAGCATCCAGATTTATTTGTAGAAGCAAGTGATTATGAAATAGATGATTTTGACTATATTATTGAACTGCGCGCAGAAGAACATCAAGAAATTAGCTATGATGAGATGAAGCAAAAAACGGTGCGTAGTAAAAATAATTTAGATTTTGGTGCTGACCCATTTGGAGGCTTTGGCGATGGGTTTGGTGGATTTTAACTAGGAGGTTAATCTATTGAAATTACTCGGTGAAACTTTGCAAAATAAAAGAGAGCGCTTAGGAATGACATTATCTGAATTAGAAGAAAGAACACATATTCAGCGCGAAACATTAATGGCGATTGAGCGTAATCAATTTGAACAACTGAACCAGCCATCTTATGCTATTGGTTTTATTCGTAAATATGCACAGGCGGTCAACCTTGATAGTACACACTTAATTGAGAAGCATCGAGAAGAATTGCCAGCGACCAACCAATTTGTGTCTAAAGCGCTTGAACAGTTAGCAACGTCAGAACATGCTTTGGCATATCATAAAGGAAGTAATGAGGTAAAGCAGATTTCTATTGTTATTGCTGGTTTAGTAGGAATCACAGCATTTTTTTGGGCTGTAGTAAGTCTTGTGTTATAATAAGTCGGTATAAAAAGAAAGTTGAAATGAGGATGAACAATGAATATACCTAACCAAATCACACTTTTTCGTGTGATATTAATTCCTCTTTTTATGTTATTTGCACTTGTTGACTTCGGAATGGGACAAGTTGCAATTTTAGGAGGACAAGCGGTACGTATTGAGTTTTTAATCAGTGGGTTAATTTTTATTATTGCCTCAATTAGTGACTTTGTTGATGGCTATTTAGCACGTAAATGGCAACTGGTGACGAACATGGGGAAATTCTTGGATCCACTTGCTGACAAGTTACTTGTCTCTGCAGCTTTGATTGTGTTAGTGGAACTTGGGTTGACGAACTCAGTGGTCGCAATCATTATTATTGCACGTGAATTTGCAGTAACTGGCTTGCGTTTGTTACAAATTGAACAAGGTTTTGTCAGTGCAGCGGGACAACTAGGAAAAATCAAAACAGCTGTTACAATGGTGGCACTTGTGTTGATTTTATTAGGGGAACCGTTTAGTCAGTGGATAGGATTTTCACTAGGTCAAGTGTTATTATATATCGGTGTGTTCTTTACAATATTGTCCGGTATTGAGTACTTTTATAAAGGTCGTGACGTCTTTTTACAAGACCATCAATAGGGAATGGGACATTAATAGAAACATTCGATTTAAGTTTGAGATTTCATGTAGAAGGCAGTAGCTGACTGGCGTGAAAAGACACATTTATAAGTTTTTTACCCCTACTCAGCCTTGCGAGGATAGGACAATGGAATCTTTTTAGAAAAATGAGGTTCCTATCCCACTTCCATAATTTGAAGAAGCGATACTTAAAAATCTTTTGGAAGCAAGATTTTCGAGTATCGTTTTTTGTGTGGAGACATATTTCCGATTTTTATATTGGTTTTGCAATTCATTAGTAGGGTATAATGTATAAGCATTCTAGTAGAGCGATGTGTTAATTGATAGGGGGAGGAATAAACGATGCAAGTATGTATTATCGCTGTCGGTTCAGAATTGTTACTCGGGCAAATTGCTAATACGAATGCACAGTATCTCTCACGTGTGTTCAATGAAGCAGGTCATCATGTCTTGGAACATGTAGTGGTAGGCGACAATCCAGAACGTCTAGCACGTGTGACGAAACGTGCGTTAAAGCAATATGACGCGCTTATTTTTACAGGGGGATTAGGACCTACAAAAGATGATTTGACGAAACAAACCGTTGCACAAGTGATGGGCAAAGAGCTTGTTATGGATACAGCGGCACTATCATATATAGAATCATACTTTAAAGCTCAAGATAAAGTGATGACACCTAATAATCGTCAGCAAGCATTAGTTATTGAAGGCGCACATGTTTTGGCAAACCATGTAGGAATGGCACCTGGTATGTATGCAGTCTATCAAGATACACATGTCGTGATGTTGCCTGGTCCACCAAGCGAAATGCGTCCAATGGTGGATAATGAATTGATGCCACTTTTTGCACAGTCTAATGAAACTATTTTTTCTGAAGTCTTACGTTTTTGTGGAATTGGTGAGTCACAGGTAGAAACAGAATTGATGGACTTGATTGAGGCACAAACAAATCCTACGATTGCACCTTTAGCAGGAAAACATGAAGTGACGATTCGTTTAACGGCGAGTGGTAAGAATATTGAGAAGTGCCAGAGCCTTATTGCCCCGATAAAAGCACAAATACTTGAACGACTTGGCTATTTCTACTATGGATCAGATGAAATGACACCGGAAGCGGCTGTTATGACGCAACAACAAGCAAGCGTTGCAGTATACGATGCTGTTACAGATGGTTTATTACATGCTCGGTTAAAAGCTGCAGACCGACACCATGTATTGAAAGGGTATATGCTGCATCATGAGTCATTTATACAACAGGCGGCTACAGTTGAAGAAAATTTACAGTTGTCAGCAATGTTTGTACAATCACTATACGAAACTGAACAAGCTATCAGTCTGTTAGTTCAAAATCAAACGGTATATATTGGTTTATTAAATGGTGATGATTTTAGTATCAGAAGCTTTAAAATGCCATCACAACGCAATTTATTGAGAGATCGCAGTCAAAATTATGTGTGTATTGAATGGCTTAACTGGCTAAATGAAGGTGTTAAAAAATAAAATGAAAGCACGTTTGTTCGTAAAAGTGTATTCATAACAACGAATAAGCGAACAAATATTCGCTAAAATGCTTGTGTTTTTTAGCAGAACCTTGTATAGTATAAGTTGATCAATAGAAGTAGCAAATACATTAGATGATATCGTGTGAATAAATAGATACAATCAAGATAATGGATAATCTTAGGAGGTACAATCATTGGATAATGAACGTCAAAAAGCATTAGATACAGTAATCAAAAATATGGAAAAGTCTTTCGGCAAAGGTGCTGTTATGAAACTGGGCGATAACAAAGATCGCAATGTGTCAACTATCTCAACAGGTTCGGTGACATTAGACAATGCGTTAGGTGTAGGTGGCTATCCGAAAGGGCGAATTATAGAAGTTTATGGGCCTGAAAGTTCAGGTAAAACAACGGTAACTTTACATGCGATTGCTGAAGTTCAAAAGAATGGTGGTGTCGCTGCATTTATAGATGCCGAACACGCATTGGATCCAGTTTATGCTGAAGCATTGGGTGTAGATATCAATAACTTATATATTTCTCAACCAGATCATGGTGAACAAGGTCTGGAGATTGCTGAAGCTTTTGTGCGTAGTGGTGCTGTAGATATCGTAGTTGTTGACTCGGTTGCTGCTTTAACACCAAAAGCTGAGATTGAAGGAGAGATGGGTGATACACACGTAGGTTTACAAGCCCGTTTGATGTCGCAAGCATTGCGTAAGCTTTCTGCTGCGATTTCAAAATCTAAAACAACTGCCATTTTCATTAACCAGATTCGTGAAAAAGTTGGTGTGATGTTTGGAAATCCTGAAACAACACCAGGTGGTCGTGCATTGAAATTCTATAGTTCTGTACGTTTAGAGGTACGTCGCGCTGAACAATTGAAGCAAGGTCAAGATATAGTTGGTAACCGTACAAAGATTAAGGTTGTAAAAAATAAAGTTGCACCACCGTTTAAGGTAGCAGAAGTAGATATCATGTACGGTCAAGGTATTTCACGTCAAGGTGAATTAATTGATTTAGGCGTCGAGCATGACATTGTAAACAAATCTGGTGCTTGGTATTCATATAACGGTGAACGCATGGGACAAGGTAAAGAGAATGTTAAGCTGTTTTTGAAGGAAAATCCACAGATTGAAGCAGAAATCGATCGCAAATTACGTGAAAAACTCGGTATTGCTGATGAGAAGGTAGCAGATAGTGAAGATACACCAGATGAGCCAGATACATTATTTGATGCTTAATTAACGATGATATAATACTTGAAAGGAACGGCGTTAAGCTGTTCCTTTTTTAAGCGCTCAGAGAATGTAAATTTCAGCGTTTTTATTGCTATTTTCAGCTTAAAATAGCATAATCTGTAAGACGTTTTCTCAATACTTAATACCAAAATTAAAGATATAGAAAATACATATGTGATTCATGACACAAGTCTTGATTTTTCTGACTTCAAAACGTACAATTAAACATGTATGATTTTTAGTTACATTCATATGATCATATTGATTTGTTAATATACAGAATCAAATCCTAGAAAAGGAGGTGTTTGTGTGAATTTATTAACCCTCTTACTCATTTTGCTGGGTATTATTCTAGGAGTTGTTGCGGGGTATTTTATTGCTCAGAATTTAATATATCGACAGCAAGTACAAGCTAAAAGTACTGCTAAAGATATTGTTAATCAAGCGAATAAAGACGCCGAAAATCTAAAAAAAGAAAAGTTACTTGAAGCTAAAGAAGAAAACCAAAGAATTCGTGAGCAAGCGGAAAGCGAGCTCAGAGAACGTCGTGGTGAACTTCAGCGACAAGAATCCCGACTTCTTCAAAAAGAGGAAAACTTGGAGCGTAAATCTGATCTATTAGATAAAAAAGATGAGATTTTAGAGCAAAAAGAATCTAAACTTGAAGAAAGACAACAACAAGTAGATGCAAAAGAGAGTAGTGTTCAATCAATAATAATGAAGCATGAACAAGAATTAGAACGCATCTCCGGTCTCACTCAAGAAGAAGCACGTAATGAACAACTGGAACGTGTTGAAAATGAATTATCACAGGATATTGCAGTACTTGTTAAGGAAAAAGAACGTGAAGCGAAAGAAAAAGTTAACCAAACTGCAAAAGAATTGCTAGCAACTACGGTTCAAAGATTTGCAGCGGAACATACATCGGAATCTACAGTATCAGTTGTTAACTTGCCTAATGATGAAATGAAAGGGCGTATTATTGGTCGTGAAGGACGTAATATACGCACACTCGAGACGTTGACGGGTATCGATCTTATTATTGATGATACGCCTGAAGCAGTCATCTTGTCAGGATTTGATCCTATCCGCCGAGAGATTGCGAAAACCGCATTAATCAACTTGGTCTCTGACGGTCGCATTCATCCAGGACGAATTGAAGATATGGTTGACAAAGCACGACGTGAAGTAGATGAAATTATTCGCGAAGCAGGGGAGCAAGCGACGTTTGAGCTGAACGTACACAATATGCATCCTGATTTAGTGAAAATATTAGGACGTATGCACTATCGTACAAGCTATGGTCAAAACGTACTGAAACATTCTATTGAAGTTGCGCATTTATCAGGTATGCTTGCAGCTGAATTAAATGAAGATGTTACGATTGCGAAACGTGCGGGGTTATTACATGATATTGGTAAAGCGATTGACCATGAAGTGGAAGGCAGTCATGTTGAAATTGGTGTGGAACTCGCCAAGAAATATGGAGAATCACCAACTGTAATCAATGCGATTCATTCACATCATGGTGATGTAGAACCGACGTCTATTATTTCAATTCTTGTCGCAGCCGCCGATGCATTGTCAGCAGCACGCCCAGGTGCACGTAAAGAAACATTAGAAAACTATATCAAGCGCTTAGAACGATTAGAAGCCATCTCGGAAAATTATGATGGTGTTGAAAAAGCATTTGCGATTCAAGCAGGTCGTGAAATTCGTGTGATAGTATCACCAGAAGCCATCGATGATTTACAATCACATCGCTTGGCAAGAGACATTAAAGATCAGATTGAAGGAGAACTTCAATATCCAGGTCATATTAAAGTGACAGTTGTTCGTGAGACGAGAGCAGTCGAATATGCAAAATAAAAAAAGCAACCTCAATAATGGGGTTGTTTTTTTATGCCTTCTCAAACATTCAAGTGAATATTTGAATGATGGAAAGAAATATGGTATCTTATATTCAAGTAAATACTTGAATATAAGAAGGTGATGATATGGCTCAAAACCCGATGGGATGCGATACATTTATGATCGATGAAGCCCATGTACGTGAAGCGAAGGAAACACTTGCACAAACAAATATTGACAGTGTCAGTTTGATGTTTAAAAGTATTGCCGATATCAATCGTGCGAAGATAACTTACTTGCTGTGTGTACATGATGAATTATGCGTTTGTGATTTAGCGGAAATATTACATTTGACAGTTGCAAATACATCGCATCATCTACGTCTTCTATACAAAAATGGTGTCGTTACATATCGCAAGGAAGGGAAGCGTGCGTTTTACCGTATTTATGATGAGCATATTCGTCAAATTATGATGATTTCAATTGAACATAAGGAAGAAGTGATGCGTGATGACCAATAAACAAACGACTTACCGTATTGAAGGCTTGTCTTGTGCGAACTGTGCGGCAAAATTTGAGCGTAATGTTGCGGCGCTTCCATCAGTCACATCAGCAACAGTGAATTTTGGTGCATCCAAAATATATGTAACGGGGACACCCTCACTCAAAGAAATAGAAGCCGCTGGTGCGTTTGAAAATCTTACAATTTATGATGATCAAATGCCGAATGGTCAGCAGTCCAACCAAGATAAAGGTTTTGAAAACCAAACAGCATTAGAAAAAATGAAACAATTTCTTGTGAAGAATCAGGCTTTATGGTTTTCAACATTATTGATTGTGTTTGGCTATCTGTCTGAATGGCTATATGGTTCAAATACCATTTTGACCCCGTTATTATTTATAAGTGCTGTTTTGATTAGTGGCACAACATTACTTAAAGAAGGTATTAGAAACTTAGTTCATTTAGAATTTGATATGCATACATTAATGACTATTGCGGTAATAGGTGGTGTGCTCATTGGACAATGGGGAGAGGTCGCAGTCGTTGTAATTCTCTTCGCATTGAGTGAAGCATTAGAGGCGTTTTCGATGCGTAAGGCGCGTGATGCGATGGCGTCGCTCATGACCATTGCGCCTGATAAAGCGACAGTTATTCGTGAAGGTAAGCATATGGAGCTACCTGTAGAAGAAATAAACGAAGGCGATATTTTATTCGTTAAAGCAGGACAAAAAATTGCATTAGACGGTATTGTATGTTCTGGACATGCGAGTGTTAACCAAGCTGCCATAACAGGTGAGTCGATTCCGGTCGATAAAGTCGTTGGCAGTGAGGTGTTTGCAGGAACCTTGAATCATGATGGGGTATTAGAGATTGAAGTGACCAAAACAAAAGACGATACAACTATTGCCAAAGTGATTGAGATGGTAGAAGCGGCACAACTCAATAAGGCACCAGCACAAGCTTTTATCGAACGGTTTGCACGTTATTACACACCACTTATTATGGGGATTGCAGCCGCTGTGGCGGTATTGCCTCCTTTATTGACAGGGGCTGATTGGTATGATTGGATTTATCAAGGGTTGTCAGTGCTTGTAGTAGGTTGTCCATGTGCGTTAATTATTTCAACACCGATTTCAATCGTTTCAAGCATTAGTAGTGCTGCCCAAAATGGTGTACTGATAAAAGGTGGCATTCATTTAGAACAGTTGAGTAAAATTAAAACGATAGCTTTTGACAAAACGGGTACATTGACGATGGGTGAACCAACTGTTGTGGATATGATCACTTTGTCATCACGGCAAGAGAATGATACATTATTATCGCATGTTGCTGCACTCGAATATACAACACAACATCCACTGGCGCGTGCGATTGTCAAAGATGTTGAATCAAAAGGCATACAACGTGATGAATCAGCAACAAATATTCAAACTTTAACAGGACAAGGTATTCAAGGTGAATTTGGCACGCATACAATCACAATCGGTCAACCACATCTGTTTGATTCAGAGTTAACACCTGAGATTCGACAATTAATAGAGACACAACAGCAACAAGGACGTACAGTGGTGTTGGTAATGGAAGATGACACGTTACGTCTATTAATTGCATTGCAAGATAAAGTACGCCCACAATCTAAAAGGGTGATTGCACAATTAGCGAAACTCGGTGTAACATCACGGGTAATGTTGACGGGGGATAATACTTATACAGCGAATACAATAGGCAAAGAAGTGGGCATTACAGATGTTTATGCGAACTTAATGCCTCAAGATAAACTGACACATATCGAACAACTTTCATCAATACAGCCCGTTGCAATGGTTGGCGATGGTATCAATGATGCGCCTGCATTGGCTCGTGCAGATGTCGGAATTGCGATGGGCGGCGCGAGCACAGATACAGCGCTTGAAACAGCAGATGTGGCATTGTTGAGCGATGACATGTCAAAATTACCATATGCGATGCGTTTGAGTCGTCTTACAATGCGTACAATTAAATGGAACATTGCGATTGCACTTGGATTGAAAATTATCGCATTATTATTAGTTATTCCAGGTTGGCTTACATTGTGGATTGCCATTATGTCTGATATGGGTGCAACCATTTTAGTGACTTTGAATGCGATGCGTTTATTATACGTTAAAGATGCAATGTAGCATTGACAACAATTATCAGCACGTTAAAATAAACAAGTGAGTAGAAGTAGTTGATGATTAAGGCATGAACAATGTCACGATTGAAGGGGCTGAGCCCTTAATAGAAAAGAGAAAAATGTTGTGCAGGGCAGTTGACTAGAGGTGGGGACATCATCATTTTGTGTAAGAGGTAAGCAATAAACGCTGTGCGACCTCTAGCGCTCTTCAATTAAAAAAGAAAAGTTGCTGAGCCTTGCACTTAAAACACAATATTCAAATGCTGAGTGCTTAATGGAATTAGTGATGACTGTGGCTTATCTTGCCTGTGTCGATAATAGAGAGGACGTATAATATGAGGATTTTATTTATAGGAGATATTGTGGGGAAGATAGGGCGACAGGCGATTGCTGAACACTTATTGAACCTCAAACAACACTATCGCCCTACAGTAACTATTGTGAATGCAGAAAATGCAGCACATGGTAAGGGGATAACAGAAAAAATCTATAAGGAACTTTTACGTGAAGGTGTTGACTTTATGACGATGGGCAACCATACGTATGGTCAACGTCAAATATATGATTTTATAGATGATGCGACGCGTATGATCAGACCTGCGAACTTTCCTGATGAAGCACCAGGTATAGGTATGCGCATTATTCAGCTAAATGATAAAAAGCTAGCAGTCATTAATTTACAAGGTCGAGCGTTTATGCAAGATATTGATGATCCTTTCAAAAAGGCAGATCAGCTTATCGCAGAAGCTCGAACAGAAACAGACTATATATTCGTTGATTTTCATGCTGAAACAACGTCAGAAAAAAATGCGATGGGCTGGTATTTAGATGGTCGTGTAGGTGCAGTTGTCGGCACACACACACACATTCAAACGTCAGATGAGCGCATTTTATCCAAAGGAACAGCCTATATTACAGATGTTGGTATGACTGGCTATTACGATGGTATACTTGGTATTAATCGTGATGAAGTGATTGAACGTTTTATTACGAGTTTGCCACAAAGACATGTTGTACCTGATGAAGGACGTAGTGTTTTATCAGGAGTGTTTGTAGAGTTGCGACCAGACGGTACTGCAAAGCATATTGAACGTATTTTAATTAATGAGGATCATCCAGCAAAATTTTATTAACTGTGCGTATCGTCCATTAGTATGATTTTTTATAAAACCCACTATTTAGTTGCGCATATAGTGGGTTATTTTGATATGATAAATAATGAAGTTAAACGTGTAGGAGGCTAATTGAATGAAATCTCAAATATCGTGGAAAGTGGGCGGACAGCAAGGTGAAGGGATTGAATCTACCGGCGAAATCTTTGCGACAGCTATGAATCGTAAAGGCTATTATTTGTACGGCTATCGTCACTTTTCTAGCCGCATTAAAGGCGGACATACGAACAACAAAATTCGGGTGTCAACAACACCTGTACATGCGATTAGTGATGATTTAGATATATTAGTAGCATTTGATCAAGAAACGATTGAATTAAATCACCAAGAAATGCGAGAAGATAGCGTGATTTTAGCTGATAGCAAAGCAAAGCCTGAAAAGCCAGAAGATTGTAAGGCACAGTTAATTGTAATGCCGTTTACAGCGGTGGCCAAGGAATTGGGCACAACGTTGATGAAAAACATGGTAGCAATTGGTGCGACTGCGGCATTGATGTCATTAGATAAGACACCATTTGAAGATTTGATTACCAATATGTTTGAGAAAAAAGGTGACAAAGTTGTTGACTTAAACATTCAAGCATTACACGAAGGTTACCGCTTAATGCAGGATGAACTTTCAAATATTAAGGGTGACTTTGATTTGGTGGAAAGTGATAGTGTGCCGCATCTATATATGATTGGGAATGATGCGATTGGTCTGGGCGCGATTGCAGGTGGCTCACGTTTTATGGCTGCTTATCCAATTACACCAGCATCTGAAATTATGGAATATATGATTGAACATTTACCAGAAGTTGGTGGTGCTGTGATTCAAACTGAAGATGAAATCGCTGCAGCCACAATGGCTATCGGTGCAAATTATGGTGGTGTTAGAGCATTCACAGCCTCTGCAGGTCCAGGATTATCGTTAATGATGGAAGCAATTGGTTTGTCGGGTATGACTGAAACGCCACTAGTGATTATGAATACACAACGTGGGGGGCCATCGACGGGATTACCAACGAAGCAAGAACAATCGGACTTAATGCAAATGATTTATGGTACACATGGCGATATTCCTAAGATTGTTTTAGCACCAACAGATGCAGAAGATGCCTTTTACCTTGCAGTAGAAGCTTTCAACTTAGCTGAAATATATCAATGCCCTGTTATTTTATTGAGTGACTTACAATTGTCACTTGGAAAACAAACGGTGAAACAATTAGATTATAGTAAGATTGAGATCAATCGTGGCGCAACCATTTTAGAAGAGATTGTGCGTGATCCTGAAGACAAAGATTATTACAGACGTTATGCCGTAACTGAATCAGGTATATCGCCTAGACCGATTCCAGGCGTCAAAGGTGGTATTCATCATGTGACGGGTGTAGAACATAATGAACAAGGGAAACCGAGTGAAGCTGCACAAAATCGTCAAGATCAAATGGATAAACGCATGCGCAAAATAGAGAATTTACACATTGAGAAACCTGTTGAAGGTACGTTGAAGCATGAGCAGGCAGATATTTTATACCTTGGCTTTATTTCGACAAAAGGTGCTATTCAAGAAGGTACTGACCGTTTGGAAGCAGAGGGGCACAAAGTCGAACATTTACAAATTCGTCAATTGCATCCATTTCCAACTGATATCATCCAAGAAGCAGTGGATCGTGCACATAAAGTAGTTGTCGTTGAACATAACTATCAAGGGCAACTAGCAAATATCATTAAAATGAATGTGAATTTAGGCGATAAATTAGTGAATCAAACAAAATATGACGGTACACCATTTTTACCGTATGAGATTGAGAAGAAAGGTATCGACCTTTTAAATTCACAAAAGGAGAGACTCTAAGTGGCAACTTTTAAAGATTTTAGAAATAATGTCAAACCTAACTGGTGTCCAGGATGCGGTGACTTTTCAGTTCAAGCAGCGATTCAAAAAGCAGCAGCTAATGTTGGTTTAGAACCGGATGAAGTGGCATTGATTACCGGAATCGGTTGTTCTGGACGTCTTTCAGGATATGTCAATTCATATGGCGTTCACTCTATTCATGGACGTGCATTACCATTGGCACAAGGGGTTAAAATGGCGAATCGTGATTTGACTGTGATTGCTTCTGGTGGTGACGGTGATGGTTATGCGATAGGTATGGGTCATACAATCCATGCATTACGCCGAAACATGAACATTACGTATATTGTTATGGATAACCAAATTTACGGTCTGACGAAAGGACAAACATCACCTTCATCGGCACCTGGATTCGTGACGAAAACAACACCAAAAGGGAACATCGAACAAAACGTTGCACCGCTTGAATTGGCGTTGTCTTCAGGCGCAACGTTTGTCGCACAAGGTTTTTCAAGCGATATTAAAGCATTGACAAAAATGATAGAAGATGCGATTAACCACGACGGCTTCTCATTTGTGAATGTGTTCTCACCTTGTGTCACATACAATAAAATTAATACGTATGATTGGTTTAAAGAACACCTTACTGATTTGAGCGACATTGAAGATTACGATACTTCTGATAAACAACGTGCTATTCAAACAGTTGTTGAACATAATTCTTTGGTTAAAGGTATCGTTTACCAAGATACAGAAACACCATCATATGAATCACAAATCGAATCGTTTGGTGAAACACCATTAGCCTATCAAGATATTAAGTTAACACCGTCGCAATTTGAATCATTAACAAAACAATTTGTATAGAACAGACAAACAGAGCTGGAGTCCCTTTGGAGTAGGAGGGCTTCAGCTTTATTTATAGAAAAATTTGGTGTTTATAATAACTGTGGAAATAGGTCATAAAACATGTGTTGGACAGTGTTGAGATTTATGCCAAGCGTGTGAAGTATAAAGTGAAAAAGGCATGAATGGGGAAGACATTTCGCTATCTTTTGTTAAATGATTTTGGTTGTGTATGTGATAAAAATGATATTGAAATGCAAAGGTATGACAAATTGCACTTTGTGTTTTTTTCTAATATAATGAAGAGATGATATAAGGCAGAAAGGGTTTTGCATGTGAATGAAGAACAAAGAAAAGCTGGAACGTTAGATGTGCTGGCGAATCGTAAAGATAAAGCGGAAGAAAAAGATTATAGTAAATACTTCGACCACGTTTATCAACCGCCGAGTCTGAAGGAAGCGAAAAAGCGTGGTAAGGAAGAAACAGTGTATAATCGTGACTTCCAAATCGATGAAAAATATCGCGGTATGGGTAAAGGGCGTACGTTCCTAATCAAAACGTATGGTTGTCAGATGAATGCGCATGATACAGAAGTCATGGCAGGGATTTTGACAGCGCTGGGCTACACTCCGACGGAAGATGTTAATGTTGCAGATGTTATTTTATTGAATACGTGTGCGATTCGTGAAAACGCGGAAAACAAAGTATTCGGTGAAATTGGTAACTTGAAGCATATCAAACAAGAGCGTCCAGATTGTTTAATCGGCGTGTGTGGTTGTATGTCACAAGAAGAATCAGTTGTAAATAAAATTTTGAAATCGTACCAAAATGTCGATATGATTTTTGGAACGCATAACATTCACCGTTTACCACAAATTTTGGAGGAAGCATACCTTTCTAAAGCAATGGTCGTTGAAGTATGGTCTAAAGAAGGCGATGTGATTGAGAACTTGCCGAAAGTCCGTGAAGGTCGCATCAAAGCATGGGTGAACATTATGTATGGCTGTGACAAGTTCTGCACATACTGTATCGTACCATTTACGCGTGGGAAAGAACGTAGTCGTCGTCCGCAAGATATTATCGATGAAGTGCGCGACTTAGCACGTCAAGGCTATCAAGAGATTACGTTGCTCGGTCAGAATGTTAACTCATACGGGAAAGATTTAGACGATATCGAATACGGTCTTGGCGATTTATTAGAAGATATTGCGAAGATTGACATTCCACGTGTGCGTTTTACTACGAGCCATCCATGGGACTTCACAGACCGCATGATTGAAGTGATTGCACAAGGTGGTAATATCATGCCACATATTCATTTACCGGTTCAATCAGGTAATGATCAAGTTCTTAAAATTATGGGACGTAAATATACGCGCGCAAGTTATTTAGATCTTGTGGATCGTATTAAAAAAGCGATACCTAATGTTGCACTGACAACGGATATTATCGTTGGTTATCCAAATGAAACGGAAGCACAATTTGAAGAGACGTTGTCATTATATGAAGAAGTTGGTTTTGAACATGCATATACGTATCTATACTCTCAACGTGATGGCACGCCAGCTGCGAAGATGAAAGACAATGTACCGATAGAAGTGAAAAAAGCACGTCTACAACGATTAAACCAATTGGTAGGTACATTCTCGGCAGCTGCGTTGAAAGCATATGATGGCAAGACAGTTAAAGTATTATGCGAAGGTGCGAGTAAGAAAGATGAGGAAGTGTTAGCGGGATACACAGAACGCAACAAGCTCGTTAACTTCCGTGCACCTAAATCTATGATTGGGAAAATTGTCGATGTTAAAATTGTTGAAGCGAAACAATATTCGTTAAACGGTGAATTTGTAGGCGTGAGTGATGCAACGTTGGTGAGTCAATAATGACAACCAAAGATGATGTATTGCAAAAGGCGCGCGAATTGCAACAAGCGATTCAAGGCTTAGAAGTAATCCGCTACTATCAACGCGTTGAACAACAAATTCATCAAAATGAGCATATTGCACAACATATGGCTAATTTGAAGCAACAACAAAAGCAATCCGTGAACTTTCAAAACTATCAAAAGCTTGTTGCTTATCAGCATTCTGAGGAGACTATACAAGCGATTCAAGACGAAATAGATGATTTTCCAATTGTTGCTGAGTTTCGTCAAGCACAGCATGAGGCAAATGATACGATTCAATACATTATTGAAACTTTATCAGAGGGTATTGCTATACCGCAGATAGAGATACCAAATAACGGAAATGCACTGCGCAACGATTTTTAGAAGTGCTCGGATTGATGACTCACAGGGTTACAACAGTGTGTTATGTAACATCAGAAACTGCTTAAAAGAAAAGGGGTTGGACAATGAATAATAAGAAGTTGACATTAACAGCGCTTTTCATTGCATTGAATGTCGTATTAAGTACGGTAGTTGTTATACCAATTGGTCCTATTAAGGTTGCACCTATACAACATTTTATGAATGTTTTGAGTGCTGTTTTACTCGGACCATGGTATGGACTCGCGCAAGCATTCTTGTCGTCTTCTATTCGTCTTTTATTAGGTACTGGCACGCCTTTTGCATTTCCAGGCAGTATGATTGGTGTCTTATTAGCAAGTTTCTTCTATTACGTTAATCGTCATTTATTTGTTACGGCGATTGGTGAAGTGATTGGAACAGGCATTATAGGTAGTTTAGTATGTATCCCACTAGCTTGGCTCTTACATATGGATGATTTTTTGATTAAACCATTGATGCTTGCATTTATTGTTTCAAGTATGGTAGGTGCCGGTGTGAGTTACGCATTGCTCATCGTGTTAAAAAAGCGTGGGCTGCTGACGAAGTTACAAAATTATACTAAGCATAAGTCAAAATGACAGATAGGCTAGGCGAATCGAAAGTTGCGTATCGTCTAGCCTTTATACATATATTTGAAGATAAAAATAGAGATTTAAAGGATTGTGATAATAAATGTCAAAAGTTACTCCGATGATGAAACAGTATCTCTCAATAAAGTCTCAACATCAAGATGCATTACTGTTTTTTAGATTAGGTGATTTTTATGAATTATTTTATGATGATGCTGTAACCGCTGCACGTGTGCTTGAGATTACTTTGACTAAGCGTGATGCTAAAAAAGCAATTCCGATGGCGGGAGTACCGTTTCATTCTGCTGACGGCTATATCGAAACATTAATACAGAATGGTTATAAAGTGGCAATTTGTGAACAAATGGAAGATCCTCGACAAGTCAAAGGAATGGTTAAACGTGAAGTCGTTCGTGTCGTTACGCCGGGTACAATGATGGATCAAGGCGGTATGGACGATTCGCAAAACAATTATATTTTAAGCTTTGTACATAATGACGACTATGCATTAAGTTATTGTGATATTTCTACGGGCGAATTAAAAGTCACACATTTTGAAGACGAAAGCACGTTGATCAATGAAGTGACGACGATAAAACCGAATGAAATCGTAGTTAGGGAGCCTTTATCAGATCAATTAAAACGTCAATTTAGTGTGATTACCGAGACGATTACGGTGCGTGAAGCAATATCTGATACGCAATATGACGTCAATTCATTGGAACATCCTTTGATGGCACAAGCCGTTCAAATATTGCTGGATTATATTTATGATACGCAAAAACGAGATATGTCACATATTGAATCAGCCGTGACGTATCGAGCACTTGATTATATGAAAATGGACTATTATGCAAAACGCAATCTCGAATTAACAGAGAGTATTCGTTTAAAATCCAAAAAAGGAACCTTATTATGGTTGATGGATAAGACAAAAACACCTATGGGCGCAAGACGTCTTAAGCAGTGGATTGATCGCCCGCTTATTCAAAAATCAGAAATTGTAAAACGCCACGAAGCAGTTACGCAATTTTTGAATTATTTTATAGAGAGAGACACGTTGAGAGAATACTTAACAGAAGTATATGATATTGAGCGTCTTGTTGGGCGTGTGAGTTTTGGTAATGTCAATGCCAAAGACCTTGTGCAGCTCAAACATTCCATTGCACAAATTCCAGCAATAAAAGCATTGCTTCAATCCATTGATCATGAAGCCATTACGCATTTTAATGCTTTAGAACCCTTAGAAGATTTGCTCTCTATTCTTGAACAAAGCTTAGTCAATGAACCGCCTTTATCAGTTAAAGAAGGAGGCTTGTTTAAAACAGGCTATAATGAAACGCTAGATCAATATTTAGATGCATCTCGAAATGGAAAACAATGGTTGGCAGAATTACAAGCTAGAGAACGTGAACGAACAGGCATCAAATCACTCAAAATTAGTTTTAACAAAGTATTTGGTTATTATATCGAGATTACACGTGCGAACTTAACTGATTTTGATCCTGTGGCATATGGTTATGAACGCAAACAAACGTTATCGAATGCTGAGCGATTTATTACAGATGAGTTGAAAGAAAAAGAAAGCATTATATTAGGGGCGCAAGATAAAGCCATCGAACTAGAGTACCAATTGTTCACAGAGTTGCGTCAATATGTCAAACAATTTACTGAACGCTTGCAACAACAAGCCAAAATTATTTCAGAACTCGATTGTTTACAAAGTTTTGCTGAAATTGCGCAACAATACAATTATGTACGCCCAGTCTTTAGTGAAGATAAAACGCTATCGTTAGTCGATGCGCGTCATCCGGTTGTTGAACGTGTGATAGATTATAATGATTACGTACCGAATGATTGTCAACTAGATGATGAGACTTATATTTATTTAATCACTGGGCCTAATATGTCAGGGAAATCAACGTATATGCGGCAAGTGGCTATTATAAGCATTATGGCGCAAATGGGGGCTTTTGTACCTTGTAAGTCTGCGCAGTTGCCAATTTTTGATCAGATTTTCACACGTATCGGTGCGGCGGATGATCTTGTATCTGGTAAAAGTACATTTATGGTTGAAATGTTAGAAGCACAAAAAGCACTGCGCTATGCGACTGCAGATAGTTTGATTATATTTGATGAGATTGGTCGTGGCACATCGACATATGATGGGTTGGCTTTAGCGCAAGCGATGATAGAGTATGTTGCGGAAACATCTCAAGCTAAGACGTTGTTCTCAACGCATTATCATGAGTTAACAGAATTAGATCAATCATTGCCGTGTTTGAAGAATGTTCACGTAGCAGCTAATGAATACAAAGGTGAACTTATATTTTTATACAAAGTTAAAGAGGGCGCCGTAGCAAATAGTTATGGGATTCAAGTTGCACAATTAGCAAACTTGCCAGAAGCTGTCATCGCACGTGCTAAAGTTATTCTTAAAGCGTTCGAATCACATGACAAGCCAACAGCAATAACAGCAACAAACTTAGAACAAGTGGATACTGAGCCAAAACAAGAAACTGAAATAGTGACATCAAAAGCGGAACATGCAACTAAGCCTGAACAGACGATGTTTGAGCAGTCAACTTTTGATTTATTTGGCTCAGTAGAACAAAGTGAGATTGAACAAGAGATTAAGCACTTAAATATCTCTCAAATGACGCCGTTAGATGCCCTTGTGAAATTAAGTGAACTGCAAAAACGATTGAATTAGAAGGTGATATGATGGGCAAGATTAAAGCATTGCAAACATCACTTGCCAATAAAATTGCGGCGGGTGAAGTAGTTGAACGACCTAGTTCAGTGGTTAAAGAGTTGCTAGAGAATAGTATTGATGCTGGTGCAACTGAAATTAATGTAGAAGTTCAAGAAGCAGGTGTCGCATCTATACGTGTAGTGGACAATGGTTCGGGGATTGAAGCGGATGACTTATCTCTGGTCTTTCATCGACATGCAACCAGCAAACTATACGATGATGATGACTTGTTCCATATTCGTACGCTTGGCTTCCGTGGAGAGGCATTGGCGAGTATTGCATCTGTTGCCAAAGTAACGCTACAAACGTCAACGGATGGTATTGATGGTTATGAAGTGTATGCAGAAGAAGGCGCTATTTTGTCACAGAAACCGGCAAAAGCACGTCAAGGAACGGATATTTCAGTTACAAATCTATTTTATAATACACCAGCACGTCTGAAATATATTAAGAGTTTATACACTGAACTAGGCAAAGTAACAGATATTATGAACCGAATGGCGATGAGTCATCCAGAGATTCGTATGTCGCTTATTAGTGATGGTAAAAAGATTTTACAAACGAATGGCTCAGGGCGTACGAATGAAGTGATGGCAGAAATATACGGTATGAAAGTGGCGCGTGATTTGTTACATATCACGGGCGAAACGAGTGATTATGAAATCGATGGCTATATTGCCAAACCAGAACATTCTCGCAGTAACCGTCATTATATTTCACTCTTTATTAATGGGCGTTATATCAAAAATTTTGTTCTGAATAAAGCTGTTGTAGAAGGCTATCATACTTTGCTGACAATTGGTCGTTACCCAATCGTCTATCTCAATATTAAGATGGATCCGATTTTAGTGGATGTAAATGTTCATCCAACAAAATTAGAAGTGCGTTTGTCAAAAGAAGATCAACTTTATACATTAATTGTTGAAAAAATACGAGAAGCTTTTCAAGATAAGGTGCTTATTCCGAAAAATGATTTGGATAAACATCAACCTAAAAAAGTATTGAAACAATTTGAGCAACAAAAGATGGCTTTTGAAGAACGTCAACAAGCATCGTCTACAACAGATGACAGAGAATATAAATCTGATGACAAAGCGCAACAAACGCCAATTGTCAATGAAACATCAAACACATATACACCAGTGTCTCAAACAGAACCGACACCCGTTGATGATGTACAACATACAGTATCATCACAGAATGCAGAAGCTTCAGATGACTATGAGCAGTATGCACAAGCACAACGCGAAGTTTTAATTGATATGACAACATCGGAAGCGCTAGAAGATGAAACGCCACAATCAGTTAATGAGTCTACTGTTCAAGATGCACCACGGGTACCTTATATGGAAATTGTTGGGCAATTTCATGGCACCTATATCGTTGCACAAAACGACACAGGAATGTTTTTAATTGATCAACATGCTGCCCAAGAACGCATTAAATATGAATATTTTCGTGATAAAATTGGTGAAGTGACGAATGAAAATCAAAACTTATTAATTCCATTGACTTTTAACTTCTCAAAAGATGAACAATTGATTATTGAACAATCACGTCATGAATTAGAGAAAGTCGGTATCTTTTTAGAACCTTTTGGCGGCTATGATTACATTGTCAATAGTTATCCAATATGGTTTCCGCAAGAAGAAGTGGAAGAGATTATTAAGGATCTCATCGAATATGTTTTGGAACACAAAACGGCGAATATCGCTAAGTTTCGTGAAGAGGCAGCGATAATGATGAGTTGTAAAAAGTCGATTAAGGCGAATCATTATTTGACAAAAAACGATATGGCTCAGCTGATAGATCAATTAAGAGAAATGCAAGATCCATTTACTTGTCCACATGGGCGACCTATTATTATAAACTTTACAAATTATGAATTAGAACGATTATTTAAACGTATCCAATAATTGTTAATGAAAGGAATAGCATAAGTGAAACCGCATATTTTACCAGCTATAAGATCTATGAAAGACCTAGAAAAATTGGCTCAAACGGATTATCAAACGTGCGTTTTATTAGATACACATATCGGTCATTTAAAAGGTATCATGCAGTTTATGCAACAACACCAATTACAGCCATATGTGCATATTGATCTAATAAAAGGGATGAGTCATGATGAGTTTGCTTGTGAATATATCATTCAAACGTATCGACCAAGAGGGATTGTCTCAACTAAGATGAAAGTTATTAAGAAAGCGAAAGCATTAGGTGTCGCAACAATATTTCGTGTGTTTATTATCGACAGTCATGCGCTGGAGCGAAGCATTGACCTTATTCAGCGACTTGAACCCGACTATGTCGAAGTTTTGCCTGGTATCGCTGATAAAGTAATTCGACAAATTCAACAACAGACTGGCGCACGCGTTATTGCAGGTGGTCTGATCAGTACTGAAGAAGAAGTACAACGTGCAGTTCAAAGTGGCGCAACGCAGATTACGACGAGCAATCGTAATTTGTGGTAATGCACAATAGGAGAGATGGCTTTACTATTAGTATTGTAGCTATTAGTAAAGCCATTTTTTTGGCTGTTCATCATAAGAAAAATCAACCTAAAAAATAAATTTCAAAAAAATATCAAATATAGTTTGACAGCGCTTTCACATCCCTGTATTATAAATATCAAGTTAATATTAGAAAAGAGACTAAGAGATTTCTGCGTTCGTATTATGTCGATTGGTGTAGTGCGTGTTGTAGTTGTCTCTTTTTTGCTAGGGAGGATCAAGCATGAATATTTATTTAGCAGAATTTTTTGGGACAGCCCTTTTACTTTTGATGGGTGGCGGAGTTGTCGCTAATGTTGTATTGAAAAAGTCAAAAGGTGAAGCAGCTGACTGGATTGTTATTGCTATCGGTTGGGGACTTGCAGTTACACTTGGTGTATATGCAGTTGGACAATTCTCAGGTGCACATTTGAATCCAGCAGTTACAATTGCTTTTGCGATGACAGGTGATTTTCCATGGTCACAAGTGCCAGGTTATATTATCGCACAAATGTTAGGTGCATTTGCAGGTGCAGTATTGACATGGTTGACATACTTGCCACATTGGCGTGCTACAGATGATCAAGGTGCGAAGTTAGGTGTGTTCTCAACAGCACCTGGTATTCGTAACTATATGGCAAACTTCTTAACGGAGATTATTGGAACAGCTGTTTTGATAGCAAGTTTACTATTTATCGGTGCAAACAAGTTTACGGATGGCTTAAACCCATTGATTGTGGGTGCATTGATTGTTGCAATTGGTGTAAGTCTAGGTGGTTCTACAGGCTATGCGATTAATCCAGCCCGTGACTTAGGCCCACGTATTGCACATGCATTATTGCCAATTCATAAAAAAGGAAATAGTGACTGGTCATATGCAATCGTACCAGTGCTTGGTCCAATTGTAGGTGGTATGCTTGGTGCAGTCATCTATCGTCTCGTATTTAAAGGCGTTGTGGATGTATGGACAGTTGTCACAGTCGTACTTGTAGCATGTACATTAGTGCTCGGTCAAATCATGAACAAAAAATCTTCAAGAGATGACATTGCAAAAATTTAACATTAGAATAAAAAATAAATACGAATGCGTTTGGGAGGCATTATATTATGGGAAAATATATTTTAGCAATTGACCAAGGAACAACAAGCTCAAGAGCCATTTTATTTGATAATCAAGGAGAAATTCGTGGTATCTCACAACGAGAATTCAAACAATACTTTCCGAAGTCTGGTTGGGTAGAACACGATGCAAATGAAATATGGACATCTGTCATTTCTGTAATGGCAGCCGTATTGAATGAAAATAATATCTCTCCAACTGAAGTAGCAGGTATCGGTATTACCAATCAACGTGAAACGACAGTTGTATGGGATAAACACACAGGACGCCCAATCTATCATGCGATTGTATGGCAATCACGTCAAACACAACATATTTGTGACCAATTGAAAAAAGATGGCCATGAGGCAACATTCCGTCAAAAAACTGGTTTGTTGTTAGATCCATACTTTTCAGGTACTAAGGTTAAATGGCTTCTTGATGAAGTTGATGGCGCACGTGAAAAAGCAGAGAATGGCGATTTATTATTTGGTACAATCGACTCATGGCTTGTTTGGAAATTATCAGGTGGTCAAGCACATGTTACAGATTACACAAATGCGAGTCGTACGTTAATGTACAATATTCATGAACTCAAATGGGATGATGAATTACTTGAACTACTGGATGTCCCTAAAAATATGTTGCCGGAAGTACGTCCATCAAGTGAAATCTACTGTGAAACGAAAGATTATCACTTCTTCGGTCAAAATGTGCCGATTGCAGGTATTGCCGGTGACCAACAAGCTGCATTGTTTGGCCAAGCATGTTTTGAACGTGGTGACGTTAAAAACACTTATGGTACAGGTGGTTTTATGTTGATGAACACAGGTGAAAAAGCTGTTATTTCGGATCACGGTTTATTAACAACTATCGCATATGGTATTGATGGAAAGGTTCATTATGCCCTAGAAGGTTCGATTTTTGTTGCAGGTTCTGCAATTCAATGGTTGCGTGACGGTCTGCGCATGATACAATCTGCACCGCAATCAGAAGATTATGCCACACGTGTTGATGGTAGTGGCGGTGTGTACGTCGTTCCTGCGTTCGTAGGTCTTGGAACACCTTATTGGGATTCGGAAGCACGTGGTGCAATCTTTGGACTTACACGTGGTACAAAGAAAGAGCACTTTATCCGTGCAACATTAGAATCACTTTGTTATCAAACACGAGATGTTATCGAAGCAATGGCACAAGATTCTGGCATGGATGTTAATAGTTTGCGCGTTGATGGTGGTGCAGTAAAGAATAACTTCTTAATGCAATTCCAAGCAGATCTATTAAATATTGAAGTTGAGCGTCCAGAAGTAAATGAAACAACAGCATTAGGTGCGGCGTATCTCGCAGGTATTGCGACAGGATTCTGGGAAGACCAATCGCATGTAAGCAATCACTGGAAGCTGGAAAAATCATTCGAACCAGAAATGTCTGAAGAGAAGCGTAATCATTTGTATAAAGGCTGGAAAAAAGCTGTAGAAGCTACACAAGTTTTTAAGTTAGACGAAGTAGAGTAACTATGCTATACTAAAATCAAGTTAATAGAAGCACGCGAGAGCAGGAGAGATTTTCGTACAACTTTGATAGTTTGTAGGAGGAGTCTCTCCTTTTTTAGTACAAATAGGAGGTAATTAGTATGGGTTTATCAACATTAAAGCGTCATTCGGTTAAAGAAAATATGAAACAGGGTACTTATGACTTAGTCGTTATAGGTGGAGGTATTACAGGGGCAGGTATCGCACTAGATGCATCAGCACGTGGCATGAAAGTGGCTCTTGTTGAAATGCAAGACTTTGCGCAAGGCACAAGCTCTCGTTCAACAAAATTAGTCCATGGTGGTTTACGCTACTTGAAACAATTCCAAATAGGTGTAGTTGCTGAAACAGGTAAGGAACGCGCCATTGTATATGAAAATGGACCACACGTTACAACACCAGAACGCATGTTATTACCAATGCATAAAGGCGGTACATTTGGTAAATTCTCAACATCTATCGGTTTGGCTGTATATGACTTTTTAGCAGGTGTTAAAAAGTCAGAACGCAAAACAATGTTGAACAAACAACAAACAATGGATAAAGAGCCATTAGTCAAACAACAAGGTCTTAAAGGTGGCGGATCATATGTTGAATATCGTACGGACGATGCACGTTTAACAATTGAAGTAATGAAAAAAGCTGCAGAACAAGGTGCGGACATTATCAACTATGCTAAAGTGACGAACTTCTTGTATGACGATAAACAACAAGTTAAAGGTGTAAGTGTCATTGACCGTTTAGAAAATGATACGTTCGATATCCATGCGAAAAAAGTCGTCAATGCAACAGGACCATGGGTGGATGAAGTACGTCGAGCTGATTACTCTAAAAACAATAAACAATTGCGCCTAACAAAAGGGGTTCATGTGGTTATCGATCAATCTAAGTTCCCATTACAACAAGCAGTGTATTTTGATACAGAAAATGATGGTCGTATGATTTTTGCGATTCCACGTGACGGCAAAGCATATGTTGGTACAACTGATACATTTTATGATAATGACAAGGCGACGCCACTCGTGAACCAAGAAGATCGTGACTATTTAATTGATGCGATTAATTACATGTTCCCAACAGTGAATGTGTCAGATAGTGACATCGAATCTACATGGGCAGGTATCCGTCCGCTTATTTTAGAAGAAGGTAAGGATCCATCAGAAATTTCACGTAAAGATGAAGTTTGGGAAGGAAAATCTGGTTTATTAACAATCGCAGGCGGTAAATTAACAGGCTATCGTCATATGGCAGAAGATATTATGAACTTAGTTGAAAAACGCTTGAAACAAGAGTATGGTGATAAATTTAAAGCGGTTAATACAAAACAAATCACAATCTCTGGTGGAGACGTGGGTGGCAGTGCTAACTTTGAAAACTTTGTTGCTCAAAAAGTAGAAGAAGCACGTAAATTCAATTTAGATTCACAACTTGCTGAATTCTTTGCACGTCGATATGGTTCTAATGTTGATAAGATCTTTGAAATTGCACAAGCAGCCAAACATCAAAACACTGGTTTACCATTGCAAGTTTATGTTGAACTTGTTTACGGTGTGCAACATGAGCTTGTCGTAAAACCAACAGATTTCTTTGTGCGCCGTACGGGTGATATTTACTTCAATATCGATGCGGTAATGCGTCATAAAGATGCTGTGATTGAAGTGCTAGCAGACTTGGTTGGCTACGATGCACATACAAAAGCACAATACAAAGCTGAACTTGAACAGGCGATTGACGAAGCACGTTTTGGTCAACATCAACCTGCAGAAGCATAGAGCATTTATTAAATGATTGTCATATATAAACCATTGATCTGGCTGATTGTCAGGTTGATGGTTTTTATATATTGTAGCGACATATCAAATGCACAAGATGTTGAATGATTGAAACAATAAAGGTAGAAAGCACCTAAACATTACTAAATTGCTGTTTCAGCTCATCACCTTTATATAGTGTATATGGTAAAGTAAAGATAAGAGATACAGATGAAAGGTGGAAGGTTATGATGGTTAAGTACGAAGCAATGAAAATGACAATGACAGATGGTACGAGACTCGAAACAAAAGTAAATCATGCGAATAGAGAAGCGATCGGTATTGTTCATATTTTTCATGGTATGGCGGAACATATGGATCGTTATGAGCCACTAGTTGATAAACTTAACGATTATGGTTACCATGTAATTCGACACAACCATCGTGGTCATGGCAAAGATATTAATAGTATGCGAGGTCATTTTGATGCTATTGACCAAGTTGTGACAGATGCCTATGAAATATTATCGACATTGCGCAAAGATTTTAGCCATGACCTGCCATGTATCATTATCGGTCACTCAATGGGATCTATCATTGCACGTCAATTTGCACAAACTTATCCAAAAGCATTGCAAGGTCTTATATTAAGTGGCACGGGCTATTTTCCAAAATGGCAAGGTTATCCGTCAGTGGCTGCCTTGAAAGTAATTACCCTTTTATTCGGACGGAAAAAGTGTCTAGATTGGGTGAATCATTTGGTAACTGGACGCTTCAACAAGCAGTTCAAGCCACAGCGGACACCGAGCGATTGGATTAGTTCAAATCGTATAGAAGTCGATAAGTACATCAAAGATACATATTCAGGCTTTAACGTATCGAATCAACTTGTTTATAGTGTGACACATAGCATGATGAAAACAGGAGAACTTAAAAATATTCGACGCATGAATCCACATGTTCCAGTGTTATTACTGTCTGGCAAGGATGACCCATTTGGCGAGAATGGAAAAGGTATCCATCGCCTTGCCCGTCAAATGAAAAAAGCAGGCATTAAGCATGTGACTGTTCAAACGTATCCTCATAAACGGCATGAAGTGTTGTTTGATAAAGACTATGAGCGTGTATGGAAAGACATGTTAGGCTGGATGCGTCGTCAAATGATATAAAAAACAAAAGTGAGGGGAACGTATGAGTAACAAAAAGCCCTTTTTAGTTGTGATTGTTGGACCAACTGCAAGTGGTAAGACCGCATTGAGTATAGAGTTAGCCAAAGCCATTGATGGAGAAGTAATTAGTGGTGATTCAATGCAAGTCTATAGAGGGATGAATATCGGTACAGCAAAAATAACAGAGACAGAGATGGAAGGCATCCCACATCATCTTATAGACATATTAGATCCAGACGAGTCATTTTCATCGTATGATTTTCAACAACGTGTCAAACCATTAATAGAAGACATTACAGCGCGTGGAAAAGTACCGATTATCGCTGGTGGCACAGGCTTATATATTCAATCAGTAATATATGATTACCGTTTTGATGATGAAGCGATATCTCCAGAACGTGCGCAACAAGTTCAGGAACAAATGAACATGCTTAAAACATATACAAATGAAGAATTACATGATTATCTTGGTACATTTGATCCAGAATCACAACAAGCCATTCATCCGAATAATCGTCAAAGAGTTGAACGTGCCATTGTCTACTACTTAAAAACAAAAAAAGTTATGAGTAAACGTAAGAAAAGTACCCAGTTGACAGAAAATTATGATACATTAATAGCAGGGATAGAAATGTCGCGCGAAATATTATATCAAAGGATAAATAATCGCGTTGATATCATGTTGTCTCAAGGTTTATTGGATGAAGTGCAAGAACTTATTGAACAGGGGTATGTATCGTGTCAAAGCATGCAAGCTATCGGGTATAAGGAAATGATCCCTGTTATTACAGATGGTATGGATGTAGATGTTGCAACAGAATTATTGAAGCAGCACTCACGTAATTATGCTAAAAGACAGATGACCTGGTTCAAAAATAAATTAAATGTTCATTGGTTAGATAGAGAGAAGATGTCACTTACTTCAATGTTATCTGAGCTCACAACCCAAATAAATAAAAGGAGAAACGAAAATGGTTGAGAAAAGAAACATTCAAGATGAGTACCTTGAAACTTTAAAAAATGAGAAGAAAGAGTTTACGGTCTTTTTGACAAATGGATTTCAATTACGCGGTACATTATATGATTATGATAAATATATGATTGATTTCTTCTCGCAAGAACGACACCATCTAATCTATAAACATGCTATTAGTACGTTTGTAGAGGGAACACAATAGGTTTGAGATGTCCGTAGTGTAAAAAAGAATTTGACAAGTAGAAATCACTATTATAGATGTGTAAGGTTAAGCACACTTGAAGGTGATAAGATATGCTTGTTGGGGGATGTGCACAGTTTACTATTTGGATACACTGTCACAGACACTACTGATTTATTAAGCGAAAATGTATGATTAAACCATATTCGAAAAGCGCCATACTGATATTTAATCGGTATGGTGCTTTTTTGAAGTGACTAATAATGAAAGCAGTATTTTTTATCTGAAACGATGTATCGCTTCAGACGAAAAATAATATTGCTTGATAACATATTTTACAATAATTGTTCAATGGCATCTTTTATTTTTTCAGGTGGTTTTTGTGGAGAATAACGATGAACAATATTGCCATTACGATCCACTAAAAATTTAGTGAAGTTCCATTTAATATTCTCACTAAATAAACCAGATTGATGTGATTTCAAATATTTGAATAGTGGATGGGCATCTTCGCCGTTTACATCAATTTTTTCATGCATTGGGAAAGTCACACCATAGTTCAATTTACAATTCGTTTCAGCTTCTTGACCTGAACCTGGTTCTTGCTTGCCAAATTGATTGCAAGGGAAACCTAGTACCGTAAAACCTTGATTATGGTATGCTTCATAAAGTGCTTGTAAACCACCGAATTGTGATGTAAAACCACATTCACTCGCAGTATTTACAATGAGCAATACGTCGCCTTTATATTGTGCAAGTGGATATGTTAGGCCATCTGTCTTTGTAACTTCGATATCATATAAATGCATATGAACCACTCCTTTACTAATAATATAGCACATTCATGTGTAATAGTCTTAGCGCTTACACTATGTTACAATAAAGCATACGACGCAAAAAGAACGAATGGTGATAGAATGCAAAAGCAACAACCTTATTTAACACAAAAAGAATGTGAAAAGGCAGTATTAGTCGGTGTAGATCTTTATCGTTCTGACTATGACTTTGAACATACGATGTCTGAACTTGAGGCACTTGCTCATACATGTGAATTGATAGTCAAAGGAACGTTTTCACAACGAAAAAATGAGTTGGATCAACGCTTTTACGTGGGGAAAGGTAAACTGCAAGAGATAGAAGATTTTGTTACGTTTCACGAGATTGATGTGTTAGTAACAAATGATGAGTTAACGACAGCTCAATCCAAAAACTTGAATGATAAGTTAGGAATTAAGATTATTGACCGTACGCAATTAATCTTAGAAATCTTTGCGTTGAGGGCGAAAAGTAGAGAAGGTCAATTGCAGGTTGAATATGCACAACTGGATTATTTACTACCGCGTCTGATGGGGCATGGTAAAAGTCTCTCTCGCCTAGGTGGAGGGATTGGAACACGTGGACCAGGGGAGACGAAACTGGAAACCGATCGCCGACATATTCGTACGCGTATGACAGAAATTAAACGTAAATTAATGGAAGTTTCTGCACATCGAGAAAGATATCGTCAAAAGAGGATGCGCTATGATGTGTTTCAGATAGCTTTGGTTGGTTATACAAATGCAGGTAAATCATCATGGTTCAATACCTTAACTGATGCAGGAACTTATGAAAAAGATCAACTCTTTGCAACGTTAGATCCTAAAACACGTCAACTCATATTGAATGAAGGATTTGAAGTTGTGATTTCAGATACAGTTGGGTTTATTCAAAAATTGCCTACTACGTTGATTGAAGCATTTAAATCAACGCTAGAAGAAGCAAAGCAGGCAGACTTATTGTTACATGTTGTTGATACGAGTCATAAAGATTATCGGACACAGTATGATACTGTCAATACATTGATTAAAACCTTAGAAATGGACAATATTCCACAAATTGTAGTGTTTAACAAGCGAGACTTGCATAGCGGCGAAATGCCCGTGACACCTAAGCCAATGGTCTTTGTGTCAGCCAAAGAGAAAGGTGATATCGAAAAGGTTAAAAAGCTGCTTATCGCACAAATGAAGCAACAGATGATTTATTACAGAACAGAAGTGCCGAGTGTCGAAGCAGATAGATTGTATGAATTGAAACAGCATACTTTGGTGACACGCCTAGATTTTGACGAGGCGACTGAACAATATATTGTTGAAGGATACAAAAAACATAGAAAGTAGCGGAAACATGAACGATTTAACAGAAATAATTGAACAAGTAGAACAAACAATCGCACCTTTTTTTAAAGAAATAGAAAAACGTGCTTATGAAAATCAAGCGAAAGTATTGGATGCATTCCATAAAGTAAAGGTTTCTGAATCTGACTTACAAGGGACAACAGGTTATGGTTATGACGACTTTGGAAGAGATCATTTGGAAGCGGTTTATGCTGAGACATTCAAAGCAGAAGATGCACTGGTTAGACCTCAGATTATTTCAGGAACGCATGCCATAACTATCGCGTTACAAAGCTTATTGAAGCCGGGCGATGAGCTTATGTATATCACTGGTAGTCCATATGACACATTATTAGAAGTAATCGGTGTGAATGGCACAGGTATTGAAAGTTTGAAAGAATATGGTGTTAACTATCGAGAAGTATCGTTAAAAGCTGGAGCCATCGATATTGACAACGTTATAGCAGCAATAAATAATAAGACGAAAGTGATTGCGATTCAACGTTCAAAAGGATACGATCAACGTCCATCTATAACAATTGATGAGATCGAACAAGCCATACAGCGCATCAAAGCAGTACATCCGGAAATCATTGTCTTTGTCGATAATTGTTATGGGGAATTTGTTGAAACACGAGAGCCTATAGAAGTAGGTGCGGATGTTATCGCAGGTTCATTAATTAAAAATCCGGGTGGTGGTCTGGCAAAGATTGGTGGCTACATTGCTGGACGTAAAGACTTGATTGAACGTTGTGGTTATCGTCTAACCGCACCTGGTATCGGGAAGGAAGCGGGCGCCTCTTTAAGTGCTTTGCATGAGATGTATCAAGGCTTCTTCCTGAGTCCACATGTAGTGAGTCAGAGTTTGAAAGGGGCATTATTTACGAGTTTGTTACTGGAAAAATGTCATATGCAAACGACACCGAGCTATGATGCAATGCGCACAGACTTGATTCAAACGGTATCATTTGATAATGCTGAACAAATGGTCAAATTTTGCCAAAGCATTCAACACGCATCACCAATTAATGCGCATTTTAGTCCTGAACCGAGCTATATGCCTGGATATGAAGACGATGTAATTATGGCAGCAGGTACATTTGTACAAGGCGCGTCAATTGAGCTTTCAGCAGATGGCCCAATTCGTGCCCCATATGAAGTCTATGTACAAGGTGGCTTGACGTATGAACATGTTAAAATAGCTGTAACACGTGCAGTAGAGGATATGATTAATGAAGGATTGATTAAGCTATAAGGACATAAAAACACCCCCATCTTTTTACGGAGAGGGGGTGTTTATGTTGGAGAATTACAGAGTACTAAAACACAAATATGCAGTAAATGGCAATCAAAACGTATCACTTATACCAAAAATTACAGAGTACTAAAACCACTGATAGCCATAATATCCATCCACATCGGTATCACTTATACCAAAAATTACAGAGTACTAAAACCTCTAGCAACATTATATAACAAGATTTTTGATTTTGCACCAAACAATAAATGCTAAATCACAGTTTTAATCAGTTATCATTTTTCTTTGTAGCCATAAAAACAATGAGAGGCTATTGCAAATAGAAAGTGGTTTGAAAGCATCAGCAGCTCAGTATTTTGATAACTATTTGTTTTGTCTCTGTTGCTAATTGAAACCGAGTAGGTAGAAAAAGGGATGATACTACCTTAATATCAGCATTATTTCAAAATACTCAATATCTTTTTATTCGACACGAGTGTAATTGCATAAAAAAGAATTATCATAGTCGTTTTATATTGGGAATTAAGTACTGATATGCTAATTTCATAATGCTTGTATAATGATTATCAAGTATTAGCTTTTTTAAAGTTATATGTCAGGTTTTCTGACATATTTTTGAAATGAATAAAATTATGTGCTAATGTAAGGACAAGTTCAATTATTCAAGGAGATGCGTAGATGAGCAATGATACAATTCGGCGTAATATGCCAGTATTTCCGATGAGTGTTGTTAGTAAGTTAACGGAATTATCACCTAGACAGATTCGTTACTATGAGACACATGAACTAATTAAACCCTTTCGTACTGAAGGCAAGAAACGCTTATTTTCTTTAAATGATTTAGAGACACTACTTTCTATCAAGCATTTATTAGAAAAGGGCTTCAATATGAAAGGTATTAAACAAATTATGTTAGTAGAAGAAAGCAGTACATTAAATGATGAAGAAGAGCGTTTAAGAAAACAAATGATTGTGGATACAATGCAGAAACCACAACGAGAATCTATCCCACTCAATCGTGGAGACTTATCGCGCTTTTTTAAATAATTCATACTGGGGGATTTAATGCAATGTTAGAGCAAAAGTTTACTAAGGATGATATTAGAAAGTTTGCTGAGGATCAAGATGTTCGTTATTTACGTTTGCAATTTACGGACATTTTAGGAACAATTAAGAACGTTGAAGTACCTATAAGTCAACTTGAAAAAGTTTTAGACAATGAAATGATGTTTGATGGTTCATCAATTGAAGGATTTGTTCGTATTGAAGAGTCAGATATGTACTTACATCCAGATTTAGACACATGGGTAATTTTTCCTTGGACAGCAGGTAAAGGCAAAGTTGCACGCTTAATTTGTGACGTATATACAACTGATGGCGAGCCATTTTCTGGTGACCCACGAAGCAACTTAAAACGTGTCTTAAAGGAAATGGAGGCATTAGGTTTTACAAGCTTTAACTTAGGACCTGAACCAGAATTCTTCTTGTTTAAATTAGATGAAAAAGGCGAACCAACGATGGAATTGAATGACCATGGTGGCTACTTCGATTTAGCACCAACAGACTTAGGTGAAAATTGTCGTCGTGATATTGTACTTGAACTTGAGGATATGGGCTTTGACATTGAAGCATCTCACCATGAAGTTGCACCAGGTCAACATGAAATCGACTTTAAATATGCAGATGCCATCACAGCATGTGATAACATCCAAACTTTCAAACTCGTAGTTAAAACGATTGCGCGTAAGCATAATCTCCATGCGACGTTTATGCCAAAACCTTTATTCGGTGTGAACGGTAGTGGTATGCACTTTAACGTCTCATTATTCAAAGGTAAAGAAAATGCCTTTTATGATGAAAATAGCGATATGCAGTTAACGAAAGATGCGTATCACTTTATTGCTGGTTGTATGAAAAATGCACGTGGGTACACAGCAGTTTGTAATCCATTAGTTAACTCATACAAACGTTTAGTGCCTGGTTATGAAGCACCAAGTTATATTGCATGGAGTGGCAAAAACCGTTCTCCGCTTGTTCGTGTTCCTACTTCACGTGGCTTGTCAACACGTATTGAGATTCGATCAGTAGACCCAGCTGCGAATCCTTACATGGCACTTGCGGTTATTTTACAAGCTGGTTTAGATGGTATTAAGAATAAATTAGAAGTACCAAAGCCAGTGAACCAAAATATTTATGAAATGACACGTGAAGAACGTGAGGCTGTAGGCATTCAAGACTTACCATCAACACTTTACACGGCATTAAAAGCAATGCGTGAAAATGAAGTTGTAAAAGATGCACTTGGCGAACACATTTATAATCAATTTATTAATTCAAAATCAATTGAGTGGGATTATTACCGTACGCAGGTTTCTAAATGGGAAATCGAGCAATACATGAAACAATATTAATCATTAGAACCCTTGAGGCTATTGGTCTTGAGGGTTTTTGTAGTTTAACATTTTTGCACCCACCATATCTAAAAATATTTTTTGGGTGCGAAATGGGTGCAAAGGTATTAAAAAATTTTTCTTTCATTAATAAATTTCTCAAAATCATCTTTGGCTTTTTGATTCATTTGTTCGGTAACGTGACTGTATACTTGCTCTGTCACAGCCATTGTTTTATGTCCTAGACGCTCTTGAATAACTTTCATTGGGACGTCACTTTCTAGCAACAGCGTTGCATGTGTATGTCTTAATTTGTGAATGCTCAATGCGTTTTCTTTACCAAGTAGCTTGCCGGTTATTTGTTTCATAGTATTATGAGTAGTGCTTCTTGGAATAGGGTTACCGACTTCATTACAAAACATAAAGTCATATTCAGAATTATATATATCTTCATTTACTATGCGATTAGCATTCTGCAGATATTTAAGTTTTGTAAGTTCTTTAGCTAAATCATCAGTTATATAGATGATTCTATTTTCTTTGTTTTTGGTTGGGTTCCATTTTTTATTCTTTTGATCGTATGATTTTGTGATAGATAAGGTTTTATCTTTGCTATTGTAATCTGACCACAAAAGGGCGTTGGCTTCACCAACACGAATACCAGTCTCTATCATGGTTCTGAACATATAGTATTGATGAATGTCTCGTTTTTTAACCATTTCTAAAAAAGGCTTGATTTTATCTTTAGGTAAATATTGTGCTTTTTGTGGCTCCTTTAAATCTTTATGTTTTAACTCCACACCATCGCATGGATTGAAATGAATGAGCCTATCGTATACAGCACGTTGCAAGGCACGTTTTAAAAATGAATGTGACTTTTTTATAGTTGATTTACTATATCCCTTATCAATTAAGTCGTTAATAAATTGTTGGTGTTTTGATGGTGTGATCGATTTGATTGAAATGTTCCCATAAAATTTTAGTAAACGCTTTTTTGAAAACTTTTCAATCTCAATTGTGCTGTCACTCAACTTGTCATTTCGCCATGTTTCTACATAATAATTCAACCAGTCATTCAGCAAGTAATCTTTAGTTTCTCGCATGCCTTTGTTCATTGAATTTTCAACTTCGATTGCAGCACGTTTTGCTTCTGCTTTTGTATTAAAACCAGACTTAGATATAGAACGTCTAATACCTTTATCGTCTTTATAAAATATGCGGTATCGCCATTTTTTACCTCTTTTTTCAAGTTGCATGATATTCCACTTCCTTTTAAGAACGTATGTTCTGTTTGTTTGTAAAAAATATATAGGGTAGGCGGGCTACCCAGTATATTTAGTTGAATTAAACTAAAATATGATTTACAATGACATTAAGATAACTTGAGAAGGATTAGCTCTGGGTCCCCGAATGGGGGTAGGCGTAAGCTGAGAATTCCTATGACCCTGGGGTTATCTTTTTTTGTTGCTAAAATTTAGATAGTTCTGTTTGCATTTCTTCTTCGGTCATTAATCCAGCATCAACCCATGATTGATATCTTTGAGCCATTTGTTCTTTTTCAGAAATACCATTTTGTATCGCTAAAGAACTTTCGTAAGCTGCTTGAGCAGACCCTTCAGTAACAACACCTTGAGGAATTACCCCATTAGCAACAGCGCTGTTGTATGCTTGAATTTTTTGTTCTTCAGTATAATTGCCGTTAAGAATTTGGTTTAGAGTTTGATTGTCAGTAACGTTAGATACATTCGGCTCATTAGACTGAGCATTGGATAACGTTTGTTCGTTAGTAATTTCTGAAGTAGCTTGATTTTCAGTAGCATTTTGATTATCATTTATTTTTTGAACAGTTTGTTTTTCTGTGTTTACTTTTTTCTTTTCAGTTTTGTCTTTTGTCTTTGACTCTTTTTTAGGTTCTTCTTTCTTCTCTTTTTCATCATTACCACACGCACTTAATACTAAAGCGCTAGCTAATGCAAAGCCTAATAGTTTTTTCATATCCCACACACTCCTATACATTTTTATATATTGTTAACGGCTCGAATCTTATTAGATAATCACCGTGTTTAACCTCTAAACCATGTTTTCTTTTATAATGTTCTAAGCTGTCTTTCACAAAAATTATTGTAACTTCAAAAAAGTCTGCTAGTTCATGAATATTTGAAACTCCGAATTCAAAAGCCTCGATTAAACCCTGTAATGTTACGATATTTTCAAAGGCATAACGTCTGGCTTTTAATTCATATTTAACATTAGAAATATCAGACTGATCAACAATGTTCCCATATGTATATTTGTGATGACCGACTTCTTCTATAAGTGTTTCATATTTTAGTGAAGTTGGTAAATCTCTATCTATTAAAATCACACCATTGTCATAGAAACCTTTGAATTTTCCAGGAAGATTAAAGGTATCATTGATGTCTAATTGGTCATAATGTATTAAAGCCTCTTCGTATTTCCCCATAGAATCATTCCTTTATCTGTCTCTTGATTTTCTAACCATGTCGGCATATTCTCTAATTTTTGCTAATTCTTCTTCTGTATAATCACCGTCTAGGTGAGCAGCAAGTGTATCTTGTTGTGGCTCTTCTTTATCACTTAAGTCTGATATTCCGCTTAATTCATCTAAAGTCACGTTAAAATAATGTGCTAATGCAGAAGCATGAGTAACAGAAGGAGAAGTTAAGCCTTTTTCCCATCTATCGATTGAGGCTTTTGAAAACTTAACTTCGTATTTACTATTAAGTTGGTTTGTTAATTCAACTAAAGATAAGTTTTTATTTTTACGTAAAGTTATAAGGTTTTGGCTGAAATTAGACATTTATCACAGCTCCTTGTTTGTAATTTACAAACTTATTATATAAGTTTGTTCTCATTTATGCAACGTTTAACACAAACTTTTTCTCAAAAATAAGAAAATATTTGTTGACATCTCAAAAATGAGAATGTAGAATAAGTTCTGTAATCTCATAAATGAGACGCAAGGAGGTGCTCAAATGAGTAAAGAACGACATGTAAAATTGAGATTGCTACTTGAAGAGAGAGGTTTGAAACATCAAGAAGTGGCTCAGATGGTGGGCATGAAACCTTCTAAGTTTAGTCAAAAAATTAACAGAAATAAAAGTGACTTTACTTTAAAGGAAGCAAGTTTGATTTGTAACGTTTTAGACATTTCAATGGACGAATATTTTTTTGTACAAGATGTCTCAAAAATGAGAAACGAAGTGCAAGTTTAAAGGAGGAAAATTAATGAACGGAATGCAATCATTGCAAGTTATTGAGCAAAACAATGAGTTCTATGTAGACAGTCGCGAAGTAGCAGAGATGGTAGGTAAGCGACATGCTGATTTAGTAAGAAGTATTGAAAGTTATTTAGAGATTTTAGGTCAAAACGCAAAATTGCGTTCTGATGATTTCTTCATAGAAAGCTCTTACCAAGCAGGAACAGGAAAGCAATATAAACACTATTTACTCACAAGAAAAGGCTGTGACATTGTAGCAAACAAAATGACTGGTTCGAAAGGTGTTTTATTTACAGCAACTTATGTAGACGCATTTCACGAAATGCAGGAACACATAAAAAAACAAGCGCAAATTAACACACCTACAACGCAATTAGAAGCGATTAAAATGTTCGTTCAAATTCAAGAAGAACAACAAGCTTTCAATAAGCGTATCGAAAATGAAGTGACTGGTATCCGTCATATCGTAGGAATCGAAACCAAGAACTGGCGAAACGATACAAACAATATCTTATCTGCAATTGCTAAACATCTAGGTGGTAGAGATATGCATCAAAAAGTAAGAGCAGAAGCATACAAAGGGCTCGAAGAAAAAGGGCGTTGCAATTTAAAAATTCGAATGCAGAACAGAAAAGGCAAAATGTTAGCAAATGGCGCTACTAAAACACAGATTAATAAGCTTTCGAAATTAGATGTTATTAACGATGACCCGAGATTAATCGAAATTTACATTTCGGTAATCAAAAATATGGCAATCAAATACGGGGTAGATATTACTCAATTTGAACTTTAGGAGGAACAAAATGAACTCTAGCGAGAAATTAGCAATTATTCAACAAATTTTAGGTGAAGTGTCTTATGAGATAAGCACGGCTCTAGAAACAGATGAATCTTCCAAATTTGAAAAGGAGATTGAATATAACGGTAAAGATTACACGATAGAACTAACAAGAGAAAGTTACCTAGAAGACACTTTGATTAGCATCAGTAAGCGTCTTGAAAATATAAATTTCGGACACTTTTAAGGAGGTTCAGAGAATGAACATTCAAGAAGCCACAAAGTTGGCAACAAGTAATCTTGTAACTATGACGCGTAAAAAATGGAAAGAAAGTCATCAAGCTGAAGTATTTCCAACAAACGATAGTTTTTTACAATGTGTGCTTTCGGGGAAAAATGGAAAGACTCTCTCCAGGTATTGGCAACCTTCAGCTGACGACTTAATGGCTAATGATTGGGAAGTTATAGTTCCAATTAAAGACTAGGAATAAATGAAGAAATTTTAGAAATGCTATCAATTATACTCTTTAAATCGTTTTTAAATTTATTTTCAAAATAAACGATTGTCATATCGGAGATGCTTACCTGATAAAGAGTGTTGTCGGCAAAAAAGCCATTAAGGAAACCAGCTTTTTTAAGACTCTTTAAGTCATTTTCAACATCTTCGAAATGTAAGTATTGAAAGTATTTCAAATGTATATCTTCAGCATCATCAAAGTTATTACAATGTAATTTGACACTTCCTGATTTAACACACTCTAAGTAGTCTTTATAGAGTACAGATAAAATATATTGTTGATCTTTAGTGAGCATTTCAAAGTTATTTGAAATAAGGTTCATACTCAATCACCTCCTTAAAGGTGATTATATCAGAAAGGAGTGAGTCATATGTTGAACGTACAAATTGATGACAAATTTATCAACGACTTAGTTGACAAAAAAGTTGATGAGATTTTAAAGGTTTACAAGCGCACGTTGGTTGCGGTTGATATGAAGGATTTAGTAGAAATGACAAGACTTAGCGAATCAACATTAACTCAGAAAAAAATAATTTATGAACCTGAAATGGTCGCTGTGACACGGCGCATTGGTACAAGAGTACTCTATAAATATCCAGAAGTACGAGAAGCATTGTCGATTGTTATGGATCGATTAGGAGGTGGTTAAAGTGAAAGTACTAATACCCTGCCTACTCACATTCTCAGTAGCACTCATACTGACAACCGTACTAGCTTTTAGCGGAGTGTACTTCACGACGTTATTGTGGTGGGTGTTGGTTGCGGAGTTAGTGACGTATTTTGGAACTTGCTACGTGTTAAAAGAACTTAAAAAATTGGAGGAATAAAAAATGAACAGAGAAGAATTTCAAGAAAAGGTATTCAAAATAAACAAAGAATTAGAGACGTTACTCACTGAATTTAACGAAGAAAATGGAGAAGCGCCTATGATTATCTTTGCTGCTGGTATTGAAGATGACTACGAAGCCTTTCATTGTGCGTCTGTGGTTTATGGATCGCCTGTAGGTCTTAGCTTACTGTTATCAGATGTAAATGGAGAATTAACAGAAGCTGTAGCGAAAAATATTGACTGACCACTAGCTGCAACTAGCAATCAGTCAAACAATTAAAAAATTAACTAAGGTAAGTATAACACAAAAATTAGGAGTGATTACATGGCAATTTTAGAAGAATTATTGGAAGAGGTTAAGCGCCTCAACAAGAATTTAAAAGCATTAAACACAGAGTTAGATACCGTTGACTCATCTGAAAAGAAAGAAGAGGTAAAAGAAAAGCCTATTGAAAAGGCACCAGCTAAAGCAAAAACTCAAGAAGAACCTACATCCGAATACACGAAAGACTATGTGCTTTCACTTGGCAAAGAATTCCTTAAAAAAGCAGATAACAGTGACAAGTCTGCGTTTAAGGATAAGCTGTCTGAACTCAATGCGTCTAAGCTTTCTACTGTGGAAGCCGAACACTACCCAGACGTCGTGGAGTTTATGAAAGCGAGACTAGAAGCATGAAGCTAGATCACACGAATAGGACTCATGCTAAATTGAGCGCAAGTGGTGCTAAGCAGTGGCTTAACTGCCCGCCTAGTATTAAAGCTAGTGAGGGCATTGGCGATAGAACTTCAAAATTTGCCGAAGAAGGTACGTTCGCGCATGAATTAAGTGAACTGTACTTTAGTAATAAGTACGAAGACTTATCGGATTTTGGATTCAATAAGGCTTTTAAAGCTTGTCAATCCAATGAATACTACAGTGAGGAGCTTCGTGAGTATGTTGAAGAGTACGTTGATTTTGTAGAAGAACGGTACAACGACGCTTTAGCTAGAGATTCAAACGTCGTAACGATGTTCGAGACACGTCTAGATCTAAGTAGTTACGTACCGGAGTCTTTCGGTACTGGGGACGTGATTATCTTTTCAGGCGGAGTGCTTGAGATTATAGATCTTAAGTACGGAAAAGGTGTGGAAGTGTCTGCTATCGAGAATCCACAACTTAGACTTTACGGTCTAGGGGCTTATGAATTGATTAGTTTATTAGAAGACGTACACACGATTCGTATGACGATAGTCCAACCTAGATTGGATAACTTCTCAACAGAAGAATTATCTATTGATGAGTTGATAACGTGGGGCACAGATTATGTTCAGCCTAAAGCTAAATTAGCTTTCAATGGAGATGGAGAATTTAAGGCTGGAGAGCATTGTAGGTTCTGTAAGGTCAGACATACTTGCAGAACAAGAGCGATGTCAATGCTTGATACACCAGATACACCTGCTCACTTATTAAGTGACAGTGAGATAGCTGAGCTGCTTTATAAGATTCCGGACATCAAAAAGTGGGCAGACGATTTAGAATCGTACGCATTAGACCAAATGGTAAACAACGACAAAGCTTATGACGGTTGGAAATTGGTTGAAGGGCGTTCAAGACGAGTTATGACCGATACAAATGCAATTCAAAACATTCTAGAAAAAGAAGGCTATGAAGCAGAACGCATCACAAAAACTGAATTGTTAAGCTTAACAGCCTTAGAAAAACAAGTAGGCAAGAAAGCATTTAACGATTTAGTTGGTGCTTATATAGATAAGCCGAGAGGTAAGTTAACTCTCGCTAAAGAATCAGATAAGAGACCAGCTATCAAGTTAAGTGCAGAAGATGATTTTGACAAAATTTAAAAACAAGGACGGTAATTAATTATGAAAGCTAAACAAAATGGAACTAAAGTGATCACAGGAAAAGTAAGAGCGTCATACGCGCATATCTTTGAACCGCATTCAATGCAGGAAGGTCAAGAACCTAAATATTCAGTTAGCTTAATTATCCCTAAATCGGACACAAGTACGATTAAGGCAATTGAAAAAGCGATTGAAGAAGCAAAAGAACAAGGTGAGATTTCCAAGTTTAATGGAAAGATTCCTGCAAAATTAAAATTACCTCTACGTGATGGAGACACAGAACGTGAAGATGATGAAGTGTATAAAGACGCCTACTTTATCAATGTGTCAAGCAAACAAGCACCAGGTATCATCGACCAAAATAAAATCCGTTTAACGGATCCCGGAGCGGTAGTAAGTGGGGACTACATTCGAGCGTCAATCAATCTGTTTCCGTTCAATACAAATGGCAATAAAGGTATTGCTGCTGGACTTAACAACATTCAATTAGTTGAAAAAGGAGAGCCTTTGGGCGGTGCAAGCAGTGCAGAAGATGATTTTGATGAATTAGACACTGATGATGACGATTTACTGTAATTAACTGAGGGGCATTAAGCCCCTTAACTTTAAAATAAGTGAAGTGATAAGAAATTGAGATACATGAGTATTGACATCGAGACATATAGTAGTACGGATCTATCAAAAAGTGGCGTATATAAGTACATTGAAGCTGAGGATTTTGAGATTTTAATTCTTGCATACTCAATAGATGGCGGGACAGTCAGTGTCATTGACATGACAACGTTAGATAAAGAGCCTTATCATGCTGATTTTGAAACTTTCAAAATTGCATTGTTTGACCCTGATATTAAAAAATATGCGTTCAATGCGAACTTTGAAAGAGTGTGTTTGGCTAAGCATTTTAATAGAGAAATGCCACCTAATGAATGGACGTGCACAATGGTAAATGCTACACGTATAGGCTTGCCTGCATCTTTGGAAAAAGTTGGTCAAGTTTTAAATCTACAAAACCAAAAAGATACTGCAGGTAAGAACCTAATAAAGTACTTTTCAGTACCGTGTAAACCCACCAAAGCCAATGGTGGGAGAAATCGTAACTTGCCACAACATGCGCCGGATAAATGGCAACAATTTATGGATTACTGTATCCGCGATGTTGAGGTTGAGATGACGATTGCTGAAAAGATTAAAGATTTTCCGGTGCCTAAACTAGAACAGGCTTATTGGTCACTCGACCAACGTATTAATGATAGAGGCATTAAGCTATCAAAAGCTTTAATGTTAGGTGCTAATGAACTCGATAGACAGAGTAAAGATGAACTGTTTAAAAAAGCAATTCAAATTACAGGTTTAGAGAACCCTAATAGCCCAACACAACTGCTCGAATGGTTGAATGATGAACAAGGTTTGGACATTCCTAATCTTCAAAAGAAAACCGTTCAAGACTATTTAGAAATTGCGACAGGCAAGGCTAAGCAGATGCTAGAAATTCGATTACAAATGTCTAAGACAAGTGTTAAAAAATACAACAAAATGCATGACATGATGTGTAGTGACGAGCGTGTAAGAGGTTTATTCCAATTTTATGGTGCAGGTACAGGAAGATGGGCTGGACGTGGTGTTCAGTTACAAAACCTTACTAAGCACTATATTAGTGATACTGAATTAGAAATTGCACGCGAACTTATTAAAGACCAAGCATTCGACGATTTAGATCTGTTGCTTGATGTGCACCCTCAAGACTTATTAAGTCAATTAGTCAGAACAACTTTTACAGCTGAAGCGGGTTTTGAGTTAGCAGTCAGTGACTTCTCTGCGATTGAGGCTAGAGTGATTGCTTGGTACGCGAAAGAACAATGGCGTTTAGATGTGTTTAATACACACGGCAAAATTTATGAAGCTTCTGCGTCTCAAATGTTTGGTGTACCAGTTGAGTCGATTACTAAAGGAGACCCTTTAAGACAAAAAGGCAAAGTTTCTGAATTGGCTTTAGGATATCAAGGTGGACCCGGGGCGTTAAAAGCAATGGGTGCTTTAGAAATGGGCATTGAAGAAAGTGAGTTACAAGGCTTAGTAGATAGTTGGCGAAACGCTAACCCTAATATCGTTGACTTTTGGAAAGCTTGCCAAGACGCAGCGATTAACACAGTTAGATCACGCAAGACTCATCATACACATGGACTTAGATTCTACATGAAGAAAGGCTTTTTAATGATTGAATTGCCTAGCGGTCGCTCTCTTGCATACCCAAAAGCTCAATTAAGCGAGAATGAATGGGGCGGGGTAGTCGTTCAATACAGGGGGTTGAACACTAATCGTAAATGGTCAGTCCTTAAAACATACGGTGGTAAGCTAGTCGAGAATATTGTACAAGCAACGGCTAGGGATTTACTAGCAATCTCAATGCTAAGAATTGAGAAAGCGGGCTACAAAATTGTTGGACATGTGCATGATGAAGTAATTGTTGAAGTGCCTAAAAATAGTGATAGCTTGAGAGAAATTGAAATGCTAATGAGTAAGCCGGTTAAATGGGCGGAAGGTTTAAATCTTAATAGTGATGGATTCACGTCTCCGTTTTACATGAAAGATTAGGAGGGAGGTTTCCTATGAGTGCTAAAGAAAGGTTTTACGACACTAAGTGGCTTTTCGAGAACCACTTTAAAGATGATGAAACGAAAGACATGTTAATACGCGATGCCCTTGATTATATTGAGGGGTTAGAAGCGCAAGTAAGAGATTTAGAAATCACTATTGAAGCTATGGATGAGGAGGTGTGAACGTGTTAGACAAAGCTAAACAAGTACAAAAAATCAAATATGATCGTGACATCCAATACGCTTTCGCAAGTAGCAGGCTGGCAACGAATTGGACAAATCACAACATGGCTTGGTCTGACTTTATGCAAAAACTTGCTCGAACGGTTAGGACGAAAGAATCGCTATCAGACTACAACAAGATGTCTAAGACAGAACAATCTGATGTTAAAGACGTTGGGGGTTTTGTAGGGGGCTATTTAAAAGAAGGTAAGCGACGTGCTGGTAAAGTGATGAACCGTTCTATGCTTACGCTCGACCTTGATTATGCAGCACAAGATATGGTGGATATACTATCAATGTTTTATGATTTTGCGTACTGCGTATATTCTACGCATAAGCATAGGGACGTAAGTCCAAGATTACGCTTAGTGATACCTCTGAAGCGTAACGTAAATGCTGATGAGTATGAAGCAGTCGGTCGCAAAGTAGCGGACATGGTTGGTATGGATTATTTTGATGACACAACTTATCAACCACACCGTTTAATGTATTGGCCGTCAACAAGTGCGGACGCTGAATTCTTCTTCACTTATGAAGATTTGCCACTGTTAGATCCAGATAAGATATTAAATGAATATCTTGATTGGACAGATACGCTTGAGTGGCCAACGTCATCAAGAGAAGAAAGTAAAACTAAACGCTTGGCGGATAAGCAAGGTAACCCAGAAGATAAACCGGGTATCGTAGGAGCTTTCTGTCGGGCTTACACCATAGAAGAAGCGATTGAGACCTTCATTTCAGACTTGTATGATTCTCATTCTGCTGATAGATACACATATCATGGTGGTTCAACTGCTGGCGGTTTAGTGTTATACGAGAATGGCAAGTTTGCCTACTCACACCATAACACAGACCCTGTGAGTGGTTTATTAGTGAATAGTTTTGATCTAATACGTATTCACTTATATGGTGCTCAAGATGAAGAGGCTAAAGCTGACACACCAGTTAATAGGCTCCCAAGTTATAAAGCTATGCAACAAAAGGCGCAGACAGACGATAAGGTTAAAAAACAGTTAATCAACGATAGAATGGCGACGGCTGTTGAAGATTTTGAAATGATTGATACTGATGAATCTGATTGGGAAGAGACTTTGGAAATAACGTCAAAAGGGACGTTCAAAGCGAGTATTCCTAATATTGAAATCATTTTACGTAATGACCCTAATGTTAAAGGCAAGATAGCTTTCAATGAATTTACTAAACAAATTGAATGTCTAGGAAAGGTGCCCTGGAAAACTAGCAATAAGACGAGACAATGGCAAGATGGCGATGACAGTAGCTTACGCAGCTACATTGAAAAGATTTACGACATCCACCATTCAGGTAAAACTAAAGACGCTATTGTCAGTGTTGCGTTGCAAAACGCTTACCATCCAGTGCGTGACTATTTAAGCACTTTATCTTGGGACGGGATACCACGTCTAGAGCGCTTGTTCGTTAAGTATTTAGGTGTTGAGGATTCAGAAGTGAATAGAGTGGCTACACGTAAAGCCTTAACTGCAGGTGTAGCACGTGTAATGGAACCTGGTTGTAAGTTTGACTACATGCTTACGTTGTATGGTCCACAAGGAGTTGGGAAGTCCGCCATATTGAAAAAGCTTGGCGGTGCGTGGTTTTCAGATAGCTTAGTTTCTGTAACAGGAAAGGAAGCTTATGAAGCGCTTCAAGGTGTTTGGTTAATGGAAATGGCTGAACTTGCAGCTACGCGTAAAGCAGAAGTAGAGGCAATTAAACACTTTATATCGAAACAAATCGACCGCTTCCGTGTCGCATATGGTCATTATATAGAAGATTTTCCAAGACAATGCATTTTTATAGGAACGACGAACAAAGTAGATTTTTTGAGAGATGAAACAGGTGGGCGTCGGTTCTGGCCAATGACAGTTAATCCTGAAAGAGTCGAAGCTAATTGGTCTAAATTAACCCAAAACGATATAGATCAAATATGGGCAGAGGCTAAGCATTATTATGAAAAAGGCGAAGAACTCTTTTTAAATCCTGAACTGGAAAAACAGATGCGCGAAATTCAAAGTAGCCATACTGAAGATTCACCTTATGTAGGTATTATTGATGAGTTCTTGAAAACTAAAATACCTAGTAATTGGAACGATTTAAGAATTTTTGATCGACGTCGTTTCTATCAAGGAGACGTAGACATGCTACCAATTGGAGAAGTAGATTACGTTGAACGTGATAAAGTGTGCGCTCTTGAGATATTTGTTGAGTGCTTTGGAAAAGATAAGGGCGATAGTCGACAAATGATGGAAGTTAAAAAGATTAATAACGCAATTAGGCAGTTAAGCGATTGGCAAGACTACGAAGGTAATAAGCAAGGCAAATTAAGGTTTGGAAAAGATTACGGTTTACAGAAAGCCTACGTTAAAAAAGAAAAGGATTATGAATTATTATAAAGAAATATTAATTATTATTCGTAATTAGGTGTTACTGCAATGTTATTCGAAGTGTTACTTCTGTAGATTTGGAGTAACAGTAAAAGTGTTAAATTTCTCTAAGAGTGTTACTGATGTTACTGTGTAAATTTACAAATGTAACACCTTGAGTAACACCTCTATCCTGTGGTGCTCTAAGTCTAAAAGGTAAGTGTTACTACTGTTACCTTAAATTTACTTAATATATTAATAATTAAAGATAGGGAGTATATAAGCAATGTAGCAACCCCTAACAGCTTATTAGTATGGAAAAATAAATTTTTGAGTAACACCAGTAACACCTCTATAAATTTTGTATACATTATGCAGGTGAGTGAATGAGAGAAGTTAAGGTAGAAAACTACTTAGCAAAAGAAGTTAAAAAGCAAAACGGTCTATGCTTAAAGTGGGTGTCTCCTGGAACAAGAGGCGTGCCTGACCGGATTGTGATTATGCCTAAAGGGCAGATATATTTTGTAGAACTGAAACAAGTAGAAGGAAAGATAAGCCCTCTACAAAAATATTTTCATAAGCAGCTAGAAATCAGAGACCACAACGTTTACGTTTTATGGTCGAAAAAGCAAGTAGATGAATTTATGGAAGAGGTGTTAAAAGACTAATGGAGTTTAAACCCCATGACTATCAAAAATATTCAATTGACAAATTGATAGAGAATAAAAGATTTGGTCTGTTTTTAGATATGGGTTTAGGTAAAACAGTTTCAACTTTAACCGCTTTTAGCCTTTTAAAGTTATTGGATACTAACAAGATGCTAGTGATAGCACCGCTGAATGTCGCGAAAGATACATGGGCGGATGAAATAAATAAATGGGATCATTTAAAACATTTAAAGGTGTCTAAAATTTTAGGCACTCCCAAGCAAAGGATTGCAGCACTTAATGCTGAAGCAGACATTTATGTGACCAACAAAGAAAATACTAAGTGGCTATGCAATCAATATAAAAAAGAATGGCCGTTTGACATGGTTGTTGTAGATGAGTTATCAACTTTTAAAAATCCATCAAGCCAAAGGTTTAAAGCTTTAAAAAAGAAACTGCCTTTAATCAACCGCTTTGTCGGTTTAACAGGAACTCCAAGTCCAAATAGCCTTTTAGATTTATGGGCACAGGTCTATTTGATTGATTCTGGCGAACGTCTAGACAAGTCTTTCACAAGATTTAGAAAGAGGTTTTTTGTACCTACTCATCAAGTGAGTGATCATGTGTTTAATTGGGACTTACGTGCTGGTGCAGAAGCTGAAATCTATAAGTTGATTGAAGATGTCTGTTTAAGTATGAAAGCACAAGATTATTTGAAAATGCCTGAACGTGTTGATACACAACAAGTTGTGACTTTAAAGCCTAAAGAGAGACGTTTATACAATGAACTTGAAAGACTTTACATTTTAGAGTCGGAAGAAGAAGGTACTGTTGTAGCTCAAAACGGTGCGTCGTTAAGTCAAAAACTATTACAGCTTTCTAATGGTGCAGTGTATACGGATGACGAAGAAGTCAGACACATTCATGACAGAAAGCTAGATAAGCTGGAAGAAATTATTGAAGAAGCTCAAGGACAACCGATTCTGCTGTTTTACAACTTTAAACATGATAAAGACAGAATAGTTAAACGTTTTGATGATGTCGTGACCTTAGATGATAAAGATTACAAATCTAAATGGAATGACGGAAAAGCAAAAATTCTTTTAGCACACCCTGCAAGTGCAGGACACGGTCTTAACCTACAACAAGGCGGACACATTATCGTTTGGTTTGGTCTGACATGGTCGCTTGAGCTTTATCAACAAGCGAATGCAAGGTTGTACCGTCAAGGTCAAAAGCATACTACAATAGTTCATCATATTATGACAGACGACACAATAGACCAGAGAGTGTTTAAAGTTTTGCAAAATAAAAAGCTAGGTCAAGAAGATTTGATGAGAGCAGTCAGAGCGAGAATAGAAGAAGTCAGAAATAAGGAGGGATAACAATGCTTGAGTTGCCTGAAATACACAATGACAGGACTAAAAAGATTGATTATAAAGGACAAACGGTATCTATCGCACAAATTGCTGAAGCAAGTGGTTTTTCGAAAAATACTGTTCGTAAAAAATTGAAACAAGGCGTCGATATTAAAGAAATTATAACCGACACCTATCACAAGAGACTGAAGCTCACCAAAGAGCAGATAAAGAAAAAAGATCGTAAAGCCCTGACGCTTTCAACTATTGAGGAGCGTTTAGCAAACGGCTGGAGTATCGACTTAGCATTGGAGTTGAGCAGTCAGTACGTAGGATCAGTAGACAATATAGTGTTCAAGTCTAAGATTAGAGGCATTGACATTGAAATACCTTATGAAAAAATCTTAGAGCTTGAGATTAAAGGCATAACAACAAGCGTGATAGGTTTACGTGTTTCAAAAGGTATGACACTTGAGGAAGCAATGGCTAAACCTGTAGTTAAAGACATAGATCCATGTGAAGAAACACTAACCGTAAACTGTGAAGAGATAGACGAAATCAATAAAAGAGCTAGCGAAGCAGGTGCACAAAGCTACAGAGAAGAGAGACTACGTAAGTCTAAGCCTCACCTTCAAACAGTACCACAGAAACATAAATTGAGTGATTACGGTAGGTATCTGATGAGCAGACCAGGCATAGCAAGAGTGAAAACAGATTTGTACGGCAATGTTCAGTTTATTTAGAGGAGTGATTAGAATGGAGAAGTTAAAAAAAGGAGACAGGGTGAAAGTAACTTTTGAAAATGGTTTTTTGCTAGGTAAAGTAGTGAATTTGTATCCTGATAAATTTCTCATGAGTGACGATTTAGTAGGCATTACAGCATACGTTCCCTACAAATTAAAATGGGAAAAAATACCGTCTAGTAAAGAGGTTGAAAGCACCGTCGTAAAACCAAAGCATTATATCTTTTCGGATGGAACAGAAGCAAAAACATTTATCAATAAAATTGCAGAACGATATAAGCAAGGCTCAGTTGCTTATCATGTAGGGAATTGTGCCAAATATATCATTAGAGCACCTTTTAAAAATGGTTTAGAAGATTTGAAAAAGGCTCAAGAATCTTTAGGTTTAGCAATAGAATGTTGGTGCGCCAAAGATGAGTAAATACGGACTGCTAAACAGCTATCGTTTGTATAAATCAGATGGAAGTAAATTTTGTTTGGTTATTCCAACCGAAGCCTATTTTAGTGTACTTGGTTATGGTCCGTACTACAAAAAATTTGACGGTGTGTACAAGTGGAGCGAGTTCGAAGTGTTTAAAAAAGAGCACGATGTATACACGAGCGAAGAATTGAGTAAGCAAAAATATGAATAATGAAACATGCACACGTGAACTTAGCGATACTGTAAAACAGCGTTATCGCATTAACACTGTTGGTAAGTCGCCGACAGAATTGCAAAAAGAACTTGAGGCAAAAGGTGTTAACGGCTTTGTAGTAAAAGTACATCACAACAAAGTCAGTATGCTGGTTAATCGTGCTGACGTTAAAAAGAATAGGGAGTGGAACTAATATGCCAAAATTTGAAACACGTTTTTTAGAATCCCCGTACTTAATTTTTGAGCACGAATGGCTGGATGGGGAGAGATATGAGTTCAGAACAGAATCTCCATATATATTAAGTGTTATTCGCAATAGTTACTCTTATGGTGGTGAGCAAGGTTTATTTGAATTAGCTACAGTATTGTCGAATAACTGTGTGTGTGAGCCAATAGGATACCTAAGTGTCCGTGAAGTACTAGAAATTGTAGAATATGAAAATTGTAAAGACGATGAGATTGAAATAATTCGTGAATGGAAAAAGCCAGAAGATATTAACAGAGTCGAACAGAGAGTGCGATTTATACGAAACAAGGCGAAGGAGCTGAACAAAGATGCTACTGAAATTTAGAGTTTGGAATGAAAAGCAAAAGAAAATGTTTAATTATAAGGACATTTTGGAGGTCTACCCTAACAGAAGAGAACTGTTAGTATCAGAACCGTTTATCAATATGGATAAGTCGAGTTTCGGATTGAAATTGTATCGACTTACGTTTGACGAAGTTGACATTATGGCGGCGACAGGGGTTTTTGATGAAAATGATGTAGAAGTTTATGAGGGTGACATAGTGCGATTTAGATATCGTTACGACAAAAGAATTAGTGATGATGGTGTCATAATATGGATGTCAGATAAAGCATGTTTTGGTATTGAATTACTTTATACACATGAGAAATACGAATTACATCAAATTATGAAAGATCATTGTTTAGAATCGCTTTGTAACATATGTGAACATCCACATTTGTTAAAGGAGGACGAGTAACATGGCCAAAATATTAGATGCATGTTGTGGCAGCCGCATGTTCTGGTTTGACAAAAATCATAAATCAACTGTTTTTATGGATAATCGAGAATTTGAAGATGTGCTGTGTGACGGCAGAAAGTTAGAAGTAAAGCCGGATATTGTAGGAGATTTCCGAAACATCCCATTTGATGATGAAAGTTTTTATATGGTCGTGTTTGATCCACCGCATTTGAAAAGCGTTGGAGAAAATTCGTGGCTGGCCAAAAAGTACGGAAAGCTAGAAAATACATGGCCAACTGATATAGCGCAAGGCTTTAATGAGTGTATGCGCGTATTAAAGCCTAATGGCACATTGATTTTCAAGTGGAATGAAGAACAAGTCAAATTGTCAGAAATACTAAAGAATATTAATTACCGGCCATTAATTGGAAACAAACGAAGTAAAACACACTGGTTGGTTTTTATGAAAGGAGAATAATGATGGCCAAAATCAAAGTAAAGAAAAAAGTTAGACTTGAAGAGTTGCTCAAAAAGATAAGATCTCATGAAATTGAAACAAAACATTATCTAGGCTGGTGCGGAACGGATGTGTATCCTGGAGATCTCATAGAAGACTTTGAAATTGCCGACTTTGTTCCTGAAGATACTTTTGAGATTGAAATTGATCAAGAAATTGATGAGGATACTGAGCTGAAAGGTTTAGTTGAAAAAATAAAAAATTGTGTGGGAGATGTGAAGTATGTAAATTGGGAATCACCACAATCCGTTAATAGCTGCATAAAATTTTCAAAAGCTTTGGGAGCGATATCTTTAGCTTTCTATATTGAACAAGACAACAATGAATTGAAGCTCATTTGGAAAGAAGGTGAGTTTGTTGAGTAAAGATTACAAACGCCGAATTGCAGATTTATGCGCAGAACGTGTCAAGTTAGATAGTGAGAATAGTAGATTGCTCAAAACAGTCGCAAAGCTATCTGACGAGCGAGATCGGTTTAAACGAGAAAGAGACGAATTGATTGACGATATTGCTAAAGTGCGAGAGCAACGTGATGAATACAAAAACAAGCTTGAGTATGCAGTCGACTTATTTGTACGGCACATCAAAAAAAGATTTGAGCTAACCAACAATACTAGCTATATAAATATACAGCACAAGCTAAACAAAATTTTAGAGAGTGAAAAGGAGAATGAGAAATGAAAACTTTTAAAATCTTAGTGTCAATTTTATTAGCAAATACAATTTTAAAAGCGTTTAAACAATTAGCTTTAGCACACAAAACGACAGACTACCTGATTAGTACAATGAAAGATGAAAAGGATTTTAAACCAATACAAGAAGCGTGTAAATCTGTTGGAATGACAAAAATTGAAATGCTTCACTTAATGCAAATAATATCTTCAAAAACGGAAGGGGTCTATGATAATGACAAATAAAATAACAGTTGAGCAATTACAAGAATTACTTCTAATTCAAAAAGAATTCGATGACAGAATACCAACGCTGAATTTAGAAGATAGTAAAATCGCCTACATTGTTGAATTTTTTGAGTGGTTCAATACACTTGAGACTTTCAAAAACTGGAAGAAAAATCCAGGTAAACCACTAGAAGTGCAGTTAGATGAGCTGGCAGATATGTTAGCGTTCGGTTTGAGTATAGCGAATCAGAGCGATGTGAGACTTAAGTCTTTAAAAGACGTTATAGATTTAAGTATCTCTAAAGATATAGTTATTGACAAATCAAAATTACTGAACATGTTTTTGGATCCAGAAATTTGCCTTTTTATTCTTGAAGAACATCAAAGAGGATCTGATGAAGAAGAGTGGCTTTACCTTCTTTGCTCATCATTACCGATTGATATCGCCTATCGATTATACTCAATTGACCAACTCATCAATGCGTACAAAAAGAAGATGGAGCGTAATCATGCAAGACAAGACGGGACAGCAGACGTTGAAAAAGGATACGTCTAAGAAAGACATATTAGAGAAAATAAAAGAGGTGTTGAAAAGATGAATCATAAAATTACTTATTCAAATAGTATGTATGACTTGTATTTGTATTTACGTGTTAAAGAATTTGTTGAGCAACTATATCGATTCTTTAAGTACGTATATCAAGTTGTTAGAAAAGCGGTGTTGAAAAATGAGCATTAAAAGAATGCTAAAGACAGCAGAATTACTAATAACAATAATCCTGTTTGTTATGTCGGTATATGAACTGTACATTCGTTTAACAGCTAACGATGAAGTGGATGAGCTGTTTAGTTCGTTAGATCAGATTGATTTAAATGGTATTAGGGCGGAGGTGAGTGAGTAGTGGCGCATGGATTAGGAATGCTTGGCATTATAGTAACATCAACTTTAGCTATACTGTTAATAAATTTGAATACAAACAGAAGAAGTTTAATACATTCTGGGATAGTGATTTTATTGGTAGCAACATTAGTTATCGGCAGCTTAACTGATAACGAACATTTTGCAGTAACAATGCTAATTCTCTTTGCTTATACGGAGATATTTAATTTGAAACGAGAATTAGAACGTAATAAACGTGTAGGCATAAAGGCGCATAGAAAGATTAATAGATTGATTGATACGCTTAAAAGAGGTGACAAGTATGTTTAAAGTTATTTTTAGAAGAGCAGACAGAGTAATCATCGTAATACCGATAACTAAGCAAGTAGGACCTTCACTGGAGCAACAGGCAGAGTTTATTGAGTATTTAGAATCACAACATAAAGCTTACAATATTGTTAAGTATCCACCGAATACAGAAGTAGAGTTTATAAACTAAGTGGAGGTATAAGATGAAGTTAGGTAAAGCAGATATTCCTAAACTTGAAGAGTATTGGATTAATTATAATAATGTCAAAGGTCAATTGGCGTATAGAAGATACGAACTACTGTATCAACCGCAAGACAAGAATATCGGGGGCGGTAAACCTAACTTGCCAAGAAGTCCAGTAGAAAATGAAGTGATTAAACTACATGATGACAACAAGTATCGTAATCTGTCAGCGATAGTGTCAGCTATTGAAGATGTCTACAACAAGGCAACGGCTGAGCAGAAATTTATTATTGAGCATAGATACTGGGAGAGAGACCTTACAGTTTATGAATGGGTAGACATTGCTCATGAACTTACAAAGCAACGTGATGATGATAAGATTATCAGCAGAGATGCAGTACTTAGATTACGTAATAAAATTATGAGAGATACAGCTAAACGTATTGGATGGGTTAGCTTTGACTAAGCGCACTTCTGACATACTGTAAGTGCGGTTGTAATCTATGTATTATGTTAGTATACATTATTACCCAATGTATCTTTTAAATCCGTGCATTTCAAACTCCAGTTAGACATCGTACATTAGTTTGTGCGGTGTCTTTTTAATGCGTATGAAAGGAGTAGGAGTGGAATGATAGCCGCTTCATATTGCTATGACTAAGCATAACAATGTATATAAGAATGGACGATACACATATGAACATGATTGGTTCTATCGATCTAAGGCATGGAGAAAGGTTCGTGAGATTGCTTTAGATAGAGATAACTATTTATGTCAAAAATGTTTAGAAGGTGGAAAGATAAGTGATGCTAAGATTGTTCATCACATTATTTATTTAGATCACGATTTTGATAAAGCACTGGATTTAGATAACTTAGTATCTGTTTGTCAAAAATGCCATAACCAAATACATGCAAATGATTCGAACGATGACGAAAATAAAAACACAAAGGTTCGTATTTTGAAAGTGTGAAGTGACAGGATGCGAAAGATACCCCCCCTACCATCATTGGTATATAAACATTTTATTGGGAGCGGTGCGGGTCCATTCGTTTGCAATCACGAACCATTTTCATGAAAGGGGGGTAAATCCTATGAAGATAACAAAAAAACAATTGATTAGCTATGTGGATGATTATCAAAAGTCAGACGATCTGTTGATAAATCTTTATATCGACACTTACGAATTTTATTGCAGGTTACGAGACGAATTGAAAAAGTCAGATTTAATGATTGAACACACCAACAAAGCGGGCGCAAGTAATACTGTTAAAAATCCGTTAAGTATCGAACTAACAAAAACTGTACAGGTTCTTAATAACTTGCTTAGATCTCTCGGACTTACTGCTGCACAACGTGAAAAAGTAGTTCAACAGGATGATGGTTTTGGTGACTATTAAAATTTTAAATGAGCCGTCGCCTAAATTGTTAACAACATGGTATGCAGAACAAGTTGTTCAAGGGAAAATGATAGCAAGTAAGTATGTAACGAAAGAGTGTGAAAGACACTTAAAATACTTGGAAAATGGTGGTAAGTGGGTTTTTGATGAAGAATTAGCACATAGACCTATCAGATTTATAGAGAAATTTTGTAAACCTTCCAAAGGTGATTTTCAAAATTTAGTACTACAACCTTGGCAACATTTTATAATAGGAAGCCTGTTTGGTTGGGTGCATAAAGAAACTCGAATTAGGCGTTTTAAAGAAGCTTTAATTTTTATGGGGCGTAAAAATGGTAAAACGACGATGATTTCAGGAGTTTCTAACTATGGAGTGTCACAAGATGGCGAAAATGGTGCGGAAGTTCATTTGTTAGCTAATGTAATGCGACAGGCTAGAATATTATTTGATGAATCAAAAGCAATGATCCAATCTAGCCCTAAACTTCAAGCAAACTTTAGGACTTTGAGGGATGAAATTCGTTATGATAAAACATTTTCGAAGATAATGCCACAAGCATCCGATAGCGAGAAGTTAGATGGCTTAAACACTCATATGGGTGTATTTGATGAAATCCATGAATTTAAAGATTATAAGTTAATAAATGTCATTAAAAACTCTCGAGCTGCACGGAAACAACCCTTGTTAATATATATTACTACTGCTGGAACTGTTCTCGATGGTCCCTTAATCAGCATGGTTGAAGCAGGAAGAGATGTACTAGACGGTGCAGTTGAAGATGAACGTACATTTTACTTTTTAGCCTCTTTAGATGATTCGGATGATATAAATGATTCTAGAAATTGGGTTAAAGCAAATCCAAATCTAGGAGTATCAATTAATTTAGAGGAAATGAAAGAAGAATGGGAAAAAGCAAAGCGAGTACCTGCGGAACGAAGTGATTTCGTCACAAAACGATTTAATATTTTTGTTAATAATGATGAAATGGGTTTTATCGATTACGACACTTTGAAAAAGAATAACGATGTGATTTCTCTTGACGAATTAATAGGTAAGCCATGTACGATTGGATATGATTTATCGGAAACAGAAGACTTCACTGCTGCAGTTGCAACGTTTGCTTTAAACGATGGTAGGATAGCAGTACTTTCACATTCGTGGATACCTAAACACAAGGTAGACCTTTCGAATGAACGAATACCATATAGAGAGTGGGAAGAAGATGGTTATTTAACCATTCAAGACAAACCATATATTGATCATCAAGATGTTTTTGATTGGATTGTACAAATTAACCAACATCACCCAGTAGAGAAAATATGTTATGACCGTGCTAATGCTTATAAATTAAATCAAGAATTAAAAAATCATGGGTTTACAACAGAAGAAACAAGGCAAGGCTCACTGACATTAAGTCCTGCGTTAAAAGATTTAAAAGAAATGTTTTTAGATGGAAAAGTCGTGTTCAATAATAATCCGTTAATGAAGTGGTATATCAACAATGTTCACTTGAAAAAAGACCGAAACGGTAACTGGTTGCCATCCAAACAAGGAAGGTACCGTAAAATTGATGGATTTGCTGCATTACTAAACACGTACACTGATATTATGCATAAAATCGTAAATGACACTTCGAAAAACAGTATCGAATTTATTAGTATCAAAGATTTAAGAAGTTAGGAGGTGGTTAAAATAGCAAATAATCTTTTTGAACGTATTAAGCAGAAGCTTGTAGGAAATTGGGTAGACAATACAGTCAATAACATGTATGACTTTACGCCTTGGCGCAATAAAAGTTTTTGGGGCGTTATTAATAACAGTTTAGAAACGAATGAAACCATATTTTCAGCGATAACAAAGCTTTCTAATTCCTTAGCAAGCATGCCTATCAAATTATATGAGAATTATGAAGTGATAAACACAGAAGTATCAGATTTGATAACAGTATCCCCGAATAATTCTTTGAGTAGTTTTGATTTTATAAATCAAATTGAAACTGTTCGTAACGAAAAAGGCAATGCTTATGTTTTGATTGAGAGAGATGTTTATTCTCAACCTAAAAAGCTGTTCTTACTTAACCCAGATGTGGTCGAAATGGCAATAGAAAACAATTCAAATGAGTTGTATTTTGTTGTACATGCTACATCAGGAAAGCATTTATATGTGCATAATACCGATATGCTTCATTTTAAACATATCGTTGCGTCTAATATGGTAAAAGGTATTAGTCCTATCGATGTACTTAAAAATACGATGGATTTCGACAGAGCATTACGTTCGTTCAATTTAAAAGAAATGGACAAGCCTGACTCATTCATTTTGACTTATGGAAGTAACATCGATAAAGAGAAACGCAAAGATGTTATTACCGATTTCAAAGCATTTTATCAAGAAAATGGTGGTATTTTATTCAGAGAACCCGGTGTTGAAATCGAACAACTCCCTAGAAAATATGTTTCAGAAGATATTGTGGCATCTGAAAATTTAACTAGAGAGCGTGTTGCAAACGTCTTCCAAATACCTTCTATATTTTTGAATGTAGATGCAAAAGCAACCTTTAGTAAAAATGAAGAATTAAATAGATTTTTCTTGCAACATACTTTATTACCCATTATTAAGCAATATGAAGAAGAATTTAACCGCAAATTACTAACACTGACCGACCGAAAGAAAGGTCGTTATTTTAAATTTAACGTTAAATCTTATCTTCGTGCGGATAGTGCAACGCAGGCTGAAGTGTACTTCAAAGCGTTACGAAGCGGCTATTACACAATCAATGAGATTCGTGAGTGGGAAGATCTACCGCCAGTTGAAAATGGAGATAAGCCGTTGATCAGTGGCGATTTATATCCTATCGATATACCTTTAGAAATGCGTAAATCTTTGAAAGGTGGTGATACAGATGAAAAGCAATCAAACGTACTTCCAAATGAACAAGAAAGTAAACAGTAAAGGCGAAATCTATATTTATGGCGATATTGTGAGTTATGAATGGGGAGATAGAGATGTCAGTGCTGTTAAGTTTAAAGAGTCATTAGACGCTTTGGGCGATGTTAGTGAAATTGATGTTCATATTAACTCTGCTGGTGGCAACGTTTTTGAAGGGCATGCAATCTATAATATGCTACGTATGCACAAAGCAAAAGTAAATATTTATGTTGATGCGTTAGCTGCATCGATTGCAAGTGTGATCGCCATGAGCGGTGACACTATTTTTATGCACAAAAATAGTTTGTTAATGATTCATAATTCATGGATTTACACAATGGGTAACGCCAAAGAATTAAGAGAAACTGCAGATTTATTAGACAAAACAGACAAAGCAAGCAATGTAGCTTATTTAGATAAAGCACAAAATTTATCTGAAGAAGCATTGAATGAAATGCTTGAAGCTGAAACTTGGTTAACTGCAGATGAAGCATTAAAAATGGGCTTTATTGACGAAGTACTAGGTGCCAATGAGGTAGCTGCAAGTATTTCTAAAGAACAATATAAACTCTTTAAACATGTACCTAAATCAATTGAGCAAGATGTTGACAAGATTACAAACATTGAAGGTTTAGAGAGAACTACAACGGTTGAAACACCTAAAGAAACTATGTCACAAGAAGAAAAAGAAATGCGCAATCAAATTAAAAAAAGTTGTGAAAGTTTGAAAATCATGATGAATATTTAGGAGGAATGTTAAATGACAACATTATATGAATTAAAGCAATCATTGGGAATGATTGGTCAACAATTAAAAAGCAAAAATGATGAATTGAGTCAAAAAGCGACAGATCCAAATGTAAGTATGGATGATATTAAGCAGTTAGAAAAAGAGCGCACTAGTTTACAAGAACGCTACAATATCGTTGAACATCAGGTGAATGAAGTAGAAGAAAAGGAAAAAGCAAAAGTTCAAGGTAATAGTAGTGCTTACCAAACATTAAGCAAAGATGAACAATTGATTAAAGCTAAAGCGGAATTCTATCGTCACGCTTTACTACCAAATGAATTTGCAAAGCCTTCAACAGAAGCGCAACGTTTATTGCATGCGTTGCCGACAGGTAATGATTCAGGTGGCGATAAATTACTACCAAAAACATTATCAAAAGAAATTGTATCTGAACCATTTGCTAAAAACCAATTACGTGAAAAAGCACGTTTAACAAATATTAAAGGATTAGAGATTCCTCGCATTTCATTCACTTTAGACGACGATGACTTTATAACTGACGAAGAAACTGCGAAAGAATTAAAACTTAAAGGTGATACTGTTAAGTTTGGTACAAACAAATTTAAGGTATTCTCTGCGATTTCTGATACAGTTATTCACGGTTCAGACGTAGACTTAGTTAACTGGGTTGAAAATGCATTACAATCTGGTTTAGCGGCGAAAGAACGTAAAGATGCGTTTGCTACTTCTCCAGCTTCTGGTTTAGAGCATATGTCATTCTATAATGGCAAAGTGAAAGAAATCGAAGGAGCGGATGTTTATGACGCAGTTGTAAATGCTCTAGCTGATTTGCACGAAGATTATCGTGAAAATGCTACTATTTACATGAGATACTCTGATTATGTAAAAGTTGTTAAAACATTATCAAATGGTACAACAAACTTCTTTGATGCACCTGCTGAAAAAGTATTCGGAAAACCTGTCGTATTTACAGATGCAGCTGTAAAACCAATTGTTGGTGATTTTAATTACTTTGGCATTAACTACGATGGTACGACTTATGATACTGACAAAGATGTTAAGAAGGGTGAATATTTATTCGTGTTAACAGCTTGGTATGATCAACAACGTATTTTAGATAGTGCGTTCCGTATTGCTAAAGTTACTCCCAGCTAAACCCCCAAAAATCGAACGGAATGAAGAAAACTTAGAAGTTTCTAATAGCAATGAAGAAGTATTAGACGTTCCTGAGGTGTAGGGGGCTATCGTATGGATTTACAGACAATTAAGCAATGGTTATATATCGATCATGATTTAGATGATGAATTGATTGAAACTTTGATTGCATCAGCAAAGTCTGAATTAGAATTGAGTGGTGTCCCTCTTTATTCAGAAAGAGAAAAAGAGTACCCACTTTACTGTATAGCGATTAGATACATTATTGCACGTGATTTTGAAACACGAGGCTATATTGAAAACAATTCTTATAACAAGGAATTTAACGACAAAGCATTGCAAAGTATGATTTTAAAATTAAAAAACTGGTAAGGAGGTGTTGTCTTGAAATTTAATGAGTTTAATGACCAAGTTGAATTTTTTAGTAACCAGGCTAATGGTCCCGAAGCATTTGATGAAGGCGTTTCATCTTTTTATAAGGCAAGATGTTTAGTATATGACCCGACAGAAAAAGATTATCGACTGGGTAATTTAGATTTAGCTAACAAAGTTGTAACTGTTGTTTTAAGACAACCTCCTAAATCCATAAATATTCATACCGCTAATTTTTTAGAATTGAGAACAGGTATATACAAAAATCAACGTTTTAATATTAAGCATGTAAGTATGACATTTAATAATTACATGAAGATTGTAGGTGAAGTGGCATGGTTGTAAAAATAGGCAAAGGTATTAAGAAGTCGGGCGTGTTTTTTGATGAGAAAGCCGTATTAAATCATATAGAGAAAAAAGTTGGCGTACGTAAATTGCGTAAAATATATGATTTAGCTTTGGAAGAAGCAGGAAAAGTTGTGTTAGACGCAGTAAAATCTAATATACGCCACTTTAGATATACGGGCGCAGAATACGGAGAGGTGAAGTTGTCTAAGCCTGCATGGGAAGGTGGAAAAAGAACGATTTATGTTTATTGGGAAGGTCCACATGACCGTTATAAAATCGTGCATTTGAATGAAAAAGGATATCATTCAGTGAACGGTAAATTTATCAAACCTGAAGGTATAGGTGCTATTGATAGGGCAATGCGTTCAGCTAAAGAATCATTTTTCAAAAAAATTCAAGAAGAATTGGAAAAGCACATATGATTGATATTTTAACTCACGTATACAATTTGCTGAAAGCGGATGAAAGACTTAGTCAAAAAGTCAGTTCTAACGATATTAAATTCAATAAAACACCTGATGCTCAAAACTTGTTACAACCTACAATTATTATTGATGATTATGACGATCCGACGCCTGAAACCCATGCTGACGGCGATAGAATTGCGTATAATTATGCTTTTCAGATTGATGTGTATGTTAATGTGTCTAAAAAATATAATGCGAGAATATTACGAAATGAAATTTCAAATTTAATTAGTGAAATTTTATGGAATGCTGACAAAATTAAATTGGTTGCAAACTTAGGAAATGATTTTAATAGTCAATTTAGCTTATATCGCTCTACAAGGCGGTATGAAGCTATTTTTTATAATGATGAATATTAGGAGGAATTATAATGGTAAAATATGCAAAAACACCAAAAGCGTACATTAATATTAAGGATTTAGGTTTTGCTTTATTAAAGCAAGATGATCCTGATGGTACAATTAAATATGAAAAAATCACACAAACACGTGGACTTCAAGAAATTTCAGTAGAAACTGGCGGAGAGGTTCAAAATGCATATGCTGATGGTAGTATTATTGAATCAGGTAACACTGACGGAGAAGGTAAAATCGGCATGACAATGCATGCTTTTCCGAAAGAAATTCGTGAATTGATTTTTAATGAAATTTACGATGAAAAAGGTGTGTATTCGGAAGAACAAGGTAAACAGAACAACTACGTTGCGGTATGGTTTAAGCGTGAGCGTCGAGATGGCACTTTCCAACGTGTCGGATTAACAAAAGTTATGTTCTCTGATCCACAAATTGAAGGTAAAACTGCAGAAGAAAACTGGGAGTTCAGTTCAGAAGAATCGGAAGGTGTTGCAATGCATCGAATTGCTGATGGTAAGCGTAAAATTATGTTTGATTCATCTTTAGACGGTGCAGATGAAAATGAATTCTTCAAACGGTTATTAGGTAATGAAAATGGTCTGCAACAAGCAGATGAAGTATCAAGTGAATTATAAAATGAACATTTAAGGCGACTTTAAACGGTCGCCTATTTTTGTATGACACAAAAATAACTCTCGTTAAAAAGGAGTGACCATATGGCAAAGTTTAAAGTTTTAAAATCTAGCAAGGATAAAAAGACACAAGAACTATTTAAACAAGGTGAAACAATCAACAAAACGATTAAGTACATTAATGAACATGAAAGAAAGTTACAAGAAGCGGGCTATGAGTTACCGTTTTTTGAAAGATTAGATAAACAAGGAGAGTAATTAAAATGTCTAACAAATTAAAACGTAATTACATTCAATTAGTAGAAAATCCGAACGCAGAAGAGATTAAATTAGAAACATTCTTGACACCTCATTTTATCCCTTTAGATGTGCTTTATGGTGCTATTGACATTATGTCGGAACTGGAACAAGTTGAAATGGGCGAAAAAGAAATGTCATTCAAAGAGCAACTTGATAAGTTAATTGATATTGTTGTGAAGATTTATGGTAAGCAATTAACGAAGAAAGATATTAAAACGCGTCTGCATGCACCTGATGCATTAGATACTTTGCGTAGGCAAGTAGAATTTATTGCTAACGGTCAGCAAGATGAAGAAACAAAAAAGTTTATTCAGAGCATCAGTTAAAACAGCTTAAAGATGAAGATTTGACGTATCAAGGTATGTTGAAAAATTTAGATATTGTTATAAGGGATTTGATAAAGGAAGGAAAAGACATCAATGACGTGTTAAAAATGCCATTCTATTATGTACTTCAAATTCTTGATGAAAGACATACTAATAAAGTCATATCTGATACAAAAGCTGATGCAATATTGAGTGGATTATAAGGAGCTTATAGCTCCTTTATTTTCTGTGAAAGGAGGTTAATAAATGGCTAATAACGTCAGAGGTTTTTCTATTTTAATGAACATGGAAGATATAGGTGTTAAAAGAACGTTAAGTCAAATCAAGTCTCAATTTAGAACGTTGAGTACAGAAATGAAGCGATCTTCCAATGATTTTGCACACGCTGACAAATCTATGCTTAGTTTAAAACAGCGTTCTAAAGAATTGTCTAAAGGTATTCAAGTCACAGAAAATTCGATGAAAGACATTGAGTCGCAATTAAAGAAGATGTCTAAAGAAGAGCAACAGACAAGCGTACACGCAGAGCGTTTACGTACAGAATACAGTAAGCAACATAGGGCGTTGAACATGTATAAACGTCAGTTGGTTCAAACAGATAAAGAGTTGCGTAGATTTAGCGGAAGCACAAAATATACTGTTTTCTCTATGGAAAAGGTAAATGATGTGTTAGGCACGATGCGTAGACAATTGAATGTTGCGAATATGACTTTTGAAAAGGGCGAGAAATCGACTAAAAGCTATAATAATTATTTAAAACAGTTGAATCTAGTCATTGAAAAGCATAAGCGAACAATCCAAAGCCTAGAAGCTAGATACAGATTGGTTTCAAAGCAACAAGGTGCTACGTCAAAAGCTGCTTTGGAGTTAAAAGAGAAGATTCTTCAAGAAAAGCAATCATTAAGCATTTTAGAAAGTCAGTACAAAAAGACGACTGCTGAATCAAAACGTTTTTTGATGGAACAAAGCACGATGACAAAATCAATGAGTCAAATTCGTGAGCAGATAAAGTCGGTAACGAATGCTTTGAAAATCAGTGCTTCTAAATTTAGGTTAAGTGGGCAAACTGCACAAGCCTATAAAGCACACATATCTGAATTAAATAATGGCATGAAGCAACAGCAACTGATTGTACAAAGTTTAAGTAGACAATATGACTATGCTAAAAGGCAGTATGGATCTACAAGTAATGAAGCGCAAGAATTGAACTTAAAATTGACAGAAGAACGTGTGAAGTTAAAAGAGTTAAGCAGTCAGTTGAAAGACACAACTAATGCGCATAACCGTTTAGAGATGGAACAAAAACAAGGCGTTTCTACAATGTCTGAAATACGTGCTAAAATGCAAAGTTTTAATGATGTTCTGTCTTTATCACGTAGTAACTTATCACATGCAGGTGAAAGCGTTAGAGCCTATAAAGCGCATTTATCCACGTTAAATACGAATATGTCTCAACAAAAAACGGTATTGCATGAATTAAAAATGCAATATGATTTTGTTGCACAGGCGCAAAGCAAAAATAGCAATGAAGCACGAGAACTAGCAAGTGCTATTGCACAACAAAAGATTAAGATGAATGAACTTGAGTCTGAAATTAAGCAGACGTCGATAGAGTATAAAAAACTTTTTGCTGAACAGCAGAGGGCACAAAGACTAAGTGCTACTGCATTTGGTCGTGGCATCCAATCTGTAAATAAATATAATGACTCAATTCGTAACATTAGCGGTACGATGCATTCCGTTGGTTCAAGTGCTTTGATTTATATGACATTACCGACCATCGCAGCTATGGGTGGTGCGATTAAGGCATCTATTGATTGGGAGCAGGCATTAGCGGGTGTAGCTAAAACAACCAATTTATCTGGACGAGAATTGAACAAGATGAGCAAAGAAATTACTGATATGAGTAATAAATTGCCATTCGCTTCAACAGAAGTTGCTGCAGTTGCTGAAAGCGCTGGACAACTAGGTGTAGCTAAAAAAGATATAACTGCTTTCACGAAAACGATGCTTGATTTAGGCGTGGCAACAAATCTTACATCAGAAGAGGCTGCAACAGAGTTTGCGAGGTTTGCTAACGCTGCAAAAATGCCTATTAAAGACGTCGATCGTTTAGGTAGTACAGTAACGGCGCTAGGTAACTCTACAGCTACAACAGAAAAAGAAATTGTTGAAATGGCTCAACGATTGGCAGGTGCTGGACATCAAGCAGGTTTAAGCGCTGATCAAATTGTGAGTATTGCGGCAGCTATGTCATCTGTTGGTATTGAGGCAGAAGCTGGCGGAACAGCAATGACGCAAATCTTCAACAAAATGACGCGTGCGGTTGCAGATGGTGGTGACACATTAGATAGCTTTGCTAGAACATCTGGTGTGTCTGCAGAACAATTTGCGCAAGTTTGGGAAAACAATCCGTCCAAAGCTTTATCAATGTTTGTTAAAGGGTTGTCTAAAACAGAAGGTGGCGCAAAAGGTGTCTTAAAAGCACTCGATGATGTAGGCATCAAAGGTATTCGTGAAGCAGATACAATTCGCCGTATGGCTAACAATCATAAAGTACTTGATGAAGCTTTAAAAACAGGTGCTGAGGGTTGGAAAAAGAATACAGCGCTAACTGATGAAGCCAGTATTCGTTATGAAACAATGGGTTCTAAGTTAAAAGTGTTAAAAAATACATTTATTAACTTCTTAAGAACTATTGGTGATGCTTTTGCGCCATTGATTATCAAAGTATCAGATGCATTTACGTCATTGTTTACTCATCTTCAAAACACAAGCAGTGTTACTAAGATTGCTATTACAGTGTTTGCGCTAATGACTGCAGCTATACCTCCACTGCTGATCGGTGCAGGTTTATTGGGAGGAGCAATCACAAACATAGCAAAAGCTGTTATGGTGTTGAATGGTACAAAAGGCGGAGCTGCCTTTTTTAATTTATTCAATGGTGGTATTAAGTCAGCATTGCCTAGGATAGGACAACTAATCACTAAAATACCAATGATTGGCGGAGCGGTTACAGCTTTATCAGGACCAATCGGTTGGGCTATTGCAGCAATTGTAGCTATTGGAGCCGCTTTCGTTGTTGCATATAAAAAAGTAGATTGGTTTAGAGATGGAATAGATGGTCTGATAGACGTTATTAAAGTCTTCGGAGGCAAAATTCTATCAGGACTGACGAATACAGTGAAAGGCTCTATCAAATATTTCAAAGATTGGCGCGATAGTTTACCTAAAGATGATTTATTGAAAAAGAGCGCTGTCGCACTAGACTTGTATAAATCTGGATTCAAAAAAATTATGAAGGTGCTTGCTTCTGCTAAAGATAAAGCTACAGATGTTAGCGACGCTTTAGGTTCAGGTGTTTCAAAAAGTACTAAAAAAGCACTAGAAGGTTTTGTAAAGTACTCTGAAGACTCAGATAAAATCTTAGCTGAAATTAAAAACAATCATGGCCGTATTACTTTCGAAGAGAAAACAGAACTGATTAACATCCAAAAAAGTATGACAGATGAACTTGTTAACCAGTTAAACATCCGAGCTGAAAAACAACGGAACATTCAAGAAGAAGTTTTTAAACAGAATAGTGGATTAACTGCAAAACATGAGCAGGAAATTATGGAGCGCTCTAAAAGGCAGTTTGCGACAAGCGAAGCTAGGATAAGAGAAATTAGCGCACGTATACAAGAACTTGTAGACAAGCAAGCTAAAGATGGTAAATTAACAGGTCAAGAAATGAAAGAGTTGAACAAGCTATATGACGAGCAACGAGACTTAGCTGTTGGCACGTTAAGTTCAACACATAAAGAACAAGAACGCATTTTATCGGTAATGTCAGCGAATAGAGAAGCATACGGTCTAAAAGAAGCAGAATCTATCGTAAAGAATGCAGTAAAAGCCAGAGATGTAGCGAAAAAAGAAAACCAGAAACGCTATGATCAAGAAGTAGACAACATTAACCAGATGGTTGGATTATCTGAAGATGAGAAGAACCGTCTTCTTCAAAATGCTCAAGATAGATATGATAAGGCGAATCAAAAGGCTGATGAGAACCACCAGAAAATCATTAACGGAGTTAAGAAGAATAACCAAGACATTGAGACTGAAATGGATTTATCAAATGGCAGGGTTTACTCTAACTCTGAAAAATGGTGGAATCAAACGCTAGCATACTTACAAAACATGTGGGGGCGAACAAGGCTCTTATGGGATGTTTTTACAGTGTGGTTTACGACCTCTGTTAACAGTATCTGGAAGTCTATTAGCGATAAGTGGAAAGCTATAAAAGATTATACTGTATATATCTGGGAAAATGTAAAAAATACAGTCAAAGGTAAAGCATCAGAGATGTGGAACGCTGTAAAAAACGTTTGGTCAAATTTATACAGTAGTACACGTTCAATTTTTAATAATGTGCGATCGTTTCTAATCAATATTTTTAACAATATACGAAGTAATGTGTCAAACATAGCTTCTAATCTTTGGGCAAGTGTGAGACGTACTTTTAATAATATGTTATCAGGCATAAGTTCGATATTTAATCGTGTTAAATGGACGATGATTAATGCATGGAACTATATTAAACGGTCTGTTACAGGCATTGCTAGTAGCTTATGGAGTTCTGTGCGTAGAACTTTTAATAACATGGCCAGTGGTTTGAGTTCCATTATTGGAAGAATCAAAAGTCATATTAACGGAATGGTCGGAGCGGTGAAACGTGGTATTAATTCGCTTATCAAAGGAATTAACTGGGTTGGTGGAAAAGTTGGCTTGTCTAAAATACCATACTTTTCTGCTGGGACAACGCATACAACAACGCATAATATTGTAACCAATGGCAAAGTTAATGATGATACGTTAGCGGTTGTTGGCGATAAAGGTCGTGGCAACGGATCAAATGGATTTAGGCATGAAATGATTCGTTATCCAAATGGTAATATGGTTATTACGCCTGACACAGACACATTGACAATGTTACCTAAAGGCAGTCAAGTCTATAATGGTAAGCAGACTCAACAGTTTTTAAGTCCTACAAATAACAAAAAACTACCGAAAAACCTACCTAGATTTTCGACTGGTACTGGTGCAGGTAGTATTTTAGACACTGTCACAGATGTAATAGATGACGCAATGGCTTTTGGCAAAGACATTTTTGAATTCGCATCTAATCCTGGAAAATTAGTCAGATTAATGCTTGATAAATTTGGTGTTAATTTTAATAATCTGAAAGGTTCATTATTCAGAGACTTTATGAATGCAGCACTGAAAATGTTAACAAAATCTATTACAAATATATTTAAAAAGGCGTTAGAAGAAGGTGCAATGGGTGGCGATGGATCATCATTCACTAGTTACACAATCACAACTCCTTATTCACCAGGTGGTCCAGTAGCAGGTTATGGATTTAATGGTGGTCGTCATTATGGCATTGATTATGGAACGCCTTATGGCACAGTTTTAAGAGCGACACGCAGTGGTTACGTAAGTCGTCAACACAACTACGGTGGTGGGTTGGTTGCACGATTAGTTGCGGGTAAATTTGCAGAATACTTCTTGCATTTATCTAGCGTATTTAAAACAGGGCGTGTAACAAAAGGACAACCATTTGCAAGAACAGGTAATAGTGGTGCATGGACAACGGGACCTCACCTGCATTACCAAGTTGAATCTCCTCCTTCCGCATCTATTACAAACAGAAATACGATTAATCCAGCCACTTTCTTACGTGGTAAAAAATATGCAAGCGGTGGTCTTATTAGTAGTCCTGGCTGGTATAACATTGCAGAAGGCGGTTATCCGGAATACATTATTCCAACAGATCCGTCTAAAAAATCAGATGCGATGAAATTAATAGCATTAGCAGCACACAATATTACTAATAGTAAGAATTCAAAAAACAAACGTCCTGGACAATTACCAAATATATCCGGAGATTCAGACAACACGTCATTACTTTTACAAATGATTCAAAATCAACAAATACAGATTGATCAGCAACGTAAACAAATGGAATTGTTAATGGAAATCGCTAAAAAGAAATTAATTGTTGATGAGGATTCAATGGAACGTGTGCACAACAGGTTTCAAGATAAACGTGAACGTCTTGAAAATAAATTAAAAAAATATAAAAAGTAAATTGAGTTAGAGGTGGTGAAGTAGCATAGTGGCTAATGAAACAGTAATTGTTAATAATAAAAAATTAGATTGGCTATTTATTGAGCGAGGGTTTCAAATACCCTCGTTTCATTTTGTCACAAGTGTCGAAAGTGTACCTGGACGTGTAGGCGCAGTTAGAAAGTCTAGAGAATTAGAAGGTTATGAATTTGAACTACCTTTAATCGTGCGTAATGACTACCTGGCTGGTCATAAAACGCATGATCAAATACTAAGAGAGGTAGTTAAGTTTTTTGATTATGATGAACCGGTTAAGCTACAACTTTCTAAAAAAGATTGGTATTGGAATGCATTTTTTGATGGTCCAATAGAATTAGTAACTAATACAAAAGGTATCATAACTTTTAAAATTAAAATCGTTCTTACAGACCCTTACAAATACTCAGTTAATGCCAATCAAAACACTGCGATTAGTGATTCTGTCTCGGTTGTTAATCTAGGTACAGCACCAACGCCTATCATTGTTGAAGCAAGAGCGCTAAAAGATAGTACTAACTTTATGATTGCGAAAGGTGATAAAGATTATTTTATGATTGGTAAGTCAGAAGATGCTAATAAAGTTAGTAAAGACATAGCGCCTTATCTATTTAACGACGAGTTCAATAATGGTGGTTTGCGTTTGTGGGCTTCTATGCCAAATGACACAAGTTTTGGTCGTTTTTTAGATGGAGGCGATGCAATGGGTGGCACGTTCGGAGTAGCCGAGCCTGGCGAAAGTATTTATCCCAAAACCTGGGGATCGAACACGAAAACGGATTGGCATGGTCCTGCCGTGTACAAAACATTAAACAAATCGGTTCAAGATTTTAGAATACGTTTCAAACTGTCTATTCATCACCAGTGGGGAATTGGGACGGGTAAGGCGGTTGCTTATCTCGTTGATGAAAATAACAGAACGCAATTTAGTGTTGTGTATGTCAATACGAGTGCTACAGTCAACAATGCTCAGATTGTCGTGTATGCGTATGACGAGCATGGCAGTGCTCGTAAGGTTTATACACGTGATGTGCCGAATTACTATAAAAAATTAAAAACTATCCAGCTTTATATGTTTTTGGAAAGAAAAGGTCAAAATCTTAAGTTTACAAACTACTTTTTCGATGTGTATGCAGATGGGAGACGAGGCACGCCATTAGCAATTGGTAAAGATGAACGTGTGATTGTGGATCGGGGTAATTTGTATCAACGTAAAGTCCGTATTTGTCGAATGTATCGTGGTAAGGCTGCTAAATATGACAAGTATTTATGGCACAGTATTCTCGGTTTTAGTATTCAAGAGCTGTTGCCTAGCCAATCAGACATTACCCCAATTGAAATCCGTAAAGGCGATAAGATTGTTATAGATACTTTGAAAAAGGCTGTAACAATTAATGATGATGACGCATTACATCTTAAAGATTTGGCTTCTAATTATTTTGAAATCGAAAAAGGTACGTCTGAATTGATTATTTATCCGCCAAAAACGTTTGATACGACAGTTAAATGGCAAGACAGGTTTTTGTAGAAATTTTGTAGAAAGGAGGTAGTCGCTTGATACACATTTTGAATTATAGCGGACAAATCATAGACTTTTTTAGTCGTGATGATAATGCAATTTTAAAAGCGATGTATAGTCGTACGGCTGACACAGAGACTTTAAATCTAGTGGTGCTCAGTAAAAAAGGTGCTAAGTTTAAAGAGCGTAATCGTATTTTAATTCAAGATCAAAACGGTTCATATCGTGAGTTTATCGTTGATCATGCGGAAGACACAGGACAGTACATGGAAGTTGAGTGTACAGCGTCTTACCTTGTCGATATCAGCACTTCTAAGCCTATTCCGGCAGGTCAATATGAGAAGATGACAGTTAATCAAAAGTTATCGGAGACGCTACGAGACAGTGGTTGGACTGTTGGTGATTGTGATTTTGCAGGCATTAAAACAAACTCATGGACATCTGTTAGAACACCTTTAGAAATGATTAGCCAACTTGAAACGGCGCATGAAGTTGTTGCAGATTATGAAATTGCTGTTGACGGATATGAAGTAACACAGCGTCTTGTGAATATGCGTAAGCCAACGCCTTTATTTAAAGGTAAAGAAATCGTTTATGGTAAAGACCTATTGAGCATGAAGCGTAAAGTTGACTTTTCAGAAGTTAAAACGGCGCTTTATGCGTTTGGACCCGAACAGGAAAATAGTAATCGTATCGAGCTAATTGTGGTGGATGATAGTGCACAAGAGCAGTTAGGTTTGCCACAACGCTATATTTGGGGTGTCTACGAGCCTGAAACACAAGACGACAATATGACTAGACAACGACTTGAAACGCTTGCTAGAACTGAGCTAAATAAGCATAAGTCAGCAGCGATTTCATATGAAGTGAGTACTGTTAATATTGAACGAGAATATCCACATGAAGTCGTTCGTTTTGGTGATTTAGTCAGAATTAAAAACACTGATTTTACGCCAGCTTTATATGCTGAAAGTGAAGTGATTGGCTTTGACTATGATTTAATTAGTGGTGATTGTACGTACCAATTCGGTAAGATTGTCGAGTTTAAAGAGAGTGACTTGCTTAAATATTTTCAAAGTAAATTAGGATACTTTCAACAAAAAATGAATGACAAATTTACAAATGTGAATACGATTGTTCGTGAAAGCTTAGATAACGAGTTACAGTATTTTGAGCGCAAGATTTTTAAAGGTGATGAAGCGCCTGCCAATCCGGTTAACGACACATTATGGTTTGATACGAGTAATCATAAAGTGGGTGTTCTGCGGCGTTATTTTGATGGAGAATGGCATAATGCGACTGCTGAAAAGGCGGATGATGTTGGTGCTGTCACACGTGAACAAGCTATGTATAGTGAGCTAACTAATACTTTTATCAACTTAAATATCCAACATAGTAAGTTGCTAAAAGAAGTGGCGGAAGTTGTTAATTCAGAGTATTTTGTAAGCAAAAAGTTAAAAGCAGATGTCCAAGCTAAATTGAATGAAACGATTGGCGTATTTAACAAAATTAAATCTAACTTAGATAGTATGACGTCTGAGACTGCTACAATTGGTAAGCTAGTCGATACGCAGGCTTTCTTTTTGGAATACAGAGAAAAGTTACAAGCGTTATATACGTCAATTGAAACGGCTAAACGTGCGATTGATGCACGCTTTAAGTTGCTGCAATCGCAATATACGGATCAGAAATTTAATGATGCGATGAATAAAGTAGCTTCGGTTATTCCAGGCGGGCGCTGGGACGCTAGTAGCCAAACTTTAACGTCTAATATTCCAGATGAAACTAGAATCAGTGAAATCACAAGTAGGCTTTTAAATTCGGCAATCGAGGGTGTTAGTCAGTCTGTTGCTGATGTTGAACAACGTCTAGATAGTACAACTCAAAGTTTAAATGGTCGTATAGACGCTAAAGAACAACAAATTCTGGAAAACGTTGAGACGACCGCTCAAAACTTAAGAAAGTATGCGGACACAAAAGCGCTAAATTTAAAAACTGATGTTGATAGTAAGTTTGAACGGACTAAAAAAGAATTATCAAGTTCTATCAGTGGTGTTCAAGAGTCAATTATTAATGATGTTACAAGTCCTTTAAGTATCATTGTTCAGCGCAATGAAAGTGGATTACAACAGTTGCAAGAGAGCTTGTTATTGACTGCTACTAAAACCGAAGTTAATCGTATGTTAAACGACCAGCTGACGCCATTGAGAACACAAGTTAATAAACAACAGTCACAGTTGAAAGTGATGTCAGATTCTATTAATTCAAAAGTGAATAAATCTGACTATACAACCGATAAAAATGATATTGTTGCACGACTGAAAAGTGCGGAAAGTGAGCGACAACAATTGTCGAATGAAATCAATGATCGTGTGACTTTAGAGGATTATAAAAACACGCAACTAGGCACACGTAATTTATTGGTGGGCACTGAAGATTTAAGTGGCTTTAAAAATCTTTCTACTATTGAAAAAGACGGTAATACTTTTGCTGCATTGAAGAAAGAAAATTTAAGTCAGGTTTGGATGAGTCAAAATGTGAAAGTTGAGCCTAACAACGACTACACGCTTTCATATTATGCTTTTAAAGAGGGTGAAGAGGAGACAGGGATGTACGTAGCTGTCCGTTTGTTAAAAGCGGATGGTACAGACTTTTCGCCAATAAAAACGTTGTTTGATGATCGTGCTACGCCACAACAGTTAACCGAAAAAGTGGAACGTTATTCTAGAACGTTTAGAGTTGAGGATTATACGTTGATACGTGTGTACTTCACAAGTATTAATGATAGAAATACAACTTTACCCTATGTGTCCAGACCACAATTAGAAAAAAGTAAATGGATGTCAGACTATAAAAAAGCTGAGGAAGATGTTGAGACGTCACTCAATAAGTTAGAAACTCAGGTTAGCCAAAATGGGCGGGAAATTAGTGCACGTGTGACTGCTGAAGAGTTTAATGCGTCACGTAAAATATTATCACGTGTCTTGTCTGAATTAAAAGTTAATACAACAGGACTTAGTTATATCTATGATGAGAATGGTAACATCCAATCTTTTAATGTTGGTTCAGACGGTGTCGGAATTGATAGTTCAAAAATTAAAATTAATGATGGAGATGTACTGATAGAAAACGGCCGTACGACGATTAAGAACTTGTCATCTGAAAAAATCAAAGTGGCATTTAACGGAATCACAAATTCGGTCAACATTACGCCGGATGGTTTAGAGACTTCATCTAGTGGTGTTCGTACAAGTTTGTTGGATGGGGTGGGGCACCATTTTTATGATGGTTCTCATTACGTTGGGAATTTTGGTGCTACTTTTATGAAATCCGGTAATCAGAAAGGTATCAGTTTGAATTTGGCTGATTATGGTCAGTTTATGGCTTTTAGTTATCGTACGAATAAGCTGAAAGAGACGGATCCTAACAACATTGCAATGATGTGGAGCAGAGGCTTTGAAGGGCACCCTAAAGGTTTTTTGTATAACGAAGATATTGTTATTCATAGTAACCATGTTTTAGAAGCGGCGTACATTCGTCCTTTCAACGCACCTGTTCAACATCGATTATTTTTATCAGCTAGACAAACGAATGCGAATGAGTACGGCGTGTCTATACAGTACAACAATAAAGATAGTTCAGCAATCGTTGTCACAAATAACGCTGTTAAAATTTTAGGTTATGACGCCAAAACTAAATCTATGACTGGTCTTAATGTTTATCGTAACTACATTACGTCAGAGACAATATATAATCGCACGTATGCTAGTGCGTCAAATGTTTTTATTACGGAATATGGGACACTCGGACGTTCAACGTCAGCGAGTAAGTATAAGTTATCACAAGAGCGTCAGTTCAAAGATGATGTGCAACAGTACGAGCATTCTAAACAGATTTTAGATTTAGATATCAAGACATGGTTTGACAGATTCGAAGCTGAAACGTATGCGAAAGAAATTTACACTGGCGAAAGACAAGAGGAAGAAGAGTTTAAACTAAAACGTTATGCAGGGCTTATCGCAGAAGACGTTGAAGCTGTTGGGTTAAATGAGTTTGTGACGCGGGGTAAAGACGATGAGATTGAAGGTATCGAATATGATCGCTTATGGATTCATCTGATACCGATTGTGAAGAAACAAATGCAAGAAATTGAAAAACTACAATCTGAAATGGAAGTGTTGAAAAATGGAAAATAAACAACAAGGAGTTACTCTTGATAATACCCACATCATCACTGTGCTTCAAAGTGAAGTTAACAGACTTATGCAAGAGAATGTGCATTTGAAAGCTTACATTCAACAATTAACAACTGATGAAAATGAGCCTGCTCAGAACGAGTAAGGCTCTTTTTTATAAATAATTTAGGAGGTTTTATTATGGAAAAAGTAACAGAATTTTATTTGGTAGAAGTTGACGCGCATGGAGAAGAAAGCCCACTAACTCAAAATTTTGCGAACGGTTTTACACGTACGTCTTCAGTATCGAGTGCATTTAAGTTTGAAACTGAAAATGAGGCAAAACAAGCGTGTAGTTTACAAAACATGCTAGCTAAAATCTTTAAGAACAACACCAAAACTTATTATGTAAAACAGAGTATTGAACGTACTAAGTTTGATGAGAATGGCGAGCCTTACGTCGAGCATGTTATTGAGGGGGACACTGAATAATGACGGTGAGTTTCACAGAGACAGAAGCGTTTAAGACATTTTTTTATGCCGGAGAAATCAGGTTGTTGTACTTCTTGATGATTTTAATGGCAATAGATATTTTTACTGGTTTAGCAAAAGCGTTAAAAAACAATAAGTTGTGGAGTCGTAAGTCATTGTTCGGCTACGCTCGCAAGTTATTGATTTTTTGTATTATTGTGTTGGCAAACATTATCGATCAAATTTTAGGCACTCACGGTGGTATTCTGTTCGTTACTATCTTTTTTTATATTGCAAATGAGGGATTGTCTATCATCGAAAATTGTGCAGAAATGGGCGTGCTTGTACCGCAAGAAATTGCAGACAAGTTGGCAGTTATCAAGAATGAGAAAGGCACTTCTGTGACGACTGAAATTAAAGAAGAATTCACTTCTAGTCATTCAAGAGATTTAGAAGGAGATACTGCAGAAGTTAAGATTAAAATAGAAAAGGACTGACTTAGGTCGGTTCTTTTTTAGTTTATAGGAGATGGTTTAAATGAATAAATCAATGATATTAAGAACAGCTGTTTTGATTTTAGCTTTAGTTAATCAATGGCTGGCTAATCACAATATGTCACCGCTTCCGACTACGGAAGATGACATCAACATGCTTATTTTAACGGGCGCTGCATTATGGACTTGGTACAAAGATAATCCGGTAACTAAAGAGGGTATCTGGGCGAATCAGAAGTTGAAAAAGTATAAAGCAGAAAAGCAATACACGAAAGCTACTGGACAAGCACCTATTAAGCACAAAGTTGAAAATAGTAATCCATACAACGATATAAATCAGAATATATAAAGGAGGTAAGTGAATGAGGACAAAAAATGAAGCTATCAACTGGATTAATAAATCTGTTGGTAAACAATTTGATTTTGATAAATGCTATGGCTATCAGTGCTATGATTATGCGAATGCTTACTTTTATTATATGACTGGATTGGTTTTGCATGGGTTATATGCTAAAAATATTGCGACTGACAATGCCAAAACTTTAGCAAGTATAGCAACCGTGTACGACAATACGCCTGAGTTTTTACCTCAAGCTGGCGATATTGTTGTATTTAATGGTTGCTACGGCAATGGTGCTGGTCATGTTGCGGTTGTTACGCAAGCGACATTAGATAGTTTTGAGGTTGTTGAGCAAAATTGGTTTGGCGGTGGTTTTGTTAATGGTGCACCTGGCTGGGAAGCGGCAACACGTCGTTGGCATTATTACGACAATCCAATGACGTTTATCCGATTACATTATGCTGAAAAGAAATCATTTAGAAATCTTATACCCGCTTCGGCACCTAAAGCGATTAAACGCAAGATTGTGCTTGTTGCGGGGCATGGATATAACGACCCAGGTGCCATTGGTAACGGTACAAATGAACGTGATTTTATTCGTAAGTACATTGTGCCTAACGTAGCCAAATATCTACGCACAGCAGGACATGACGTTTATGTATATGGTGGTTCTACAATGAATCAAGATATGTATCAAGATACAGCTTATGGTCAACAAGTTGGCAACCGTCGAGACTATGGTCTGTATTGGGTTAAAAATGTACAAAAGCCTGACGCCATTATTGAGTTTCATTTAGACGCAGCAGGGGCGTCGGCAAATGGTGGACACGTTATTATATCTGGACAGTTTAAAGCTGATACGATAGACAACACTATTCAGTCTGTTATTAAGTCGAACGTAGGGCAAATTAGGGGTGTGACAGGGCGTAATGATTTGTTGAACGCAAATGTGTCTGCTGAAATTAACGTCAATTACAGGCTTGCTGAACTAGGCTTTATCACAAACCAAAAAGACATGGACTACATCAAAAAGAATTATGATAGGTATGCCAAAGACATCGCAGGAGCCATTCACGGCAAGCCAATCGGTGGAGTGGCAGCAGGTCAAAAGCAAGTACAACAGACTGTATGGAATTGGGGTGGTATCTTTTACCCTAACACAGCAATTAAAGTTAGACGCTTACCTGGATTAGCTGGGGAAGTTGTTGATGAGGCTTCTTGGCTTTATTCTAAAGATGATTGGGTTAAGTTCGACCAAATCATTAAAAAAGATGGTTATTGGTGGATTAGATTCAAGTATCAAGCACCTGGAGCAAGTAAAAAGAACTTTTATTGCGCTGTTTGTAAAATCACAGATAAAGATGAAAAAATTAAAAATGAGAAATATTGGGGTTCGATTGAGTGGGCATAAAATTAGGGTAGCGTAACTGCTACCCTCTTTTTTTATACCTCAAAATCATCAACGTCTATTGTTTTTGCAATATCTTCTCCGAACAAATCAAAATTATCAATACTATCTATAATAATACTCTCTTTATTCTTATTTACTGCAAACTCTAATCCATCTACTTCATACACTCCTATATACAGCCTGTTTAATAATTGTTCTTCTGTAATATTCTTCGCTTTCATCTCTTCTAAAATACTACTAGTGAATTGTATTTTCATAACGTCACTTCCTTTTTGATTGTATTATACCTTAAAAAATATACAGAGCAATAAAGTAAATGTTCTAAAAAAGAGGCTATTTTATTTAAAAAAATTCGAGAAAAGTTGATAAAATAGTAGACGAACATCTACTTAAATGTTATAATATATTTAGGAGGTGAAGGAAATGAGGATAAAAATAAAAGCACCCAAAAGCGTAAAATTCTCGATTAGAATAGACCTGGCAGTAATTCAAATCGAATTCGCTTTTGAGTACTAGATACAAGAGGGGCTAAGCCCCTCTACCTTATAAATATAGCACAATCCTCATTTCAAATATATGAAAATCACTGTAAAAGTACGGAAATCAACAAAAAAAGAGTTGGTGCAAGGGCTGATTAAATGGCTGGTAATAGTCTTAATAGTAATTGTAGTAAGAAAGTTGGTGTATTAAATGAATCTTATAAACGAAATTAGAAAAGAAGTGCAAACACTTTTAGATTCTAACATTTCAGCTTATCAAATTGAAAAAGCTACAAATGTTAGTAGAGCAAAGATAGGACGCTTGAGAAATAAAAAAAATAAAGTTGATGACTTATCACTAGCTACAATAGAAAAGTTATACAACTATCAAATGGGGGTTGAAGAAGATGAGAGTTAGGATAAATGGAGATGGTTACTTGTATGATTTAGAGGTACCTGGCAACAGATACACTTTGCATACGCTCATTGATGAGAAAAAATGGGCGATAGAAGACGAAATTGAAGACTCAGAAGAACTCGAATCTTTAGAAACAGAAGTAGCAAAAGCGCACGCCGCTATTTCTGCCCAAGACGTCAAGACTCTTGATGAAATTTATTATGATAGTTTTGCAGGAACTCTAAGTTTCGAAACTATCGAGTACACTTTAAAAGACGCACTTGAAGAAAGCGAGTACTCTTTTGAAGAGTCTCAAGCTTCATGTTCGTTGTACGTCATCAATGACAAAGGTGAAGAAGTCCGAATTTCTGACCATAAACGACCTGCTCATCCTGTAAATGATGACTATATGGAACATACCTACGCACCTGTTGAAATGGTAGACCATGAATACCCCCATGAAATCATCAATCCACAGGGTGAAATACAACGATGGCAACTTGAAGATGCCGGTATCAACCTTAAGTCAGAAGATGATGTCTTCTACTTAGGTAGTTAAAACACAACCCCACCTGGAGAATAGGTGGGGCTGTTTAATATGCTTGCACCCACTTTTTCATTAAAAACAAAATGGGTGCAGATTTGGGTGCAAAAAATTAAATTGTAATATAATAAAATATGGTGAAACCTTTTAAAATCAAGTTTTTAACAACTCTATAATGCTTAAAATGAGCTGTTTTCATTCACCGTACG
>NZ_JANUXY010000005.1 GCF_024814435.1 Staphylococcus americanisciuri
CTTGAACATGTCGTTCAAATAGATACATGAGCTTGTCATGGTTCAACATATCGAAACACTGTTTTAAATCACAATCAACTGCGACTGAATAACCATCTTCATAGTACGTTGCACATTCTTTGAGTGCGGTTCCTGTACTGCGGTTCGGTCTAAAGCCATGACTGTGTTTTGAGAATGTACGGTCAATGCTTGGTTCAATCACTTGTTTAATGGCTTGTTGGATAACTCTGTCTCTCGCGACAGGGATTCCAAGCACACGCTTTTTCCCATTTGATTTCGGGATTTCAACTTTCCTTACTGCTTGTGGCTTATAAGTGCCATCAAGTAGTTTCTTTCTGATTTGTGGAAAGTATAGCGCAAAATGTCCATTCAGTTCACTGACCTTCATACCATCAATACCTGGTGCTCCTTTGTTTTTCTTGACTCTCTTGATTGCTTTTTCAATGTTACTTGGTCTTACAACAAGCTCCATTAATGTTGGAGACTCACGATACATTTCTTTCATTTCACCTAAGATTTACTGTACACACTTATATATCCTTTTTCGTTCCACTACTTATCTTTCTATAAGTTGCCGGGTATACCCGTTTTCTGTACATCGTAAATCTATAACCTCCATTCTTTACTTTGTATGAATATTGTTCAGTCCTTCAGTATTTCTACCTACTATGACCTCTGCTGACTTCTCATCATTCGTTGTTACTACGATTTCCATCGCTGATGAGACCTCCCCGGGTAAGCGTAATCACTTTCCACTCATATCACTGCATCATTTACTATATAGAACTCGGGTAGTATCGGACTTTATCTTGTTTCGCAGATTCGTCCATTCTACATAGCCTTGTATGATATTTCTGTTCGTCAGTGCGAGTGTTTGCGTCCGACTTCCTTCAGATTCCACTTCGCAATGGACACCCTTGCCTTTCGCTAACAGTTCCTACTACCAAGCCTGTAACGGACTTTCACCGTCAAGTTATTACCCATGCCGGGCGCACGAAAAAGCCCTTAAAACTTTTCTCACGTTTTAAGGGCTTTCCTACTATTGTAATTTAATGATTGGGTTAAACATCACCTTGTTACGACCTTCATTTTTCGCCACATGTAGCATATCATCAGCATCTTTGAAAACTTTGCGTTGCGACTTATAAGCATCATCTGTTAAATACCCAACACCAATCGACACGGATAATTTAATAACTGTTTTATCTGGTAAATGAAAACTTGATTTTGATACTGCCATACGGATACTTTCTGCCAACTTCACGCATTCATCTAATGAATAATTACGCAACACAACAGAAAATTCTTCTCCACCATTGCGGAAGATTTTTGTTTGTTTCGGCACATAGTTCTCCAACAAATGCGCCATTTGTTTGAGCACAGCATCTCCAGCACTGTGCGTATATGCGTCATTAACGTCTTTGAAACCATCAATATCAATCAACAACAAACCCAAACTTTGTGATTGTTGTTGTGCTTCATTGGATACTGCATTGAGATGACGATCGAATTCTTTTACATTACCAAGACCCGTTAAATAATCAATCGTATCTTCGTTTTCATAGCGCTCAATCAAGCTAAAAAAATGATAAAGATCAACATAAAACACTGCAGTTACTAATGTCGCAACGATAGACAACGGCACCAGATATAACACTTCAAGAACATCATAACTTGGTGCTAACCATGCAATGAATAGTAAGATTACAATGCTGATAACATTTAAAATTTGAATCGCAATAATATGATTATATTTAATAAATGGTCCAATCGTACTCGCAACACCTGCGATAATAATAAGTGCAATAGAAAATAAAAGTGGCATTGAAAGTACAAAGTAACCAACAAGTGCAATAATAATTGCTGAGATAAATGTATAAAAACCATTTGTATAACGTCCTAAAAATAACAATGGCACAAATGACAGCTGAATCGCATAGCCAGCGATAGGCACTGGATAAAAAGTCAGCAGTAAGCCAACAATCGTCATTAAGACCGTAATATAACTTTTAGAAAAGCGAAAATCGTGTGATTCCGCATACTGTAAACGATGGAACAAATAAATACCTGCGATTGTGACTGAAATATTGTAAATGATTGCTTCAATCATAAAGATCGTCTCCTTTACATCATCATCTATTGTATGGGAAAAATTATTTTTTGTCATTAGCAATGCTAGTAAAAAGACATAAAGAAATGCTAATATTTTAGGAGCCTTATAGGGCTAAGATGTGATAAGATAAATAAGATTAGAAAATTAAATAATACCTTATAGTTCTCATTTAAAATATAGAATAGAAATCTTATTTTTCAAACATGCTACCAAGGTTGAGCAGTAATGAAAAAATTGCTCCCTTGAAGGTTCAATTTTATAATCATGTTTTTATTCAGACATAGCATCTAATATTTCAAAGGTAATTTAACTTAGTTATGGGGTTGACCTTATGTATACATTAACACTCATTACAGTCTCAATGATTGTCAGCTTAATCGCAACACCCATTGTGATTGCAGTATCAAAAAAATTAGATATTGTTGATAAACCAAACTTTCGTAAAGTCCACACACAACCGATATCGATGATGGGTGGTGCGGTCATCTTAATCGCTTTTTTCATTGGTATTTGGTTAGGTCATCCGATTGAACGCGAAACCAAACCATTACTGCTCGGTGCAATTGTTATCTATATAGTCGGTCTCATCGATGATCTGTATGATATCAAACCCGTATTGAAGTTGCTCGGCCAAGTTGTAGCATCATCAATCGTGGTAATGTATGGTGTCACCATTGATTTTATCTCATTACCCATGGGACCCATTATTCACTTTGGTTGGTTAAGCATTCCTATCACCATTATTTGGTTTGTTGCGATTATCAATGCAATTAACCTGATTGATGGTTTAGATGGCTTAGCAGCTGGTGTGTCAACGATTGCCTATGTCACAATTGCATTTATTGCGATTTTACAAGGTAATATTTTTATTATTATGATATGTAGCGTTCAAATTGGCGCATTGCTAGGATTTTTAGTATTTAACTTCCACCCAGCCAAAATCTTTTTAGGCGATAATGGTGCACTATTACTCGGCTTTATCATTGGCTTTGTATCGCTTTTAGGATTCAAAAATATTACATTGATTTCTTTATTTTTCCCAGTCGTGATTTTAGCCGTGCCATTCATCGATACTTTATTCGCAATGGTACGCCGCGTAAAAAAAGGGCAACATATTATGCAAGCCGATAAATCTCACCTGCACCACAGATTGCTAGACTTAGGCTATACACACCGTCAAACTGTTATTTTAATTTATTCTATCGCAATTATGTTCAGTGTTGTAAGTGTAATTCTGTACTTGTCACAACCTTGGGGCGTTTTTTTAATGATTCTCTTAATTATTATTACGATTGAATTGATTGTTGAGTTCACTGGTTTAATAGACAATAACTATCGCCCATTACTAAATATGATTACACGTCGCCGTTAACATAGAATTAGCCGTAATTTTAAAGGTATCTCTAAACCTTTTAAAATTACGGCTATTTTTTAACGATTAAGCAACTGATAGATTTTATAGAAAAGAGGTTTTACCGGTTTAATGAAATCACCGATATATTCTTCTACATGTGCATTAAAGCCTTCCTTAAAGCGTTGCACACCTTTATCCTCTGCGTCGTCACTGAAGTCCCCTGTGATACCATAAAAATTATAGCGCTTAATATTGTGTTCTTTCGCAAACTTAATCATATCCCATTGCAGTCGATATGCACCCATGTACGCATTATATTTAGGATTAGACCCACTCGATAAATAGTACATTTCATGTTCATTGTAGATGTATAATGCAGCTGCTAAGTCTAGAACCTTACCATCTGTTTCGATAAGTGCTTCCGTTTGCGCAATTTTCTTCTCTTGTTTTTCAAATTGTTGTGTTACTTGTTGATGTTTTGTTTTACTTTTTTTAGAATTTGGATTTTCTTGTAGTTTTTGTTCCGCTTCCTCGAGTTCTTTACGTAACGTTTTGTGCTGTGCTTTTTGCTTTTCTAACAAGTTCTCTAAATCAATATATGCTAACTTTAACATGCTATTGTTCGGATACGTGCGCTGCATCTTTTCAAAGTAGTCTTTGTCACGAAACTTGAAACCATGCTTTTCTTCTGCCATTCTGAATAATTTAAAGAAGCGATCTGTTTCGTCTATTGATAATGTTCGTACTTGTACGTCCATTTCATATGTTTTTTTAATGTTACGTCTCGTTTGATAATCCATTTCTTTTAATAATTGATCTTCTGTTTTGTCTGCCAAGTCTAAGACAGACAACCAACGAATCTGACTCATTTGTGAATAGCCTACTGTATAACCTTGGTGTTGGTAACCGAGCTGTTCCATTTGCTTGATAAATAAATGATTGTCGTAATTCTCTACAATATTCCCTTTAGCATCACGTAAATTTTCTAATAAATATGGATCCGTTAAGACATATAAACATTGATGCTTTTTCAAATATTTTGTCAGATTACTATAGAAAAACTTCACGAGATTCAAATCACTGTAATCCATGACAGGGCCTCTATGTGTATAAAAATATTTAAAAAACTTTAAACTTCTTGCTTCCGTAAGCAAACACGCTGCTAAAACCGCACCATTTTCATCCTTCACACCTAATAGATGCACATCCTGTTGATTCGCATCACGAAAAGCAAAATGCTCAGCACTTTGTGTATAGTGCGAAAAATGTTCTTGTACAAATGTTTGATACTCCTTTTGATTCAAACGACCAAATTCCATCAATCAAACAGCTCCTTTTATTAACAGTTAACATATCGTCATTTTACCATAAATATAGAAAAAACCAGACATCATAACAATGCCTGGTATCAAAAGTTTACGGAGGGAGAAGGATTCGAACCAACGCAAGCATAAAGCTCCTAACTAGATATAAAATCTAGTCCCCTTAAGCCAGACTTGGGTATCCCTCCAAAAAACGAATTGCTTTCATTCTACTATTTTCAAATAAAACTGTCAAACAAATACACTTTGTATTTAATAAAAAAGTCTATTATATACTGAAAATAATAAACGTATTGAGATGAGTCATGAAACTATCTTAGTATGACAACTCAGCTTCCAACAACTTAATCGCTTGAATTGTATAGTTACGCAATTGAATGCCTACCTTAAAGCTTGGATAACTCTCTGGCATTTCTATAAAAGTATTAAACATACCTGTGACACCTAATGCTTCAAAACGACTAAACTTATCAGATGTTCCACAAATGGCAATACATGTTTTTTGATACTGTTGTGCGAGCTCTGCAATACGCAACGATGACGTTTCTACGTGCTGTTCTTGTTCGTTGATACCTTCTCCAAATATAATTAAGTCCGCATGTTTAACCAATTCATCTAGTCCCATAATCTGGTCTACTAACACATGGCTTGTGACAATTTCTCCACCTAATAATGCTTGTGCAACAGCTGCAATACCGCCTCCCGCACCACCACGTGTGACAGCTCCCAATGCGATGCGCAAGTTATTTTTAAACAACTCACTGAAATACCATAATAAGTTATCGATTTCCACCGCTGCTTCACATGGCATTCCAAGTGCTTCATAGCGTTGAATAACTTCACTTTTTTTACCATACAGATGGCTATCAAAATCACTCAGAATTTGAATGCGCGCTTGATAAATATCCTCTCGAAGCCCAGATACATCAATACGACGGATATATTTTATCTGTCTAGCACCTTGACGCATATCTACTTGTTCACCTTCATCATTATAAAAACGCACACCAAGCGCTTGAAGCATCCCTGCACCACCATCAAATACTTGTGTGCCACCTACCGCAATAACAAAATGACGCGCATTGTTGTCTAAAGCATGATTGATTACCTCACCTAGACCATAACTCGTTTGCTGAATAGCTGGTACTTCTGCTTGTAAGAATTGACCCGCTTCAATAACAGTTAACCCATCATCCGTTTGACCGTATACTGCTGTAACTGGACACATCTGTGCATCATGTATATCTATGTGATACTGTGTACCTGAACGCCACAAAAATACAGCTTCTAATAGTTCATGACGTCCGTTAAACAACGGTACTTGCACAATGTCTGCATGCTCGATATGACTTGCAACTGCCTCTTCGACAAATCGATTCGCATCATAACTCGAAATGATACCATGATATGCATCCATGGCTACTAGTACTTTCATAATGTCACCTCATTCATTCAATCATCTTTTCATTTTACCATAAAACGCCAACAAAAAAGAGCACATAGGCTTTTCTGTCATCCTGTGACTACCTATACGCTCTTGTCTATTTTCATATTAACCTTCTGCTTGGGCAAGTGAAGATACATTGATATTTTGATGACTATCATGCCATGTCACTTCACCTTCAACAAAATAAAAGGCTTGCGGCGTTTCGTGCTTGATACCTGTTTTGTCCACAATATAATCTGATAATTCTCGTGCTTGTTGCACAATAAGATAGTAACCATCCATATCTCGTTCATATAAAAATTTGTTAAATTGATCTAATGCATTTTCTGAAATAGGACATGTATTACTATGTTTAAAAATAAAAATATCATGATTGTTTGTAATCACTTGTTCGAATTGTTCTATTGAAGTTAGCTTTATAGCCATGACGTTATTCACCTCTAAGTAAAATTTCAATTCGTCTCTCTAGCAAACCATCATTTATATAAAATTTGTAATGTTTACCATTATACACATTATAACTACTAATGTTAACCTTTAATTTTATTTTGACATATGACAATCAAGTAATATAGCCGTTCTACATCTGCGCCACTTCTGTCGTGAGCAACATCTATATTTATATGTATACCCATATCTTATAGATTACAATCATTTATAATGCTTCATATTTTTGCTGATAGTCTTCATCATAGTGTGCGAGTTGTTCAGAGGATGTTATTAGCGTATTCGTATCAATTTTTGATAATGCCTCACTATATTGAATCGCCTTCACACGCGCTTGATAGTAACTCTCAAGGCTATAATACATTTCAATGGCACTCTGTCTCGCTTGATGTACAGAATTGTTATGTAGCTGCTTTTGATTCAATTCTTTAATTTGTTGGTGAATCAGTGGCAGTGTTTCTGCTTGATAGATTTGTGCTTCTTGTTCATCATTATGTTGAGATGCTTCTTCAGCACTTGTTTTAATCTTCTCATTAGATGTTTCTAATATTTTTTCTAACACGCCACTCTCTTCAGCACCATCTAACTTTGCTTGCGCGATATAAGTTTCAACATTTGCCCTATGAGACTCGAATGCCTGTGTCTCATTTAAAATATGCTCATTCGCATCAATGGAAGCCATATATTGTGTAATAAAATCTTTAAGGCGCTGGACTTCTTGTTTTTTTCCATTCATGCCTTTCAAATAGGCCATTTTAATTTCTTTTAACTGTTGATTCTCATCAGGCAATTGTTGGACTGCCTTATAATATGCTTGAAATTGCGGCTCTAACTGTTTCTTTATTTGCTTGTCAAGCTGTTTAATATATTTTTTATTTTTATCCGTCGTATCGCTTTGTCTTAGCCCTTTCAGCTTGTCTAAAGGCATAGCATTCAATGTTTGATTGAATGTTTTTTCTTTATCTGCCACACGTTTAAGCTGTGCATCAAAGACTACTTTATCGTGATGCGTCTGTCCACCGCATGCCGACAATACAAACATGATAATGGTACACAATGTTATAACGCTTAAAAGTTTATTCATAAATGCACCCCTCTTCATATTACGTATTATACCGAAACGTATTCACCTTGAAAATAATATGTGTTATAGTAATGCAGAATTATAGACCTGTTGATACTGAAACTACAAGGAGGACACTGCATGTATCCACATGTTCAACCTTTCATCACACAGCCATCAAAAAAATTTTATACGCAACAATATTTACATTACCGTACACTGTTGTATGAACTCTTAGACTCACCCGTCAAATCTACCCAGCATATCGGTGGTACGCAACATTTTAACTATCCAACTGAACCCATTCTTGATATTTTAGTTGGTGTTGACAATTTACATGATATCACATCGCTCGATGAAAAGCGGCTGAACTACGCAGGTTTTTATCGTTTGCATCATCCATATCATAAAAAAGTGATGATGGCTCGCTTTAACAACCTAACCGAGTTAAAACAACAAGTACGACTTCATATTTTACAACGGAACACGCCTTTGTTTGAACACTATCTTGCATTAAACCAACTATTGACTGAGTCAGCTGACGCGATTGCTTTTTTCGCTGATCAAAAACAAGCATTGCTCGCATCCAGTCAGACTATTCGAGATTATGAAGCAGGTAAAACACAACTTTTTACGCAGTTGAACAAGTTTCTGTAAAGTTCTTCATATTTTGTTAGTTGATACATGACTTTCAGTGCGCTGAACAGTTAAAATAGAGTTAATGATAAACAGAAAGGATGTTACATAGAATGAGCAAGAACATCTTACAGGATCTTGAACAAATAATCCCAAAAGAGATTATCAAAGTCAATGAGCCACTCAAAAAATATACTTATACTGAAACAGGTGGAATTGCAGACTTTTATATTTCACCTAAACGCTATGAAGATGTTCAACAAGTGGTTAAGTATGCCTATACACACAATATTCCTGTGACCTATTTAGGCAATGGTTCTAACATCATTATCCGTGACGGTGGCATTCGTGGCATTGTACTCAGCTTACTTGAACTGAACCATATTCAAGCAGCTGATGCCACAATCGTTGCAGGAAGCGGTGCGTCAATTATTGATGTATCCCGTAAAGCCCGTGATTTGTCTTTAACTGGATTGGAGTTTGCATGTGGTATTCCAGGTTCCATTGGAGGCGCCGTCTATATGAACGCCGGTGCCTATGGCGGTGAAGTGAAAGACATCATTGATTATGCACGTGTTATCAACGAAAAAGGTGACATGTTGCAACTCACACACAATGAATTGGCTCTAGATTACCGCAATAGTGTTATACAAAGTGAACATTATGTCGTATTAGAAGCTGCATTCACATTGACACCTGGTAACAAGGAGGACATCCAAACAGTGATGGATGATTTAACAGAGCGTCGCGAATCCAAGCAACCACTCGAATATCCTTCATGTGGTAGCGTCTTCCGTCGTCCACCTGGCCACTTTGCTGGCAAGTTGATTCAAGATGCCGAACTACAAGGGCATCGCATTGGCGGCGTAGAAGTATCGACAAAACATGCAGGCTTTATGGTTAATGTCGATAATGGAACAGCGACCGACTATGAGAAGCTCATCAAGCATGTTCAATATGTTGTTAAAGAAAAGTTTGATGTTACATTAGAACGAGAAGTTCGTATTATCGGTGAACCTTTAGATAATACAACCTCAAAAGAAAGCTAAGCGCAATGGTACATGTTTATGGCGCTACAGTAGATAACGAAACTCGTTGCAAACATTACCATACAGAAGTTGATATTATTGCAATTAAGTTCAAATGCTGTAACAAATATTATCCATGCATTCATTGCCATAACGAAGCAGAAAGCCACAGTGCTGAACAATGGCCAACAAAGACTTTTGACAATGAGAAAGCCGTATTGTGCGGTGTCTGTCAACATGAAATGACCATTCATACTTACATGCAAGTGACGAGTTGTCCTCATTGCCACTCACTCTTCAATAGCCGATGTCAAGCACACTACCCTTATTATTTTGAAGTCTAAAAATACTAATTGTTTAGCTTCTATGGTGGAAAGATAATGAAACGTGCCTAGTTTTGTTGATATTGTAATTCCAGCTAAGTTGAAATAGCGGTCTTCATTTAGGGCGTGTGTCCCAGTTGCTTTTGCATTTCGTATACTAAAAAACAAAAGACAGAATGGCTCATTCATGCCTTCCCAACACCAAAAATGTAGATCTAAAATATATAAAAACATTTAAAAAGCGGTACGAACATATATCAAAATATGTTCATACCGCTTCTTATATTACTTTAAAATAAAAAGTCTTCGTCACGCAATGCTTCAACATTCAATGCTAGCGTGTAACCATCACCTTTTACTGAGAAGAAATCATGGTTTTTAGTCGTTGTATCCAATGCATTCTCAATAATTGGATTAAACTCACGCTCTTCAAAGTATGGTTCAAAGCCTAAGTTAGCCAAAGCTTTATTGCCGTTATAACGCACATAATTCAATACATCTTCAGCCAAGCCAATCGGTTCATACAAGCTGCGCGTATACGACACTTCATTGGCATATAACTCTTCTAATAACTTGTACATTTCACGGTCAGCACGTTGCTTTTCACTTTCTGATAACTCATTGCGTAAACTTTGTGCATCTAGCCCTGTGAAAACACCGTGAATAGATTCGTCCAGCAAGATTTTCCGGATAATCTCACCAGAAGTAGTCATGCGTCCTTGACCAGCTAAATATAACGGATAATAAAAACCTGAATAAAATAAGAATGTCTCTAAGAAAACACTTGAAACACGTGCCATATATTGATCATAAATTGATGCTTCTGGCTTCCACAACTTATGATAATTACCTACAATTTTTTCAGATTTAAACTTTAAATGTGGTTCTTCCAATACCCATTTATCTAACAATTCATTCGTCTCTCTAGATGGCAACAAAGTCGTAAAGATATGAGAATAACTTTTAGCATGGATTTGTTCCATCATACCCATAAAAGAATACACCGCTTTTTTTCTCAAATCTTTCGTATGCATCATAATCAATGGCATTCCATCGTCCGCTTGATGTGTATCCAATCCTGTCAAACCAGCTAACGCTTTCTTGAATGCATCTTGTTCTGCTTCTGTTAATGTCTTCCAACTTGCAATATCTTTTGATACCTTAAATTCTGTCTCTACCCACATCTGCGAAATGTTTTGACGCCAAAACATGTTTGTCATGTCTTCTTGTGTATTCCAATTTACAGCAATCATTGACATAAAAATCTCCTATCTATCATTTTTCCAACACTCATTGTTACTAAAAGGTAGCGCGTAAGGTTGGGACAAACAAATCCGTTAATGCTATCTCAGCCCTACACGCTTCATTGCATTACGACGCTCTGATAAAAAGTCTGCTTCTTGAACAGTGACAAGCGGTTTCCCTGCACAAAAAAGAATGATACCTAACCCTTAATCAGCTACTGCCTTATACATTCATTTTGATGGTCTTACTGTTGTTCTATATTTGACAACGACACTCATTAAAACACTGCCATCTTCAATATTGTCATGTTATCTCTCAATAATAAACATGCGTGCAGCTATAAAAGACAATGACTTGTTCGTTACCTTCTACCCTTCGCTTTTATATCGCACAACTTGTACACTCTTCTACACTTAATAGCTTGTTACGTGTATAGTACAGTGACTTGAGCCCTTTGTGATGTGCATACACGTATAGACGTGCTAATTCACGTGTTGAAATATCAGAGTTAACATATAAAATCGTTGAAATTCCTTGATCAATATGTGATTGAATTGTTGCTATCAAATCAATCAGCTTCATTTGGTCTGTATTAAATGCTGACTTGTAATACCACATTGTTTGCGGTGATAAAAATGGCATTGGGTAGAACGTCTCCGCATTACCATATGTACGACGTTCAATCTGGTCAACAATCGGCATCACAGAACTTGTTGCATTTTGCACATAAGAGATACTTTGAGTTGGTGCAATAGCTAAACGATATGCATGATATAAACCATACGTCTTAACATCTGCTGCCAATGCGTGCCAATCTTCTTTTGTCGGAATTTCATGTGGGGCAAACAATGCTTTCACTTTGTCATATTCTGGTAAAAAGTTCTCTGTTGTATAGCGTTCAAAATAACGACCGCTTGCGTAATCAGATAACTCAAAGCCCTCAAAAGCTTCCCCGCGTTCTTTCGCAATTTGCATTGAACGTTCAATTGAATAATAGTTCATCATCATGAAGAATACATTCGCAAAATCTTTCGCTTCTTCAGATTCGTAGTTGATTTGATTTTTAGCTAAATAGCCATGTAAGTTCATGACACCCAGTCCAACTGAATGCAGCTCACTATTCGCTTTTCTTACACCTGGCGCATTTTGAATATTGGCTTCATCACTCACAACTGTCAATGCGTCCATACCCGTATGCACAGAATCTCTAAATTTATCAGATTCCATCACATTCACAATGTTCAATGAACCAAGGTTACATGAGATGTCTCGTTTAATCTCGTCTTCAATACCGTAATCATTAATAATAGATGTTTCTTGAAGTTGGAAAATCTCCGTACATAAATTACTCATTTTAATCTGACCGATATTACTGTTCGCATGTACACGGTTCGCATTATCTTTAAACATCAAATATGGATAACCGGATTGCAATTGTGTCTGTGCAATCATATTCAACATCTCACGTGCATCTTTACGCTTCTTCATAATGTTTGGATTTTCAACAAGACGATCATAGTATTCATCAATATTGATATCATCAAGTGTCACACCGTACTCTTGTTCTACCGTGTGTGGCGCAAACATATAGAAATCTTTGCCTTCTTTGGCCAAATCAAAAAACTTAGAAGGTACAATTAAGCCTGTTGAAATTGTCGACAAACGCAAATCTTCATCAGCATTTACTTTTTTCGTATCTAGAAATTCTTCCACGTCATAATGGAAAATGTTTAAATAAACTGCACCAGCACCTGGGCGTTGACCGAGTTGATCAGCATAACTAAAACCACCCTCGAGCGCTTTGGCTACAGGTAACACGCCTTTCGCAACACCTTTAATCCCTTTAATCGCTTCACCACGTGCACGCAGCTTAGACAAGTTGATGGCCACACCGCCACCAATCTTACTCAATTGTTTCGCCGTAGAATCGATAAAGTTGATTGAGTTCAAGCTATCATCTACTTCTAATAAGAAACAAGAAACCAATTCACCACGTCTTGCACGGCCAGCATTTAAAAATGTCGGTGTTGCCGGTTGATAGCGTTGATCAATCATTGCTCGGATAAAACGCTTAGCAAGCGAAACATCTCCTTTGGCTAGATACAATGACACGATTGTGACATGTTGGTGATAATTCTCAAGATATTGTGATTTATCATTTGTTTTGAGCGCGTAATCTTTATAAAACTTACTCGCTGACATATAACTTGCAAAATGGAATGACAATCCATTCGCAAAATCAATAATATCTGTTAACTGCGCTTCAGTATAATCGTTGAAAACATTGTAATAGAACTGATTCTCTACTAAAAAGTGAAGGCGTGCTAGTTCATTATCAAAGCGAACTGTCTTATCACGAATCTCTTCTAAATAAACATTTAACGCTTCTTGATCTTTTTCTAATTTAAAAAAACCATTTTCATTTCGCTTAGTTACTTCATTATTTAACTCTATGTGATTGTAATACTTCTCTTTCATAGATTTCATCAAAATTAACCACCTTCTCTTTAAACTCCATTGTATCTTTCAAAGTGCCATGTAATTCGAACTTCATCAGTAACGGAACATCATACGCTTGTGAAATGATCACACCCGCTTTGGCAAAATTATTCCCCCAATTGCGATTGCCACTTGCTGCGACACCTTTTAGCCCTGCTTGATTTGTTTTTAAAAATTGTTCTACAGGCGCTGGCACTTCTCCAAAACCAATCGTTCCGGTTACCAAAATAAATGGTTCCTCAACTTTGTCTGACGCATTGGCTTCTGTAATCTCGTATAAATCCTCTAACTCTGTTCGTTTAAGAAAGCGTCTAACATTGCCTGTAAAAGAATAAAAAACAACTTTCATAAAAAGACCGCCCTTCATATTCTTCACTTAACAGCGCATTGTGCTTTAAAGTGCGCACATTATTTGACATCGCTAAACTTATCATGCCAAATAAAAAAGCGAACATATATTCCTTTCGCTCGTGTGCTCTAATCGACTCATCATGAAATATTTCGTGTCCATACCTATTACTTGTTAAGTAGTTTCATATTCGACACTACTTCCACAATGCCATTATCGTATGTAAAAATCCTTTCCACCTCGTACATCTCGTATTCAACTTGTACAAAACACAATATATAGTGTATTTATCGTCTGTCAAACACTATATTCTGTGTTATATTATACATAACAACTTCTCTAAATAAAAGAGGAAATATTGCAGTATTGTATCTGAAAACAGTCAAATTCAATGGTATCAACATGTACAACATTTAAGAAATTTATTTGAACAGATTTCGAGCTTTTTTACTTGACTTTTCAAAACACTCTCTAAAGAACATAAGTTCGCTTTAATTATATACTTTCTAATGTAAAATCAACGTTCTTACTGTATACCATTCAGATAACAAAATCAAAAATTTGAAATGTAGCACATCCCCCGCTTTTATGCTACGATAGATATGTTGAAAATTTAGATATTGATAGAGGCGATTGCATGAATTCTAAAATGAAAGGCATTATCGCTATCTTAATTTCTGCTATTGGTTTTAGCTTTATGGCAGTTTTTTTTCGTCTTGCTGGCGACTTACCTGTCTTTCAAAAATCATTGGCACGAAATTTCGTCGCGATGTTTATCCCCTTGTTTTTCATCTTAAAATATAAACAACCCTTTTTTGGCAAATTGAGTAGTCAACCTTTACTCATCACACGTTCACTACTCGGTCTAACAGGTGTTTTGTTGAATATCTATGCCATTGATCATATGGTATTAAGCGATGCAGACATCTTGATGAAACTCAATCCATTTTGGACTATTTTACTGAGCTTGATTATTTTAAAAGAAAAAATTGAACGCTATCAATTAGTCGCAATGATTGTTGCTATCATTGGTATGTTTTTTGTCGTTCAGCCTGAATTTTCGTCTGCTACAATACCTGCTGTGATTGGTTTATTATCTGGTATTTTTGCTGCTAGTGCTTATACAGCTGTTCGGGCATTAAGCACACGAGAAGCACCTTATACCATTGTTTTTTATTTTTCATTCTTTTCAGTTGTTGCACTCTTACCGTTTGTGATTTTCACCTATGAGCCGATGACATCCATGCAAATTATTTATTTAGTGTTTGCCGGTTTATCTGCTGCAGTAGGACAGATTGGCATAACAATCGCATATAGTTATGCCCCTGCAAAAGACATTTCTATTTTCACCTATGCGTCTATTCTGTTCACTGCCTTGATTGGCTTTATACTCTTTGGCGAATCACCGAACTTCTATGCTGTGATTGGATATGTCATTATTCTAACTGCAAGCTATTATATGTTCGAAGTAGCCAGACGCACAACGTCACCAAAGCGACATAAGCAATCAAAAACTTAATTTATAGAGGAGGTCTTAAAATGTCTAAAGGACGTTCAAAAAAAGACTTACAAGATATTACACTACTCGGCAATCAAGACAATGTGTACAACTTTGATTATCGCCCCGATGTCTTAGAAACTTTTGATAATAAGCATCAAGGTCGCGACTATTTTGTCAAATTTAATTGCCCAGAATTCACATCACTTTGTCCTATTACAGGGCAGCCAGATTTTGCGACAATCTATATTTCGTATATCCCACATATTAAAATGGTAGAATCGAAATCCCTTAAATTGTACTTATTTAGTTTTCGCAATCATGGTGATTTTCATGAGGATTGTATGAATATTATTATGAATGATCTCATCGAATTAATGAATCCTCATTATATTGAAGTTTGGGGTAAATTCACTCCGCGTGGTGGCATTTCAATAGACCCATATACCAATTACGGTCGTCCAAATAGTAAATATGAAAAAATGGCAGAATATCGCATGATGAATCATGACCTCTACCCTGAGAATATCGATAACCGCTAATATTGAAGTTTAAAGACGTGAAGTATGGCACACTACTATGCTTCACGTCTTTAGTTGTTAATACAGACAAATTGTTATATATGACTTTTTCAGAATTTTCTTGTTAAAAATAGTTAATAGGTTTAAAATAGTTTTAACTCTTTAAAAAGGAAAGGGGAAGTATTATGAGCAAACATTACACAAAGGAAGAAATTCTGAATAGTACACCACGTACGGGTTTCTTCGGGCATCCCAAAGGGTTAAGCACCCTATTCTTTACAGAGTTTTGGGAGAGGTTTAGCTATTACGGCATGAAAGCCATATTAGCTTACTACATTTATTACTCTGTAGCAAAAGGTGGCTTTGGCCTTGATCAGGGTGTTGCACTACAAATCGTCTCTATGTATGGGGCGTTAATCTATATGAGTGGGGTTATCGGTGGATGGATAGCCGATCGCATCATCGGTACACGTCATGCATTATTTTATGGCGGTATCTTAATTATGATAGGGCATATTTTATTATCATTACCTAATAACTTTGCCCTTTTATTAGCCGCGTTATTCTTTTTGATTATCGGTACAGGACTATTGAAACCAAACATTTCATCAACAGTTGGTTTGTTGTATGAAAAAAATGATCCACGTATGGACTCTGCATTCACAATCTTCTATATGTCTATTAACCTTGGTGGTTTATTATCACCATTGATTATTGGTTGGACACAAATCAATATCGGATTCCATGCAGGTTTTGCTATTGCTGCAGTCGGTATGTTCTTCGGCTTACTTACTTATTTCATTACCAACAAAAAATATTTAGGTTTAGCAGGATTAGAAGTACCTGATCCATTACTGAAAGAAGAAAAAGCCAAATTCATTAAAATTACATCTATTGTCGTTGTTTTAATTGCTGTTGTTTGTGTTGGTCTATACATGATTGATCAACTTACAATTGGTAACCTTGCAACCTTTGTCACATTATTAGGTATCGGCTTGCCATTGTTCTACTTTATTAAAATGATTGCAAGTAAGAAAACAGCAGATTATGAACGCAAGCGTGTTTTTGCTTACATACCACTTTTTATTGCATCTGTTGCATTCTGGATGATTCAAGAACAAGGTTCAACAGTATTGGCACAATTTGCTGATACAAAAACACAGTTAGACTTAGCAAAAGTAACAGGGGGTTTAATTGATTTCCATATTCCACCAGCGTGGTTCCAATCACTTAATCCTCTATTCATCGTTGTACTTGCACCTATTTTCTCAATTTTATGGGTAAAACTCGGTCGTTTTAATCCACCGACAGTTGTTAAGTTTGCAATTGGTGTATTACTTGCCGGCGTGTCTTACTTAATCATGGTAATTCCATTATCAAGTGGCACAGAATTGATTAACCCATTCTGGTTAGTAGCAAGCTTCTTAATTGTTACATTAGGTGAGCTGTGCTTATCACCAATCGGCTTATCTACAACAACAAAGTTAGCGCCAGAAGCATTTACAGCTCAGATGATGAGTGTGTGGTTCTTGTCTAATGCAATGGCTCAAGGTATCAATGCACAGATGGTTACAATTTATACATCTATTAGTTCTAATCAATACTTCTTGTACTCAGGAAGCATTGCACTTGTAATTGGTATCTTATTATTCATTGCAACACCTTTTATTAAAAACTTAATGCAAGGTGTTAAATAACATCACATATAAACAAGCACTTTCCCTTTTTTGCAGAGAAAGTGCTTGTTTATATCTATGGTAGAAAGATAATGATAAGTACCTAGTTTTTATATTGTACTCCACCTAAATTGAATGCGCTGGTTTCATTTAGCGTACAGTCTTTATGATTGTGCGCTTTTTGCATACTAAAAGGCGGAATAGCTCATCATGCCATCCCACCACAAAAATGTTGAACCTGATATGATTATTTTAAAAAGTATGCTTCAACTTCACGCCAATTGTTGAGACGTTCAAAGTCTGTATTGCCATGATTATGTGGCGCACTAAACATTAATGGTTTACCTTTGAATATGCTCAACTGTTTAGGATTATCATCGATTAAATAATCTGTTGCTGCGATATTCTTACGCCCACAAAAAACAAAATGTTGTGGATCTAAAAATGGAAAATATGTACGTAACCATTCGTACTTGTCGTGGAATGAAGTCGGAACATCCATAGCTGCTGTGACGATATATACATCATAGTGTTCATTCAACTTTTTAACGACTTCTTGTGCGTCTTGTATCACGTCTAAACGTCCAAAAAAGCCATCTTCTAATAAAATTTCACGAATCACTTTCGCATGTTCAGGCATCACATCATAAATCTTCTTACCTGCTATATCTTCTGGCGTCACATTCGAACCTGTTCGCTGATTGAATTCTACTAAAATCGCACTTAACGTATCCGCTAACACTTCATCCATATCTATACCTATTGACTGTCTCATGCTATCGCTCCTTGTGCCATTCATAACTACCGCTATTTATTATAGCAAATTATACCTACCACTTCCTAACACACAACATCTAAAATTGTTCTAACACTTGTCGGACGGTTTCATTTTGTTCTGGAAAACCAAACGTAATACGCACACCATTTGGAAACGCACGTGCAATAATCCCAGCTTTAAGTAATGCTTCATCTAGTTCAGAAACACGTTCCGTCTCTACAAAGACAAAGTTCGTTTGTGTCGGATACAATTTCAGTGTTGTCTTTACATCATTGAACTTCTCACGTTCTTTCTGGTTCAGTGCCACTGTTTGCTTCAAGTAATCTTGATCTTGGAATGCGGCTAATGCGGCTTGTTCTGATAAACACGTTGTATTAAATGGTGGGCGAATAACATTAAGTTGTTGTGCTAATGGTAGTGGTGCAATGATATATCCGATACGTATGCCTGCAAGTCCATATGCTTTAGAAAATGTGCGCAACATTGCGATATTATCATATTTTCTCATTAAGGCAATCGTATCAGGATAATCGTCTACCGTTACGTATTCTGCATAAGCTTCATCAAATAAAATCGTCACATGACTTGGCACTTTTTGGATAAATGCTTCAATTGCTTCAGCTGAATGATACGTCCCAGTTGGATTATTAGGATTACAAATCCATACGAGTGCCGTCTCATCATCAATTGCATCGGCAATCGCATCCAAGTCATAAGCCCCCTCTTTTAAAGGAACTTGAACAATATTAGCATCTTCAACGACGGCATTATGGAAATATTGACCGAATGTCCCCTCACTTGTAACAATCTTATCTCCCGCACAAATCAAAGTACGTGAAATAATAACAATCATTTCATCTAAGCCTGCACCAAAAACAACCTGTTCTGGCGTGACCTGATAATATTCTGCAATAGCAGCCTGCAAGCGTGGTGCATTCGGTTCAGGATACAAATACAAGTTATCTACATGTGCTTTAATCGCCTCTTTCGCTTTAGGCGAGGGACCATAAACATTCTCATTCGATGCAAGCTTATGTAATTCTATCGTAAGTCCTAGTTTTTTCTTCAACGCTTCAGGCGACAAGCCAGGTGTATAAGCACGTAATTGTGCAATTTGTGACTTCATAACTACTCCTCCATTTGTTTCTGAAAATTTAAAATATGTTAATTATTATAACTATTAAAATAGAAAATAGCTAGTATTGGAAGTGAAACAGAAAACTTATTTTCTAAAAAGTTTATGTAATTCTCACCAAAACTGAAAACTCTACTCTTAAACACTAATAAAAACAGGCGTGAAAATGTATTTTCACGCCCTTAATCACTTTGGAATAGGCGCTCTATAAGAGTCCTCATCCCAATGATGTAAACCACCATCTATTTAAAACTTTAATCAATGATATGATGTTTTTTCAAATAATCTTTAGCAACGTCATACGGACGCTCCCCTTTTTCCGCCACACGATAGTTCATATCTTGCATCTCTTCATCAGTTATTTTTCCTTCTAACTTATTCAAAGCTTTTACGATGTCAGGGTGTTCCTTTAAAAATTCTTGTTTGAATATCGGTGCACCTTGGTAAGGTGGAAAAATGTGCTGATCGTCTTCTAACACAACCATATCATATTGTTTCAATTCTGCATCTGTTGCGTATGCATCAATTAAGTTAATTTCACCTTTTTCAATAGCCTGATATCTCAACTTAGGCTCCATTGTTTTCACATTCTTAAAATTCAAATCATAAGCCGATTGTACTTTTGGGTAACCATCACTACGATCATTAAATTCGAGCGTAAAACCTGGCTTAATTAGACTTTCTACTTGTTTTAAATCACTGATTGTTTTCAAATCATGTGCTTCTGCAAACGTTCGTTTCACTGCTAACGTATACGTATTGTTATATTGCATTGGTTTTAACAGTGTCATATCGTATTTTGACTCTAAACTCGTACGTGCTTGATGATAGACTTCCTGGGCATCATTTGACTTCGGTGTTTCTTTAGTCAGTTCTCCTAATACAGTCCCTGTAAACTCCAAATAGCCATCGATTTCATCTGCTTTTAACGCATTGAAGAGAAAAGAAGTTTTGCCCATGCCATCTTTGACATCAACATTATAATCCGTCTCTTGCTCAATAATTAATTTATACATATTTGTAATAATGGACGGTTCCGTACCTAACTTACCTGCAATGGTTATTTCATTGTCTTTGTGCGCCAACATAGGGACAATTGTCACACTTAACATAATGAATAATACAACCGCTAAAGTCACGAACATTTTACGATATGATACATGGCTAAGTATACGTAATAAAATATCAAATAAAATAGCAAGCAATGCAGCTGGAATGGCACCAATTAAAATAAGTGATGTATTATTGCGATCGATTCCTAATAGTATAAGATCACCTAATCCACCCGCACCAATCAAGGCAGCAAGTGTCGCTGTTCCAATAATCAAAACCATCGCTGTACGAATACCAGCCATAATAACAGGCATTGCTAACGGCAACTCCACACGTATCAGCCGACGTGCAGGCTTCATACCTATTCCTTTCGCTGCCTCAATTAATGAACTATCGACACCTACAATCCCCGTATAAGTGTTGCGTAAAATAGGTAACAATGCGTATATAACAAGTGCAATGACAGCTGGTACCGTACCAATACCAAACAATGGTATCATTAAACCAAGTAATGCCAATGAAGGAATTGTTTGTAATACAGCTGCAATATTAATAATTGGTTCAGATAATTTGGGTGTTTTCGTCAATAAAATACCTAATGGCATACCGATTAAAACAGCAATCAACAACGCAATAAATGACATTTCGATATGCTCCAGTAAGGCACCTAACAGCTCGCCTTTTCGTTCAGCAAATGTTGATAACAATGTATTCATCATGCATCACCTGCTTTGCTTTGAGATAAGAAGCGAAAAATATCTTCCCGTGCCAAACGCCAATACTCTGTGTCAACTTCCACGATGACCGCTTCATGCGTTGCCAATTCACGATATACATCACTTACAGCATCGGCATGATGCACAACAGGTAAATGCATGGCTTCTTCAGCAGATATCTGCTCGCCTGCCAATTCAGCAATTTTGCCTAATGAACAATGATTGAGCACAACACCCGTTAAATTACCAATAAATTCGCGCACAAAATCATTTTTCGGATTTTTTACAAAGTCATTGGGTGTGCCAATCTGTTCCACACGACCTTGATTCAATAGACAAATGCGATCTCCCAATTTGAATGCTTCTTCAATATCATGGGTCACAAAGACAATTGTCTTATTAATTTTGCTTTGTAACGCTAAAAGATCATCTTGTAGTTTCTCTCGTGTAATCGGATCTAATGCACTGAAAGGTTCGTCCATCAATACGACAGGCGGATCCGCTGCCAGCGCACGTACAACACCCACACGTTGCCGTTGTCCACCTGATAATTCACTTGGCATGCGATGACGAAATTGCTGTGGTTCAAGACCTACCATCTCTAATAATTCATCTACACGTGCATCTATGGTTTGTTTATCCCAATGTTTCATCAATGGGACTTGCGCAATATTGTCCCGAATGGATAAGTGTGGAAATAAAGCAATTTGTTGTAATACATAACCCATATCCCAGCGCATCTCATAGACAGAGTAGTCACTAATAGGCTTGTCCTTAAAGTAAATATAGCCTTCAGACAAGTCAATCAATCGATTAATCATCTTCATCGTGGTTGTTTTGCCTGAGCCTGATGGTCCAATAAGGACAAAAAACTCCCCTTCTTTCACTTCTATATTCACGCTATCAACAACTGTTTTGTTGCCATAGCGTTTGGATACATTTTCAAACTTTATCATCGTCTCACTACTTTTCATTTTTTACAGTTTATACGTATCAATTACCCTACATATACAACTATTATCATTATTTAAGCACATTTTCTAAAAAAAATAATCTTTTTTGTTTGATAACAGTGTAATATTTAATTAGAAACAATTTGACATAAAATAACTGGTAGACATTGTGGCTAAGAAGTATTAAAGATTGCGCGCTCTGTGAAGCGTTATACTTCTTGAATGCTGACATACCATTGCGCCATAGATGTACAAATGGTATCTCCCCACTGTTTTCTACCAGTATCTCGTAATATTATGATATTGTTTTATAGTCTTGAATTGCTTCTAAAAAAGCAGGACAGTAATGTTTTAGTTTATAACTACCAACACCTTCAATTTGAATCATTTCTTGCTTCGTTGTCGGTTTACGCTTGGCAAATGCTTCCAGTGTATAATCTGAAAAAATGTTCACTGGTGGCACGTTGATTTGCTCACTTAATTGTTGACGCGTTGATACTAGGCGTTCAAACAACTTGCGATCGACACCCTCAACTGTATTAATATTAACCGCTTCTTTTGATTTACGACGAAATGGTGTTGTATACACACGCATATCTTCTTTCAATATTTGTTTCACCGTATCATCACACAACAAAATATCATCTTGTGCATTTAAATAACCTTTAAAGCGTAATTCATCAATCAAATGATGTAATTCTCCTGTTGTATAGTCTTTCATAATGCCATATGTAGAAAGCTCTGCATACTTTTGATGTTGAATATAGTCTGACCGTTCCCCACGCAATACTTGAATAACCGTTTGATACGATTCATTTTGGGCTAAACGGGCAACACAACTAATAATTTTTTTCGCCTCTTGTGTCATATCATATGTTTTATTTTTAGCGATACAGTTGTTACATTGTCCGCATTCTTCAAGACGCTCATTCGGTTCAAAATAATGTATCAGTGTCGCCTCCAAGCATTGTTTCGTCTTCGTATACTGAATCATCTTCGTTAGTTTTTCGCCCATCTTCTCTTGATAATCGCCGTCTGCCTTGGAAGCTGTAATAAAATATTCCTGCAAACCAATATCACGGTCACTAAACAATAATATACAATCGCTTTCTAAACCATCGCGTCCAGCACGTCCAGCTTCTTGGTAATACGACTCCAAGTCTCCAGGCATATTATAATGAATCACAAAACGCACATTAGACTTATCAATACCCATACCAAATGCATTCGTTGCCACTACAACACGTGTACGATCATATAAAAAATCATTTTGTGCAGTTTCTCTTTCTTTTGCTGAACGTCCCGCATGATAATAAGTAGCCAAAATCCCTGCCTCTTCCAATGCATGGTATAAGGTCTCCACTTGTTTGCGAGTTGCACAATAAACGATGCCAGATGCTTGTGCATGACGTTTGATATAGTCAATAACAAACTTTTCTCGTTGATACGTTGGATTTACTTCAAATAACAAATTACGTCGCTTGATACTCGTTTTAACTACATGTTGTGCTTGAATATGCAAACGCTGCATAATATCTTGTTGTACTTCTGCAGTAGCTGTCGCCGTTAATGCAAGAATCGCAAACTTCTGAGGCAATGCCAATATGGTATGAATCACTTCCTGATAACTCGGACGAAAATCATGCCCCCATTTAGAGATACAATGTGCTTCATCAAATGCAACGAGTGCAATTGGAAGTCGGCGTAACAATGCTACAAAACGCTGTTGCTGTAAACGCTCAGGTGCAATATACAAGAACTTTATCTGACCTTTGCACAGTTCAGCCTCAATCTCTTGCTGTTCACGAACACTTTGACTGCTGTTCAAAAAAGCTGCGGAAATACCCATTGTTCTAAGTTGATCTACTTGATCCTTCATCAAAGCAATCAGTGGGCTAATAACTAAGGTAGTCCCTTCTAACTTAAGCCCAGGAACTTGGTAACAAAGAGACTTCCCGCCACCTGTTGGTAAAACACCCAAAGTATGATGTTCTGCCAAGACATGCGAAATTATTTCTCGCTGTCCTGGTCTAAAATGTTGGTATCCGAAATAGTACGATAGTATCTCTTCCATGCTACCCCTCTTATTGTTCTATAATTTCTTCTAACTCACTCCAACGTGAAATATCTTGTTCATACTGCACTTCTAACGCTGTACGCTCTTCGTTTAATGTATGAATCGTAGCATAATCTGCCTGTGCAGCTATCATTTCTTCATCTATTTCTGACAAGCGTGTTTCAGCTTCATCAATTCTCGTCAGTAACAGTTCATACTCACGTTTTTCTTTGTAAGATAAACCACGTTTTTTTGGCTTTTTAACAACCGGCGCACTTGCTTTCTCTTGGATAACTGCAGCGGATGCCTCCAACTCTTTTTTGTAAGCAAGATAATCTTCAAAGCGCCCTAAAATCATATCGACTTGACCATCATGTATATACCAGTAACAATCGACAATCTTATCTAAGAAGTAGCGGTCATGGCTCACTGTAATGACTGTCCCACCAAACGTCTGAATATAGTCTTCAAGAATTGTTAACGTCTCAGTATCTAAGTCATTTGTAGGCTCATCCAATAACAATACATTCGGCTGATGTACAAGTAAACGCAACAAATATAGGCGTTTTTGTTCACCACCTGATAGCTTATATACCTTTTTCCCATGTGTTTGTGTTGGAAATAAGAACTGCTCTAATAATTGTGTAACAGAGACTGTCGTCCCATCTTTTTGTTTCGCCACTTCTTGTTCTTCACGTAAAAAGTCAATCATACGAATATCTTGATTCAAACGCTCATCTGTTTGTTTAAAATATGCGACCTTCACCGTCTGTCCAACTTTCAACACACCTGTATAATCGGTTTCTTCACCGGCTAATATATTCAACAAAGTCGTTTTTCCTGCACCATTCATTCCAACAATGCCTATCTGTACACCTTTTTGAATAATCGTTGTTAGATGCTCAAACAGTGTACGTCCATTGATGGCTTTACCGATATCTTCAAGCTCAAATACCTGTTTGCCAAGTCGTGAATGCGCCAGATTTAACGCCCCTTTTTCTTGTGTGTGATGTGATTTCACTTCTTGTTCTAATGCTTTAAAGCGCTCTTGTCGTGCTTGTTGTTTCGTCGTTCGCGCTTTAACACCCGCACGCATCCATGCTAACTCTTGTTTAAATAACGCACGCTGTTTCGTTTGTTGACGTGCCACAACCGCCTCTTGTTCAGCACGCATCGCAATATATGCTTCATAGTTACCAGGATAAGATGCTAACTTACCGTGTTGTAACTCTACGATACGTGTCGCTACTTCATTTAAAAAATAACGATCATGCGTCACAAATACTACCGTTTTAGGATAAGCCTTTACAAAGTTAATCAGCCAGTGAATGGATTCAAAGTCCAAATGATTGGTCGGCTCATCCAGCAACAATAAATCCGGTTGCTCAATCAATGTACGCGCCAATACAACACGCTTTTGTTGTCCACCCGATAATTCACCGATACGCTTCGTTGTGTCATGAATTCCCAGCTTGGACAAAATCGTCTTAATCTCTGCACTATAATCCCATGCTTCTAACATATCCATCGCTGACTGTGCCGACATCATCTCTTCTAATGCTTTGTCTGTTTGGTGTTCAGCATACATTGCCGTCGCAAGTTCGTATCGTTTGATGGCACGTAATGTTTCGGTATCCGCACTATACACAACATCATAGACTGTCATCGCATCGTCCATAAATTGTTGTTGTGAGGCATAACGAATGCGATACTGTTTTGGGTGTGTCACATCGCCATCAAAATCTTCATCTATTCCTGCAATCACTTTAAGTAATGAACTTTTTCCTGTACCATTTATCCCTACTAAACCAATGCGTTCTTTATCAGAAACTGTAAATTCTAAGTCATCAAATATCACTTTATCCGCAAATGATTTGTTCAAGTGTTCAATTTTATAAGATGCCATCAAACATACTTCCTTTTATCCCATAGATTTACTCAACTATCTCTGTTGATCTTATATCAGTTCTAACTATTATACATTCTTTTCTATCCAAATGATACAAGGAGACCTGTTCTGTAATAGATTACATCGTCACATTCCTGAAGGTGGTATTTTATCATTATCTATTCACCACAAAAGCTGCACATCCCTTTAAAAAGCGACTGGCTTTGCACATCACACTATGCAATAACCAGTCGCTTTTCTATGTGACTCTATTTTTGACCTTTAGAGCCCGCTTCATATTTATATTTTGTTGGATCAATTTTTTTGAAGTCTGGATTTTTATAGAATCTGAATAAGTCGCCATTCAAAATTTTATCAGAAACTTCAAGGTCTGTTTCAACCTGTTGCTTCATTTCTTCTAAGTTAGATGGTGGTGTCTCCATTGGTTCATTATCTTCGTTGCTGTACACCTTGCCATTCACATATTTATAATTTTTCGTCACGAAGTCACCATTACGGAATGGTACAACTTCTTGGTGATCTTTAGACAACATATCTGTACCTAACATCAAGTAGTTTGATGTATCTATACCAAGTAAATGAAGTAATGTTGGCATGACATCAACCTGACCTGCGTATGTTTCATCTACTTTTGGTTCCACACCTGGCGCTTTAATCCAGAAACCTGTTTTATTCAAGTCATTAAACTTCGCTGCCGTGATTGGCTCACCTAACAACTCGCTCATCGCTTTGTTATGATTTTCTGAAATACCGTAGTGGTCACCGTATAAAATAATCACGGAATCTTCATACAAACCACGTTCTTTCAAATCATTAATAAATGCTTCAACCGCTTCGTCTAAATAGCGTGCCGTTTGGATATAACCATCTACCGTATTATTACCTGTATCGCTTTTCGCAATCGTCGCATCTTCTTCACTCAATGTGAATGGATAGTGATTCGTCAATGTGATTAAGTGTGAATAAAACGGTTGTTTTTCTTTGGCTAAATATGATACTGATTCTTTGAAGAACTCTTTATCTTTTAACCCTAAATTCTCCAAATTCTCAGGTGACATATCAAAGTATGTCGCATCATAAAACTTATCAATACCAAAATGTCTGTATACTTGGTCTCGATTCCAGAATGTCTTGTAATCCCCGTGCATGACATTCGTTGTATAACCTTGCTGTTGATGTAAAATCGCTGGCAATGATTGGAAAGTGTTATCTCCCTTTAACGAAAAGGCAGAGCCCTGCGGCAGACCATACAAGCTGTTATCCATTGTAAATTCTGCATCAGAAGTCTTCCCTTGACCTGTTTGATGATAGAAATTCGGATAGTATCGGAAGTCATCTTGACCTGATGACAATTTGTTTAAAAATGGCGTCACTTCTTCACCATTGATTTTTTTATTGATTAAGAAAGTTTGAAAGCTTTCCAAGTGAATTTTAATGACGTTTTTTCCTTTGGCTTTACCATAGTATGCTGGATTCGGTGTTGTATTTTTTTGTTTTGAGTAGTTCAACACTTCTGTTAAATCATCTTCAGAAGCAAGTGCTTTTTGCTGATTATTTTCAATCGTTTTGACCCCATCATATACAGTAAAATTATAAGGTCCCAAATATTTCACTAAATATTTATGGTCAAAGGTACGAGTTAATAACTGCGGACGATCTGTTTCTGCAAATGCTAAATTCAAAAAGAACAGTGCAATTGCAGTTGCCATAACAACCGGCACAAACTTCTTATGGAAAACTTGTTTACTCAACCATTTTTGTTTGAAAATCAACACAAATAAGTAAACAAATGTATCTAAGAAGTACACGAAGTCATACCATTGAAACGATGCACTGACCGCACTCCCCATGGAATCCACATTGCTCACTTGGTTTAACGTACTAAATGTAATAAAGTCTGAGAAGAAGCGGAAGTACACAACATTGGCATAGAGTAAAAATGTCAATAAAAAGCCACCAATGAACATGAACCAATATGCTTTTCTACCTTTAAAAAATAGAAAGACACTCAGTATCAACGCTACCAAGCTATATGGATTCATCAATAATATTAAGTTTTGCACAAGTCCTTTAACACCAAGCGACAAGTCCACGTAATAAGCAAAGTACGTCTTCAATGAAATAGTGACTATTGTCAGTAAGAAAAACGCAAAAATCCCTATCTTTTTATTTTCTTTTTCCATGTGTGTTCCCCCGTTATTTATTTCAGTTCGTACTCGATTTCTAGTTATCCATTAAATTCAAACAATAAGTTAATTGTTTTGTAATCTTTTTGTAACATTCAATATAAGTTCAGTACAACAATATATACGAATTGGTGACAAATTTCAAGTAATAACCGCTAAATTGGTGTGTATATACCATGAACTATTTATTTTTGCAATTATGTTGTGGAAAACCACTCATAATATCTACTATATAAAATTTTTGCACGCTTGTATTCAGCCTTGAGTTGTACATCGTCCATTAGGTTCTACATCTTTTATGGTGGCGTGACATGAATAAGTCATTCTGCCTTTTTCTTTTAGTATGCCAAAAGCGCACAATCACTATGGACTGTACGCTAAACGAAGACATCTATTCAACTTAACTGAAATTACATTATAAATAAAACTAGGTACTTATTATTATCTTTTTACCATAGAAGCAGAACAGACCTTTTTTGATATTGTCGAAACACTATTATTATAGTTGGTGTAAACTGATATATAGTTTCCTAAGGGCTGGGATATTAACAGAAAACGCTATCCAAAGTAAGAAAATGTTGTAAAAGGCAGTAGCTGAACGGAACGAAAAATATACTTTCCCCATCTTTTTTCGCCCACGCTCCCTCTCTTTCCTTTACTACTTCATTATTTCTGCTTGCATGCGATATTCAATACCGGCAAAAAACTGGCGACACCATTGATGATAATTCACTAAATTACGTTCTGCTTGTTCAATATCGATCATTTGGAACTTCACCTTAGATCCTTGACGTTTTTGTGCTAATTTTGATAAGTGATATGTTGCGATAGTTCCAACTTGTGGATAGCTCCCCAGTGTATAATGGTCGTTTAACAACACAACCGGTGAACCATCTTTTTTGACTTGGATCGTTCCTCGCTTCACTGAACGGTGTGGTGGCATGCCTTCAAAATGTGCTTTAATAGGTAATCCTTCCAATACAATGCCCATACGGTTTGCTTTACTCGTCACACTATATTCTTGTTGCGTAAAGTCTCTCAAACACGCCACATCAAAGTCTTCTGTTCCTTTGCTCGGTATCACATGAACAACATCAGATAAATAATTGAATGACAGCGTATAACCATCTACACCCCATCGTGTTGTACGCGTTTCTCGTAAATGTTCGAATAGCTTTCGATGTCTCTTAGTATATGCACGTTTTAGATTAATTTCATCTCCGGCTTTGACAGCACGACCTTGCAATCCTCCCATTTTCGAGATGATGTCCGTCGACACAGATCCTAGCCACTCATCAAGCTCATAACCCCCTGCCACGGCAAGATATACACGAGCCCCTCTTCTTAACTCATCAAAACTAAGAACATCTCCCTTATTCATCAAATAAAGCTTATTAATCTTAATCTGCATATCGTCTGTATGCGCAATAGCTTGTGCTCCAGATAGTGCAATCAACGTTGGTTCTGTAAAGCGAATCCGCGCCATACGATTAGTCATTTCCAATGTTGCTTCATTCGGATCATTACCTACCAGGCGGTTCGCAATTTCGTGTGCAAAAACATCTAGTGCCCCACTGCGAATAACTCCCTTATGTTCATAACCAGAGCGTCCAAAATCTTGAAAGCTAGAGAAAAGCCCACTTTCTTCAATAATAATACTCATCATGCACCACCCCCTTCTCGTAATACATCAAACTTCACATGATCGCCCAGTGAGATAAGTGCAAAGTCTTTTTTGGTCGGATCAAATAATTTAAGGGGTGTCCAACCAATTACTAGCCAATCTTCATATGTATCTGTCGTTGTAATACCACATTTGTTATTTTCTAAGATGACAGATCCTGCTGGAATAAAACGTTTTTCGGCTGCGGTATGATTCACAACAATACTTGTATCTACTCCTGATAAATATGGAAAGCCCGGAGAATATCCCATCATTGACACAAAATAATCAGCTGCTGTGTGGCGCTTAATAAAGTCCGTATCAGTCATCTGAAGTTCTTCCAATAAATCATCAAAATGAGGTCCATATGTCCCACCATAATACATTGGCACTTTGACACAGCGACGTTGCTTTTTCCACTTTTCTTCAGATAAATCAATCTCTGCAATCAATTTCTTCATATATAAAAATGGCGATGCAATATCAAATTGTTTCAGCATCATTTGTGCATCATATGAAATCAACATATCCGTCTCCGTTGGTACAATTTCGGTTATAAAAGGATAATTTTGTTCATTTAAATAGTGTCTTAACACAAGCAAACGTTGCGTTGCTTTCTGCGTCACTTGACCACGTAAAGAAACAACGATTGCCTGATCGCCTTGACTATAGACTTTCATTCATTTCACCTCATTTACGATTCATTATAAAACATTTTTAATACTAAGGTCATCTGCTCTACCAAATCACCTACAAAATAATAAATGATAATCGCTTGTACAACAATCACAACGACCATCCAAAGATACGCTAAAATTCGCTGTTGCCGTTTCAAACACCTAAGACAGACAAATCTTCCCAACCATAATAAAAAAACAAATAATGCTATTTCAATCATGATTACCATCACTTAACGCTCACAACCTTCTTATTGGAAGTACACTGGAACCCACTCTCGTAAACTATTAATCATCCATATTTTATCATGCTTTTCAATAGCTTGTGTAAACATCTCTATTGTTATATCCGCCTCAATAATCTCTCCATTTTCTAATAATGATTGACGCATGCAGCCACGTAAAAAATCATCATTATAGTGTGGTGTACAAAGCTGATTGTTGCACTTAATCACTAAATTACCAATATCAAATTCTAATAACTTACCATGCTGATCATGAAATAACACAGTATCCGTTTGATGATTGTGTTGCAAAAAATCGCGCTCAGAAGTTTTATTAACTCGTTGCCATTGTGGTGTATCATCAGCAATTTGTACAAGGCGTGCTGTCATCCATGCCTTATCCGCTAAAGTGCCAACTTCAGCCGTTAATGTGCCTGAAGCTGATAGTATCACTTTTAAACGATGTACTCCGTTCACCTGCGTCTTCTTTGCCTCATCTATTAACTGTTGCCATTTCATTGGTGAAAAAACAAACCCTAACGCTTGTGCAGAACGCGCCATACGTTGGTAATGGTATGTTTCACGTGGAATCTCTCCCGCTTCTAGGCGCATTGTTTCGAATAATTGCACGTTTATCACCCCTTTAAAATTAGCGTTTTGTCCTGAAATTCATTGTATTCTTGTTCAGGATCCGAATCAATCGTAATACCCGCACCGACACCGTAAACTAAGCGTGAGTCTAATTGTTGTATGGTTCGAATGGGTACATTGAACACTGCATTACCTTCTGGGTGCAACAGGCCAATCGTCCCACAGTAACAATGACGTGGCGTTGATTCCAAACGTTGAATGATGGACATCGTATTCACTTTTGGTGCCCCAGTAATCGAACCACATGGGAATAACGCCCCTAACAAGTCATTCAACGTCGTCTCTTGTGCATCGATTGTTCCGAGAACCATCGTCGTCATCTGATACACCGTCGGATATGTCTCAATTGCACACAATGCCCCTACACGTACCGTGCCTTGTTGCGCCACACGTGCAATATCGTTGCGCAATAAATCGACAATCATAATATTCTCCGCACGATCTTTGGCAGATTGTCGCAATGTTTCATAATTTGCTTGATCTTCTGCTGCTGTCTTTCCTCGTGGCATTGTCCCTTTCATCGGCTTGCTCATCACTGTACATTCGTCTCCATCGAAAACTCCGACTTGGAAAAACAATTCTGGTGAAATAGACGCAATTTGTAAATCTTCCGTATCTATGAGTGCCGTATAACTACCGTTTGCTTGTTGTGTCAGGCGTTCGTACAATGTACCAATCGATGTTGTTGCAGGTGCTTCAAGCCTTGTCGTATAGTTCACTTGATACGTCCAACCATCTACAATTTGACGTTGTATCTCCCGAATGCTCTCTGTAATTGCCTCTTGCGTCTCTATAAACGTGAATGCTGGCATCTCGACCTGTTCTATTAACTTATCATCGTCCAATGTATCTGTATCTACAGGCGCTTCAAATGCATAACATGCTGCATAAATGCCATCAATCGGTGTATATGTCTGAAACTGCGCATTATAGTATGGCGCTGCTTCATACGGCAAATACAGCGCCACATAGTAGCCAGCTGATTGGAGCTTTTCTGCCTGCGCAACAACTTGCCCTACCTTTTCTAATGTATGCGCCACATGTGACACACATGGTTGATCAAACGTATAGCGATACTGTGTCGTATTTTGTTCATCTGTATAATAGGTATAATTAAACTTCACAACCATTTACTGTACCTACCTCACTTAAAAAATTCCATATTTGTGCATGTCCATATTCTGACAAAATGGACTCTGGATGGTATTGTACTGCATAAATTGGCAAACTTTCATGTGCTACTGCCATAACGATATGGTCAGTGTTCATTGCAGTTACTGTTAAAGGGGCTTGAATACTCGTTGGTTCCGCCATTAACGAGTGATAACGCATGACATTGAATGACGTAGGTAAGCCTTTGAAAAGTTGTGACCCATCGTGTGTAATGCGTGTCGTATGTCCATGTACTGGAAACGGAGCATGCACAATCTCTCCACCATAATACGTCACGATTAATTGAAACCCTAAACATACACCTAATATCGGTATACGTTGTTCAAAATGATGTAGTACATCTTGTAGTATCGGATAGTCTGCCGGCGCACCAGGTCCTGGAGAAATGACAATCGCAGCTGGTTGCAGTGCCTCTAACCTAGCTATCGTCACCTCATCCACGTCAATCACCTCAACGTGATGCACACTTTCCGTTTTCAAATAATCCACGATATTATAAGTAAATGAATCTTTATTATCAATCATTATAATCATCTGTTTTGCCTCATTTGTACTGTAATATCTCTATTATCACAAATGTCTCTTCAATTGACAAAAATGAGCCATACATCTCACTTTTGCCATTCTAAAAATTGACTTTTCCACGCATTACACACAGCGAACAGTTGATTTCTCACGCTAGATACGTTACATTAATCAACGTAAAACAATCATGCAGAGGTTCCTAGCGTATATTAACCCTCTATAAAAAACTAGACTGTCTGTATCCGTCTATGTTTATGGGGACGGACTTTTTTTATTTTTGTACGTCAGCTGTTCATCATATGATATTTTGAATTTATATGAAATAGCACCTTAAGCCCCCTTTCCAAAACCGCTCGGAACGCTCACAATTCAAAGGAGCGACACATTATGTCCAAGGCACTCATGCAAGAAAAAGCACTTGTTGTCTTTAGTGGTGGGCAAGATAGTACCACTTGCTTATTCTATGCAAAACAGCATTTTAAAGAAGTTGAATTGGTCACGTTTGAATATGGACAACGCCATGCTAAAGAAATTGACGTAGCTAAAACAATCGCACATGACCAAGGTTTGAAACATCATATTTTAGATATGTCATTATTATCACAACTTTCCCCTAACGCACTGACATCAGATATTGATATTGATACAACAGATAGTATCCCGAACACTTTCGTACCAGCACGCAACCTACTCTTTTTATCTTTTGCTGGTGCACTCGCTTATCAAATCAATGCGAAACATATCATTACAGGTGTATGTGAAACGGACTTCTCAGGCTACCCAGACTGTCGTGATCAATTCATCAAATCAATGAACGTGACAATGAGCCTAGCAATGGATCGTGACTTTACTATCCATACACCTCTCATGTGGCTTGATAAAAAAGAAACATGGGCACTCAGCGACGAACTCGGCGTATTAGATTATATTCGTACACAAACACTGACATGTTATAACGGGATTATTGCTGAAGGTTGCGGCACATGTCCTGCCTGTCAACTCCGCCAACGTGGCTTAGAACAATATCTCAATGAAAAAGGAGCGTCTAAATAATGATGCAACAAATTTATCCAAGCGTTGCGCACCCCTATACATTTGAATTAAACAAAGATTTTAATTTCTCAGCAGCACATTTTATTGCAGCGCCAGAAGCAGGAAAATGTATGCGCACGCATGGTCATACTTATTTCGTCAATTTGACAATCTGTGGCGACGCACTTGATGACACAGGGTTTTTGATTAACTTCAGTCACCTAAAAGCTTTAATTCATGATCAATTCGACCATTATTTATTAAATGACCTGCCACTATTTGAAGGTAAAAGCCCTTCAACTGAAGTGGTTGCACAAACCATTTACGAGATTGTTGCCGACCATTTGGCAGATCTACCTCACGCACCAAAATGTTTGCAAGTCTTTTTACGTGAAACACCCTCCAGCTATGTGGTTTATCGTCCAAAATATGTTAAGGAGCAAATGTAAATGACTGCGAAAATACCTGTCCTCGAAATTTTTGGCCCGACAATTCAAGGAGAGGGTCAAGTTATTGGTCGTAAAACCATGTTCGTACGTACAGCAGGCTGTGACTTCCGTTGTAGCTGGTGCGATTCAAAATTCACATGGGATGGTTCCATGCGTGATGAAATTGAGTTGCTAAGCGCAGAAGAGATTTGGCAACGCTTGAAAAACATAGGTGGTGATTGTTTCGATCACGTCACTATCTCAGGGGGTAACCCAGCATTACTCAAAAACTTACAGTCGTTTGTTGACCTGTGTGACACTCGAGGGATTCAGCTCGCACTCGAAACACAAGGAACCAAATTTCAACCATGGATGTATCAAATACACAATTTAACAATTTCACCTAAACCACCAAGCTCTGGTATGGATCAAGACTTAGCACAATTGGATACCGTCATTGCACAATGTCGCCCGTCATCACTCAGTCTCAAAGTTGTTGTATTCGATGAAGCAGATTTAACTTTTGCACAAACTATTCACAAGCGCTATTCCGACTTGCCATTCTACTTACAAGTAGGCAATCCTTTTTTAGAGGATGAAGTCGAAAATCATACAGAGCGCCTATTGAATCGCTATGAATGGTTAATCAACCACGTAATGACTAACACTGAATTAAACCGTGTTCATGTTTTGCCACAATTGCATACTTTGTTGTGGAGTAACCTAAAAGGGGTGTAAAATAGGAGCAGGACAGATGCTAAATTTTTGATGTGCTTTCTGTTTCTTTCTTGACAATCTCAATAACTAGGAGTGATATGATGCGACGTACGCAGCATTCTGAAGTTTACCCAAGAGTCGAAAAGATTTTAGATGATGGTACAATTATCGCCTATGATAAGTACAATCAGCTCAATACAGATCTTAATGTCAATACATTAACAGATCAACAACAACATGAAGTTTTTGGCGGCATCCTTATCCAAAATTCTAGGCAATCACAGTCGCATGATTATGAATATCTGCGTCAAAAAGATGCCGAAATTCAAAAAACTAACCGCAAAAACAAATGGTTGCTTGTCGGTTTGATTATTGCGCTATTGGTCATTGGTCTGTTTGTATTCAAATCATGCAACCAAAATGATGTAGATGATACAACAAATCAAGAAACGCAAACAGCTAACAACGAAAACAATACACAAGAAGAAGCATTGCAACAAAAAGATGCAGCATTACAGCAACAGATTAAGGATACACAAGATAGCATTGCATCTAATAACAACGAATCACAAAGCAAAATAGATCAGCTCAAACAACAAATTCAAGACTTACGAAATAGTATCGATACCAAACAAGCTGATAAGGTTGCTAATCAATATGAAGATACTATCGATAAGTTGCAAGAAGCTGAAAACGAACGACAAAATGGCAACCTAGATAAAATGCAAGAACAGTTAGATAAAGTAAATTCTAAGCTTGATGAAATTACACAAAAAATTAATGACTGGTTGAACAACTAACTGTAAAAAATGTTGTTCAACTTCTGTGGTGAAAAAATAATGATACTTATCTTGTAATTCCAGATAAGACGAAATAGCCACTTTTATTTAGCGTACAGTCCGTTGTGATTGTGCGCTTTTTAAATATCATCGTTTCTTAATTGCTCACTTACCAAGACGCATTATGTCTCCTTTAATTTGAGTTTCGGCATTTAAAGTAATAGAGGCATTAGCACTTGGCATACTAAAAAAGGCAGAATGACGCATCATGTCATCCCACCACAAAAGATGTAACACCGAAAAAAACACGCCTATACCCATGCATAGCGCGTGTTCTCATCTATAGTAACCTTTATTTTTTACCGCGAAGTTTACCTAAAACAAGTGAAACAACTGCGATGAAAATAATTGAGCCAAGTAATGCTGGGAATACATCTACACCACCGAATGATGGGCCCCAGTCACCAAAAATCATACCGCCGACCCAAGAACCGAGTAAACCAGCGATAATATTACCTAAAATACCACCAGGGATATCTTTACCTAAAATTGCTCCGGCAGCCCAACCAATGAGACCACCTACTATTAACATGACAATAAAGCCCATTATAATAGCCTCCTCTTTATATTAAATCATTTGATAATACAGTAATACCCGTTATTCTAACTTCTAATCATATAAATTTAAAATAAATATTTTTTCGATAAACAACAGTATCCAAAAACCACCATAGAGAAATACAAATAAGTACCACAAAGGCGTCAGTGCTACCATAATAATAAATGATAACATCACTAATGATGTGCCCACCCATAAAGGGTATTTAATTTTTAGCCTATTATATAGACCTTGAAACCAATCGGAGTCAAACGTACTAGAAAACAGCAGAATTGCACCAACTGCAAAAATAGCAGGGGCAAGATAAGGAACAGACATATAATATGACTGGTCAGCTGTCTGATCCACGACAACCAGTGAAATGCTTAACATAATTGTAAGTATCACTGTCAAAAACTTTTGTTGCCTAATCATAAAAGGCTGAAAATGATGATTTAAATAATATTGTAATATCGTCCAAATACAGTACATCAGTACAGTAAAAATGGATATAAACATTAATTTCCCAAGCAAGATTAAGTTGATAAAGCCATTCGTTGTAATCACAAGCAATACACTGCTTAGATTTAGAGATTGAAATCTATGGCGGTACATGTCGAATGTGAGTATAACGATAGCAACAATGCTATTAATAATAACAAAAGAAGCCATGAAGTTTCTCCTAACTATTACATTTCATCTTATTATACCAATGTCGTAATTGGATAGCATTCAAAAAGTCACAATTATTTTACAAAACTGAATTAATCACTCAAACGCTATGCCAAACAATACATATCTACTTACAAACAGCCTAAAAAAGCATCCTACAGCCGTATTTTCAGTCGACTTGTAGGATGTCTATCATACTATTCTTTGTCATCCAATTGGATATGATTTGTATAAGGTATATCTAAAGGCTCTTTTTTAGGTTGTGCAACATTCGCTGCACGTACAATGTACTTCGGTCGCTGTTTCACTTCATAATAAATCCTACCAATATATTCACCAACAATACCGATAGATATCAATTGGATACCTCCCATGAGCAATATGGACGCAATCATTGTTAAGTATCCTGGAACAGCAATACCGTGTAAAAGTGTGTCTATTAACAAATAAATGAGATATAACAAGCTCAAACCAAAGATAGAAACCCCTAAATAAATCATCATACGCAATGGTTTATTATTGAAAGAAATCAACCCATCAATCGCATAGTTCAACAAACTTTTAAATGACCATTTAGATTCTCCTGCATCACGCAATACATTGTCATAACTCATAATTTTGGTATTATAACCAATCCATGCAAATAGACCTTTAGAGAAACGATTGTATTCGCCCATACTAACAAGCGAACGTACTGCACGTTGACTCAGCAAACGGAAATCACCTATTCCGTCAATCAATTCAATATCTTCCACCCAATAATTAATCATCTTATAATACAATCGCGTCATCCATTTACGCGCTGCAGATTCCCCATCACGGTTGCGCTTAGCAATGACTTGATCGTAACCTTCAACATATGCCTTAATCATCTCTGGAATTAACTCTGGTGGATGCTGTAAATCCGCATCAATCATCACTACTGCATCACAATCAACACTGTGTTCAAAACCAGCAATCATCGCGGATTCTTTACCAAAGTTACGACTGAACGAAAGAAACTTGACAACTGATGATTGCGCAGCCGCCTGTTGTAAAATATCAATCGTTGTATCTTTGCTGCCGTCATCAATAAACAACAAATCATATGTGTAACCTTGTTTTTGCGCATCAATATCTAATATCTCTTGCAGCTTATCAATCGTTCGTTGTAAGATAGCTGTTTCATTATAACAAGGCACAATTACTCTTACTTTCACTCTAAGTACACCTACTTCATTCATTTAATTTCAATTTGAGACTTGCTCTATTATTATTTAAAAGTGAGAATTGTAGATTTCAATATTATTCTCTCAATAATAATATACGTATTATCCCACGTCTATATCATTATTAGTACCCATTCCCTTTTTCATTATAACTTGTTTTTAAAAAAATTACATATATAAATTGATACTAAAGTAAAAGAACAACATTTTTGAATCGTTTATCCAAAAATGCTGCCCTTTATCTCTATTTATTAATCTTCCTCTTGTTCATCTTCATCCATATTACTTGGACGTTCTGCATTATATTCGTAATGCAACAATACGTGAATGATTTGGTGGTTTTCAATCTCTGAAATCACCCATCTATCGAAAACTGTATCGATATAATCATCTTGCTCAAGATCCGTGTTTTGCGCTTGTAGCCATCCACCGATTGTATCGATGTCATCTGAGTCTTCAAATTCAATATCAAACTGTTCTTCAAGATCGCTTAATAATACACGTCCGTTAATTTGATACGTTTTTTCGTCTAATTGTACAATGTCATTCACTTCATCATCATCGAATTCATCTCGAATCTCACCGACAATCTCTTCCAAGATGTCTTCCATCGTTAAAATACCTGCTGTTCCACCATACTCATCAATAATTAAACTGATATGTACATGTTCACGCTGCATGCGAACCAATGCGTCACTAATGCGTGTCGTTTCAGAAATCATCGGTAGTTCATGGATATAGTCGCTTGTCTTGATAGGCACACCTGAAGCGTACTCTGTTAAGAATTCTTTAACATTAATAAATCCTTTGATATGGTCTTTATCACCATCTTCAGTGATTGGATAACGTGTGAACTGGTGTTCTTTTACCGTCTCCAACAAGTCATCTACATTGAATGGTTCGTTCAAAGTAATCATCTGTGTTCTTGGTACCATAATGTCTTTGGCATGGCGCTCATCAAACGAAAATATATTCTGCATATACGCCAATTCTGTCTGGTTAATTTCGCCACCATGATAACTGTTGTTCATAATAATCTTCAGTTCTTCTTCAGACATTGCTTCGTTGTTGACATTCGGATCAACACCGAACATACGAATAATCAAACGCGCTGAACCATTCATCAACCAAATCAATGGCTTCATAATGAATCCGAAATAATATAGTGGACGCGCATACAATAATGCAATACGTTCAGTATATTGAATGGCTAATGTTTTAGGGGCTAGCTCCCCGATAACGACATGAATATATGTTACAATCGTGAAAGCTGTGACAACTGAAATTGTTGTTACCAGTGGCCCCGGTATATGCAATAATTCAATAATCGGATGTAAAAGACGTTCAAACAGGGGTTCACCTAACCAACCTAGTCCAAGTGATGTCACGGTGATACCTAGCTGACAAGCAGACAAATAATAGTCTAGATTGGAAATCATTTTTTTGACAACACGTGCATTGCCATTTCCCTCGCCAATCAATTGTTCGATGCGCGTCGCACGCACTTTTACTAATGCGAACTCAGAGCCTACAAAGACTGTTGTCAACGCGATTAATATAAAAAATATAATTAAATAAATAATGGTCGTACTCTCCAATTAGTTCCCTAATATCTAGGGATTCACCTCCGTAATTTTAGCACCACTCAATAGAAAGTGATGTCGTCATGTTTTTGTTTGTTATTATTCTTGAATACAATATACATACTAAATCCTTCCCATTGAGTTACCTCCAGACATAAAAATATTAATTTTATCATACCACAACTTTTTGTCGTTTTATAGACAAGAATCCTTATGACGAGTCAAAATAAGTCTTGAGTTGTATATAACAATAAAATATACCCGCAATCGTAAAAATAAAACGAGGCCCACCCATTGGTGACTCGCCTCGTAAGTTAAAATTATTAAATTGTTGGAGCGTCTGTTGGTTTTTTCTTCAATAAACCGTACATTACAGCACCGACAAGTGCACCGATAACGATTGCAAGCATTGTAAGGAACGCTTGACCAACACTATTACCGATAAAGAATACGAAAATACCGCCGTGTGGGGCTTGGATATGAGAACCGAACAGTAACGCTAAACCACCCGCAATACCTGAACCGACCATCATTGACGGAATAACACGTAATGGGTCTGCTGCTGCAAATGGAATTGCACCTTCTGTAATAAAGCTTGCACCCATAATAAAGTTTGGTACGATAGAACCTTTTTGTGCTTTTGTAAACTTACTACCGAAAATCAACATCGCAATAGCTAATGCGATTGGTGGTACCATACCACCGACCATTGCTGCTGTAATAGGTTCTGCATTACCTGCTGTTAACGCTGCTGTACTGAATACATATGCCGCTTTATTGAATGGCCCACCCATATCAATCGCCATCATCGCACCAATAACGATACCAAGAATCACTACATTGGCGCCTGATAAGCTATCTAAACCTGAAATTAATGCATTGTTCAACCATGATGCTGGTGTGTTGAAGATATACACCATTGCTAAACCAGTGATTGTCACTGAGAAAATCGGGAAAATCAATGTTGGTTTTAAACCTTCAAGCACTTGTGGGAAGTTCTTTGTCAATGCTTTAATACCTTGTGTTACATAACCTGCTAAGAAACCGGCAATAATACCACCGATGAAACCTGAACCACCCGTTACCGCTAACATACCACCGACAAGACCTGCTGCGAAACCTGGTTTATCTGCAATACTACGTGCAATATAACCTGCTAAAATTGGCACGATTAATTTAAAAGCACTTTCACTACCAATTTGCCATAGTGTTGCCGCGAATTCATTGTAATGACTGCTTTCTGGATCAAAAGCATTTGGATGAATCATAAAAACAATTGCCATTAAAATACCACCAGCAATTACAAGTGGTAACATGTTAGATACACCATTCATCAAGTGTTTATAAATCGTTTTACCGATACCTAACTTTTCATCGCTACTTTCTGAAGAACTGCCACCTTTTTCAGCAACGAAAGGTTTTCTACTTTTATCTAGCGCTGTATTAATCAATGCTTCTGGACGTTTAATCCCATCTGCTACTGGTACTTGTACGACATTTTTACCGTCAAAGCGATTCGTTTCAACATGTACATCTGCCGCAACAATAATACCGTCTGCTTTTTCAATATCTTCCGCTGTCAAATGGTTTTTAATACCACCTGCACCGTTTGTTTCAACTTTAATTTGAACACCCATCTCTTCCGCTTGTTTTTTCAAAGCGTCACGTGCCATAAATGTGTGCGCAATACCTGTTGGACAAGCCGTTACCGCTAACACATATGGTTCATTAGCGTCTAGGTCAGCTGGTGCGACCACTTCATCTTCATCTGCTACTTCATCATCTGCTTTGTTAATAATCGCTAACACTTCTTCAGGTGATTCAGCGTGTAACAATGCCTCACGCACTTTATCATCCATTAAAATCCCAGATAATTTCGCAAGCGCATCTAAGTGCGTTTGTGCGCCTGATGCCGGTGCAGCGATCATAAAAAATAAGTGTGCTGGTTGCATATCTAAGCTTTGATAATCAATACCTGCTTTGGATTTACCGAAAGCAATGGCTGGTGTATTGACCGCTTCTACTTTCGCATGTGGAATGGCAATCCCTTCACCAATACCTGTTGAACTTTGCGCTTCACGTGCATGAATTGCTGTCACAAAATCATCTAAGTTATTTAGTTTACCTGCTTGGTTTAATTGTTGAGCTAACTCTAAAATGGCTGCGTCTTTTGATGTTGCTTCAAGATCCATTGCAACCGTGTCTTTTGTTAATAATTCTGTAATTCTCATATTATCCCTCCTCATGTAACTGTGTCATACGGATGTTTTTCAATAATGTATCAATCATCGTACGTTCTGCTAAATCATCATTAAATGCTGTTGCTGACCCCGATGCAATCGCTAATGCTAATGTATCTTGTTGCGACAAACCTTGTGTGAAACCAGCGACCATTCCTGCCACGGTGCTATCACCTGCACCAACCGTATTAATAACGTCTCCTTTAGGTGCTGCTACCTTATATGCTTGTGTGCGATCAACATAAATTGCTCCCGCTCCACCTAGTGACACCAATACAGCTTGTGCACCTTTATCTAACAACTTACGACCATACTGAAGGACATCTGAATCAGAAGTTAATGTTGTATCGAACATTTCTTCCAACTCCACCTTGTTCGGTTTAATTAAACGTGGACCATACGGTAAAATTCCTTCAACTAGTGACTTTTCAGCATCAACCACAAACTGTGCCCCTGTTTCTTTCACAATCTTCGCCATATCTGAATAAATCGTATTTGGTACACTGCTTGGCACACTACCTGCTATCACGACAATATCTTCCGACGTTGTTTGACGTAACTGTGCGAATAACGCTTCAATATGGTTCTCAGTGATGGTTGGGCCTGCCGCATTAATTTCCGTTTCAGTCCCACTTTTCAGCTTCACATTGATACGTGTATCTTCATCAACTTGAGTAAATGCTGTTGCAATCCCAGCAGTTGTTAAAGTCTCTTCAATAAACTTTCCAGGAAATCCACCGACAAAGCCAAGTGCTATTGATGGCACATCCAATGTTTGTAACACACGTGAAACGTTGATACCTTTACCGCCCGCAAACTTTGCAGTCGCAGTTGTTCGATTTAACGCACCCGCTTCAAAACCATCAACAAACATTATATAGTCAATCGATGGATTTAACGTTACTGTATAAATCATAATTATCCTCCTAGTAGTTCCAGATTTACTGTTTCTAAAATATCTTTACCGAGCTTACGCCCTTGTTCTGATGTAATAACAATCGGTGGTTCTACCGCCTTTACAGTAGCAAAATGTGTCTGATTAAACTTAGAAGCATCAGCAAGGACATATGTTTGTTGACTCTGTTGAATCGCTACTTCCTTCATCAGTGCTTCACGTTCATCTGGTGTCGTTAATCCCATCGTAGCGTCAATGCCATTAATGCCAAGAAACACTTTATTGAAACAATAATTTCTTAAAAAGTTCACCGCACGTGTTCCAACAACCGCCATCGTCGTTGGTTTCATCTCACCGCCAACAATATATGTGCGAATCCCTTGCTTCAACAATGCTTCAACATGTGTTAAACCATTCGTCACAACTGTAATATCTGTTGCACTCATGTACGGAATCATCTCTAACGTTGTTGATCCTGCATCAAGATACAAGCAATCTCCATCATTAATTAGGCTCGCTGCTTGTTTTGCAATCTCAATCTTTTCTTCAATATGTTGTGTACGCTTCATTGCTAGTTCTGGCTCTGTGGTCAAAGCTACTAACTTCGCCCCCCCATGTACACGTGTAAGCAATCCTTCCGCTTGAAGTTTCGTCAAATCTCGACGAATTGTTGATGCACTTGAACCCGTATAGTCTATCAACTGCTGTAAACTTAAAAAGTTATGTTGCTCCAACACATCAATAATTAACGCATGTCGTTTATCCGTTAACATCTAACCACCTCAATTCTCTTACAGTATATTGTATTCGCTTTCAAAAATCAATCATATGCAATCATATTCATTCAATTTCAGTCATATAAAGTCACAAAAAAGACACATAACAATCATAATCAATCATCATGTGTCTGTCTTTTACAATGTTTTTCTTACTGCTCAGCCTACTCAACCACAACATGCTAAATATTCATGAAAAAAACACGAAGCGCGCCATCATGTGATTGATTCGCCTTATTGTGTTGCAACTGTGGCTACTTTAGCCTCTGCCACCTGAATTAGATCGTTGGGTGCGACACCCATTTGTACCCCACGTTGACCTGCGCTAACAAATACTTGATCAATATGTTCAACTGCTGCATCAATAACAGTCATAAATTTCGTTTTCATACCAATGGGCGAACACCCACCACGAACATAACCTGTTACTTTTTTCAAATCATCTAATGGCATCAAATTTAATTTTTTCTCATTGACACTTGCTGCGGCTGCTTTCATATCAAGGTGCCCCGATACTGGAATGACGAACACAAAATACTCACGCTTACCATTCGTTAGCACCAATGTTTTAAAAACTTGTGCCTCTGCAACACCTATACGTTCTGCCACTTCTGAACCCTCTATATGTTCGTCTCCAACAGTAAATGTACGCATTTCATAATCGATTTTAGCACGATCTAATATGCGCATTGCATTTGTTTTCTTCGCTTTCATAACGCTCACCTTTCCTATAACTTTAACATTGCCATATTTTCCTTGCGACAGTCTCATCTGATGTGGCGGTATCATAAGTCATAAAGCGTTCAATTATATCACTATGATTAACGTTCAATGCCTCTTTAATAGCGGATGAGATAGCAGTCACATCCGTTCTTACCCGTTGTATCGATGTTAGCTCTGCCATATCAAAATAAAAACCGATTTCCTGTCGATACGCTTCCGTGTCTTCAGCCAAAATTAGAATCGGACGTTGCAAATGCGCATAATCAAACATTGCTGAAGAGTAATCCGTTATGAGCACATCTGCTAGCAAATACAATTCTTGAATATCAACAAGTTCATTTGCAAAACAATGAATTCGTTGATGCATCGCTTGATATGTTCGCTGTAAATGCCCCTCGTTCGGGTGCAATTTGACAATAATCTCATAATTCGACGGCAATGTTTTTATCAATTCTACTAAATCTACATCAGACACATTGTTACGTGTCCCCTTACGCCATGTTGGACAAAATAGTATGTAACATTTTGTAGCATCCTTAGTGAACAAATACTTTTCTTGAATCATCGCGCGTTCTTGCTCATCTTGTTGATAGCGAATTAAATAACTATTACGTGGTGCGCCATATGGGAAAATACGCAATGATGGATGTGCATCCAAGTCAAAAGCTGACGTGACATAGCGTTCATATTGTCTTGATGACGTCAATAACACATCCCATTTCAGCATGCGCGGTTTAAACTGCGCAGCTTGACGTCGACGTTCTTCTAAATCCATTAAATCATTGACCATGCGCTTTAATGGAAATCCATGCCATGTTTGAATAACGCACTGTTCCTTTTGTTTCGTCAGCTTATCCCATAGATTGCCATTAATGATGACATAACGACATTGGTCAAAAGCTTGAATATAATCTCTAGAACCAAAGCGTACGGGTATCATGCCATATGAACGAATTTCCATATCAACGAATTCATTTGCTGCACTGACATAAAAAATCGCTTCAGGATGCAAGTATTGTAGTGCCAATGCGATGTATTTTGGATCTCCTGAAAAATTCTTACCATGAAATGATTCGACAAAAATATGGTTTTCTCGCACACTTTGTTGACGTTGCATTCGTTTCAAACGTGCTTCTCCTAATAACACAGCGCGACTGATACGTTGCGACCATACATTGTGTGTCAGTTTTTTAGGTAACTTTATCGAGCGTTTAAGCTTTCCAACCAAACGTCTACGCTGACCTTCCCAATACTGTTGTTTGGCTGTTATCTTTGGCTTTTGTACATTTGTCACTTGAATAGCATGTTCAGTCGCACATCGAATAGTCTGTGTAATTAAACATTTTGCATAATCTTCTTGCACAAACTGCCGCTCATACCTTTGTTGATCTTCTTGTTGTTGTGCCAATGCATATAGCTTTTCAAAAGCAGTCATCATAGTCTTATAGTCCGTTGCTAAGTCTTTCTGTATAAAATCTACCGCATTATATGACTTGTAGATATGCGCTAACACTTTATCATCACCTGGATAAATCAATGCACGTTGCCCACTTGCAATCGATTCGAGTATTGAATAGCCCAATGTTTCATAAGGTGACGCCGATATATACACATACGCTTCTGGCGTCTCTTCGTTAATATGCACATAATTGGTCAAAGCATAGTAATCAATCAATCGCTTATACAATTCTAATGACGGACCATAACCTTGTAAATATAAGTGTACATCGTGCTGACCTTTTTCATGAATCGCATAGCGCATTAATTTCAAGACATAAGACACATCTTTAACCTCATCTTCAAAACGCGCTTTCACCAGCAAATTTCTATTGGTGATAGGGGGTGCTATTTGCCAATTAATATGTGCTGTATTGACATACATAGGGAAAACATAAGGATATGCATAATGTTGTGCAAATGATTCAGCAATCTCTGCCGTACTAACACGTACTGCATCAATCGCATCCAGAGCAAGCGTCGTTTGTTCAGGCAAATAAGCAAGTGGACCGTGAATTTCACCTAAAACAATTATATTGGCATCATGTTGCTTCACTTCACGAGCCATATTAAAAAAGTTCTCTCTCGTGATAATGAGCATATCTGTATCCAATAATGATTGGATACCACGAAATGCGACAACCTGTGCGCCTGCCAGTGCAGCTTCTTTTGATTGTTTCAGCTCTTGGACGTGACGTTTCTGAAATCCCACAAAGTTCACATATGTTACATCATGTCCACCTGCAACTAACGCACGAACAAGATTCAAGTTACTTTGTGAAGTCCCACCAACTTGAAAAATATTGTATCCTAGTACTTTAATGCGCATCGCCCACTCACCCCTCTTGAATTATGTTCTTATTATAACATGTGCAATGATCCGCCAAACAAAAAAAGCGAGACTGAAAGCATGGGCATCCCCTCTTCATTATCTCACTTCTATTAGGTTAAACAATCTCACGTTTACGCAATATTTTTTCCACTACGATGACACCACACCCTAGCAACATAAATAGAATAGACATCAATAAAGGATATTCAATATTAACATCATATAACCCACCAGCAATAAGTGGTCCTATAAAGTTCCCCATACTTGTAAATGTTGAGTTCAAACCACCTGCAAAGCCCTGTCGATTACCAGCAATATTTGAGAAATAATTCGTCAATGCCGGACGTATTAAGTCAAAACCGATAAATACAATGAAACAAATAAACATCACATGCCAATAAGTATTCGCAAATATTAAGAAAACTAAAATAATGGCAGAGTAAATCAACGAATACGTAATAAGCATCAACTCATCTAAAAAGCGCATCATTTTATCGAATAAGAAAATTTGGAAGATGGCACCAAAAATTCCACCACCTGTGATTGCAATGGAAATATCTGCTGGTTGAAAATGCATTTTATCTGCTGTATAAAGTGGGAAAAGTGTCTCAAAAGCTGATAAACCAAATGCTAATAAGAGCGTCAAAACAGCAGGTGTGATAAAGCGTTTAACCTGTATTTTTTCAAGTGCTTCTTTTTCAAATTGCGCAAATCCTTGTCCCGTTTTTTCTTTTGGCGATTGGACGAACGCAACTGTTCCGAAAAACGATAGAACTCCGAGTGCACCTGCAAAATAAAATGGCATACGATGCGAAATCTCCGCAAGAAAGCCACCTGCACCAGGGCCAAGAATAAAGCCAGCAGAAATAATCGCTGACATATAACCAAAGTTACGCGCTTTGTCTTGCATAGGTGACAAATCGGCAATCAGTCCAGTAACGCCAGGCATTACCATCCCGGCACTAAAACCACCAAGCACACGAGAAACAAGAAGTAATGAAAAAGCATGACTTGAGGCAAATAAAAACTCTGAAATACTAAATAGAATTAATCCTATACAAATAATGAGTTTTTTACCGAGCTTATCTGCCAAGGCACCTCCGAATGGTGAAATAATCATTTGTGCTAATGCGAATGCAGCTACCATGACACCAAGATCTGCACCGGTCAATCCTAAATCTTTCAAGTAAATAGGTAACACTGGAATAATCAATCCTATCCCTAGAAAGACTAGAAAAATATTCATGTATAAAATAATAAATTGCTTGTTCATACTGCACTCCCTTCATTATCAAAATTTTAGCGTTAGATTATTATATACTACCATGATTATATAAAAAAGTTAATCCATGTTGTTTCCGCATATATCAGCCATATATTTTAGCACTAAACATACAATTGTGTTTTAATAGTCTATAAGGATATAACCATTATTTGGAGGTACGAATATGTTTTATACATCCCGAAAAGTTGCATGGCTTGATTTATGTATTATTCCTATTTATGTTTTAGGTCAAATCATTTTGCCTATTGGCTTACTCGCAATATTGACTCTTCTACATATTGAGATCCCCGTTACTGTTACGATTATGTTAAGCAGTGTTATAACGTCTCTACTCATCGTCTTATTTGTCCTATTATCACATCGTCATCATCTTTGGTCGAAGTTACGCCATCATCTCAGTGACTTGCGACGACATGTTAAGCTTATCGCCCTAACGTATTTAGGCTATTTAATCTCAAATGGTGTTTTTCTCGCACTCATGTCACATCTCCCTGAAAAATGGCAATTCAAAGAAACAGGCAATCAAGACGCCCTCAAGATTTTCTTTGAACAAACACAATGGTTACCCATCATGTTTATTGGGATTGTGATAGCCGCACCGATTATGGAAGAGTTATTATTTCGCCATCTCTTAATTGGTGAACTCGGTAAAAAATTCAACATTCGCTTTATGAGTATCCTATCAGTCATACTCTTTGCGCTCTTACATATGCAAGCGGCACAAACACTATTAGAAATAGTTCCTTATCTTTTATTAGGTAGCATGTTCGTCATTACTTATGTCAAAAGTAACGGTAATATTGCCGTTTCCATTGTAACACATATGTTTAATAACCTTGTTGCCTTCATCGCCATTTTGTTCCAAATGTAAAAAGTACGCTAAGAGACCAACAACAATCATCTATGCTATTGCTGTTGGTCTCTTTTGTTATGCGTGACGCAATGATGATTTCACTCTTGCAACAGAAGCAGCAGAATGTGACAGTTGCGCACGCTCATCATCGTTAAGCGCGACTTCGACAATACGTTCAACACCATTCGCCCCTAGAATCGTTGGAACACCAATATACAAGTCATTCAAGCCAAATTGTCCCGTACAATATGCAATAGCTGGAACAAGGCGTTTTTGATCAAATAAAATTGCCTCAACCATCTCATATATTGCTGCTGATGGCGCATAATACGCTGAGCCATCACCAAGTAACTTGACAATTTCTGCGCCTCCATTACGTGTACGCTCTACAATTGCGTCAATTTCATCTTGTGGCATAAGTTCTGTTAATGGTACTCCATTCACTTGACTGTGGCGTACTAATGGTACCATTGTATCTCCATGTCCCCCCAATACAAGTCCTGTCACATCATTGACAGCCACATCCAATGCTTCTGCGACAAATGTACTGAAACGTGCTGTATCTAATACACCTGATTGCCCGATAACACGTTCGCTTGGAAAACCAGATGCTTTGTAAACTGAATACGTCATCGCATCAACAGGGTTTGTTAATACAATAATGGTACAATTCGGTGAGTAACGAACAACTTTTTGCGTAACCTCTACCATAATCTCTTCATTCGTTTGAACGAGATCATCTCGACTCATACCTGGTTGACGCGGTATTCCAGCTGTGATGACTACAATATCTGAGTCTTTCGTATCAGCATAATCAACAGTTGACGTAACATGTGTATCAAAGCCAAGGATTCCGCCACTTTGCAAAATATCTAACGCTTTCCCTTTCATCGGCTGTTCATTTTTGTCCCGATCAACAAGCAAAACATCTGCAATCCCCTGTGTTGCAATAATAAATGCTAATGTTGCACCTGTATGTCCCGAACCGATAATAGATACCTTTTTACGTTTCATAAAGATTCCCCCTTAATATTCCTACAAGCTTATTATACCACTGTCTTTTGTGAGATTTAACAATTATTTGTAACCGCTTACAGAGAATGGCTAAAAATTAGGCATATAAGCTTTAAAACACAGCCTACATGCCATAAATTACGACTTAATGATATTTGAAAAGCATGTTTACAAAATAGGCAAATGCCCCAATCATACATAGCGTCAAAAATAATAAATAGAGTGTTTCTTTACCATATTTGAATAAAAAAGCTGTAAACATCGCTAAGACATTATAAATCATAAACACACCAAAAACAGTCACAAGCCAAATTGTTTTAGGATCAAATATAAAGATGAGTGCCACAATTAGTCCAAATATCAGATAAGGTAACGCAACAACATATAGTCTAAAACGATTGCGTTGTTGGTGTTCTTTTTCCTTCATAGTCTATGCCTCTTTCCTTCACATAATCAATCATCTCTTATGGTATATCATATCCTTGTGCCGCTGTATAGATATCAAACCATTCTTGATCATGCAATTCAATGTCCAAGCCTTCAAGTGCTGCATCAATCCGATCTAATCGTTGTGTGCCTAAAATCGGCATAATTGTCGCTGGATGTTTCGCTAACCAAGCAATCACGACCGCTTCTACTGTTGTATCATGCGTCTCAGCAACACGTTGCAACACAGGCATCACACGTTGTGCCGTGGCGTCATTTTGGTCAAACAGGCGCCCACCAGCAAAAGGTCCCCAAGCCATAATCTTCACTTTATCTTTATACATATCATCTAATGTACCATCGTGAAATGACTGTAACATGTATGGGGATACTTCCAGTTGATTGACTGCAATATGAAAACGGTCATCTTTCAAACAATCATTCAACAATTCATATTGCGAACGTCTAAAGTTTGAGACGCCAAATGAACGAACCTTCCCTTCATCGACAAGTGACTTCAAGGCATCCGTAATTTGACAAGGTTTCATCAATGGAGATGGCCGATGAATCAATAATGTATCAACATAATCTACTTGTAACTGTTGTAATGAACGCTCCACAGAACGTTTGATATGCGACTCGCTCAAATCATAGCGATGACCTTTATGATCGGGATAAATGTCATTGGGCAAAACGATACCACATTTTGTAACAAGCTGTATTTGATTGCGCAGTTCAGGTGACAACGCCAGTGCTTCACCAAAGCGCTGTTCCACTGCATACTTGCCATAAATATCTGCATGATCCATAGTTGTAATACCACGTTCTACAAGTTCATGTAAGAAGCGGTTCATCTCTTGTGCCGTCATTTGCCACTCATGTGCACGAAAAAAACCATGTATCAGATTAGAATAGGAAACATGTTGATTGATTTTAATCTTTTTCATTTTTATTCACCTCAATGTTAAAGTTCTTAACTAGATTGTAACGAATCAAGTCATATTATGCATATTTCATGCTAAGCTCAACCGAATTGTAACAGTTCTAATTTATTTTTTAATGCTGGTTTGTCCAAACGTTCACCTATTATAACAACTGTCGTTGGCAACGCTAGATTCCCCACACTTTCTAATGAAGGTAACCCCCCTGCATATTGCACTAAGAACAACTCATTGGGCACATCGCGAAATTGCACATACCCTTTCATTCTTAACACGCTTTCTGGCACATTTAAAATAAACTGAATAAATTGTTCTCGAGAGATAGGGTAGGTAAAGTGGTAACTAATCGTGTCATAGTGTGCGTGCAATTGTTTTCTCTGCATGTGTTCTATTTGATTCATATGTGTCGCTGTTTTGACAGTTTTTTGCACAACACCGTGTTTTGCCCATTCAATCGTGCTATGCGGGGCAAACTGTGTCACATCTTGTACAACTTTCTCTTGCATCTCTGATGTATCTAACAAATCAATTTTATTCAGCAAGATATACTGGCTCGCACGAATTTGATCAATCATCAAAGTACGTGTAGCTTCAGATAATGTCTCTCGCTGTGCAAAACGAACACTATCTACAATAGTTATTATAGTTGGATATGTATACTGACGCGCAATAAGCGGATCTTGACAAGCCGCAATCATCTCAATAGGATTCGCAATACCTGTTGCTTCAATAACAACGTGTGTTACATTTTGTTGCGCCAATTGCTGTAATTGCATAACTAAATCATCTTGTAAGTCACAACAAATACACCCTTGCAACATAGTCAAAGACAACGGCGTCTTTTCTAACAAATGGCCGTCGACATCAAAATCACCGAATTCATTAACAATAAGTGCTACTTTGTTGTTTTCATCTAATACTTCATTCATATACTGATTGAGAAATGTTGTCTTTCCACTACCTAAGAAACCTGTTACCAATGTCACCTCGATTTTTTCATTTTTCACAAATATACCTCCATTAAAAATTTTATAAATCTGTTATAATATATCTGTTGTTTTAACCTTTCAGCTTGCTTGAGTACGAACTATCTTCTAAAATAACCGCATGCTATAATTTACCATAGCACAAATTTAGCACTAATGATTAACAAACTACTCACTGCTGTGAGCGGATCATGCTCCGTTGAAAAAGAGAAAAAACGGATAAAATGTCTGGAGGAGAAAAAAAAGATGTCTAATAATCCAATAAAGGAACAACTATGCTTCAACTTATATAATGCACAGAGACAGGTGAACCGCTACTATTTAAATAATATTTTCAGGGAACACAATATAACGTATCCACAATATTTGGTGCTAAATATTTTATGGGATAAGTCCCCTGTGAATGTCAAAAAAGTTGTTACTGACCTATCACTTGACACAGGAACAATATCTCCATTGCTTAAACGTATGGAGCATATGGACTTGATTACAAGAGAGCGTTCCGAAATAGATCAGCGCGAAGTTTTCATACACCTTACCCAAAAGAGTAAAGCTATGGAAATGGACTTACGTGATGCTTCGACTATTGTAGCGAAGGCTTCCTCTTTAACACGCGATGAAATTCATGAATTGAACCATCTGCTCGAAAAAGTTATTAGTGGCTTTAACGAGTCTAATAGTAATAAACACTAACCTTTTATCATAACAAATGACAAATCAAGTATCTGATATTATATTGACGTATGCGCCGGTTAAAACTCACTTTTTTAGTCGGTGCATATTTTTTCATACTTTGGTCTGAACTTTTTAGCTACAACAGACATAACACAATATGGTATGCTATGATGTGCAGTGACATTAAAATAGAATGAAGAGGATTTTTTATGCTATTTTTTGAACTTATTAAAGCACTTATCTTAGGTATTGTTGAGGGACTCACAGAATTTGCACCTGTATCCTCAACAGGACATATGATTTTAGTAGATGATATGTGGTTAAAATCTACTGAGTTTTTAGGCAAAGAGTCTGCTTTCACATTCAAGGTGGTTATCCAACTCGGCTCTGTTTTTGCTGCTGCTTGGATTTTCCGTCACAAATACTATGAAATGCTACATATCGGGAAATATGCACCGAAACATCAGGAAGGACGTCGTTCACAACCACGCCGTTTGAAATTAACACATATCTTAGTCGGGATGATTCCTGCTGGTGTGCTTGGTCTACTATTTGATGATTTGATTGAGAAATATTTATTCAGCTTACCAACTGTACTGATTGGTCTATTTTTAGGCGCAATCTATATGATTATTGCTGATAAATACAGTCGCAATGTTAGAAACCCAGTCAGTCTAGATGAGATTTCATATTTCCAAGCATTCGTTATCGGATTATCTCAAGCTGTCGCGATGTGGCCTGGATTTTCTCGTTCAGGTTCAACCATTTCAACAGGTGTTCTTATGAAGTTAGACCATAAGTCTGCATCGGATTTTACGTTCATCATGGCTGTTCCTGTTATGTTAGCAGCAAGTGGCTTATCTATCGTTAAACATTACAACTACATTGATTTGTCGCATATTCCGTTCTATATCATCGGTTTCTTAGCGGCATTCATCGTAGGCTTTATTTCAATCAAGTTATTCTTGAGATTAATTCAAAATGTGAAGTTACTTCCATTTGCTATCTACCGTATCGTACTTGTAGTTGTTATTGCGGTTGTCTACTTTGTCATCCTTTAACCACAAGATTCGAATCAAAAATACCTACGCCTCAATATAGAGTTGTAGGTATTTTTTTGACCATACATCATACAAGCATCGCGTTTCATATTGTGTTACATTGGGTATACAGTTAACAATCAAATAAATTGGAGGCAAATTGGATGAATAAAACAATTAGAATGCTTATCAATGTACTCCCTGTTCTTCTCGTACCACTTATTTTAGAACGTCAAAAGTTTAAAAAACACCCTGAAGTTCAAAAAACTGTCGCAACATCAAAAGCTGTTGCGCGCCAAACTAGTCGTGCTATCACTCACGTAAAAACATATGTTAAAGCTAAACAGGCTGAAGCTGAGCAACGTGCGCTACATCCTGACAATATGCACGCTCGTGGTAAAAAATTAGCTAAGAAAAATAGCAAAAACATTCATAAACTCGATAAAAAGCTTCAAAAAGTAATCGATAAAAGACAAAAAGATGAAGAAAAAGTGCGCGTCCGTCGTCAAAAAGCAATGAAAAAAGACATGGCGCGCATGCAAAAATATGCGAAACACGTAGGCTTTGTTCCTAACTCTATTGATTCTGATATCGAAGCACATGGTAAGCAACTCGCCAAACGCAATAAAAAAGATATTCATAAAATGGATAAAAAGCTTCAAAAATCAATTGGAAAACGTCATAAAGCAGAAGACAAAATTCGTGAAAAACGCCAAAAAGTCATGAAAAAACAGCTTCAAGCTTTGCAGCAATATAATGTAAAACAAGCTCATCATCGAAACGTACCTCGCATTAAAACATTATCTGATCGCCATAATACTAAGGATACGAAATACCGAAGTGATCAAATACACAACCTATCCCCTGATTTATAAAGATGATAACACGTATATTAGTTGATGGAGATGCCTGCCCTGTTGTCGATACAATTGTTGAAGTATCGGCACAAGTAGCTATCTCTGTTTTATTATTCCGTAGTTATGATCACTTCACTTATAAAATGTATCCGGAACATGTGCACATAAAATATATCGATGGCGGTCGAGATGCTGTTGACTTTGCACTTTTACACGAAGTACAACATACCGATATCGTTGTGACACAAGATTATGGTTTAGCAAGCCTCGTGCTCAACAAGGCTACTACTGTCCTTCACCATACTGGCTATCAATATACGACTCAAAATATCGAACAGTTACTGTTACAACGCTTCTATAATCAGCAAGAGCGTCAAGCGACGAAACGTTACGGTAAAGGACCTAAACCTTTTACACACGCACAGCGTCAGACCTTTAAAGCAAGCTTGCTTCAGATATTAAAACAACAGACACTTGATAAGTCAGCGCATCATGATACATGATAAATGTCATATACGCGAAAAATAAGTGATGACGATCGACTCATATCAAAGCCAGGTGGCATCACTTTATAAGAAATCATAAAATGTGATACGTTATAGTCGTGTAACAAAAGCATATACAATCTAAAGAGGAGATGGTATGATGACGATTAAACGAATTGCAGTATATTGTGGCGCAAGCAAAGGTAAAAATCCAAAATATGTTGAAGCTGCCTATGAACTTGGTAAGTATTTTGCTGAACAAGACATTGATTTAGTCTTTGGTGCTGGCTCTGTAGGCATTATGGGCGCCATTCAAGATGGTGTCCTTGATCATGGAGGCAAAGCAATTGGTGTTATGCCCAAGCTACTCGATGAACGTGAAATTACAAGTCAAAAAGTATCCGAGTTAATTCTCGTTGATTCGATGCATGAACGCAAACAAAAAATGGCTGAATTAGCTGATGCGTTTGTTATTGCACCCGGGGGCGCTGGCTCTCTAGAAGAGTTTTTTGAAGTGTATAGTTGGGCGCAAATTGGGCTACATCAGAAACCAATTGGTATTTATAACATCAATCATTTTTATGATCCCCTCCAACGACTTTTCCAGCATATGATTGATGAAGGATTTATTGATGCCAAATATCAAAATCTTGCACAGTTATTTGATTCTCCAGAGGCATTATTAACAGGATTGCAACAAGCAAAACCTATCTCAACGCGTACATATGATTAATCAGCAATCGATAAAGTAGACTGTTCAGCTTCTGTAATGAAAAGATAATGATAAGTAGCTCGTTTTGTTTATATTATAGTTCTAGTTAAGTTGGATTTAGCGTACAGTCCATGGTGATTGTGCGCTTTTTGCATACTAAAAAGCAAAAGGCAGAATGGCTAATTCATGCCATTCACCACAAAAGATGTAGAATCTAAATAAAAGCGTTCCAGCCTATTGTTTGCTGTAGAACGCTTAAGATACCTATTCATTATGCTTTTGAAATATAGCTAATAAGTTGAATTTTCACCGGAACTTCTTTCAAACGCGCTTTGTTATAGTTTTTAACCACTGTAAAAACTGCATCAATATAGTCATTACGGTGTTTCAAGCGATACGTCGCTCTATACGTTTCCCAATCATGAGAGAAGTTCGGCTTTAATGCAATCATGCGATCAAGTTCTCCTGTTGAGTCATAAAATTCATAGCCTGTAATATTCTCTAGCTCTCTCCCCAGTGTGATGAGTGACATTTCACGACCTTCTAAAAGTGCAAATTCTTTTTCATACATAGCCTGTTCCTCTTTTCTGTTCATTCAATTCCTAGTTATTCCATAATACCCTACATATTGTATCAACAAACCCTATGTAATATGTAGCTTATGATGACTTACTATTTTGTGATTTGTCGTCTTTGTTCGTCTTTGAATGCGCCTTCGATGATGATTCATCTTTTGCTGTATCGCTTTGGTTTGATGATTGTTGAATTTTTTCTTCTGCTGCACGGATTTGATCATCGAGCTTGCTGCTTTGTTCTTTGAGTTTTTTGTTTTCTTCTTTTAATGTTTTTTGTTCTTTTTCCAATGATTGAATTTGATCTTGTAGTTTTGCTTTTTCGCTGTTGCCACATCCTGACAGAACCAGCATTCCCATCAGCAGCATAACGATGAATTTTTTCATTATTTTCTCTCCAATATTTACATTGCTATTGTTTTATTTTAACATGACTTTCACATTCAAGTATAGAAATACAGGACATCAAAATCTTATGTTTCTCATATGCGTTAAAGGCAATATATTGATTTATTGCTTTAAAGTCGTCATAATAGAATCTGTTTAGAGTAGCTCTATCAGCAAAGGGATGTGCCCAATATGAAAACAACGAATGAATTGATGAAAGAAAATAATGTTAAGTCATTGCGCTTAAACAACACAGACCGTCAAATTTTTGAGAGTTATATGACTTATGTCCGCGCTGATATGCGTGTCAATGCATATGATTCTGAAAAAGTACTACAGAATATCCTGACACATCTACTGAAAGCAGAGAATAAAGGAATGCATGCGATGGACTTTTTCAATCACGATCCTAAACGTCATGCCAATGAGACGATAAAATCTCTACCCAATCATACACTGATTAACATATGTCATTATATCTATGAACATATTATTTTTTTACTTGGCTTATTTTGCTTCTTAAAAGGATTTCTTGGTTTCTTTATTAATGATACACGTGTTTTCATTTACACATTTCCATTAATATTGATTACCGGTCTATTGGTTATTTTTCTTTTTGTCTGGACCTGCTTTAAAATGGTGCAACTACAAGCTTTTCAATATTCTAGACTCGCTTGGCTCGCCGGTTATTTGGTGCTTATCAGTTTGCTCGTTCTCATGTTTCAAATTTTCTTTTTTCCACAGCACATGTTTCAATTCGGTCCGTATATTCATATCAGCAACTGGACCTTTATTTTGATGTCTTTTGTTATATTGCCAATCGGTCTCTATATCAATAGCAGGCTTCAACAAAACAATCGTGCCTCATGGCGTTAAATAGTAAATGGGATAGCCAAGACTACCAAATGTCTTGTTGCTATCCCATTTTTTATTCTTTATACAGTTACATCAACAATGCATCTATTAAAAACCAACTTATCATCAATGTCATAATGACAGCTTGTACTACTGAACTTGTCAAAATGGCAGCCAATGCACCGACACTCGCTTTCATTGCAGACCGTACGTCAATGCCTTGCAAAAGCTCAATCACTAAAACTGCCACAAACGGGACAATAATTATACCAAATGGTGGCAAAACAAACGCACCAACAATGACACCTATTAAAGCCGCCCATTCACCTTTTTTAGATCCACCAAAACGCGTCACAAAGTAACGGCTGAGCAGCAAATCTGAAACAAAAATCAACAATGTCCATACAATTGCTGCACTCCAGAACCACCATGACAGCGTGTCACTGTTAATCCCAAATTGATAAATAAAAAAGCCAATCCATAACATGAATACACCCGGTATCACTGGCTTAATCAAGCTGATAAAACCTAAAGTAAACGCCAATACAATCAATAACCACAGCATCATTTGTAAGCCATCCATCTCTCTATCTCCTTTCTATCAAAGCATTTACGCTTGAACACGTGCTGTTACCTCTTTTTTCGTAAATAAAATCAAAATAAATCCACACGCGAGTGAGAAAGCAGAGACATAAAAGACATTTCCTAAGCCAACCCAGTTACTCATCGCACCACCAAGCAAGTTACCAAGCAATTGACCTATTACCATTGCATTCGCAAACAAGGTTGACGCATAACCTGGAAATTGAGGCAAAATATCTTGGAAGTAACTAATTCCAATACCTAATAATACCGCTAAAAATGATGCTAATAAAACTTGTCCTACCAACATCATATGGACACTTTCAAACAGACCGATGCTCGCAAAGAACAAACTTCCACAGATAGCAGCAATTGCGAGTAATGTACGTGTCGATACTTTGCTCGCCACAATACCTAAAACAATCATAAATGGGACTTCTAAGCCAGCACATAAACTCGCTAAATGCCCAACATATTTTTCATCTTCATGTAAATACTTCGTCACGTACAATGGCATATTCAACGTATACATCCATTGACCAATATGCAGCAAAATAAATGCTAAAAATGGCACAATTAAATAGGTATGCGTTAACATAGATGGCGCATTTTGTTCGGTATGTGGACTGTTACTAACAGGTTTGGCTGCTTTAACGTCTTTGAAGAAGAACACTTGTAGGACAAGGGTTGTCAAAATAATCGCAACTGTCCCACCGAATAAGCCATCGTATCCCATTGATTGATTTAAAATATTCCCGACTAACGGTCCAAATAGAAAGCCGAATGAGAACATAGATCGCAATACGGAATTGGCGAAAACCGCACGACTGCTGGAGGTAGATTGATTAATGGATTCACGCGCTGAAGCGTATAGTTGAGGCATTGCTGGTGCAAATAATCCTTGAAATAGTGCATATAAAATAATAAATAGTATAATATTGTCCACATAAAATGGTAAAGAAAAGCTAATAGCGCCCATCAATAATGCACCGATGATGATCGCTTTTCGATTGATCGCATGTGTATCTGAAAAACGTGCAACAATCGTATTCATTGTAAATTGACTAATCGCCGCCAATGCTAATAATAGACCGAATTGGTTCGTCGTCATTCCTAACTGATTCGTTGCAAATAAGACGAAAAATGGTACAGTCACTGCAATACCCATACCGATTAACATCATATTGACGACAAATAATTTATAGTTTTTAATCGTTAATAATTCACGAAACATTATATTCTCCTTTTCTAATATGTCCTGATTACCAACAACATCTGACTGTTCAAAGTGGGCACACTATGCATCAATCATGCTGTGTCGTCCTTTTGTTTCTTTAATGTAGCTTTTTAACACGCCAATAAACGCACTGACTTGTGGCAACTGCATCATGCTCATATCATAACTCAAATACGTAGCACGCACGAGCGGACGCTCTTCAATATCAACCTTAATCATTATAAATTGATCAGGGTCTAAATCTTTCGTCATAATCTCTGGAAGTATCGTCACACCTACACCGCTCAATAATAATGCCTTACATGTCGCAACTTGATCTACCTTGATTCGTGCATGATAATCCTGCGACATATGCTGATAATACCAAGTTTTGATTTGATTAATGTATACCGGATCTGCTTGAAATTCAATAAACGGCAATTTATGCAACTCAGCTTTTTTATTTTTCGGGTAAATAAAATAATGTTGATCGTCCATCAAATGATCATTATGTTTGTTTAACAATTGATTCCCACGCACAATCATAATGTGGTAATCATTATAATGTTTTTTAATATGGTCACTTGAACCAACATGCAACTTGACTTCAACATTTGGATATTCAGAAGTATAGCGACTCAATACCTCAGGCAGTAATGTTTGTCCTACTAACGATGAGCAACCGATTGAAAGATTTCCATTAATAGCACCAATATGAGCTTTGATCTGATCTTTAAACAAATGCTCTTGATTTAACATCTCTTTGGCATGTGCAATCACCATTGCACCTTCCGTAGTTGTAATTAGCTGTTTCTTCGTGCGAATAAATATCTCCACACCAAAGTAACGCTCAATCGACTTTAAGCGCTGTGTTACTGCGGGTTGTGAAATATATAATTGTTCAGCAGCCTTACGCAAAGTTCTGGTTTCATCTAATGTGATGAGTAAACGATAATCATCCATCTTCATCACGGTTCCTCCTCTACAAGTTCACGTTAAATTTTAGTCTATCGTCGCATAAAGAAACACTAGACGACACACTACGCGCCCAGCGTACAAAAGCATTGCGCATGTCAAATACGACTTCGATACGCATCCATCAACGAATCTTCGTATATCCATGCCTACGATGTTTCTTATGGCGAATTTTGTTAAAACAATACATCACTTTTTCCTGAATACCCTCAAAATCTTCATCAATTTGTATCATCAATTGATGGGCAATAATATACGCCTCATGATACTGCTTGCGTGTGATTTTCTTAGCGTGTAACGCACGCTCCAAGTCATCTTGATCAACAAGTTCATAGCGACCATCTGGCAAAGCTAACACATCCAAACATAAATCTACCGTGCGTGCTTTTCCTTTTTGTGTGATGTTCTTCAAATTAATATCAAAATAATACTGTAAAGGACGACCTTGAGGATTAAACATCACCGTTAAACTATAACGCTTTTTCTCCGGCACAATTTGCAGCCATTGGTATTGTTCATCTGCTACAACCATCTGCTTGCCCAACACCGTCACTTCTAACGGTTCTCTCACTTTATTAATTGTAATCAAACCAATGATTCCTTTGAACTTATTGTTATTTACCTTCACTTCTATATAATCACGGTCTAAGAGGCGACGCCAGTGACGCTTATCTATATATTTTACTTTCACCGCAACCATCCTCCTTTCGTTTATTATATAAAATTAAAAGAACCCTGTCACTCGTTCAAGCAGATACTTCGACAGTTGCCCAAAGAAACACCCTGTTCTTACCAATTGTCTACTGATAAGAAAGGGTGTTTCTACTTCATTTATGATTCTTTGGCATAGCGTCGAATAACATCTTCATGTTCAGGATATTCCGCTAACAATTCCGCTTGTGTATAGAGCTTGAAATGTTCAAATTGAAATGCAGGTTGTACCATGCAACCTACCACTGCAAACGCATTAGATTCCTCAATCGAAGAGGCAAAAATAGTGTGTTTCGGTACAACATATTGCAATACCTCACCTTGATCAACATTCAATCCTAACTTCATAGTTTCATAGGTATGATCCGGATGAATCATATGAATCGTCAATGTTACTCCTGCATGAAAATACCATATCTCATCAGCATCTATTTGATGAAAATGAGAGATATTCGTATCTTCTAAAAGAAAATAAATACTAGAATAATTCGGACGTTCTCCTTGTGTATCGGAGCTTAAGATTGTTTGACGATAATAACCACCCTCAGGATGTGGCGTTAATGCTAAATTTTCAATCCAATCCTTCACTTCCATAGATGAACCTCCCTGTTATTATAATGCTACGTTGTGGTATACATGTTGTACATCTTCAAGATCTTCTAATACATCGATTAGTTTTTCAAACGTTGCTAAATCATCACCCGATAACTGAACTTCAGATTGTGGCAACATTTCTAATTCAGCCACTTCAAAGTCTTGAACACCCAACGCACGTAATGCTTGTTGTACCGCTGCAAATTGATCTGGCTCAGCATAGACGATTGTTAGCCCACCTTCTTCAATAACATCACGGACATCGATATCTTGTTCCATCAATTGTTCTAAAACTGTATCTGCATCATAACCTTCAAATGCAAATGTTGCTGTGTGATCAAACATATATGCAACTGAGCCTGACACACCCATGTTACCGCCATTCTTACCAAAAGCAGCACGTACATCAGAAGCTGTACGGTTAACATTATTCGTTAAAGCATCAACGATTAACATAGAACCACTTGGACCAAAGCCTTCATAGCGTAACGCATCAAAGTTCTCCTCGCCGCCACCTTTTGCTTTATCAATTGCTCTATCTATAATATGGTTCGGTACAGAATATGTTTTTGCACGCTCTAAGACAAACTTTAATGCTTGGTTAGATTCCGGATCTGGTTCACCTGACTTCGCCGCTACATAAATTTCTTTACCAAACTTTGCATAAATACGGCTTGTGTTCTTATCCTTTTGTGCTTTTTTCTCCTTAATGTTATTCCATTTACGTCCCATTCTTCCATCTCGCTTTCAATTGCTTTTTAGATTACCCCTTATTATACATGGTATTTTTAACTGAAAGCAACACGTGTCAATCAGGAACGACTATGAATAACTGCTGACACAAACTTTCTGCTTCATCAACAGTAGCAGCACCATAGATGAGTATCCGACCATCCTGATATAAGGTCATCTCATATCCTTGATACATTAAGCGTTTCACATAAGCATTTGCAACTGTCACCGTCACTTGTGGCTGTAATGGTGCTTGAAAATAGTGTGGGGCTAAACGGAATTGAAATGCTCCCCCACAGAGTGCACGGACACGATCAACATGCATGTGTCCAAGTCGTTGATACTGTTGGCGTGCACAAACCATACAGTCCTCTTCTTTCAACGCCGAGATATCTACCGTACGCATTTTGCCACGATATATATCGATGGACATCATTTGACTTGTCAATGTCCCATGCATTATATATCGGAATACTTCTGCAACCATTAAGCTACACGCTATATGGACAGCTGGTGGTAATACGCCATTGATTTCACAACGCTCCATTGTTTCCGGGACTTCTGGCAAGATACATTGTAAACAAGGACCATCGTTATGAATGGGTAAAATACTTACTTGGCTCCCAACGACTGCACCGTAAATATACGGAATGCTGAGCTTCCTTGTCGCTTCATTCAATAAATAGCGCATATCAAATGTATCCATACCGTCTAATACGATATCTGGCTTAGCTTCTTCCAATATCGCTAAAATATTTTGTGGTGTTATCTCTTGATTACGTGCAATTACTTCTACCTCTTGATTCATTGCTTGTAGATGACGCTGTAACGCTATAACTTTCGGAAGCATTGCCTCTGCGTCTTTCTCTATATAACCACTTTGTCGATGCAAATTGGACAATGTCACAATATCTTTATCAACAAGAGTAATATGCCCAACACCACTGCGTACAAGTTGTTCTGCGACACCACTACCAAGTGCACCAACGCCCATGACGATCACACGTAGCTGTTGTAATTGTCGCTGACCGTCCATACCAAAATGAGGATATTGGATCTGTCTATCATAGCGCGTCATTACAAAAAGCCGAGTCCTTCTGATGGGCTAGACTGCACCGCATTGTATTTAATTGGAATACGACCTGCTTCATAGCTCAATCGTCCCGCTTCAATCCCTTTTTTCATCGCTTCTGCCATTTTAACTGGGTCTTTAGCACGTGACACTGCTGAATTCAATAAAATGGCATCTGCTCCGAGTTCCATTGCTTCAGCACAGTCTTTAGCCGAACCAATTCCCGCATCAACAATAACAGGAACATTACTTTTTTCAATAATATAACGCAAATTAAGTGGATTGCTAATACCACGACCTGTCCCTATTGGTGACGCCAATGGCATAATCGCATGTACACCTAATGCTTCTAAACGACGTGCCAACACAACGTCATCTGAAATATATGGACAGACAATATAACCTTTAGCTAACAACATCTCACATGCTTTATACGTTTCAAATGGATCTGGTAATAACGTATCGTCATCGCCTATAACTTCTACCTTAATCATATCGCATACGCCCGCTTCATTTGCCAACTCCGCAATGCGCACTGCTTCTTCTGCCGTTTTTGCACCTGCTGTATTAGGAAATGTCACAAACTGCTCTAAGTCGACATTCGCAAGTGGGTTCGGTAAATCACGATCATACAAATGCATACGGCGCACCGCAAACGTTAATACTTCTGTTCCTGAAGCCGCAATCGCTGCACTTTGAACGTGCTCGTCATCAAACTTTCCTGTCCCTAAAAATAGTCTTGATTGAAATTTTAAATTACCAATATTAAACATGCTATCCGCCTCCTACAAATTCTAATAACTCTAAACGATCATCTGGACGTAAATACGTTGTCGCCCATAATGAACGTTTCACAACCGCTTCATTATGTTCTACTGCCATGCGTTTCGCTTCAATACCAAAGTGATTCAACACATCTTGAATGGTCGTCTCAGACTCAAATTGCTGGCGCTCACCATTCACATAAATAGCTATCATGTCATTTCCTCCCTCTTTTGATTATCTGCCACTGTTGTACCATCACATCAAACGTCTCCTTTGATGTCTCGAATGCGCTTCGAATACAAGCAATCCCTGCAAAATGTGATGTTACGTCTGATACAGTCGCCATATCTATGCCACCAATTGCGATTAATGGCCACTGTACCGATAATGCCTGTCTCTGTTCTTCAATTGTGCGTGGCGCTTGCCCCGGTTTTGAAGCCGACGAAAAAATATGACCGTAGATACCAAAATCTAAATAATGCTTACGCGCTTCTATAATACTTGCCATACAATGGACAGACATGCTAACAGAATAAGATGGGTTTTGATCTTTCAATCGATATGCTGTTGTATCGCCTTCTCTAAAGTGCAAGCGTCGAATGCCTAAGCGTTTTGCCAACGTAATATCTGTATGCACAATCACTTTAGACTTTGGAAAGCCTGTATCTAACAACATCACAATCCAATGCGCCAACATTTCTTGCCCCATCGGTGTGCGTAATATGACACCAGATATTCGTGGCGCAATACACAACAAACGCTCAATATGCTTCATCGTTAGATTTTCGTACGGTGTCACTACAATAATCATGTGACGCCTCCTTATTTAAAATGAATGCCAAATAAAAAAACCACCTTTCTACACAACAGTAGAAAAGTAGCTTTACATCTATGCTTAAGCAAAACCACTTTCCTACGCCAGTACTAACTGGATCAGGTTCAGGAATTTTGAATGAAGTATTCAATCTCAGCCGACACATCTCGCGGCACTTCCAGTGGATCATTTTGTATTCAATTGATAATTACTGTATGTCTTTCTATTATTATCATAGTAAAAAGTTGTCTATGAATCAATGAAAATTCATTATTGTCGTCGCATCGTTTGTGCTAAGTTTAGAGCATGACGAATAATACGGAATAAGTTTAGAAATAAGTTGAAACCCATTTCTCTTGGCGCAAAGGCACCACGCTTTAATCTGTTGAAGTCATACAATGTATACAGTAGGAAAAGTAATAGTCCCACGACTGAGATTACTGTGTATAGCATTGGAATATGAAAAATCCATGCGACAATACTCATACAAATCAAAGCAATTAACGTTACAAACAAGTATCTTCCCATACTTGAGGCATCACGTATTACGAAAAAGCCGAGCACACCGAATACGACAAAACCTGTAATCGCTAATAAAACCACCATTAAAAATGTCTGTGCCCCGAGATCTGCCAGCGAATATATAAACGTCGCATATGACAGCAGCCCTACGACAATCGTGTATATATGCGAAATAATAGGCCCACTAAAGCGCGCACGTTGTACGACCATTGTGACAAGTATAAGTAATGCTAGGGCGATAGACATCGGTTGACGCCATGCTGCCGGCAAATATTGTCCAAAATATACAGATATCCCAAATATCAGCCAATAGTACATAAAAAATAACCAAACTTGACCATATCTAGACGATCTTGTTTCTGTTCTTGCGTTCATAAAAATCTCCTTTTGTTAAGCATTTGCAAAGTAAAAATGTTACAAAAATATTGAATGATACTAAAGGTGAATACAGACGTAATATACCACATGTTAACAGGTTTAATCGTTTTCTAACAAAATGAATGTGACACCTAAACATTTTAAATTCATTACAGATTCGTAACATCTCCCACAAATGAATAGATATTTGATAATATATACAAGAATAACAGAATAAGCGTACAAAATATACGGATATAGATATATAAGGAGGCAATACATTGAAAAAGTTCGCATTTGCACTTACGGTAACATCCGGAGCGGCAGCGGTTCTTGCACATCAAGACGCACAAGCTTCAACACAACACGCAGTACAAGCAGGTGATTCGTTATGGACAGTTGCAGCACAGTACGGAACAACAGTTGATGCCATCAAGCAAGCGAATGGCCTAACAAGCAATATGATTTTCCCTGGACAAACGTTATCAATCGGTGGCGATAACGCCGTTCAAGACACAACACAATATAATGGTGTGTCAACAATGAGCACGTCAGGTAGTGGTCATACAGTTATAGCTGGCGAATCTTTAAATATTATTGCTGCACAATATGGCGTATCTGTTCAAGATTTGATGAATGCAAATGGCTTAAGTGGCTATTTGATTCATCCGAACCAAACATTACAAATTCCTGGACAATCAGGTTATGCGGCAACAACGACTGCTAATACAGCAAGTGCGGGTGGCGCAACTGGCACAACACAAGCTAACGGTGGTTATAGTTCTCCAACATTCAACCATCAAAACTTATATACTTGGGGTCAGTGTACTTGGCATGCTTTCAATCGTCGCGCTGAAACAGGACAAGCTATTAGCACATACTGGTGGAATGCAGATCACTGGGCAAACCGCGCAATCGCTGACGGTTACACTGTAAACAATATTCCTCAAGCAGGTGCTATCATGCAATCATACGAAGGTCCAGTTGGTCACGTGGCATATGTTGAACGCGTCAATCCAGACGGTAGTGTGTTAGTGTCAGAAATGAACTACAACACACCTCCAGGTCAAGTGGGTTACCGTACAGTTCCAGCTTCACTTACAAGCTCATATAATTACATTCATTAATAGTAAAAGCGGACGTGTGTACACATTCATTGGCATGCGTCCGTTTTTTATATTCGATTCTACAACCATTATTCAATATGTGAAGTACTTATGATGAACTCAAAAAGGAACATCATTCGATTAAAGACTAGAACATTAACGGAAAATATTACCCAGAGTGGGAAGAATGTTTAAAAAGCAGTAACTGACTGGCGTAAATATACTGGCAAACCTGTGAACGTGATGCCACACATATTTGAAAGGATTAGTAATACAACAAAGGATTGAGACTTTTATGTGCCTCAATCCTTTGTTTTATACTATAAAAATAGACTTAATATGAAATAAATCAATCCTGCAAGTACCGCAGAAATTGGTAATGTAATCACCCATGTTACTATCATACGTTTCGCAGTATTCCAATGAACACCTTTAATACGATTCGCAGATCCTACCCCAAGGATAGAAGATGATACAACATGTGTTGTAGAGAGTGGAAAATGCAAAGATGACGCAACAAAAATGGTTAACGCTGATGATAAATCAGCCGCCGCACCATTTGCTGGACGAATTTTCATGATATTACCACCCACGGTTTTAATGATTTTCCAACCACCGACTGCTGTACCTAAGCCCATCGCTGCCGCACAAGATACTTTGACCCACAATGCAGGTTCAACACTCGTTTGCATACCCGATACAATGAGGGCCATCGTAATAATCCCCATTGACTTTTGTGCATCGTTTGTACCATGAGAAAACGATTGTAACGACGCTGTAAAAATTTGGAAATAGCGGAAGTTACGATTCGTACGCGCCAAGTTTGCATTTTTAAACACACGCTTCACAATTGAATACATAATATAACCGACTGTAAATGCAATGACTGGTGACAACAATAATACAAGAACAATTCTTGTGAAACCTTGATAATGTAATACGCCAAAACCTGCTGATGCGATAGCTGCACCTGCAATTGCGCCGATTAAAGCATGTGATGACGAGCTTGGAATACCATAATACCATGTTACTAAGTTCCAAATAATGGCCGCCAAAATCGCTGCAAGTACAACGGCCAAACCATTATCAAGATGGAAAGGATTAACGATTTCTTTCGTGATTGTCGATGCAACACCCGTGAATGTTAACGCACCGATAAAGTTCATAATCGCCGCTAAAAAGATGGCATGTCGCGGTGACAGTGCACGTGTTGAAACGGCTGTAGCTACTGCATTCGCTGTGTCATGAAATCCATTGATGAAGTCAAAAACTAGCGAGAATATAATAATAGCTACTGTTATAAACATCAAATACTCCATAAGTGAGGACTCCTTAGCTATTTTTCATGATAATTGTTTCAAAGTTGTTTGCGACTGTTTGACAACGATCCGCGATATTTTCCAAGTTTTCATAGATATCTTTAATTTTAATTAAAGTAATCGGATCCGTTTCGCTATTAAAGATGTGTTTAATTGATTGACGCAAAATGCCGTCACAATTTGTTTCATATTCTTTAATATTAATAGAATGTACACGCATATGTGACAATTTTTTCTCAGTCATCAAACCAATAGCTAATTTCATTTCCCCAATGGCTTTTTGGATGTTTTCCACAAATTCCAACATGTACTCATCTGAATATTCAATTGAGTACATTTCAAACATTGCCGACGTCTCCTCCATCGCATCAAGTACGTCATCAATCGCATTACATAATGACATAATATCTTCACGCTCGATTGGTGTAATAAATGTTTGGTTCAAGTCTGTAATAACTTGATGCATCAAATCGTCTCCGTGAGATTCGTACGTCTTAATGTTTTCGGCATAAGTTCTCAAATCTAGATGTGTTTTAAAATCCATCTTGCCGAACTCAACTGCAGCTCGATCCAAGTTGAAAATCATATCCTCTAGACGTTCCATGAACTTATCCTTTTTTTTCCTAATCATGTTAAATCCTCCGATCAGCGATTGGTACAATCACTTTGATAGTTGTTTTGTTAACTTTATTATAAAACAGTGTGAATTCATTGTTAACCTATAAACATATAGATTGTCCCAAATTGCCGTTTGTTTATTCAAATGACTTGACGTCACTTGTTTTCATTAAGATTTCATAATACCTATTTGAAAGTATCACATATTCTGGCAACCGACAATTACATTTACAAAACCTTAACATTTTTTTTACTTATCACTATAGGATAAACAGACACCCCAAACATTGTTCTTGATTGTTTGGGGTGTTCACTATTTATTAAATTGTAAACTTGACTGTTCTTTTAGCATGAATAAATGCGATAATCGCAAACACTGCGTAGATAACCGAATAAATACCCATCATGATAAATGCAGGTATCAAGGTTGGACTATCATTGATCACATTGAATGCCTTCGATGCAAAATAAGCATGGCACAGTCCAACAACTAACGGTAAACCAAAGTTAAAGATTGTTTTCAACGCTAATCCTTTTGTCATATCTTGATGCGTATAGCCGATTTTACGTAATATTTGATAATTGTGCATCTCGTCTTCTGTTTCATCCATTTGTTTAATATAGATAACACAACCGGCTGCAACAAGGAATGCCACACCTAGGAAACTGCTGACGAATAAGAACATACCTGTAAATTTCAGTGTTTCTTTTTCAACTTCTGAACGTGGGTCTGGATTGGATTTGTTGATTTTTTTATTCAATGAATCTGCAACTTTATGAGCTTTGTCAGATTTCAATTCAAAACCAATCTGTGTTGCTTGTGGATGCTCATCATCATTAACATTCGCTAGCTGTAATTGTTCAAATGTCTTATCATTGACAACTGCAACTGGACTACCAACTACAAGATTATTTGCGATAAGATTCTCCTTGCTAACCTTACTCACTTTGAGTGTTTTTTGGTACGCACCTTTCCCTAATTGAAGCATCATACCTTCATCAATTTTTGTTGCTGTCTGCGTTATACTAAACATATTGATGAATTGCACTTCATCTTGTTTGACATGAAAGCCTTCTAATTCTGAATCGCGCACAATATCTACCGCTTCAAAATATCTTACTGATTTATTATTTATTTTAATCGGTACGCTAACAAGATGCTGCATATACTTTTTATATGGTATATCTTGTTCTTTCAACGCTGTTTCAAACGCATTTGCATCTTGTTGATTAAAGTATGTGTACTCATACGGTGATGTTAAATTCACATTTTTTTGTGCACTCGTATAACCAAGTCCAGCCCATGACAAAATACTAATGGTAATAGCAGAAATAATTCCAATCATCGTTAATGAAAATGCATTCTTCTTCATGCGGTGCATAATTGATGATGTAAATACGACATCCGTCACAGTCACGTTCCCTTTTTTATTCTTTTTCAATGTTTTGAAGATAAGTGACACGGAACTTCTGAAGAAAAAGTATGCTCCTACAACTGTAAGAAACAAGATAGCAAGTGCAATAAAAAAGAGAGCACCGATTAAATATTCATTTTTAAACATGATTGTTGATAAATAGTAGCCTGAACCAATCATGAAAATACCTAGTACGCCAAAAATCACTTCTATTAATGTAATACGAGGGACAGTTGCTTCTGATTGTTGTGCGTCATTCATTAATTGCACGATAGAACGTCGTTTCACAAAAGTAAGACTTTGTAACATGATTAATAGCCATGCTGCAAGAACAAGAATCAACGTCACACTAACTGCTTCAAACTGAAAACCCATCTTAATATTGATTGGAATATCGAGTGCTTTTTTGACGATTAATTGTAATAAGCGTGAACCGAGAGCACCTATCACGACACCTATGATTGTCGTCGATAGAAAAATAGCCATTTGTTCAATCGCTAGCATACGCATAAGATCTCGACGTGACAAACCAACTAATTGGAATAAAGCAAAACTTTTGGCACGTCTTTTAATAAAGAGACGATTGGCATACATGAGAAAGAAGAGAATAATTACAAATAAAAACTTTTCACCGATGCTCGCACCTTTTGTTAACATTACATCGCCTGTTGACGCAACTTCATCTGTATATTTCAAGGTAACGAAACTAAAATACATTGTAATGCTAATAATTAATGAAATAAGATAGATAACATAGTGCTTCATATTTTGTAATAAATTTTTGATGACGATTTGATTAAAGTTCATACGTCACACCACCTAAAACACTTTGATTATGAATAATTTCTTGATAAAAGTGTGAAGTCGGCTTGTCTCCTTGGAAGAGTTCCGTGTGAATTTCACCATCTTTAAGCATAATCACACGATCTGAATAACTTGCTGCCACTGGATCATGTGTCACCATCACAATTGTTGTTCCCATGTCACGATTGATTTGTTCCAGACGTGTTAGCAAGTCTTGTGCACTTTTTGAATCAAGCGCACCTGTTGGTTCATCTGCAAAAATAATAGCTGGCTTAGCAATCAATGCGCGTGCCGCTGCTGTTCTTTGCTTTTGACCACCAGAAATTTCATTCGGATACTTGTTACTAAGATCTCGAATACCTAATGCTGTCGTCACTTCTTCATAACGACGTTCTTTTTCCGCTTTACTTAACTTCATAATAGAGAGTGGTAACATAATGTTTTCACGTACAGTTAATGTATGCAATACGTTGTAGTCTTGGAAAATAAACCCAACTTCTTGTTTACGGAAGTTCGATAATTGTTTATTAGACATCCGTGTAATATCTTGACCATTCACTTCAATCTGACCATTCGTCACATAATCAATCGAACTTAACACGTTGAGTAATGTTGTTTTACCAGAACCTGAAGGCCCCATAATCGATACGAAACCACCTCGTTTCACTTCAAAGTTAATATCTTTTAACACTTCAAAAGTATTCTTGCGGTTTCCATATACTTTTGTCACATGTTTCGCATTTAAAATGGACATATTATGCCACTTCCTTTGTTTTTTGTTACATTTATCATAACGTTTTCTTTCGCCGATTGCGTTTGAATCATATAACAAAACGCATCCCTCATGTGACAATGTTGTCACTTCGACATGCGTTGCGTATGCTTGTTCTGTTTTGAAAAATACAATGTCACTGTGGTTCCATGTCCAACTTCTGACTGCACGTCAATCGTAAGTCCCAGTGCCTCTTTAATACTGTCAACTAAGTATAATCCCATACCTGATGCATTTACTTCTGACTCCGGTGCCGTTCCTGTAAAACCACGCAAAAAGATTCTTGGCAAGTCATGTGCAGGAATGCCACACCCTTCATCTTTTATTGAGAGCGATACATGTTCACAATCAACCGCCCCTGTAATTACAATATCTCCTGTATTTGAATACTTTACCGCATTGGAGATAATTTGACGTAACACCATTTTGAGCCAACGTTTATCCGTATACACTTCTATCTCCGGTGTGACTTGTATCTCAAACCCAATTTTTTTACGCATGCTAATGTGTTGCGTTTTACGTACTTCTTCAACGACTAATTGGCGTAATGACGTCACTTCAAAAAACATATCGTGTGCTCGATGATTCAATCGAGATAAAAACAATTGTTGATCTAACATATAAGCAATGCGCGACCATTCATACATCAACTGTTGACGTCTCGTAAAGTCGGGCTCCTGTTCAATCAATAGCTTCAGCGCTGTGACAGGCGTTTTAATATCATGTACGAATTCCGTTACAGACTGTTCATTCTTATTCAACCAATGTCGTTGTTCTTCTAAAATGTGTTGTTGACTCATTAATTTTCCTTCAAGATAATCAAGTGTTAGCTTCTCAAATGGACTTTCTGCATAATCTCGATGACGTATTTCACGAATGCTAGCCCCTTTCGCTAACTTAATATAAAATTTCATTTCTTTATAATAACTAAAAATCAAATAAAAGAAGATAATGACAACTTGTAAGCCAACAACGAACCAAACACTGTCTATTGCCATGCGGTCATCTAAATAACCAACACCTACTAATATTGCATCTAATAGTACCATTAGCAGCAACCATGAACGGCGCTCTAAAATCCATAATGTCCACCACTCAAAGTGTTTCATGTGCCATATAACCCTTTCCAATTTTTGTTTCAATCGCCATCTGCATATCAAATACACGCAACTTTTTACGCAAGCGATTAATATTAACCGTCAATGTATTATCACTTACGAATGCTTCATCGTCCCATAAAGCTGTCATTAATTCATCACGTGATACAATCTGATTCTTTTTCGCTAAAAGCACTTCTAAAATCAACATCTCTGTTTTAGACAGCATAATATTTTCACCATCACGTTCAATACAATCTTTCGCCAAATCAACAACACACCCTTGCCACATCAATGTTCGCTTTGCTTCTTGATTATATTGATATACACGTCGATAGATTGCTTGTAATTTTGCGACGAGTACAGGCATATGAAACGGCTTCTGCATATAGTCATCTGCTCCTAACTCCATACTCATTACTTGATCCATCGGGTTATCACGTGAAGATAGAAACACGATTGGTACATTGGATTGGTTTCTAATTTGGCGTGTCCAATAAAAACCATCATATTTGGGTAATGTCACATCCATAATGACAATTTGTGGCGCGACTTGTATATATGTTTGTAATATAGCACTGAAATCTGTTACTGCTGTCACTTCAAAATCCCATTGTGCAAGTGAATCTGTAATTTGTTGACACAATGTTTGATCATCTTCAACTAAGAGTATCTTCATTGCTTATCACCCTCATCCGTCTATCTTAATCCTTTATATCTAATATAGCGATTTTTATACCAGTTGTCGCTTGCTAAGATATATCACACTTATTTTACACCTCAACAATCAAAAACTGAGAAAATATTCACCACAATATCTTTATCACTTTGATCTCCTAAACACCAAAAATCACTTACAAATACATTTGCATCCCCTAAGTGTGATTTCGAATGGTCTTATTTTCATTTTTATAGGAGTGGGTGTGAAAAAATCTTGGAAAAGTCTATTTTCATGCCTACCCAGCGACCGCTTTTTTTTACAACATTTTCTTACTTTGGATATCGTTTTCTGTTAATATCCCATTCCTTTTTTATTCAAGTATTAAAAAAGCGCACAATCACTATGGACTGTACGCTAAATGAAGACAGCTATTTCAACTTAACTGGAAACCACACTAGGTATTTATCACTATCTTTCCATCCTAGAAGTAGAATAGCCAAAGAATCAAAAACCATCTTTTATTGAAGTAGCGCTTAACAAATTTTCCTTTCTCGGGAATTGTCACATACCTCAACGATTAAGCAATAAATTTCTTATCTTGTGATTTTCTATAAATATATTTTACGATAACACCTACAACGATGATTAAACCAATCGCTCCCATGATTGGGTATACATACTGAATTAACACTTCGAAACCTGCGAAACTTAATCCGTATGCAAGTGGTACAATGATTGAAATCATAATATAGTACTTTTTAGAATAAGGGGTTGTGAAACGTGCAGCGAATGAATATGATAACCCTAAAATGGTATTATACATAACTGCAAGCATAACGATAGATAAAACAAATGTTAAAATAGGCGAAATGCTATTTGCTAATACAAGCGTTGGAATGGCTGAGTCTTGAATACTTGGATATTCTGATTGTAATGCAAAGTTAATCAATCCTAATAATACTAAGTAGACGATACCACCCATTAATCCTCCCATACCTGATACCATTCGTTTAGATGCATCACCGCCGATTGCAACAAGCGTACTAAATCCTACAGCAAAGGCTAGTCCACCGTAGTTGAATCCTTTCCAAATACCCATTAATAAATTAGGTTCTTCCACAACACTATTAATTTGTGAGAAAGAGATAGAACCTTTAAATAGGTATGTTGCTGCAATAATCACAACTAAGACGATTAACACCGGTGTTACTACACCAAGTGCCCCGACAATTTTGTTGAAATCCATCAATAATGTTAAATAGACAAGCGCACACATAATTAGTGCACCTAGCCATACTGGAATATTAAAACTCTCTTGGAATGTAGAGCCTGCACCAGCAATCATCGTAATAGTCACTGCAAAGAGTGATAAGATGAGAATATAGTCAATGATTAAACCAAACTTCTTACCAAATAAATACTCAAGTGTCGTTTCATGATTATCTGCGTCAAATGCTGTACCGATTTTCGCAACTTGACGACCAATAAATGTTAAAATCAATCCTGAAATAATAACACCAATGTATGAATAAATACCATATTTACTGAAGAATTGTAGTACTTCTTGACCTGTTGAAAATCCAGCCCCCACTACAACTCCGACATAAGCAAAAGCAATTTTGATTGCTTCTCTATATTTTTGCATCTGTTTTGACCTCCTCAACTTGCAAAACACGTTAAACATTAAACCATAATATACGATTTATTTCAAACTTAGCTCCAAGAACAAAATCCTCAAACCCATTGGTATTAAAGGGGTTAATGTCATATACTATAAATTTTAAGCGATTTATTCATACACTAATTTGTATATCAATACATATAATTACAGTTAAAACGTATGAATATACAACAAAATTGGCAATCTAACTGATATTGCATTAAATTTCTTAATTATTTATTGAAACAAATGATAAAAAAAGTATTTTTAGAGTTTTAAATAGTAAATCAACACCGAAAATAAAAAGTACGCCGACAATCAATGATTCACACCATCATTTTGTCATACGTACTAATGTTGTTTACGATACTGCTGAGTCGTTCTCCGCTTCACGTGATGCATTTGTTAAAGTCGCTGCAATCACAATACCAATAACAATAAGTGCAATCGCAAACAAATATGCTGCATGCATCCCTGTTGTCATCGCTTGATTTGTTACAGTTTCTGTCACCTGTGCATGCTTGCTCATCTCATTGTTCTGTACACCAGTTAAAATGCCTACAAATACAGAAATGCCTGCTGCACCGGCAAGTGGTTGTAATACATTAAAAATTGCTGTACCATGTGGATATTTATCTTTTGGCAAGGCGTTCAAACCATTCGTACTTGCAGGCATCATAATCGCTGCAACAGCAACCATCAATAGCATATAAGCTACGATAAATTGCCATACCGGTACGCCAGGGTGAATCGTTGTGTAAAAGATTAACACGACTAATAAGGTAATCAAGCCTGGTAAAATCATCTTACGCGGACCAACGCGATCAAACAAACGCCCCATCACCGGTGAAAGCAAACCATTCAATAACGCACCTGGCAATAAGATAAGACCTGCTAATTTTGCAGAGAAGCCCATAGGTCCTTGGAGATACATCGGCATCACGATTTCAGATGCAAACAAACTCATCACAACTATAATAAAAATCAACATACCACGTCTGTAATTACGAATACCTAAAACACGAAAATCTAAAATTGGTATCTCCAATGTAAGTTGTCGCCGGATAAAACCAACAATACAAAGAAGACCAATTATGAATGGAAGCAAAATTTGTACAGACATTATGCCCGCTTCAACTGAGCTAACTGTTGAAACGCTATATACCACACCTGTAATACCAACTGTCGAAAGCATCACGGACAACACATCAATTTTAGGTCGCGTCACTTCTCCAACGTTTTGTAGATAACGCATTGCAAATATAAATGTAAATATCATAAACGGAATAACACTAAAAAATAACCAACGCCACCCCAAATAATCTACAATCACACCGGATAATGTTGGCCCGATGGCTGGTGCGAACATGATAATTAAACCGAATAATCCCATGATACGACCACGCACTGATACATCAAACATCAATAGCATTGCATTCATAATTAACGGCAACATCAAGCCTGTTCCAAGCGCTTGAATCATACGTCCTGTTAAGAGCATAGGAAAGCTCACTGCCATACCTGAGACGAACGCTCCTAAAGTAAATATAGCAACTATTGCTAAAAACAAACGACGCGTTGTAAACCACTGAATAATCAAGGCGGACAACGGCGATACGATAGCTGTTACCATCATAAAACCACTCGCCATCCATTGCACTGTTGTTCTAGATATATTGAATTGCATCATCAACTCTTGTAAAGCGATATTGAGCAAAGTTTCATTCAAAATCATAAAAAAAGCACCAATCAAAAAGACTGTCATAATGATTTTGGTGTGTTGCTGTTCTGCCATCTTATCTAACTCCTTTAATTAAAGTAACTTTGCTATTATAACGACTTATCATAGCAATGGGAAAAGTTTTGCTCAATTTAATTTGACGCTAATAAAAAAGCTAAGTAAGCACTAAACTCATATCGTTGTATGAGTAATAGGCTACTTAGCTTATATCATTATTCATAGTTTTTTCATGCTTTGGTATTTATTTAGCATCTTTAAAAGCATTTAACTGATCAAAGTCTACTACCACTTGATCCATGCGCTTAGCTGTTTCTTTCAGTACATTGCGTGCTACCTTGTTATTTGGATCTAACTTCAATATGCGCTTTGCAGTATTGAAAGCTTGTTTGTCTGAAATGACCGGTTCAGGAATCGCATGTAATAATAACATCTGCAATAAACTCTTAACTTCTTGTCCATCTGTTAAAGCAATAGAGGCCTCAGCATGATAGTAAGCGGCATCCATTGCACCTGGTACATCACTGAGTGGATACACGAGTAACAGAAAGGCAAGGTCATGAATTTCAGATGTTTCATTGCCTTTAATCATATCGAGAAGACACGTATAATACATCACACTTTCTTGTTCATGTGCGCTTGAGATGAATGCTTCTTCAAATGCTAGAAAATCCGTTGCAGCCATTAAATGTTTAACTGATTCAAATTCACCGTTCAATACATGGTTTTTGATTAAATCCTTCATGGCTCTCCTCCCGAACAATATCCTATCTTAATGTCAGTACTCCTAGTGTAACACAAAATGAATCCAAACGCTTACAGATATATCAAGAATTTAACAGTTTTCTTAATTATTTATACAGCACGCGTACGATACATAAGATAAAGGAAATAAGGTGCACCGATAATGGCTACTATTACACCTGCTGGCACGCCAGTTGGCTGTAAGACAATTTTGCCAATCGTATCTGATATAACGAGTAACACTGCACCTACAATCAATGCAATCGGCAAAAATAATTGATGACGTGGTCCGACAATAGATTTGGCAATATGTGGTCCCATCAAACCGATAAATCCAATAGCACCTGTCACAGATACAGCTGCCGATGATAACATGACGGCGATAAACACAAGTATTAAACGTTCTCTATTCAATGGTACACCTAAACCGACAGCAATATTTTCATGTGTATTCAATATGTTGAGCGCTTCTGCTCTATAAAATACATATGGAATAAGGACAATCAGCCATGGTAAGAAAACCCATACGAATGGCCAACTATCTCCCCAGATGTTACCTGCTAGCCATGTGGCAATAAACTCTGATTGATCACGATCAAATGTCGACATAATCGTTAACGCACCACCTGACAATGCCGTAGACACACCAATACCTACAAGCACCATACTCGCTGGAGACAATCCTTTCTCGCCACTGTAACTAAACGTAAAAATAAAGAGTGCTGTTAATAAACCACCTACCATACTAATAAATGGTAATACGTATACAAAAGTGTCAGCACTAATATGACCGATAGCGATAAACAATGCGATAGCAAAACCGCTTCCTGCATTAATTCCCAGTATACCAGGTTCCGCTAGCGGGTTTTTCGTCACACTTTGTAAGACCGCACCGCTCATACTTAACGCCATACCTGCAAGAAACGTAATCAATACACGTGGCAGACGGAAATCAATCAGAACCAACTGATCAGCATATTCTCCATTGCCTATTAATGTTTGTACAATTTGAGTGAAAGACATGGCATATTCGCCTGTTGTCATGCTCCAAATAACACTTGCAATGAGCAATAGCATTGAAACGCATAATGTAATACGCTGTTTAAGCTTGTGCTGAGGATGAATCATATCGTGCGTCCCCCTTTTCTAATTAGATATAAAAAGTATGGAACACCAATAAATGAAATAATGGCACTCATAGGCGCTTCCCCTAGCATACGAGCCAACAAATCTGCTAATAATACGAGACTACCACCGAGAACTGCAGACATAGGCAATACTTTCACATAATCTGTTCCAACTAGAAATCGTACAATATGCGGTACAATTAGACCGACAAAGGCAATTTGCCCAACCATTGCTACTGAAATCCCGGCAAGTAGCATTGTCAAAAGTAAACTAGCAAGTCGAATCTTTTTGACATTCTGCCCGAGACCCGCAGCCAGAGCATCCCCCAAGCTTAGTATCGTAAGCTGTCTGCTCATCAATATCAGTAATATAATGGTTAAGAGTACAATAGGCGCACTTATCATTACTTGTCGCCAGTTCGTTCCTGACACACCACCTGCACTCCAAAAGTTAATGGATTGATTCAGGCGAAAAATCAAAGCAATCCCTTGACTTAAAGCAGTTAGCAATGCACTTACCGCTGCTCCGGCAAGAATCAAACGCATTGGATTAAAGCCATCGCGTCTCGATGAACCAATCATGAGTACCATGATGCCACCAAATATAGCTCCTACAAAACCAGCACCTATCAGTATTAAAAATGGTGCACTAGGAAAAAAGGCAAAGGTCGTCGCTAACGCAAAAGCTGCACCCGAATTTAGACCGATTAAACTAGGATCCGCTAATCCATTCTTCGTCACACCTTGAATCACTGCACCCGCTGTAGCTAGAGACATACCAACTAACACCGCACCAATATTTCGTGGTATACGAATTTCTGAGATAACATTGTGCGCTTGGTTCGTTGGATCGTAATGAAGAACTGCTTCCATAATAGTAGCAACATGTACATGCGCCTCACCCACAACTACCGATACAATGAATAAGATGCCTAATAAGCACAGGCCAACCAGAAATTGCAATGTGAAGTTAAGATTACTAATTTGTTTTCTTTTCATTCATGACTTCCTCTATATTTCTCGTTATATTTTTTCATAGTGTTTACATAATAGGTTGTATGTGACTAACATAGGTTTCCCTGTTTTTGGATCCGTACTTAATTCTGCATCGATGTTAAACACTTCTTCCAATATTTCGTTATTCAATACCTCATGCGTTGTACCTTGCTTAATAATCTTCCCATTTTTCATGGCTATCAAATGATCAGAAAAACGAATCGCTTGGTTGATATCATGTAAGACCATAATAATAGTTGCCCCATGTTCAGAATTTAATTGTTGTACGAGTTCTAAAATCTCTAACTGATGAGAAATATCTAAATAAGTAGTAGGTTCATCTAAAAAGATAATGTCTGTTTTTTGTGCTAAAGCCATCGCTATCCACACACGTTGTCGTTGTCCACCGCTTAGATCATTAACTGCACGATGTTTAAAATCAATCGTTCCCGTAACACGCATGGCCCAATCAATTTCTTCTTTATCTTGTTCACTCAACCGACCAAATCCTTTTTGATGCGGAAAACGACCATATGAAACCAATTCACCTGCTGTTAAGCCATCTGCTACGTCAGGTGATTGCGGCAGAATCGCAATCTTTTTGGCAACTTCTTTAGTAGGCTGTGATTGAATATTTTTGCCATCCAAACAAATCTCTCCATGCTTAGTATTCAACAAACGTGATAGTGCCTTTAGTAATGTTGATTTGCCGCAACCATTCGGTCCGATAATTGACGTAATCTGACCATCAGGTATGGCAACATCTAAATTATTCACAATCACACGCTCACCATAACCTATCGTTACATTTTTCCCCGTTAATCTGCTCATTTGACTCCCTCTTTTCTCTATATAGTAACGCTCGTTTACGTAAATTATCACAAGCTTATTGAGAATGATTATCATACTCGCGTATTATACCACTTTTTCACCTCAATGACTAACTGTTTTTATTATGTTTACATTACTTTTCAGCACTCAAAAATGGCATGCATGTTGTCACATACATACCATTTGATTACGCTTTATTCAATGACAAAGTTTTATCTGTCAATCTTCTACCCAGAATCCATTTCCATACACATCACGCACATCGTGAACAACAACAAAGGCATGAGCGTCAATTTTGCGTATCATGCGTTTCGTTCGAGATAATTGCGTTTTACTAATAACTGCATACAACACATCTGTCTCTCTTTTAGAAAAGTAGCCGCGACCATTTAAAATGGTAATACCACGACCGATATCTTCATCAATCATTTTAGCGATACGATCAGGTGATTTTGAGATAATGGTCACAGCTTTTTTAGGATTCAAACCTTCTATTACAAAATCCATCACTTTAGTTCCAATATATAAACTAATTACTGTCACTAATGCTCGATCTAATGGGATAACACTAAGTGAAATAACAACTACGATTAAATCGAAAAACAGCAATGCATATGGCGTACTAACATCTAGATATTTATTAGCAATACGCGCTAAAATCGTCGTTCCTGCTGTTGTTCCACCTGCTAAAACAATAACACCTATACCTAAACCGACAAATATCCCACCAAACACTGCATTAATCATAATGTTATCGGTGTGTACTTGCCATGTTTTTGTCACGCTCAAGAATAGCGAGATAAGTACTGTCGCTACAATTGTCAAATACATACTACGCTTGCTCAAAAATTTGTATCCGATGACAATTAGAATAGCATTAACGACAAAGTTTGTGACTGCCGGCGAAACATGAAAAGCATAATACAAAATAATGGCTAGCCCCGTAACGCCACCTTCACCCAAATCTCCTGCGATGATAAACGCATTAACGCCTACCGCAAATATTAATGAACCGATAAGGACAAGTATTAAATCTCTAACTGTTCGTTTCACCCAATCACACCCCTCATTCAAATTATATTTATCATAAGTCATACTATCACAAAATTGTCACAAAACGAACCATCCACCTGCACTTTCAATAAGATTTTAAATAATTTATCAATTTTCAGATTTTTTAGTTTACTTATCGCTAATCCTTATGTATAATTAAAATTACCTTATTGGTTGTTTAATGCAACAATAGGATATCTCCTTTGTGTTGTTTATAGTGAGAATAGTTTTGCTCATAGGTAGGTATTGGCTCGAGTACCTACCTACTATGATTTATTTCCCGTAAAGGATGAGAAGCTAGTCATTGTACTACATCTCATCCTTTTCTTTTTGGCTTTTCAGCTTTTGTGGTGGAAAAATAATGATAAGTACCTAGTTTTATTTATCGTGTAGTTCTGGTTATAAGTTGAAATAGCTATCTGCCTTTAGCGCTTGTCATTGTGATTATGCGCTCTTTTTGCATACTAAAAAGCAAAAGGCAGGATAGCTAACCCACGCCATCCCACCACAAAAAATGATATAGAACCTTCTTATTATCTTACCATGCAAATAAACCTACGAAACCTGCTGTTAATAGCGATACTAAAATTCCCGCCAACAACATCATCGGTACATATTTAGATACAAAGTCTGATGTTTTCTCATTAACAATCCCTTTCAATGTACCAATAATCATTCCAATTGTTGAGAAGTTAGCAAATGAAATTAAGAATGTTGAAATAACGGCACGATGATGTGGATCATAGCTATTCACTTCACCATCGATTTCTCCCATCACAACGAATTCGTTCGTCACAATCTTTTTCGCCATTTGTTGCGCGACAGGCCATGCTTCATCAACAGGTAACCCTAATAATAATGCGAATGGATACATAAACACACCTAAAATTTGGTTCAAGCCAAAACCGCCTTTAAGATGCATTAATGAGGCAATACCAGCTGTAATTAAGTGGATTAAGCGATCCGCTAACTCCGCCAAAGCAACAAAACTGATAACAAATGCAATAATGATTAACACCAATTTACCCGCATTCAACACAGAATCGCCTAAGAACGAGAAGAATGGTTGGCGTACCTCACTTGTTGAACGTAAGTCATAAACTACGTCTTCAGTTGCCTCAATCTTCACTGGGTTCAAGATAGACGCAACAATCATCGCATTGACAATATTTAATGGAATCGCTGTCAACACAAGTTCACCAGGAATCATTGTGACATATGCGCCAACGATGGCACCTGATACAGAACTCATCGACATCATAGCAATTGTTAACACACGTGCTTCATTCATGCGCTTTAACTGTTCACTTGAAACAGCTAATGCTTCGGTATTTCCCAAGAACATCATTTCGATGCCAAAGAACGCTTCGAACTTCGGCTGACGTGTTATTTTGGCAAGTACCCAACCAATCCCACGAATCACTTTTGGTAAAATACCTAGATACATTAAAATATCAAAAAGCGGTACAACTAATAAAATCGGCATTAATGCTGCAACTGCCATATCCATTTCTTTGCCGACTGTAAAACTTTTAAATGCAAAGCTAATACCTGAGAATGCGGCATCTATCACCCAAGAAATCCCCGCTGCTGCCTTTTCGACAACAAATGTTCCTGCTGGGAAATAGACAAAAAACCATGCTAGAATTAAGTTAAGTGCAACTAAGATACCTATGGAACCCCACTGAATGTTTTTACGATCACGAGAAAAAATAACGGCTACACCTAAAAACACTAGTAAACCAATAATATTGATTAATAAGAACATAACCCTACCTCTAACCTTTCAAATTAGTTTATACAAAATCAAATTTATTATAACACGCCCTATAAATTGTGAAAATCCAATTTGTAAGTGTTGCAATAATTTCACAGTTAGCAGTAAAACCCCTATTTCGTACATCATATTTTTCTGCAAAAGTCTCTTCACCAATAATGCATATGCACACAGGCTTAAAGTAGCGATATTACCACTTTCCTCATGTTTCTAAGATAATATCATGAATTTCCTTTTATTTTTTGATAATTTTACACATTTAACGTTAAAAAGCTATTGCACCAACCTTTAAATAAGAGTACTCTATAAATGAAATTGATTATCATTAATGATTAAAAAGCAGGTGATTGTATGATTCATGTAGCAAATGCCGAAGTAGGCATGCCATACCGTATCAAATCTTTAACTACTAACAATATGCAACTAAAGCACCGCTTACGTGCACTAGGCTGTGTTGAAGGTTGTGAGGTCTCAATCCATCAGAAAGGTCTTTTTAAAGGACCGTGTACGCTCAATGTCAATGGACAACAAATATGTATACGCAACTGTGATGCTTGCGATATTCGTTTGGAGCATTACTATGAGTAGCACATATTGTATCTTAGGAAACCCTAACGTTGGTAAGACATCTTTATTTAATGCCCTCACTGGCTCGTATGAATACGTGGGCAACTGGAGTGGTGTTACAGTAGAAAAGAAAGTAGGTCAACTTAAACAGAAGTCTGGTCAATTAGTCGACCTTCCGGGTATTTATGACCTCATTCCTATTTCTCGAGATGAAACCGTTGTAACGAATTATTTATTGAACGAACATTTTGATGGTATGGTCAATATTATTGACGCCGCACAAATAGAGCGTAACTTCAACTTAACCATTCAGTTGATGGAATTTGGTGCACCACTGCTTATCGGTCTGAACATGGTTGATGTCGCAAGCAAGCGCGGAATTCGTATAGACCATCAAAAGTTAATGACACGTCTACGCACACCGATTATTCCAGTTATTGCACGTACAGGAAAAGGAAGTAGTGATGTATTAAATGCATTGACAGATCATCATGTCTCATCCAGACGCCCACTTGTTATCGATTATGGTCAAAATGTTGAATCACTTATCACAACTCTGGTTAATCAATTACCTGAAACGCTCTCACTAGCTACGAAACATTACCGCTTCTTAGCTATTCAATATTTATTAGGCAATCCTTCTGTCCAAACTTATCTTGGAGCAGAACTTTACCAGCAGTTAGATGAAACCGTCAAGTCTGTATCAACACTCGCTGACACGGACATCTCACAACACATTCAGCAATGTCGTCAAGCATATATTAATACGTTGCTTTCAGATACGGTTACTTATCCAGATGCACGTAAACAACACGTAACTGAGCGAATCGATGCATTATTAACACATAAAATATTAGGTATCCCAATCTTTCTTGGTATTATGTGGCTAATCTTCCAAACGACATTCACATGGATTGGGACACCATTGTCCGACCGGCTTGATGAATTTTTTGGCGGACCATTAACTGACTTTGCCAAACAAACGATGACTTCAATAGGCATTTATCCAGCCTTACAAGACCTTGTAACTGATGGCATTATCGCAGGTGTGGGCGGCGTACTTGTATTCGTTCCACAAATCCTTGTGTTATTCTTCTTTATTTCATTATTAGAAGATTCCGGCTACATGGCACGTATTGCTGTGATTATGGATCGTATTATGGAAGGCTTTGGTCTTAACGGTAAATCATTTATTCCAATGATTATTGGCTTTGGTTGTAACGTACCAGGTATTATGGCAGCACGTAGTATCGAAGAAGAAAAAGAGCGCCTTACAACGATTTTGATTGCACCATTCATGTCGTGTTCAGCACGTTTGCCTGTGTATGCATTATTCGTCGGTCTTTTCTTTGCGCAAAATCAAGCTTTGATTGTTTTAAGCTTATATGTGCTAGGCATTATCGTCGCTTTAATCGTAAGTTGGATTTTATCGAAAACTGTTCTAAAAAAGGATACTTCAATCTTTATTGTAGAACTACCACCTTATCGTCTACCATCTATTAAAACATTGTGGCGTAGTACTTGGGAAAAAGGAAAAGGCTTTGTTAAAAAAGCAGGTACGTTTATCTTTGCCGGTTCTGTTATTATTTGGTTGCTCAATTATGCTGGACCAAATGGTATTGATGTTCCAATCGATCAAAGCTTCTTGCACATAATTGGCGCAGCGATTGCACCAATATTGGTACCGCTTGGATTTAGTTCATGGCAAGCAGCTGCAACCTTAATTCCGGGATTTTTAGCAAAAGAAGTAGTTGTGAGTGCAATGGCTATTATCTATGCAGTTAATGATGATGCACTTGTATCAATGGTATCTACACATTTCACAGCACTCTCTGCATATTCGTTTATGGTCTTTATTCTATTATACGTCCCATGTTTAGCAACAGTTGCCGCAATTCGTAAAGAGACGACATCATGGAAATGGACGCTGTTCGCTAGCACATACCCATTTGTCGTTGCATATGTTATCTCTATGGCAATCTACCAAATTGGATCCCTATTCGTTTAAGGAGGTCATGACAATGACATTAGTCATCAACTTATTGCTCATCATACTGATTGGCGGCTACTCCACATATGTCTTAACACGTTATTATAAGCGTTCTAAACAAGGAAAATGTAGCTCATGCGGTAGCAACAAACAGTGCCCAACAGAGAAGCTACCCAAACATTTACAATAATCCATGTAAAAAGTCCCTTATGCCGAAATTGTGGCATAAGGGACTTTTGCTATCCATCTTACAATTCCTGATGAGAGTACGCTTTTTGCATATTAAAGGCGGAATGACGCATCATGCCATTCCACCACAAAAGAGGTAACGCCTAAACTTTAAACGTTATTTACGTGTGACGTTGTGTTAAGCTTTGTGTTTCTACAAATTGTTGATATTTTGCATGCGTATCCATCAACTCTTCGTGACGTCCTACTCCCGTCACTTTACCTTGGTCTAAGAAGATAATCTGACTTGCTTTTTTGATCGTTGATAATCGATGGGCAATTACGATCGTTGTTCGATTTGTCATTAACGTATCCAATGCTTCTTGAATTTTGCGTTCGCTTTCACTATCTAGATTCGCAGTCGCCTCATCCAATAGCAAGATATCTGGGTTTTTCACAAAACTGCGCGCAATATCAATGCGTTGTCTCTGCCCTCCAGATAACTTCAAACCACGTTCACCGACAATCGTGTCATATCCTTGTTCAAGCGCCATAATAAAATCATGACAATGTGCTAATCGGGCATAGTGTATCAATTCGTCATCAGATACTTCTCGATCAATACCATATAAAATATTATCTCGTATCGTACCATTCATCATGGCATTACTTTGCATCACATAACCAATTTTACGACGCCAATCGCTTAATGATAGTTGATAAATAGAAGTATCATGGTATGTAATATTTCCTGCTGTTACATCGTACATACGCTCAATTAAGCTGAATATCGTACTTTTCCCTGAACCAGAAGGACCCACAAAAGCCGTTACCTCTCCCGGTGTAATGCAGAATGATACATCTTGTAATACTGGTTTTGACTCATAACCGAATGTAACATGATCAAAACACAGGTCACCAGAAGGAATGCTTTGTAGCTTATCAGGTGTTTGAATCTCTTCCAAAGGTTCGTGTAATATTTCATCAATTCGACTACTTGCTCCGACTGCTTTTTTATAATCTGTCACAAGTGTCGATAGGTTAATCAATGGCATAGATAGACTTAATACATAGAAAATCATGGCAACCAACGTACCAGCTGAAATAGCCCCTGAGGCAATACGCAAGCCACCAAAGCCCAAAATAATACCGATTGTTGCCAACATAATAATCCCTGATATCGGCTGAATGACTGCTGCTATCTTCGCTTGTTTTAGTCCAAGTCGATAAATCTCAGATAGGTTTTGATGCGCTCTATCCATTTCTAACTTCTCAGTGTTTGATACTTTTACAAGGCGCATCTCTGTTAATACACGTCCCAATAAACCACTGAACTCGGCTATTTCATTTTGTGTGTTTTTCGATATTTTTTGCATAATTTTCCCAAGTGGCGTTATCACGATAGCAAATAGCGGAATCGTAATAAAAGTCATCAATGTCATCTGCCAATCCAAGACAAACAACATGATGAAAGAACCGATTAATGTAATCACTGATGGGAACAAAATAGGAAGTTTTTGAGAGATGAAGTCATTAATCACTTTCGTATCATCAGTTAAGCGACTCATCAATTGTCCACTTTCATTCTTATCGAAAAAAGACATTTTCAAATGGATAATATGTTGCCATAAAACAGAGCGAATCGCATAAATCATCTTTTCACCAATCTTTTTGAGTAAGTAGTATCCTACACCACTCAAAATGGCATTCAATAAAAAAACGGCAATCAATGCACTGATAAACCATGAATTAATAGAAGACAGCGTAAACTTATCGACCATTTGTCCGGTAAAAAGTGGAACTAATAGACCACTCAAACTCCCTAGAGAGGAGATAATGACCGCTACAATAATCAATCCGACTGGCCAATTAATCTTCTTCAGTAAATAAAATAGGGGGTTGTTCGATTTCATAATTAACATACCTCATTTAATTTATTTCTATATCTAAGACGTCCGGCATGCTCATAGCACTGTCCGGTCAGTCTAACCTATCATTTTATATCTCCTACAATGTCATACAATATCTCATTTTAAATTATGTTTCATTTGTGCTAAAATGAGTGTATTATTTCGCATTTTTGATGCGCATTAAGGAGTTCTTTATGAAAAAAATAATATATGCCATTGTCATTGTATTCTTCGCTACAACTATTATAACACCTTTTGCAGAAGCATACACACAGACACCTGTTGAAATCGCACAGCAAGCTGGCTATAGTGTAGACGAACGTTATCAGCCAGAGGGAATGGTGAGCATCAGTCATACTGGACAAGTGCTCTATCATTATCAAGAGCACCAACAATGGAATCCAGCTTCAATGACAAAGCTGATGACCATGTATTTGACCTTGAAAGCCGTAGACGAAGGAAAACTTTCATTGAATGATACAGTTAACATTACAGATGAACATTATCGAATGTCAACATTACCTGAGTTAAGTAATACGAAACTGTACCCTGGAGAAACTTATACAATTGCAGAATTATTACAAATTACTGTATCAGCTTCAAGTAATGCCGCATCACTTATTTTGGCTAACAAAGTCGCTAACAATACATCTGACTTTGTTGACTTAATGAACAAAACAGCTAAGCAACTTGGTATGACTGATACACATTATGTTAATCCAGCAGGTGCTGAGAACAGTCTGTTACAGGACTTTGCACCTGAACGTTACAAATCAGACGATTCTAATGTCACATCTGCACACGACTATGCCATTCTAGCGCAACATGTTGTAGCTGAAACGCCTGATATTTTGAATTTTACTAAACAAGTAGCTCCTACACAACACGCTGTAACCTATTATACATTTAATCACTTATTAGAAGGTGGCAATATGAGCTTAGAGGGAACTGATGGGTTAAAAACAGGCTCTAGTGATATTGCCGATTATAATAGTACAGTCACAACGAAGCGCGATAATTTCCGCATTTATAGCGTGATTATGGGTGCCGGTGACTATATAAATCTCGGTGGTGAACACCAGCGTGATATGATGAGTGCAAGCCTTATCAATCTGATGTTCGATCAATACGAATATCGTAAAATTTTATCTAAAGGAGCGCATACAATTAATGGAAAACAGTATTACGTCACTGAAGATCTTTATGACGTAGTGCCACGCAGTATGAAGGCTTATCAATTTGTTATTGAAGATGGAAAGGTCCATATCAACTATAATCGAACATTCATATCTAAAGCGTACAGTCCGCCATCTGTAAAAGTTGAAAATCCGTTAATTCATAGTTCAAAATCTGCTGTGAAATCAAGTTGGGACGCACACCCCTTGTTGACGATAATCGGTTTATTCTTTTTAGTTATGTTCTTTACTATTATTATCTATCACTTATTGTTACGATTCCGTAAATAACATTAAAACCAAGCATACTTCTCTATTTACTAGAAAAGCATGCTTGGTTTTATTTATCTAGCATCTTTACCGTATAATTCTTGTTTAATTTGTGTTGTAGAGATACCTTCTGTACGTTTTAAATATATCACTTCACATTTATCTTTTAAGAAGTCAAACTCGCCTTCCCAATCGTGCCCCATGACAAATGTATCAATATCATACTTCTCAACATCACTTATCTTTTGTTCCCAATCATGCTCAGGAATGACTAGATCGACATAGCGGATGGACTCTAACATCATCTTACGTTGTTCGTAATCATAATATGATTTTTTGTTCTTAACCTGGTTAAACTCATCACTCGATAATGCCACAACTAAATAGTCTCCTAATTCACGTGCACGACGTAACAATTCAATGTGGCCATAGTGTAAAAGATCATACGTTCCATAGGTAATTACACGTTTCATCTCTATAGCTCCTTCAATCCATTCATTTTTATGTTATCGATAAAATTATAACACAATTATCGTAGACCACTCAAACCTCGAATGGCTATATCTTGACAAGCTTGTTTACATAGTTCATAAGTTGGTGGACACTCTCTTGCGTGTTGTAAGTATGCCAATCTTCAAATAACGGTACCAATTTCCCTTGTGCAATACGTTGATGTAAATCTGCTTCCGTATAGACTTTATAATCATTCGGAATCTCATCAAAAAACTGATTTAATCCTCTCATGCACTTGTAGTCTTGGACATCATAAACATAGAAAATAGCAGGCTTTCCAATGAGACTTGCCTCAATAGCCAGTGAACTGTAATCCGTTATAATCACATCTGCAATCATTAACAACTCTGTCGTGCTTAAAGCTGCTTGTTGGATCATACTCGGAGCTTTTACAGCTGGATGATATTTGCATAATAATGTGAACTCAGGTAATGCTTGCTCAAATGCCTGGTGATTTAGCACTTTGTTCATTTCCCCTGCTTCACGATAAGTTGGCAAGTATACAGCGACTTTTCCTTTAATGTCTAATTGTTGTTTAAGACGACGTTGCTGCTCAGAAATATCTGACTTTAAATAATGTGTTAAACGTGGTATACCGAAGTTCAACAATTGCTCTTCTCGCACTCCGAATGATTGCTTAAAACAATATGCCATCTGAGAACAGCCCACTAAATACTTATCCGTCGCATCATAAACCGCTTGATACTGCGCAATACTTTTAGCACTTTGCTTATTTAGTGCATGATCCTCCAAGCCAAAGTTCTTCAAAGCCCCTGCTGCATGCCAAGTTTGTATAATGGTTTGATTCGGTTTCTTTTTAAATGCGCCAAAAAGATGATAGTACGTATCAATGAAAATGACTTTAGCTGTTGACAACGCCTTTAACTGACGATACAAATTGCGCTGTGACAGCATATCATACGTCACACAGTCTTTATGTTCCAAAAATTTAAAATTCTTTTGTTGTGTAAAGACTGTTACTTCATAGCCATGGCTCACTAATCCATCAATCACCGGCAACAAATCCTCTTTAAACGTCATCATAATCACTATATCCTTATTCTGAACAGTACGCCCCTGAAATAATAACTGTATTAAGGAAACAGCAATTAAATAGAATTCTTTTATTATCAAACGCATCATACGTCTCACCTCATTATATTTAGTACACATGATATGAAAAGCGCCTCCAACACAGAACGCTGTATTGAAGGCGTTTCTCATCATTACATAAAGTCAGCAAAGTAGTCTCTGTAACGTACGTGTACCATTGAACCTACTACAAAAAAGAACAGCACAACAAACACGTTATAAAGTGCTAATTCCCAATGTGTAATAAAATACCACTCTTTAAAGAGAATCGCCGAACGATAGCTTTCTGCAATAAAGTAAATAGGATTTAACATCATAATTTTTTCAGGAAGTGATCCTGGCTCAGGTGGCCATAAGATCGGTGATGCATAAAAAAGGACTCGAAGTAGCGCTTGCATAGCCATCTGGGTATCTCGTACTATCACACCTAGCGTAGATGTTAAAAGAGATACAGATATTGTAAATAAGTATGCAAATGGAATATAAATAAACAATTGCACAATATAAATAGATGGTGTAATACCTGCAAATGCACACAAAATCACAATTGATATTACTAAAGCTAAGTGCCCATATAGCTTACTTGTAATAATGTAAGTGGGGATAATCGATAATGGAAAGTTCATCTTTGCCACTTGTCCGTATTTCATTGTAATCGACTTTGTTCCTTCTAAAATACCTTGATTCATAAAGAACCACATACTAATCCCCACGAGGAGCCAATAAATAAAAGGAATGCCATCGATTGCGCTATTACTTCGGATTCCAAATCCAAATACAAACCAGTATACCAAAATTTGAATAGCTGGATTAATCATTTCCCAAGCTAATCCTAAATAGTTACTATGATTTGAAAGTTTCAATTGGAACTGCGCTAATCTTTGAATTAAATAAAAGCTTTTTATATGCTCTTTTAACACTATCGCTACAGACTTCATTGTTTACCACGCTTTCGTACCCACGACATTGCATATATCACGTTGCTAGCAACTTACTCAAACCAAAACAACTGTACAAACATCGCACCGTCATGTATTCTTATATTGAAAATCAAACGATTAGTTAAGTTGTTTCCAATTGAAAAGGTATCACATCACAATAACTTTTCAATTTAACAACTACTTAGTAATATATTATAATCTATATACATAGACAAACGAAAGTAAAAGTCATGAAATTTTATATAATTTTAAGGGTAAGGACTGTAAAGATATGAAACCAACTGTTACGATCGATCATGTTACAAAAGAATATCGCATATACCGTAACAATAAAGAACGCATTAAAGATGCTTTGTGGCCTAAAAATAAAAACAAAACTTTCTATGCGTTGAATGACATTTCATTTAATGCGTACCCTGGTGATGTTATTGGTCTTGTAGGGATTAATGGCTCAGGTAAATCAACACTCAGCAATATTATCGGCGGCTCCCTTTCCGCAACTAAAGGACAAATCACACGCAATGGAGATGTTAATGTCATCGCAATTAATGCTGGACTGAATGGCAACTTAACCGGTATTGAAAATATTGAATTCAAAATGTTGTGTATGGGCTTCACAAAAAAACAAATCAAAGAACTCACACCTAAAATTATTGAATTCAGTGAGTTAGGCGAGTTCATCTATCAACCTGTTAAAAAATATTCTAGTGGGATGCGCTCAAAACTCGGCTTCTCTATTAGTGTCACAGTAAACCCAGAAATACTTGTTATCGATGAAGCATTATCTGTCGGGGATCAGACATTCACACAGAAAAGCTTGAATAAAATATACGAATTCAAAGAAGCTAACAAAACCATTTTCTTTGTTAGTCACAATTTACGTCAAGTTCGTGATTTCTGTACTAAAATTGCTTGGATTGAGGCTGGTCGCCTCAAAGCCATTGGTACAGTAAATGAAGTTATGCCACAATATGAAGCCTTTCTTCAAAACTTCAAAAAGAAATCTGCTAAAGAACAAAAAGCATTCAGAAAGCAACTTGATGAAAATCGCTTTGTCATAAAATAAAAGATATGCGCAGTTATGGTCTCTTCACTTTAATTGTGCTTTATTTGGAAGGAGCAAAATTGAGATGGAATTTTATCCAATGCCCATGTTCACTAAAATATTGGTACAGCATATTGAGAAATCAGCAAAATGGTATGAAAAGACACTCGGGTTTAAAAGTGTATTCAAATTTAGAGATGCAAACAATAACGTGCTCATGGATCATTTAAGATTAGAAAAATATCAAGACATTATGTTAATTGCGGCTGATGATTTCGAGGTTGGAAACAGTCTGTATCTCAATATTGCGATAAAAGATATTGAAGAAAAGGCACAAAGTATATCGCCAAAATTTATCGTAACTGATCTTGAAGAACAGCCTTGGAATGCCAAAGAGATGACTATCAAAGATCCCGATGGTCATTTGATTACACTCACACAATCTAATATTACTGACGCTGAGTTTGAAAAATTGATGCAACAAGTGTCTAAAAAATATTAATCATGAAGAGGGTTGGGGCAACGACAGCTTTGTAGAAAAACAAAATTTCTGCCCCTCCCTTCTACTATTTGCGTTGAAATTTCTGTTTTATAACTGCCCACACAAACTTAGGGATACTTTGAAGACGAGAGATACGTTTCACGTCCTTCAAACTACGATAAAGCCATTCTAAATTCATCTTGCGCCAAATACGAGGCGCGCGTTTTACTTCGCCACTAAAGACATCTATAGAACCCCCAACGCCCATCATACAAGTATGCTCAAAATGATGCATATTGCGTTGAATCCACAGTTCCTGTTTCGGATAACCCATACCCACAAAAATAAAGTCAGGATTGAATGTACGTATTTCGCTTACAACATCCATATCATCTACTTTCGCAAAGCCATGATGCCCTGCAACAACACTATTGGGATATTGGTGTTGAATATTGCGAACCGCTTTATCTACTACTTTATCCGTCGCTCCTAATAAAAATACACGCTTCTCTTCTTGATCCGCAATCTGCAGACATCTCTCCATCACCTCGATACCTGGGACACGTTCTTGTAATGGCGTTCCAAGTAATCTAGCAGCTTTCACGATACCTGTGCCATCAGGTATGATATAGTCCGCTTGTTTGATCAAACTGCGATATGTTGGTGTTTTAAAGGCATAATAAACAATTTCGGGATTGGCTGTGACAATAAATAAATTTTGTGATGTCTTGGTTCTACTGTATGTCAAAATTGCTTGATGCATATCACGCAACGTCACATCATCAAACCAAACCCCTAAGACATTCACTTGCCCATTTGGTTTATACGCCCGATATGTATATGAAGGTGTTGTGTTCGTCATCAACAAGCCTCCTCTGTCATATTTTTATTACTTTTACTTTACCATGTAATACAACAAAATTCACCTCAGCATGTCAATGTAACCGTGCCCTTTCCAAATTATCTAATAGGTCCTAAGTCTGTAGCGCTTAACATTTATTAACGTTATAATTTGTTTAATTATGTCTTTATAGAAAGGATTACAGTCTATGAATGAACACACATGGCTCATTTCGCCAATTCCTATTTCAACATTATTGTTATTGGTGATTACTGCTACTTATTTGTTAAGTTATTACTATCGTAGCCATCCCACCCTATCCATGCTCAGTATTGCGTTCAATTATTTACCCGTTCTGACTCATGAGTTTGGTCACGTTCTATTTAATCGCTTAAGTGGGGGGCGTGTCGTTGATTTTGTCGTTGTTATGACTCGTAAAGAACGTCAAGCAACTGGACAACAAGGTTATGCAGTCACTCAAAGTAAAAGTCGTATTGGACAAACCTTCACGACACTTGGCGGCTACATCATGCCACCTCTTATGCTCAGTATCGGCTTAATTATGCAGAGCAAAGGACAAGGTGTTATCTTTATTCTATTGTATATCGGAATCTTTCTATATTTCACAATTGTGACCTCTAGAAAGATGGCACCTTTCATCATTATCATTTTATTATGCAGCATTGTCTATCTCGGCTTACAATCAGAAAATCTTCAAAATTATTCATTCATCTATATGCTCGTTTACCATTGGTTACTCGGCACTTTATTGGGCGAAACCATTCAATCGTCTATTACAATCGCACAACTCACATTTACACGCCCACAACCGAATTGGGACGGAACTGCATTGCGTGATTTAACGCATGTACCGACATTATGTTTCTCAACCTTATGGATTTTACTCAATGCAGCGAGTATTTACTTTTTATGTAAACAGCTTTTTTTATAAAATATGTATACTTAAAATGCGTACATAACAATGAATTCAACTCACTGTTTATGTACGCATTTTGTTAATCTTCTTGTCTCTCACCAAAAATCACCGCAGCATTACTATAACTTAGAATCACTGTGTCTTGTTTGTTTTGAATCTCTAACACCTTGTTAATCTCATCTTTTCGTTTAATCGTTACGACATCGCCTATAGACATCGCTTTACTTGATAAATAAACGAGTAATTCCGTTTTGTCACGAACACGACGAATTGTCACTGTATCCCCTTCGTTAAATGCCAATAGCGATGTACGATATAATTCTTCGTATACCCCATCTCTAGGAATAATTCCACCATGTGGACATGTCTCCGGATAATGTAATAGCGCATCTAAACGATCAACAAATAATGGCGATACACGATGCTCTAATACTTCAGCTTCTGCATGTACTTCTTCCCACGTATAACCTAAAACCTCTATCAGAAACAATTCAATTAACCGATGACGCTTAATGATATCCAAAGTATAACGAAACCCGACCGATGACAACTTCACACCTTTATAAGGTTTAGTTTCTACATATCCTTCTTTTTCTAATCGACCAAGCATTTCGGTCACAGAGGGGGGTTTAATATTTAAAAACTGAGAGATTGCTTTATTAGACACATAAGTATTGATACCATCATGACTCAAAATCGCTTTGAGATAGTCTTCTTTTTCTTCCGTTAACATACCTTCACCTCTTGTACAGATTATTTTTATTGTATCACGAAATGCATTGACATTAGTAATTTTCAGTATATAATATGATATAGTTAGGTTTACCTAAACAATAAGTAAGAAGGTGTTAAAATGCTCTCCATCACAGATTTAGAGTTATATTTAGGTCGCAAACATGTCCTCAAAGACATCAATTTGCAACTACCACTTCATGGTGAAATGATTGGCATTATGGGTCCCAATGGTAGCGGTAAGTCATCACTCATTAAGTCAATTATTGGAGAACTACCTGCTCAAGGGACTGTCACACTCAATCAACAACCGATTAAACAATGCTTGACAGATATCACATATATCCCACAGAAGTCACTACTCGACTTAGAATTTCCGATTGATGTAGCGGATTTGGTTCTATCAGGATGCTATCAAGATGCCGGCTGGTTCAAACGCATTCCTAAACATTTGAAACACAAAAGGGATCAATTGTTACACGAGTTATCTCTCTATGACATACGTAAGCGTCCTCTCAATTCTTTAAGTGGTGGACAACTACAACGTGTCTTTATCGCACGTGCACTCATGTCTGATAGCCAAATGTATCTACTCGATGAACCATTCGTTGGTATTGATTTCAAGAGTGAAGCCATCATTCTTAACAAATTAGAAGAACTGAAGGCAAATGGCAAGCTCATCTTAATTGTACATCATGACTTGGCAACTGCTGATCAATATTTTGATCGCATCTTACTGCTCAACCAATCTGTACAATTTTTTGGCGATAGTGCTGAGGCTTTAAAACCTGAACATATTGAATCCGTCTTTTTAAGCAATCATAAATTGCCACAATCTGAAGATGGTAATTCTCAAAGAAAGGGGGCTGTTCAGCGTGCCGTTCATTCAACATCTCTTTGAGTACCAATTCTTGTCACGTGCTATGTTAACAGCTGTTCTAGTGGGCATTGTCTGCGGTATTGTTGGATGTATTATCATTCTGCGTGGCTTATCACTAATGGGTGATGCCATGAGTCATGCCGTATTACCAGGCGTCGCACTTTCGTTTTTGTTTCACATACCGATGTTTATTGGTGCAATGATTACTGGGATGTTAAGTAGTATTTTGATTGGGTATATTTCAGATGCATCTAAGACTAAAAAAGATGCAGCAATTGGTATTACATTCACTGCTTTCTTAGCATCAGGGATTATTCTCATCAGTGTGATACATAGTGCAACAGATTTATACCATATTCTATTTGGTAACATTCTGGCAATTACACAATCTGCCTTTTACACAACTTTAATCGTGAGTGTCATTGTCGTTACACTCATCATTATCTTGTATCGTCCACTCAAAATCTCAACGCTTGACCCAGTATTCAGTCGAATGAGCGGACTCAATACAACGGTAATTCATTATTTTGTAATGCTGTTATTAGCACTTGTTATTGTAGCGAGTGTGCAAACTGTTGGCGTCATCTTAGTTGTTGCCTTACTCATTACACCTGCATCAACGGCATATCTCATCACGAATAAGTTATCAACTATGATGCTAACGTCTTGCCTTTACAGTGTTATCAGTGCAACCTTTGGCATCTATCTCAGCTATAAGTTTAATTTGCCAAGTGGTGCTGTGATTGTTCTTATCGCAACATTGTTATACGCAGTCACTTTCATCTTTGCAAAAGTCATTCATTCTAATCATAAAGGAGCGTATCAAACAACATGATCAAACGATTACTTACATTATGTATCTTAATGCTTGTATTAACAGCATGTAGTTTTGGCAACGATCAGTCACATGACAAAGTCAAGGTGGTCACAACGAACTCAATTCTTGCAGACATGGTTAAAAATATCGCAGGTGACAAAGCAGAAGTTCATAGCATCGTACCTGTCGGACAAGACCCTCATGAATACGAAATCAAACCGAAAGATATCCAAGCGCTTACGGACGCAGATGTTGTCGTTTACAACGGCTTCAACTTAGAAAGTGGGAATGGTTGGTTTGAAAAAGCATTGAAACAAGCAGACAAATCACTTGATGACAAATCTGTTGTACGTGCAACAGAATCTGTAAAACCAATCTATCTTGAAGAAGGTGGAAAATCAGAAGACATGATTGACCCACATGCTTGGTTAAGTATTAAAAATGGTATTCAATATGCCAAAAACATTCAGGCTGCATTGATTAAAGCAGATGATGCACATAAAAAAGATTATGAAAAACAAGGTAATGCTTACATTGAAAAATTAGAACAATTAAGCGAAAAGAGTCAAAATAAATTCCAAGATATTCCTAAAGAACAGCGTGCCATGATTACAAGTGAAGGTGCTTTCAAATATTTCGCACAACAATACGACATTACACCTGGCTATATTTGGGAAATCAATACAGAAAACCAAGGAACACCACAACAAATGAAACAAGCGATTGACTTTGTGAAACAACATCACATAAAAAATCTACTCCTTGAAACAAGTGTTAGCGACAAGAGTATGAAAAGTCTTGGTGAAGAAACAGGTGCCAAAATCTATGGTACTGTTTACACAGATTCCATTGGTAAAAAAGGTAGCAATGGTGACTCATACTACAAAATGATGGAAAGCAATATCGATACAATCCATCAAAGTATGGTTAAAAATCATCAATAACAATCACAAAAGCAGTACCCTTCACGAGATTATGAAGGGCACTGCTTTTTGTTTATCTTAGTCTTAATCTAAGCGTGAATATATTTTTTTACGTCGTTTGGCACGCTTTTCAATACGCATCTGACGTTTTTGTTCTTCATCTATATCATCTTTATTCAAGTCTGTATCATCTGTATTGGCTTCTTTTTGGTACATATAAGCACCTGTTCGATATGCAGCACGCGATACAAGATGACCTCCGACAGGGGAAGTAATATTGATAAACACCAGTGCTAACAATGTACGAACGCTCACATAGCCTTGTGAAAAGATAAAGTAGATAAATACACCTACAAGTGTTAGCATCACTGCAGCCGTTGATGCTTTAGTTGCTGCATGGATACGTAAGAAGACGTCCTTAAATCTTACAACCCCTATTGCACTGATTAATGCGATAATCCCCCCTGCAAACACCATAATTGCAGCGAAAAGTTTAATGATTTCGTTTACTGTTGCCATTAAACACATTCCCTCCTTCAATAAAGCGAGAAATCGTAATAGAACTCAAAAACGAAATAATCGCAATTAAGAGTACAGAATCCAAGAAAGAGAATGTTCCAAGCAATAAACTCAGCACACCTACAATAGACATGACGATTGCACTAATGGCATCAAATGCTACAACTCTGTCAGCAGTGGTAGGTCCTTTGATTAGACGAAACAAAGCAACAACAAGTGACACAGCAAATAATACAAGCGCGGCTGATAAAAAGAATTGTGTCCATACTGAAATCATTTCGTCACCTCCAATATAAGTGCTTCATATTGTTTAATACTCTTCAATAAATTTTTGCGTTCTTTTTCTGTCAAATCAATCGCATGAATTAAAAATATATTCGGATCTCTATCGACTCTGATAACTGTTGAACCTGGTGTAATAATAACCATGATAGTGAGGAAAGTAATCGCCCAATCCGTTTGTAACTTTGTCTCATAGCGCACAAGCCCAGGTGCCATCTGTTTCTCTCGGAATAATACATAGTTCGCAATCGAAAAAGTCGACGTCATCAACTGATAGAGATATATTAATAAAAACTTAATAGATACCCATAGTTTTTTAGGATAGAACTCCTGATCAAAAAACCTATGTAGCAAATAGATAATGATAAGTCCAATCAAGTAACCTGCGACAAATGTTGGAAAACGAAAAGCATCTTCATCTTGAAACAACACCCATAAAATAGCGATCATCATATTCAAACCAATTTGTCTCATCTAATGACCCCCTCGCAAGTCTGGATTAACCATTTCTTCATATATTTGTACATCCATATTCATCTTGGTAGCAAGCTCTGTTACTTGAATAATCATTGGTGCCATTAAACCAATTAATAAGACAACAGTTGTTAGAAACATAATAATATGTTTGCGTACGGGTTTAATCGGTTTGTAGTCAATAACAGCCCCTCTTGCTTCATTCCCTGCATACATATAAAAGAAAATACGGAATAAGCTAAACATTCCTATCAGACTTGTCATAATCATCAATATCAAACCGACATAATGTTGGTGTTCTACTGCACCAAGGAAAATTAATAATTTCCCAGGAAAACCACTGAATGGCGGAACACCACCGATTGCTAGTGTCACTACAATAAACGCAACACCCAACCATGGTTCTTTTTTCGCTAAACCTTTCAGATAACGATATTGACGATAACCAGTAGTATACACAATGATACCAATAACTAGAAACAGCAATGCTTTGACGATCATATCATTCATCAAATAAAAGATTGCACCATTAATTCCTTCAACTGTATTCGTACCTAATCCAAACACAACAAAACCAATAGATAAGATAACTTGGTATGCTGCTATTTTTTTAATATCTTTATAGGCGATGGTACCGATCGCTCCGATAACCATTGTCACACATGCCATAACTACAAGCAGTGGTTCTACCACATCTCCACTTTGATTGAAAATAAGTGTGAAGAAACGAATCAAAGCATATGCTCCAACCTTCGTCATCAATGAAGCGAATAACGCAGCAAGTTCAGTATTCAATACAGCATAAGCTTTAGGCAGCCACATAAATAGCACCAGTGCCGCTTTGGAACCAAACGCAACAACAAACGACATAGCAACAAGATGTATTGCTGTTGGATCATCCATCTCTTGGATGCGAATAGCGATATGCGTATAGTTCAATGTCCCAACTTGGCGATAAAGCATGCTAATACCTACAAGAAAAATCCATGAGCCAATAACATTTAGAACAACATAGACAATGCTCGCACGCAATTGTTCTACTGATTGCCCGAGTGTCACTAATACGAATGACGCCAATAGCATAATCTCGAACATAACATAAAGGTTAAAGAGATCGGATGTTAAAAACGACCCAATGACACCAGTTGTTAGAAAGAGAATAAATGATGGTAGATAATAGCGACTCGCACGTTTCTCACCACGTCCAAATCCAAACATGACGATTGACCATACGACAAAGAAAGTAGTTGTCACAAGCAGTAAGCTCAAAGCATCACCGACATATTGTATGCCAAATGGCGCTGGCCAGCCTGAAAAGTCTAGTACAATCGCATGATGCCTCATGACATAGACTAACATGTACAGAGACGTAACAAATCCAATAAATAATATAAATAGAGATAGACGACGCGCAAGCTTTACCTGTCTATTGAATATCCCGACCAACAATGCACCGACAAGTGGTAATAAGAGAGGCAGTGCTAGTAAGTTAACATTCATCTTCTTCACCTCTCGTTAAAACATCAATTTCATGTTCTTTAGTTACTTTAAATGTACGGTAAATAAGTACGAGTAAAAAGGCTGTAATCGCAAATCCAATAACAATTGCGGTTAATACAATGGCTTGTAACAATGGATCAACATAATTCTCGTACCCTGATACAATCAATGGTTCCTTCTTATCTAATGTATACTCACCCATGCTCATAATGATTAAGTTACCCGCATATGTGTATATAGCGATACCGATAACAATACGTATCAAGTTGCGAGAGAGCACCATATACGTTCCAATGAATACTAAAAAGCCGATAACAATTAGTAAGATAATATTCATGATCGCCCTCCACTCAATGATAGGATTGTTGTAACAACCACACCGACAACGACAAGTAAAATACCAAATTCAAACAATGTAATCGTCGACAAGTGAACTTCTCCAAAGTATGGAAACGCCACATACCAATCTGTTTGATATAAAATATTTTTATCGAAAAACACAGGTGCAACGGCAGTCCCTAACGAGAACAATGCACCGATAAGCATCAATTGACGAAAATCGATTGGCAAAGCTTCTAAAACTTTCCCAACATCATAGGCTAAAAACATCAGTATAAATGCCGAACTGATAACCAATCCAGCGATAAAGCCACCACCTGGGTTATTATGCCCTGCAAAGAATAGGTAGAAGCCAAACGTTAAAATGATAAACATAACCACACGTGTGACTGTTTTTAATACTAAATCATTCTCTTTCATCTTGACCTCTCCTATCTTTAAAGTTTAACAATGTGTAAATACCGAATCCGGCAATTATGAGCACAAGTCCTTCTGCCATCGTATCCAGTGCTCGGAAGTCACCTAGAATAGCATTGACAATATTCTTGCCTCCTGATTTCTCATAAGCATCATGATAGAAGACAGAAATCGTTTCCAGTGCATCAGCTTGTTGGATCATAAAGACTAACCCAACCACTGTAATAGCAGTCATCAGAGACACGATAATTTTAACTGACTCGCGCTTTAAATTAAACTGACCACGCGGAATGTTCGGTAAGCGTGAAAAACTCACGATAAATAGCACAGTTGTAATTGTTTCTGTAACCAATTGTGTCAATGCCAAGTCAGGTGCACGCATCAAGATGAAAAATAAGGCTATCGCATAACCAATTCCTCCAGTTAAAATAACCATTGTCAAACGTTGACGAATAAAAATTAATGCCAAACCAATCAAGACAATCGTCACAAGTAACAATACATGGAAGATGTGGTAGTCTGTCACTTCAATACGATAGAGTTCTGGAATACCTACACGCCACAAACCATATATATTAATCACGAAGTAAAAAGCAAAAGTCACAATAATATAATAGTTGAGACGGTTATTCATAAGTGCACGTAAGCCCCAACCTGAATATGTTTCTAAAGAATGTCCTGAGTAATCCAACATTTTCGGAATTGACCATTTTTCCTCTTTTTGAATCACATACTTCATCAAATCTAGACGCCATACAATCACAGTCCCAATGGCTATCACTGCTAAACTCATTACCAGTGGCATATTGAAACCGTGCCAAGCTGCCAGATGTGGCGCGTATTCTGCTTTTTCAGTATTCGACACAACACTTAAGAACGCTGGCTCAATAATATACGTACCAATTGTATTTGGAATAACAAAAATGACTGGCAATAAAGTCGCTAAAATCATTGCTGGTACAATAAAAAATTTAGGCTCATGTAGATGTTTTTTGATGCGTGTTTCACCAAAGAACGTTACTTTGATCATATTTAACGCATAAACAAATGTGAAAATACTTGCTACAAATCCTACTGTTGCAACTACAACCGTAAGTACTTGATTAAACGCACTCAATTTATAGGCATGTATAAGCCCTTCAAAGAACATCTCTTTACTAATAAAACCATTGAATAAAGGGAACCCCGCCATAGATAGCGACGCCGCAAACATCGCAAGCATCGTTAATGGTAAATAACGACGCAAGCCACCCAAGTAACGGATATCACGTGTCCCCACCTCATGATCAATCAACCCAACACCCATAAAGAGTGTCGCTTTAAACAATGCATGGTTAAATAAGTGAAAAATTGCTGCGAACAGTACATATGCATAAGCTTCAACCATCACAGTATCTGTCGCTTTAGCAATACCTCCACCGAGTCCGACCATTGACATAATCATCCCTAGTTGACTAATTGTAGAATAGGCAAGAATACCTTTTAAGTCACTTTGACGTATCGCAGTAAATGAACCATAAATCATCGTTAATAATCCAACAAATGTCACACTATAAGCGTAAAAGTCACTATACCCTAGTATCGGTGTGAAACGCAGTAAGAGAAAGATGCCCGCTTTAACCATTGTAGCGGAATGTAGATAAGCACTAACTGGTGTAGGGGCTGCCATTGCTTTAGGTAGCCAAAAATGGAATGGCCATTGTGCCGACTTGGTAAATGCACCGAGCAGCAACATCACAATCATTGGTATAAAGAGAGGATGCATCGCAATCTCTTCACGCATAGCAATCTGTTTGGTAATGGTATTGGTTCCTGTCATGACGTACAGCATGATGAAACCGACAAACATCGCCAGTCCCCCAAAGACTGTTACCATAAACGATGTCATTGCACCTTTTTGACTCTCCGAACGGTCGTACCAATAACTAATCAATAAAAATGATGAGACACTTGTTAGCTCCCAGAAAACGTACAATATAATCGTATTATTTGATAGTACGATTCCGATCATACTGAACATAAATAAAACAAGATAGGTGAAAAATCGTGGCAAGTCATCGTGTTTATAAGATAGATATTGTGTTGCATAAAAAAACACAGCCACACCAATAAGAGAAATAAGTAGCGCAAAGAATAGACTTAAACCATCCAAACGCAATACTAAATTGATATCATAGCTTGGTAACCATTGATATATTTCAATAAGATAATGATGATTTAAAACTTTTGGGATTTGAGATATAAAAACACCTGAAGCAATTAATGGTGCGAGCAAGGCGATATAACCTGGCAATTGCTTTGTATGCCATTTCTTCATCATTATCAAAATTGCCATCACGATTAATAATGTAATGAGCAAACCAACTAACATCTCTATGCCTCCTTCGACTTTTTTATAAATTAAGCGCAATCATCGTATGATAGGTACCTTTTTTAGGAACGCCAATAAATTTCAATGTTTCTTGCGCAGTTTGATGTCCCAAATACTTTTGAATAATCGAAATGGATACACCTGAACGATATGTATGGTAAGCAAACGTTTTACGCAATGTCGTAAGTCCTACGCGAGGTATCCCTACTTCTTTCGCTGCTGCATGAACAATGCGATATGCTTGTTGACGGCTCAAGCCCTTTTTAGTTTTCTTCGACTGAAATAACAAGTCATGAAGAACTAGCTTTTCTGCCACAATATATGCCTGCAATTCTTCTCTCAGTGTGTCTGGTAGAACGACTTGCACATCCTGAAGCAGATATCCTGTCCAATATGCAATCACTTCACCATGCTTAGGCATAATATCTGCCACTGTTAAATTGAGTAATTCACTTAACTTTATACCCGTATGAATTGCAAACTTGAATAATAAATAGTCTCGTTCAGATTGTGTTTTTAACCATTGATACATTTTCTGTATATCATTATGACACTTAATAGGATCTACACAATTCATTCTACTCACCTCAATCATATGTTCCTTATATAATAATAAATGATGTTTAAGTAACATGAAAGACATTTTACTTAATGACTTTTTTGAATACGCTAATATTTAAAGTTACAAAATACTACGATATCATACCTACCAATAACGTATACGCTTACATGTTATACAGAAAAATTTTTGTATTACATTGTCCCTTTTATGCATTTCTTTTCGATATATATTATGAAAGGAGGCATAAGCCATGAATACAAAAAACATCTCAATTATCTTGACGCAATCACATACGGCCCCAAACGGTAAAACGACTAACACATCACGTAAGATCAACAACTTAAATCCAGAAGCTACAACCAATGACTTACGCAAGTTTGCCGAAACGATTGCAACTTTAACTGGTGAACACTACGATCAGATTGAAGTTGTAAAGACATTTATAATCAAAGGATAAAGGAGTGCATAATGATGAATACGAAAACGCTAGATATTATTTTTGACACAGTAGAACAAAAACCTGTTCGTCTATCATTACCAAAGATTGAACATAACGTAACAAAAGAACTCGTAGTCACTGAAGCAGATAAGATGATTAAATCCAATGTGTTATCTTTACTAGGTGCACAAGTCATTCAAGTCAAAACAGCTCAATTGACAGACAAAACAGTCACAGTCCTTTTCTAGTTACAAAAACAGCGGTGCACAATCAGATGCATCGCTGTTTTTCGTTGTTTCAATTATATCTTGGTCTAAAGCGTACTTCATCACCATAAAATACTTTATGTTTCCCTAGTTTCTCGCAAATTGCGTATTTGTCATACACTTCTATCACTCTTGACAATGTCTTATACGACTTTGCAGGATTAAGCACTTCGACATATTGCCCTACACATAGTTCTGTCACACTCTTAACATTCACAAAAAACATCTGGTCATTCATTACACGGACGATTTCATATTGTGCCAATGACTATCACCATACCTTTACTTCTGTCTCATTTATTGACCATCCACAGTCGTTTTATATATTCATTAATGTTTATCTATACCCTAACATTCATTGGATTTCACTTTGTTCCAAAAGTTTTCTACCCCACAAATTGCAAATAAACTGTATAATAATCTTAACTGATTACTATACTAAAAGGAAGTATTGTTTTATGTTAATCGCATTTATAATTTTAGGACTCATTGCTGGTGGGGTTATTCCTTTTCAAACATCTATTAATACCCGACTCAGTCATTATACACAATCTGCTTTTTACGCTTCGACGATTTCTTTTTTCGTCGGGACGATATGTTTAGTACTCATAACACTTATTTTACATCCCAATTATTTATCACTACATGCTTTGACTGCTTACCAGCTAGATTATACATGGTTCGTTGGAGGTATCATGGGCGTTCTTTTTTTAACTGGCAATTTATTACTATTGCCAAAAGTAGGTGCCTCTTTAACTGTTGTCACAACCATCACTGGCCAGTTAATCATGGGTTGTCTTATCGATGCATTCGGTTGGTTTAATGTGACACCTCAACCTTTTACATTAATTAAAGGCATTGGCTTAACATTACTTATCCTTGGCATTACATTGATGAATATTCAACGACGTCACCCTAGGATTAAGCAATCTACACAAAATGTCGTCCTTTGGCTGATACTGGGGCTCATCTTTGGTTGTGCACCCCCTATCCAAGCGGCCATTAATAGTTCACTAGGACAATCGCTCAATTCACCTTTTTTTGCGGCACTCATCTCATTTGCAGTGGGCACACTCACACTCTTTGTAATCACTGCGCTTGTACATCGTCGTTATCAAATACAGCATGAACATGCACAATTCGGTCCACTTCGCTGGTGGTACTTTATTGGTGGGCTCCTCGGTGTACTCTTTGTTACAACGACAATCATATTAACCGCTCAGATAGGTGTCACATATACACTGATTACTGTTATGTTAGGGCAAATTATCACAAGCTTGTTAATAGATCACTTTGGCTTACTTGGTATTACGCCACGAAAGATAAGTAAACAACGTATTCTGGGACTTATCATTATATTGTTTGCCATCAGTTTAATTCAATTCATCCACTAATCAAGCGATCAGGTGTGAACGTATCTACTTCTAAGTTTTCGCACCTGATATTTGTTTTGATTATCGTAACAGTTCTCCGATAAATCATGATGATATGAAGTACCCAAAACATAGCCCAAAATATTAAAAATACGCATCAAAAATCATTGGAAAGATGATATTCCTCGTGTTGCTTCTTAATATATCATTTGTATAATGAATATATTCCCGATGAAAGAGGTGTCTATAATGACTAAAAAGACCAAATTATTACTGAACTTCTCCGCTATTTTCCTCTTCTTAACACTCATTAGTACCATCACGTATTATGCCTATTACCTCTCGAAACTCACTGATATTCAAACGATTGAAGCACGCTTGACCTTCCCTTATCACACAACAGGGATTGTGCAATCAGACTATAACTATTCAGTCATTTTTCAGCCTCAATATGGTCAAATACATGAAATACATGTCAAAGACGGTCAGTATATCTCCAAAGAAACGCCTCTTCTCACCTATTATAATCCACTTAAAATCCCCGAAATCAGCGCATTAACAGCGCTTTCTAAGCAAATTACAACGCCGAAACAAGCCTATGAGTGTATGCGCGAATTAGTCAAACTGAAGACAGAACTCTATACAACTATACAAACTCCTGTTCAAGGAATCGTGCGTTTGCATGAACTTGTACCTTCAAAAAAAGATTCAATAATATTAGAAATACAATCAAAAACACAACATATTTTAACTAATTTACCTGAGCCCATTTATCTTCAATTACAGCAGCAAAAAAATGTTTCATTAGTTCAAAAAACAACGCAAAAAAGCGTTACAGGGCACATCGTTACTATATTGCCGCCATCTTCCACTCCTGATTCTAACACCCAAAATTCTTATTATCCAACCATTATTAAGACTAATAAGAATTACCCCATTGGCTCACATTTTACAATTAATTTAGGAGAACCAAAAATGATGTTACCATCAGATATTTTATTAGAAAAAAATTATGTTGTGATTCATAAAAACGGGAAATATGTTAAACGTATAATAAATTATGATAAAATAAATGAGCAACTTATAATAAAAAGCGGGATATTTGCTGGTGAGAAAATTGTCCGAAATCCTAATGAAACAGCATTAAAAATCAAGTAACTTCGAACCCGTTTAACTTGGTCTTTTTTCATGTATGTTTCTTATTGTTATTACTACCACATACTAAATATGCTTGAATGGATATGACCATTTGATTGCATACAAATGCGTCATAGAGACCAACCATCTATTACTCTTAGAAATGACACCTCCTTTGTAATAAGCACATTTCTACATCCATATACAATACGCAAAAATAACATATTCATTACCGGACATCATCAATCATAAAAACATATTAGATCTAAGATTTATTTATATTCGTATTCAAAAATTTACTAATATATCAATGATATTTTAAGTTCTTTATGATTTTATGAAATGTGCAAAATAAATTTGCTATAATGTGTGGACTGGGATATGACGGTTACTGTTGCATGGTAACTGTTTTAACTTCTAGTCATCTTTGTAAGGAAAGGGCTGGGACATTAATAGAAAAATGAGATGTCTGTCCCACTCCACCAATCTGCATATTATAGATGTGCTCGATTGTATAAGTGAAGCATTTTTACCGATGTATTATCTAGGAGGTATTGCAAATGACTGTATCAAAAATCAAAAATTGTTTCGAACTTTTATCAATGGTAACATATGCTGACAAATTAAAAAGTATGATAAAAAAAGAATTTCATATGACTTTTGAAGAATTTGCCGTTTTAACGCATTTAAGCCATAAAATTGAGTCTGAATATTTCTTAAAAGATATTATTAACAACTTGAATTACAAACAACCACAAGTTGTCAAAGCTGTAAAGAACCTTTCTCAAGACGGTTACTTTAATAAACGTCGTAATGAACATGATGAAAGAACCGTTCTTATCTTGGTTGATGATGAACAGCGTCAAAAAATTAATGCGCTATTAGAACAAATCAACTTAAAAATCAAAGAGTCTAATATTAGACCAAACTAATAAAAATCCTTTATTGAAAGCGCGATATGTACTTTCAATAAAGGGTTTTTTGACTACTCCATATCTTTATTCGATGACAGGTTAATCGTATAAATAATAATCATCACGAGTAACATAATCCATAGTGCAATTGAAATATATTGTGCGAGTTGCGTATCCGGCACAATAATGTCAATCGTTTTTTGCAATAATAACAGACCGATACCAGTGTTTTCAAAATGTCTATGATAGATACCATAAATAGTTATAAACACACCTATCACAGCAACACCTATATGCGCATATTGCGTTACAATGTGTATACCTAATGTGATATCGAACGTGTGCATCAAGATAAGAACTAGCGCACCGAATGCCAAAACTAATCCCAAGTATCGTTCTGATTTATTCTGATACAAATAACTTTTGTGCTTTATGCGTAAATATACCAATATTGACATAGGTAGTACAGCGACCACATATACGATAAACAATCCTGTAACCGCACCAAATGGAACAAGTTGTTTACTGTAAAGGTAAGCAATCAAAATAAAGTTAATCATGAAAAAAACAACCGGATTAAAATTCATAATAAACAAGTTCTTTTGAATCGTCAGCACAATTTCAGCCGTTGATTTTTGACGATATGCAATGTAATCCATGTTTTGTTGTTCAGACTTTTGAATATCTTTCCGCAAATTTTCCTTCACATCACCAATCACACGAGGTGTAATGCCCTTGGCTATCAAATATTGTTCTACACGTTCTAGTAGTTCACGATCATTTTCTCTCATCATGTCCTCTTGTCAGAAACTTATAAACATATTATGCATTGCAACTAAACGCCAGTATTTAGTGCGATGCTTTTATTTTTGACAATTTAGCTATCCTCCTTACGCAACATCAGATACTGTCGTCACTATATTTATTTCTATCTTAATATTGACACACTCTAATTGCTAAAGAGACAGCAAGTCATTGAATATCGACTTCTGTCTCTTTAATATGAAATCTCACATCACAAAACTAAGCTTCCAAATCAATACGATATAACTTCAATTGCTTATCTTTTGGGTGTGTTGTTGTAAATTGATATGACACCTTACCATCTGCAATATAGCCAGTATTTCCCGTTACATTATTATAATGTGCACGTTGAATTGCTGTGTCGTGCACTTGCTTTTGCACCTCTTGATAGGTTGGTCCAGTCACTTCATTGTAACTCATTGACACACGGATGACCTTTGCTGTTGCTTTATTATTATTGGCTGTAATACGCAATAGCCCTTCATCTGTGCGGTATTCATAATATTGTTCATCACTATATGCTGACATCGTGTGAATGCCTTTACCTTTTGTGCGTATCACATCTTTCATACGCTGACCAATTTTCACACTTTCTAATACTTGATCACCTGTTTGTAACGCCTTCACCGACTGTATCGTATTGCCAGTAGCTGCTTGTGCTGGTGTAACACCCAAACATGCTATCATCATACCTAATACCATTAAGACACATAAGTATTTCTTCATCAAACATACACTCCTTTTTTAGTGCTGTTTATTTACTTACTATATTCAGTATAACTTAAATATCTAAACAATAACAGTCAGATTACAAAAACGTTACAATTCCATATGATGTGTCGTCTGATGCATAAAGTCTTTAACTACTTTGAGGAAATTTTCTTTTTCTTCTACAAATGGATAAACACCCGAGCGTTTAAATAATGAAAATGTTGCGTTTGGCAATGACTCAGCAACTTCTTTTGCTTCCAATGGTGTAACGCGCTTATTCGCCTGACAGCCTATCACCAATGTACGCACTTGTATATTAGGCAATAACAACTTAACATTTGTATTTAGAAATGCGTTATCAACAGCTGCCGATTCATAGTCAGTCAGCAATGATACAGAGTCATTGACATTCTTCAAAAACTTGCGGACTTTTCTATTTGAGTAGTACAAATGCTTATCTAAAAATGTATTTTGTTCGCTCTTATCCCATGTACGAATTTTAGCAGCATACTTTCTAAAAAGTCGATCGTGTGGTAACATATCGTCTTCTATCGTCGGGTTGATTAAAATCAATTCTTTGACCATTTGTGGATGACGTGCAGCAAGATCTAGGGCAACAGAGCTACCTAGTTCATTAGCAATAATAGTTGCACTCTCAATATATAAATAGTCCATGATTTCTTTAATGTCTTGGCCAAATTGATTAAAGTCAATTTTTAATGGCTTGTCTGAATAACCATGCCCACGCAAATCAATCATAATCACTTGAAAATATCTTGCTAAACGTTGGGCTATGCCTTCAAATACTGTATGATTCATATAAACAGAATGAATCATAACAATTGGATATCCTTTTCCCATTGAGCGATAGTTAATCGCTGTTCCATCAGATGTTCTAAATAGTTCCATTTGATAGTCCCTCCTTAGGTATGTTTAATATATCTAATAATTGTTCCAATGATGTAATCTCATAATCCATTTCTGACTCAAGCGGTGCCAGTTCAGGTTCATGTGATTCATGACGATACCATACGCTGATCATCTCCATTGCATGTGCGGGTGCTACATCGTTCAATGCATCATCACCGACATACATAACCTCTTGTGGTGTCACTTCTAACTTCTCCAAGATGTCTTCATAAATGCTTGGATGTGGCTTACGAAATCCCACTGTTTCTGAAGTCGAAAGGTAATTAACATAATCCTCAATACCTAATGCATAAATACGATATTGCTTGATTTTTGATTTTCCATTTGCGATGACACCTATTTTATACCCAGCTTGTTGCAACTTTTTCAATGTATAATGCGTGTCGTGAAACGGAAAAACATAACGATAAAAATGCATTTCAAAGTCTCGAAACAAATCTTTCCAGTTAAGACGATCGATGTTAAATTGCTTAATGATTTCTTTATAAACATCTGGTTTGTCATGATCTTCATCATCATCTAACTCAATAAACTTTTTGTGAAAATCCGAAGCTTGTACACGCACAAAGTAATCGTGAAAACGCTCATACTGCTCTTCAATAAACTTCTCACGCGATTTTTCACGATCTAGTAAAGTACCTTCCAGATCAAATATAATTGCTTTAATATGTGATACGTTCATTTATTAACCTCAACGCTTTCTATTTATAATCCCTATCTTCTATACTAATGAATCCCTCGACGTCCTTCAACTATCATCAAATAGAACATCAAAGGTATACCTAACAATGCCAGAATGATGCTTGCGGGTAATTGTATCGGGGCAAACAATTGCGTGCCCAGAATATCCGCCAATACCATAACCGCTCCACCAATAATAAGGTTCATTGTCATTTTGTAGTAGAGTGATCCAGATACTGATCGATGCACAAACTGTGGAATCACCATGCCGATGAAACCAATCACCCCTACGTAACCTACAATAACCGTTGCCAGTACAGTTGCCAGCCCCAAAACACTTAGAGACAAGCGCTGCACATGTAATCCTAAAGCTGCACTCGACAAGATGTTTAGCTGTAAAAGTTGAATGTGTGGTACTAACAAAAATAAACTTACTACAACCACTATAAGTACGACAAAAATGTACAGCACTTCGCGATACTCAGCAGATGAAAAGCCACCAAATAAATATCCCAAAACATTTTGTAAGCGCATGGGATTTAATTGTACTAGTAAATATAATACCGCATTCAACAATGCACCTATCATAATGCCTGACAATATTAAAGACTTGGTCGGATACCCTGACGTTAACAATTGTGCAACACCCATTACGCCAATAAGTGTAAGCAATCCTAGCAGTATAGAAAAAGGTGCAATCCAAAAGAAAGGAAGCCCTAGAAAAATTGCTAGTGCCGCCCCGACTGTTGCCCCGTTTGCTAACCCCAATGTAAAGCTATCTGCCAAAGGATTATTGAGTATAAGTTGATACATTTGTCCTGCAACCGTTAATCCCATACCAGCAAAAAGTGCCAATAGAATTCGCGGTAGCCTTACTTGCCATATCAAGGTACTTGTCAATGGATCTTGCCAGTCAAGGTGATGCCATAATGCATAACAGACAACCGCTATCAAAAAAAGACTCCATATACTCAAAGTTATGAAGCCTTTTCCACTATGTTTACTCATAAATGGCATCTCTCAATTTTTGCATACCATCGTCCAAACGTGGACCTGGGCGAGACAACAAATCATCGTTTAATGCTTTAATACGGTCTTTTTTCACGGCTGTCACATTATCAAAGCCACCGCGATGTGCAACGATTTGTTGATATTCTTTCGTTGTCACGCCTGACATTGCAAGCATGATATCGGGATTCTTTTTAATAATCTGCTCTTTGTCTACTTTTGGCCAGTCAGACTGATCTGCAAAGACATTCTCTGCCTTTAATTTGCTCAACATATCATTCATGAATGTGCCATGTCCTGCTGTATAAATCTCTGGTTCTGATGCAATCTCAATAAATACTTTTGGGCTGCTTTTCTGTTTAGGAATACTGTCAATGACCTTTTGAATATTGGCTTTTGTTTCTTTAACGAGTGCTTGCGCTTCTTGTTCTTTACCAGTCACTTCACCCACTTGCATGAAAGTTTCATACATTTGATCAATTGATTTGGCATCTGTAATATAAACAACTTTAATCCCACTTTTTTTCAAACTTTCGAGCACCTTCCCCTGTGATGCACGTTGTGACTCATGTGCAACAATCAAGTCAGGTTGTGCTTTAATCAATGCCTCTTTATTTAAGTTCATGGCATCAAATTGTTCTTTCTCTTTCACCACTTCAGGATAGTCATCTACCGTCGATACGCCCACAACCCTATCTCCTAAACCCAGTTCATATAAAATCTCTGTATTACTCGGCATCAATGAAATGATACGCTTTGGTACTTTCCCCGATGATTTTCCACCTTCGTCGGATTGGCTTGCTTGGAAATTACACCCAGCTAAAACTAACGCCATAGCTATCAATAACACAACATACTTTAGCTTCATCTTCACACCTCAATTCAACATCATCAACTACTACATGCTTTCAGGCGCCGATACACCTACTAAGCTCAACGCATTGCGTAATGTAATACGTACAGCATCGATTAATGCTAAATGCGCTTGTGTTTTAATCGTGTCTTCTGTCAAAACTTTTTCCGCATTGTAGAACTTATGGAAGTGTGCTGCCAAATCTTGAATATAGTTCGTAATGCGGTGCGGTGCTCTCGCTTCCGCAGCCCCTTCAATAACCGTCTCAAATTCTGCTACTTTCTTCAACAGTTCAATTGCCTTGTCATGTGTAATAACACTATAATCACGCCCTGCTGTTACTTCATGACCTTGTTCCGCTGCTTGACGCAAGATAGAACAAATACGTGCATGTGCATATTGTGCATAATACACAGGATTGTCTTGTGATTGTGTTTTTGCAAGCTCCATATCAAAGTCAAAATGTGTATCTGGGCTACGCATTGTTAAGAAGTAACGTGCCGCATCCACACCCACTTCATCCATAATTTCACGCAATGTAATCGCATTACCTGTACGTTTACTCATCTTCACTTCAACGCCATCTTGCATAAGGCGAACAAGCTGCATAATTTGAATTTCTAAACGATCACTATCCACACCAAATGTCTCAAGTGATGCTTTCAAACGATTGATATAACCGTGGTGATCTGCACCAAATAAGTTAATTAATTTATCATTGCCACGTTGAATTTTGTCATAATGATACGCAATATCCGGTAAGAAATACGTATAAGTCCCATCTTGCTTGATTAACACACGGTCTTTATCATCTTTAAAGTCCGTTGTACGCAACCATGTCGCTCCATCTTTTTCATATGTGTAACCAAGCTCTGTCATTTTCTCAAGAACAGCTTGAATATCACCTTTTTCATATAAGCTGGTCTCACTGAACCAATTGTCGAAATGTGTGTTGAAATCCACTAAATCTTGACGTAACTTACGCATTTCATAGTCTACACCTAACTTGCGGAAGACTTCGATACGTTCACTGTCAGACATCTCTTGCAATTCAGGACGTGTCTTTGCCAAGTCTTCCCCAATACCAACAATGTCTTTACCATGATAGCCATCTTCAGGCATTGCCATATCTTTACCTAAGCTTTGCCAATAGCGCGCTTCAATTGACTTAGCTAAGTTTGTAATCTGATTACCTGCATCATTAATATAATACTCACGTGTAACATCATAACCAGCTGCATCCATAATGTTACTCATGGTATCGCCAACTGCTGCATTACGTGCATGCCCAATATGTAAATCGCCTGTTGGGTTAGCTGATACGTATTCAATTAAGACTTTTTCATTTTTCGGTTCTGCCACACGTCCATATTGCGCATCTTTGTTCAAAACATCATCAATAACGACATGTAAATAACTTGGATCTAAATAAAAGTTAATAAATCCAGGCCCTGCAATATCTACTTTTTGGACATGTGCTGCTTCTGCATCCAAGTTTTCTACGATTAATTGCGCGATATCTCGTGGATTACGCTTCGCAATTTTTGTTAAAACCATCGCAATATTGGATGAATAATCACCATTTTGTGCATCTTTGGGAATTTCAATTTTAATATTTGGAACATTATCTGTCAGTTCCGCTTTTTTTATGCTTTTCTTAATTTCTTCAATCAATGTTTGTTTCACTTGATCAATAATATTCATCTTAACACTCCTCGTATGTCAGTTCGTATTGATAGGTGCCGATTGGGTCATCACCTTGATATAGTTTGTAGTGTACTTTGAGCTTACCGCCTGTCGCAGTTAGAAAATGTAATATGCGCAATGTCTCCACTGTAAACACTAGCTTGCCTTCTGGGATATGATAATAAGACGTTGTCTGCTGCCCTTCTAACAAATGCAGTGTCATATGTACATCGCCTTTACGAATAATTTTAACACTGTCATCTGTTACTTTGACTGTCACGTTAACGTCAGTACCTTCAATCGTTTCATCATAACGAATAAACTCCGCATTCTTTTGCACACGTACACCTTGCGTCTGATACGAATATTGCTGTTTCGTATCGCCTTGCTTTACAACTTGATGTGTTTGAATTTTTACCTGTTGTTCCACAGAGGTTGTCACCTTACTTTGCTAAATAATACAAGCCATTATAACATACAATTACTATAAAAAAGCGTGAATCTGCAAAGCTGGCACATCATTGCCTGTTTGCGGTCAACACACGCTTTCAACTGTTTTTATACTTCTAATGCTTGACGTAGTTCATCACTTGAATTGCGCCACATTTCTTCATTATGTTGCTGTAAAAATGTAGCGAGTACACGTTTATTCTCATCACCGATTTGTTCAATAATCACTTTATGTTTCATAGATTTATCCATCATATTGACATGTTCTGGCATGCTTTTGTAGCCACGACGAATTTGCTTATTGACTAAGAGATATGCCGCTGTGAGCCCTGCATAATATGGTCCTTGTGCACCACGTTCAGTTGTTACCCAACACAACCAATATGCCTTCGTACCTTCAACATCAACCGTTTCCTTATCAGTAATCCATTTCACACCTTTTTCAACATCTGCACGTGCATGCATAGCACCAATATCTATGAATGCTTCTTGTGCCTCAATATCAATAAAAACTGGCGCAATATTATCGAGACTAATCGCACCAATATTCGTGCCTTTATGACCATCTAATGGGTCATTCTTAATAATGTTAAAGTTAAATCCTTTTTTCTCTGCCACTGAGAAACCTCCATTCATTCTTGTTGCGTTTATTCAAGTTCATTGAGTAGATTAATAATCGAACCTTTTAATGAGGGATCATCTATCGTCAAGACAAGTTCTTTTGGATAGTATAGTTTATAATCTTGTCTTTTAATACCTGTGACACTGGAAATAATACGTGATTGACTGCTGATTTCTCGAATATCACCATTAGGCTTCAGCAGATGAATCGACTTACGGTCAGAACCAGGTCTGTCATAATCATATGGCAAATCAGAAATCGAATCATTTACAAAATAATACGTTGGGTCAATGCCTGCACTTTCAAAGAGTGCGATTAATTCCGTTTGCGTGATATAACTGCCATCAAACGGTAAGTGTTTAAATAAATCCCTTTGAATAAAGCGTCTTGCTAAATCACTCAGAATTGGATCTGTTTCGTGCATCCACTCTTTTAAGTAAAACATAACATCCGTTTCATCTAATTTGAGATACGCTTCTACAGTTACATTATTTTCAAAAAATGGCACAAAATCACGCGGTGCAGTTTGGAATTCATAGCCTTGCTCATATAAATATTTTGCTCGTTTGAAACAATTGTTCAGCAATACTTCACCACCACGACTGACTGGATGGAAATAGACTTGCCAATACATCTGATAACGACTCATAATAAAGCTTTCTACCGCATGCATACCACTTTCCTTAATCAACACCTCATCAGCAGATGGGCGCATCAAACGCAGAATACGCTCCATATCAAACGTTCCATAAGATACACCCGTAAAATATGCATCACGCTGCAAATAATCCATACGATCTGCATCGATTTGTGATGAAATCATAGAAATCACTAACTTGTTGTCATGCGTTTTATTGATGACTTCCGCTACTTCATTAGGAAATGACGGCGAGACTCTAGATAAGACCTCGTTGACCTCTGTATCACCTGTTATAATTGCTTGCGTATATACTTCATGATCTGTCCCAAATATCTTCTCAAAACTATGCGAAAACGGGCCATGCCCCAAATCATGCAATAACGCCGCACACATGGCAAGCGGGCGATCTGCATCATTCCATGCCGAACGCCCTCTGAATGTTTCATCAATCATACGTCTGACAATTTCATAAACACCCAGTGAATGACCAAAACGACTGTGTTCCGCAGTATGAAACGCAAGGTTTAATGTCCCCAATTGTTTGATACGTCTTAAACGTTGGAATTCTTTTGTTTTAATCAAATCCCAAATCAGTTGGTCTTGCACATGAATATATCGATGAATCGGATCTTTGAATACCTTCTCTTCTGGCAACTTGCGACTGACATAAGCAGTTTGCGTCAACGGACATTCCTCCTTCATGAGACACTAAGTCAATTGTTTTTTCATCAATGCGAGTGTCATTGTCTCTCCAAACATCACATGCTCATATGTTCGTATCACTTCAAAACCTTCTCTTTCATAAAACGCCACAGCTTTTTCATTATGCGTATCAACTTCTAAGTAGACGGCAGCATATTGTCCTTTGTAATGTGCTAAACCTTGGTCTAACAATAGGCGACCATAACCTTTGTTCTGTGAGTATGGGCGCACATAATGTGCAGATAGATACAATTCACTGCCTTCGATAAAGTTTGCAAAACCAACGACTGTATCGTCCTCCATCGCTACTAAAAACAATTGTTCCTCTAATCTTTTAAGCAAGTGTGTCTCGTTATATGAAGCTGCTAGTAGTTCATTTACGGTACGCGCAGCATATATATTCAAGTACGTGTTATACCATGCTTTAGTTGCAACATCGCGAATACCAATGATATCATCTGGTGTCGCTCTTCTCACTTCATACGTCATATTCCTCGCTCCTTATACGCTATAGAATAACTTTCATTATACCACAACTTCTGTTACGTATAAGGCTTATTTCGCACCTGCAGTCATCCCTGTTGTATATTGTCGATTCCAACGCGCTGCTTCGTTCATCGCATACGTATCCTTGAAAATCTCACCCGGTTGTGTAGCATATCCAATCAAGTAATCTTGCAAATGTGCACCTAAAAATTGCAAGCTATAGTCCACTTGTTTCACGCAAGGCAAAGCCTTCACACGCGGACTATCACCGCCAATCAAAATAAGACGAAAGTTGATATCAGATAGCTTCTCTTTGAAGTCATCATATTGAGATATTGCTAGTGCTTCAGACCACTGTTCAATAAAATGTTGTAATGTCGCACTGATACTATACCAATTGACAGGTGATACTAATATAACATCTTCACTCGCCAATATCTGATCTGTCACTTGCTCATAGTCTCGCTGTTCTTTTGAATCTTCAGCAATTGTTGAATTTGCTGAGTTCACAACATCCTCTAAGTTAATCCATCTATAGTCTTGTCCTTCTAATACATGCTCTGTCAATGTAGTCGTATTCCCTTTTTCATAACCGCCACTAAATAATACTGTAATCATCGCACACATCCCTTTTATTTCTCACTTAATTGTTATTGTATTCAATCTATTCCCATTTCATACCAATATTATTCATAGTTATAACGATTCGTTGCAATATACAATTATTTTCCACGCAAAAAAACCCGCATTCCAAATGAAAACGGGTCTTGTTATATATCAGTCTTTATTGTTGATTTCGCTTTGCTAGCTTCTCTTTCAACTTACGGTCTTGTTCTTCTTTGCGGCGCTTTCTTTCTTCGTTACGCTTTCTCAAACGCTCCTCTTCCTCAGGATCACGTGGTTTTTGCAGTTGTTTCTTGACCTTCTCCATCAATTCATCTTCTGTGAGTGCGGCAAGTGGGCGGTTATTAACGAATGCAAAAGTTTTACGTCTTCCTGGTCCGCAATATGATTGGCAACCAATCTCTATTTCAGCATCAGGATCAAGTTTTTTTAACTTTCTCATGACACTTTTAAGATTTACAGCCTGACAATCATCACAAACCATGAATTTATTCTTCACCTAACTCCACCTCTCTTAGCATGATACCGCTACTCATTTTACACGTCTTTTTAATATTTTCAAGATTTATGTCCACAATCTTTCACGGAATCTTCACTAACAGAACGTCTTTATACTTTATGACTTATTTAATGGAATACTTTGTGTCACATCAATCCCCAATACAGGTGGTAATACAAAATATATATTGACAATAATAACAACAATGCTGATTAAGTTCATGACAAAACCTTTTGATGCCATTTCTTTAATCTCAATCTTACCTGTACCAAACACAATGGCATTCGGTGGCGTTCCTACTGGTAACATATACGCACAGTTAGCTGCCATTGCTGCAGGTGCCATAAGCAATAATGGGTGGACATTGATTGCTACAGATAATGTTGCCAAAATCGGCAAAATCATTGTCGCAGTTGCTGTATTTGATGTAATCTCTGTTAAGAATAAGATAAATACTGTGATGACAACAACGATAATGATTGGACTAACACCTTTGAGTAGGGTCATTTGTAAGCCTAACCATGTTGCTAAGCCACTTTCCTGAATCCCTTTCGCCAATGCTAAGCCACCTCCGAATAGTAAGAGAACACCCCAAGGTAATTCTTTGGCAACAGACCAATCCAAAATACGCTTATGATGATCTTTGGCTGGAATTAAGAATAGTAAGATTGAAACGAACATCGCAATCGTACCGTCTGCAATCATCTCTGTAAAATACCAGTTAGATAACAAGAATTCACGTGAAATCCATAGTGACGATGCTAAGATAAAGATGCAGAATACAATTTTCTCTTCATATTTAACCTTACCAAGCGCATCCAACTTATCCTTGATAACACGTTGACCACCTGGTAATTCCTTCATATCATGACGAAATGCAACAAACTTAAAATAGAGCCACGCTAAGAAAACCAAAGTAATAACAGTTGGCACACCAATAATCATCCATTTCGCAAAACTCAATTCTTGCCCAAAATTTGTCGCATATTGTCCTTTTAAAATAATCAAAGGTGGTGTACCAATCAATGTGCCTAAACCACCAATCGTACCTGCATAACCAATACCTAGGACGAGCGAACGCTCAAACTTCGCAATACTTGTATCATCTTCATTGCTTTCCTTTAATACATGTGCCTCTTTGATAATCGCTAATCCAATTGGTATCATAATCATCACGGCTGCAGTATTAGACACAAACATCGATAACCCACTTGTTGCGACCATAAAACCTAGCAAGATACGACCCGTACTAGTACCAATAAGATTGATAATCGTCAAAGCAATACGCGTATGCAAATCCCAACGCTCCATCGCAATCGCTAAAATAAAGCCACCTAAAAACAAATAAATAATGTCGTTACCGTATTGTGCAGATACTGTTGCACTATCCATGACGTGTCCTAATGGCATCAAAATAAGTGGTAATAAACTTGTTGCTGGAATAGGAATCGCTTCTGTAATCCACCAAATTGCAATCCATACCGTAATCGCTAATACATATAGACCTTTAAAATCCAAACCATCTGGTCGTACAAATAATAAAATTAACACAAAACATAGTGGTCCCGTAATTAAACCAATCAACTGTGCCAATGTGTACGATGGATCCTTCTTCTTGTCTGTGAAAAATGTTAACAATCGAGATTCTTTTGGATTTGTCATAATATCCCCCCTGCTGACTTCTCTTCATTCCCCTTAATGATATAACATATTTTCAAATAGTATAGCACAATAAAGTGTGGCTATGATAGCGCTTTTTTACACTCCCAATACTTCATGTAAAATAAAAAGCTTACAACATATGTACACCACATGTCATAAACTTTCAATTCAACTATTCACTTTTTTTCTGATGTTTCGGTCGAATAATCGCAATCGGTTTTTTAATAAATGACTTTGCAAATTGATCAGACATTAACAATCCGACGGCAATCGCACCAGCAATAAGTGTTGCACGCATAAAAATGTCACTCGCTTCATTAAATTCCAGCGTCAACAATTTCTGTGTCGCTTTGAAGAAAATACTCCCGGGAACAAGCGGAATAATACCTGGCACCATAAAAAGAATCACTGGTGACTTGTATTGGCGTGCCATCATATGACTCATCAAACCGAGTACAAAACTCCCACATAAACTAGCATAAATACTGTCTATACCGAATGCGATATGTACAAGATGATACGTCAAGTAACCAAAACCCCCACACAAACCAGCGGGTAAAAACAAGCGTCTTGGTGCATCGTAAATATATGAAAAACAGAATGAGGTTAAAAAGCTACATATAAAGATTATTGGAATGACCATCGCTTATCCCCCCTAGCTATAACAATAAGAATGCAGTCGTAATACCTGCACCAATTGCGAATGAAGTTACAATTGCTTCCAAAAACTTTGCGGTAAACATCAACATATGCCGTTCAAATAAATCTTGAATGGCCGTTGTAATCAGTACACCCGGAACGATTGGCATCACGCCTGCTGTAATCGTTGCGCCAAGGTTCGGACTGCCTATCCAGTGATTAATTGGAATCGCCACTAAGCCAATAACAATCGCGCCTAAAAAATCCGGAATAAAGAGCGTCAGTTGTTTGCCTTTCATATATTCCGTCACAAAATAACCAAATGCACCTGCAAGCACAGCAGGTAACAAGTCTTGCCAACTGCCACCTTGCAAGTATAAAAACCCCATAGAGATCAGACCTGCAAATAGCATCTTATGCCACAAATCATAGCGATGTTGCGTGTTATCAATACTTTTCAATGTTTGATAGGCTTCATCAAATGATAGCTTTTGTTGTGCAATTTGACGCGAGATATGATTCACTAAAAAAACTTTTCGCAAGTTGGTATCACTCTTCTGGATCTTAACCATACGTGTATCATGATCTGGTGATAACGAGAAGTTAATAAAAATATTGAGCGCATAGCCTTGTGTCTCTTCATAACCATATGACATGGCTATACGCTGCATCGTATCTTCTACACGTTTTGCCTCTGCGCCACTTTCCAGCAAAATACGTCCCGCAAGCATTACAATATTCATCACGTCTTGATCTGACGGTTTGGATTGAATCAACACTGTCACCTTCTTTTACTTACAATCTTTATGTCTCTTAATAGTATAGAGATAAAGTGGTATTCCTAGTACTAAGCCTATAATTGCAATACCCGAACCCAATGGATCCGAAATCAATGTATTCACAATGATGAACAAACCGCCTGACATTGCCAGTACAGGTAGAAATGGATACAGCGGTACTGAAAAGGCTCGTGGTTGTCCTTTGTTCCTACGTCTTAAAATAAACAAACCAACAAAAGATGCCATATAGAAAAAGTAAATAATAAAAATCGTGATTTCTGATAAATAATCTGCATCAAAAATAGATGGGAAACAAATACTTAAGGTTAAGATTAAGAGTGTCAAAGCGCTCATAACAAGGTGTGCACCAATTGGCGAACCCAAGCGTTTACTGACATATTGAACTTTTTGCGAATACGGTAATAAATTATCTTGTGCCATCGCAAATGGAATCCGTGGGAACGTAATCAACTTACCGTTTAATGTCCCAATAATAGAAATAATCAATCCAATATTGACAATCTTTGCACCGACACTTCCGAATAAAACAACGGCCGCTTCCGCACTCACACTATTACCAAATAAGTACACTTCTGATGCAGGTAACGTCTTAAATATGGCAACATTAATTGTTATATAAACAAGCGTCACAATCAAAATACCAATCAACATCGCTAATGGTAAATGCTTCTGTGGGTTTTTCATTTCGCCTGACATCGTCGTTAACATAATCCAACCATCATATGCAAAAAGCGTGGCTAGAACTGCACGTCCAAAGTTCACAGTACCATCATTGTTCATAATCAATTGGGTGACATCACTTCCGAATACGCCTTCTTGCCCATAAAACAACCCAAAAATCACAATCGCGAAAATTGGAATCAACTTTGCAAGCGTCGTGATGTTTTGCATAGCATTCGCATAATACGTCCCCAGAATATTCAATAACAGTAAGAACAAAAAAATACTTGTGCCCACTGGAATTGTCCAAAAACTGCTCATCTCAAAAAACTTTGTAATTAAAATCCCTAAAAAGAGAATGAGTGATACAATAATCGCCGGTCCATACAGTACCGTCAATGTATAACCTGTTAAGAAGCCCCAGAATGCCCCATAAATATCTTTAATATACGCATACAAACCACCTGTACGCGTGATTTGCGCACCAACTTCGGCAATCGTCAAACCAGATGCCAACGTAAGAACCCCTCCAAGCAACCATGCCCAAAGCGCTAAATTACTTGTTCCAGCATATTCAAGTACAGAACTTGGTTTCACGAAAACCCCTGATCCTATAATCGTACCGACAATAATCGTGACAGCTGTAAATAAACCAATCGTTGGCTTCAAAGTTTGCTTATTCGAACCCATTGTCACGCCTCCCCTTCAATTCTTTTTCTTTTATTTCTATTACTATAACATGTGACTAGACATAAATCTTACATTTATAAAAAGAATTCGCCGACATACGACTGCAGAAAACATTAAAGCGCTAAAATATTTAAAAAATACACTATTCAAAATACGGAGGCTATCCTATTATTCGTAATGTACGTTTATTTCCCAGGAAGTGTTTTAAACACGCAAATAAAAACTGGCTCACATTATACTGCAAGCCAGTTTTCTCGCTCTTATTTATTTTGTTTCAGGAAGTGCCATCATAGTATGAAGTGCTTCACTGTCTAATTTATTACCGATAAAGAAACTACCAAACTCGCCATAGCGTGCGGTTGTTTCATCAAAACGCATTTCATAAACAATTTTTTTGAACTGTAATACATCATCTGAGAACAGTGTCACGCCCCATTCAAAATCATCAAAACCAACAGAACCTGTAATAAACTGTTTAATCTTACCAGCATATTTACGACCAATCATGCCATGGTCATACATTAGCTTCTTACGCTCTTCCATCGACAACATATACCAGTTATACGTTTCGTTACGACGCTTATTCATTGGATAGAAACAAATATAATCTGTTTCAGGTAATTGTGGATATAGACGTGCGCGCACATGTGGGTTTTCATATGGATCTTCATCTGATTGACCAGCAAGGTAATTACTCAACTCTACTACTGAAACATATGAATATGTCGGAATGAAATGATCTGCAATTGGTAACTTGTTGATTGCCGTTTCAATTGCTGTGAGTTCTTTCATTTCAGGACGTAAGAACCATAATAAAATATCTGCTTTTTGACCTGCAACATTATATGCTACATGATCGCCTTGCCCCACATCCTTAACGCCTTTCAATTCCGTTAATAGTCCCTCAAATTCATCAAGCATTTGTGTACGTTCTGCTTCTGATACTAAACGCCATGATGCCCAATCAATCGCATAAAACAAATGCAAACTATACCATCCATCTAAAGTTTCTGCTGCATGACTCATTCGGAACACTCCTTAATTATCAATTTACATGTAAATATTAGCACAATCTCATATTAAAAACGAAAGAAACGCTACAAAAGACAACTCTTGGAAATCTCCTACCAAATAGGTATAATGAAAAAAGAGAGCATTGATATAAGAACGAAAAAGGAGGACTTTTTATGTCTAGCTTATTAAATGTATTACAAGACAAATTATCAGGTAAAAATGTGCGCATCGTACTTCCTGAGGGAGAAGATGCACGCGTATTAGCAGCTGCAGTAAAATTACAAGCAACTGACTACGTTGCGCCAATTGTCCTAGGTAACCAAGACAACATCCAAAAATTAGCAGAAGATGAAGGTTTAAATATTGAAGGTATTGAAGTGATTCAACCTGATACAAGTGACCTCAAAGCAGAATTAGTAGAAAAATTTGTAGAACGCCGTAAAGGAAAAGCAACTGAAGAACAAGCACAAGAGTTACTCAACAATGTCAACTACTTCGGTACAATGCTTGTATACGCAGGCAAAGCAGATGGACTTGTAAGTGGTGCGGCACACTCAACAGCAGATACTGTACGTCCAGCATTACAAATCATTAAAACAAAACCAGGTGTTTCAAGAACATCAGGTGTTTTCTTCATGATTAAAGAAGACAAACAATATTTATTCGGTGACTGTGCTATCAATCCAGAACTTGGTGCATCAGACTTAGCTGAAATTGCAATCGAAAGTGCGAAAACAGCGAAAAGCTTCGGTATGGAACCAAAAGTTGCGATGTTAAGCTTCTCAACAAAAGGTTCAGCAAAATCAGACGACACTGAAAAAGTCGTTCAAGCTGTAGAACTTGCACAAGAAAAAATTGACAGCGAAAACTTAACAGATGTTGTAGTAGACGGTGAATTCCAATTCGACGCAGCGATCGTTCCAGAAGTTGCGAAGAAAAAAGCACCTGGCGCGAAAATCCAAGGTGACGCCAATGTATTTATCTTCCCAAGCTTAGAAGCTGGTAACATTGGCTACAAAATTGCACAACGTTTAGGTGGTTTTGACGCAGTAGGTCCGGTACTACAAGGTCTTAACTCACCAGTTAACGACTTATCACGTGGCTGCTCTTCAGAAGACGTTTATAGCTTATCTATCATCACAGCAGCGCAATCATTACAATAATGGATCTCGCTTCTAAATATTTCAATGGCATTGCATGGCGTTACATCGACCATACAACAGGTCTTGAACCCATGCAATCCTTTGCTTTTGACGATACGTTTTCCGAAAGTGTCGGCAAAGACTTATCACCAAATGTTGTTAGAACGTGGATTCATCAACACGTTGTTATCCTAGGTATTCATGACGCACGCCTACCTTATCTACAAGACGGCATTTCGTACTTAACAGATGAACAAGGTTATAATGCGATCGTTCGCAATTCTGGTGGGTTAGGTGTCGTTCTAGATCAAGGTGTACTCAACATCTCACTGATTTTCAAAGGCAAGACTGAGATCACCATTGATGAAGCGTTCTCTGTCATGTATCTCCTCATTTGCAAGATGTTTGAGGATGACAATGTAGATATCGACACATATGAAATTACGCATTCTTATTGTCCAGGTAAGTTCGATTTGAGTATCGACGGCAAAAAATTTGCAGGCATCTCTCAACGTCGTGTTCGTGGCGGTGTTGCCGTTCAAATATATTTGTGTGTGGAAGGCTCTGGTGCTGAACGCGCGCAACTTATGCATGACTTTTACGAACGCGCACTCAAAGGCGAAATCACAAAGTTCCATTATCCGGATGTCGATCCAGCGTGTATGGCCTCATTAGCAACACTGCTCAATCACGACATTACGGTACAAGATGTGATGTTCAAACTGCTCTACGCCATCAAGGACTTAGGTGGGACGCTTAATACAGATTCCATCACACCTGAAGAATGGACACGCTATGAGTATTACTATGATCGCATGCTTGCACGCAACGCGAAGATTAATCACCAAATTGAAAACGAATAGCGTCCTTCCCCAATCGATAGAAGTTGATTGGGGATTTTTTGGGAGCACTACAGAAATCTCATACGCTAGCAAAGATTTCGTTGTAGTGCCCCGGCAAGGCTGACTAGATGGCGGACAAGCAACGGCGTAGTCAGACATCAGTCAGCTACTACCTCTAATATAGATGAACCAGTCAATGCAATAAGGAAAGTATAAAAGTAAGATCTATTAAAGAGCAGAAATCTCATGCGCTAGCAAAAATTTCGTTTTAGTGCCAAAATCATTTGTGAAAGATAAGCAATAGAACAGATTAAAATAGGTCATCATGGTAGCAATAACCACCTTGATGACCTATTTATGTTTCTAATAAATCTTTATCATCTTTGACACCAATCATAAATAATGCATTGGATACAATAAAAATAATCACAACGATGATATATAGCGTATGTAAAGATATGTAGTTTAATAAGATAGAAGCTACATACCCTGCTATAGGTATCGTTCCCCACGTAAAAAGATAAATCGTTGAATTTACTTTCCCTCTTATCTTTTCTGGAATAATTTGATGTTGCACCGTTGTTCTTAGTACACTCCCAAAACTTCTACATAAATATCCTGCAAATACACCAATAAAAAATAAATAGCTATGACTAATTAATAATACAAATGGGATACTTAAGACAAAATTCACTATGCCAATCGATCTTTCAAATGAATATTTTTTAACTAAGTATTTCGGCAAAAGCGCACCAATAATTGCACCAAAAGACAATAAACCAATCAAAACACCGGTAAGCGTATGTTCAACTTTTAAATATCTAACTAAATAAATAACGAGTGTATTCGTTAATATTGTAAGTGAAAAATTGATGCCCATCGTCACCAATACAACGAGCACCAGCTTACAATTACTGAAAATATATTTTAATGCACGAACACGCACTGTATTCGTATTAAAATCTTGAGACGTATTATCCCTATGATTCCTATTAAGCGGCTTTATATACATATATAAGTTGACGAGTTGTAATATCAAAATAACGATAAACGCCATCATGATATTATTTGATAATGTAAATGCAATGATTGGTGAAAAGAAATTAACTAATGACCGCATCAATTGTACTTGACCATTAACAGCTGTTAATTGATTTAAAAAATGATCTGGAATGTAGACACTTGTATTAATTTCCAATACACATGACACAAAGCTCAATAAACAAATCATAACAAATATTAACAGCTCATTTTGTACATTTTGATGTAGCATCCAAGCAAATAACAAAATCAGCCCGATGTAACAAAAATATGTAAATATCGGTACAATATGACTATTATATCTATCAATCAGAGCACCTGATAACTTACTGAATAAGATAAAGCCAATTGAATAAGTGGACGTTAGAAATACAATTTTAGAGTCACTAAAGTCCCAAACTATCACACCAATTAATGGTATCAAATAGATGAATATATCATTAATGAGTAGCCGATTGAATTCAGTCATAATAAAATAGCGATGCATCATAAGCACCACCGGCAAATGTCAGTAGACGCTCTCGTTGTATGTAGCATAAAAATCCCTCCCCTTTCACTAAGTATATAAATAATAAATTTCTTAATCAATGCGCTTTGAACATTCCAAAGTTATATACATCGAAAAAAATCACGACTTCCCCACTCAAATGAAGAAGTCGTGATTTTTCTATTGTTCTTTTGACATATAGTAAGATTTATCACGCAAGAAAAAGCTGAGTATAAGTGCAAGTGCGCTGAACGCTGTCGCAACCCAAAATGCACTGTTAACGCCATCTACTGCTGAAAGTTGATTGACAAACTTTAATATCGCAGCTGTCGCTTGCTGTTCGCCACCTAATTGTTGTGCGAGTGCTTGCAACTGATCTTGAATAAATGGCTGTGTTTTATCTAAATCTTGCTGAAATGTCGCAAGGTGCGTTTCACTTTGTTGTGTCATAACGGTTACTAAGATCGCTGTACCGATAGATCCTGCCAATTGGCGCATTGTGTTAATCAACGCATTCCCATGAGATATGAGTCTCGAAGGTAACGAGTTCATACCAGCTGTCATAATTGGCATCATAATAAAACTCATACCGAATGAACGCACAATATAAATCCATAAAATCGATGAATAAGGCGTATCCATCGTCAATTGTGTTAATTCCCATGTCCCGTACGTGGTAATGGTCAAACCGATAATGGCTAATGGTTTAATACCAATCGTATCCAATAGTTTTCCAGCAATAGGTCCCATAAAGCCCATAATCAAGGCACCTGGTAACAGCAACAATCCTGAATCAATTGCTGAGAAACCACGTAAGTTTTGTAAATACAATGGTAGTAAAATCATGCCACCGAATAAACTCATCGTCACAATCATATTAATGGCTGCTGTTAGCGTGTAACCCGGATACTTCAGCACTTCAAAATTCAACATTGGCGCTTTCATCGTCATTTCACGTATCACAAACGCTGTTGTAAAAATAACACCTACAATCATCATGACAATAATCTTGGTTGATGTCCAACCATCGTTACCTGCTTCACTAAAGCCATACAGTAACGAACCAAAGCCGATTGTACTAAAAATAACGCCCGGAATATCTGCTTTAGGTTGTGATGTACGTTGATACATACCGAACCAAAAATAAGCTATAGCTAATGCAACAATCGCCACAACAAACATACCGATAAACATCGTATGCCAATCAAAATGATCCACGATATAACCAGAGAGTGTTGGTCCAATTGCTGGTGCTAAAATCATTGCGATACCAAGTGTTCCCATTGCCATCCCACGTTTTTCTGGTGGGAAAATCGTCATAAAGACATTTGTACCAAGGGGCATTAAAATACCTGCACCCACGGCTTGAAGTACACGTCCTGTCATCATAACTGGAAAGTTCCAAGCAAACCCACAAACGAGTGAGCCGATTGCGAAGATTAACATTGAGAATAAGAATAAACGGCGATATGAATATTTCTCAAATAAGAAAGCACTAATTGGAATTAAAATCCCATTGACTAACATAAATCCAGTCATCAACCATTGCCCTGTTGATGCAGTAATATTGAAGTCCGTATTAATTTTAGGCAACGCTGTATTTAACAATGTCTGATTTAATATGGCTATAAACATCCCGAACAACATGGCTGCTAATACTTTATTACGTGTAATACCTGGTTTGAATCGATAATTTTCTGCAGCATCTTTCACCTGGTCACTTACTGCCTCTGATATTTCTTGTGACTCGTATGCGTCAACTGTACTTGTCTTATTCACACTTTGATGCGACGCCGTCATCTCTGTAGATGTCATACTTCTACGTTGTTTCGTCTTATTACGTCGAAGTAGTAAGAGGTTCATCAACACAATCACAATGAGTGAAACGATGCTATATATCATCACAAACATCTGATGACCTCCTATATTAGTTTTTGTGAATACTTACTTCTGCGTTCATACCTGGTAACACACGATTTGATGGTTGACTATCAAACTCAATTTTCACTGGTACGACTTGTGTCACTTTTGTATAGTTACCATCACTGTTTGATGAAGGCATTAAAGAAAAACTAGATGCTGTCGCTTGACCGATATGAACCACTTTCCCTTTCACTTTAGAATCTTGCCCATCAATCGCAATATCAACTGTTTGGCCTTCTTCTACATTTTTAATTTTTGTTTCATCAATATTGGCTGTTACATAACGCTTATCTAAGTTATACGCATATGCTAAAGGTTGTCCAGCTTGTGCAACACTTCCTTTTTGTGCTGCTAATTTTACAATTGTACCTTCTGTCGGCATCGGAATGTCCATTGTTTGCACATCACCTGTTTCTGATTTCACTTGTACTTTTGCAAATGTATCCCCTGCATTTAATTTGTCGCCCTCTTCCACATCAAGAGACGCAATCTGTCCTGAAGCCGGAGCAACAATTTTAATCTGGTCTCCATCTACTTGTGCATTTTCTGTTTTGATGTAATTGGCTGATTGATTATAAAAATAAAAGCCTCCTATCCCGATAATGACTAATAATACAATTGTCGCGATGTTAATCATAACTAACTTCTTCACAGTGACTACTTCCTTTCCATTAATTTCAATATCATGTATTATAGAACCATCATTTCACACATGCTACAGACAATTTTCTAAAATGTGTCGGATACAGAAATTAAAATAAACGGTGATCTTATGGTAAAAACAAAAACTTATTACGAAATATGTAAAGCACTCATTACACTGCTTGAGCATAATGACTTTGAAGCAATTACAATTAAAGAAATTTGTGCCGAAAGCGGCGTGCATCGCTCAACCTTTTATGCTTACTTTGAAGATAAATACCAGTTATTAGAAGTTATAAAGCAATATCATATGAAACGTTATCAACGCATCATGACATCCGCAACACATATCATTGAAAACTGTACCTTAAAAGAAACCAAATCTGGTATTTTAAAAGTTTTTCGTCTAATATTTCAATATTTATTACGTTACAAATCTTTTTTTAAAACAATCTTAGTTAGCAATCCCCAGCCAGATATCATAAGAGATTATATGCGTTACACATACCATATGTATTCTGCTATGTTAGAAACCTTACCCAACATGCGACACCCAGACTATTTTATTTACTATACGATTGGCGGAGAGCTCTCAATTGTATACAAATGGTTAGCATCTGATTGCCCAGAAACACCTGAAGAAATGGCACATATTTTATATCACAATTTAATCAAAATGAATCGATAGGGACATATTTTCACACCAATCAGCTATTACTTATACAATATTCCCCTCATTTTATATAAGGTGCTCTATTCATTTCCCTGTCCTCCGTTCAACGCTCATTTCACATTGATTACACTCTTAAAAAATTAAATATCATTTGTACATTTAATTATTATTCGTCAATAGTTCATAATAAATTAATAATTTATTAATATTTGTGTACCCAAACACGCAAAAACGTGGTACATTAGTTTTAAGCAAATATATGGATAGGGATCCATATCACTTTGTGCTTTCATTTTCAAAAAGTTCTCCAATTAAAAAGCCTGTTTCCCATGATAGCGTAGCGACTATCACGAGAAACAGGCCTATCTTTGGTTTTACGAGTTCACTTCTATTATTCTTTCATTATCTATTTTATAAATATCTGTATATAAATTTTGATTCACATGTTCGTCATGTGTAATCTCAATAACCGTCTCTACTTCTTGATGAATCACCTCTCTAATGAATATTGCATTCTCTTTATCAAGTCCAGCCGAGAACTCATCAAGTAAGATAAATTTCGGCGCTCTTATTAAAATACGCGCTAAAGCGATACGCATCTTTTGACCACCTGACAGACGCTCGCCATTTGCACCTACATGATAGTCCCATCCATGTGTTTGAATCAATTCTGTTAAATTACATTGGCGAATGACATAGCGTAATTGTTTATCGTTAAAATCATCATCCAATGCGATATTAAATAAAATCGAGTCGTTAAATATCAATGGCTGTTGTTCAAAATAATAGAGATGTTGCGTCAACATAGCAAACGACATTTTATCGTCCTGAATATTGTTGTACCAAACCGTACCTTCTTGTGGCGTCTCCAACCGTAACAATAACTTAAAAAATATTGACTTCCCGCTTCCAGAGGGTCCTTTCAATAAGATATGATTGCCTTTATTAATCGTTAAATGAATATCCTTGAAAATCATACGTTCTCCATATTGATGAGAAACATGTTGAAATTGCACGGGTAAAATTGTATGTGTTAATTGATGCGTCATTGTGTTCTGCGCATCTTCTAACGACAAACTATCCATTAAATCATCATATTTTTTCACAATTGTATGAGAAGACCTTAATTTATTAAAATGATCAATCGCATTAACTGCAGGAATCACAATTCGATCACTTGCCAAATAGACTGCCATCAATGCAGCTAATGATAGATTGCCATGAATCACAAAAATCCCACCTATAAATAAAGGGACAAATGCGCTAATACCTGATAAGAGATTGGTAATCCAGTTAGATTGATAGAGATTTTTCTGCACACTGTAATTGCTCTCTTCTACATGATTCAATTCTTTTGTTAACTGTGACACAAAAAATGGTTACTTATTAAAGACCCTCACCGTTGTCAGTGCACTAAAGTATTCGTTAAGATGATCGACAAATTTTGAAGAATCGTGCGACCATGTATCTGTAGATTTCTTAATTTTATTTTTATACATCTTAGGTGTCACAACAGGAATAATGGAAAATACGATAAACAATAAGCCAAGTTGATAGTCGATCACCAGAACATATATCGCAGAAACAATCGAAAAGGTCATACAATATATAAACAGAAATAACGACTTAATATAATTCGTCTCCAAAAATTTAAAATCATTGACCATAAAACTTAATAAATTTGAACGTTGCGTCGTATTATTCCCACTAAAGTACTTTCTAATAAGTTGTTCTTTATAATGATTGTTAAAATCTCTTATAAATTTCTGCTGATAAAGATTCCATAAATATAAGCCTGTTCGAATAATACCATAACCGACCAGTCCAAAGATAAAATAATTAATAAGCGAAGAAAGGCTTTTCGTCTCGACAGAACGAATAACACCCGCAATAAGCGTTGGTATCACCAGTCCATCTAAAGCTGTTATAAACATAAAAACATATAATAAAATCAATTGAGGTGTAAGCAAATTAATCTTCATTCTTGACCTCCTATCAACATAGCTAATTGGACAAATATAATTTATAACACATTTAATGAAATATAAATTTAAAATTCTAGTTACACATTTATTGTAGCAAAACTCACTCACAATAATAAACAGAAAATTCAAATATTTGTAGAAAAATAGCCTCCATTAACTGAATACAACAATATCCAATCAATGGAGGCTATAATCTATTCGTCTAACATTTTTTCAACATCTTTTTTACGTGTATCCAAAATAAGTTGTGATAATTCATCTTTATCCATATGACGTAGTTTCGGCAAACGAATAAAGAAGAAAATCAAGCCGAGCAACGTCCAAAAACCTAACGCAATATGCGATGGTAATGATAATGACGCTGGTGATATTGGTAATAACAGTAACGCTAAGAAAACAAATGAAATCACTGCACCAATAATCGCAAATGTTTTATAAACAGGACCGTATGTTTTACTTTGTTTGTCGTAACTAAACAATTTCGCAGCTGCCAAACATGTAACAAAGTATGCGATAGACACCCCTGTTGATGACATATCTACAATCCATGTTAGTGCTGTACGTCCTAGCCAAGGTGCAACCAATGTTAATGCCACTAAGAAAATAATCGCAACATATGGTGTCTTGTAACGTGGGTGCAATTTGCTAAAAACGGTTGGCATAATACCAGAACGCCCCATTGAGAATAACAAGCGACTTGCACTCAATAAGAAACCGTTCAAGCCTGTAAAAATACCCATGATAATCGCAACCGCCAGTGCCCCTAAGCCGATATTGCCAAATGCTTCACGTGTCACAGCCCCTGTTGCCCAAAGATCATTATCAGGTGCCGTTAACCAACCTGTATATAAAATCATTAAAATATACGTGAATGCAGCAGCTAACAAGCTATATACGATTAACTTAAACGTTTTATCTGGTGAAAAGTTAAATTCTTCTGCTGTCTGTGGAATATTATCAAACCCAACATATGCCCATGGTGCGACCGCTACAATCATAATAATTGCTTGAAACCAGCCATATTGCGTACCTTGGTATGGTTGCAGATGCTCTAATGAGAAGTTTGATCCGAAAAATGAGCTGACAAACATTAAGATGACAACAATCACCATTGCAATACAGAAATAAAACTGCAACGAGCCTGAGACGCTTGCACCATAAATAGTAATAACCATAAAGATTAATAATAATGCGGATGCAATAATAATCTCCGTGATATAGACATCCCAACCTGCAATCGTATAAAGTTTACCCACTTCAATCGCATCAGGAATTAAAAACTTGATAAGTAGACTAAACGCCGTCGCATTCAATGCTACGACACAAATATAACCAAATGTTAAGAACCATGATGAAAAGAAGCTGACATAACGTCCAAATCCTAAAAAGCTAAATGCAAATGCACCACCGGAAACTGGAAAGCGCTCAACTAACGCACCATAACTTACAGCAATAATCATCATCAGTAATGCCCCAATAAATATACCGATGGATGCTGCAATTGGTCCAGATGTTTGAATCCAATCCCCCGGCAGAATAAAAGAACCCCAGCCGATACAAGAGCCATATGCGATTGCCCATACAAATTTTTCAGACAAATTTTGCTGCAAATCGCCCCTATCCGGCTTTTTATTATGTTTTGCCATAAATATATTTCACCTCTAATATACTTTATACCCGTATTTAAGTATTAATAACTAATTTATAGTATCCGATCTATCAATCATACAGCAAATATTTATTCATAGCAAAAGTTTTCATATTTTCACAAAGGATTGACAGAAAAAATTCAAAAAAAAGAGTGAAACAGAAATCTCACGTTCTCATGAAATTTCGTTGTCTCACTCCGACAAAGATGACTTAGATTTTACTGATCTTTACTTCCCTGATTTTCTTCGTTGCTTTTCCACAATACAGATGCTAATGCGCTAAAAATATGACTCAAAAACTAAAGATAGCTTCCATCATCGTCACTACTTGCTTGTTTAATGATTGCTATATTTTAAAAGATGCAACAATCAACATAATCCAACCGGCAATAAAGAGTACACCACCGATTGGCGTAATCGCACCTAGTACACTGATTTGGGTTGTTGATAAGATGTACAATGAACCACTAAAGAACACAATGCCAAAGAACATTAACCAACCTGCCCAACTTACATTTAAGTCAAAGGCACCGCCAATAATACCAATTAAAATCAAACCAAGCCCATGATACATTTGATACATCGTTGCCTTTTCCCAAACCGACATATAATGTTCGGAAAGCTTACCATCTAAGATATGTGCGCCAAATGCACCTGTCCCAACTGCCATCATCGCATTAAGTGCACCTAAAATAATAAATATTTTCATGCTATGTCTCTCCTTTAAAAATCAAAAATAGATTCACCATTACCAATCGCATCATCTGTCACTAAGCGATTATCTGCCGTTGTCAATGCAGTGTTCGATTCTGTCACACGACCACCCATTAAGCGTATTTCTTCTTCTGATACTTTCTTTGACGTTGTTGAAGCCGGAAGACTCACCGTTGCTTGTGGTATCGCTTCTTGATCTGTATATAAAGCTGTTAACGTATGAATAGCATATATATGCTTGTCAAATATTGCATCCGTCGCTGCTTGATCTGCTTGCATTAACTCATGTTCTAACAATTGAATTAACTTCTCTTTCTGCATACTGTTATTCCTTTCTTTCACACCACTGAATCGGTTCTAATCCTTGTGCTGTCAAATAAGCATTGGCTTTGGAATACGGCTTAGAGCCAAAAAAGCCACGATATGCCGATAAAGGACTTGGATGTGGTGACTTAATAATGTAATGTTTGGATGTATCAATTAGACGTTCCTTTTGTTGTGCTGGTTTTCCCCACAGGATAAATACAACGCCTGATTTATGTGTCGAAATCGCCTGAATAATTTCGTTTGTAAATAGTTCCCAACCAATGTCACGATGCGAGTGCGCCTGTCCTTGTCGCACCGTCAAAACTGTGTTTAACAACAGCACACCTTTTCTTGCCCAGTCTTGTAAATGCGGTGACGTTCTACGACAGCCAATATCATCTTCCAACTCCTGATACATATTGCTCAAAGATGGTGGAAACTTAGCATTCGGCTGTACCGAAAATGCGAGACCATGCGCTTGATTGGGACCATGATATGGATCTTGACCTAAAATCACAACCTTCACCTGCTCAAATGGCGTTAACTCAAACGCTTGATAAATATTTTCGCGTGCTGGATACACTACTTTCGTTGCATATTCTTTTTCTAAAAAATCATGCATCTCTTGAAAATTATGTTTAGATGTGATGTCATGAAAAATTGTTGACCACTCCATCGCGCTCACCTCATCCTACATTTTACCACAAATTCTATACAATAATATGCAGACACAGTGTAGAAATGTTTTCAGCAATGTACTCTCGTGATATGATAATGCATAAGTAAGATTTTACATTTAATGAGATGCTATATATAAGGGAGTGGATGTCACATGGCATTAAAGAAAGTATTAACAATCGCAGGTTCAGATACAAGTGCAGGTGCAGGTATGCAAGCTGACCTTAAAACATTCCAAGAGCTTGATACATATGGGATGGTCGCACTTGCAGCCATCGTTACAATGGATAAGGAAACGTGGTCTCATGATGTTACACCAATTCCATTCGATGTATTCAACAAACAACTTGCGACAGCGATCAGCATTGGTCCAGATGCTGTCAAAACAGGGATGTTAGGTACTGAAGAAGTGATCAAACGTGCAGGAGAAGCGTTCGTTGAGTCAGGTGCACAATTTTTCGTAGTAGACCCTGTCATGGTATGTAAAGGGGAAGATGAAGTTTTAAATCCTGGCAATACAGAAGCTATGATTGAATACTTATTACCAAAAGCAACAGTTGTGACACCAAACCTTTTTGAAGCAGGTCAGCTATCAAAATTAGGAACATTGAAGTCAATGGACGATATGAAAAAAGCAGCTGAAATTATTCATCAGCAAGGTGCACAACACGTTGTTATCAAAGGTGGTAAAGCATTAGATCAAGATAAATCATATGACTTATACTACGATGGCAACACATTCTATCAATTAACAACAGATATGTTCCAACAAAGCTATAACCACGGTGCAGGCTGTACATTCGCAGCGGCAACAACAGCTAACCTTGCGAATGGTCAATCACCAAAAGAAGCTGTCATTAATGCAAAAGCTTTCGTCGCTTCAGCAATCAAAAATGGCTGGAAAATGAATGACTTTGTTGGCCCTGTTGACCACGGTGCATACAATCGTATCGAAAAAATCGACGTTGAAGTCGCTGAAATTTAATAACCATTCAAAACGCCATGCGGTTTTCGTAACCCATGGCGTTAATTGCTATACTTCAGCAATATCTTGATATGAACGTGACAATATTGAAAATACGACAAGGACGTCAAACGTGGCGATACCCGTTAGTAAAAAGACCATACCTTCATGTTGATTTAAAATGATGCCGTAAAAAAACATCGATAATGGCATTAGTGCTTGTACGACAGATTGGTTAATTGAAAAAACACGGCCTTTATAGGCATCGTTAATCGTTTTTTGTAAATAAATACTATATGGAATATTAAAATATGGCATCGCAAAACCGATACCAGCATACACACCGATTAAAAAGATGAATGCAACGGTATGTGATACATCAAAAAATAAAAAGATGCCAAGTCCACTTAAAATGACACTATACAATAAAATAGATACTTTGATATTTCTAAATAAATGTGACTGAATTGGAAAAACGGAAAACAATAAAGATGTCAAAAAAATCGAGATTGTTAATGACGCTTCTATAACGCCGAACTGTTGAGAATTAAGTCCCAGCGTTTGAATGGCGATAATCGGTATCCCTACGACAATCGAATTGACCAAGAAGTTAATACTAAGCCCTATAGCAATACACAGCAAAATAATTCTATCTCGCTTCAAATAACCAAAGCCTTCTTTAAAATTCGTTATAAAACTGGTACGCTCTGTTTTTTCCAAGTATGTCTTTAATGGCAACATCAACAACAATACGAGTGAAAGACTCTCCGTCACAAGCGTTAGTGTCGCCAATGTTTGTATCGACACGAATGCGATGAGTACGCCCCCTGCCATTGGTGCTAAAAACGTCACGATTGTGATAATCGTTTGTCTAAGCGATACGATACGTTCCAAATGATTTTCAGCAATATTTTGTAGGTTCGATTGGATAATTAACATATTGACACTATCCGTAATTGTTAGCACCATACCGGTAACAATAATTAATTGAACTCCCACATTATCATATAAGAAGAAAAAGACCATCAATATCGTAATCGTTGCCATTTGCGCCGTGATAACAAGCCACTTGTTGTTCATGCTATCCGTAAATACCCCTATGATTGGACTAGTCATAATACCACATAAAACAATGAGCGCTAAATACACACTATACATATAGCTGGTATCTGTGTATTGCAGTATGTAAAACGCACAAGCAAAACTAAAAATCCGCGATCCAAAGTTGGAAATAATATCAAATAATACAAGAATAACTGATTTCATCATTACATCCCCCCTTTGTTTTGTAACGATTCCAACATGCGTATAAATTTATGATATAGTTATTTTCTGAAAATTACAATAAATAATCAACTAAGTTTCTTTAAAATATAAAAAGTTCACTTCCATAATTGTCTTAGAAAGTAAACTTTTATTGTACATACGTTTTATGACTCAACCATAATGCAAGACTCATTAATGAGATAGTTAAAAGTAATACTCCCGTTATGCTGAACGGTGACCATAAACCTTTACCAAATAGTGCAATCCTTTCGTCTCAATAGCCACACTTGATGCTTGATGGCCCATTAAAAATTGTCGTTGATAGTTTAGCATAACACGTTGGTGCTCATTATCTATTTTAAAATCTTTATACGTAATCTTCATATATTTTGGGAAAACATCGTATAAATCATGTTTGACATCGTATTTCTTACCTTGAGTATGATGTTCTCCTTTTGACAATACTTTCTTATATGCATAGTGATTGAACATTTCTTTTGTAACGCCATTCGCCACAATATGTCGTGGATGTTTAGCATTATCATCACTGAAAGGAGCAACAGTTAATACAGCCGTTTGTAGTCTTAATCTTCACTTTATCAGCAAGCTTTAAGTCCCCTCTATACTAAATAAAACGTCATCATCTTGGTTATCATTAATAGCTTCAGTAATAATGTCATCTATTTCTTTGACATCAATATCATAAATAACTTGCTTATACTACCCTGTCTTTTCTTCATCTAACTTAGCCAAACTTTGAGCAAACACACAACCATTTTGCCCCTTTGAATGCCAATATTGATGAATATGTTTTATCAACTTCTCATCATTAAAAACTTCTTCTCCGTGAGTGCCTATGATATCTTTTCTATCAGCAAATTTTCTTTTTTTATTACTTTTGATTTTGTTCTAGGGTTTATTTCCATTGGTATCCTCCTTATTACTCGTAATAGCCTGCCATATATCTCTTAAATCTTGAAATGATTCAAAATTTAAGTCACTGTTTTTCTTTTTCCCATCATAATCCCAACTCAATTTTCGCTCAATATGATACGCATTCCAACCACTTTCTATAGAAGGAACGACGTCATGATTAATAGAATTACCAATCATGATATCCTTGCCTGAAGATAATTGGTGATATGTATTAGTATCCTTATGATCCACTATCCATATATCATCAAAAAGTTCCTGTAAGTTTAAGTCTTCAATCCGTTTCATTTGAATCGCTTTATCACCATGCGTTAACACATTCAACTTTACATCGGTATATCTATGAGATTTGATATCGCTCAAAACATCTTTGGCATCGCTATGCAAAGGGATATCCATTGTAAAAATAGAGCTTGCAAGCTTGAAAACCTCTTTTTCATTGTATGACCCCGATGGCATTAATTTATGGAATGTCTCGACCCAACTATTACAATACCTGTCTGGTGAAAATGACAATGTTGAGATTTTTCCAATATCAATCTTATTCATGACATGCATCACTTCAGTAGGACTATATTCAGTCTCTGCTGAAACTATTTGGGATAATTGTTCATTAACATATGCATATGCTTCTTGTGTTTGAATCAATGTATCATCTAAATCAAAATAAATATTTTTCATATTCCCCCCCAATTATTATCAGTTTATTTTATTACTTATTTCCTCGTATACTTAGTATAAAACAAATTTTTTACCCTTCAATTACCTTCTCTACAATTCAAGTTTGTTAATGTCACATCACTACGATGTTCAATTTCACTATCCCTTGCTCGTTTTTCACAACAAATCCTTCACTATCTTGATATACGTTTAATGGTTCATTGATGTACACGGGTTGCTTATAGCGTATGTTACAAGATATGTTTTGCATACCATAGTCCCGTAACACCTTTTGAACAATCATTTGTCCTGGTACAATTTGATTGTGTATCGGATTGTCATCTCTCACTATTTTTAAATATTGTGCCACATCACCTACTGAAAACTTCATTAACTGTTCCTCCATACAAAAGTTTGTTGTATGACATTGCTATCGTTTAACACGAGTTCAAAACGAAATTGTTCAAAGTTTTTAATTTGTTTTGCTGACTTAAATGTTAATGTCGCCTTGATTGACTCGTCGCAATATAAGGGCGTCACATATTTTAAGGTTGTATCTACTAACATGACTTCTGCACCAATAAATGGTTCAAAAAGCGTGAAGCCACGCCAGTAACGCGCAAAAAAGAGCAAGGGGACTTCTTGACTTAGTGGCATGCCAAATAATGTTTGATAGGCATATAATACGGATTCATCTACTTTAACGTATCGTGTTTCTGTGCGACCAACGTTCGAATAATGCGGCATTGCCCATTCCTCCCCCTATACCCATTGTCGCAATCGTTAATGGGCAGTCTGTCATATAAAACAAGCGTGTCACTAGGATTGCACCACTCGCACTATACGGGTGACCAATCGCAATAGCCCCTCCGTAGCGGTTTAACTGTGTCGGCTGAATTTCAAGTGCCCGTTGAGAGGCTAGCACTTGTGATGCAAAAGCCTCGTTCAACTCAACAGCATCTATATCCGACATCTTCAAGTTTTGTTCTTCTAAAATACGCGACACGGCTGGAACAGGCCCAATCCCTAATAGCTTGGGATCAACACCCTTTATCGCATAATCTTTGAACTGTAAGCCTTCCGTAATCCCCAACGATAAGGCATATTGTTTCGACATAACAACCACGAGCGCAGCACCGTCGTTTTTCGCACAACAATTACCAACCGTGACAGTGCCATCGGGATAAATAGGTTTGAGGCGTGCTAATCGGTCTAATCGAATATGTCTACGCATTCCTTCATCTTGTGTCATCCATTCACCATTCACTTTAAGTGACAACATTTCATCTGTTAACTTACCCGAGTCATATGCTCTGACAGTCTTTATGTAACTGTCATAAGCAAATTGGTCTTGAGCCACACGAGAAATATCATATGCATATGCAACATTATCTGCCGCTTCAATCATCGTTGGATCTTGTCCTTCTGGCGCAAATGCAGCACGCTCATAAAACTGTGGTGGTTCGGTTGGATAAAGTGACGTTGGGCGTTTCATCTTCCATGGCGCACGACTTGTACTTTCCACACCACCAGCCAGATAGCAATGACCTGCCCCTGCTTCGACCATGCGACAAGCGAGATGAATGGCTTCAAGTCCTGAGCCACATTGTCGATCCACTGTCACACCCGGTATCGATAAATCCAATCCTGCTGATAACAAGCTTTTCCGTGCAATATTGCCACCATTTCCGACAATATTCCCTAAAATCACATCATCCAATTGTTGCCAATCAATAGGTAATGACTCTTGAAAATGTTGAATTAATGGTTTCAACAAATCTTCAGGTTCCCATTGATGTAACCTGCCACCATATCGGCCAATCGGTGTTCGCTTCGCTGCAACAATGACTGCTTCATTCATTGCCATGCCCCCTGTTCATATAAAAGTTGCGCTGCCCGTCTCGATACTTTTCCACTTGATGTGCGTGGCAGTTTAGGCACACATATCAACTTCGATGGTAATTCATAACGTGATAAGACATCTTCTAATTGTTCACGCACTACACGATACGTTAATTGTGTATCGCCTTCATACAATGCAAGTGCTAACTCCCCAAACTTTTGATGTTGTTGACGTATAACAATGACCTCATCAATCCCTGTTATCGTTTTAAGAGCCTGTTCAATTGTAAATAATGAAATATTTTTCCCACCAATAATCATGCGGTCTTGTATACGACCGTGTAAATAGAGAATATCTCCTTCAACTGAGGCGTAGTCACCCGTTTCAATCCATTCAGGTAACACGTCTCCAACATATCCAGAGAACGTCATTGGACTTTTAACCATTAACATACCTATGCCTTGTGCATTTGGTTGATCAATCTTTACATTCACACTTGGAAACAAATGCCCAACTGATTGAAGTGGTGCCGTTTGATTACGGTTCACACTAATAAAACTTGCTTCAGACGTGCCAAAAAATTCATAAACAGTCGTTGTTGGTAACTTTATTTTTAGCTTTTCGTGCAATTGTGACGACAACTTATCTCCCGTCACAAACATATAGGCAATATACGCATTGCTTGTTAACCCTTGTACCCAGTCATGCACCATCGTCGGCACAAGAAACAGACTACATGGACGTGCCAATCTTTCAATCACATGTTGACATTGTTGGACATCATAATTATTTTGACCAATAAACGTCCTCCCATAAAACAAGGCATATACAAGTACATACAACGTTAAAGAATGGGCATATGGACCGAGCGCCGCCATCGTAGGACATTGCGCAATAACATGTTTTGCTAACAATCGTTCATTTTCTTCAAAAGAGGCAATCCATGAAGCCTCATCCCGATAAAAAGCTTTAGGCAATCCCGTTGTTCCAGATGTAAATCCAATATGTAGTAAATGAGAGCACTCATGAGATACACCTTGATAAGTCGTTACTTGTAACCCTGTATCATCCCAAATATAAGCAATATCATATTTTTTATACAGTGCTTCACAACGTTGTGCTCCCCAATGTGGATCCATCACACACGGTGTGGCACCTTTACGCAATAATGCTAAATACGCTACAACAAAGGTTTCTACTTTCTCAAACGACAAAGCAACATCACAAGCGACACAAGTATCTGGTAACATCACCATTGCTTGATTCACTTTTGTCCATAGTTCATCATAAGTTATTGATATATCGTCAATACATAGTGCGACTGCTTGCGGCTCGTTTTTGGCATACTGTTCAATACGTTTTAATAGTTCCATTCGATACTCACTTCTTTGAATACGTTTTCTACCATTTTATCATATTGAGATATAGAAAAAGCCACTGGCTCTATTAACAACCAATGACTTCTTTATAGTATATTTATTCTAGATTTGCACGATTGACTTGCATTGTTTCTTCACTCACATTCAACTGTGACTGCATATCTCAAATGAAACTGTCTAACAACACTTGGCACCTTGTCCAAATAATCTAATGTTGTTAAGATCTTTCCACAGTTAAAATTAACAGTACTGATTGTCGCTTTATCCACTAGCAATTATAAATGCATTGTCGAACCTAAAGCAGACACAATCACCTTATTAAAGGGTAGACGTTATCTTTTCTTCCACAACATACACTTATTATCTGAGCTAGTTTAAACTTATCGCAAAGCTATTCACAATAAAACTAGCGCATCCTTTTCCTGATATAAAAGCTTGTTGAACAACGTGTTCTGCCAACTCAGCCTCTATCTGCTTGAGTGTTTGCCCAAGTTCATCTAGGATTAGTTGACAGTTATATAAAAACATCAAATCAGTCTTCTATCGCTTCACGACATTGTTTAGCCGCTTCACATGAATCATCTGTATTCGCAATCCCGTCGTTCACAATGAAATAATGATTGTTGTATACTTTTATCCAACAATTTTTTCAGACGTGTTATTTATAAAAAATGGACAACCGACAACTAATATTTTATTTTACCGTCTTCAATCCGCCATACCAATGTCGCAACTTGGTCTATAAATTTTTGATCGTGTGATGTAAAAATAACCGTCCCTTTATAACTTTTTAAAAGCCTTTCCAGTGCTTCAATCGTATGCACATCTAAAAAATTCGTCGGTTCATCTAAAATCAAAATATTCGATGGTTCTACTAACAACTTCGCAATACTTATCTTTGTTGATTCTCCACCACTTAACTCATTTATTTTCTTATGATTTAATGTTCTTTCATCAAACCCTAAATTAATCAAAATATTTCTAATGAATTCTGTATGATAGTATGTGTTTTCTCCTAGGTAAGTCAGAATGCTTTGATTACTTTTGGGGATATAGTCCATTTGGTTATACACTTTAATCTTCGCATTTTGAGAAATGGTAATCCCTGCTTGTTCATTCACAATATAATGTAATAGCGATGTTTTTCCTACACCATTGTCTCCAACTATCGCAAGACGCTCACCTTTTGGTACTTGAAAACGTACACCATCAAATAATGTTTTATCGCCAAGTTTCAGATAAATATCTTGTCCCATAATTGGAAAATTATTATGCATTTCTAAACTTTTGATTGTGGGGAACTCAATGTGTCGTTCTTCCTGTAACGCTGTTTCTTTTCCAATTTTTTTGATACGTTGTTCAATATGCTTCATATTTTTGAACATATTTTTTTGAACCGTATCTTTTTGCTTAGAAGCCGCCAAGCGATTAGGTTTTATATTTTTCTTCTTACTTTTCTGACTCGCTTCACCGACTTTTTCTGCCTTTTTTTGCTTATCTTCAAGTGCTGCCATTAACCGTTCTTTTTCTTTACGCTTTTTATCATTTTCATGTTCAATATACGCAATTTGTTCTTCTTTTTGTTCTATATACGCATCATAATTTCCTGAAAAAACTTCAATTGTATGATCATTAATTTCCCATACTTTCGTTGCTAACGCATTGATAAAAGCTCTGTCATGACTTACAAAAATCAGTAACCCATAATAATATTTAAGATAATCAATCAGCTGTTGAATACCTTGTGCATCCATGTGTGTGGTCGGCTCATCTAACAATAAGCCTTCTGAATAAGATGATAATGTGTGCGTTAAGCTTAATTTACGCTTCTCACCACCACTTAGTTGGTGCCATTCATTTTCAGGAACCTTCAACTCCGACAACATTTTAAAATCCAAATCGTCTGAATTAGATACTGAATTGTTCGTCTCCAATTGCGACATATAATTGAAGTGTACATGTCTTTCAATATGACCTTGGGTAGGGATTATAGCACCATATATTAACTTTAATAATGTACTTTTCCCAACACCATTTCCCCCTACAATCGCAATCCTTTCATCTTTGTACGCTGTTAAATGTTCAAATGAAAAAACATCTTGGGTATCGTATGTTACTTTAATGTGATCCATTCTAATAGCTAAATCACTCATATTATCCCCCCTTGTTTCTATTAAAACCGCATACTGATATCATACTTTTCTTTCAATATATTCAGAAAAATTAAGTTTAAAGTCAAATTCTTCTTGTATACCCACTGGTGTATGATGCGAAATGATAATAATAGTTCTCTGTTCAATTGCCATAAGCATCTGCCAGAACTTTTGACTCGTATGCGCATCTAAATTAGATGTCGGTTCATCAAAGATTAATGTTTTCTTACCAGACATAAGCCCTCTAAGTAATAACACACGCCTTTTTTCACCACTTGATAAATTGCCAATTTGTTGCTCGTTAATAACTTTTTCTGGCAATAACTGCTTCATATACTTATATTCTGCCTCGGTATAGTCTGTTTTAAACAATATGTTATAAACAACTGACGTATTAAATAACGCGTTATCCGTCAAAATGTAAGAAATATCATCAAATACATACGTCTGTTGATTTAAAACTTGATAATCATAGTTAATGGTGCCTGTATAGTTTGAGTTCATCCCTAAAATAGTCTCTAAAAATACAGATTTCCCCGTCCCACTTTCACCAGTAATCAGATACTTTTTATTCGGATAAAAAGACATATCTTTATACATTAAAACATTGTTATCAATCGGAATATGTAGATTTTCAACCACTAATTTTTCATTAAAAGTCGCATGTACTTCTGTTTCATATTCTTCAGATGTACGCTCTTGTTGTATTTGACATCTCAATTTTTTAGTACTATTAATGCTGTTGATACTTCTTGATAGGTTGAGTATTGGCATACTGAGCTGTTCAACTAACCCAAGAAGTGTAATCACCATACCTGGGTTTATGATTTTTTTGTAAATCAAAATGACTGAAATCGTCAATATAATGAAGTGAGATAAATATGAAAATAAAGAGTATAACGCATTTAAAGTCGCTTGGTAATTTTTAGATTCTCCCCAAGCTTCATATTCTTTTTCAACGTTCTTTCTTAACTTTGGGAAAAGTACTGCACTTAAATTAAAAACTTTCATATATTTTAGGTTATCCATTAAGTTTTTATAAAAATCCAAGTTCTTCCCTTTTTTGTTATATAGAAGATCTTCTAAAGTGGATAACCTCTCTTTAAAAACTTTGGTAATGAACAAAGGAATAAACATAAACGCAATAACCACTAGCCCGATATAGACATTAATGTATAATAGTGCAATAGACACAAATAACACCCTGAACGATAAATAAAAGACCGAGAAAAAACTTTGATAATAGGCGTGTTCTAAACTATCTACTACATTGGTTAGGACATTTAACTTTTTCTCTCTGATACTTTCAATATCTTTAAAATCTTTGACATTTAATAACTGTTTACCAATCGAAGCCTTTTGTTTTGAAAATGCTTTTTTAATTAATCGGTTCTCATATAACCATTCCAAATAGTAAAACAGCACTTCTGAAATGACCATCACGCCAAACACGACAATGTAAAACGTGACTTTGCTATAGTTATAGTCAATCGCACTTTGAAACAATTCCCCTTTAACAAACTGCATAAAAGTTGCTATTAAAGTAGATATTAAAAGAATCAGTATCAAGACAGCTAACTTTGAATTTTTAATATCTAATATCAAATCTTTCTTAAACATTTTACAGTCACCTCGATTTTATGAAACCTTCCTCCCAAGCAAAAAATACGCTAAATAAAGTATATTATCCCTTCCTCTTCAGTATCATAACATAAAAAAAGTTTATTGATTGAATTTTCTAAAATTTTTATTTGAGGAAAATTATTAATATACAATTATCTGTCCTAAGGGGCATGAAAATGCAATAACCCTATATGGATAAATGTTGCTGTTCAGCTTCTGTGATGGCAAGATAGTTATAAGTACCTAGTTTTATTTGTCATATAGCTCCAGCTAAATTGAAATAGCTGTTTTCATTTAACGTACAGTTCGTTGTATTTGTGCGTTTTTTTGTATAGAATGACTCATCATACTCCCCTATCACCAAAAGATACAGAACCAAAATATGTTATATTAAATTATGAAAGGGATATATTGAATGTACAAAAGTTTTCACTTGTCTTGAACATCTAGATAAAGCTGACTTAGAATTTATTCTAAACTCAGGGGGTTTAAAAATATTGCCTAAAGAATATGATGTGTATCATATCCAACAATTCGATTACGGTTCAACCATCAATAGAAAATTCTAAAAAAAGACAATCTGAGCCTATCGCTGAACTTATTAAAAGTTTAGCGATAGAAAACAAAATGTCGTTAGAAACCACTAGTTTAATTATAGAAAAATACAAAAGAGAAAGGGGTTTTTAATAATGTCCACCTTAACAACTATATTGACAGTTATGGGCATAGTTGCATTACAGTATTTTATGGCTAGTAGAAAACACTTCCTATGGGGAGCTATCATTCCGATTGCTTATGTGTTTACGATGATATATTTATATCTTTCAAATTATTATAATAGTCTTTTATCTTTTATACTGTTTTTAAGTTTAGGATTGATATTCTTATTTGAAGAGTGGAATCGTGGTCGAAAAGATAGAAGAAAAAAAGAAAATAACGAACTAAATAAAATGAAAAAGAAGGATTTGTAAAAAGTCTAAAGGATATCTCCAAATATTATTGACAGTTATTAGAAACTAACAATGCGCGAATCTTCAAAGAAAAACATTAATGCCATACCCTCAAAAAGTGTATATTCATATTATATCAGTCAGATTCAACGATTAAATAAAGATTAGATTTAAGGTATAAAGTTTCTATAACTAACATACTCTCATACAGTTCAAATTAAACGCCCTTAACACTCACTTTTCTTCTACTGTGAATGTTAAGGGCGTTACTGTTAAGTCTATGATAAATCTGGCATTGCTGCATCATCTACATATACTTCTACGTTTGGGTGTAAATGTAAGATGGTTGCTGGCACGTCTGGTGTGATATTCCCAGTCGCCAGTTGCGTTATAGCTTCTTTTTTCTGTTCTCCAAATGCTAATAAGATGATACGTTTAGCTTTCATAATAGAACGTAAGCCCATGGAAATCGCTTGTTTGGGAACATCTGCTTTATCGTCAAAATAACGACTGTTTGCTTCAATTGTACTCTCTGTTAAGTCTACACAATGTGTCACACTATCAAATGGCGTACCCGGTTCGTTAAAACCGATGTGTCCGTTTTGTCCGATTCCTAAGATTTGAATATCAACCGGCCCTCGTTCATCTAACAAAGACTCATAGCGTGCGGCTTCACACTCTGGATCTTCAGCAGCACCGTTCGGCAAATGGCATTTCAATGGATCAAATCCTTCATATTGATCAAACAGAATGTGATTCATATATTGATGATAACTCGCTGGATGTTCCGCAGTTAAGCCAATATATTCGTCTAAATTGAACGTTTCAACTTGTGAGACATCCAATTGATTTTTATCCAACAATGTCACTAATGATTCATACATGTCTAACATCGTACCACCTGTTGCTAGACCTAACTTGCTTTCTTTTTTGTGCAACATCTGTTTATATAACGCTGTCGCTACATAAAAGGATGCTTGTGTTGATGTACCTAAGTTCGTTATTTTCATGTCATCCCTCCTACTGAATCATACTTACAAAACGTTTAGTAATATCGCGTGGGCGTGTAATCGCACCGCCTACTACAGACGCATATACACCTTTATCAAACACTACTTTTAACATTTCTGGTGTGATGACATTTCCTTCTGCAATCACTTTTTGATTTACATTTTCTAAAACAGCTGTTAAGAAAGCAAAGTCATCCGCATACAATACTTTACCTTGTGTATCTTCTGTATAACCATGCAATGTCGTACCAATATAATCGAAGCCTAAACGATCTGCATTTTTCGCTTCTTCTAACGTCGCAATATCTGCCATTATTTCCACTTCAGGAGCTTGGCTTCTAATATACTGCACCAAGTCTTCTAAAGATTCTGCTGGTCTCTGGCGTAATGTCGCATCTAGTGCAATAACTTCGCAACCACTTTCCAATAATTCATCCACTTCTTTTTTCGTTGCCGTAATAAAAACAGACGAATGATCATAATCACGTTTCACAATACCGATTACCGGTAAATCAACTTCTTGCTTAATCGCGATAATATCCTCTTTTGTGTTTGCTCTAATACCAACAGCACCGCCTTCTTTTGCCGCAAGTGCCATTTTACTCATAATAAATGATGAATGTAATGGTTCATCTTCCAACGCCTGACATGATACGATTAATCCTTGTGGTAATTTCATTTGTTTTCTCTCCTTTTATAACGCTTCTTCTACTTCATTTTTAATAGCTGTGACATGTGGACCGTATACAATTTGAATACCATTCCCTTTTTGAATAATACCTCTTGATTCGGTCGCTTTTATTTTATTTTCATCTACCTGTGTAGCGTCTTTCAATGTTACACGTAATCGTGTGGCGCAACAATCGACAACTTCAATATTGTCCGCACCACCAAGACCTTCAATAATCATCTGTGCACGTTCACTTTTCGCAACCGTCTCCACCGCTGCTTCATCTTCACGTCCGGGTGTTTTAAAGTTAAATTTTGTGATTAAAAATCTGAAAATCACATAGTATAACGCGAACCATACGAGACCAATTGGAATAATCCATAAATAGTTCGTCTTCGCTTGTCCTTGTAACACACCGAATAAGATAAAGTCAATAAATCCACCACTGAACGTTTGTCCAACAGTAATATTAAAAATATCCGCCATCATAAATGCCAATCCATCCAATACTGCGTGTACAACATATAACAATGGCGCAACAAATAAGAAACTGAATTCAAGTGGTTCTGTGATACCTGTTAAAAATGATGTTAATGCGGCAGATAACATCAAACCGCCGACAACCTTTTTCTTTTCAGGTTTTGCAGTATGATAAATCGCTAAAGCTGCCCCCAATAAACCAAACATCATTGTGATAAAACGTCCTGACATATAACGGGAAACACCTTCGTAATAATGTTGAACGTTCGGATCACCCAACTGCGCAAAGAAAATATTTTGCGTGCCTTGTACAAGCTTGCCGTTGATTTCTAATGAACCACCCAATGCTGTTTGCCAGAACGGTAAATAAAAAATATGATGCAAACCAAAAGGCCCCAGCATACGTAAAATAAAACCATAAACCAACGTACCGATAACACCTGTTTTATTGACTAAGCCACCTGCCCCGAAAATAACAGACTGCACTGCTGGCCAAACGAAAAACATCACGACGCCTAAAAAGATGGCAGCAAATGATGTAATAATTGGCACAAAACGTGAACCGCCGAAAAAACCGAGAAACTGTGGCAAACTTACTTTGTTATATTTATTATGCAAGACAGCTGTCAGAATCCCGACGATAATCCCACCAAACACACCTGTTTCAACTGTTTGAATCCCAAGTGCCATCCCTTGTCCAGCTTTGGCTAATTGATCGCTCGCTGCAAGGCTATCGGTAATCGTCAACATTGCATTCATCGTCGCATTCATAATTAAAAAGCCTAGCATAGAGGCAAGACCTGCTGTGCCTTTGTCACTTTTTGCCAAGCCTACTGCTACGCCAATCGCAAATAGCACTGGCAAGTTTTGAAAGACAATATTCCCTGCTGCGCTCATCAACACAAAAATATGTTGCAAGAACGGTATATCTAATACTGGATAAGCTTTGATAGTATTCGGATTGCTTAATGCACCACCGATACCTAATAACAGACCTGCTGCTGGCAAGATTGTGATAGGTAACATAAACGACTTCCCAAATTGTTGTGCTTTGTCGAAAACCTTACTCATACTGCTTCACCAACCTTTTCTCTTAGTTATCATCTTAAATATACCACTCTGCAATTTTTTCTCAATATAATACGTTGAATTGGAATTTCTTTTCAAATATACTGATAAAAAAGGAGAAATCAGATGAAACTTGAAAATCGCATTCAAAAATGTCGTCATACATTGACGAAAGCAGACCAAAAAATTGCCGATTACATATTGAACCTCCAAGACAATACAGATATTGGTGCTATTCATACCATCGCCATGGCTGTCGACGTATCACCGTCCAGCATTACCCGCTTTGTCTACAAGCTGGGGTATGACAGCTTTCAATCATTTCGCTTTGCTGTCCTTCATGAACTGCAAACGGAAAAAATTGATAACAGTCCGTCTATCCAAGTACTACATCAGCATTACATGTCTATTTTGAACCACACAGGGGAGTTTATTGTAGAAGATGATTTGATGTACTTAGTAAAAGCTATTCAGCAAAGTGAAAAAGTGATTTTTATCGGTATTGGCAGCTCTGGTTTAAGCGCACAAGAACTATACTTTCGCACGGCACGGATGGGATTTAATACTATTGCAATTACCGATGCACACCTTATGTCGATTATTGGACAAATGTGCAATGATCAAACAACGATTATTGCGCTGACAAACAGTGGTGCCACGAAAGAAATTATTGCGAGTATTGCGCATGGACGGGCAAGTGGTGCCAAAGTGATTGCATTGTCACACTTTGAAACAAAGGCGTTAACCCGCCACTGCACACGGATTATTACAACCGCTGATAAACGTCACGCACACGATGCTTATTTTATTAATAGTCAACTTTCCAATCAATTTATTATCGACCTCGTCAGCTATCATTTGTTACAGGATCCGACTTGTCTGGAACATTACTCGAGTAGCTATCAAGAGTTACTATCAAAACATAGCGATGCTTGAAGAACTATAAAAATTTTGCTGATTTTACGCAATAAAGTGAGCAGAGGTGTAGGCAATCGAGTGGCTTTTTAGTAAAATAAATAGATAAACATATGAGGAAGGCAGTGAAAGTTTTGCAATCGATTACACAAGAAGCCGTTCAATCGTTACTCAATCAATTTGCAAATACGCCTGTCTACTTACACGTTGAAACAACAAACGGTGCTTATGCGAACCATTTTGACCAACGTGTTTTTAATGCAGGAACGTTTTTGCGCAATATTCAAGTGACTTATCAACACGCGCAACTTAAAGGCGGGGATAAAGACCCTTTTCGTGTTGGTCTCAAATTGGATAATCATGGTTGGGTCTATGTTCAAGGCTTAACACATTATGAAGTGAACGATAATGATGAATTATTACTTGCTGGTTTTAACTATGATGGTCAGTTAGCTGCAGCACTTGAAATTAGCCATCGACCATTTGAAACATAATAAGGGAGTTGAAATTTTATGACATCTGAAAAACATATTTTGGTCATCTTTCCACACCCTGACGACGAGACTTTCTCTTCAGCAGGTACACTGGCACGCTTTGCAGATGAAGGTGTTCCTGTAACTTATGCTTGCTTAACGCTCGGACAAATGGGAAGAAACCTAGGCAATCCCCCTTTTGCGACACGTGAATCACTGCCAACAATACGTGAACGTGAACTGGAACAAGCAGCAAAAGAAATTGGCATTACAGACTTACGTAAAATGGGCTTGCGTGATAAAACGGTAGAGTTTGAACCACATGATGAGATGGATGCGATGGTACAATCACTTATTGAAGAAACGCAACCAACAACGATTATTTCGTTTTATCCCGGATATGCCGTCCATCCAGACCATGAAGCTACAGCAGAAGCAGTCGTGCGTACTGTTGGGCGTATGCCTGAAGTAGAACGTCCGAAACTATGGCTTGTTGCATTCAGTAACGATGCGATTGAAGCGCTCGGCAAACCAGATATTGTGAACGACATTTCTGCATATCGACAACATAAGTTGCGTGCATTTGAGGCACATGCGTCACAAACAGGACCATTCCTCGAACAGTTGGCCAACCCTCAAGCAAATGCACCTGGCGCGCCAAAAGAAGCTGCAACATTTTTAACAACTGAGACTTATTGGACGTATCGTTTTGAATAAATTGCACAGTATTTTAAAGTGCTGTGACATTTTAGTGGAGGAATAACATGACTGAATTTGATTTATCAACCCGTGAAGGTCGTTGGAAACATTTTGGTTCGGTGGATCCAATTGAAGGAACAAAGCCAACAATAAAAGATGAAATGACAGACCTTCAAAGTACCCATAAAAACTTTTTGTTTGAAATTGAACAAGTAGGTATTAAGAATCTCGTTTATCCCGTGTGGATTGATAACTTTCAAACTGCTGGTAATTTCAGCTTCTCAACAAGCTTGAACCAAGACGAAAAAGGCATCAACATGAGTCGTATTTTAGAAGCCGTTGAATCAGAATACGATAACGGGATTCGCTTAGAATTTGATGCGCTTACAAAGCTCTTACATACACTTAAAACACGTATGCATCAACATAGTGCAGCTATTGATGTACAAGGTAAATGGTTTTTCAATCGTCTCAGCCCTGTCACAGGTATCAAAGCTGTTGGACATGCTGATGTTACATATGGTTTGGCTGTTCATGATAATGACCTTACACGAAAAACATTAACATTAACAGCTGCCGTGACAACACTTTGTCCATGTTCAAAAGAAATCAGTGAATATTCTGCTCATAACCAACGTGGTATTATCACTGTAAAAGCTTATATCGACAAAGAGGCAACACTGCCGTCAGACTACAAGGATGTCTTATTGGATGCAATGGAAGCAAATGCAAGTTCTATGCTGTATCCTATTTTAAAAAGACCAGATGAAAAACGTGTGACAGAACGCGCATATGAGAATCCTCGTTTCGTTGAAGATCTCATTCGTTTAATTGCTGCAGATCTTGTTGAAGTGTCATGGATAACAGGATTTGACATTGAATGTCGTAACGAAGAATCCATTCATCAACATGATGCGTTTGCAAAATTAACGTATCGTCAACCGTAATAAAAATAGGCTCACCTCATTCACTTAGTAGTAGTGTACCTCTTGATATTAGAATGATATTTAATTTACTTTTGCACAATATTGATTGTCGTGCTATAATAGACTTACAAGAATTTCTTGCATACGCACACTAAACCCCTCACTATTGGTGGTAGTGAGGGGTTTTTTGACGTGCTGGCTCATGTCACCTACTTGTTTAGTTATTGCGGTTACGTAGCCAGTGCGTAAACAGCGCAATAACGCAGCCACTTACTATCGTAGCCACTACATGTGCAAGAATTTCTTGCATATCGCAACACCTCCTCTATGCCAAATTGACACCTGAGTTAAAGGTGACCCCTTGATAATATCACTCGATCCATTTTATGTCATATCGTGATTCATCAAGTTTTTATGCTGTTTTTTATACCATTTTTGGAATACTGTAAAACTGTATTGATATATTTATATGTGCTTTTCACCTATCGAGATAATACACTATACATAACAAATAACTCAATGTTCTCATGCAGCCCAGGATGGGACATTAACAGAAAACACTATCCAAAATAAGAAAATGTTATGAAAGGCAGTAGCTGACTGGACAGAACAATGGAATCTTTTTAGCAAATGTGATTCCTATCCCACTCCTTTCATTGATAACTTACTTGCCATCATTATTTTGATGGTTACGTAGCCAGAAATGCCCTCACTTATTATGGTATCGCTCATAATGAACTCGATTCCCACCTTTATCAAGTTTTTATAATATTAACTCACCATTTCTTCAGCTTTATCATAATTTCTCTCTAATTATAGCGTTGCAAATTACAATGTATATCATCAATCTAAACGTCAAACACCATCTCCCATAAAATATGAGTAGATGGTGTCATAACGATAGGGTTACTTATTATTATTTTGTGTTTTGTAATTAAAATCCGGAATTGCATGCCAGCGTTCTTTGAAATAATGTGCAATCATTTTAGGTTTACGATCACGCGTGAAAATACCTTTTTTATTACCTTGAGCACGGAAAATACCATTACTTGTTTCAAAATCTGCAAAGTTCCATGTCTGTTCGCCTACAAAGTTAGGATATTGATCAACGACCTCATGGTTAGCTTGGTAATAAGCCAATTGATACTCTTCAGTAAATAGTTGGTTGTCAATCGCATGAAAACCTGCAACTGTGTCTGCACCGTACTCGGTAAACATAATTGGTTTACCTGGCTGACGCTTTGTCCAAGTGTCTAGTTCTTTAGCTAATGCTGCTTTTGCCGCCTCTAAATCACCCGTTTGCGTATACCAACCATAATAACGATTCAAGCAAATAACATCAATAAGGTCTTGAACTTCACATGAATCTGGTTGTGCCGTCAATATTGTTACAATCGTTACTGGGCGATGTTGTGGATCCAAGTCTTTTGCTAATTGTACAAGCGGTGCAAAGTATTCTTTTGCACCTGGTGCATTAGATTCTGGCTCATTAGCAATTGACCACATCACAACGCATGCATGATTTTTATCTCGTTGAATCAATCCTTCAATGACGTCGCGATGCGCTTGATGCGTTTTCAAGCCTTTCCAAGTATCGTTATCACTAACCCCACCTAATGTTGCCATAAAGTTTAAATGTAACCCTACTGCTGTTGTTTCATCAATCACAACGATTCCTTGCTCATCGGCTAAACGCATCATTTCTTCTGAATATGGATAATGTGATGTTCTAAATGAGTTCGCACCAATCCATTTCATCAAGTTGATATCTAACACATTCGATACTTGATTTAGACCACGTCCATTGTAGTATGTATCTTCATGTTTCCCGAAGCCTTTAAAATAAAATGGCTCTCCGTTGATTAAAAACTGCCCATCTTTCACTTCCACAGAACGAATACCAAATCGCTCTGTATAAACGTCTACTAATGTTTCATGATGGTATAATTCAACTTTTAACTGATACAAATAAGCATTCATCGGCTGCCATAAATGTGGCTTATCAATATGAATCTCACCTGATTGTTCTTCTGCCTGTGCTACTATCTGTCCTTCATCATCTAACAATGAAACAACAATGCGATCAATTTGTTGTGCTTGATCTACTACATCTACCTCATAATGTACATCACTTGTACCATCTGCATGAACTTTTGGAACAACACGGATATCTTGTGTGAAACTTTCAGGTGTTGTATAGATTTTCACAGGACGATGTAATCCTGCATAGTTAAAGAAGTCAAAGTTTGGCGTATTTTTTAGCACCGTCTTACCATTACGTTCCACTTCTTCAAAATTTCCTACTGGTAACGTTTCATACGTTAAAATATTGTTAACTCGAACCGTCAGCCGATGCGTGCCGACACATAAATCAGTCATCTCAACTTCAAACGGTAAAAAGCCACCCGTATGCGCCACAACTTCTGTCCCATCAACATAAACTGTTGCATGATGCGTTGCTGAACCAAAACGTAAGACAATACGTTCATCCTTGATATGACGAGGAATAACAAATGTCCTCTCATACCAAACATCACCTACATGTTGACGAATTTCTTGTGTCACACCTTGATCATTAAATGAACCTGGTACTGCCATTACTTGCTCTGTCTCCAAAGGAAGCTTAGGATCTACTACATCGTCTCTCTGTGCAAGCTTAAACTTCCATATCCCCGACAAGTCAATCACTTGTCGGGACTCTGTATTAATTGGATATAACATTGGATAACTCCTCTCTACGTTAAACGCCAGAATAAGCGTTAAATCCACCATCAACAGGTAACACTACGCCATTGATAAAACTTGAACATTTTGAATCAATCAAGAATAATAATGCACCAATCAATTCTTCTGGTTTACCAAAGCGTTCCATTGGTGTCGCTGTTAAGATTTTTTCTGAACGTGCTGTAAAGCTACCGTCTTCATTCAACAATAATTTTTCATTTTGTGCTGTAATCAAAAATCCAGGTGCAATCGCATTTACACGAATATTAGTTTTTGAGAAGTATACACTCAGCCATTGCGTAAAGTTACTCACTGCAGATTTTGCACCGCTATATGCAGGAATTTTAGTAAGTGGCGTAAAAGCGTTCATAGACGAAATATTAATAATTGCTGCGTCTTCTTTATCAACCATATCTGCACCGAAAACCTGTGATGGAATGAATGTACCTAAGAAGTTCAAGTCCATCACAAAGCCAACACTTTTAGCATCTAAGTCGAAAAATGTTTTAGTGTCACTTTTACCATTAACATCATATCGTTCATCATCTGTCGTTCCTCTTGGTGCGTTACCACCCGCACCATTTACTAAGATGTCTACTGTGCCAAATGTATCATGAACTTCTGCTCTCACACGTTCCATTTCATCTTTATTCGTAACATCACCTAAGAAAAAGCTTGCTTGTCCACCAAATGATGTAATCTCATCTATCAGTTCTTTTGAATCATCTTTAATACCAACCATTGCTACCTTGGCACCACATTGTGCAAGTGCTTTTGACATCTCACTACCAATAACACCTGTACCTCCTGTGATAACTGCCACTTTATTTTTTAAATTAATTTGAAAAGGTAAATTCATCATTGCCATCTCCTATTTGTTAGATTTACATACCGCTTCGTATAGACCGTTCAAGTACGTTGCACCGAGTGCACGATCATATAAGCCGTAACCAGGTTTACCTGTTTCGCCCCAAATCATTCGTCCATGATCCGGACGAATTGGACCTTCGTAACCGAATTGATGCATCGCTTTAACAACTTCATACATATCAATAGAGCCTTTTTCAGATAAATGTGCTGACTCTTGGAATGACTTGTCTCCAATCAGTTTGACATTTCGGGCATGAACAAAATGTACGCGACCTTTGTCTCCAAAATATTGCAACATATCTACAAAATCATTGTTACGATCTGCACCTAATGAACCAGAACACATCGTTAAACCATTACTCTTAGAATCATAAAGATTAATGAAACGCTCGAGATTTTCTTTCGATGTGATAATACGTGGTAGACCAAAAATATTCCATGGTGGATCATCCGGATGAATGGCCATTAACACATCTTCTTCTTCAGCAACTGGAATAACCTTTTGAATGAAGTAATTCAAGTTTTCCCATAGTTTTTCTTCATCAATTTTGGCATAATCGTCAAACAATTGTTTCATGTCTTCTTTCGTATAACTAGCATCCCATCCTGGCAATGCTAATTCTCCACTCAACGGGTTCATCTTGGCAATGTCATTCTCATCATAGATTAAACATGTTGAACCATCTTCCAAACGATAATCTAATTGTGAACGCGTCCAGTCAAATACAGGCATGAAGTTATAGCACACTGTTTTGATACCTGCCTGACCGAGGTTGCGCAATGTTTGGCAGTAATTGTCAATTAATTGGTCACGTGATGGTTTACCCAATTTAATATCTTCGTGTACTGGCACACTTTCGATAACTGATAATTCTAATCCTGCCGCTTCAATTTCTTCCTTAAGTGCCGTGATTTTTTCCATCGGCCAAACTTCCCCTACAGGTACATCGTAAATGGCACTTACGATTCCTTTCATACCTGGAATTTGGCGAATATATTCTAGACTGATCGGATCATCCTTACCGTACCATCTAAATGTCATTTTCATTGTTAATTCTCCTCCATCAATTTGAAATAATGAAATGCATTGTTGTAACAAATATTTTCAACAAAGCGTTTTAATAGCGCTGCATCATCTGGTATTTCACCTTTTTCTACTTGTTCTCCTAACCATGTGCATAATATGCGTCTAAAGTAGTCATGACGTGAATATGAGATGAAACTTCTTGAGTCTGTTAACATGCCAACAAAATGCATAATCAAACCTTGGTCAGCCAATGATGACATCTGTCTCAACATACCCTGCTTCGTATCATTGAACCACCATCCCGCACCATGTTGCACTTTACTTTGAATACCAGGTTCTGTTTGGAAATTAGCAATTGTTGAGCCAACAATGTCGTTATATACTGGGTTCAAATTGTATAAAATTGTTTTCGGCAAATGTCCGTCACGCTCCATCATGTCGAGCGTATGATTCAGATGATATGCTAAGTTCTCTTGATCTCTGATTGAATCGAAACCAGCATCTGGTCCTAATTTTTCATAAGCACGTGTGTTATTGTTACGAATAGCACCGAAATGAATTTGCATCACCCATTGACGCGCATGATATGCTTTGCTTAACTCATACAACACAAAAGTTTGAAATTGAAATTTTTCTTCTCGTGTAATCGATTCACCATTTAAACCTTTTTGGAATATCATTTCAATCTGTGACGGTGTATAAGGTGCATAGTGAACTTCTTCTAAACCATGATCTGCAAGACGGCCACCATGTTCATGGAAGTAGTCAATACGTTTAACAACGGCTTCCATCAATGCTTCTGCTGTTTTGACTTCATGTGTTAATTCTGACAATTGTGCCACAAAGTCTTTAAACACTGGTTGATCTACTTTGAATAAATCATCTGGTCTAAAAGCAGGTAACACAGTTGTTTTAAAATCTTGTTGTGCTTTAATTTGCTCATGATATTTCAAGTCATCGTTCGGATGATCTGTCGTACAAATCAATGCTACGTTTGATGCTTGAATTAAAGATTGGGTTGTGACATGATGCGTTTTTAAATAATCATTTGCTTGTGCATAGATTTCATCTGCATTATCTGTTGTCAATAATGTATCAATACCGAAGTACATCTTCAGTTCTAAGTGAGACCAATGATATAACGGATTACCAACAGCATTTTCCAGTGCCTCTGCCCATTTTCTAAACTTTTCTTCTGGTGGTGCATCGCCTGTGATGTAACGTTCGTCTATACCTTGTGCACGCATTGCACGCCATTTATAATGATCGCCACCTAGCCACAATTCTGTAATGTTATCGAAATGCGTATTCTCACTGATTTGTTGTGGGTCTAAATGACAGTGATAGTCAAAGATTGGCATTTTTTTGGCATACGTGTCATATAAATAACGCGCTGTTTCATTACCTAACATAAAATCATTCGTTATAAATTGCATATAAATGCCTCCTATTATAATTCATCTCTTAAAGCGAGTTCTTTAACAATTTTCTTATGTTTCTTATCTGTTAATGGGTAGCCGATTAAGAAAATAATCAACGCTACAAGGCTGGCTACAGCTGGCACTACAAAGAAGAGCACCTTCAAACCATGAATCGTTTCTGCTGACTGTTGCACATTCGGTTTGTAGGCAATCAAAGTTAATGCTAGACCCGGTATGAAACCAGCTAAAGCTTGAGAGACCTTTCTTGTAAAGCTGTAACTTGAATAAATAATTCCTTCCGAACGCAAACCTGACTTCCATTGCCCATACTCTACAACGTCTGCAATAAACGCCCAGGTTACCGTATTTGGTATGACTAAGAAAAATTGTGAAATCGTATTAACAGCTAAGAATGTCACATAGTCGTCTCCAAAGAAGAAGTAGTTCATTGATTCACAAATAATAAAACCAGCCACACCAATCATTGCTGTATTTTTCTTACCACACCATTTACTCAAATATGTCGTTAAAAAGAGTGCAGGTATCAGCACCGCAAAGTTCAAGGCACTTACAAGACCTACTAGATTAGGTACACCCATAACATATTCAAAATAATATAGCTGTGTCGATTGTTTTAAGAACATTGCCATTATTGTGAGTAGTGTGTAAGTTGCAAGAATAGCAAATGCTTTGTTTTTCAATAAGTTTAAAAACGCCTTTTTACCTAGACCTTTTTCGTTACTTCTTTTTACAACATGACGTTCTTTGACACCTTTATAACAAATCAAATGAAGTATTACACCACATGCAGCTAAAGCGGCTACAACAATTGGATAACCAACTGCATGATTGGAAAATAATCCTACTAATGGAATGACCACAATCCCCGTAATAAACATTGCACCTTGTGAACCTAAGTTACGAAATACAGATAACTGCGTACGATCTTCTGCATTTAATGTCATAGATGCTGAAAGTGAACCATATGGAATATTAACAAAAGAATATGCCATATTAAATAACATATACGTTGCAAATGCCCAGATAACCTTACCTGTATAGTCCAAGTTAGGAGAAATAAAGGTCAATACAGTCAACATAGCAAGGGGAACTGTTCCATATAAGATAAAGGGTCTGAATTTCCCTTTAGGTCCTATATTTTTACGTGAATCGACTAAAGTTCCCACACCCGTATCTACAAATGCATCAAATATTTTAGAAACTAAGAATACTAATCCACCATAAAATGCAGAGATACCTAAAATATCTGTAAAAAACTTCAATAAGTAGATTTGACCCATGTCAAACATAAATCCATTACCTAAATCACCAAAACCATATGCTAGTTTTTCTCGAAATGATAGCATCGGTTTATCAATATCTGAAAATGTTTGTTCTTTCTTCGTACTCTCTTTTGTAACTTCTGACGTCATGTCATCGCCTTCTCTCTTTATCGATTAATATCGTGTCCGTCATGTATGGCTTGATCAATTTGATCTTGTGATGCATAGCTATAATCACCAGAAATTGTATGTTTATAACACATATTTTTAATGCCAAAATTAACAACTTCTTGCAACGGCCACTCTTTCATAAGTCCATAAATAATGCCTACACTAAATGCATCACCTGTTCCTACACGATCTAAAATATCAATCTCTATTGGGTTAGTTTGTACAACTTTTTGAGGTGATGACACAAAACCTTGTAAGCGATTTCTTGTAGCGGTAAAAATTTTTCTTTGTGTAAATGCAATGTAAGTAATATCATATTTTTGCTGTATCTCTTGTAGAATAGGTGTCAATACTTTGATGTCTTCGTAACGGGATAAATGATCTTTTTTATCTTGCGTTGAAGTAGCAGGTAATGCGACCGGCTCATAGCCAAACAATACGTCCACGTAAGGAAGTAATTTTGACATATTAGCTCTCGCAGTATGGAAATCCCACAGCAACGCACGATAGTTCAAATCACAACTCACTGTTAAGCCTAGCGCTTTAGCTTCCTTAGCAACTGCGATCATATAATCCAGTAATTTTCTATCTAATCCTGCTGTTATACCAGTTACATGGAACCAATCATAATCTTTGAGATACGCCTTGATATTATATTCACTAATAGCTGTTTGCATAAATACACTATCTTTACGATCATAAATAATTTGCGGTACACGTAAACCATAACCACGTTCAAAATAATAAACGCCTAATCTTCCTGGTCGGCGTAATACATGTGATGTATCAACTCGATGCTGTTCTAATGTCTGAACCACACAATCACCTAATGTATGTGTTGGAATTGCAGAGACTATCGATGTCTCAACACCTAGCCCTGACAAGCCAATGGCAACATTCATTTCTGCACCACCATAATGAACTTCTAGCGCTTTTGTTTGAGTTAGCCGTTCATGTCTTGGTGAAGAAAGACGCATGAGTATTTCACCAAATGTGATGAGTTTCATTTTGTCACCTTCTAATTTCTTCTAACTTTTGAACAAATGCTTGTGTGTTACTTTTTATAATGGCATCCGTACCATCTGTAGCACCTTTGAGTAAGGCACTTCCTACACCGACAGCATAGGCACCTTTTGCAACCCATTCAGCTAAGTTATCAATGGATACGCCACCTGATGGCATCATTTCAACTTGCGGAATAGGAGCATGTACATTTTTGATAAAGTTAGAACCTAACAAGTCTCCTGGGAACAGCTTCACAACATCAACACCTGCTGTCATTGCTTGAACAATTTCTGTCACTGATCCACAGCCTGGTAGATATGGTGTGCTATACATATTACAAACCTCTGCAATTTGTTGATCAAAATGCGGACTCACTACATATGCTGCACCGTTAAGTATCGCAATTCTTGCTGTAATAGCATCCATAACTGTTCCAGCACCAATCACGACATTGGCATCGTTTACTTGTTCAATTAGCGTTGAAATTACAGCTTCTGCTTGTGGTGTTGTAAACGTCACTTCGATATTGTAAATACCACCATCAATAATTTGGTGCACAGCTGCAATCGCATGTTCTTTTGATTCTCCTCTTACAACTGCCACTAAATAATTGTCATGTAACTTCTGAAGTGTTTGCCACTTTTTCATACAATTCCTCCAATCGTTTGTCTGCTTGCCAACTCAACACTCATTATATTTTTTAAATTGAAAGAGTCAATTTTTCACATTTTTAGTTCCACACAATTTAATTTAAAAATAAAATAAAACACCGTTATATCAAACGTCGGAACCCTTGATATAACAGTGTTTTTTTAAAAATCTATTTTTTTCATTGTTATTGAGATAGAAAATAAATCGCTTACAGTTTGCTTGTGAAAATAATAACAAAAACAGGTGATTTTTATTAAATTCTTGATTTTTTTATTATTATTTTTACGTAAATTCAACTTCTGAAGCGGTTTTATGATTTTTTTCTCAAACTTTTGTGGTTATTTTATTTTTAATTTGCTAACTTTAATGTGCACAGCGAAGTATTAGACTTTTACATGATATTGTTTTCGATACTGTAGTGGCGTTTGTCCAAAATAGTCACGAAAGCATTTCGCAAAATAACTTTGCTGTTGAAAGCCAACATAAGATGCAATGTCTTCAATACTCATCGAAGTTGTTTCAAGTAAGTTTTTCCCTTTTTTCAAACGTAAGGACATCATATATTGCGAGACAGACTGCCCTGTTTCTTTATTAAACAACCTTGACAAATAAGCTGGTGCCAACTCAACGTTTTCAGCTAACTCTTTTAATGTAATGGGACGGTCTAGGTTCATCTCAATATACTGAACAACTTTGCTGATTTTAGGACTATAATGTAAAGATTTGGCTTTTATAACCGTTGCTGTATATTCGTATATTAAATTTTTGGCAATTTGCTCTAAATCTTCAACTGAATTTGCTTCATCAATTTGTGTAGCGAACTTTTTAGACAACTGGTCAACCGTCAGTAAGTTCACATGAGCACGTTCAATTGCTTTGCGTGATAATGAATTAATGAGATATACTTTATATTTTTGATTCAATAAAGTATCTCGTGCACGTTGAATGCCTGCGACCGATACCATAATTTGTGTGTGCAGCGCTAAGGCCTCTTCCACATTGCCGTTCTCAATCGCTGTCAGCATACGGTTTTCCAGATTATAACGCTGTTGAATTTGAGCAAGCGTATAGTCATATTGTTCTTTATGTTCGGCATAAGATTCTGGCATTTCATGAAAATTAAAGTCAACAGTCAACACTTCTTCATAGCGGTATTTGTTTTTTAAATAACGCATAGCTAAACGTGTCATTTTAAGCGCTTGGCTATAAGGACAAACTGGCACTTGGAGTAAATATTGCTTTAATGTATACAATCTTGACAACTTGATTTGCACACGTTGTAACATTTCTTGACATTGCTGCTCACGCGGTCGTCGTTGTAGAAATGGCCCTAAAATAATAATTTGATTGATTTTACGATATTTAAACATTAAAAAATTAACATCAAACTGATTCGTATAATGATAAATATGGTGGTTATCCATTGAAGCCAACAGATGGGTTAATTCTTTCTGATACTTTTTTCTCTTAGTATTAGTAAAAGGCGACTTGAGTTGCTGACTTATCCCTTTTATATCAGACAAGTCATACGCATTGATTTCTAGCATTAATAATTCAATTGCGTGGGCTTTAAGCATATTAAATGTCTCTTGATGATACATGATGGCTCACCTCCTCTTTATTATAACCAACGAAAGGAACGAAAACTATGAATACCTCACTCAGCAGCTTTAAACCACAGCATCAATTTTTAATCTGTGTCGATTCGGATGGTTGTGGTATGGATACAATGACCATCAAACATGAGCAAGCGTTTGGCCCCGCTATCCTTGATGTTTGGCCAAGTTTAGAACCACACCGTGACAACATATTAAAGCGTTGGAATGATTTTAACTTATATGAAATCACCCGTGGTATCAACCGCTTCAAAGGATTAAACAAAATGTTAACAGAGCTACATAATAGTGGCATAACCGTTGAAGGATACGAAGACATTAAACATTGGGTTGAAACAACACCCATTTTTTCAAATCCTGAGCTTATGCGTGCTATCTTCAAAAATCCTAATCAACATGGTCTAAAGCTTATGCTTGACTGGTCGAATAAAGTAAATGAGCGCATTGAAGCTTTACCAAGTGTGGGGCCTTTCCCACATGTTCACAGTGCGCTTAACAATGCCAACCAATTTGCAGATATTGCGATTGTATCGTCGGCAAACTTATCTGCTGTCGATAGTGAATGGACAGCTCATGGCTTGACGCAATATGTGACAGGCATGTTCGCTCAAGAAGCTGGAACGAAAGAGCATTGCATTAACACACTAAAAGCACATTATGATAACGGATGTGTACTAATGATTGGTGATGCCAAAGGTGACCTGGACGCGGCCAAACATAACGATGTTTACTTCTATCCTATTCTTGCTGGACATGAAGGCACATCATGGCAAGCATTTAACGAAACTTATGCCCATCATTTCCAACAACAAACATTCAGCAACATTCAGCAACAACTAATCGAACAATTTTATTCAAATTTTAAATGAGAGGATGTTTTCTATGGTACAAGTAGATTTAACAGCTAAACCTTATAACTTGAATGACGAACAAATTGCGTGGGTTGAAGACACGATTCAAAACTTAACAGATGAAGAAAAAATCGGTCAACTCTTTTTCAACTTATTCTTTCTAGAAGATAACGGCAATTTTAACGATCAATCTTTATCAAATGAGGATATTTTAAAGAAATACCATATTGGTGGTGCGCGTTATCAAGGTGGTAATAAACAACAAGTTCAAAACTTACTCAATCAACTACAATCTCATAGTAAGATTCCATTACTTGTAGCTGCTAACTGTGACTCTGGTGGTAATGGGGCTTGTTCTGACGGGACATATATCGCATCAGCCGCACAATGTGAAGCAGCACAAGATCCTACGGTGTCTTACAATGCGGGACTTGTATCAGGTCGTGAATCCAAAGCACTAGGTGTTAACATTAACTTCGACCCATGTGTAGATATTTTGGAAAATTGGCGTAATACAATCGTCAATACGCGTAGTTACGGAACAACTGCTGAAACAGTTATTAAATATACAAATGCTTTTATTGATGGTTTCCGTCAAACAGCTGATATGATTACATGTGTCAAACACTTCCCTGGCGATGGAACAGAAGAACGTGACCAACATCTTGTGTTAGGTGTTAATGAACAATCTGTTGAACAATGGGACAATAGCTTCAGAAAAGTATACGAAAATCATATACAAAATGGTGTCGAGATGATTATGGCTGGTCATATCGCATTGCCATCATACTCTAAAAAATTGAATCCTGAACTTGATGATCGTGATGTTTTACCAGCATCATTGGCAAAAGAATTGTTGACAGATCTTTTAAAAGATGACATGCAGTTCAACGGTCTTGTCATTACAGATGCCAGTCATATGCTTGGTATGACAGCCTCTATGAAACGTGAAGATTACGTGCCATTAGCGATCGCAGCTGGCTGTGATATGTTCTTATTCTTTAACGATATTGAAGAAGACTTCAACTTCATGTTGAACGGTTATAAGAATGGTGTCATTACTGATGAACGCCTTCATGATGCATTGCGTCGTATTCTTGGTCTTAAAGCAAAAATCAACTTACCACAACGCCAATCAAATAACACATTAGAAGTTGCTGAATCTGAATTAGATATCATTGGTTGTGAAGAACATAAAGAGATGCAACGTCAAGCAGCTGATCTTGGGATTACACTTGTCAAAAACACACTTGACCAATTGCCCATCCGACCTGAAACTCATAAAAATATCCGCCTATATGTAATTGAGGGCGAGAAGGATGGTATTTATAAAGCTGATCAATCAGTCACAAAACAACTCGTTGAAATTTTGGAAGCACGTGGCTTTAATGTCACTGTGAATGATGGCTCTACACGTATCAAAGGCAAAACGCTCACTTACCGTGAAGATGTCGATGCAGCCCTTGTTTTTGCTAATATTGTTGGCTATGCTGCTGAAAACAACTATCGTATTCGCTGGTCTACAGCTATGAGTAATGAAATTCCTTGGTATGTTCATGAAGTTCCAACTGTCTTCGTCTCATTGAACTTCACAACACACCTACATGATGCAACAATGGTAAAAGCATATATCAATGCATATCATTCAAACACTACAAACTTAGAAACCGTTGTCGATAAAATTATGGGTAACAGTGAATTCAAAGGCGTGCCGAACGAACTTGTTTGGACGGATAAATGGCAAGCTCGCTTATAACTGATTAACTTTAATAGTTGCTAAAACAGTCCAGTCAACGTTTATGTGTACTCCTACGCTTTGCCGAAATTTATACTTTTGACACACTCATACATCTTGTGAGAGAAGCATATAAGGCATGCACAACATTTCGTGATAATAAGCGTATTTAGCACCTTATTCAGTAAAACCATTTAGCTTCATACTGTTACGTTAATAACATGATAATCATCTTATATCCAATATTTTATACCCCCACACTATCGCTCAAGTAGTTTGGGGGTTCTTTTGTGTGAACTCATCGTCACCTTATATTTATCGTTGTAATGACGTAGCACTACGTAAATAATACAATGACACAGCGACTTATTATTATCGCCAATATGTGAAGTTCAGGAATAAACTTTTCTTTTAGTATCCAATATCAATCACTAACAATTACCTTGCTAACGATGAATATGCTAAATTATAATAGACTAAAACATTAATCACACTATCCAAAGTGAACAAATGTTGTAATGGTAATAGCTGATTGGCATGAAAATGCGCTTTTCCACTCATGCTCAGCCTTGCCAGAGTAAGGCATGGAATCTTTTTAGTAAAACGAGATCCCTGCCTCACTCTCCCATATTCCAAAATAAAGGTGACTCATATGAAAAAAGACTTACTTGAATTGTTATGTGCCGTCGCAATTGCCGTAATTGCCTCACTGCTTATATCACATTTCGTTGCTTCTACTTATAAAGTTAATGGCTTATCTATGTATCCTACTTTTAACGATAGTGACCGTGTAGTAGTCAGTAAAATTTCAAAAACACTAGACACTCTCGATAACGGAGATGTCATTGTATTTCATCGAGATAGCCGTAAAGACTATATTAAACGCTTGATTGGAAAACCTGGGGACATCGTTACTTATAAAAACGATATACTCTATGTTAATGGCAAAAAAATAAATGAACCATACTTAGAAGCAAACAAACGCCACAAAATCGGTCGTCAATTAACAGAAGATTTTTCTTCTATTGACTTGACAGGTGCGTCAGAGCAAGGAACCATTCCCAAAGATAAATACTTAGTTTTAGGAGACAATAGACAAAATAGTATAGATAGTAGACGTCCTGAAGTAGGCTTAATATCAGAAAAGAAGATTGTCGGTAAAGTTGTCCTACGCTATTGGCCTGTAAGCGACTTTAAACTTAATTTTGATAAACCATAAGACATCGTCATACAACATATATGTAAAAAGCACTGGGATCAAGACTGACATCTCATTTTCTTAAAAGATGCCATTGTCCGTACCCAGTGCTTTTGTATTTGATTTATTTCAAATGTTCATAAGGACTGTTGTTCGCAAATGATAATATTTGATCAATGAATAGTTTAGCACGCAGCTGGAATTCATCATTTGATAAGTATAGTGTACCGTCTTCTCGTCTATCATAATCTGAATCGTGCGTAGCAATTTGAGTTGGCACTGCAATACCTAGCAACGAACGAACAATTAAACGTAAATGCGACAGTGGTTCTGCACTCACGATACCGCCACTGTTATTCACCAGTCCAACCGGCTTCATCTTAAAGTCATCCATTGTTAAATGGTCTAATGCATTTTTTAAGATACCTGAATATGAACCATGGTAATTCGGTGTTCCCAAAATAATAAAGTCAGCTTCACGCACTAATGTTTTAAGTTGTTCTGCATTGTTTTGGTAACTATCCGGCACTGGGTTTTGTCCCGTGAAATCTAGTGTATGAATAGGTTGTTCTGCCAAATCAAAAATTGTGACAGATTCATCATGTGATTCAATTTGTTTCTTCAAAAATTGTGCTAGTGCATTCGTATGTGAACCGCGTTGTGCGCTTCCAACAATAATAAGTCCCTTCATTGCTTAAAACACTCCTTTTATGATTCTGATTGTGCTAATACATGGTATATTGCCTTTGCAACGCCACTTTCCTCATTAGAATCCGTTGTAAACGTTGCTATATCTTTAACGGCTGGCACACCATTCGCCATCGCTACTGGGTATCCCACGCGTTCCAACATAGATGTATCATTCATATTGTCACCTACAGCCATAGCGTCTTGCATATCAATATTTAACTGTTCCGCAATTGCTGCCAACGCCATTCCTTTTTGTGCTTCTGCATTTGTAATCTCAATATTACCAACCGAAGAGGATGAGACAGCGAGACCCACATGTTCTGCAAGTTCCTGTTTCACACGTCCAAGTTTCTCTATATCTGTATCAAATGCCAATATTTTCATAATCAATTCACCAGGAACCGATTCAATTTCATCATAACTTGAAACGACTTTCAACGTCCCATTATCAATACGTGACTGAATATGTTGGCGAATGACCGCCACTTTGGCATGTTGGCCTGCTTGTTTCGCAATATCTACATAAATCGCTAAGTCTTTCTCAGGATCTTCCGTATAAATACCTCTATTGGTATACACTTGGTAGTAAATCCCCTCTTGTCTCAACTTATTTTGAATCGTATCGGACATCTCTTTATTCAAGCTCGATGTGTGAATGATATTGAAACTTTCATCCCTCACCTCTGCACCATTCAAACAAATATAAGGTACCTTTAAACCTGCTGTCGTCACTGGTGTACTCGCTTCATAAAAAGCACGCCCAGTCGCGATAACAACCGTTACACCTTTAGATTGTGCATATTGAATCGCCTCAATATTTTCAGGTGTTATTTCGTGTGATGCATTCAATAAGGTGCCATCCATATCTGTTGCGATTAACTTAATCATCACATTCCCTCACTTTATATTTATTCTACTTTCCTTTAATTTATACTGTATGCTACAAATAGAGACATACATATTTTAACAAAATTCATATATATTTTTTCAAAATTTGCTTTTATATAAATATCAGTCACTCAACTTATTTATGAGACTTCTCTTTTTTACGCTGACGTAATGTTTTAAAAAAAGTTTTGAGTTGCTGACCACATGAATAAGCAAGCACACCACGTACAACTTTGGCACGGTGATTCATCTGTGCGTCCTCTATCAAGTTCATTAAGCTCCCACTACACCCACCTTTTGGGTCTTCTGCACCATATACAACTTGCTCAACACGACTCATCACAATCGTTCCAGCACACATGACACACGGCTCTAAAGTGACATACAGCGTACATCCCTCTAATCTCCAAGTTTTAAGCGCTTGTGCTGCTTGTTCGATTGCGAGATGCTCAGCATGCGCAGTCGGCAACTGCAAGGTCTCTCGCAAATTATGTGCGCGAGCAATAACCTGGTCGTCTTTCACAATAACAGCACCAATAGGCACCTCTCCTTTAGTTGCTGCTTGATATGCTTCCTCCAATGCAAGTGACATATAATATTCATGACTTCTCATACAGAAATAGCCTCACTTATGTTAAAATTTGTAGTACTGACTACTAAGAGATGGAGCGAAAATATATGACACAACCATTTATCGTTATTGAAGGACCGATTGGCGTTGGTAAATCCTCACTCACACACAAGTTGAGTCAATCTTACCACTTTTATGAAGCAAAAGAAATCGTCGGGGAAAACCCGTTCCTTTCTGACTTTTACGAAGATATTTCCAAGTGGAGCTTTCAAACAGAAATGTTCTTTCTCTGTAACCGATACAAAGCCTATCAAGATTTGGCAGAACTTAATCAAGGTATTGTGTGTGACTATCACATTTATAAAAACAAAATCTTCGCACGCAACACGCTTTCAGAAGCAGAATACACAAAGTTTTCTCGTATTTATAATATCTTGACGGAAGACTTAATCACACCTGACTATACTATTATATTAGATGCTGATTTATCCGTATTGAAAGAACGCATTGCCAAGCGTGATCGCAGCTTTGAAGCACATATTGAAGACAACTACTTGTTAAAACTCAAAAAAGACTATGCGATGTATTATGAACAACTATCACGTGAAGGTCATAGTGTCCTATGGATTGATACTACAGATATCGACTTCGTAAACAATCCTGAAGACTATGAACACGTCTTATCACGTATTAACGACTTAATCGGAGGACATACATATGACAAACTATAATATTCCATCAGATGCAGTCATTACGATTGCTGGAACAGTAGGTGTTGGTAAATCATCATTAACACGCGCACTTGCTGACAAATTAAACTTTCGGACATCTTATGAAAACGTAGACCATAACCCTTACTTAGACAAATTTTACGATGATTTCAATCGTTGGAGTTTTCACTTGCAGATTTACTTTTTAGCTGAACGCTTTAAAGAACAAAAGCGCATGTTTGAATACGGCGGTGGCTTTATTCAAGACCGTTCGATTTATGAAGACGTTGATATTTTTGCGAAAATGCACCAAGAACAAGGTACGATGACAGAAGAAGACTTTGAAACATACTCAAATCTATTCGACGCTATGGTGATGACGCCATACTTTCCAAAGCCAGACGTACTCATCTATTTAGAATCTGATTATGACAGCGTAATTGATCGTATTAATACGCGTGGTCGTCAAATGGAAATGGATACAGATCCGGAATATTGGCAAATGCTGTTCAAACGCTATGACAATTGGATTAATCAGTTCAATGCATGCCCAGTCGTTCGCGTGAATATTAAAGAATACGACTTATACGGCGATCCAGATTCCATCGATAAAGTCATCGCAAAAATTGCACATATTATCCAAACACATCGCCAAGTTGATACACGTTAAACGTTGAAAAATCCCCTTACTACCGAGATAGCGAGGGGATTTCTGTATGTTATTTAGACTAACTCGTACGACGCAACCATTTGCGATAGACAAACGCACTGATAATACCAACAATTGTCATCACAAGGTATAAACGCCAATATGGCAGCTCATAATAAATGATAACCTCTTTCTCACCCTTATTAACTGGAATCACAGTTTGTAAGCCATTGCCCTTTTCCACATCCCTTGGTTTGCCATCTACTTCAGCTTTCAAACCACCACGATATGGCATTGGCATTACAAGATAAGACTTTTTCGTTGGTTTTATTGCTACATGTATATCTCGTTTATTTTTTGTCACTTTAACCGGTATGACTTCGTCTTTTGCTTTTTCTAATGTTGCATAGTCTTCGCCGTAAATACCTTTAATGTTGACACGATATGTGCCTTTTTTAAGTTTGAGTTGCATGATATCTTTTGCCGATACACGGACTGTTACAGGTGTAACGAAACGTCTATAACGTTGATTAAGTTCTTGACGTGCCTGATAAAATTCATCAACAAGTAAATAATGGTGTGCATTTGGATGTAATAATTCAATATCCATTTCTAAATAATAATCTTTATATCTTCCTGACAATTCAGGAGGCATTTTGATATCAAGACCACCTAAATCTTTGAAGACAGTTAATTGAAAGCCTTGTTGTTTCGCATCTCGTGGTGTAATGCCTGCAAATTTAACAAGATTCGGATTTTCGTAAAATGGCGTATTCGCTTTCTTTCCACCTATGACAACACCTTCAAGCATCGCATGCTCACGGTCTAAAGGTGACTTTAAATCCGCAGCATCGAAAATTTTTGATGTTAGATGCGCTGCAGGATAATCAATCGTGTTATGACTATGCGTCCATGTCACAATTCTATCTTTAAAAGTCTCTCGTCGCTCCATGCCATATGGTAAAGACAGGTCACTTCCTTTTCGAATGCGGTCTGTAACACCCCATAACGATAATAGATTTGCACGATCTCCCAGTGTGCGGTAGTAACTGTTATAATCTAAGCCCATATTAATCTGCATCAACTTGTCATAATATTCTAGTATCTCACCATCAAAAATACTGGAATACAGCGACAAACTATTGAATCGATACAACATACCTGTATTCGCAACCACACCAATATAATCAATACGATCCAACGGTGACTGCTTATCTTTCATCTTATTAATCTTTTTTTGCATGATATCACTATGATAATCTGGTGAATGCAGAAGGTCTAAATTAGGTTCATATTGTGCCAATTGATTTGTGCGATAATTCAATAGCATGACAAATTGCTGGACGACAAACAGGGCAATAATGAGCAAAGCTATTTTCTTATTGAAACCTTTTTGCATAAACACACAATATCCTACAATGCATAAAATTAAGACACTTACGATCATCCATCGCATACGTCCTTCCGACATATTAACAGTGGCTATGGCTAATGGAATAAGTGGTAATAATGATATCAAATAATTATGCCACATCAATTCCTTAAAATACTTCACCCATAATGCCATAAGGACACTTGTTGATAGCACTAACAGGAACCCCCATCGTCTTTCTGGGAATGAAAAGCCATTAAAGAAGCTATCAATATGTGGTGTAAGCGAACCGATAAGTAAAATCCATGTCAATATTGCAAACAATCGATAATAATAGTGACGATATAACTTAAATGAAAAAAGTGCTACTAACACAATAAAAGTAATTGTAAAATCATAGCCATTTGAAAAAATATGATACCTTTGAGAAAAATCAATCAGCAATGGCACATTAAAATCGATCAGTTTACGGTCATTATGCAAGAAGCCATGCACGCCCGTTAAAAAACCAAACGAAGCAATACACAAACTAATCAACACTGCTGGGAATAGCAGCCATAACTTTTTCCAACGTACGACAATATCATCTGGATGTGTGTCAATCATGCGATAAATCAAATAAATAGTTAGCGCAATTACTTCATAATAACTAAAATAAAAGTTAGAAAATAAAGTTAATGAAATAGCAAAAACAAATAATCCGATTTTTCTTTTTTTGAAGAAGCGTTCCATTCCCCAAATAGATAATGGTAAAAAAAGCATAACATCGCCAAAAAATGACCATATAAAATTGAAAAAGTAAAAAATCGTTGACGCACTATAAAGCATCGCACCTAAAAAGCAATAACGCTTCTCCATTTTAAACGTTTTCAACATGCCATATGCCGCTAGAAATGTAATCATACATTTTAAAAAGGCCACAACAATCTGATTCCCCGCCCAGAAATCAATACTTGATGGATCCACCAATCTCAACGTTTGAAACAACTTAATACCCAAAAAGTTGATATACATTAAAGGCGACGTTGTGTAATAATAGGAGAGATCTGTGAAGTAATCTCCACCCAGTCCAAAACCAACATCATAAAAAGATGATAGATTTGACATCCTCTCGTACAAAAACATTTGGAATGGCACTAGTTGTCTAATCCCATCATATTTTCCACTATACACCGTACCGTCTACAAGATAGCGATAAAATACAGGAAAATACACAAGCGTTGCGACTAAAAAGGCCATGCTCAACAATTTAAATGATTTATGATTCAAAAATTCTTTTTTCAATAGTATTCACTCTTTCAATATTGATAAAAATATGACGCTTATTGTACACCTCTTGAAGCTCCATTTATAAGATTATTAGAGATATTACACACGTTGCATCACATCTTTATCTCTTCATCACATGATGTTTAATCCCAGTTATTCATTAATGGTGCGCTTAAAGCCTCCCATCAAAGACAACCTTCAATCATCTAAATGGATATGTAAAAAGGCCCCAAATTATTAGAAATACTGTCTAACAATAGGAACCCGTTTACATAAAGAAACATTCAATTGTCAGACTAACTGTTGCGTCGTAACCACTTACGATAGATAATGGCACCGATAACACCTAAAAGTGTCAGCACGAGATAGACACGCCAATGCGGTAATTCATAATGGAGTATCACTTCTTTTTCTCCTTTGTTAACTGGAATTACCGTCTGTAAGCCATTTCCTTTTTCCACTCCTCTTGCCTCACCATCTACTTCAGCTTTCAAACCATCACGATATGGCATCGGCAATACAAGATATGACTTTTTCGTCGGCTTCATATCAACACGTATATTACGTTTGTTTCTCGTCACTTTCACCGGTTTGACATCATTTTGTGCTTTTTCTAATGTTGTATAATCTTCACCATAAATGCCTTTGATATTCACACGATATGTGCCTTTTTTAAGCTTAAGTTGCATTGGTTCATTTGCAGATACACGAACTGTTACAGGTGTTACAAAACGTCTATAACGCTGCGTAAGTTCCCTACGTTCCTGGTAAAAGTTATCTACAATTAAATAATGCGGTGTATTCGGATATAATAACTCCACATCCATCTCTAAGTAATAGTCTTTATATTTCGCTAATAAATCAGGGGGCATCGAGATATCTAAACCACCTAAATCTTTTGAAACAGTCAATTGAAATCCTTGTTGTTTCGCATCACGCGGTGTAATGTCAGCAAACTTAACTAAGTTCGGATTTGCGTAAAATGGTGTATTTGCTTTCTCACCATCTAATACAACCCCTTCAAGCATCGCATGTTCGCGGTCTAAAGGTGATTTTAAATCGGAAGCATCAAAAACTTTCGATGTCAGATGCGCCGCAGGATAATCAAATGTATTGTGACTACGTATCCATGTTACACCTCTGTCACTGAATTTCTCCTGACGTTCCATACCATAAGGAATTGAATTGTCATCGCCTTTTCTAATACGATCCGTCACACCCCATAAAGCAAACATATTCGCGCGATCTCCAAACGTACGATAATAACTGTTGGAATCATATCCCATATTAACCTGCATGAGTTTGTCATAGTATTCTAAAATAGCACCATCAAAAATACTAGAATACAGCGCGACACCATTAAAATTGTACAGCATACTCGTATTCACCGCGAAATTGCTAATATAATCAATGCGTTCCATTGGTGACTGTTTATCTGTAATCTTATCAATCTTATGTTGTAACACATCACTATGATAATCTGGTGAATGCAATGTCTCCAATGTCGTTTCATATCGCATCATATTATTGGTACGGTAATTCCATACCAACAGAAATTGTTGTGCGATAAAAAGACCAATGATAATATACATCATTTTTTGAGAAAAGCTTTGTCGCGCAACAATACAATACGCTACAAGACATAAAATCAACGCACTAGCAACCATCCACCACATACGACCTGATGATAAGTTAACCGTCGCAATCGCTAATGGGACCAATGGCAATAGCGAAATCAAATAACTGCGCCATGTCAACTCAGCAAGGTGCTTCAACCATAATGCGATGAGCACACTTGTCGACATCACTAACAAAAAGCCCCAACGTCTTTCTGGGAAGGATAACCCATTAAATAAGCTATCCGTATATTGTGAAAGTGAACCAATCAGTAAAATCCATGTAAATATCGCAAATAAACGATAATAGTAATGACGATACAGTTTAAATGTAAAGAGTGCCACAAGCGCAATAAAAGTAATAGTGAAATGAAGTCCATTTGAAAAAATATGATAATCTGGTGAAAAATCAATAAGAAACGGCACTTCAAAATCAACCAGTTTACGATCATTATTAAGAAAGGCGCGGACACCTGTTAGAAAACCCAGTGATGCGACACACAAACTAATGATTACTGCTGGACAAAGCAGCCATAGTTTTTTCCAACGCGTCACAACATCGTCTGGGTGCTTATCAATCATGCGATAAATCAAATAAGCAGCCAAAGCTAGCGCAAGGTAATAACTGAAATAGAAGTTAGAAAATAACGTCAATGCAATCGCAATAATAAATAATCCGATTTTACGTTGTTTAAAGAAACGTTCCATTCCCCAAATAGCCAGCGGTAAATAAAGCATGACATCCCCGAAAAATGACCATGCAAAATTGAAAAAGTAAAAGACCGTTGAAGCACTATAAAGCATCGCACCTACAAAGCGATAGGGCTTCTCTATTTTAAACATTTTCAACATACCATATGTTGCTAAGAAAGTAAGTGCACATTTGAAATAAGCAACAACGAGTTGATTCGTTGCCCAAAAATCAATATTTGTTGGGTCAACCAATCCTAACGTTTCAACCACTTTGATGCTCAAAAAGTTAAGATACATCATAGGAGACGTTGTATAATAATAGGTAAGATCTGTAAAATAGTCGCCACCTAGCCCAAAACCGACATCATAAAAGGACGAAAAGCTCGCCATCCGTTCATACAAGAATTTTTGAAACGGTACCATTTGTTTAATGCCATCATATCTTCCACTATAAACAATGCCATGTTTTAAATAGCGATAAAGAACAGGGAAGTACACCAATGCACCAACAAACAAGGCCATGCCTAATAATTTAAACCATTTAAGATAAGGAAAGTCTTTTTTCAAGCATACTCATCCTTTCTTCATTCATTAATTTAAAATTTTGCTAAATTGTATTAATATGTATTCATCTAGATTATAAATAATTAGTCTCTTAGCGACAAGATAGAATGATACACGCAATACATTGCCACACATAAAACTAATAAATATGTAACATTTCGCTGCCCACATTCACTTTGAACAGCATATCTTTAGTAATTATACCAGAATAACTTATAAAATATAATAACTTATAAAATATAGTGGGAGTTCATAAATATTCTAATACGTATGTGACATCTTCCACCACAACATCCGCTTCTTCAAATGACGCTTCATATCCCAATCCAGTGCGCACACCGATTGTCTTGGCACATTTTGCTTCGCGACCAGTCTGCATATCTAAGTCCGTATCGCCAATCATTACCATTTCTTTTCCAGTTACACCACGCGACCACAGTGGCTCTAAAAGGCGCTTATCTGGCTTTTCATAGTTATCACCATTCGTTGAAATTACACAAGCAAACATATCTTGAAGACCTGTCTGTTTTAAGAAATGTGACACGCCATGAGCATTGTCTCCCGTCACAATCGCCAATAGGTAACCATGCGCTTGGAGTTTAGCCAATGTTTTACGAACGCCTGGATAAAGCTTACTTTCTGGTACGCGTGTATTGATTAATTGCTGACTACGCATACAAACCCATTCATACGTCTCAACATCTGTATAATGCTCAAATATCGCTGCCATCTCTTCAAGCGATCCCGATGCCATCACGCTATTTGGTCGAAAAGCATCTCCTTCAATACCAATCTCATCATAAACAGCATCACGTTGATCAATCTCAAAATGCGCACAAACATCATCTACTAGTTGAATCCCTAACCTCACCCAACTTTGATCAAATTGAATGAGTGTCCCATCTTTATCGAATAATAGCCATTTTATCGTCATTATCATCACCTGTTTCTACATAATGCAATGCAATTACCATAGTAACAATAAACTTACACTACTTCTATAACTCGCTCACTTGTAAATTTTTTTGGATCTTGCTTATTTACTAAAATGATAGATAACACCTCTAATTAATCGACTTATCTAAATTTTTATTGTGCTAATTATTTTATGTAACAAGCCCAATCCCACATTGTGCGCATTTTAGATAGTCATGCTCCACTTTTATCTATCAGTCTTCTTGTTACTTTTACCTTTTTTAAATTTTGGCGGCCCCTTAATCCCCATTACAATAAATGATATCCCTGTTATAAGCATTAATAACGGCACACCATAATGTTCAGGTGTCAATATATATACAAAAATTGCTACTACTATCATCATGATTCCCATTATGACATCAAACTTTGATTTCATTGCTATGCCTCCTTAAATAGTTCTTTATATTGCACTTATCTTAAAAATACAATACATCACATAAATCTTACTATATTCAGATTAACATAATAAGTACCCATAAAATCTTTCAAATCCATTTGAACCCCATTTCATAATACATAATATCCTTCAAATGGACTTAGGCATAGAAAAAGCGTCTGAACACACTCCATGATCAGACGCTTTTTCTTCTTATCAAAAACTCACTCTATTAAAACCCAAATCATTCCGCTTCTTCTTCACGTTTAATCAAATGTAAATGTTCTTTCAACTCATTGACAAAGCTACTTCTACCACTGTTTTTCAAGATAATAAATGGCTTTTCTTCTTTCTTGGCTTTCGCTTTCGCCTGTTCAGCTTTGGCATGGCTTACAGTTAGAATAGGAATCACCACAATATCCGATTTACTCACTAGTGTCTCTACTTGCAACTGTGTATCCGATTCCGTATGATGTACCTTGCCGCCACGTTGTTCCACTTCTTCTATATAGTTATTGATAAACTGACTTGCTCCTATGATCCCCACTTCAATATCTTTAAATACTTCTTTCTCCGCTTCATCCAGCTCTTGAGACTCATGGTCTTCTTTGTAATAAGAAGCTTTTTTCTTCACAGGTGTTGGCATAATCTCATCCGCATCATATTTCCATCTAATACGTGATGTCGTATGATTTGGCGTATGTGCAATACTAACAATATCCTCTTTATTAATATTAAATTTAATAACATCTTTCTCATTCAATAAGCACATTGGGATACTCTTTAATTCACCATGATCAAAATGCTTTTTACAAATATATCTATGAATGCTGTCATCATAGTCCACAATTGCATAGTCATAACACTCAATGTCGATAGCCGCTACAGAGTGATCCTTTTCCGCATTCAACTTGTGATACGCATGTCTGTTATATCCATTGCCATTTTCTTCAAAAATCAACTTATCGCCATGCTCTAATGCTTCATTTCTGACTACCGATTCCGGTACAAAAACAGTTTTTCCTGTCTCTGGGTTAACACCCTCACCGCCTAATAAATGACGTACAAATGTATACGTATCGCTATTCTCTTTTTTATGTTGATGAGTAGGTAGTTGCTCACTTATGTTATCTGCAATCGCTTCTTTATCTTCTGGCTGTAACAATTCAATCTGTCTCAATGCTTTAAGGTAGTGTTTATTACGCTTTTCTAGAACTTCTATATCTTGTGTGTTTAAAATATCATCAATCCATGCGTCCTTAATTAACTGTACAATTTGTGCTTTCATTTCCTTCTTCATAAATAAACTCCATTCTTAAAATTTTTATAGCATATACCATTTATTTTTCTTATTCTATGCTGTCTATTATATTAGATTGCTACTATAAATTCAGTTCTTTTATATCGCTTGCTTTCAAACTGACTCCTCATCCCATATATTCCATCATTATTCAACCTCATAAAATCAAATCCCCACATCCAAGTCTCTTTGCCTAAGATGCGGGGAAATAACATGCTATATGTGATTGTTTAATAAAACAACTTATCTTTCATAATGTGGTACCACTAAGCGCCAGTTATGTGGATCGTCTAACTTGCCACTTTGAATACCTGTATAGTTATCATATAAAGCTTGTGTCACTTTACCAGTTTCGTTGTTGTTAATAACCATTTTCTTATCTTTGAATTGTAATTCACCCACTGGAGAAATAACGGCAGCTGTACCCGTTCCAAATACCTCTTCTAATTCGCCTTTTTCGTAGTGTTCGAATAACTCATCAATTGATACACGACGTTCTTCTACTTCATAGCCTAATGTTTCAGCTAATGCAAGTACCGTTTTACGTGTAATACCTGGTAAAATACTACCGTTCAATGAAGGTGTCACAACTTTACCGTTAATCACGAAGAAGATGTTCATACTACCTACTTCTTCAATATACTTTTGTTCAACACCATCTAACCATAATACTTGGTCAAAACCGAGCTCATTCGCATTCGCTTGTGCTAATAAACTTGCTGCATAGTTACCTGCAACTTTCGCAAAGCCTACACCGCCACGAACAGCACGTACATATTCATCTTCAACATAAATTTTAGTAGTACGTAATGAATCTCCACCATAGTAAGAACCTGATGGCGATAAAATAATTAATAAACGATAATTTTTAGATGGGGCTACTCCTAATATATCTTGTGTCGCAAAAACAACCGGACGAATGTAGAGTGATTGACCTTCACCCTCTGGTACCCAATCGCGGTCTACGTCTACTAATTGTTTTAAACCTTCTAATAATAAATCTTCATCAATTCGTGGCATTTTTAAACGTTCTAATGACACGTTAATACGTTTAAAGTTCTCATCTGGTCGGAATAACACAACTTCTCCGTTATGTTTATACGCCTTCAAGCCTTCAAATACCGATTGACCATAATGTATACTTTGCGCAGCCGGAGAAATTTCAATTGGTGCATACGGTATGATTTTTAGGTCATGCCATCCTTGACCTTCTGTATAGTCAAAGCTTAACATGTAGTCTGTAAATACTTCACCAAACGTTAACGAGGATTGATCTGGCTTCTCTTTTAACGCTTGACGTTGTTCTAACTTCACTAATTCTGTCATAATAATGCCCCCTGTAATGATGTAAATGTAATATATGCATTATACCAATTTGACCATTATAATTCAATGAGTTTTAAGAAAATTAAATATATTCTTAACCGTTTTAGCGCATAAAAATCGAGGCAGTTACACCGTTAATCATAACGCGTACTGCCTCACAATTTATCTATTATACATTTTATTTTTCTTTTGCTTTGATACCTTCTAGCATACGTGTTGTCATCGCTGCTAAGTCATATTGTGGATTAAATCCCCATTCATCACGTGCACAGCTTGTATCAATACTATCTGGCCAGCTTTCCGCAATGCCTTGACGAACTGGATCCACATCGTAATCTACTGTGAAGTTCGGATCGTGTTCTTGGATTGCTTCTTTAACCATCTCAGGCTCGATACTCATCGCACTTAAATTATAAGCGTTACGGTTGATTAACTTGTCACCATCCGCTTCCATCAACTTAATAATCGCGTCAATCGCATCATCCATAAACATCATATCCATATAAGTACCACGATCAATATAGCTTGTGTATTTACCTTCACGAACGGCTTGGAAGTAAATATCTACCGCATAATCTGTTGTACCGCCACCTGGTTCTTTCACATAAGAGATTAAACCTGGGAAGCGCACACTACGCGTATCAACACCAAACTTCGTAAAGTAATAATCACATAATAATTCACCTGATACTTTGTTCACACCGTACATTGTGTTCGGACGTTGAATCGTAACTTGTGGTGTATTTTTCTTAGGGGTATTCGGACCAAATGCACCGATTGAGCTTGGTGTGAAGAATTGTAAATCATATTTACGTGCAGCCTCTAAAGCATTCACTAAGCCACCCATATTCAAATTCCATGCGAGTAATGGCTTTTGTTCTGCAGTCGCTGATAATAAAGCTGCCATATGCATCATTGTGTCTGGTTTGAAGTCAGCAATCAATTGCTCCATTTTTTCTGCGTCTGTCACATCTAAAATCTCAAATGGACCTTCAGCAACAATAGAACCTGCTTCTGGCTCACGAATATCTGTTGCTAATACATTGTCATTTCCATAAATTTCACGACATTTCGCAACAAGTTCTGTACCAATTTGACCTAATGCGCCAGTGATAAATATTCTTTCCATAAATTATGACATCTCCTAACTGTCTCTCTGATAAATACATTTGTTCTTATAGTGTGCTCATAAAATACTTATTTAATTGTATTATAACATTTAAGCGCTTTCTTGTACACGTAGAGCATACACACAAAATAATGTTTACTATACAGACATAGGAATACTTCCCTTCACTGCGCATCGTCCTTCTCTATTGCTACAATAAGGAGTAATACAACCGTTATTAACATCCAAGGTTCCATTAATGAAAAAAATAAAAATATACCTATACATATTAGCCAAAATGTATCAATATTATATTGCCCGAATTTCATCGATATTCTCCTATCTAAAAATGCAGCCACCCTATGCGAGTGACTGCATTCAATTGTTAATATTTAATTATGAAATAACATCTAATTCCTTACCAACACGTTCATACACAGCTAATGCTTCATCTAACATTTCTTTCGTATGTGCTGCAGTTGGCATATTACGTACACGGCCTGTACCACGTGGCACTGTTGGGAATACGATAGATTTAACGTAAACCCCTTCTTCCATCAAGCGTTTACTGAATGTTTGTGTTTTCTTTTCATCACCAATGATAACAGGTGTAATTGGTGTTTCAGATTCTCCAGTGTTAAAACCTAATTTGTTTAATCCTTCTTTTAAGTAATGCGCATTATCCCACAATTTATCATGTAGCTCTGTAGATGCCATTAATTTTTTCACTGCTGTTGTAATCGCTTTGGTATCTGCAGGCGCTAAAGAAGTTGAGAATAAAAATGGGCGTGATTGTACTTTCAACCAGTCAATCAATTGTTGTGAACCAGCAACATATCCGCCAACAACACCAATTGCTTTAGATAATGTACCGATTTGGAAGTCGACTTTATCTTGTAAGCCGAAGTGTTTCACTGTACCAGCACCTTTACCCATCACACCTGAACCATGTGCATCGTCAACATACACCATAATGCCGTATTCTTCACATATTTCCACGATTTCAGGTAACTTCGCAACGTCACCATCCATACTAAAGACACCGTCAGTAATATACATGACTTTATTATACTGACCTGACTCAACAGCTTCTTTCGCTTTTTTGCGTAAGTCATCCATATCTGAGTGGTTGACACGAATGATTTTAGCTTTTGATAAACGACAACCATCAATAATAGACGCATGGTTTAATTCGTCTGATAAAATTGCATCATTCTTGTTCATAACCGCTGAAATAGCTGCCATGTTACAGTTGAAGCCTGATTGATAAGCAATAGCTGCTTCTGTCCCTTTGAATTCAGCTAATGTTTTTTCTAGCTCATCATGTAAATCAAGTGTCCCATTGATTGTACGCACAGCACCTGCCCCCACACCATGTGAGTCAACTGCTTCTTTTGCTGCTGCTTTTAAATCAGCATCTGTCGCAAGCCCTAAATAGTTGTTAGAAGACAAGTTGATGTATTCTTTACCTGCAATTGTAATTTTAGGACCATTCGCTCCTTCGATTATGTCAATCTCATTGTATAAACCGTTGTCTTTCAAATAGCTAATGTTTTCTTCTAGAAAGTCTTGTAGCCTTTGTACCACGATTCATTCCCCTTTCCTATTTGCTAATACACTTTTATCATAACGTATTTTGAACAAACTTAAAAGCAAGTGTATAATATTAGCATAATCTTTACGAAGGAGTAGATGATCCATGACTGATTGGTTCCAATGTGCAGGCGAAAAAGCGCACGAAACGATTGCGATACGCCGTCATTTGCACCAATATCCAGAACGCTCATTTCAAGAAAAACAGACACATGCCTACATTCTTGAAAGGTTAAAACATCTTAATTTTACCATTCGCGAACGTGTCGGTCATAACGGGATTGTCGCAACTATTGGAAATACTGAACAAGGTCCTACAATTGCATTACGTGCAGACTTTGACGCCTTACCAATAGAAGATGTAAAAGACGTACCATATCGCTCAAAAATTCCAGGTGTCATGCATGCCTGTGGTCACGATGGTCATACCGCTATTTTACTAACAGTTGCTGAACTTTTACATGCGCATCAAAATCAACTAAAAGGCGCCGTTGTACTGATCTTCCAATATGGCGAAGAAGAAACGCCAGGTGGTGCGCAAGGTATGATTGCAGACAAGGCACTTGCTGGTGTAGATAAAATATACGGCAATCACTTATGGAGTGGTTATCCAACAGGGACGATTCATACACGCCCCGGTGCAATGATGGCACAAGCAGATGAATTCAACATCACGATTTATGGTAAAGGCGGTCACGGCGCAAAGCCGCACGAGACCATTGATCCCATTGTCATTTTGGCAGAATTTATTTTAAGCACCCAAAAAATTGTGTCACGTACGCTTGACCCTGTGAAACAAGCTGTGATTTCATTCGGTAAAATCGAAGCAGGTGATGCCGACAATGTCATTCCAGATACTGCACAATGTCGTGGAACCGTTCGTACTTTTGATTCAACAGTCCAACAACATATTCGTACAAAATTGGAGAAGCTTTTGCAAGGCTTAGCTGTCGCGAATGATATTACGTATGACTTAGATTATGTGAATGGTTATCCACCTGTCTATAATCATGAAAAATCTGCAGAGGTTGTCAAAACAGCAGCTAATGCTTTAAACTTCCGCTACCATGATTCAGATTTAATGATGATTGGGGAAGACTTCTCATACTATTTACATGCTTTACCTGGTGCCTTTTTCTTTACCGGTTGTGGTAATCCAGAGAAAAAAACCGATTGGCCACATCATAGTCCACACTTTGATATTGATGAAGCGGCAATGAAATATACCGTCAGTACATTTATGAAAATACTAGAACTTGAAGGTGTCCTTTAAAATGCAAAAGACCTTAAATCTCAATAACTGAAGTTTAGGGTCTTTTGGTTTATACACATAAATCACGTGACTTGGTGCAGAATAGTTAGAATTTTATTTAGTTTATATACGAATTAGATTTAGAGTTCGATAGAATATCGGTGAGCAAGTTAAGTGGATGGTGGCTATCTGAGTATAAGGAGGGGGTGCCTATGAATGGCATGTCCCAAATCTTTAGAAAGGAGAAGCCCTAATGGTATTAGTAGCAGAAGCACTGCTCCTTATGATAGGATTCGGCTCATTTGTTGTTTCACTCATAGGTCTCGTGCTTATCATGCTTGATATTTACCTAAAAAATAACCATCACTGACTTTGGCGAAGGTGATGGTTTTTTACATCATACTTTAGTCACCGTCTTTTTAACGGGCTCTTTCGGGACGTGCTCCAACATGTCCCTTTTATATTTTTAATGCAACATAGATGTTGTGTCCTAACAACAAGTTTTAGTTGGAGAAGTTCACAGCTCCCAATCATTACAAGAAATACAAAAAAGCTAGCGCAAATGCGCTAGCTTTTCTATCTCAAAGATATAGTTTATCTTATTCGTGGATTTCAGTTACAACGCCTGATCCTACAGTACGTCCACCTTCACGGATTGAGAAACGAGTACCGTCTTCGATAGCGATTGGAGAAATTAATTCAACTTCCATTTCAACGTTATCGCCAGGCATTACCATTTCAGTACCTTCTGGTAAGTTAACAACACCAGTTACGTCAGTAGTACGGAAATAGAATTGTGGGCGGTAGTTAGAGAAGAAAGGAGTGTGACGTCCACCTTCGTCTTTTGATAATACGTAAACTTCCGCTTTAAATTTTGTATGTGGTGTAATAGAACCTGGAGCTGCTAATACTTGACCACGTTGTACATCTTCACGTGAAACACCACGTAATAATGCACCAATGTTGTCACCAGCTTCAGCATAGTCTAATAACTTACGGAACATTTCTACACCAGTAACAGTTGTTTTAGCTGATTCTTCAGTTAAACCGATGATTTCAACTTCTTCACCAACTTTGATTTGACCACGTTCAACACGGCCAGTAGCTACTGTACCACGACCAGTGATTGAGAATACGTCCTCAACTGGCATCATGAATGGTTTATCAGAGTCACGTTCTGGAGTTGGAATGTACTCGTCAACAGCGTTCATTAATTCTAAGATTTTTTCTTCGTATGCAGCATCGCCTTCTAAAGCTTTTAATGCTGAACCAGCGATTACAGGTACGTCATCGCCTGGGAAGTCGTATTCAGATAATAAGTCACGAACTTCCATTTCTACTAATTCTAATAATTCTTCATCGTCAACCATGTCAACTTTGTTTAAGAATACAACTAATGCTGGTACACCAACGTTACGTGATAATAAGATGTGCTCACGAGTTTGTGGCATTGGACCGTCAGCAGCAGATACTACTAAGATACCACCGTCCATTTGTGCAGCACCAGTGATCATGTTTTTAACGTAGTCAGCGTGTCCTGGGCAGTCAACGTGTGCATAGTGACGTTTGTCAGTTTGGTATTCAATGTGTGAAGTATTGATTGTGATACCACGTTCTTTTTCTTCTGGAGCGTTGTCGATCATGTCGTATGATTGAGCAACACTGTCACCGTGTTTTGCTAATACAGTTGCGATTGCAGCTGTTAATGTAGTTTTACCATGGTCAACGTGACCGATAGTACCAATATTGGCATGTGTTTTTGAGCGATCAAATTTTTCTTTTGCCATTATAAAATCTCTCCTATTCAAATTATGAATTAATTTTTTTAATATATCTCATGAAAGTTACTCACTAACATGAGACATATTTTCTTTATTACCTTTATAAATCATTTTGCTGAAAAAATCAATTTATAAACAAGTGATAACTACTTCAGTGAATTATTCACCTTTGTTCTTTTTGATGATTTCTTCTGAAATTGATTTTGGAACTTCTGAGTAGTGATCGAAGTACATTGTGTAAGTACCGCGACCTTGTGTATTAGAACGTAATGATGTTGCATAACCGAACATTTCTGAAAGTGGTACATAAGCGTTAACAACTTGTGCGTTACCGCGAGCTTCCATACCATCTACACGACCACGGCGTGCTGTTACGTCACCCATGATATCGCCTAAATATTCTTCAGGCATTTCGATTGTAACTTTCATCATTGGTTCTAAGATAACTGGATCACATTTTTTAGCAGCTTCTTTAAGTGCTAAAGATGCAGCAATTTTGAAGGCCATTTCAGATGAATCGACATCATGGTATGAACCGTCAAATAATTTTGCTTTTACATCGATTAATGGATATCCAGCTAAGACACCATTTTCCATTGCGTCTTTAAGACCTTGTTCAACTGATGGGATGTATTCACGAGGAACAACACCACCAACGATAGCATTTTCGAATTCGAAACCTTCACCAGTTTCGTTAGGTGTGAATTCGATATGAACGTCACCGTATTGACCACGACCACCAGATTGACGAGAGAATTTACCTTGTACTGCTGCTGATTGTTTGAACGTTTCACGGTAAGATACCATTGGCGCACCAACATTAGCTTCTACGTTAAATTCTTTCTTCATACGGTCAACAATAATATCAAGATGAAGTTCACCCATACCACCGATGATAACTTGACCAGTTTCATCGTCTGTATGTGCTTTGAATGTTGGGTCTTCTTCTTGTAATTTTTGTAATGCTTGTGACATTTTATCTTGGTCAGCTTTTGATTTTGGCTCAACCGATAAGTGAATAACAGGCTCTGGGAATTCCATTGACTCAAGAATGATGTCATTTTTCTCACCACAAAGCGTGTCACCTGTTGTAGTATCTTTAAGACCTACTGCAGCAGCAATATCACCTGAGTATACTGTGCTGATTTCTTCACGTGAGTTTGCGTGCATTTGTAAAATACGACCTACACGTTCACGTTTATCTTTTGTTGAGTTTTTAACATATGAACCTGAAGTTAATGTTCCAGAGTACACACGGAAGAATGTTAATTTACCAACATAAGGGTCAGTCATAACTTTGAATGCTAACGCTGCGAATTCAGCAGAATCGTCTGCTTTAGCAATCACTTCTTCGTCAGGATCATCAGCACGGTGACCAACGATAGGCTTAACATCTAATGGTGATGGTAAGTAATCAATAACTGCGTCCAACATTAATTGAACACCTTTGTTTTTGAATGCTGTACCACATAATACTGGGTAGAATTCAACATCTGTTGTTGCTTGACGGATTGCGTCTTTAATCTCTTCAACTGTTAATTCTTCTCCACCTAAGTATTTTTCCATTAAGTCATCGTTTGTTTCAGCCACAGCTTCGATTAACGCTTCACGTGCTTCTTCAGCACGATCTTGATAATCCGCTGGAATTTCGATTTCTTCGATTTCTGTACCTAAATCATTGTTATATTTGAAACATTTCATTTGAACTAAGTCAATGATTGCTTCAAATTCATCTTCAGCACCGATTGGTAATTGAATAGGTGCTGCATTTGCTTGTAAACGGTCATGTAAAGTACTTACTGCGTAATCGAAGTTAGCACCAATTTTGTCCATTTTGTTTACAAATACAATACGTGGTACACCGTAAGTTGTTGCTTGACGCCAAACTGTTTCAGTTTGAGGTTCTACACCTGATTGTGCGTCAAGTACTGTTACTGCACCATCAAGTACACGTAATGAACGTTCAACCTCTACAGTGAAGTCTACGTGTCCAGGTGTATCGATGATGTTTACGCGGTGTCCATTCCATGCTGCTGTTGTTGCAGCAGATGTGATTGTAATACCACGGTCTTGCTCTTGTTCCATCCAGTCCATTTGTGAAGCACCTTCATGTGTTTCACCAATTTTATGAATACGGCCAGTGTAATAAAGAATACGTTCAGTAGTCGTCGTTTTACCAGCATCAATGTGAGCCATGATACCGATATTACGCGTGTTCTTCAACGAAAATTCTCTTGCCATAGGTATTCTTTCTCCTTCCAGAATAATTGGATTATATAGTCAGATATAGCTTTACCCTAAGCATGCATAGAACAATCAATCAGCTATCCAGCATGTTGATATACGTCTATACGATATGTGCTCAGGGGATTAGCGTTTATCTTACCAGCGGTAGTGAGCGAATGCTTTATTCGCTTCGGCCATTTTGTGAGTGTCTTCACGTTTCTTAACAGCGCCACCAGTGTTGTTAGCTGCATCTAAGATTTCGTTAGCTAAACGTTCCTCCATAGTTTTTTCACCACGAAGACGCGCATAGTTTACTAACCAACGTAAACCTAAAGTAGTACGTCGCTCTGGACGAACTTCTACAGGTACTTGATAGTTTGAACCACCCACACGGCGTGCTTTAACTTCAAGTACTGGCATAATATTGTTGATTGCTTCATCGAATACTTCCATTGCATCACGACCTGAACGTTCTTGAACTAAGTCGAATGCTGAATAAAGAATGCGTTGAGCAGTCCCACGCTTACCATCTAACATAATTTTGTTGATTAATTTTGTAACTAATTTAGAGTTGTGAATTGGATCTGGTAACACATCTCTTTTAGGTACTGATCCTTTACGAGGCATAATACAAGTCCTCCCTTCCTAATTATATATGATTGTTTTATGCTATGTTTGAGTTAATGACGCTCAAACTTATTTTTTAGGTTTTTTAGTTCCGTATAATGAACGGCTTTGCATACGACCGTCAACACCAGAAGTATCTAACGCACCACGAACGATATGGTAACGCACACCAGGTAAGTCTTTTACACGTCCTCCACGTACAAGTACCACACTGTGTTCTTGTAAGTTATGTCCGATACCAGGAATGTATGCGTTGATTTCAATATTGTTTGATAAACGCACACGTGCATATTTACGTAATGCAGAGTTTGGTTTTTTAGGTGTCATAGTACCCACACGTGTACATACTCCACGTTTTTGTGGTGAATTTAACTTAGTGAATTGTTTTTTCTGACTATTGAAACCTCTATTTAAAGCAGGTGAATCTGATTTTTTAGATTTACTCTGTCTTGGTTTACGTACTAATTGGTTAATAGTAGGCATCGATTGTCCTCCTCTCTTGTTCTCTTAATCCCACACATCCAGGTGGTTCATTTTTTGATTAAATAAAATTTAGTAAGCGTAATACTTACTAATCTCATTTGAGTAATGCAACGACTGTTGCCTTTACCTTTATACCAACATGCTCTCCAAGTGCTTTGCGACTTGTAAAAAATGTCATGGGTATCATATTTTGATTGGCAAAGCTTAACACGCTTGCTAAGAGATGCACATTAACATCTTCAGCAATAATCAATTGTTCGACTTGATCCTTCTTAAGTGCTTTAAGCGTCTCTTTAAGTCCAACAACATAATCGTGTTCATCTAAGCGTGTGACTTTTTCATTAGACATTTGCATATCCTCCAAAGTACTGCTTGCATCAACCTTTACTATATTATCATCTCTATAAACAGTTCGTCAATACTTATCATCAATAAACATCTGATTTTATTGTTATAACAGTACTCACTATTTCTTTGTACATTTTAGAAGAAAAGAGATGGGACACCCCTCGTGCCCCATTCCCTTAGATTTTGTCATTACTCAGTGATTAACTGTGTATCTAATGTTTCTGTCTTTTCTTCTTTTTCGATAGACACATCGCTGTAACGTTTCATACCTGTACCAGCTGGAATCAACTTACCGATAATAACGTTCTCTTTCAGACCGAGTAAGTCATCTCGTTTACCTTTGATTGCAGCGTCTGTAAGTACACGTGTTGTTTCTTGGAATGATGCGGCAGATAAGAAACTTTCTGTCTCAAGTGATGCTTTTGTAATACCAAGTAATACTGGTTTCGCAGTCGCTGGTCGTTTGCGCTCCTTGAATGCATCACGGTTAGCATCTGTAAAGTGATGGATGTCTACTAATGAACCTGGTAATAACTTCGTATCGCCAGCTTCGATGATACGTACTTTACGTAACATTTGACGAACCATAACTTCTACGTGCTTGTCATCAATTTCTACACCTTGCATACGGTATACTTTCTGAACTTCTTTTAGCAAGTAAGCTTCTGTAGCTGTCAAACCTGCAACTGCTAAGTAGTTTTTCGGCTCAATTGAACCTTCAGTTAAGACTTCACCACGTTCAACTGATTGTCCGATTTCTACTTTTAAGCGAGATGTACCTGATGCAAGATAAGAACGTGTTTCGTTCGCACCTTTGATAACAATTTCTTGTTGTCTATCTTTACCAACTGTGATGTTATCAACTACACCTTCAATCTCAGTAATCACAGCTTGACCTTTCGGATTACGTGCTTCAAAGATTTCTTGGATACGAGGTAAACCTTGCGTGATATCGCTACCGGCTACCCCACCAGTATGGAACGTACGCATTGTTAATTGTGTACCAGGTTCACCGATTGATTGAGCGGCAATTGTACCAACTGCTTCACCCACTTCAACTTTTTCACCTGTCGCTAAGTTTTTACCATAACATTTTTCACATACACCATGACGTGTGTTACATGTAAATGCTGAACGGATGTACATTTGTTCAATACCTGCGTCCGTAATCTCTTTCGCAATTTCAGCTGTGATAAGTTCATCTGGACGAATAATAATCTTGTCAGTCTCAGGGTGACGGATTGTCTCTTTAGAGTAACGGCCTTCAATACGTTCAATGAATGGCTCAATCATTTCAGTACCCTCTTTGATATCTGAAACGAGTAAACCTCGATCTGTACCACAGTCTTCTTCACGTACAATAACATCCTGTGCTACGTCAACCAGACGACGCGTTAAGTAACCAGAGTCGGCAGTCTTAAGTGCTGTATCAGCAAGACCTTTACGCGCACCGTGAGTTGAGATGAAGTATTCTAATACTGTTAAACCTTCACGGAATGATGATGTGATTGGAAGTTCGATGATTTTACCAGATGGTGCGGCCATCAAACCACGCATACCGGCAAGTTGTGTAAAGTTAGATGCGTTACCACGGGCACCAGAGTCACTCATCATAAAGATTGGGTTTGTTTTATCAAGAGACTTCATCAGTTTTTCTTGAATCTTGTCTTTTGCTTGTGTCCAAATTTCGATAACCGCATTGTAACGTTCTTCTTCAGTTAATAAACCACGACTGAATTGTTTTTGTACACGTTCAACTAGTTTTTCTGATTCATCTAAGATTTCTTGTTTATCAGGTAATACTACGATATCAGCAACACCAACTGTAATACCTGCTTTAGATGAATATTTGAATCCTAAGTCTTTCATCAAGTCAAGCATCATAGAAGTATCTGTAATACTGAAGCGATTGAACACTTCTGCAATGATGTTTCCTAAGAACTTCTTATTAAACGGTGGAACAAGTTCTGTTTTCTCGAAGTATTCCGCTAATCCACCTTCACCTAATTCAGCCGCATCAACAAAGTATTTGTCTGGCGTGTTCTTCTCTAGGTTTGTAGCTGTTGGTTCATTGATATAGGCAAATGAATCTGGAATAATTTCATTAAAAATCACTTTACCAACAGATGTTGTTAAGATTTTACGGTTTTGTTCTTCTGTAAATGTTGGATTGTTAAATGATCCTGCTTGTACACCGATACGTGTGTGTAAATGCACATAACCATTCGCATATGCTTTTAATACTTCATTCGTATCATTGAACAACATACCTGTATTGACTGCATCTTTGCGCTCTAATGTTAAGTAGTAGTTACCAAGTACCATATCTTGTGATGGCGTAACAACTGGCTTACCATCTTTAGGGTTCAAGATGTTTTGTGCCGCAAGCATTAACATACGTGCTTCTGCTTGTGCTTCTTTAGATAATGGTACGTGAACCGCCATTTGGTCACCATCAAAGTCAGCATTGTACGCCGTTGTAACAAGCGGATGCAAACGGATTGCACGACCTTCTACTAATGTTGGTTCAAACGCTTGGATACCCAATCTGTGAAGTGTTGGGGCACGGTTGAGTAATACTGGATGTTCGATGATAACATCTTCTAAAACATCCCATACTTCGTCATCCATACGTTCAATTTTGCTTTTCGCATTTTTGATGTTTGTCGCAATTTCACGTTGAACTAATTCTTTCATCACGAAAGGTTTGAACAGTTCAAGTGCCATCTCTTTTGGTAGTCCACATTGATACATTTTCAAGTTAGGTCCTACTGCGATAACTGAACGACCAGAGTAATCAACACGTTTACCAAGTAAGTTTTGACGGAAACGTCCTTGCTTACCTTTCAACATATGTGACAATGATTTCAATGGACGGTTACCCGGTCCAGTTACTGGGCGACCACGACGACCGTTGTCAATTAACGCATCAACCGCTTCTTGTAACATACGTTTTTCGTTTTGAACGATGATGCCAGGTGCACCAAGATCCAATAAACGTTTTAAACGGTTGTTACGGTTGATGACACGACGATATAAGTCGTTCAAGTCACTAGTCGCAAAACGTCCACCGTCAAGTTGTACCATTGGACGAATTTCTGGCGGAATGATTGGAAGTACGTCTAAAATCATCCACGCAGGGTTATTACCTGAGTTACGGAATGATTCCACAACTTCTAAACGTTTGATTGCACGTGTTAAGCGTTGACCTGTTGCAGACTCTAACTCATCACGTAACAATTTAAGTTCTTCATCTAAATCAATTTCTTCTAATAAGTCTTTGATACCTTCTGCACCCATCTTAGCAGTGAACTGACCTGGGAACTTGCTGTAATAGTCACGGTATTCAGCTTCAGAAAGTAATGTTTTCTTCTCCAAACCTGTTGGACCTGGATCAACCACAACATATGATGCGAAGTAGATAACTTCTTCTAATGATCGTGGTGACATGTCTAATAATAAGCCCATGCGACTTGGAATGCCTTTGAAGTACCAAATATGCGATACTGGAGCCGCTAACTCGATATGCCCCATGCGTTCACGGCGCACTTTTGATTTTGTTACTTCTACACCACAACGGTCACATACCATACCTTTGTAGCGTACACGTTTGTATTTACCACAACTACATTCCCAGTCTTTTGTTGGTCCGAAGATTCTTTCACAGAACAAACCATCTTTTTCTGGTTTTAGCGTACGATAGTTAATTGTTTCTGGTTTTTTAACTTCACCTTTTGACCAATTGCGGATTTTTTCTGGTGAAGCGAGCCCTATTTTCATGTAATGAAATTTATTTACATCAATCAAGGAGCCTACCTCCTTTAGTTTAAATTAGCTATGCAAATTGATTGATAACAACATCTTACTTTTATCATGATGGCGAGGCTGAGAACACATCCTGTGAACAACTCAACCTCTACCATAACATTTGATAGTTAGTACTTATTCGTTTGTATCTACTGGTGTTTGTTGAACAGCTGCTGGTTGTTGTGCATTCAACTTACGATCAGGTGATTCATCATCTTCCATATCGCTCATGTCAATCTCTTGATCTTGTTCGTCCATCACTTTGACGTCCAAACCTAAACTTTGAAGTTCTTTCATCAATACGCGGAATGACTCAGGAACACTTGGTCTTGCGATGTTTTCACCTTTAACAATTGCTTCATAAGTCTTAACACGACCAACAGTATCATCTGATTTGTAAGTCAAGATTTCTTGCAATGTGTATGCAGCACCATATGCTTCAAGTGCCCATACCTCCATCTCACCAAATCTTTGTCCACCGAATTGCGCTTTACCACCAAGCGGTTGTTGTGTAACAAGTGAGTATGGTCCTGTTGAACGCGCGTGAAGCTTGTCGTCAACCATGTGTGCAAGTTTCAACATGTACATAACACCGACAGAAATACGATTATCGAATGGTTCACCTGTGCGACCATCGTAAAGAACTGTTTTACCGTCACGTGCCATGCCTGCTTCTTCAATTGTTGACCATACGTCATCATCATTGGCACCGTCAAATACTGGTGATGCAACATGAATACCTAAGTTTTTAGCAGCCATACCTAAGTGCAACTCTAAAACTTGTCCGATGTTCATACGTGATGGTACACCAAGTGGGTTCAACATGATGTCGATTGGACGACCATCTGGTAAATATGGCATATCTTCTTCAGGAACAATTTTAGAGATGACACCTTTGTTACCATGACGACCACACATTTTGTCCCCTACATGAATTTTACGTTTTTGAACAATATATACACGAACTAACTGGTTAACACCTGGAGAAAGTGAATCATCGCCATCTTCTCGGTTGAATACTTTAACATCCAGTACGATACCGCCAGCACCATGTGGTACGCGTAATGATGTATCGCGTACTTCACGTGCTTTTTCACCAAAAATTGCGTGTAATAAACGCTCTTCAGCTGTGAGTTCTGTTACACCTTTTGGCGTTACTTTACCAACTAAGATGTCGCCATCTTTAACTTCTGCACCAATATAAACGATACCGCGATCATCTAAGTTTTTAAGCGCATTTTCAGAAACGTTAGGAATATCACGCGTAATCTCTTCAGGTCCAAGCTTCGTATCACGTGCTTCAGACTCATATTCTTCAATGTGAATAGATGTATAAACATCATCTTTCACAAGACGTTCACTCATGATTACGGCATCCTCATAGTTGTAACCATCCCATGTCATAAAGCCTACAACCACGTTGCGTCCAAGCGCCATTTCGCCAAGTTCCATTGAAGGACCATCAGCTAAAATCTCACCTTTTTCAACAACATCACCTGCTTTAATAATTGGACGTTGGTTATAACATGTACCAGAGTTAGAACGTTTGAACTTCGCTAATGGATAGCGATCAAGTTCACCTTCATATTCTTGACCATTTTCTTCAATCAAACGTCTCACTAAGATTTCTTTTGATTGAACATGTTCTACACGACCACGATGTTTAGAAATAACCGCTGCACCAGAGTCACGTGCTGCCACATGCTCCATTCCTGTACCAACAAACGGTGATTCAGGGTTTAACAATGGTACCGCTTGACGTTGCATGTTCGCACCCATCAAGGCACGGTTAGAGTCATCATTTTCTAAGAACGGAATACATGCTGTCGCTGCAGATACAACTTGTTTCGGCGACACATCCATATAGTCCATCTTTTCTTTTGCCATTGTCGTGTTGTTACCACGGAAACGACATACAATCTCATCATCAATGAAACGACCATTTTCATCCAAGCGTGAGTTCGCTTGTGCTACAACATAGCTATCTTCTTCGTCAGCTGTTAAGTAGTCGATTTGGTCTGTAATTGTGTTTGTTTCAATATCAACTTTACGATATGGTGTCTCAATGAAACCAAACTCATTAACACGTGCATAACTAGACAATGAGTTAATCAAACCGATGTTTGGTCCCTCAGGTGTTTCAATCGGACACATACGACCGTAGTGAGAATAGTGTACGTCACGCACTTCCATCTGTGCGCGTTCACGTGTTAAACCACCAGGCCCTAATGCTGACAGACGACGTTTGTGCGTCAACTCAGCAAGTGGGTTCGCTTGGTCCATGAATTGTGATAATTGAGAGCTACCAAAGAATTCTTTGATTGATGCAATTACAGGACGAATGTTAATTAATTGTTGTGGTGTGATAGATTCAGTATCTTGAATAGACATTCTTTCACGTACAACACGCTCCATACGAGATAAACCAATACGGAATTGGTTCTGTAATAATTCACCTACAGAACGTAAGCGACGGTTGCCAAGATGATCGATATCATCTGTGTAGCCAATGCCATGTAATAAGTTGAAGAAATAAGACATTGATGCGACGATATCAGCTGGTGTGATGCATTTCACTTCTGAGTCAGGGAATGCATTACCAATCACTGTTGTCGTACGACCTTCTTCGTCATTCGGCACGTATACTTTGATTGATTGAATCTCAACTGGTTCGTCCACAATGCTATCTGGCAACTCATACACTTGCGCATTTGCATTTGACTCAAGAACATCCATAATTTCGTCTAACTTACGACGGTCAAGCACTGTACCTTCTTCAGCAACAATCTCTCCAGTCTCAGTGTTAACAATTGGTTCTGCTAATTTTTGATTAAATAAACGATGTTTTAAATGTAACTTTTTGTTCGCCTTGTAACGACCAACACTTGCTAAGTCATAGCGTTTTGGATCGAAAAAGCGTGAGTATAATAAGCTCTTCGCATTTTCAAGAGTTGGTGGTTCACCCGGACGTAAGCGCTCATAAATTTCTAATAAGGCTTGATCTGTATTTTCTGTGCTGTCTTTTTCTAAAGTGTTGCGTAAATATTCGTTATCTCCAATCAAGTCGATAATCTCTTGATCAGTTGAATAACCTAGCGCACGTAATAATACTGTTAATGGGAGTTTTCTTGTTCTATCAATACGCACATAAACAATATCTTTCGCGTCTGTTTCATATTCTAACCATGCACCACGGTTTGGAATAACTGTCGCATCATAATTTACGCGACCATTTTTATCTAATTTTTCATTGAAGTATACAGATGGTGAACGGACTAATTGTGATACGATAACACGTTCTGCACCATTGATAACGAAAGTACCTGTTTCAGTCATCAATGGGAAATCACCCATAAAGACTTCTTGGTCTTTCACTTCGCCTGTTTCTTTAATAATTAAACGAACCTTTACACGTAATGGTGCTGCATATGTCGCATCACGGTTTTTAGACTCTTCCAAATCATACTTCGGTTCGCCTAGTCTGTAATCAACAAACTCTAAAGACAAGTTGCCTGTAAAGTCTTCAATTGGTGAGATATCTCTAAACATCTCCAAAAGACCTTCTTTTAAGAACCAATCATATGATTTTGTTTGAATCTCAATTAAGTTTGGTAACTCTAATACTTCTGAGATTCTTGCGTAGTTTCTACGTTTACGATGTCTTCCATATTGGACAAATTGACCTGCCAAACAGATTCACCCCTCAAATATTGTGTCGTACTCTACAATAGCATTGCATATCAAGACAAAAAGAAAACGGTAGCATATACTTGATGACACCATTTTCTGTTCTAATCACACTATTTTTCAATGTTACAATGAAACTTTACACGTAAAAGTACACACTTGTTGAACATAAATTTTTCATCTTATTACTTTACCATATATATCGTCCAAAATCAACATTTAATGCTTTTTAGTATATGGTATCCTTTACTATTTTTGATTGACGATGCATTACCAAAAATAGTCATCATTTTTTTCTTCGCTGATGGCATACCTTGTTTCTTTTGAATAACAACATATAATGCACCATCTTGTATAAGCTTGTCATAAGCATCCTCTAGAATCCCATGTACAACTTGCTTGCCTGCACGGATCGGAGGATTAGTTAAAATATAATGTTGTGATGCATCATTAACTTCCGCCAACCCATCACTTTCTTGAATTGTTACGTTATCAATTTGATTGCGTTTCGCATTTTTGCGCGCTAAATCTAGCGCACGATGGTTCACATCGAGCATTGTTAATTGATCATGTGGTGCAACTTTTGCCAACATTAAACCAATAGGCCCGTAACCACAACCTACATCAGCAATATATTTAGGCTGACCCGACGGATTTTCATTTAAAAATGTACGAATTAGCAGATCCGATCCAAAATCTACTTGATCTTTGGAAAAGACACCGGCATCCGTCGTTAAGGTCAACCGCTGTTGATAACACTCATACACAATTTCTTTTTCATCAGATAGCGCATCAGGATGTGCGTCATAATAATGACTCATAGACTTTCACACCTATCTACAAATAAATTCTTCTTCATTCTTAAATATTAGCAAGCTCAATTTCTAACAAATTCTTTTAAAAGAATATCATACGACAGCTGGGTGTCCTAAAAATTGAAGCGCTAATCAAAAACAATTAGATGCTTTACCATTTACATATTCAAAAACCCGCTATTTATGAAAATAGCGGGTTTTCACTTATCAATGAATTATTTTAGTTCTACTGAAGCGCCAACTTCTTCTAATTGTTCTTTAAGTTTTTCAGCTTCTTCTTTAGGTAACGCTTCTTTGATGATGCTTGGCGCACCGTCAACTAATTCTTTAGCGTCTTTTAAGCCTAAACCAGTTGCTTCTTTAACTGCTTTAACAACTTTGATTTTTGATGATCCAGCTGAAGTTAACTCAACGTCAAATTCAGATTTTTCAGCTGCTGCGTCTCCGCCTGCTGCACCTGCTGCTGCAACTGGTGCTGCTGCAGTTACACCAAATTCTTCTTCGATTGCTTTAACTAAGTCGTTTAATTCTAAAACCGACATTTCTTTAATTGCTTCAATGATTTGCTCTTGATTAGCCATGTTAATATTCCTCCAATTTTTTAAATGTTTAAATTTAATTTATCAATTACTCTGCGTTTTCTTCTTTGTTTTCACCAACAGCTTTAACTGCATAAGCGAAGTTGCGGATTGGCGCTTGTAATACAGAAAGAAGCATTGATACAAGACCGTCGTGTGATGGTAAAGAACCAACTGTCTTAACTTCTTCAGCAGTGATTACGCTACCTTCCATGACACCTGTCTTGATTTCTAAAGCTTCGTGTTCTTTAGCGAATCCAGCGATAACTTTAGCTGGTGCTACAACATCATCAGTTGTGAATGCAACTGCAGTTGGACCAGTAAAGAATTCATCTAAACCTTCAATACCAGCTTGTTCAGCCGCACGACGTAACAATGTGTTTTTGTATACTTTGTATTGTACGCCTGCTTCACGTAATTGCTTACGTAATTCTGTCACTTCCGCTACTGTTAAACCACGGTAGTCAACAACTACTGTAGAAACAGAAGTTTTAAGTTGCTCTGCGATTACGTCAACTTGTTGTTTTTTCGCTTCAATGATTCCAGACATTTAGACACCTCCATAGATAATTTTTATGCTTTTATATATCCAAGATGTCTCTCGAATAAAAAAAGCACTTTTTACCCTGGGCAAAAAGTGCTTGAATGTTTGCACGTTCAAGTCAATTTAGCCTCGGTAGGATGAACTATTAAGCATAACCATGCTCCTACTGTCTTAGGTAAAATATTCAACAAAATTAAATATAACTGTTTTCATCGTATTAGTCAACAGTTATATTAATATTATTTATGACAAAGCGTAAAACAACCTATTGATCATTTTACGCTTCTATCTATAAATTAAAGTTTGAAAGTTGCTGTATCTACTTTGATACCAGGTCCCATAGTAGTCGTTACTGAAACTGATTTAAAGTAAGTACCTTTAGCTGATGCTGGTTTTGCTTTTGTCAAAACATCTAATAATGTTTTGAAGTTATCTACAAGCTTGTCAGTATCGAATGATACTTTACCAATAGAAGCATGTACGATACCTGCTTTTTCAGCACGGTATTCAACTTTACCAGCTTTAATTTCTTCTACAGCTTTTGTAACATCCATTGTTACAGTACCTGTTTTAGGGTTAGGCATTAAACCTTTAGGTCCTAATACACGACCTAATTTACCAACTTCACCCATCATATCAGGTGTTGCAACAACTACATCGAAATCAAACCAACCTTGTTGGATTTTATTAACATACTCAGCGTCGCCTACATAGTCAGCGCCTGCTGCTTCTGCTTCTGCAATTTTATCGCCTTTAGCGAATACTAATACGCGTTGTGATTTACCAGTACCATGTGGTAATACTACTGCGCCACGAATCTGTTGATCGTTTTTACGCGTATCAATTCCTAAACGGAATGCCACTTCAACTGAAGCGTCAAAGTTAGCAACAGAAGTTTCTTGTGCTAATTTAATCGCTTCTTCTACAGCATAATATGCTTGGCGATCAATTTTGCTAACTGCTTCTTGATACTTTTTACCTTTTTTAGCCATTATTATTCGTCCTCCTTTAGTGGTGTTATCGGAATGTCCTCCCACGTTTACTCGCCATAATAGCAAGTTGAGCGCAAATAACCCAATGCATTACCACATCTTCAATGTCATCTATATAACAAAGGGGCTATCTGCGTTCACTACAAAATTTATCATTTGTTCGTATAATTGCGTGTTGATGTTAACTCAATTACTCAACAACAATACCCATACTACGTGCAGTACCTTCAACGATACGCATAGCTGCTTCCTCGTCAGCAGCGTTTAAGTCTGGCATTTTCGTGTTAGCAATTTCACGTACTTGGTCTTTCGTTACAGTAGCAACTTTTGTTTTGTTAGGTTCACCAGAACCTTTTTCAACGCCTGCTGCTTTTTTAAGTAATACTGCTGCAGGTGGTGTTTTTGTGATGAATGTAAATGAACGGTCTTCATATACATAAATCTCTACTGGAATAATTAAACCTACTTGTTCTTGCGTACGTGCGTTAAATTCCTTTGTGAAAGCCATAATGTTCACACCGGCTTGACCTAGTGCAGGACCAACTGGTGGTGCTGGGTTTGCTTTACCTGCTGGAATTTGTAACTTAACTACTTTTTCTACTTTTTTAGCCACGATGTGCACCTCCTTGATATCGTGATGTGGTCACAGGGCTCATTTTTGCCCTCCCACTCTTAACATTTCGTGACGAAATGTAGCGCTATAAATGCGCGACTTCGTCATTATATCATTTAGATTATGAGATTACAACACAAAACTTTATTATCTTTTTACACTCATTTAAAGTTTTTCAATTTGGTCAAACTCAACTTCAACTGGTGTTTCGCGTCCAAACATGTCTACTAATACCGTTAATTTGAACTTGTCCGCTTCGATGCTCTCAACCTCACCTACTTGATTAGCAAATGGACCAGAAGTTACGCGCACTTGTTCTCCAAGCTCAACTTCAACATCAATTGTCTTCTCTTTCATACCCATTTGTTTCAAGATAAAACGTGCCTCTTCCGGCAACAATGGATTTGGCTTTGAACCCGCACCGGCAGATCCAACAAAACCTGTTACACCTGGCGTATTGCGCACAACGTACCATGACTCATCTGTCATGATTAGCTCAACTAACACATAACCAGGGAATGTTTTCTTCATTGATTTTTTTGCTTTGCCGTCTTTTACTTGTGTTTCCTCTTCTTCAGGAATTACAACACGGAAAATTTGTTCAGTCATATTCATAGACTCAACACGTTTTTCTAAGTTTTGTTTGACTTTATTCTCATATCCTGAATAGGTATGAACTGCATACCAATGTTTCGCACCTAAATCTTCAGACATGCTGACATCTCCTCACTCACTATTTTATCATTTTAATTACTTGACCAATTCCAATATCCAAACCGTAGAAAAATAGCATGAAGAATACTACTGTACATACTACGATTGTCGTATATTTCACAAGTTCTGGTCCCGTTGGCCAGCTTGTTTTTTCCATCTCTGACTTAACACCTTGGAAGAAACTTTCCTTTTTAGCCATAATTGTCATTACCTCCAATTATTTGGATTCTTTATGAAGTGTATGTGTTTGACATGCCGCACAAAATTTCTTCAACGTTAACCTATCATTACGGTTAGCAGATTTCGGAACGTGATAATTACGACTGCCACATTTTTCACAACTAAGTGGTACTTTTTTCACTTTAACTCACCTTAATCCTATAATACTCATTAACTATACATAAGGTCGCATTCAGTTGTCAATCAACATTCGCCTGCAATGCTGCTTTCAACTTTTGACGCACACGATAAATCGTATTATAGACTTTTTTGATATCTACCGCCATTGCTCGCGCGATTTCTGCAGGTTTCCATTCCTGATATAAATAGCAACACACTTGCTGTTCCATCGGCGTCATGGATAAAAACACTTCATTGTAAACTTCTAAAAGCATGTCATTGCGAAGTGCTAGATCAATTGTATTACCATGCACTTGATGGTCATATTGCGTTTGACGAAACAACGACTGGACATACGTCTGAAAAATACGCTTACGTATCATTTTTTTACGCCTATAATCCAGCTTACGACAGCGAATTGTCTTGTTGATATAATGCTCTATTGGTACATCGCTATGCACATCTCCTGTACGCAATTTATTGTACAGTGCAAACATCGTCTCCTGTACTAAATCTTCACGTTCATCTTTATGCACACTATAATCGTTGAAACATTGCATCGCACGCTGTTGGATATAGTTGAGCTGTTGTTCCATCAAGCTCGGCTCTATTGCTGCGTGGGGGTGAGAGTGGGGACGTAAATACGGATGCTTCTGACTCATGGTATCGCCTCGCTTCGTTAAAAAGATGCCTTATAAGATTATGAGGTTCCTTGTCAAAAAGCAAATCGGGGCTTTTCAGTTATTTCCGCTCTCCACGTCTTATTTTCTCAAACTCTGTCAATACTTCTTCAGATAATTGCATGCGCGTGCGTGGCTTTTGCTCTTCAAATGACGATATCGTCTTAGAAACTGCCACCTTATTCTCTTTCAAATGACGCCACATCTCACGCGACGAAATGCGATACGCACCCGTACCAAAAATGGCGTGTTGCTCACTCATATCACTTGTTACAACCGTGATATGCGTAATGTGTTTGTTATAAATATTATAGACATAACGTTCAATAAAGCTGTCTGCTGTTTCCCCTTCTTTAGTGAAGATGACATGCACACCGTGATAGACTGTTTCTGATTGTGGTGTACCCTGCTCATATGCATCAAAGACACAAATAATACGACCTTTAACAAGCGCATTGTAGTTTGCAATCTCCATCAGCAGTTGCTCTCTCGCCTCTTCCAAGTTTTCCTTGGCGAGACGCATCAATTCTGATGACTGCCCGATCATGTTATAACCGTCGATAATCACGTAATAGTCTTTCATCACTTACTTGTCACCGCCGATAGGTTGACGTTTTCTGAACACCTCGTACATCATCAAACTCGCTGCTACTGATGCATTCAAACTATTCACGTGACCAACCATAGGAATTTTTATATAAAAATCGCACTTCTCCTTAACACGACGACTCATGCCTTGTCCTTCACTACCAATCACAATAGCAAGTGGCATATCTGCCTGCATTTGACGATAATCTGTCGCGTTGTTCGCTTCTGTACCCGCAACCCAATAACCTTGCTCTTTCAACACATCAATCGTTTGCGATAAGTTAGTTACACGCATTACTGGTACGTGTTGAATTGCGCCTGTTGATGCTTTAGCTACTGTTTGTGTCAATGCAACAGAACGTCGTTTCGGAATAATAACACCATCCACACCTGTAGCATCTGCCGTTCTCAAAATAGAACCTAAGTTATGGGGATCTTCTAAACCATCGAGAATCAATACTGTCGATAACGTATCCTTTGTCTCTTGTTGTTCTAAAAAGTGTTCTAATGTTTCGTATTCATAAGGCGCTATATATGCTGCAACACCTTGATGGGGCGCTTTGGAAATTTGATCTAATTTTGATTTTGGTACTGTCTGAACGACGAGTTTTAGATCTTTTGCATATTTTAAAATATCATCAATCTGTTGCTTTTTAACCCCTTCTTGAATCAATACCTTATTCACTACATGACCGGTCGTAATTGCCTCACGAACAGCATGACGACCAACAATCACTTCTGATTCCATCGCTTAACACCTCTTTTCTACACGTTTTACAATTTCATTCAATAATTCTATGATACGACTTTCTTGCTGTGTTAAATGCAAATAGCCAATAATCGCTTCAAGCCCCGAACTTTTCCGATACGTTTGAACATCTGTATTCTTAGCCTTCGTATGACTTTTTGCATTGCGACCACGCTTCACGATTGCCAACTCACTTTCTGTAAACCAATCATCTGCGAGCAATGCTTCCAACGTCTGGGCTTGACTCTTAGCAGAAACGAACCGTTTGGCTTCCTGATGCAAACGGTTCGGTTTACTTTGGTACTTTACAATAATGTGACCACGTACAAATTGGTCAAGCACCGCATCACCCATATAAGCAAGTGTCAATGGGCTCAACATTTTGAAATCGATCTGCTTAGACACGCTTAAATCTCACACCTTGTGGCGTATCTTCTAAAATAATGTTTTGTGCTTTGAGCTGGTCACGAATCTCATCAGCACGTGCAAAGTCTTTGTTTTTGCGCGCTTCATTGCGTTCTTCAATCAATGCCTCAACGTCCGCATCAAGTAATTCTGCCGCTTGCGCTGATTGTAACGGAACACCTAATACATCACTAAAGATTTGGAATACTTCTTTAAAGTGGTTAATGACTGCTGTTGCTGTATTGTCTTCTAACAAGTATTTATTTGCAAGTTTCGCCAAATCATACCACACAGTAATCGCATTTGCTGTATTAAAATCATCATCCATCACTTTTTCAAACTGCGCTAAAATCGCATCAATTTGATCGATGTATGCCTGTTCGACAACTAAATCCGTCGCTATCGCTTCACGCGCAAGTAATGCTTCGTAACTATTGCGAATACGTGCCAATCCACTTTTTGCCGCTTCAACGAGCTCTAAGTTATAGTTGATTGGGCTGCGATAATGCACACTAATCATAAAGAAACGCAACACATCTGGATCAATTTCTTTAATAATATCATGGACTAAAATAAAGTTTCCGAGTGACTTGCTCATTTTCTCGTTATCTATATTGATGAAACCATTGTGCATCCAGTAGTTTGCAAATGGTGCATGGTTGTGACATTCAGATTGCGCAATTTCATTTTCATGGTGTGGAAACTGTAAGTCACTGCCACCTGCATGAATATCAATTGTTGGTCCCAACTTCTCGAACGCCATAACAGAACATTCAATGTGCCAGCCCGGACGTCCTTCGCCAAATGGACTCTCCCAACTTATTTCACCCGGTTTCGCTTTTTTCCACAAAGTAAAGTCTAACGCATCTTCCTTGTTTTCACCTTGTTCAATACGTGCACCTACTTTTAAATCGTCAAGTGATTGGTGACTGAGCTTGCCATACTTATCAAACTGACGCGTTCTAAAGTAAACATCACCACCACTTTCATACGCATAACCCTCATCAACTAATTTTTTAATAAACGCGATGATTTCATCCATATGATCCATCACACGTGGGTTAGACGTCGCTGGTTTTACATTTAAAGCACCTGTATCTTCATAAAATGCTTTAATATATCGGTCTGCGATTTCCGGAACTGTTTCACCTAATTCTTGTGCACGCTTAATGAGTTTATCGTCCACATCTGTAAAGTTAGATACATAGTTCACTTCAAACCCTTTATATTCTAAATAACGTCTTACCACATCATAGTTAATAGCTGGACGTGCATTCCCGATATGAATGTAGTTGTATACAGTTGGGCCACATACATACATTTTGACCTTGCCGGGTTCAATCGGTTTGAACGGCTCTTTTTGACGCGTTAATGTGTTATATAATGTAATCATCTTTAATCTCCCCGTTTTTCGTTTGTTCGAGTTGCTTTTCAAGTTGCTTAATTTGTTCATAAATTGGGTCTGGTAAGTTCAAGTGATCGAACGTTTTACCAATACGCTTGCCATCTTGCTTAACAATACGTCCAGGAATCCCTACAACCGTTGTGTAACTTGGAACATCTCTTAGTACCACTGAATTCGCCCCAATATTAACATTAGAATGCACTTTAATATTGCCTAGTACTTTTGAACCTGCCGCAATCAGAACATTGTCGCCAATATCTGGATGACGCTTGCCCTTTTCTTTCCCTGTTCCACCTAACGTCACACCTTGATAAATCGTTACGTTATCACCAATCGTACATGTTTCACCGATGACGACACCCATCCCATGATCAATAAATAAGCGCCGCCCTATCTTAGCACCTGGATGTATTTCGATACCTGTGAAAAAGCGTGAAACTTGTGAAATGGCACGCGCTAAAATATAGTGCTTCTTTTGGTATAGTTTATGTGCAATTAAATGACTCCATACTGCATGTAACCCCGCATATGTCGTAATGACTTCAAAAGCTGAACGCGCAGCAGGATCCTGCTCGAATACCATTTTCACATCATCCATCATACGTCTTAACATTTGCGTTCCCCCCTCATTTCTCAAGGTTTTATATTCGTAAAAACAGCACCCCTAACATTCATTGTCAGAGGTGCTGTTGCACGGTTCCACTCTCATTAATATACACCAGCATCACGCTAGGTATATTCACTCATTATTTGCTATAGCATTGTTATCCTAAAGGTGCATTCAGCTATATACATGATGTACTCGCAGCAACCGTACACTCTCTGAGACACGCATTGTAGCTTACTAATCCTTTATTCCAAATCACTTTAATAGTAGTCGATTTATCCATTGATATCAAGTTAAATACTTCGCACACGTTTAGAGTAGCTTTTGGATACGTGTGAGCACTTTATCTTTGCCAAGTACTTCCATTGTGTTTGGCAATTCTGGTCCATGCATTTGTCCAGTAACTGCAACACGAATTGGCATAAAGAGTTGTTTACCTTTAATACCCGTTTCTTTTTGCACTGCTTTAATTTCTTTCTTGATATCTTCTGCTTTGAATGATTCAAGCGCTTCTAACTTACCACTCAATACACGCATCAGTTCTGGCACTTGTTCTCCATTCAATACTTCTTGAGCCGCTTCATCTAATGCTTTTTCGTCACGGAAGAACAATTCAGAAAGCGGTACAATTTCACCTGCATAACTCATTTGTTCTTGGTATAACGCAACCAATTTGCGCCCCCATTCAAGATCCGCTTCAGATGGTGATTCTGGTAATAAACCTGCCTTAATCATATGTGGCAATGTCATTTCGAATACCGCCTCAGCATCTTTCTCCTTCATGTATTGGTTATTAATCCATTCAAGCTTTTGTTTATCGAAAAATGCCGGTGATTTTGATAGACGTTTTTCAGTAAAAATATCGATGAATTCTTGTTTAGAGAAAATCTCTTCTTCGCCTTCTGGAGACCAACCTAACAATGCGATAAAGTTGAAAATCGCTTCAGGAAGGTAACCCAAATCGCGATATTGCTCGATAAATTGTAAAATCTGACCATCACGTTTACTCAATTTCTTACGTTGTTCATTAACGATTAGTGTCATATGACCAAAACGTGGTGGTTCCCAACCAAATGTTTCATAAATCATTAATTGCTTTGGTGTATTAGAAATATGGTCATCACCACGAATAACGTCTGTAATTTCCATATAGTGATCGTCTACCGCAACCGCAAAGTTATAGGTTGGCACACCGTCTTTTTTCACGATAACCCAGTCGCCAAAGTTGTCTGATTCAAATGACACTTCACCTTTAACCATATCATCGAACTTATACGTGCGATCTTGCGGTACACGGAAACGAATCGATGGTTTGCGACCTTCCGCTTCAAATTGTGCACGCTCTTCTTCTGTTAAGTGCGCATGTTTACCGCCATATCTTGGCATTTCGCCGCGTGCAATTTGTTCTTGACGTTCTGCTTCTAACTCTTCTTCCGTCATATAACATTTGTACGCTTTATCTTCGGCTAACAACTGATCAATTAATGGTTGATAAATATGACCTCGTTCAGATTGACGATATGGACCATAACCTTTATCCTTGTCCACTGATTCATCCCAGTCAAGCCCTAACCATTGTAAGTTGTTAAATTGTGATGATTCACCGTCTTCTAAGTTACGTTTTGAATCCGTATCTTCAATACGAATCACAAAGTCGCCACCATAATGTTTAGCGAATAAATAGTTAAATAATGCTGTACGTGCGTTACCGATATGCAAATAACCTGTTGGACTTGGTGCATATCTTACTCTTACTCGTTCACTCATCGTATTCACTCCTGTTTTAATCTTCAATTGTTATATTATAGCATGAGAGTCCTACAGAAATCTCATGTTTTAACAAAGATTTCATTGTATGCCCCGATAAAGGTAACTCGATTTGTGGCTAGCCTCTAAGTACAAACACACTTTAGCCATCAGCTATCCTAACCTTGTTGCTGGATTACGGACACAATCGCTTGCGCGGCAATACCTTCTTGACGACCTGTAAAGCCAAGTTTTTCACTCGTCGTCGCTTTGACATTTACACGTTCGACATCGACTTCAAACAAGTCTGCAATCACTTGTCGCATCGTATCAATGTGCGGACGAAACTTTGGACGTTCTGCAATAATTGTCGCGTCAACGTTATTAATTACATAACCGAGTGCTTTTACTTCTGCATAGGCTTCTTTTAACAACACTTTAGAATCTGCATCTTTAAACTGGCTATCCGTATCTGGGAATAATTTACCAATATCACCTAGTGCACAGGCACCTAAAAATGCGTCTGTAATGGCATGTAATAATACGTCTGCATCACTGTGACCTTTTAAGCCATGCGTATGTGGCACTTCAATACCACCGATAATTAACGGACGTGCTGCATCAAACGCATGAACATCATAACCTAAGCCTACTCTAAACATGATCTATTCGCTCCTTTTTTCAATAATTGCTTGTGCATTTGTTAAATCTTCTTTCGTCGTCACTTTAATGTTATCGTAATTGCCTTCTACCATAAACACCGACTGACCTGCATGTTCAAGTAATGATGCATCATCTGTACCAACGATGCCCTCAGCCTGCGCTGTCTCATAAGCATGTTTCAATACACCGTAAGTTGCTCCTTGTGGCGTTTGTACTTGCCATAAATATTGACGCGCTAATGTTTCAGTAACAAATTGATTATGCACTACTTTAATCGTATCTTTTGCCTTAACACCGATAACCGCTGCACCGTGGGTATTAATCGCATCAGCAAGCGTATGAATCACTGATTGCGTAATAAAAGGACGCGCGCCATCATGAACCAGCACGACATCGTCCTCTGCTACGTCTAGTTGATCAATGACTTTATGAATGCTTTCTTGACGCTCACGACCCCCTGCGACCAATTTTTTCACTTTATCGAAACGCGCCAACAACTTCGTCAATTGTTCACGGTCATCAGGCTGAATTGCAAGGTAAATTCCTTTACACGCCGAATCTTGTTGAAAAACATCGACGGTATGCTCAATGATCGTTTGCTGTGCGATTTTAATCAATAATTTGTTATATGTGTATCCCATACGTGTCCCTTTCCCTGCTGCTGGGATAATCACGTGATAATTCGTCATTTATTTAGCCACCTTTTTACTTTATCGCCTACAAACAAGTACGCTTCCATAGAACAGATAACTTTCGCACACTACTAAATAGTCATACCATCATCCTATAAGTACACCTGTCCTGCTATGTCTTCAATGCGTATTTCAATGCTTCATGTACTGACGTTACACCAATCACTTCAATGCCTTCTGGAAATGTCCAACCACCGATATTTGTTTGTGGAATAATCGCACGCTTAAAACCGAGTTTTGCGGCTTCTTGCACACGTTGTTCAATCCGTGAGACGCGTCGTACCTCTCCTGTCAATCCAACTTCTCCAATAAAACAATCCAAACCATCTACAGCACGGTCTTTAAAGCTCGTTGCCGTCGCAATAATAATACCTAAGTCTACCGCTGGCTCTGTTAATTTCACCCCACCAGCGACTTTAATATACGCATCTTGTTGTTGAAGTAAGTAACCCTCTTTCTTCTCCAATACCGCCATTAACAAGCTCAAACGATTATGGTCAATCCCTGTCGCCATACGCCTTGGATTATTAAACGTCGTCGGTGTCACAAGTGCTTGAACTTCGATAAGTAATGGACGCGTTCCTTCCATCGTTGCGACAATTGTAGAACCTGGTACATTAGAGGAGCGCTCTTCTAAAAACATCTCAGACGGGTTCATAACACTTTTCAAACCAGACTGCTTCATCTCAAAAATACCCATTTCATTCGTGGAACCAAAACGGTTTTTCACCGCACGCAAAATACGATAGGCATGGTGTTCATCGCCTTCAAAATATAAGACCGTATCCACCATATGTTCTAACAGACGAGGCCCTGCAATCTGACCTTCTTTCGTCACATGTCCAACAATAAATGTCGCAATGTTCATCTGTTTGGCGATATGCATCAAACTTTGCGTACTTTCACGCACTTGAGAGACAGAACCTGGCGCCGACGTAATATCCGGATGGAAAATCGTCTGAATCGAGTCAATAACAATCAACTCTGGCTCTATCTTCTTCACCGCTTCATGAATAATTTCCAAGTTCGTCTCCGCAAATACATTCAATGCACTGGCATCTTCTTCCAAACGATCTGCACGCAGCTTCGTTTGATTGAGGGACTCCTCACCTGTAATATATAAAATTTTGCGTTCTTTCGACAATGAAGCACACATTTGTAATAACAATGTCGACTTCCCAATACCTGGGTCGCCCCCAATCAGTACGAGTGAACCTTGCACAATACCGCCACCTAACACGCGATTCAGCTCTCTACTGTTTGTCAAAATACGTGGTGTCTGTTCTTGCCTCACATCATTTAGCTTTTGTACTTTTGCTGTCGATTCGCTACGGACGCCATGTTTCGGACTCGCTGCTTTTTGTTCAATCGTTTCTTCCATGCTGTTCCATGCACCACAGTTCGGACATTTTCCCATCCATTTAGGCGTCTGATAACCACACGCTGTGCATTCAAAAGTTACTTTCTTTCTCGCCATGCCAACACACCTCCATCTCTGTCATCTACCCAATCTATTTTATACTGGCAATCATCACTTGACAATGACGACACCCTTTCATAATCGAACAACTAAAAAATTGAGGCAAGACCCCTTCTTATCAAGGATGTCATTGCCCCAACCTTTATCATGCATTATGCTGTTGTTTCTACTTCTTGACGCTCAGTCACATCGTATTGGAATGTCTCTCCATCGTAATCAACAGTGACTAATTTACCATCCAATTCCTTACCTTCAAGAATAAGCTCACTCAAATTATCTTCTACTGTTTTTTGAATTGCACGAACGAGTGGACGAGCACCATATTCAGGGTCATAACCTTCTGAAGCAATTTTTTCTTTTGCTGCTTCTGTCACACTAACATGAATGTTTTGTTCTGATAAACGTTTTGTTAATTGATTGACCATTTTTGTGACGATTTCTTTCAATTCTTCTTTGTCTAATTTATGGAAGACGATAATATCATCTACACGGTTTAAAAATTCTGGACGGAAAGCATTTTTCAAGCTCTTCATCATTGTGCTGCGAATTGTTTCATAGTCACTGTCTTCTGATTTTCCTCCAAAACCTGCGAAACGTTGGTCTTGTAATTCTTGTGCCCCAACGTTAGACGTCATAATAATAACTGTATTTCTAAAGTCTACACGACGTCCTTTAGTATCCGTTAAATGACCGTCGTCAAGCACTTGTAATAATACATTGAAAATATCTGGATGTGCTTTCTCAATTTCATCGAATAAAATGACTGAGTATGGTTTACGACGTACTTTTTCCGTCAATTGACCACCATCATCGTGACCTACATATCCTGGAGGTGCCCCGACTAAACGACTCACAGCATGTTTTTCCATGTACTCACTCATATCGACACGAATCATTGCATCTTCTTCACCAAACATCGATTCAGCCAATGCACGTGCGAGTTCTGTTTTACCGACACCTGTTGGTCCTAAGAAAATAAAGCTACCAATCGGACGTTTTGGATCTTTAAGACCTGCACGCGCACGACGTACCGCTTTAGAAATGGACGTTACCGCATCTTTTTGACCAATGACACGTTCATGTAAAATCTCTTCAAGCTTGAGCAAACGATCAGATTCTGTTTCATTTAAACGTGTTAATGGAATACCTGTCCAACCTGCGATAACTTCTGAAATGTCCTCTGCCACAAGTGTTGTTTGACGTTCATCTTGGTTGTTTTTCCATTCGCTTTTCGCCTTTTCATATTGTGACTCTAATTTTGTTTGTTTATCACGCAAGTTCGCCGCATTTTCAAACTCTTGCGCATGAACTGCCGCGTCTTTTTCATTTTTCACTTGTTCAATTTGTTGCTCTAATTCTTTCAAACTCGTTGGTGTTGTATGATGTCTCAAACGTACCTTTGAACTCGCTTCATCAATTAAATCAATCGCTTTATCAGGCAAGAAACGATCTTGTACATAACGATCACTTAACTTCGCTGCTACTTCCACTGCTTCATCGGAAATATTGATACGGTGATGCGCTTCATAGCGGTCTCTCAAACCTTTTAAAATCGCAATTGTATCTTCAACACTTGGTTCGTCCACTTGTACCGGTTGGAAACGGCGCTCAAGTGCCGCATCTTTTTCAATATGTTTGCGATATTCATCTAATGTTGTTGCACCGATACATTGTAATTCTCCACGTGCTAACGCTGGTTTCAAGATGTTAGACGCGTCGATTGCACCTTCTGCACCACCCGCACCAATCAACGTATGCAACTCATCAATAAACAGAATCACGTTACCCGCTTGATGAATTTCTTCCATCACTTTTTTCAAGCGTTCTTCAAATTCACCACGATATTTTGTACCTGCAACCACCGTACCCATATCCAATGACATGACACGTTTGCCTTTAAGTGTTTCAGGCACTTCGTTATTGACAATCGCTTGTGCTAAACCTTCTGCAATCGCTGTTTTACCAACACCCGGTTCACCGATAAGTACTGGGTTATTTTTCGTACGGCGACTCAACACTTCGATGACACGTGTAATTTCTTTGCTACGTCCGATAACAGGATCCAATGTTCCATCTTTTGCAATCACAGTTAAGTCACGTGCCAAGCTATCCAACGTTGGTGTATTATCTGATTTGGATACTTGTCCATTGCTCGATGCCATTTCAGGGCTACCCAGTGCTTTGACAACTTGTGCACGAGCCTTTGTAATATTCAAGTCTAAGTTTGCAAATACACGTGCAGCAACACCTTCATTTTCACGAATTAAACCGAGTAAAATGTGTTCTGTCCCCACAAAGTTATGTTGCAATTTACGTGCTTCATCCATTGACAATTCAATGACTTTCTTAGCACGAGGTGTGTAGTGCAACGTCCCGATATGTTCTTGACCGTGACCAATCAATTTTTCAACTTCATTGACTACTTTTTCTTCTGTAATATCAAAGCTTTCTAATACTTTTGCTGCAATACCCTCAGGTTCTTTCATCAAGCCTAGTAATAAATGCTCCGTCCCAATATTTGAATGATTGAAACGAATCGCTTCTTCTTGTGCATGTGCTAACACGCGTTGTGCACGTTCTGTTAATCTACCAAATAACATAACTCAACCTCCAATTTATAAATACTGTCTTAAAATATCTGCACGTTTTGATTCGATTGATTGTGTTGTTTCTTCATCTATTAAAAATGGTGATTGGATGGCAATCATCATGGCATTAAAATCAAAATCTGGCATGTCTAGTACACCTAAATCAACACCCAACTTAATATCGCTTAAACGATAAGACGCCTCTTCTACTGAAATGCGTCGGCTATATTTTAAAATACCGAGTGAACGATAAATACGATCTAGCGTCTCCGTTTCCTTGTGGGCTAACAAGCGTTGACGCACTTCAAGTTCTTCATTGATAATCTGCGTAACTAATTCCGTTAGTGCCTCAATAATTTCTTGTTCCGACTTGCCAAGTGTCAGTTGATTCGACACTTGATACACATGACCATATACTTGAGAACCTTCGCCATAAATACCACGAATTGTAAAACCAAAGCGGTTAATCGACTGTGCGATGCGACTCATGCGTTTCATTATTGATAGCCCTGGAAGATGCAACATCACACTTGCACGCATACCTGTCCCAATATTCGTTGGACATGTTGTTAAATAACCGAGTGTTTCATCATAACTAATCTCAACTTCTGCATCTAATTGATCATCAATATTCGATGCACGTTGATATAAATCGTCTAGTGACAAATCCTGCCCCATCACTTGAATACGTACATGATCTTCTTCATTGACCATTACACTGACTGATTCATCATCATTCAACAACACTGCCGCTGCTGGTTGCTTCGTCAGTTCTGGACTAATTAAATGCTTCGCCACCAACTTATAAGCACTTTGTTGATCCATATCATTCAGGCGTTGCACCTTCAAATCTGTCAATGCGTCCTGCACTTCGTTAACCACTCGATGTCCCTCATCTTCATTCGGAAACATCAATGGATGGACGTAATTTTCAAGATTACGCGCTAAACGAATTCGTGAAGACATTACCACAGGTCGCGTTGGTTCCTGTTGTTGCCCGCTTGATAACGGTGTGTTATGTTCATTCATCATGGCGACTCGACACCTCACTTTGCTGCGTCTGTTCCAACGCCTGAATCTCATCACGTACAACAGCCGCTTCTTCAAAGGCTTGTTGTGCTACTAATGTCTCTAAATACGCACGCTTTTCTTCAATCTGACGTTTTAAAGCGCGTTTAGTATGCGATGATTTTGGATACTTCCCCGAATGTTCGAGATGTCCACCTTGCACACGGCGTACAATATCCGCAACATCCTCACGAAATGTCTCGTAACAATCATGACAACCAAACTTCCCAACATGTGCAATATCTTTCAACGTCATCTGACACGTCGGACATCGCTTCTCTTCACGAAACATCCGTTGATCAACATTGATGCCATGTTTTGCCGCAAGATGCTGGAGGATTTGTTGAATGACAAACGTCCCTTCAACATCATCACCTTCATGCCAATGTTCATCCGATTGCCCATGAACAGGTTCTTGGTATAACTGCGTAGCCATTGCTTTGTTCGCTTTACTATATTGTAATGTTTGTTCTTCTTGACGATACATGACGCATCACCTTCTCATCTCTAGTAATAATTAATCACTGGTAACAAGCGCTTCAATATATTAGCACGAATAATATCTCTCGATGCTACATCCATTTTTAATGTTTCACGATCAACCACCGCTGCAATCATCTTAGCCTCACGTTCAGTGATTAGCTCATTCTCTAACAAACCATCAATGATGTAGTATGCTTGTTGTTGTGATAACGATGTACCAATCAACGACATCAAGTGCTTAATATAGTTTGCATGGTCTTTCGTCTCTATCTTCGTGATGCGTATATAGCCGCCACCACCACGCTTACTTTCTATCTCATAACCATGCTCATTAGTAAAGCGTGTTTTTATGACATAATTAAGCTGAGATGGTACGCAATCAAAACGTTCGGCAATATTCGCACGTTGTATTTCTACAACATCTGCTTGTGCCTCTTCAAAAAGTTTTTTAATGTATTGTTCTATGATATCTGACATATTATGCATCATATCACCCCTTTTGACCATCTTTGACTATATTATATGACCATCTTTGACCTTTTTCAACCAATATGTTTTTTCAATTCTTTAATATTGTTATGTCAATGCTTTCATTTATGTTGTATTATAGAGCTAGTAAAATTTTAAATAATTTAATAAGAGGTGTTACTTCATGCATATTATCATAGGGATTGTCGGCATCATTGTATTCTTAGCCCTCGCACTCCTTGCAAGTTCAGACAAAAAGAATGTGCGTTGGCAATACATTGGCCTTATGCTTGTCATCCAACTCGTCTTAGCCTTTTTCTTACTTAAAACAAACATTGGTATCAAAATCGTTGGAGGCGTCGCATCAGGGTTTGCTTATTTGTTAAAACAAGCATCAGAAGGAATTAACTTTGTATTCGGTGGTCTAATGAATGATGGCGCGTCCACTTTCTTCATTAACGTTTTATTACCAATTGTGTTTATCTCAGCATTAATCGGTATTTTACAATATTTGAAGATTTTGCCGCTTATTATTAACGTTCTTGGTTTCTTAATTTCAAAAGTGAACGGTATGGGGCGTTTAGAATCATACAATGCGGTAGCCTCAGCAATTTTAGGGCAATCAGAAGTATTTATTTCATTGAAGAAACAACTTCCATACATTCCGAAACATCGTTTATACACATTGACAGCTTCTGCTATGTCTACGATTTCAGCATCAATCGTTGGGGCATATTTCACTATGATTAAACCAGAATATGTCGTAACAGCTGTTGTCTTAAACTTATTCGGTGGTTTTATCATTGCATCTATTATCAATCCTTACAAAGTGAACGAAGAAGATGACAAGTTAATCATCGATACAGATCAAAAACAACAATCATTCTTTGAAATGTTAGGGGAATATATTTTAGATGGTTTTAAAGTTGCAGTGATTGTAGGCGCGATGTTAATCGGTTATATCGCTCTTATCTCATTATTAAACGGACTTGTTGGTGGTCTTATCAGCCTCGTATCTGGCGGTTCAGTAGATTGGAACTTCCAAACATTAATCGGCTTCGTCTTCGCACCACTTGCATTCTTAACAGGGATTCCTTGGAGTGATGCCGTTGATGCTGGTTCAATCATGGCAACTAAACTATTATCTAACGAATTCGTCGCAATGACAGAACTTGGCAAAGTACAAGGTTTATCAGACCGTGCAGTTGGTATTGTTTCAGTCTTCCTAGTATCATTTGCCAACTTCAGCTCAATCGGCATTATCTCAGGTGCCATCAAATCATTAAACGATGAAAAAGGCGACATGGTTGCACGCTTCGGATTAAAACTTTTATTCGGTGCAACACTCGTATCATTTATCTCAGCAACAATTACTGGATTCTTCCTTTAATCCATAATAAAAGCCATTAAAATTCTGTATCGAATTTTAATGGCTTTTCTATTAAGTATGCCTTCTTATTTTTTCAAATATGCATAATACCGTAACAGTAAACACAATCATTTTTCTCATTTTGTCAAACCGTGAAGTTCTATTAAAACCCCTGTTTTCCAAACACCGTTTATCATTTCCAAGATGGGTCAACGGAACCTTTTTAGAAAAATGAGATTTCCCACTCACATTACGAGCCAATCACTTGTTCAATAAAGTAACGCATCATTGTTGTATCATCCGTCAATTCTGGATGGAATGACACACCAAGATAACGCCCTTGTCGCACGGCAATCATTTTATCGTCAATCGCTCCCAATACTGTTACACCATCACGGACAGATTGAATGTGTGGTGCGCGAATAAAGACACCTTCTACAGGTTGTTCAATCCCTTCAATATCCAGCATGGCTTCAAAGCTATCGACTTGGCGTCCGAACGAATTACGTGCAACCGTAATATCTAACTTTTGCAAATAACCTTCTTCACCTTCAATATCATGTGCAAGCACGATTAAGCCTGCACATGTCCCATACATCGGCAATGAAGATGTGCGCAATGCGTCTCTAAAACCATATAACGTCATGAGGCGACGTAATGTCGTTGATTCACCACCTGGTATTACTAAACCATCCAACGTCTCTAGTAATGCGACAGTTTTCACTGCGACTGCTTCATGTCCACATGCTTCAATTTGTCGCATATGTTCACGTACGGCGCCTTGTAATGCTAACACACCTATTCTCATCTTACCAACCACGCTCTTGCATACGTTCTTCCAGTGATAGTTGGTTAATATCTAACCCTTTCATTGCCGCACCTAAATCTTTTGCCAAACGACCAATCAACTCATAATCTTGGTAATGTGTCGTTGCTTGTACAATCGCCTTCGCAAACGTTTCAGGATCCTCAGACTTAAAGATACCTGATCCAACAAACACACCATCTGCACCAAGTTCCATCATCAATGCTGCATCTTGTGGTGTCGCAACACCGCCTGCCGCAAAGTTAACCACTGGTAGGCGACCATGCTTTTTAATATCTTGTAAGATGTGATACGGTGCACCTAAGTTTTTCGCTTCTGTCATCAATTCATCGTCACTCATTACCGTAATGCGTGCGACTTCTTGATTCACTTGACGCATATGACGTACCGCTTCAACAATATTCCCTGTTCCCGGCTCGCCTTTCGTACGCAACATCGCTGCACCTTCACCAATACGGCGTGCCGCTTCACCTAAGTTACGACATCCACATACGAATGGTACCGTATAGTCGCTTTTCTTCAGATGAAACACTTCATCTGCTGGCGTTAATACTTCTGATTCATCTATGTAGTCAACACCCATTGCTTCCAATACACGTGCTTCTGTAATATGACCAATACGACACTTCGCCATAACCGGAATGGATACAGCATTCATTACTTCCTCGACAATTTTTGGGTTACATGCACGTGCAACACCACCCGCTGCACGAATATCTGATGGCACACGTTCTAATGCCATAACGGCCACTGCACCTGCTGCCTCCGCAATTTTCGCTTGTTCTGCATTCACGACATCCATAATGACGCCGCCTTTTTGCATTTCTGCCATACCACGTTTTACACGTTCTGATCCGACTTGTTTCGTCATAAAAAATTCCCCCTTTATGTATATTTAGATGTAGCTTATACTAATAACTGAACTGGTTAAAGTATCAAATTAGCAAAATACTAAGGGGTCAGATAACAATGGAAATGCTGATGTTTCATATCGATAAGTCACACAAACAACCGATTTATATGCAATTATACGAAAAAATTCGTAATAGTATTATTAATGGACAACTGCAAGAAGGCGAAAAACTACCATCCAAGCGCCTATTAGGAGACTATCTCTCTATTAGCCAAACAACGATTGAGAACGCCTATGCTCAACTGATGGATGAAGGCTATATTTACAGCAAGCAACGTTCTGGCTTCTTTGTGAGTGACATTGATACTTTGCCTCTCACAACAACACAACGTGAGATTAATATAACACCTATATCCTATACAGAAGCATCTGCACCACGCTATGCTTTTCAATTAGGCGCCATTGACAAAGCCCATTTTCCATTTGAACTATTTCGTAAATATGCCAAAGAAGCGTTTGATACATTGCAACATACATTGATTGAAGCCGGAGACCAGCAAGGTGATTTTACGTTGCGTCAACAAATTAGTCATTATCTTTTTCACAGCCGTGGCGTTCAATCAACACCTGAACAAGTCATTATCGCATCATCCACGGAACAATTATTGTCTATCATTACAGACTTGTTACCAGAACAACACACGTTTATGTTGGAAGATCCCATCTATCCACAAGTACCGCAATTACTGTCACGCAAACATATACCGTATCATTTTATTCCGGTACAACAAGATGGCATTCAGGTTGAACAGATTGCGCAGTATGATGACAATATTGTATATATCACGCCCAGTCATCAATTCCCAACAGGCGTAACGATGAACTTACAGAATCGTATAAAGTTACTCAAATGGGCAAGCGCACACCCAGAACGCTATATTATTGAAGACGACTATGACTCTGAATTTCGATACGAAGGCAAACCGATACCCGCACTTCAAAGTTTGGATAAGGCAGAGCGTGTCATTTACGTCAGCACCTTTTCAAAATCCATCGCACCGAGTATTCGTATTGCTTACGCCGTCTTACCCATTCAGTTGGCAAAGCAATACCAACAAACTATAAATATTGAAGGTGGTACCGTGCCACGCCATACACAATATATGGTTAGTCGTTTTATGGAAAGCAATCAATTTGAACGGCATCTCAATCGCATGCGCAAAATCTACCGTCAAAAACGTGACGTATTGCTCGACTACTTATCACAATATCCAGATCTTTGCCAAATCAGCGGTGCGCAAACGGGTATGCATTTCGTAGTCACCATTGTGAATGGTTTGAGTGAGCAAGAGTGCATACAGCGATTTAAGGCACACGCTATTGATATTCAACCATTGTCACACTATCGTTTTCATGCCGACAACCCAACACCACGCTTTGTATTAGGATTTGGTGGTATCGAGGACAGTCAATTAGCCAATCATGCTGAACAACTCATTCATGCACTACAATAACAAAAACCTCCTTACAGAGCCTTGAAATAAAGCTTTGTAAGGAGGCTTAATATTTAATCCGCTAATAAATGAGGGTTACGCTGATTCCCTTTATCATAAAGTGCAATCTCTTGCAATTGCATCATTGCACGTCTTATTTGTGCATAATTTTGTAAAGTCGGTAACATGACCACATCCTCTTGTGACATACCATACTCTAAATGTTTAGCAATGTTTTCATATACTAACAAATATGCTCCCATCGTTTCTGAATTCAACTTGTCCTTAGGAGGCACTTGAAAACACTGTAGTAATTTAAAATGAATTTGTCTCAATAAAAACATCGCTGGATAATAATACTGTGTTCGCTTTCTATTAGAAGACCATTCACCATAAGCGTGACGATACATCGTCTCCATGTTATCAATTTGTAGCTTCATGCGTAAAACATCATGCTGTGCTGTTTTTGAAATCGTATAGCCAACGTCGGAAAATAAATAATGGAACATTTGGCTTTCTATACGTACAACATTCCCCATCATCTCAGGTAGCCGTTTACTCGCTAAGCGCTGCCCAATCAAAAGTATACCAATCACTGCAATCAAAATGCCCACTGTTGTATCCAGAAATCTAGGCAATGCAATCATGCTTGTCAAATGCCCTTGTGCTAATCCACCTAATAAAATAACTTGTACCGTGATTACACATATAGCCAAAGCATAATTAGCGGCAATCAACATTTCAGTCAATGCGCTACAAATACACATAACCAGTACTACTACCAAAAGGCTTGGTTCAAATAATAAGACAATTACTGAAATACCAATACCTATGAGTGTCCCAACCCAACGAGCACCTGCACGTTCAATACTTGCAACTGTGGTACCACCAAGGAGAATCGTATGCGCACTTAAAGGAATCCAATATGCACGCTCAAAATCAAAGACGAGGGCAATAACAATCGCACAACCAATAATAACTGTATATTTTAATGTTGCAATGAAATTCATCGATTCAGGCGTTAAATTATACTTTAAACGTGCCATATACTGCGGAGATGTCACATGTGTTTGGCGTTTCACTTGGTCTGCTGGCATTTGTAACACTTCTTCAACTTTGAAAATAAGCTGCACTAAAGCATCGTATTGGGGCGGAACATCTATACGTTGTCGCCAAGGTTCATTAGGTTTAACTCCTTTAACGATACTTGATGTCACATATTCCATCATTTCAACTACAACAGGTGGAAGCGGACGATGCCCTTTCGCATTCAACTCCAATAGTTCAGAATAAATCCCTTCTGCCACACCATGTAAGAGAATCAATCGCTGATATCCTACAGACTTTTTCTGTAGCGTAGAACGTGTAGTACTCAAAATATCAGATGACATCATCAAACCATTTACCGCAGATTTAGTCAATTCATTAAAACGTACTTGGTCGTTAAAATGCTGTACAAGTTGATACACATGTTCAAAATCTTGTTGAACTGCCGCTTGCTCAGGTTGTTCTCCTTTCAATTTGCTCTCTATAAACACAAGCGCTATGCCTAATAGACCACCTATCCCAACCATTAAACCCCGATAAAGAAAAGCATCTGGTTGTTGAGGCATAACACTAGACAAACTATAGGCAATAATAAAAAAAGTAGCAGACGGTCCGGGAATATGTAATGTAGTAAAAATATAATGAGGAACCACTGCTACAACTAGCAACCCTATGCCAAATAGCAATGGATAGCTTACAGTTAAAGTACCTAACATCATCGCTACAACTAAGCCACATGTTGCAAAGGTAACAGCTCGCATACGCGATGTAAAAGTTCCACTAAACACATAAATATGAGCAAATGTACCGATAGACATTAACAGTGCTAGAGATATTTGATGCGTGAGCACACCATACAATAACGGTAGCAACATTAAGATTCCCTGACGTATGCCACGATTAACATCAATTTTTTCCACCGCAACATGAGTCACATTTTTCAAATAGGCTTTCATGATAATCCTCCTCCCAAATGCATAAAAAAAGAGAAGTCAAAATGACCTCTCCCATTAAATTACCTGGCACCGTCCTACTCTTGCGGAACGTAAGTCCGACTACCATCGGCGCTAAAGAGCTTAACTTCTGTGTTCGGCATGGGAACAGGTGTGACCTCTTTGCCATAGGCACCAGATAAAGTTGAATGTTATACATTCAAAACTAGATAGTAAGTATTCATGTTACACAAACAAAACCTTGTGAAAAAATT
>NZ_JANUXY010000006.1 GCF_024814435.1 Staphylococcus americanisciuri
CATACTTTTTGTATTGTTGGAAGTTTTTCATAATTTCTTTCCTTTCCCTTAGTTATTAAGTATTGATTTGCTAATTTCATTTAACTATAAATAAAATATTAAATGTACATTGTTTTTTTTTTTTTTTTTTTTGAAATAATATCGTGTACATAGTTTATGTATTTATTTAAGTGGGGGTAGGGGTTAGGAAATATCAATATGATTAAAAAGTATAAGATAAATATGTTTTGTTCTGTATATTCCTATTTAAATAGCATAGGAAATTAAAGAGATAAAAGGGGCAGCCAATAAAGACTGCCCCTTTTATCTCTTTAATTTCAATTACTTTTCTTGATGCTTTTTACGACGTTGTCTAACTAAGAACAATGAACCAAGTGCCGCAAATAATGAACCGATTAAAGTACCGTTTGATGTATTACCTGTATCTGGTAAGCCTTTACCAGGTTGCCCATCAGTACCTGAATCGCTGTCAGAGTCGGAATCGCTATCAGAGTCGGAATCGCTGTCAGAATCCGAATCACTATCAGAATCCGAGTCACTATCAGAGTCGGAATCACTATCAGAATCCGAGTCACTATCAGAATCCGAGTCACTGTCAGAGTCGGAATCACTATCAGAATCTGAGTCACTATCAGAATCACTGTCAGAGTCAGAATCGCTGTCAGAATCCGAGTCGCTATCAGAGTCGGAATCACTATCAGAATCCGAGTCACTATCAGAATCACTGTCAGAGTCAGAATCGCTGTCAGAATCCGAGTCGCTATCAGAGTCAGAATCGCTATCAGAGTCAGAATCGCTATCAGAATCAGAATCACTATCAGAATCACTATCAGAATCACTATCAGAATCCGAGTCACTGTCAGAATCCGAGTCACTATCAGAGTCTGAATCGCTATCAGAATCCGAGTCACTATCAGAGTCGGAATCACTATCAGAATCAGAGTCGCTATCAGAGTCGGAATCACTATCAGAATCTGAATCACTATCAGAATCAGAATCGCTGTCAGAGTCAGAATCGCTATCAGAATCAGAATCGCTATCAGAGTCGGAATCGCTATCAGAATCCGAGTCACTATCAGAATCCGAATCACTATCAGAATCAGAATCAGCGTCACCGTCACCCTCATGACCTGGTTCTAATTCACAAAGTGTTACAACAGCGATATCAGCTAAATCTTCGTTTGTTGGAACTAAGAATGATATTGAAGGATTAGCATGAAGATTGAAAGTATCTACATAATTAAAACCTGAGGGACCAATATCGGAACCAATTTTGCTCCAATGTCCCATATTACGTGTTACTGCTACTCCTGGTTGACCATAAAAGCCATGCTCATCAAAATCACCGAGGTGAATTTTTTCAGGGTTTTCAACATAGTAATATGATGTATCTTGAGAAATACCATTTTCAGACGTCAGTGAGCTTGAAGGTCTATAACCATCCAGACTTTGTGAACCTGTATCATAATCGTTAATACCATTTATTTCAGAAAATGATCTCCACATTAAGCGTGCATCTAATGGTAAATAAGGTGTTTTTTCATATTGCTCTTTTGAAATATCAAACTCTACTTTCAAGCCAATAGGTCCTCGAACTAATGTATTGATCGCAAATGAATGAACTAATCCAGCAAGCTTTTGACCAGATAATGATATAATATTACCATCTTCGTCTTTGTAGATATCATCTTCTACAACTGAAACAGGTGTTTTGCCTTGTTCTTTTAATTTTAAATACTCTTCATATGTGGGGATATTATGAAAATTAGGGTTTTCATTTTTTACTTCATCATAACCATCTTCATATTCTTCATAGGTCATTTGATCTAATTCCATATTGACATCGTGAGGTATACTTGTCTCGGATTCACGTGTCCCAATTAATGTGAATTTCACATTTTCTGCAAACTTAGGAATCGTGATGTTAAAAGTACTACCTGTTTGAACGTGATCACTTGATAAAATGGGACTTAAAGATACCTCATAGTCATATTTCACACGTCCATCTTTTTGAATTTTAGCACATCCTGGTGTTACATTGACGCCACCACCACCAATTGTCGAAACATTTTCTGATAACTTTTCTCTATCTTCTCCTGGTTCTGCTGGTACATATGTTATATCCTCTTCTGGTTCAGAGACTTCTTCAGTGTTTTCTTGTACCGATTCAGTATTTTCTGTTGTAGGGCCATCTGCCTCAGTTGTTGTTTCTTCACTTTTTGGAGTTTCAGGTTGTGTATCTGGTTCTGAAGTTTCTTGTGTTGACGATTCTTCTGTAGATGTAGAAGTTGCTTCAGGTTCCGTAGTTTCAGCAGCTTGTGCACTATGTGCTGCGCCTAAAAATAATAATGTTGTCAACACTGCCGATCCAGCACCATAAGAAAATTTGCGGATACCAAAAATTTGTTTTCTGTGGTCATACTTTTTGTATTGTTGGAAGTTTTTCATAATTTCTTTCCTTTCCCTTAGTTATTAAGTATTGATTTGCTAATTTCATTTAACTATAAATAAAATATTAAATGTACATTGTTTTTTTTTTTTTTTTTTTTGAAATAATATCGTGTACATAGTTTCTGTATTTATTTAAATGGGAATAGGGGTTGGAAAATATCAATATAATTAAAAAGTATAGGATAAACACATTTGTTCTGTTTGCTTCCTATGAATAAAGCTTATAGATTAGACGTAAAGAAGTGTCAGTATATAGGATGATTTAATGTATTTAGTAACAATTTCATGAATTAAGCGGTGTAAATAAGATTTCTTTCCAATATTTAAAGCGTTTAGGTTTCATACAAGAAGCTTAGGAAGATGAATTGTAACTTTAGAGTGCGTGTCGTCGCAGTGAAAAATCGACCTCGTATAAATAAGTAATGAATAGAAGATAATTTAGTTAGTCACTTTCGCAAAACAGTTGACTCCCAAACAATTCTATTCTCATGTATCATATACAAGTTATGAAAACACATTCTTTCCATAATTATAAATTCAAAACAAAAGGATATACGCTTAGCTTGGGTAATCTGTTAAAGCTAGATGAACTGAAATTAATCAATCTTTAACAGATTCGACAGCCAAAATTTATAGGGACCTCGATAGTTACTAAGTGGTTAACTTAAACTTAAAATTTGTGGTATTTTAATTGTTTGTAATTTGTGATAAGGTATAAGTAGCATTTAGTTAGGCTCGTCATACGACTAAAGGCTGATTATTTGAATAAAAAATTTTAATTGTTGTTTTCTCATTTAATTTTAATGTTGAGGACATATAATATAATCATAACGTTAGAAGACAAGGGCTAAAGATTTTATAACGTTTTGACCTATATTGTGCAGTCAATAATGAAGCGTTAAAACTAAATGAATTTAATTCATTAACTAGGAGAGTGAGATGTATGGTAACATTATTTACTTCACCAAGTTGCACATCTTGCCGTAAAGCGAAAGCATGGTTACAAGAACATGACATTCCGTATACGGAGCGAAATATTTTCTCTGAGCATTTAACTTTAGATGAAATCAAAGAGATACTAAAAATGACTGAAGATGGAACTGATGAGATTATCTCAACACGTTCAAAAACATATCAAAAGTTGAACGTTGATATCGATTCCTTACCACTTCAAGATTTATACACAATCATCCAAGATAACCCTGGAATCTTACGTCGTCCAATCATCCTAGACGAGAAAAGATTACAAGTTGGTTATAACGAAGATGAGATTCGCCGTTTCCTACCACGCAAAGTGCGTACGTTCCAATTACTTGAAGCACAACGTATGGTAGATTAACTTAATTTTTAAGACACTTTTTTATTAACATACTCCACTATTCATGGTAGATTGCGTCCGTGGATAGACCCGAAACAGTGCGTCGCATGCGTGCTGTTTTTTGTGTGCTGAAAGATAGGAATGATGAAGTCTACATGCGTGCTGTTAGCTTAAATGAAAAGATTTTGGGGATAAACTATTACGTTTAACAGTTCAGATATTGAGGATGATTTATTTGATATTAGGCGCTTTCCTCACACCGTATATTCTAGACATTTTCATTTGGTTACTCTGACAGTATGTTATAATGAGGGTGAGAAAGTTAGCAATCGTATAGTAGAGACAAAAAAATTGTATTTTGGAAGATGATTGAATACAATAGGGTTACTATTCATCAACTGTAAGGGAGTGTGATGATATGAGAATAGAGCGTATTGATGATATGACGGTGAAACTTTTTATTACTTACACAGATATCGAGGAACGTGGCTTCAGACGTGAAGATTTATGGACAAATCGTAAACGCGGTGAAGAATTTTTCTGGTCTGTGATGGAAGAAGTGAATGAAGAAGAAGACTTCGTTGTAGAAGGACCTCTATGGATTCAAGTGCATGCATTTGAAAAAGGTGTAGAAGTTACGATTTCTAAATCTAAAAATGAAGCAGATATGGATATGTCTGATGATGTGAGTACTTTTGAAGAAATAGATAAACATTTAAGTGACTTATTATCACAATCATTCAAGGAACAAGAAGAATCTGAAGAGATAGATACATCAAAACAAGCGAAAGCAACACGTAAAAGCGCATCAACGGGTCATATGTCGTTGACGCATACAGCTATTTTTAAGTTTGAAGACTTAGAGTCAGTGATTGCGTATGCACATCGTAACAATCAACAGCTGACGAATTTTGAAGATTTGCTTTATATGCTAGATCAACAATATTATTATGTCGTTCATTTTGATACACGTGTCACAGAAGATGAGATACACGACTTTTATAGCCAAATGTTAGAGTTTGCGTCATTGAGTGATAAAACGGAAGTGTATCTTGATGACTATGGTAAGATTGTGATGGGTTATAACGTAGTGGAACAGGTGAAACGTTATTTTACATTATAATTGAATGATAAGATTAAGGCGCATGATAGACTAAGCGAAGTCTGTTATGTGTCTTTTTATTAGTAAATTGTGATATGTATGCGTGTTATAGGGTGAGGTGATTGCGATGTTAACAGCTTATAACGAACATAAGGAGCGGATTTTAGCACAACATGCCCAAAAAGATATGTGTTATTTTTGTCCAGTATGTGAAGAACAGATGGTGTTAAAGCAAGGTCGAAAAAATATTGCCCACTTTGCGCACAGCCATCAGTGTCACCATCAAGGCACTGGAGAGACAGCGTTGCATTGTAAGTTGAAAGCGCATATTTATCATGTATTATCACGTAAATATCATCATGTGCAACTAGAACCTTATTTGTCAGAGATACAACAAATACCGGACATTGTTGTGAACAATACGGCGCTGGAGATTCAACTCAGTGTGATTCCAGTTGAACAGATGCGTCAACGAACAGAATGCTTAGTGCGTGCAGGTTATCATGTCATATGGCTTACTATGTTACCGAGATATCGTCAAGGTGTGTATGTATTTAACCAATTGCAGCAAGCATGTATTCATCCTAAGAGGCATATGATGTATGGGATTCATCCAACAACCTATCAGCTCTATCGCTTACGTAATCTCATGAGTATTACAGCTCGTCAATTTGTGGCGGATTGTGAGGAAGCTAGTTATGCGCAGTTAGTAGAGGAAGTTATCGCTGACTTGTCTGAAATGATGACTGTTCGTAAGCTAGCGACGGTGCGCATTTTGCGATATTTAATGTATTGTCGACGTAAAGATAGCGTACACGAACCTACATTGTCAGCGATGTATCGCATGCAGCTAAGTGATGAACAAGTGGTGCAACTGACAGGTTTTATTTTTCCTGAACAGTTGTATATTTACACACACCCTGTACTGTGGCAACTAAAAGTGTTAGAAGCACTAAGTCAGCAAGGCAATCCATATGAAGTTATGCGACAGTGTCTTAAGTTCCGCCAGTTTGCGATAGGTAATGTATCACAACGCGAATTGACTGCCCATTTAATTGAACGTTACAAAAAAATTTTAAAATTATAAGGCTATCGTGTGCTTTTTTAGCTTAAAAATGAGAAAATAATACTAATTATCTCACAATTTGAGGAGGAAAAGTATGGCAAATCAAAAGACAAGAGAAGAACTAGAACAAAAGTTTCCGGACTACACATGGGATTTGACAACTATTTTCAAAGATGATGCGGCATGGGAAGCGGCATATGATAAGATAGCAAGTCGTATTGGTGAAGAAGCCCAATATAAAGGGCATTTAGGCGATAGTGCAGAAACATTATACGCTGCATTACAATTGCAAGATGAGATTGAAGCAGATTTAGAATCGGTATACGTCTATGCGCACTTGAAGCAAGATCAAGATACAGGTAATGATTATTACACAGGTCTGGAATCACGTGCACATCAATTAATTATCCGATATAGCTCGGCGTGGAGCTTTTTAGTGCCAGAATTGTTACAGATTGAGGAGGCGACGATTCAGTCATTTTTAGATGAGCATGAAGGATTGAAGCACTATGCATTTGCTTTAGAGATGATTAATCGTAAACGTCCACACGTGTTAGATGCGGACAAAGAGAAGTTGTTGACAGAAGCACAAGATGCATTGTCAACGCCAAGCAATGTGTTCAGCATGTTTGATAATGCAGACTTAACATTTGAAGATGTAACGGATAAGGATGGCAATAAGCATCCATTGACGCAAGGGACATTTATCAAATATTTAGAGTCAGATGATCGACAATTGCGTCAATCTGCATATGAAAATGTCTATAAAGCTTACGGTGCTTATAACAATACATTAAGTGCGACGTTGGCAGGGGAAGTGAAGAAACATGTTTTCAATGCACGTTCACACAATTATCAAACAGCACGTGAACAAGCGTTGAGCAACAACTATATCCCTGAAGCTGTGTATGATAATCTAGTAAAAACGGTACACAAATATTTACCATTGTTGCACAGATATACAGAACTTCGTAAAAAGTTATTAGGTATTGATGATTTGAAAATGTACGATATGTATACGCCACTTGTGAAAGATATTAAGTTCGAGATGCCTTATGAAGAGGCGGTAGAGTGGATGCTAAACGGCTTGGCACCAATGGGCGAGACGTACTTGAATGTGCTGAAAGAAGGCTTGAATAATGGCTGGGTGGATGTTTATGAGAATAAAGGTAAGCGTTCAGGTGCCTATTCATCAGGTTCACATCAAACAAATCCATTTATTTTGTTGAATTGGTCAGACACAGTTTCAGATTTATATACGCTTGTACATGAATTTGGCCATTCAGCACATAGCTATTTCAGTAGACAAAACCAATCATCAACGTATAGTGGTTATTCAATTTTTGTTGCGGAAGTTGCATCAACTTGTAATGAAGCATTATTGAGCCATTATATGGAACAGAATCTAGATGATAAACGTCGTCTATTGTTGCTGAACCAAGAATTAGAGCGTTTTAGAGCGACACTTTTCCGTCAGACAATGTTTGCGGAGTTCGAACACAAAATTCATGAAATTGAAGAAGCGGGTGAGCCATTAACAGCACAGCGCATGAATCAAGAATATGCACAGTTGAACCGTCAATATTTTGGTGATGTTGTTGAAACAGATGAACACATTAGTAAAGAATGGTCACGCATTCCACACTTCTATATGAATTATTATGTTTATCAATATGCGACAGGCTACAGTGCAGCACAAAGCTTGAGCCATCAAATTTTAACAGAAGGTAAACCAGCTGTTGAACGATATATTAATGAATTCTTGAAAAAAGGTAGTTCAAACTATCCAATTGAGTTATTAAAAAATGCGGGTGTAGATATGACAACACCACAACCAATTGAAGATGCACTGCATGTATTTGAACAAAAGTTAGAAGCATTCGAAGCGCTTATGGACACTTTATAAAATGAATTCGTTTCCAATATGTCTAATTTGTGAAAAGTTTAATTTTTACAAGTTAAAAGGTTGAAACATAGAGTTCAGCATGATATATTATGAGCATGAAATTAATCACATAACAAACATACCCCTTTGTTTGAAGTGAAAAATTTCTCCCATCCCCTTTGTTTAGCGCCGTGTTAGAGCACGGCGTTTTTTTGTCGTTTTTGGGTTTTACAGCATATATTAAGATAAGGTTCTACATCTTTGTGGTGTGATGGCTTGATAAGTCATTCGCCTTTTTTAGTATGCCAAAAGTGACAATCATCATGGGGCATATGTTCAACGAAGACAGCTATTTCAACTTACAATGTAACTATATTATAAATAAAACTAGGTATATATCACTATAACAGAAACTGAATAACCTAAGATAAAGGGATGTGTGTGATATGTGAAAAAAGAAAAATAGGCTATTAATAGTAAAAATGAGAAAATAATGGAGAAAGTGTGTTGGCTGAGGTGAAATGTATGTGCCATTTTCATTGTCAAAAGGTAAAGAACTTAAATTATTCATATTATAAAGAAAAGAGGCGATCAACTAAATGACGCCTCTTTTCTTTATATTTCTTATTTTTCACTATGTTTTTTACGACGTTGTCCAACTAAGAACAATGAACCAAGTGCCGCAAATAATGAACCGATTAAAGTGCCGTTTGAAGTATTACCTGTATCTGGTAAGCCTTTACCAGGTTGCCCATCTTTGTCTGAGCCAGTACCTGAATCACTTTTAGAATCTGAGTCGCTATCCGAGTCAGAATCACTATCAGAATCTGAGTCGCTATCCGAGTCAGAATCACTATCAGAATCCGAGTCACTGTCCGAGTCAGAATCACTATCAGAATCCGAGTCACTGTCCGAGTCTGAATCACTATCAGAATCCGAATCGCTATCAGAATCCGAGTCACTATCAGAGTCAGAATCGCTGTCAGAATCCGAGTCACTATCAGAATCCGAATCGCTATCAGAGTCAGAATCGCTATCAGAGTCAGAATCGCTATCAGAGTCAGAATCGCTATCAGAGTCAGAATCGCTATCAGAATCCGAGTCACTATCAGAATCTGAATCACTATCCGAGTCAGAATCGCTATCAGAATCCGAGTCGCTATCAGCGTCAGAATCAGCGTCACCGTCACCCTCATGACCTGGTTCTAATTCACAAAGTGTTACAACAGCGATATCAGCTAAATCTTCGTCTGATGGAGCCCAAAATTCTATTGCAGGACTACCATGAAGGTTAAATTTATCTACATAATTAAAACTTGAAAAGCTAATGTCAGAACCAATTTTGCTCCAGTGTCCCATATTGCGTGTAACGCCTATTCCTGGTTGACCATAAAAGCCATGCTCATCAAAATCACCGAGCTGAATTTTTTCAGGGTTTTCAACATAGTAATATGATGTAGATTGAGGACCATCATTTTCAGATGTCAGTGAGCTTGAAGGTCTATAATCATCCAGACTTTGTGAACCTGTATCATAATGGTTAATACCATTTATTTCAGAAAATGATCTCCACATTAAGCGCGCATCCAATGGTAAGTAAGGTGTTTTTTCATATTGTTCTTTTGAAATATCAAACTCTACTTTCAAGCCAATAGGTCCTCGAACTAATGTATTAACCGCAAATGAACGAACTAATCCAGCAAGTTTTTGACCAGATGATGGTATGATATAGCCATCTTCGTCTTTGTAGATATCAGCTTCTACAACTGAAACGGGTGTTTTGCCTTGTTCTTTTAATTTTAAATATTCTTCGTATGTTGGGATATTATGAAAATTAGGATTTTCACCTTTTACTTTATCATAACCATCTTCATATTCTTCGTAGGTCATTTGACCTAATTCCATATTGACATCGTGAGGTATACTTGTCTCGGATTCACGTGTCCCAATTAATGTGAATTTTACATTTTCTGCAAACTTAGGAATCGTGATGTTAAACGTACTACCTGTTTGAATATGATCACTTGATAATACAGGGTTTAATGATACTTCATAGTCATATTTCACACGTCCATCTTTTTGAATTTTAGCACATCCTGGTGTTACGTTGACGCCACCACCACCAATTGTCGCAACATTATCTGCTAAACCACCTCTATCTTCTCCTGGTTCTGCTGGTACATATGTTATATCCTCTTCTGGTTCAGAGACTTCTTCAGTGTTTTCTTGTACCGATTCCGTACTTTCTGGTGTAGGAGTATCTGCCTCAGTTGTTTCTTCTTCACTTTTTGGAGTTTCAACTTGTGTATCTGGTTCTGAAGTTGAAGCTTCTTGTGTTGAAGTTTCTTGTGCTTGTGCTGATATTTCTTCTGTAGATGTAGAAGTTGCTTCAGATTCAGTAGTTTCAGCAGCTTGTGCACTATGTGCGGCACCTAAAAATAACAATGTTGTCAAAACTGCCGATCCAGCACCATAAGAAAATTTACGAATACCAAAAATTTGTTTTCTGTGGTCATACTTTTTGTATTGTTGGAAGTTTTTCATAATTTCTTTCCTTTCCCTTAGTTATTAAGTATTGATTTGCTAATTTCATTTAACTATAAATAAAATATTAAATGTACATTGTTTTTTTTTTTTTTTGAAATAATATCGTGTACATAGTTTCTGTATTTATTTAAATGGGGGTAGGGGTGAAAAAATATTGTTTTAACTTAAAAATATAAAAAGAACACACTCAGATTTGAAAAGGAAAGTCTGAGTATGTTCTGAAATAAAAGGTGAATCTCATGTGTAAATAGTGATTAATGCGATAGATTTTGGTGGTACAGTTGCAGTAAAAGAGCCTTGATCAAAGTCGTGTTGTTGGACAGTGATATGTGGACTATTATATTGACTTAACTTGAACTTCAAAGAGTCAGGGAAGTGCCGTTTATTTGTGACAGTATGATCGATCATGCTGTCGACATCGCCGTATTCATTGTTTAGAATCTCTATTGAAATAAGTAAGTTTGTTTGCTGTACATTATTAGGTATCTTAATATGAAAGTTACGTGTATAGTCTGCTGTATTATAGGCAAGTATATTATAACCATGCAATGTGCGTGTAATAACGTATTGATCACCATAGTAGCAAGCATATTTCGAAAAGTTCAATAGCATAATACCTAAAAAGAAAAAGGTTGTTTTATTTTCGATGTTATCAAAAATTGAGATATTTTGTTTTGCATTGAAAGGTTGCATAAAATGAATAGTTGCACCAGCAAGAAAATCTCGACTTTTCAATGATTGTTCTAAAAAGAGCCCTTTATTGCTCAGAGTGGTAGGTGTATAAAACTCATCATAATTAACAAAGATTATTTTTTGGCCTACTTTGTTTTGTGACATGAAATCAAAGAGTGATGCTTGTATCTTACTATATGATAAGTGATGTTGTTTATTTTGATAGTATTGTTTGATCTTTTTAAAGTCGATTGTGTAAAAGTCAGGATTTAAATGCAAAATTGCTTCATTCAGCATTTTTTTATGAATGAAAAAGTCTGTAATATCGACAGCTTTTAAGATTTTTGTATCATAATTTACCTTTTTTATGCACTTCATGTCTGTGAGTGAGATTGTATCTATATCTAGCAACAATAAAAGTTGTCCTTTTTTGTTAGATGTTGGTAGATGTTCGCTCTCTAAAAAATGCAACTCTTCAATAATATTTTCGATAAAGTGATAGCTTTCAATATTCGAAAGTTTTAGCGCAATCGCATGTGTTTTTAAGAGCTTTCTCAGTTTTGTAATGCCTTCATGTTTATAATCATCCATCACATGTTCAAACGATTCACTGATATATATATACGATGTGAGTTTATAGTTTGAGAAGTTTTTGTAACTAAAAATTGGTTCATTGATAATCATCTCAAGATTGTCATATGGACCGATATCAATGAGATTGAAGTATGAGAACGGGCGATCTGTAATGATCGAGTCATCAATCATAACATAGATATCTTTTTTCTTTTCAAACGATTCAAATTTAATTTGTTTGAGTGTGTCATAGTCTGATACAAGCGTCTTTAATGGAATATTTTTCGCTTTGATAGACAGACTTTTATACTTTTTAGGCGTTACACCGAGATACTTTTTAAAGTGAATAATATAATTTGTTGAGTTTGGATAGTTCCAAACATTGGAGATTGTTTTGATTTTCTTGTCATACGTTGAGACTTCTTTCATAGACTTGGCAATTCTTAACGATGAGGTATATTCATGAAAGCTAATATTCAAACGTTTTTTAAACAACATTGAAATATGAGATGTAGAGACATAAAATCTTTTTGATAACATTTCAAGTGTGACACGTTGTTGAATATTTTGGTGTATGAACTCAATCATGCCATCTAAAATATCTGATGAAGTTTGACTAATCGGTGATTTAGCACGTGTGATATCTTGTAGAATATGTGCTAATAACTTTTGAGCGGGTTCTGAGGTGTGTTCTTGATTTTGATAAAAGTTGAATAACATAATAAGGTTGGTCTCAATAATATCTGGTTGTTGCATGATAAAATGTTGGTCAAAAATATCAATTTTTTGTGCTCTGAATAGTTCACTTGGCATGTAAAATAAAAGTGCAGATCTTGACTGAATTTCATAAAGTTCGGATTCGTTTATCAAGTACAGCGAATCGTCACTATACAGAGTTCCATCTTTTTTTATGGTAATCTCACCCTCTAATGAAAGCACCAGAATAACACTGTCAAAACAGCGCAGAGGCTGTGTCATTGGTTCGGATAAATAATAAATTTTTGGAAACATAGAAAAACCCCCTTGCATAGAACAAATATTGAAAAAAATATGTCGTATTTATATTTTTAATTATTAAGTAAAAATATTGTGCACATTATGTTTAGTCATAGTTTAATTTTATATATTAAAGCATGTGTTTTGTCAAAAATATGTTATTGTTGAAATCTATTATATAGACCATAATGAGACAATATGCGATGAAATATAAAAGGAAATCTTTCTAAAAGGCAAGAAGAAGGAGATATAGAAGTATGTAAATGGGTTAGGTGAAAAAATCTTATAGAAATTACAATCTTTGATGGACAAAAAGCGCACGATCAGTATAAGCCGATTGTGCGCTAAATGAACATAGAGCATGTAGGAATAAAGCTCGTTGCCCAACGTTCTATTTACCATAAGTATTATATGCGTGATTTCCAATATTCTCCATCAGCATAAGAAAGCCTTTCAACTTTGCGCTGTAAGGCAAGTTTTTTTAATTCTTTGTGTAACGTTCGTTCAGGCCATTCATATATTGTGAGTAATTCTTCTTCTGTTACTAATTGCTTTTGCTGAATATAGTCAGCAAGGGTAGGAGGTAAGTTCTTCTCTATCGGCATACCAATCATCTCATTAATAATATACGTATAGATATGATAAGGGTAGAGACCTTCTACCTTCAAACCTTCTTCTTGTACATCTTCGTTAAAAAAGACGAGTGATGGTGCCTTTTCAATATCCATCTCACGCGCAATATGCAAGTCAATCTTTAAACTATCACGCAGTTTACTGTTCTGAATATCTTCTTGAAAGACGTTCAAATCAAGCCCTGCATTCATAATACATTTCGCAATCATTTGTTCAGTAATAATATCGCATTTGGGAATAATCTCATTTTGCAACAAATGCATAAAGCGATGAGCACGCGAGCGTCCTTGCAATTCGGCCGCTTTGAACACAAGTGCGATATTGTCACGATCAGATGTACTTTGCGCTTGGCACTTAGTAAGAACACGCAGAGATGGGTTCAGAATATGACGAATAGAGATATATTGTTGATATTCAATTCTTAACTTAGATAAAATAGCGGATAGCTTAAAGCTGTCTTTGCAAAATGGATCAAAAAATGAATAAATCTCGACTTTGCTTACAGGCGAAAGGTCTGAATTATTATGAAAACTACTCGCTATAACCTTCAATTCTTCCGTCATTGCGCTTCACCTTCAATTAGTTTTCTGTGTTGACCATATAGTTAGCAGTCAACCGCAGTCTTTCGTACAGATAATCACCTACACCATTTGGGAACTGTGCTGTCTGGATGGCAGTGTGCATGTTTTCTAGCCACGCATCTTTAGCATCATGATCAATGACAAAGGGCATATGGCGTTTTTTTAACATTGGATGACCATGCTCTTGTGTATAGAGGTCTGGACCACCTAAGAATTGCGTTAAAAATTGTTTTTGCTTACGTGCTGTTTCTGCAAAGTCACCGGGGAATAAATGATTAATGCGTGTATCTTGTTCAACCAACGTATAAAAATAATCTATCATACGGTACAAAGCATCTTGACCGATTATTTCATAAGGCGTTTGTGTCATGCGTATCACCTTTATATTTCATTATATATATAAATATAACATGAATTTTTCCATTTCAAAGTAAAAACACTTATATCGGTACCAATCGATCTTTATAATACTTAGATGAACGATATGCTAGAGATTCATTCGGACATTTGAATATCAATAGAAACCGCTATCTTAACTTGGCAAAGAGGGAAACATCGTTTATCAGTTTCCCGGTGCGCAAATTAAATATGTCTACGTCTTTAGCAATATCATTACAAGTGCTAATGGTTCTTTTTATTATTTCATGCATGCAGATTAACGGAATCTTGTTAGAAAATGAGGCATTGCTTTGCCACCTAAGTCATCGTTTGGTTTTGTACAAACTCAACATTCTTTCATTTTTTGTCGTTCGTTGAAAAAACGTTGTACTTTATTAAAGGGTGGTTGATGTGTGAGTTGATAGGTTGCTAAGATTTTTTGGAATGCTTCATAACCAGCCTTAGCATCTGATACTTCAAATTCTAATTCAAAGTCTTCTGTTCCTAAGTACTCACTATGATCTAAGACGAGTAGTCCAGATGTATGATGATATTCTAAGCGATGTGTTGTTAAACTCCCAAGCACCGTGAGTTGAGATATATCAATGTCGTGACTGTGCAATACGTCTGTAATATCATTTGGTAACAATGCTGCTGGTAATAATGTATCTTGAAGAGGTTGATATGATGTCGAATGATTATATTCTATAAGCCCGACTTCAGCGGGAACTTTCAATGTTATCTCATGTGTTTTATCTTCTCGTATACGAATGCGTAATGCCATTTTGTGCTGTATAATCTGGAAGTCAGGTGTATCGATGTAGTAGTTCGTTTGTGTGAAAGGTTGGACGTTGGGGAAGTATGTTGTTTGGATTTTAGTATATGTCTTTCTATCTAGTAGTTGTTTGAATTCAATTTCTCGTTCTAAAGCCATGTCGGTCACTCCTTTAATTCTTATTATGCAATACATAGATGACCAAGAAAAGGATTTTACAGTAAGCGTAATTGAACGATGAGCCGACGTTGAAATTGTGTTAAACTATAACATGATAAGGAGGAGTACCTATGCGTATTTATGTCAATGAGATTAAAATCAAAGATGATCGTATTTTATGTTATACGGAAGCATCAACAGAAGGATTTACGGAAGCAGGGCAGATGATTGTTGATAGTGATAACTATGCATTTGTTTACCTTTTAGATGATGGCTCGGCGTTTTCGTATTTGATCTTTGTTCAAGAGACATGGTCAATGTTGCATGAACATCGTGATAAAAAGGTTATTATAAACGACTCATTGGAATTGACACATTTCAAATCAGAGTTAGATTATTTATTGGATAACATTGAAGGGAATTCAAATTATGGTAAACCATTTGTAGAAGCCGTAGAACAAACGTTTGAACTAGTATGAAGCGGAGTGAAGAACTATGAATCAATGGGATATTTTTCTAGCACCTTATCGCCAAGCAATTGATGAGTTGAAGATTAAACTTAAAGGATTGCGTAAACAATACGAAGTCACAGAACATCATTCACCCATTGAGTTCGTGACTGGACGTGTCAAACCGATTACGAGTATTATTGATAAGGCAAACAAAAGGGGCATTCCATTCGACCATTTGGCAGAAGAGATGTATGATATCGCTGGTCTGCGCATGATGTGTCAATTTGTAGAAGATATTGACAAAGTCGTAGCACTGTTACGTCAGCGTGAAGACTTTAAAGTGGTTGAGGAACGTGATTATATTAGCAATACGAAACAAAGTGGCTATCGCTCATATCATGTGATTATCGCTTACCCAATCGAGACGTTGAATGGTAAAACAACGGTACTCGCAGAAATTCAAATTCGAACACTTGCGATGAATTTCTGGGCGACGATTGAACATACATTGCGTTATAAATATGATGGTGATTACCCACCAGAAATTCAAAATCGTCTTGAACGAGCAGCTGAAGCGGCATTTTTGTTAGATGAAGAAATGTCAGAAATCAGAGATGAAATTCAAGAGGCACAGAAATATTATTCTAAAAAACGTGCACATAAGCATGAAGACAGTGAGGTGTAGCTATGCGCTATGTCATCTTATCAAAAGGAGATGCGAAGTCAGAAGCGCTGAAATATAAGATGATGCGACATATGCAGGATTTCAAGATGGTAGAAGACAAGGAAAATCCTGAAATTGTCATATCTGTCGGAGGGGATGGCACGTTATTACAGGCATTCCATCAATATAGTCATATGTTATCACGTTGTGCATTTGTGGGGATACATACAGGTCATCTAGGATTTTATGCTGATTGGCTACCACACGAAGTTGAAAAACTGATTATCGATATTCACAATTCAGAGTTTCAAGTGATAGAATATCCATTATTAGAAATAATTGTGCGCTATAATGATGATGGTTATGAAACGCGCTATCTAGCATTAAACGAAGCAACGATGAAGACGGAGAATGGCACGACATTGGTTGTTGACTTGGACATTCGTGGACAGCATTTTGAGCGTTTTCGTGGCGACGGCCTTTGTATCTCTACACCATCTGGGTCAACAGCTTATAATAAGGCATTAGGGGGCGCATTGATACATCCATCGTTAGAAGCAATTCAAATTACAGAGATTGCCTCTATTAACAACCGAGTGTTCAGAACGGTGGGTTCTTCACTCGTATTGCCGAAACATCACACTTGTCATATTAAGCCTGTTAACCATGATGTGATATTAACAACGATTGATCATATCAGCGTCAAGCATAAGAATGTCAATGCTATCCAATATCGTGTTGCAAACGAAAAAATTCGTTTTGCCCGATTTCGTCCATTTCCGTTCTGGAAGCGCGTGCACGATTCGTTTATTTCCAATGGAGACGAAGCATGATATTTAAATACACTGTAACAGAAAGACAGACGCTCAAAACATTTTTATATGAACAACGTTTTTCGAAAAAGACAATCAGCGCCATTAAACAAGATGGCGCTTTACTCATTAACGGCATGCCTCGCACGGTGAGACATGTATTAGAACCAGGAGATGTGGTGGTTGTGAGTCTGCCAATAGAACAACCAAGTGCGGCGTTGATTCCTTATGATCAACCGCTTGATGTTCTATACGAAGATGCGTGGTTGCTAATTGTAGCGAAACCTGCACATCAAAATAGTGCGCCGTCACGAGAACATCCGCATGAAAGTCTCGTTGAACAAGCACTTGCGCACATGCAAAAGCAACATGAACGAGGCATTCCACATATTGTGACACGTTTAGATCGTCACACAATGGGAATTGTAGTGATAGCGAAGTCGCGCCATATCCATCATTTAATGGCAGAGACATCAATTGATAAAATATATGAATGTCTGTGTTGTGGACGGATTGAAGGGGCAGGTGTGATAGAAGCGCCAATTGGTCGAGCGTCTGATAGTATTATTAATCGTGTTGTGACGCCAGAAGGAAAGCATGCGAAAACAATCTATCAACCGATACGGGTAACAGACAAATATAGTTGGTGCCGTGTTCAATTGTTGACAGGACGGACGCACCAAATACGTGTGCATTTTCAACATATCGGACATAGTATTGTTGGTGATAGCCTGTATGGTACACGACATGCGCATTTTCAAACACAACTGTTGAAATGTGCAGAAGTTCAGTTTGCCCATCCAATGACTGAAAAGCGTGTGCGGGTGATGTGTGATATGCCAGATTTTGGAGAATGGCTTAATAAGTTATAAATATTGGAGGTGACGCATATGTCAGTAGAAAATGAAATGTTAATACAAGATGATGAAGAAAAATTCAACAAACCACTCTTAGATGACTTAATACAAAAAGAGGACATCGATGGCTTTCGAGAAGAATTTCTATCGATGCACGCTTATGATCAGAGTGAATATTTTGAAGAAAGTGACGCAGATACACGTCAAAAAATGTATCAGTATTTATCGCCTGAAGAAGTCGCGGATTTCTTTGAACATTTGGAGATAGATGAATCAGATTATGAAGACTTATTTGAAGAGATGAATGCGACATATGCGAGTCATGTATTAGAAAATATGTCATATGATAACGCTGTAGATATTTTAAACGAACTATCGAAGCGTAAAGTTGCAAGTCTCTTAATGCTGATGGATCGTGATGAAGCACAAGAAATCAAAGCGTTATTACATTACGACGAAGATACAGCCGGCGGTATTATGACAACGGAGTATATTTCGTTGACTGTTAATACGCCAGTTCATGAAGCATTGATGCGTGTCAAAGAACAAGCGCCAGATGCGGAGACAATTTATATTATTTTTGTGGTAGATGAGCAGAAAAAGTTAGTCGGTGTCTTATCACTTAGAGATCTTATCATTGCGGAAAATGATACGTATATAGAAGATATTATGAGTGAGCGTATCATCAGTGCGAACGTTGCAGATGACCAAGAAGACGTTGCACAAACGATGAGAGACTATGACTTTATCGCGATGCCGGTAGTTGATTATCAAAATCATTTGCTCGGTATTATCACAATCGATGATATCGTCGACGTTATCGATGAAGAAGCGAGCGAAGACTACTCTCGCTTAGCCGGTGTATCGGATATCGATTCGACCGATGATACTATCTTTCAAACGGCATTGAAACGCTTACCGTGGCTGTTGATTTTGACAGTGCTCGGCATGATTACTGCATCGATTTTAGGCTCTTTTGAATCAACATTGGAAAAGGTTGCGCTACTTGCGGCATTTATTCCAATCATTAGTGGGATGTCAGGGAATTCTGGAACGCAATCACTTGCCGTATCAGTGCGTAACATCTCAACAGGTGAAATTAACGAGAAAAGTAAGTTTAAACTCGCGTTGCGTGAATCAGGCAGTGGTTTTTTAACAGGAATTACGTGTGCAGTTGCCTTATGTTTGATTATTATCGTGATTTATCATCAGCCATTTTTAGCGTTAATTGTAGGCACAAGCTTAACAATTGCGATGACAGTTGGTACGACGATTGGTTCAGTTATACCACTTTTTATGAACAAGTTGGGTATTGATCCGGCTGTTGCAAGTGGACCATTTATTACAACAATCAATGATATTGTCAGCATGTTAATCTACTTCGGTTTGGCAACATCATTTATGAACTATCTCATTTAAGGAGGTCACTTATGGAATTTGTGTCGCTGGTCGTCGTCATTGTCGCAGCATTACTAACGCCGATTATTATTAGCAAGTTGAAGGTCACATTCTTGCCCGTTGTTGTAGCTGAAATATTGATGGGAATTGTGATTGGAAATTCATTTTTAAACTTGGTACATCGTGATGATGTGCTCAATATATTATCTACATTGGGCTTTATTTTCTTAATGTTTTTGAGCGGTCTGGAGATTGATTTTAACGCTTTTAAGAGAGATAAGTCGAAAAAAGACAAAGAGAACACAGAACCCAGTCACCTGAAGTTAGCCATGTATGTTTTTATGTTAATCATGATTGTATCTATCGGTTTAGCATATGGCTTGAAGTGGATTGGCTTAATTGATGATGTGTTATTAATGGTTATTATTATTTCAACCATTTCATTAGGTGTTGTTGTACCAACATTAAAAGAAATGAATATGATGCGTACGACGATTGGACAGTTCATTCTTCTCGTTGCTGTGCTTGCCGACCTTATCACAATGTTGTTGTTGACAGTATATGGTGCTATTAATGCATCTGGTGGTGGCACAATATGGTTGATTGGGATTCTCGTAGGCTTTACGATTCTGTTCTATTTCCTCGGCGGCTTGTTCAAAAGTGCGCCACTTATTAGCAAATTGATGGATGGTACAACACAGATTGGTATTCGTGCGATTTTTGCGCTGATCATCCTGTTAGTTGCATTGGCAGAAGGTGTTGGTGCCGAAAATATTTTGGGTGCCTTTCTAGCAGGTGTTGTTGTGTCGTTATTAGGTCCAGATCAAGACTTAGTAGAAAAACTTGATTCGTTCGGTTATGGGTTCTTTATTCCTATCTTCTTTATTATGGTAGGTGTCGATTTAGACATTCCGTCCTTGATTAAAGAACCGATGTTACTAGCAATCATTCCAGTATTGATTGCAACTTTTATTATTTCTAAACTGATTCCGGTTATGGTCATTAGACGTTGGTTCGACATGAAAACGACAGTGGCAGCAGGTTTTTTATTGACTTCAACGTTATCGCTAGTTATCGCAGCTGCTAAGATAGCTGAAAGTTTGGGAACGATTCGTGAAGAAATTTCCGGTATTATGATTTTAAGTGCAGTCATTACATGTGTGTTTGTGCCGATTGTATTCAAAAAGCTTATCCCAATACCTGATGAAATGCAGCGTACGATTAAAGTGGCAATGATTGGGAAGAACCAACTATCCATTCCAATTGCGCAAAATTTAAGTTCACAATTGTATGATGTTACGTTGTATTATCGTAAAGACTTATCAGATCACCGTACATTATCAAACGATATTACGATGGTAGAAATTGCTGATTATGAGTCTGAAATATTAGAGCGTCTAGGGTTATTTGACAGTGACATTGTTGTATGTTCAACGAATGACGATGAGACTAACTGCAAAGTAGCACTTATGGCGAAAGATCATGGGGTAGAACGTGTTATCTGTCGCTTAGAAACGAACGATTCAGATCAAGTATTGCACAATAACAATATTGAATTGTTCAGTAACTTCCAAAGCAATCAGATTTTATTAAAAGGTATGATTGAAACACCGAATATGCTGAACTTATTGAGTAACGTAGAAACATCCTTGTATGAAATCGGTATGTACAATTATGCATTCGACCAAATGCAATTGCGTAATTTCCCATTTGGTGGAGATATCATTTTTGTACGTATTATTCGCAATAACGAGTCTATCGTGCCACACGGTGATACATACTTACAATATGGTGATCGTCTCATTGTGACAGGTACGAAGGAATATGTGGATCAACTGAAAATTGAATTAGAAATGTTTTAGTAAAATACATTAAAATGGGTAGTGAAGCAATCTACGTCGGTAGGTAGCTTCACTACTTTTATGGCGGAATGGCATGATGAGTCATTCTGCCTTTTTTAGTATTTAAGAAAGAGAGCGGGGTATTAATAGAAACATTCAATTTAAGTTTGAGATTTTATGTTAACGGTAGTAGTTGACGGGCATGAAAATACGCTTTTACCAGCTGTTTTCACCCTTATTCAGATAAAAACAACTCTACAAGTGGTGACTAATACCTTTAGTCGAACTTGCAGAGTTGGATTACGATTTATTTGGTTATCTTACTGCATGGAATCCAGCATCTACGTGAATATTTTCACCTGTGACACCTGATGAGAAGTCACTGAGTAAGTATGCAGCTGTTTTGCCGACTTCTTCTTGGTCTACGTTACGTTTTAATGGTGCACGTTCTTCAATTTCTTTTAAGATAGTTGTGAAGTTACCGACACCACGTGCACTTAATGTACGAATAGGGCCTGCTGAGATGGCATTCACACGAATATTATCTTGACCTAAGTCAGCAGCTAAATATTTAACAGAAGCTTCTAAGCTCGCTTTGGCAATACCCATCACATTGTAGTTTGGCACGGCAAATTCACCGCCAATATAACTTGATGTGACAATACTACCTGAGTCATTCATAATTTTACGTGCTTCACGTGCAACGATTGTTAATGAGTAAGCACTGATGTCATGTGCAAGTAAAAAGCCCTCACGTGAAGTCTCTGAATAACGTCCACGTAAGTCTTCAACGTTCGCAAAAGCGATAGAGTGGAAGACACCATCAATTTTGCCGACTTCTTTGCCAATTTGTTCAAAGCCGTTTTCAATATCACTATCGCTTTGAACGTCAATCTGATAGCAATGTTTTTCAGATTGGTTCAGTTGGTCGATCAGTTTATCTAATTCTTTAAAACTTCTTTCTTTACGATAGGTAAAAACCAGTTTTGCACCTAATTGGTCTAGCACTTTTGCGACACCGAAACCGATGCTACGCTTGTTTGCAATACCCATAATTACAAATGTTTTATTTTCTAAATTCATCACCGTTGTAATGCTCCTTTTCTGAATATCAGTCTAATAATACAATTTTATCATCTGGTACTAAAATTTTACAATCAATAACTATAAAAGTTGAGAAATGTCGCGCAAAAAGCCATTGAACGGCTAAGGTTCAATGGCTCAATGGACGATATATCAATCATGGACAGTACTATGTGCTTTATGCATGATTTGATGACGGTATTTAAAGACATTGCGAACAATCGTCTTCAATACCGCATACAATGGTACAGCTACTAGAATGAGGACAAAGCCCCCTAAACTACCTGAAGCTAAAATAACTACGATAATTGTCAATGGATGAATGTTGAGTGATTTACCCATAACGTTTGGAGTGATAACGTTACCCTCGAGTTGTTGTGCAACAAGCGTTACGATACATACCCAGATGAAAGTTGTAGGACTTTGGATAATACCTAAAATGCCTGCTGGTAAGAATGCCATCCATGGACCTAAGAACGGAATCATATTGGCAAAAATGGCAAACAACACAAGTAATAATGTGTAGTCAAGACCGATAATTGTATAACCAAGATATAAGATGGCACCTAAAATCAAGCTTACTGTTACTTGACCTTGAATGTAAGACATCAATGTTTGGTTTAAGTCTTTTAATAAGTTTACAACGAAAATCTTGCGCTCACCATTAAAGAAGCGTGCAACAGCTGGGATAAAACGTTCGTGATCTTTTAACATATAGATTAAGAAGAATGGGACTAATACAAGTAAGAATAATGTTGAAATAAAGCTTGTGACAATATTTAAAGAGTTAGATAAAATATCTGATGTCATCGTACCAAACTTAGAAATCATTTCGTTAATTTTATTTGTTACTTCACTTGGTAATTTATCACGTTGATCTAAAGCAAAGTTGATTAGATTTTGCGTTTCACGCTGAATATATGGAAGTTGGTGGATTAAGTTTTCAATTTGTGTGGCAATGACTGGGCCAACGACACCAATAATTGCACCACCAATAGCTGTGAGTACAAGTAAAATAATTGTAATACTTGCCCAGCGTGGCACATGCCTTTTCTCCATCATCTTTTGAAACGGTAAACAAATATAGAACAAGAACCCGCTTAATAAAAGGGGGAGTAGGATTGATTGAATAATCACTACGATAGGTTTGAAAATAAAATGAACGTCTATAAATAACTTAATTAATAAAAAAAGTAGCAACAAAGCTACACCAGATCGAAACCATACCTTGTTGGTCATCACTGTACCTCCTTTTTGAATCTTCAACATACATTATAATCTAAAAATAACAACCATAAAAGATGTGATACACCATAAAAAGTAAAAGTTTTAGTCATAAATCACTATGAATATTAAATAAATCACTGAATATGTTCTGTTAAAATGAAGAAATATTCATCCGTATAATATAGTGATTGATGAGACATAACAGTATCGAATACATATGCCATTATACGTTTGTAGACAAAAATGAGGAAGAAGTTGGACATGAGATGGCGTTGAAATATTTTTTTAGAAAAATGATTTACTTGTTCCAATTCCTCTTAAAGTTTAAAGCTCAGTTATTGTGTTGTAATGTATGGTGCTTGTTATAACGTAGAAGTGTTAGCTTGAATTAGCATAAGATTTTAAAGCGCTTGCCTTAATGTATATACGATGCATTGAATGCGTATCGACATAATTATATCGTCCCATTTTTGATGACGCCTAAAAAGAACTCGGCTATATTTTGCTTATATGTAGGAAGGCAGTCTTATAAAAAGTCAGAATTTTATTGATGTAAAGATAAAGTTGTTAAAAATTAAGTTGCGTAGCGTTTTTTTTACGTGTATACTTGTGTCAGATTTATCAGAATATTTTTGAGGATGAATGCATAAAAATTAATGGGGGTATGTCTATGGTTGAAACAATTGTGGGGTGGTTGAATACAATTGTGTGGAGTAAACCACTTGTATTCGGATTGTTATTTACAGGTGTTGCATTTAGTTTAATGACGCGTTTCTTGCAACTGAGGCACTTTAAAGAAATGGTTCGACTGATGTTCCAAGGCGAGAAGTCACCAACAGGTATTTCCAGTTTTCAAGCGATTGCATTATCACTTGCGGGACGTGTTGGAACAGGGAATATTGTCGGTGTATCAACAGCCATTTTCATCGGGGGGCCTGGAGCGGTTTTTTGGATGTGGATTACCGCATTTCTAGGTGCTGGGACAGCTTATGTGGAGTCAGCACTTGGACAAATCTTTAAGCGTGAAGAAGAAGGGGAGTATCGTGGAGGGCCTGCTTACTATATCGAACAAGGAATTCGTGGTAAGTTTGGTAAGGCATATGCGATTCTATTTGCGCTTGTAACGATTGTATCAGTAGGTTTATTGTTACCGGGCGTACAATCGAATGCCATTGCGAGTTCTATGCATAATGCATTCGGTATTCCAACATGGGTGATTGCAATTGCATTAATGATTATTTTAGTAATGATTATTTTTGGGGGCGTTAAATGGATTGCAACGGTTGCGACAGCTGTTGTACCAGTAATGGCAATTCTCTACATATTGATGGCAGTTGTTATCATTATTTTAAATATTCAAGAAGTACCAAGTCTTTTTGCATTAATATTCAAGTCGGCATTTGGTATGGAAGCTGCATTCGGTGGTATTATTGGTGCGATGATTGAAATCGGTGTAAAACGTGGTCTGTATTCAAATGAAGCTGGTCAAGGGACGGGTCCACATGCCGCAGCTGCTGCAGAAGTTTCTCATCCAGCGAAACAAGGTCTTGTTCAAGCATTTTCTGTATATGTTGATACGTTATTTGTATGTACAGCGACAGCATTGATCATCTTAATATCAGGTACTTATAATACAACGAATGGAGAAACAACAGCAGATGGTGGACAGCAACTCATTCATGATGCAGGTGTATATGTTCAGAATGCTGATGGTACAAAGGATTATTCTGGGACTGCGATGTATGCGCAGGCAGGTATTGACAAAGCATTGCAAGGATCACATTATCATTTTGATCCAACGTTCTCTGGTTTCGGCTCGTACTTTATCGCAATTGCATTATTCTTCTTTGCATTTACGACTATTTTAGCATATTACTATATCGCTGAAACGAATGTGAGCTTCATTACTAACCGTTTAGCAAAGAGTCAAAATAAACTGTGGCGAAATATCACACGTTTGGTATTAATTGGTGCGACAGGTTATGGTGCGATTAAAACGGCAGATGTAGCATGGGCATTGGGTGACTTAGGCGTTGGTATGATGGCATGGCTTAACCTCATCGCTATTTGGTTGTTAATTAAGCCAGCGCTGCATTCCTTGAAAGACTTTGAGGCACAAAAGAAACAAAACGGTACTGGCAAGACAGCAATCTATCAACCGAGTGCCAAGGATGTGCCGAATGCGACATTCTGGTTAGAAGATTATCCAAAGCGATTGCGTGAAGAGGGAATCGAATTGTCGCAGAAATAAAAATTGTAAGCGTTAAAAGTGAATATATAAAGCGTCTCCTGATACAATAGTGATAATTCGTATGAGGGGGCGCTTTTTTATGACAGATTACCAAGTAGGTATTGTCAACAAGACACAGTTTACAAGTCAACACTTGGAACGTGATGTTACATTGTCTATCTACTTACCTGAAGACTATTCAGTATTTGACAATGCAAAAATCATTTTTTGTTTCGATGGTAGAGACTTTTTGAGATTTGGACAAATTCATCGTGTGTATGAACGTTTACGCCAACAGGGAGAGGTTACACGTGCCATCTTTGTTGGATTTCATTATGAAAGTGTAACAAAGCGTCGTATTGAGTTTCATCCACAAGGGGAGAAGGCTGCAGCAACTGTTCAAGCGGTGGTTCAAGAGATTTTACCATGGGTAGAAAAGACTTTTGCCACGTCTGATGTCGCTGAAGGTCGTATACTTTTAGGGGATAGTTTGGCGGGCAGCATTGCACTATTAACAGCATTTTCTTATCCTCGTATCGTTAATCAAGTGGGTGTGCTCAGTCCACATAGTGACGATGTAGTTGAACAATTGTTTCAGCGTTGCCAATTTCAAGAGATGCTCAATATTTGGCATGTCATCGGTAAGGAAGAGTGTGACTTTCAATTGCCGACAAGTGGGAAGCGTGCCGACTTTTTGACACCTAATCGTGCACTGCATGATAAGATTCAAGCAACTGGCGGGCAATACTTTTATGAAGAGTTGGATGGAGGTCATAACTGGAAAACATGGCGAACGGTTCTACCGCAATTATTAAAATACTTTTTGAGTAACCAATAATCTGAAATTTTGCTATAATGGAATCAAACATAAACAAAGGAGGAATTTCCATGATTTTAGGATTAGCGCTAATTCCATCAAAAAGTTTTCAAGATGAGGTTAATGCTTATCGTAAACGTTATGATAAGCAATATGTTCGAATACAACCTCATATTACCATTAAGAGTCAGTTTGAAGTGAATGACGATGAACTTGAGCAAGTAAAAGCTGAGATTGAGAAACGCATACAAGGGGCACAACCAGCAGAGGTACACGCAACGAAGGCTTCTAATTTTGCGCCAACAACGAATGTCATTTATTTCAAGGTTGAAAAAACGGAAGCACTTGATGACTTGTTTGCACGCTTTGATGGAGAAGATTTTTATGGTGAAGCGGAGCACCCATTTATTCCTCATTTTACAATTGCACAAGGTCTTACAAGTCAAGAGTTTGAAGATATTTATGGTCAAGTTCGACTTGCTGGGGTAGATCACAAAGAAACAATTAATCAGCTATCATTACTGCAATATGATGAAGCAGCTGATAAATGGAAAGAGATTGAAACATACCCATTAGGATAGATAAGAAATATAAAAACGCCTGAGAAAGCTCTCGGGCGTTTTTATGTGCGTATTTGTTTGAAAAAATAGATACCATAAAAACATGCTAAAAATAAGATCAAGGCACCAGAAAAATAAAAAGTGTAAAGTGGACTGCCTAAAAACTGTGATAATGGGCCACCAATCACCGGACCAGCCATAGCACCAAAGCCTTGGATACTGTTAATAACACCCCACGTCTCCTCTTGCTCAGTTGGATGAATGAAACCCGCCATAAAGGTATTCCATGCAGGGAGAAGTAGTCCGTATATGAGACCAACTATTAAAGCAATTATCCATACGATGATGATATTGGTTACAAAAGTAAAGGCGATCATCGCTATACCGTAACATAAAAAGCCACCAAATATCATTGTATATATAAAACGATGCGCATATCGATCAATCAATTTGGATAGACCTAACATTGAAATGGTACAGCCAACACCACCTATTACGATGGCACCTGTATATTCAACAGTTGTGACACCAACAATATTGACAGCATACTGTGGTAGGACAGGAATCAGGGCGCTAATGGCAATACCTTGTAACAAAATGCCTGGAAATAAAAGTAGATGACGTTGAGTCACACTGACAATTTGTTTGAGTTGTTGACGAATATTCTTAGTATGATAGTCAGTGAGCTGTACTTTGACAAAGAAGTAAAGGATAAAGGCAACCGCTACAATCAATGGCATTAAGAAGTTAAATGTAATAGGGTGACTTTTGAAGATAAGATTCATGCCTATCATGCCGACTAATAAGCCAGCAAGCCATGCAAAATAGACATATCCCATTTGTTTTCCACGGGAAGCTTCATTGACATTGGCTAGCATGACAACCCATATTGGACATACTGCAATACCTAACATTAAAGCGCTAGCAATCAGAACGACAGGTGAGGTTGGCATTACAATCACCAGTGCTAAACTAGCAAGGGCTAAAACGAAACCGAGTGTTAGTACGATACGTGGTCCCCAGCGTTTTAATATAAAGCCAACTAAAAAATTTGATACAGCATCAGCAACAAAGTGCACGGAGATGGCAGCTGAAGTGATGCCAACAGCGATGGAAGTTGCTGTTGGCAAAAGCGGTAAATAGCTTAAAACATACATCCCACGTGCAAGTTCCATAAGAAATAAGATGACAATTAATAATGAAAAGTTTATATGATATTGTCGATTATTTAACGAGTAGTTTTGCATATAAAGGAACCTTTCCATAAACATTCTGATACGCTGTCGCATCATGCAATAATTCAAGTAAGTCGTCACAAATTCTTTGTGTTGCATCGGCTATACGTGCATCAGTCATGCGTTGAACCATCTGTTGTCGTATATCAGCATGCTGTAACAGATGTGTAACAATCTCGATGGCTTCACTCGGTGTGTGCGCTATTTTTCCGAAACCTTTATCTTCAAAATAGTAAGCATTCTCCAACTCTTGTCCGGGTGCAGGATTGAGGAAAATCATCGGTATTTGACGTGTAATACCTTCAGAAATAGTAATGCCACCTGGTTTGGTTATCATGAGTTGACTTGCTGCCATCCATTCGTTCATATGTTTGGTATAGCCAAGAATACGGACATTTGGTGTCGTATCAAAAGCTTGTGTCAGTTGATGTTTGAGCTGTTTGTTACGGCCGCAAACCATCACAACTTGTGCGCTTGGTGTTTGATCAATTATTTGTTGAATCATCTCTTCAAAGCCTTTAGATACACCGAAAGCACCTGCAGACATCAAAATAGTGGGTGCAGCAGGATTTAAATTGTGCTGTTGCATCCATTGTGTCGTGTCAATCGGCATTTCAAAGTCAGCTGAGACCGGAATGCCTGTAACTTTCATATCTTGGCTTGGAATGCCGATATTTACGAGCTCTGTTTTAAGATCCTCTGTTGCAACGTAATAACGAGAGGAGTTCGGTGTTATCCAGTTTTTATGCATGCGGTAGTCTGTTAGGACAGTCGCAATTGGAATGTTCATTTTAAATTGCTGAGTTAGCACAGACATTACCGGTGTTGGAAATGTCAATAAAATTAAGTCTGGCTTCTCTTTTAATAGTAGATTTAATAACTTATTTAAGCCGTAGTATTTATAGAAGCACTTGTCCAATTCATCAGGACGACTGTAATAGAATGCTTTATACATACGTCGAAAATATTTAAAACTGTTGATATACCATTGTTTACAAATGGTCGTTAAAATAGGGTGTGCTTCTAAAAATAAGTCATGTTCAATAACAGTTAAGTCATCTAAATTCATCGCATGCAATCTTGATACAATGCTATGCGTCACTTGAATATGACCATTGCCAAAAGACCCTGTTAGTATTAATATTTTTTTCTTTTGAGTACTCATATGAGTGGCCTCCATATATAGTTTAGACGTAAAGATAGAAAAGGCTTATGTTATGTAGATGCGTCGTATGTAAGAACAATCTTTAAACCATATTCTACAGTCTAATCATTTAACCATAGTTTACCGTATCCTAAAACAATTGTGAAAGAAAATATAAGAGGGAATGTGAGACAGAGACTTAATGTTCAACCTAGGTATTGTTGAATATCCTGTTACCCTGCGCTATGCATCATTTAATCAGTGCTTACGAATGCTATTCAGAGTCGATGAAGCGAACCGAAAGCATGCAAGCAACTTTGCCCATCTTATGTATCACACGTCATAATCATTCTACTATCTTAATATATTGCACTTCATGTTACAATACAAAGCGTTTTTATCGGCAATTATGTGATGTATTTTGATAGAAAAATGGTATAACTTATATGATTTTATAATGAAACGTGTATAATAAATGAGTGTAATAAAAAGGAGAGATTTGTGTGAATGCGCAAGAGCTTTTTCAACATATACTAATGAAACAAGTGATAGGAACACTTAATAGAGAAGTAGATGATATTACAACAGATTCACGCACAGCAAGACAAGGGAGTATATTCGTGGCATCGAAAGGCTATACAGTCGATAGTCATCGCTTTGCACAAGATGTGGTGGCACAAGGCTGTCAAATTGTTGTTGTGAGTCGTGAATTGCCATTAGAAGGAGATGTGACACAAGTGATTGTGCCGGATACATTACGTGTGGCAAGTCATTTGGCACATCGACTTTTCAACTTCCCAAGTCAAAAGTTAACAACGATTGGTGTGACTGGTACGAATGGTAAGACATCAATTGCGACGATGGTTCATCATATTTTTCGCAAGCTTAATAAAGGAAGTGCGTATTTAGGTACGAATGGCTTTCAAATTAATGAGCATGTCACAAAAGGTCAAAATACAACACCTGAAACAGTATCATTGACTAAAAAATTACATGAAGCGGTCGAAGCGGGAGCCCAAGCAATGACGTTAGAAGTATCGTCGCACGGTCTCAGCTTAGGGCGTTTGAGCGGTGTCACATTTGATGTTGCGATTTTCTCAAATTTAACGCAAGATCATTTAGACTTTCATGGCACAATGGAAGCGTATGGTCATGCTAAATCATTGTTGTTTAGCCAACTCGGACAAGACGTTTCAAAACCAAAATATGCGATCGTCAATAATGATGATGCTTTTTCTAAGTATTTGAAGACGGTCACGCCATACGAAGTTTTAACTTATGGTATTGAACAAGAAGCACAATTTATGGCGAAAAATATCGAAGCGACGTTGCAAGGCGTGACGTTTGACTTTGTGACCCCATTTGGTACGTATCCAGTGAAGTCACCTTATGTGGGTGCGTTTAATATTGCGAACTTAATGGCAGCAATGCTCGGTGTATGGGTAACAGGTGAAGATTTAGAACGTGTTACGCAAGTTGTTGAAACATTGGAACCTGTTGAAGGACGCTTAGAAGTGTTAGACCCGACATTACCAATTGATTTGATTATTGACTATGCACATACGGCAGATGGTATGACGAAGCTAATTGATGCTGTCCAACCATTCGTAAAGCAGAAGTTAATTTTCTTAATCGGTATGGCAGGGGAACGTGACTTGACGAAAACACCTGATATGGGACGTGTCGCATCACGTGCGGATTATGTGATTTTAACGCCGGATAACCCAGCCAATGACGATCCTAAAATGTTAACGGCAGAGTTAGCGAAAGGAATGACACACGACAACTATGTAGAATTTACAGATCGTGCAGAAGGTATTCGTCATGCGATTGATGTGGCAGAACCTGGAGATACTGTTGTTTTAGCTTCTAAAGGACGTGAACCATTTCAGATTATGGCAGGGCATGTCAAAGTACCACACCGCGATGATTTGATTGGCTTAGAAGCTGCCTATGCGAAGTTTGGAGGTCAACCTGATGAAAATTAGAGAGAGCCATAGTGAGAATTACACAGCTAAAGTATTTATTTACGATAATAAAAAAGAAGATTATTTTGTTGTTGCTGTCCCAGATTTACATTGGTCGATTATGATTGATGATGAACTGTATGGTGAAGCACTGACAGAACATATTATGATGCATCTTTTTAATGTTTTAGATGAAGAAGAAGCAGAAGTATTGGCGTTGCGCATAACGCAATGGGTACAAGAAACATAGAATTTAGAAGGAGTTTTGAGATGAGTATTAAAGATGAAGTAACGGCACGAAAGACGTTTGCGATTATTTCGCATCCGGATGCTGGGAAAACGACTTTGACAGAGAAACTATTGTACTTTAGTGGAGCGATACGTGAAGCAGGGACGGTTAAAGGGAAGAAAACAGGTAAGTTTGCGACAAGTGACTGGATGAAAGTCGAACAAGAGCGTGGAATTTCTGTGACAAGTTCTGTGATGCAATTCGATTATGATGACTATAAAATTAATATTTTGGATACACCAGGGCACGAAGACTTTTCTGAAGACACATATCGTACATTAATGGCTGTAGACAGTGCGGTCATGGTAATTGACTGTGCGAAAGGGATCGAGCCTCAAACATTGAAGTTGTTCAAAGTTTGTAAAATGCGTGGAATTCCCATTTTTACATTTATTAATAAATTGGATCGTGTCGGTAAGGAACCTTTTGAATTGTTGGATGAAATTGAAACGACATTGGGCATTGAAACGTATCCGATGAACTGGCCAATTGGTATGGGTCAAAACTTCTTCGGGATTATCGATCGTCATGCGCGTACAATCGAACCATTCCGTGATGAAGAAAATATTTTGCATATCAATGAAGATTATGAGTTGGAAGAATCTCATGCAATTGCGAATGATAGTGCTTTTACACAAGCGATTGAAGAATTAATGCTTGTTGATGAAGCGGGCGAGTCATTTGATGAAGAAGCATTAAAAAGTGGTGACTTAACACCTGTCTTTTTCGGATCAGCATTGGCGAATTTCGGCGTGCAAAACTTCTTGAATGCATACGTGGATCATGCACCGATGCCACATTCACGTCAAACGGAAGAAGAGACAGAAGTCAGTCCGTTTGATGAGCAATTTTCAGGATTTATTTTCAAGATTCAAGCAAATATGGATCCGAAACACCGTGACCGCATCGCATTTATGCGTATTGTAAGTGGTGCCTTTGAACGCGGAATGGACGTGAAATTACAACGAACAGGCAAGAAATCAAAAATTACACGTTCAACAAGTTTTATGGCGGATGATAAAGAGACAGTAAATCATGCTGTAGCTGGAGATATTATTGGTTTGTATGATACGGGTAACTTCCAAATTGGTGATACATTGGTTGGTGGTAATCAAAAGTTCCATTTCAAAGCATTGCCACAGTTTACACCGGAAATATTTATGAAAGTGTCACCGAAAAACGTCATGAAGCAGAAACATTTCCATAAAGGGATTGAGCAGTTAGTACAGGAAGGCGCAATTCAATACTACCAATCATTGCACACGAATCAAATTATTCTTGGAGCGGTGGGTCAGTTACAATTTGAAGTCTTTGAACATCGTATGAAGAATGAGTACAATGTGGATGTCATTATGGAGCCAGTCGGCAAGAAAATCGCACGTTGGATTGAAAATGAAGAAGATGTAGAAGACAAAATGAATTCAAGCCGTTCTATTTTAGTAAGAGACCGTTTTGATAATAAAGTATTTTTATTTGAAAATGATTTTGCGACACGATGGTTTGAAGAAAAATTTCCTAACATCAAACTCTATAGCTTGTTGTAATAACATAGTTTCGTAATTTTTTATATTGAGTACACAGGTTATCAATTTATGACAATATAGTAATTTGAAGCATTTAGCTATTATTTATTTTAAAACTCTGTTATAATACGTAAGCATAAATTAAATACCTATGACAGTTATGTCAGAGGGGAGTAACTTGGTTAGCGTATGAAGACGTTAACAGCGCTTTGTCGTCATTACGAAGATAGGATCTTCCGGTAAAGCGGGCATATAGAGATGCTAAGTGAGACCTTTGCTATTTATTTAGCGTAGGTCTCTTTAATTTTGTAAAAGATTCTATATGTGAACGTTTGGAAGAGGAGGGATCGTTATGGATCCGAGTTTAATATTATCGTATGGATGGGTTGTCCTCGTACTAGTCTTTTTAGAAGGTTTACTAGCAGCAGACAACGCCATCGTCATGGCAGTTATGGTGAGACATCTCCCACCAAAACAGCGTAAAAAAGCACTGTTTTATGGTTTATTAGGTGCCTTTGTATTTCGTTTTACCGCCTTATTCCTCATTAGTATTTTGGCGAATTTCTGGTGGATTCAAGCGATTGGTGCGGCATACTTACTCTTTATGTCAGCTAAAAATCTATATGAATTCTTTACTAAGAAAGCCCCAGAACATTCAGAAGAAACCATTGATAATGAAGGCGATAATGAAAAAGAAGTGAGTGCAAAAGAATTCTGGGCGACAGTAGCTAAAGTTGAAATTGCAGACATCGCCTTTGCAATCGATTCAATGCTTGCTGCGCTTGCAATTGCAGTAACACTTCCTAAGGTTGGTATTCACTTTGGTGGTATGGATGCTGGACAATTTGGTGTGATGCTGACAGGTGGATTAATCGGTGTTATCTTAATGCGTTTTGCAGCGACACTTTTTGTGGAATTCTTAAACAAATATCCTGGTTTAGAAGGCGCAGCATTTGCCATTGTAGGTTGGGTGGGTATTAAGTTAGTCATCCTTGTGTTGGCACATGATGATATCGGCGTTCTGCCACATGACTTCCCACATTCAGCAACATGGCAGATTATTTTCTGGGTAGTGATGATTGGACTTGTCGTTATCGGTTGGCTCACATCAGCCGTGAATAATAAAAAACATAATCAGTCATAATATAGTACATGGACACACGTATTTGCAGTTGTATGCGATACGTGTGTTTTTATGCTTCTATTTATCGATGTGTGGGACATTCGAGTAAATGGGCAACATCTTAAAAAATATGCCGAATGAGTAGATATTTATAATGAGCGTAATTCATTTCTAATTGATGTGGTGTTTGACAGAGGTAAGTTGATAAATTTTGAGAAGCTATTTTGTTTCTTGTGTGGCTATTACTTCCTGACTGCATTTTATGTAGCTAAGATGTTTGATTTTTGTCGAGTACTTAATTTAATGATAAATGAAATTATTTTTGCAGCTTCTCAAGAAAATATTACGGAATTTCATAGTCGAATATGGCATAATAGTAACAAAGGTATTGAAGGAGGATGCGCAATGGATCAAGATAAAAAGCAAGTGATCCCACGACGTTCATATAGGCGCAAGCGTCGTGAATTTTTTCATAACGAAGAGCGCGAAGCACGGATTAAAGAGCAACAGAAGACAGAGGCATTAAAGGCCGAGAAGGAAAGGGCACAGGTTAAAAACAATGAAGAACGTGTGAAAGACAATTTGCGGAAAGCACGTATTGAAAAGTTGACGCGCGATGAAATGAAGCAAGATAAGACGAGCTCCGAACAATCTAGCGCACAGACTGCTGATGCCAAGGATGTTGCATCTGGAAGCCAAGAACAGCTCGTATCAACAGAACAGATGCGTATCCAGCAAAGTATGTATAAGCAACAGGCTGATGGTATTCAACGTGAGAAGACAGAGCAAGCAAACAAAAAAACAACGGAAGAAACGGCTACTGTATCTAAGGAAGCCAATCAACAGCAACAACGTCATCGTTACACGTTGAATAAAGATTGGACTGAAAAAGTGACGCAGTTCGTGACACGAGAGTGGGCTAAGATTTTGGTTGTGCTTGGCGCTTTGTTGATTCTGATATTACTATTTGCAATTTTCAAAGGTATGAATGATAGCAATGATAGTGCAAGAGAAGATATCCAAACATCAACAGGCAAAGACAATAAGCATATTACACAGACAATGGTTCATGCAAACGCAGCAACGAAATCTGTTGTGGCTATCGAAAATAATCAAGAAGTCACACCAGAAACAGTACAAGATGCTGAACAACAAGCGCAAACACAAAATGAAAGTGGCTCAGGTGTCGTCTATAAAGAAGTAGACGGCCTACTTTATATTTTAACGAACGCACATGTTGTTGGTGAAAAAAAACAACATGATTTGACGTATGCTGATAATAAGACAGTCAAGGGAACAGTAATAGGAAAAGATAAGTGGTCTGACATTGCTGTTATGACTGTCAAAGCATCTGATGTACAAGATAAAGCGTTACAGCCGATTAAACTTGGCGATGCAAATCAGCTTGTTTTAGGTGAACCCGTGCTTGTGGTTGGCAATCCATTAGGTTTAGACTTTAGAAATACTGTTGGAGAAGGCATTGTTTCGGGATTGGATCGCAATGTACCGATTGATGTGGACAAAGATAATGAATACGATATGTTAGTTCATGCTTTTCAAGTCGATGCACCTATCAATCCAGGTGATTCAGGTGGCGCAGTGGTGGATCAAGATGGGAAACTAATTGGTATTGCATCATTGAAGATTAGTATGCCTAATGTAGAAGGGATGGCCTTTGCTATTCCAATCAATGACGCTGAGAAAATTGCTAAAATATTAGAAAAAGATGGCAAAATTGAGCATCCTAATACTAAGATTAGTCTAAAGGATGTTGCGGCTATTTCAGAAAGTGAACGTGAAGCATATGGCATTAATGATAAGATAACAGAGGGTGTTGTAGTGGAAGATGTCGCCAAAGATAGCCCGGCACGTAATTCTGGTTTGAAAAAAGGAGATGTGATTACATCAGTTGATGGTAAACCAATCAAAGATAGACTTGTATATCGTCAGCAATTGTTTCATCATATAGATAGGGATAAACCAATCAAATTAAAAGTATTGCGTGAAGGTGAGGTAAAGGCTATCTCATTTGATCTGTAAATGTTGGAGTGAATGACCGTGTCAATCGTTAGACAATTGTTTAAAAAGTCCAGTCCTCAACAAGGCATTGTGATGTATTATCTTTTTGCAATTATTGGCGCATTTTTGCTGTTGAACTTGCCAGGAGTGCATAAACCAGGTGTTAAAGTAGCCCCTATAGACACACTTTTTGTTGCTGTATCTGGCGTGAGTGTGACTGGGCTGACGCCTGTCAATATTTCTGAAACATATTCGGCGTTCGGCTATGTCGTCTTGTTGTTTATTCTAAATACAGGCGGTATTGGTGTTATGGCTATCGGTACTTTACTATGGGTTGTTTTAGGAAAACATATCGGGATACGAGAACGTCAGTTGATTATGTTAGATAATAACAAAGATTCGATGAGTGGCACTGTGCGATTAATTCTTGACATTGTAAGAGCCATTTTAGCTATCGAATTTGTCGGTGCAACACTTCTGACATTTTATTTTTATCGGGATTTGCATAATTTAAAAGAAGCAATTATGCAAGGTGTCTTTGTTTCCATATCGGCAACTACGAATGGTGGCTTGGATATTACCGGCGATTCACTGATACCTTATGCCAATGATTATTTCGTTCAAACGATTGTCATGTTTTTAATTGTTCTAGGGTCCATTGGTTTTCCAGTGTTATTGGAAATCAAAGCCTATATCAAAAATCGAATTCCTAACTTTCGCTTTTCATTATTTACTAAAGTTACAACAGCCACATATCTTATTATCCTTGTCTTAGGGACACTTGGTATTTTATTTATTGAAGCCAAAGGGGTATTTAATGGTGAATCATGGCATAAAACTTTCTTCTATGCATTGTTTCAATCGGTAACTACTAGAAGTGCGGGACTTCAAACATTCGATGTTGCACAGTTTTCAGATGCCACGAATTTACTAATGGGTGGACTCATGTTTATTGGTTCCTCTCCAAGCTCGGTTGGTGGCGGTATTCGAACGACGACTTTTGCCATTTTAATTCTCTTTATTTTAAACTATAAACCGAATGCGGAGAAATCAGCCATTAAAGCATTTAACAGAGAGATTCATGTACAAGACATACAACGTTCTTTTGCGGTATTTATTATCGCTATATTATTTACATTTACTGGGACGTTTATCATTATGCTGAATGAAGGCGGTCAAGTTGATTTTATACAAATTTATTTTGAAATCATGTCAGCCTTTGGAACATGTGGCTTATCAACAGGTATTACATCTGAATTAGGTAATATATCAAAAGTTGTTTTAATGATATTGATGTTCGTTGGTCGGGTAGGCTTAATTTCATTCATTATTATGATTAGTGGTAACCGAGAAGGTGTAAAATATCATTATCCAAAAGAGCGCATTCAAATCGGCTAATGCAATGAGCTGTCTATAATAGCAATTAGATAATGAGATAGACATACTGCATCCATATGGCAGTATGTTTATTTTTTTGACTGTTTGTCCAATAAGGCTGTGTTAAAATGAAAGATAAATAATGATGTATAAAGGTAGGGAGATGAGTCATGCGTCAAAATGATGAAGTGCGTGTTCAAATATTGGCAACTTCTGATATGCATAGCCGTATTTTAGATGGAGATCTAGAATCTCATATTTATCGTGCTGGAACATATATTGAGCGCGTACGTGAGCAGTATAAAAATGTCATGTTATTGGATAACGGTGGGAGTTTGGCAGGAAGTATTGCTTCATTTTATTATGCCATTGTTGCACCGTATAAACGTCATCCGATGATTAAACTGATGAATGCAATGAACTATGATGCAAGTGGGATGAGTGCCAATGGTTTCAAGTTTGGATTAGATTTTCTCAATCGTTCAGTCGCACTGGCACGCTTCCCATGGCTCTCTGCCAATATCACGTATGCCATGACGAAAGAACCTTATTTTTCGACACCGTATCTATTAAAATCATTTGATGGTGTGCGTATAGCAGTAGTAGGTTTGACATCAGATGACTTGGTGCACAATGAAAATATTGAGATGGAGCATGATATTGCCGTAGAACATGCTACAACAGCAGCTAAACGATGGATTCGTTATATTCATGAAGTAGCTGAACCCGATTTTTTAATTGTGCTGTATCATGGGAACTGTTTGAGAGATAGATATACAAGCAATATGGATACTGAAAATCAAGCGCAGAAGATTATGACAGAAGCGGGTATTGTTGACTTGATGATAACAGGACATGCCTATGAAACAAAAGTGGGGTATCAAGGGCGCACCGCCTTTGTTCAAGCTGGACAAAACGCAGAAAAGCTTATTCATGTTGATGTAAAGTTTAGAAAACGCCGTAATACGAATGAATTGCTAGCTGTTACAACTGAGGTTATTCATTTAGAGTCATATGAAGAAAGTCCTGCATTGCTTGAATTAACGCACTATGATCGCAAAGCAGTGCGTAATTGGCAAAATGAGCAGATTCATCAGCAAACGACAAATTTAGAGTTTGAGTCAGTATCTGTCCTTTTACAGCGACGCCATCCATTTATTCAATTGTTAAGTGATGTTATCAAGCAAGTGGTGTTATGTGATATTACATGTGTCCACATACCATTACCTACATCAACAGGGCTTCAAGATTGTTTGCGTAACGAAGATATTTATCATGCCTATCCGCATCCTGATAAACCATTAGATATTGAATTAACAGGTGCAGATATAAAACGCTTAATTGAATCCGCTGCTGCACAGTTAATTGTAAAGGACCAGCAAGTTATATTTGACGAAACACAAGACCCAACGCTGTTTCAATTTTGGTCAGGGTTTAATTATACACTCGATATGTCACAACCCAAATATAAGCGTGTTGTAGATTTTGAATTGCATGAAACGGATACTTATCGTGTTGTGATGACTGATTATTGTTATAGACACTATCGCCATCTATTGTCTCAAGCAGTTATACATGAACGTTACGTCATTACAATGCCGGAACTCATTTTAGAGCGTTTACATCAAGGAGCACCGATTACAGTAGAGAAAGATAATATGACAATTATAGGTTTATAAATGTGCGATATAAGAAGAATATTTAAAGGGACTGAATATAGGGTACAGCGGAAGAGTAACATGAGATTGTTATGCCAGAAGCTAAAATGTTGTTGAGTGCAACACCCTTAAACGAGGGTGATTGTAATGGTGACATGTTTTTGTACTAGAATAAAATGGATTTTACAAAGGGAGAAAACTATATCCCAAAAGTTGGACGTAGGAATTGATTTATGACATTACAAAAGTTAGCAGCAGGGGCAACATTATCAACGCCTACACAAAGCATTATAAAAAATGAAAATGCGCCTCTATTAAAAGCGTGTGTAAAATTCAATCTAAGTACATTAGAGTCTAGAACAAAACGATTAAATATTAGTTGGCATAACTTATGAATCTTCTCATGCGAGTGCCCCTATGAGAATAGGAGCGAATCATTATTTAAGTTATGACAAAGAGAAAATAATCGAAAGTGAGGAATTGACTTGGTACATTATAACTGTGCGTGTTTAGTAAACATTAAAGATAAAAGTATTTTTTTAGTGAGAACTTATGATAATAATCAATATTATCTACCAGGAGGAAAAATTGAAGATAAAGAAACTTTTGATGAAACGCTAATAAGAGAATTAAAAGAAGAACTTTCTTTAAGTATTAAGAAAAGTGAAATAGCGTTTTGGAAATCAATAGAAGGTCCGGCTTATCCTAATACGGAAGAGACTGTGTTGTTAAATTGCTTTCTTTTCTCCGGTAAATCTTTTGATTATAAAATTAATCATGAGATTACCGATGCAAATTTTTTCTCAATCTATGATAAAGGAATAATGGCTCCAGCAGTTATAAATGTTTTAAAGGCTTTGGAGGAGGACGGATATATATCATATCAATAAATTAAAAGAAATATTTTTCTGGTTTTTCACGTGTATGTAAAAGGTTAGGATTAAATACTTGATAAGTACCTTAAGCGCGCGACTGTACGCTAAAATGAAGACAGCTATTATAATTTAGCTGGAGCAATATTGTAAACAAAAACTAGGTACTTATCATTATCTTTCCATTACAAAAGCTGAATAGCCTTTTTAATGAAATACATAAAACATCGTTATATCGACGTTGTGTTCACGAAATATAACGGTGGATTAACGAAATATAAGTAATTAACGGAAACTGTTGAAGTTGAAGAGTTGGTTTTTGAGTAGGGGGAGCATAATGAGAAAGCACATTGAGGCTTTACTAAAACGAAACATTTCTAGTAACAGCATTGCGACACATACAGGGGTGTCGCAAGCCATTATAAGTAAACTACGTAATGGCAAGCGTCCCATTAAGAATTTAACAATTGAAACGGGTGAGAAGCTTGTTCGATATGAGAAGGAACTGGAAAGAATAGAAAATAAAATTGAATAGTAATTTAAGCCGTACCATAGCTGGTGCGGTTATTTATTTGAAAAAAGACAAAAAAAAGAGAGCACTGTGTTATAATATAGACAATATAATTTTAATTTAATTGGTTTGGCACTTGTACTGTTGACGCAGTCCAAGTGCTCTTTTTGTTTCATAAAAAACTTGGTCTGTTTCGATTTTGAATATAATTCTCAATATCTTATGAGCACAAGCTATAATAGCTTTCATCTTTGAACCTTTAGAAGACACTCTCGTGTACAGATTATTGAATGCTTCATCATGTGATTTTCCCGCTATCCCACCTGCAATGACTAAAGCCGTCTTTAAATACTTATTACCCTGAGTGATATGAGAAGATTTACTTTTACCTGCACTTTCATAAGAACCAGGTGCTAAACTAGCCCACGAAGCTAAGTGAGCAGATGTTTTAAAGGCTTCTACAGTTGGACCAATTTCTCCTAAAACAACGTCACTTACTTCTTTGCTTACACCTGGGATACTTTGTAACTTTTCATTCATTTCTTTAAAATGATGTTCTATATATTGGTCAATCTCTCGAGAAATTCTCAAAAGCTTTTCTTCATAAAATGTTAATTCTTCAAAGGATTCTCTAAGTAACCACGCATCCTGAACTGATAACTTACCTTCCATTGCTTCTACAATTTCTGTAGGTGTTGCTCGCATTCTTCCGTGCATACATTTAATGACAGATTGTTCTCAATAATTTCTCCATTAGTAAACAGACTCAGTAGCTTCCGTCCAGATTTACTAAAAATATCGGTAGAAAACTATCAAAGGTGCCAACAGATGTATTCCAACTTATTTTTAATGACTTAGTCAATCAGATACATCAACACCATAACTATGAACACAAATTTAAGACATCAACGCCATTGAAAATCATTGATTCTAGCACGCTCCCATTGAGTCTACACAAACATCAATGGGCAGAATTTAGGTCTATGAAGTCAGGTGTTAAGCTCCATATGAGACTGATATATATGCCTGATAAAGATGCATATCCTGATCAATTTTATTTAACGAATGCTTGTGAAAGTGACCAAAACAATCTAGATGTATTGATAGATGCCAAGGCATGTACGTATGTTTTCGACCGTGGATATATAAACTATGAACGCTTTGATTGTATGACAGATGACGGTTATCACTTCGTATCAAAATTAAGAAAAAACGCTGTTTATCGTGTTATTGAAAACTTTGACATAGCTGAAAGCAACAATGTCGTTTCTGATTAAATGGTCTATATAGGTACTCCACAAAATCGTTCAAAAAATCCCTATCGCTTATTAACAGTGGTAGACCGTTTTTGATTATCACAAATCGATTTGATTTAACACCTGATGAAGTGGCAGATATTTATAAATCACGTTGGTCAATTGAACTTTTCTTTAAGTGGGTCAAGCAACATATGAATATTAAAAAGTTTTATGGACATTCTCAAACAGCCGTAACCAATCAAGTATATATCGCTATGATTGTATACTCTCTGAATGTCTTAATTAAGCTCAAAACCAATAGTAAGAAGAAACTCCTGCAAATCACTCGACTACTCAAAGCGAAAATATGGGAACAACCACATTACTGGATTAGAAGAATCAGTGGGACAATACCTTGATAATATGTTCTATTTGTCGATCATGCCAAGAGAAACCGAATACGTCAAAATTATTCAAGTGTTTTCCTTTTTTGACTTTAATAGAACCAACTTTATTTCAGAATATTCAGTATCTACTTATGCGACACTAATGAAAAAATTATAGAAAAAGATAGTGAAATATAGAAAAAGATAGTGAAATATAGAAAAATATAGTAAAAAAGGATTGGTTGAATTCCGGTTGGGTAGTATAATTATATATGTAAGTTGGTTAATTACTTACACACTTCAAGTGAAAGGAGGATAAAACCTTGGTTTACTTGATAGAAAAAGCGCTAGAACAACCATTATCATTGTTGATACTAGTTCTTCCAGCGCTATTAAAACAACTAAGAATTTGGCATCTAGGTTATCTGGCGACGAAACAAGATAACCAAGAAAAGTAATCTAACGGAGCCTTCGGGCTCCTCCTACACTTGAAGTATATAATAATTTTTGGAGGTTTTCAAATATGACGGGACAAATGTATTTATCATTATTTATATTAAGCCTACCATTATTATTGTTTATTGGAAGAAAAATACACTTTTATTATTTAGATAGAAAGAATGTGGATAGAAATGACTGAATTTAAATTAACCATTCAAAAACTACTAGATAGTAATGTATCAGGCTATCAAATTCATAAAGACACCGGCATATCGCAGGCACGCATATCAGATTTGAGAAGAGGCATTAGACAACTTGGTGGTATATCTTTAGATACTGCTGAAAAACTGTACAACTACCAACGGCAACTCGAACAAAACACAACCCCACCTGGAGAATAGGTGGGGTTTTAAGAATAAAAAACTTGGGAACATCTCGGGGACGTTTTTTAACTTTTCGACGTTACGGGGACGTTTTTTTAACTTTTCGACGTTACGGGGACGTTATGGGGACGTTTAGCACGAAATACGACATTCAACGAGTTTTAACGAAATACAACAAAACACCGTTATATCAACGTTTGTGTTCACGAGATATAACGGTGGATTAACGAAATATAAGCAATTAACGGAAACGGAGGGATTTGAACCCTCGCGCCGCTCTCGCGACCTACACCCTTAGCAGGGGCGCCTCTTCAGCCAACTTGAGTACGTTTCCATGGCTCCACAGGTAGGACTCGAACCTACGACCGATCGGTTAACAGCCGATAGCTCTACCACTGAGCTACTGTGGAATAATGTTGTTCTTTCTTAACACAAATATTATTATATCAATATCGAGAGATAAATCAAGTGATTAATAAAAAAAGTTAACAGAACATTTACACCATCAAAGTAGATGTTCTGTTAACGTTACTGATGTCTACATTATTTTTGGATAACCATATAAAAATAATATGATGAAGGGTCTTCAAGGAATATCATGTATTTTGTTACATCATAATAAGTGTGTGAATAGGTAAAAAATGGTGGTTAAGAGAATGAAGTATCGCAGTGCTTATGAAATATACTGAGTAGCTAGTAATTTTTATAAGGAGGGTCTTCGGCTATTTTGGGGTGATAATATCGATGTTCGTTCATTAAAGCGAGACGTATTTCTTTAAAAATACTGATAAAGTCTCGTATGACACTAACAAGTTCATCATGCTGTGTTTGGTCATATTTTCTAATAAGCTCACCGGATTCTATTTTTTGACGGATAAGTGTGTAGGCTAAATGCAAACCATTCTGATATTGATGGCGCAATGTGTATTCAGAAACATTGACAATGAGCGTATGACCTCCATAAAGATAAACTTTTGATTTACTTGTTTTGTAATGTTCTATCTTTTGGACATAACGAACATTAATCCAGCAATTTTCAGGAACTCGATCTGAATGTGTTGAGAAAAAGGCAAGGGATTGCGGATCTGGTAGGAAGAAGGGGGGTTTACTGGAGACATCAATGAGCGTTTTTACTTCTGCTTTGATATGTGGATAGGTGTTGTAACGATGGCGACATGCATATTCGATAAATCTTAAGGGGCGCATGTTTTTGGTCTTTCTTTTGCCATTGTTATAGAGCAGTTCTGTTCGTGTGTTCACACCATCAGGGCCAGCGATTGGCTTGATGAGCATGACATTGGCATCAATGATATGTTGCGTATTAATTTGTTGGGGCATAAGCAGCATCCTTTCAAATTATTTATCTCTATTTATAAACTTAATTATAAAACGCATCTAAATATTGTCAACTATGAATTCTGAATATTATGTATATAATCGTGTTGTTTTTATTGTTTCAAAACTTGAAAAAATTCAGAAAATTGATTGCAATTTGTTAGGTGATTAGGTATACTGTGTATTATCAAAAATAAAACAACACTCAGAGGAGGAAACATCATGAAACATAAAATTGATGTGAAACAACATGTCCCCGTCAATCCTATGCAAGCAGTCAATCGATTGGGTGCAGAATTGGTGATTGAGGCAGCGCTAAAAAGTCATAGAAAAGCGCAATTAGCACAACTAATAGACGAAGCGTTGATGAACAAAAACAAAGAGGATTTCTTTAAGTATACTGAAGAATATAATGAGTTGGAGGCGGAAAACATTGTCTAATTCCTCGGGTCATTCCATAACAAAATAAAAAGGGCTATTCACTGAGTATTAACGAATAGTCCTTTTTATTATTGTTTACACCATTAAATCGATTAATTCATCTTTTGGAATAGCATCAAAGTAATGATGTATATCATAATCTTGTAAAGCTACTTGAATTGCTGACTTTTGATGTGTGACACCTTCTAATGCGTGCTCTAACTCTTCAATATTTCCTTCTCCAAAGAAGTCACCAAAAATTTTGGCATACGCAATTTGTCCTTTTTTCACATCTAACTTTATTTGAACAAAGCCTTTTTCAAATTTATGTTCACGTTCAAAGTTATATTTTGGATTTTTACCATAGTTCCAATCCCACGTGCGATATTTTTCATTAGCGAGTTGTTCAATGTTACGCCAATCCTCATCTGTTAAATGATAAGTTTCAACGTCTTCATCACCAAATAGTTGCTTTAGAATAATAGACTTGAATGTATCAATGTCGATGGGTTCATCTAAAAATTCTACGATATTCGCAACACGTTTTCGAACGGATTTAACACCTTTTGACTGGATTTTAGCGGGATTAACTTTTAAAGCGTTTTGTACTTCATCTAGCTCGCTGTTTAACATAAGTGTTCCATGACTAAACATACGGTCTTTTACTTTTACCATTGCATTGCCTGAAATTTTTGCTGACCCGACTTGAATATCATTACGTCCCGTCATTTCAGCATCGACCCCCATATTGTTTAATGCATCAACAATAGGTTGTGTGAACTTTTTGAAGTTGTGGAAGCTCTGACCGTCATCTTTTGTAATAAAGCTAAAATTTAAATTACCAAAATCATGGTAGACAGCACCGCCTCCTGATATACGACGGACAACATCAATGTTATGTTCTTCAATATAAGATTGGTGTACTTCTTCAATCGTATTCTGATTTTTGCCGACAATAATAGACGGTCTATTGACATAGAATAAAAAGTAACTTTCATCTTCGTCCATTGGTACGGTTTTTAGCACATATTCCTCCATTGCTAAGTTTAGTGTTGGGTCGGTATGATTGTTGTTACTAATGAATTTCATTGCTTGTTCTCTCCTTTATACCCAAATATGCCCTTGATTATATTTATGAACCATTTTATGATTTTTTTCCAATAATTGAAATTGATATAGACAAAATAATATGAACAAATACCAAAATATGATAGAAATAGTTTATTTAAAGTGCGAACTTTAGTACAATATAGGCTAGTTAATTTTTAAGGGGGGCGAATGTGATGACAATTGCAGAAGTAGGCGATATTGTAGAATTCCATGATGGTTTAAGAGGAAAGGTAGAAAAAATCAATGACAATTCTGTTATCGTTGATTTAACAATCATGGACAACTTTGTGACACTTGACTTACCTGAAAAAACAGTCATTAATCACAAACGTTATAAAATTGTAGATCAAAAAGGATAAGGTACTATGAAAAATATTAGCAAGCCGCTACTATGGTTTATTTCAAGTTTCATTATATTTCACATAATTTTGATGTTGATGTGGGGTAAGCATAATGTTTACTGGCAATTATATACAGGCATTATGCTTATTGCGGCTATTAGTTATGTCTTTTATCAACGAGACATTGCATCCAAACGATTACTTACATCGATTGGGATTGGAATGATAGCAGGTATTGTACTTGTGCTGGTTCAAACGATTTTCTCATTGATGACAAAAGATTTAACGTACTTATCACTAATCAAACAATTGTCACGAACAGGTGTTTACTTCAAATGGCAAATGTTGATTACACTGTTATTTGTGATGCCATGTCATGAGTTGTATTTACGTGCAATTCTGCATAAAGAATTAGATGTAAGATTGAAGCATACATGGCAAAGTATAGTTATCTGTGCAATTGTATCAAGTACGTTCTTCATCTACTTAGATCGTTGGTGGATTGTTGCATTTATATTTGTATGTCAATTGGTTTTAGGCGTGAGCTATGCTTATACACGACGTATTGCGACGACAACAGTTGCTCAAATTGTAGCGGTCGTTATTTTATTAATATTTAATGGATAGTTTGGGTAATGTGAGGCTCACTAACTATTAAGAAGGTATGGTTGTAAAGAGAATAGGCACACAGTTTATCAGTGATTGGCACCGAATCATAACTTTATCTGACTTTTAAAGCGTATAAATGCTTGATGTATGTTGACGTTCAAGTATTTATACGCTTTCGTTGTTTGAGGAATTGATTACGCAAAGTATAGAGAGCGATAGGACAACTTCATATGTTCGTTGTTGAAGCATTTGATGTTGTATATCAATACTTAAGATATAACTATTTACAGACTACATTATATCCTCATACTAATAATGAAATGTGGGAGGTTCATTTTTGATAATCGACCTTGAGTTAGTAATGAATAGGTCATCTTACACTTTTCATTTGTAATCACTTTATAGGTGTTTCGGAACGTACGTTCTGTAATGCGTATGAGGTTGCTTTCTAAAAATAAAAATATGGGCTACAATATAGATAAATTGTAATAAGGAGGAGTAGTTAATAGTGATTAGGCAAGCAGAAGAACAAGATGTGCAAGCGATAGCGGCATTGACGTACATGATTTGGCAAGATATGGAATTGGAAATTGTAACACGCTATCCGAAAGCACAAGTAATTGCAGCGATTGAACAGAGTACGACAGCAGTACATTATCGCAATCATTTAAGTCACGTGCATGTTTATGAGATAGATGGCGAAGTGGCAGGGATGATTGTTGCATATCCGGGCGCTCAAGAACAATTATATGAGTCAGCATGGTCATCGTTACCTATGGCAGAAGTGCTACCAATCACGACTGATACGCCATTACCAGTGATGGAATCGGATGTATCTGATACTTATATTGAGTCAGTTGCGACGTTTCCAGAATATAGAGGAAGAGGTGTAGCGAGCCAACTACTTCAATATTTGATTTTGAATTATTCTGAGACGACTTTGAGTTTGAATTGTGATTTTGAAAATGAAGGAGCTTTATATTTATATCGAAAATTAGGATTTGAAGTAAAAAAAGAGAAAAAGTTGTATAACCATGATTATTATTATATGACGCATACGGGTGTGACGAATTAAATGTTAGAACTTAAAAATGTAGGTTATTGTATCGATGATAAACGGGTTATCGATGCTATTTCTTTATCAGTGGCACGTGGAGAAGCGATTGCAGTTACAGGCCCGTCCGGCAGTGGGAAAAGCACTTTGTTACGTATGATTGGAGATTTGATTAGCCCGACAGAGGGAGAGATTTATTTTAAAGGCAAACGTTACGATGCTTATAAGCCAGAAGCACTTCGCTTACAAGTCAGTTATTTATCACAAAGCATAGAGCTTTTTGGTGAAACAATTGCTGATAATCTTGCTTTTCCATCGATTGTGAGAAAAGATACTTTTAATCAAGAACAGGCAAAGACGCTCATGGCGAAAGTTGGTTTGCATCAATATCATTTATCAGATTCTATACATCGAATGTCTGGAGGAGAGAAACAACGCGTGACAATTGCGAGACAGTTGATGTATCGTCCAGACGTTCTATTGTTAGATGAGGCGACAAGTGCTTTAGATGATGAGAATAGTGTACGTATTGAAAAGATTATTTTTGATATTGTGAAAAAAGGGACTGCAGTTTTATGGATTACGCATAATGATGCACAGAGTCATCGCTATTTTGATCGTCGTATTGTTATAAAAAATGGCAGACTCGTCGAGGAGTGTGACAAGTCATGATGAGTACGACGTCGTTATTATTAACTGCATTGCTATTGTTGGTTCCTATGCTCATTTCATACAAAGAGCGTTTATTTATTGCGAAAGATTTGTTTGTTGCTGCGATACGAGCAGTCATTCAACTGATTATTATTGGTTATTTATTGGAGTTTGTTTTTCAGCTTGAGACAACATGGATTGTGCTGACATTAATTGTCATTATTATGATGAATGCAGCAGCAAATACACGCAAACGGGCATCATCTATTATGAGACATGTATTCTGGATATCTTTCGCTGCTACTATGTCAGGGGCAGTTATATCATTAGGTGGTGTGTTACTCACGGGTGCAATCAGTATGAAACCCAACGAGTTGATTCCAATTGCTGGAATGGTCGGGAGCAATGGCATGATTGCAATTAATCTAAGTTATCAAAACTTGGATCGTATTTTTACGAAAGAGATATCTTCTATTGAAGCGAAGTTGTCACTAGGTGCAGCACCATCTCTCGCTGCTAAAGACGCTATTCGAGAAAGTATTAAAGTAGCCATTGTGCCAACGATTGATTCTGTTAAAACTTATGGCCTCGTCTCTATACCAGGTATGATGACGGGCTTAATTATTGCAGGTGTTCCACCATTAGAAGCGATTAAGTTTCAATTGATGGTTGTTTTTATCCATACAACAGCCACTATTATTTGTGCTTTTGTCAGTACATATCTTAGTTACCGTCAATTTTTCAATTATCGCCATCAATTAATTCGACTTAAATAAGGATAATAAAGAAAGCTAGCACCCATCAACGTAGGTACTAGCTTTTTATTGTTATTAAATGCCACCGAGCAGGGCACTGATATAAATACCTAGTGCATACAATAAACCGAACATTGTATTAGTCTTGCCGGCCGCTACCATTGCTGGCATCATTGTTTGTGGCGTATCATTCTTCTTGAATCGTCTATACACTTTTACTGGCATTGGAAAGCTCAATAAGACAAGTAAATAAAAAATTGAGCCGCCATCTTTGAAAAAGACTGTAAAAATGACAAATACATAAGCGATGATATAAAGTGCTGCTAAAAAGTACAATGAGCCTTGTTTGCCTAATAAGATAGGCAATGTACGTCTTCCGTTTTGTTGATCTTTAATACGGTCGCGGATATTATTTGCCATATTGATTAATCCAATCGTAATGACAATCGGAATGCTAAGCCAAATCGTATAACCTTGAACATTGCCAGTTTGGATAAAAAATGCAATAACGATAATAAACGTCCCCATAAATAATCCTGAAAATAGCTCGCCTAATGGTGTCCATGAAATCGGGAAAGGTCCGCCAGTATAAAGGTAACCTATTGCCATACATAAGACACCAACCGGAATGAGCCAAAAGGATGTTTGTGCAGCAAGAAAAAGTCCTAATAGTGCTGCAATAACATAGAAAGCAATGGCTAAGTTGAATACAGATTGTGGTGTCATACCGTATCGAACAATAGCACCACCGATTCCCACAGATTCATGGTCATCTAAGCCTTTTTTATAATCATAATATTCATTGAACATATTTGTTGCTGCTTGGATAAGTAAACAAGCTAGTAACATAGCGATGAAACGCCCGAGAGATAGATGATCTTCACTGCCTAACATGAAAAGCTTAGCCGTTGCTGTTCCGACTAAAACAGGGACAACGGAAGCGGTTAGTGTATGTGGACGCATCAATAACCAATATTTACGTAATGATGAATGTTGTTGAAATTGGGTTTCCATAAAGATTAAACCTCGATTGTTAATATTTATAATACAGCATTAGTATAGAAAAGATTACGCTTTAAATCAATGACAACTTTTGTGATAAGGTTCTTCTCCACACAATCACTCATAAAAGTGTTAAAATAAAATAATGAAAAAAATTAGATGATAACGATGAAAGAAGTGAGAAAAAGATGACTGTTGACGTACGTGAACAGGCAATCAACGAAGCATTAAGACAAGCGGATCAACAATGGGTATCTGTAGAGGTTAAGTTATCGCATACTATTGATCCAGTTACTTTGTTTGATGCAACGAAAGAAGCGGCAGGTAATCGATTTTATTTCCGCTCTAATGATAATAGAAGATCATATTTCGGATGTGGCGTAGCGATACAGATTAAAAACAATCATCCGAATAAACGTGTGCTATTTGAAAAGTGGCAAACTTTGAAACAATCCATTTTATGTGTGCATCCAGATTGTGAGCGACATCATTTGCGATTGTGTGGTGGTTTCCAATTTTCAACGCAGCGAACGGACGAACAATGGCAGTCATTTGGACGCAACCATTTTATTATTCCTGAAATGCTCATTACACAAATCGATGATGAGGTATTCTTGACTTATACGGTTGCGCGCTCTAAGTTTTCAACGGACGTGTTACAAAAATGGGTGACTTATTTTGAGACGATGCCTCATATTACTCAGACAATTGAAATGCCAGGGGTTGTACATATCGAAAACATTCAGCAACAGGCATGGCAGACATTAGTTGAGCGGACGGTAGCACATTTAGCGCATGATGAAAAAATTGTGTTAGCACGCCAACGAAAAATTGAATTCGAGTCGGATATACCAATCGGTGCGGTTTTACAAAATGCTTTACATAATGAGAAAAATAGTTATTTATTTGTGTTAGAGTCTGATACGCATACTTTTATATCACAAACGCCTGAACAGTTGTTTCATGTGACTGATGGCAAGCTGTATACGAAAGCAGTTGCAGGAACAATTCCTCGAGCGAAAGATGAGATACAGGACGCAGAACATCTCACGGCATTTTTACATGATGAGAAAAACTTAGTTGAACATCAGATTGTGGTTAACAGTATTCTTGAAGATGTTAAACCATTTGTACACAATGTAACGTACGATGAAAAGCCTAAAATATTAAAAAATGATCACCTTTATCATCTTTATACTGAAATAAGTGGTGTGCTTGATGGCGAATCTCATCTCGCAATGATTGAGGTGTTTCACCCAACGCCTGCGCTAGGTGGTTATCCTAAAGACATGGCGACGACATATATTGATACACATGAATTTGCAGCACGCGGACTGTATGGTGCACCAGTAGGTATGATTGACATTTATGATGATTGTGAATTCATCGTTGCGATTCGCTCAATGCTTATGAATGCGAATGAAGCGTTATTATATGCGGGTGCAGGTATTGTAAAAGATTCAGACCCAGCATCAGAGGTTGCGGAAACAGCCTTGAAATTCAGTCCGATGATGGACGCATTAGGAGTGACAGAATGTGACTAAGCATCAACAAAATCTCACGGAACAGGTCTTTCACTTTGCTTCTGAATTATATGCACATGGTGTTCGAGAAGTTGTTATTAGTCCTGGTTCTCGTTCTACACCGCTTGCACTCGCTTTTGAAAGCCATCCGCACATTAAAACATGGGTGCATTTAGATGAGCGCAGTGCAGCCTTTTTTGCGCTCGGATTGATTAAAGGTAGCGAACGACCTGTTGCAGTGCTTTGTACGTCTGGAACGGCCAGTGCAAACTATGTACCAGCTGTTGCAGAATGTGATATAAGTCGCCTCCCCCTTGTAGTATTGACGAGTGATCGACCACATACGTTGCGTGGTATTGGTGCGCCTCAAGCGATTAACCAGGTTAACATGTTTCAAAACTTTGTGCGCTATCAGTTTGATTTACCACTTGCAGATGGTACGATGCAGTGTCTTGAAACGAATCATTATCAATTAGAGCGTGCGAGTCAATATTTTTATGGTCCACAGCAAGGGCCTGTACATTTTAACTTGCCTTTTGATGAGCCATTGACGCCTGACTTGTCACGTGAAGATTTGTTAACTTCACATACATATACACAGACGCAGTATCAAAAGACGATGAATCCAGCAGTTATGGAAAAGGTACTTAGACAATCTAAAGGACTTATTATTGTGGGAGATATGCAACATCAAGATATCTCACAAATTTTAACGTTTTCGACGGTGTATGATTTGCCTATATTTGCGGATCCATTGAATGGTATTCGTAGTACGCAACATCCTAATGTGATTGCGACATATGATTTGTTGTTACGGTCAGGTCTAGAGATAGAAGCGGATTTTGTGATTCGTGTTGGTAAACCGGTGATATCCAAAAAACTAAATCAATGGTTAAAGCAAACATCAGCTGAACAAATCCTTGTTCAAAACAGCGCAGATCGTGATGCGTTTCCGAAAAAACCGGATTATTTCTTTGAGATGTCAGCCAATGATTTTTTCAGGTCTTTGGAGTCAGCACCGACAGTTTATCGTAAAAAATGGTTAAAGGATTGGCAACAATTGGAGTCCAAAGCACGTAGAGAAGTGTCATCTTATCAAAAAGCAGCAACGGGTGAAGCAGCATATGTCAGTCGTTTATTGGAAAAGCTTGGGCAAGGTGATTGTTTGTTTGTCAGCAACAGTATGCCAATTCGAGATATTGATAATTTGTACTTTGATAATGAAGCACGAATTTATGCAAATCGGGGAGCGAACGGTATAGATGGCGTTGTGTCAACTGCATTAGGTATGGCAGTACATCGTTCCGTTACTTTGTTGATTGGTGATTTGGCATTTTATCATGATATGAATGGCTTATTAATGTCAAAACTTAATGACATTCATATGAATATTGTGCTGTTGAATAATGATGGTGGGGGTATTTTTTCATACTTACCACAAAAACAACAGGCGCCCCAACATTTTGAACGCTTATTTGGTACACCGACAGGCTTAGACTTTGAACAAGTTGCAATGCTTTATGATTTAGGTTATCAGCAAATAACTGACTTAGAAACGTTCTCATATACAGATTTACCGACGATGTCATCACATCTAATTGAAATTATGACTGATAGGGTGTCGAATTATGATGCGCACCAATTGCTATATCATCGCTTGCGTGAGGTGACCAATGTTACATCATAATTGGTATCCATCACAACATAAAACACAGCGCACATTGGTCATGTTACATGGTTTTATTAGTGATCAAACGACATTTCATGCACATATTGAACCGTTGACTAAGGAAGTGAACTTGTTGCTAATAGATTTGCCCGGTCATGGAAAAGATACATCGCCCATGACGATACAATGGGATTTCGATTGGATTGTGACACAATTACATGCATTGTTGTTGCACTTTAAAGCACACGAATTATATTTGCATGGTTATTCTATGGGAGCAAGAGTCGCACTTGCATATGCTATCGCACACAGTGATATGCTATCAGGTTTGATTTTAGAAAGTGGCACGGCAGGTATTCAAGATGATGTGTCAAGGCTTGAGCGTCAACAAGTAGATCAGGCACGTGCGCACGTGTTACAACTTGCGGATATTGAGGTGTTCGTCAATGATTGGGAGCAGTTGCCATTGTTCCAATCACAGCGCTTTTTATCTTCAAGCGAACAACAACGTATTCGACAGATGCGGTTATCACAACAGTCCGAACGTCTGGCGAAAGCGTTGATAGACTATGGAACAGGTCATATGCCTAACCTGTGGCAAAAACTTACACATGTAACGTGTCCTGTCAGGTTGATTGTTGGAGAATGGGATGAAAAGTTTGTGCGCATTGCGTATAAGATGGCGCCACAGTTCGCACAAGTGGAAGTACATGTTGTTACTGAAGTGGGACATACGGTTCATGTGGAAGAATGTGCTAAATTTGATACAATATTATTAGCTTTTATTTTAGCTTAACTAGAGGAGGTTGACCCAGTTGAGACAATGGGAAACACTAAAGGAATATAAAGAGATTAAATATGAATTTTTTGAAGGTATTGCGAAGGTAACGATTAACCGTCCGCATGTTCATAATGCGTTTACACCTAATACAGTTCAAGAGATGATCGATGCATTTACACGCGCAAGAGACGATGAGCGTATCGGTGTTATCATCTTAACAGGTGAAGGAGACCAAGCGTTCTGTTCAGGCGGTGACCAAAAAGTACGTGGTCACGGTGGTTACGTTGGAGATGACCAAATTCCACGCTTGAACGTATTAGACTTACAACGTTTAATTCGTGTAATTCCAAAACCAGTTGTTGCGATGGTTAAAGGTTATGCAATCGGTGGCGGTAATGTCTTACAAGTTGTATGTGACTTAACAATTGCGGCAGATAATGCGAAGTTCGGTCAAACAGGACCCAAAGTAGGTTCATTTGATGCAGGATATGGCTCAGGTTATCTCGCGCGTATCGTCGGACACAAAAAAGCACGTGAAATCTGGTACTTATGTCGTCAATATGATGCACAACAAGCGTTAGAGATGGGCATGGCAAATACGGTTGTACCACTCGATAAAGTAGAAGATGAAACAGTCCAATGGTGTAAAGAGATTTTACGCCATTCACCAACAGCATTGCGTTTCTTAAAAGCAGCAATGAACGCAGATACAGACGGATTGGCTGGTTTACAACAGTTTGCTGGTGATGCAACATTGCTTTACTATACGACAGATGAAGCGAAAGAAGGCCGCGATGCATTTAAAGAAAAACGTAATCCAGACTTCGATCAATTCCCTAAATTCCCATAAGAAGTAATTAAAAAGACGATATGCGATGTGAAATGAACACATGGTGTATCGTCTTTTCGTTATTATCATTTATCTGGATATGTTTCTTTTAAGTATGTACGCAGTCGGCGCATACCTTCTTGGAGCTGTGCCATATCATAGGCATAAGAAATACGAATATGACCACGTCCACAATCTGTAAAGGCAGAACCAGGTACCATTGCGACATGTGCTTTTTCTAGAACATCTATACAAAATTGCATATCATCATCCGTGAATTTTTGGATATTTGGAAAAATGTAGAATGCGCCTTGTGGTACCGCAGCAAGTGAAAAGCCCATATCAGTCAATTCAGAGACGAGGTAATCACGTCGTTCAATATATGCCTGATTCATCGTTTTTGGTGCGTCAATAGCTTGGTCGAGAGCTGCAATCGTTGCCACTTGAGCAGGGACATTTGCACAAATACAGTTGTATGCATGCATAAATGTTAACTTCTCGATTAAATATTGTGGTCCTGCCAAAAAGCCAATACGAATACCTGTAGCAGAATGTGATTTACTCAAGCCATTAATGAGCAATAATTGATCGTGAATAGCAGGAAAGCGTGCAAATGATGTATGTGTACCATTGAATGTATTTTCTGCGTAGATTTCATCACTGATTACAAAAATAGGCAGTGTTTGTAATAAATCAACCAATGCAGTCACTTCAGATTCTGATAATGTCATACCTGTTGGATTCGATGGATAGTTCAAAATAATCGCGCGTGTCCGCTCTGATAAATGTTGTTGAATTAATTCAGGTGTTATTTTCAAGTCACTGTCACGTGTATCGATAAAAATAGGGACACCACCAAGTGATTGAATAAGTGGAATATAACCTGCATACACAGGACCAGGAAGCAGAATTTCATCACCTGGATTGATAATACAGCGCAAAGATGTGTCTAATGCTTCAGAAGCCCCATTCGTAATGATAATGGCTTCAGGGTCATAGCTAACTTTAAAACGTGTCTGATAGTAATCTGAGACAGCTTGCCGAGTCTCTAATAGACCTTTGTTATGCGAATAAGTCGTTTGGTTATCAGCAATGGCTTGTTGATACGCTGATTTAACGATGGTTGGCATTGGGAAGTCAGGTTGACCAACCGTTAAGTTCACTACATTTGTCATACTTGCAATCTTGCTTGAGAATTGACGAATACTCGGTGCTTTCAAATATTGGCTAAATGTATTGAGTTCAAGTTTCATAAATATCACGTCCTGAAAAAAGAAGTTGTGTTTAATCATACCATATTTACCTTGTATGTACGGTGTATAAATTTAATCAATAACCGACATAACAAATTCTTTTTAGAAAAATGAGATTCTTGTCCCATTCCCTAAAAAGTATCTCGTTCGTGAATTTTTTGCATATTGTATTTTTTTATATAACAATATTATACATATTGCATTACAAACCAATTAATCAATGCAATAAAAAAACGTATATGATATGGTAAAGGAGAATGCAAACACGCTATAAAATTTTGAAGCGTTGAGTGAGGGTGAAATACTAATAGAAAATACGAGGTAAAGTAAGAGTCTTACCCTATTCTCGAAAAGCATTCTAGCAAGTTAAAGATATATAGATACGCATCATTTTACACATTCAATATATAGAATATGTGCTTCTTGGAAAAATAGTTTTCATAGATAACGAGATGTGATAAATTGAAGAGCGTATGAATATTTTATACGACAAAAATAAGAACTAAAAAATAAGAGTAGGAGATACATCGTTATGGCTGATATAAATTTTTCAGAGTTGAGGCGGCTACAACATCCCCCTAGATATTTGCCTGGATTAGATGGTTTACGTGCTATTTCTGTCATTGGCATTATTATTTATCATCTAAATGCTCAATGGTTATCCGGTGGTTTTCTAGGTGTAGATACTTTTTTTGTTATTTCAGGTTATTTAATCACATCATTATTGTTATTCGAATATGAGAATTATGGTCGCATCGACTTGGTGACTTTCTGGATTAAACGATTTAAACGTTTAATACCGGCTATGTTATTCGTTGTATTATTCACAGTTATTTATGTTGTGTTTTGGGAACCAGAAATATTAAAAGCAATTAAAGGAGATGCGGTTGCAGCACTCATATATGTATCTAACTGGTGGTATATTTTTCAAGATATTGATTATTTCGATCAGTTCAAACCTATGCCACTGAAGCATTTATGGTCATTGGCAGTAGAAGAACAATTTTATATATTCTATCCAATAGTGTTATGGGTAGTTCTTAAAGTGTTAAAACATAAAAAATGGGTTGTTGCCACATTTTTTATTATTTCAATATTCTCAGCATTTTGGATGTTTTATTTATCAGCACCTGATGCCAATAATGCGCGTACATATTTTGGTACTGATACGCGCTTGCAGACACTATTATTAGGAGCTGTGTTTGCTTTTATATGGCCAGCATTCAAATTAAAAGCCAATCCAGCTAAATCAAGTCGCATCACGATTGATGTACTAGGGTCAGTTGCTTTAATTGCTTTGCTATCATTATTCATTATGGTCAATGAACAACAATTTTGGTTATATAGTGGTGGTTTCTATGCTATTTCTTTGTTAACGCTATTGATTATTGCTAGTGTTGTTCAACCTCAGGGGCTATTGGCAAAGATGATGGGCAACCCGTTATTCCTATATATTGGAAAACGTTCATATAGTCTATATCTATGGCACTTTGTTGTTGTTATATTTTTGCATAAGCATTTTGTGGCAGGTCAGTATCCATTTTATGTCTATTTATTAGATATTGCATTGACGTTTTTAATGGCTGAAATCTCATATCGTTTGGTTGAAACACCATTTAGAAGACATGGGTTACGTGCTTTTTATTTGAAAGAGGCGCGTGTAACATCAATAATACGAACACCATTGATTTTGGCAGCGGTTGTGATGGTCGCGCTAGTGCTTGCAGGTCACTTCGACAGCTTTGCTAAGCAGGAACAAAAGATGACGGCGTATAAAACGGAAAAGAAAGCGATTGATAAACAACCAGAGAAGCTACAAGAAACACCGGTAGCAACGAAAGAAACATTCGATGCTAAAAAACTGTCCCCATTGTTTATCGGTGACTCTTTAACGGTAGGTATGGGTTATTATTTAGATGAACATTATACGACGCCAACGATTGATGCACAAGTAGGGCGTTCTATGGGGGAAGCATTGGCTGTTGCGCCAAGCTATGCAGCGTATAATAAGCCAGATCAAGTAGTTGTTATACAAATAGGAACGAATGGCGACTTTGACAAAGGTCAGATTGAAGAAATGATCAAATACTTTGATAAAGCAGATGTGTATTTGATTAATACTACGGTACCTAGAGATTACCGGGATCATGTGAATCAGTTGTTAAAGGAAACAGCGAAAAAGTATAAGCATGTGACGTTAGTAGACTGGTACTCAGTGGGTGTGGGGCATACAGAGTTCTTTGCTTACGACGGCATCCACTTGGAACATCCAGGTATTCAAAAGCTAGTGGAAGAACTGGACAATCGAATTAAAGAAAATCAAACAAATGAATAAATATATGAAATGCCTTCTTTTCAATGTGTTTACATGAAGGGGAGGCATTTTTATGTACAATAAAGTGCTTAAGGTAGAAAGAGGGTGTATTTTATGAGCTAGTATCAGAAGAGGATAGAGCGATTGTGAAGATTAAACAGAGCGATGGACAAGCTTGTTTGATTGAAGGTATGGTTGTTAGTTTCTATATACTATCTATCCGATTAAGTATAAAGATCATATAAAAAGCAGCTGCACAAAAATGCAACTGCTTTTTAATATAACTATTATTTTGTTTTATACGTGTCAATGTCAAAGTATTTACCAACTTCACCGATTTGATCATAGAAGTTTTTCATACGTTTTGCGTTATGGTCTGCCCAAGTGATATCTGTTGCATATTGATGTACAGCTGGATTATGTGGGTTCCAACGCATGCGATACAACGTGTTTTGACCAGTGCCAATATATTTATCTTTAATAAACTTCGCACCACCAACAATTGATTTTCTAACTGTATCCCAGCCGTTATTTTCAGCTGTTTTGAAACCATTGCGTACAGCATCATGGTCGAATGCACCAACGCCAAACATGTTGTAATATTTTTTGTCTTGGTTTGTGATAACTTGGTTTTTGCTATCAACATAACCACCATTTGAAAGTGTTGATGTTCCATTGCCTGTTTCTAATAGGGCATGTGAGATGAGATAATTTTCATTAATGTTGTGTGTGATAGCGGCTTCTTTAAAGGCTTGCCCTTGACCGTTTAGGATGCCTTTGCCTTTTAATAATTTATCTAAATCACTTGCTTCCAATCCTTGATATTGGTCTAACTTCAAGAATTGATACATACCTGCTGGATCTTGTGCAATGCGCTGTGTATCCATTGCACGACGTGTTTCTTCACGAGTGGCATCTTGCCATCTGCCAGCGACACGTTGCACTTGAGGTTTGTATGTTAGAGCTTGTTGTTTATTAACTGCTTGATCAAGTGTATAAGATGATCTGTAATACTTTACAAGTTGTGAACGTAAGTCAGCTGCTTTTACCCAAGCTTTTTTGCCATCTTGGAATGAACCATAGTACCATGTTACACCATTTACAATAGTTGATTGGTTGACTTTGAATAGCGCTTCATAGTAATTGCTTAACTTACCAGCTGCTGTTTGAGCACCTGCAGTGTCATAATAGTAACCATTTTGGTTGTTAACAAAGTAGTGGTTAGATTGGTTGAGTGTTTGTGATACCACAGGCTTTGTAGCAGGGCGTGTTACAGTTGTTTTAACGACAGCAGGTTTAATTGCTGTTAAGTCATTTTGGTGGATCCATCCAGTTTTACGGTTAACATTACCATATAGGAAAGTATCTTTACCTATAACTACAGATTTCGTTGCATTAAATGTACGGTCTGCAAGCTGCTTCAAAGTGTCAATGCGTTGTTTTGTTGTGCCCCAAGGTACAGAATATAAACCAGCTGTGTTTTTGTTGACTGTGTACGATGCTTTTACTGGCTTTGTAGCGCTAAGTGACTGACTGAATACATCATCTGTTTTGACCCAGCCAAGTGGTGTATTACCATTTGTATTTTGAAGTAGCACGTAATTTTGATTGTTTGCAGTTGCTGTTTTCGTAATTTTATACGTTTTATCTGCATACGCTGCTGCATTCTTAGATGTTTTGTCATAAATAGTTGCTTTAAGACCATCATTTGTTGTTTTCAAACGTCCAATTTTTGATACATTTGAAGTTACATTTGTAGTCGCTTTCGGTAGGGCAAGGACATTTTTGTTTACCCATCCTTGCAGATTGTTCACAATACCGTATACATAAACATTATTTGCGACTTTTTGTTGTCTGATAGCTTGGAAAGCTTGTGAACCTTTACCTGAAACTGTTCCAACGACTTGTTTGCTAGAACCCCATGGCGTCGCAAATAATTGTGTACCTGCATTGATTGTATAGTGTTGGTTGATGACTTGCGCATATTCACTTGTGCGATAGTCAACATCTTGCTTTTTCACCCAGCCAAGATGTGTACCAGATAAGTAATCAGTTACCAAGTAGTAATCTTGTCCATTTAATGAAGCTTTTTTCGATACACGCATTGTTTGATCAGTCGCTGTCGTCTTTTTACCATATTTATCATAGACAGAGACAAACAATCCATTATTTGAAGTATTGATACGTCCCATACCTTGATCATTTGTCACTGTTAGACCTGATGCTGGTGTCGTTGCAGGCTTAGATGGTGTTGGCTTTGTCGCATTTGGTGTAGCAACAATACTATTTGAGTTGATCCAACCTGTTAACTGATTGACTGTACCGTATAACCATTGTGTGCTACCAATCTTTTGTTGCTTTTGTGAAGTGAATGATTGGCTTGCTGTTTTAGAAGTTGTGCCTGCAACTTGTGCTGTTGTACCCCAAGGCACAGTATAAACAGTCGTACCTGGTTTAACTGTGTATTGTTTACTTAATGCTTGTTCAGCTTGAGCGGCTTGATACTGCACATCGCCTTTTTTTACCCATCCTAATAGCGCATTAGATTTTGCATCGGTCATTAAGTAGAATTGGTTACCATTCAGATTGGCTGTTTTTGTTACTTTTAAAGTACGGTTTACTTGATTTGTTACTTTGCCGTTTTGATCGTATACCGTTGTATAAAGACCATTATTTTTAGTATTAATACGACCATAACCAAGATTGTTCGCAACGGTTAAATTATTTTGTGATACAGAAGTTGTAGGCTTCGTTGTTGTAGGTTTCGTTGTTGTAGGTTTTGTCGTTGGTTGTGGTGTAACAGCAGGGGCTGTAATCCCCATTTTCGTTTGATATTTTTCTTGGATGAGATCATATAATTCAGCATAGCTATAGCCATGTGCATTCAAGTAACCGTGAGGGTCAACATGATCTGTTCCACCTAAGTGTCTTGAAACAGCAAGGTGTGTCCAAACGGTACCTACGCCATCATATTCAGCACTATCAGGTTGTAAGCCATAATATACAAGGTTCGTTGCTACATAATCAGCCATGTTATTCATTTGACGTGCAAACGAATCATAATCATGAACATGTACTAATTCCATATGAATAAAGCGTTGGTTTGCTTGGTAACCAGCACCCCATGCAAGGTAGTCTGTTGGTTGTGTTTCAACAATGCGATTTCCGTCAATAAAGCCATGTACGAATGCACTATTGTAATTACGTTTCATGTAAGCAATTTCACCGTCTATTGTTGATGAGTCGTTCGCTGTATCATGAATCACAATGCCTTCAGGTTTTCCTACACCATTGCGGTATGCGTAACGCGGAATGTGGCTTGAATAATCTTCTTCATATCTAGGTACTGTGAAATTTTTATTACGAATGTATGTGTTGATAGAAGAATTAACTGCTGGTTTATAAGTTACCGCTGTTGCTTGTCGTGGTGTAAATGCTGAACGGAAAGCTGTTGCAGTTGTTGCAGGTCCGCCTTTACCACCTATACGAGGAGGTGTTGGACCGTCGGGGTTTGTATTAGCTGTTTCAGTTGTAGTATTTGTAGCGCCTTGTTCTGCTACATAATTTGTTGTAGCTGGGACATCAGCTGTTACAATGTCTGCTGTTTCTTCAGGTGTATTTGTTGCAGCTGCATCAACTGGTTGTGTCGATGCAACAGTTGTTTCTGGGCTAGTCATTGTTGCGTTCATTTCTGATTGGACTGCCGTATTAGTTTCAGCTTCAGCATGCAAATCAATATCCGCTTCGTCAATAGGTGCTTCTTCTGCACTTAATGGTGCTTCAGTTGCTTGCGCTAATGTTTCAGCATTTTCTTCAGATGTTGTACTACTTGTTACAGGCGGTGTTGTTTCTTCAGATGTCACCTGTTCAATGTTATTAGCAGTTGTTACATTTGAATTATCGATTTGAATTTGAGATGGATCTTGGTATGTTTGTGTACCAGCAATTTGCGTATCGTTCTCAGTCGTCTGTTGTTTTGCAACTTCCCCTTGTTGCTTTGTAACTTGGTCGTTCAATACATTAACTGGTTCTTTTTGTGCGTTTGCATTTTCAGCAGCGTCAACTTGGTGCGCTGTAAATGCTGTACCAGCAATCGTTAATGCAAGCATAGATGATGTCTTATACCCAAATTTTTTAACCATTTCATTTCTCCTTTGAATTTGTGAGTCTCTAATATATAAGATGATTGTCTATATTATATGACTTTAAACACATAAATTGGTTTTTTTAATTAGATTGTAATTTAACTTTAATATTCTTAGATGTAATAATAATGAAAGTGACATGAATGTTTTCATCTGTTATGTGCTCAAAGGTATATTAGAGTTGCTCAGTGTCTGTAATATATTTTTCCATATGGCGGTGAGGGATTCCAGCATCCATAAAAACTTGTCCATATGCTTGATAACCTAACGATTCATAAAAAGGAATAGCATGTGTTTGAGCGCCTAGCTTAAAATGGCGATATCCATGTTTGATTGCCATTTGTTCGATTGCAACGATGACTTTTTTTCCCATGCCTTTACCACGATATGCTTTCATTACAGCAACACGCTCAATTTTTGCGGTGTCATCTATCCCGCGGTATCGTGCAGTTGCGATGGGTTGTCCTTCTTCATCATAGCCAATGATATAGTGTGCAGTGTGCTCATATTCATCGAGTTCTTCTTCTCGTGAAACGCCTTGTTCTTCAATAAAAACAGTTTCTCTAATGAGCAGGACATCTTGGTATTCTTGCGCTGTCTTGACTTCTTTAAACAAATTAACACACCCTTTTTCATGGAATGTTTTCATACTATAGAATTTTTTCTTATGTTGCAATATTAAAAAGAGAAAAAACAAAAAGCGAGATAGAAATCACAACATTAAGTTGGGAATTTTCCTATCTCGCTTTCACTTTTCAGTATTGATATTCTTGTGCGTTAAGTCTTACTAATGCTGTATATTGCCAGAAAATACGCATCTGTACAAGGTTCCAGTTGTTCAAGCCCATCGTGTAACCAGATGGCTTGAAAACTTGTACATCGGTTACTTCCAGTGCGGCCGCCACAAGATATTGTATTGGGACACTCAAGTTAGTCATTTCAGGCGTTAAGCCTTGCTCGTTATAAACCCACGAGAATGGAAGTGGGGCATTGAACACGTCGATTGCATCGAAAATCTCAGGCAGTGCAACAATATAGCATGCCCCGTTGATGATTGGGTTTGTTTCGCTATCGCTGTAATAAAGTAGCAAAGCTTCGTAATTTTCACGATGTGCATGATTGACAAAAAATAACTCATTACGAAAATGTGCCCAGTCTTTGCCATGAATAATTTGTTGTTCTAACATATTGAACATGCTATTGATTTGATTAATTTTTTCATGTGTATGGCGTGACATGCTTAGCCTCCTATCAACTTAAAAATATGTGTTTGGGTCATACTGTTCTTCGTCCGTACTGTCAGAGTAAGGGGTTTGATCGGTTGAATTATAGTCTGATGATTGATAACTATCATCTGTTGTTTCCTCATCATCGGTACGAAAAGCTTCATCTATAAGTGAAGTATCGATTTCAGCAAGTGGTGGTATACCGCCATATTGCATCAAGACGCGATGTATTAAGAAATCATCTTCGTCTAATGATGTTAATCCTAAATCTTTTCTTAATAAATTACCAGTCTTAATCAAATCACTTTCTTCAGGATTGATATAGTAGATATCATTGATTAGTTCATTCTCACCTTGCAATTGTGAAGATTTAATTGTTGCATCACCAGTTAGGTAAGTTGCGGCAAGAGAGCGGATTTCATCATATGATAAGTTATGTTTGGAGTTTTTACCTACAATTTCAATGATGTCATCTAATTTATGTAGTGATTTGGTGTCTTGTGCTTTTTGAAATAGAATCTTTAAGACTTCCATTTGACGTTCGCCACGTTTTAAGTCAGAATCTTGTTTTCTTGTTCGCGTAATTGCAAGTGCTTGATCCCCATTGAGCACTTGTTTGCCTTTTTTGATTTTTATACGTCCTTCATCTGTTGTATTCGGTTCATCAATATCATACGGTACATTGTATTCGATGCCGTCCAATTCATCGACTGTTTTTACAAAAGCTTCCATATTAATACGAATGTAGTAGTCAACAGGCACATTAAGCGTTGACTCCACAGCTTCCATTGTTGCTTCAGGGCCTCCATATGCATGTGCGTGTGTGATTTTATCATAATAACCGACCTCTGGTATATAACTAAGTGTGTCCCTTGGAATGCTGAGTAAGCGTATTTTTTTGGTGTCTGGATTCAATGTTGACAAAATGATTGCGTCTGTCCGTGATTGCTCGGTACTTTGACCATTTTCACGTCGAGAGCTACTATCATCAATACCAAGAAATAAAATGGAAACAGGGTCGGATGAGGCATTGACGCCAGACGTTCTTAACTTTGATTGGCGTGCATCAGATTCAGAGTAAGAATTACTAAAAGCCCCTTTAGACGAATGAAATATCATATAACCAAAAATTGTAGGAACAATCACGAGCATTAACGCTAACAAGATTAATAAAGTTTTGAGTCCTCGGTTCATCGGCATTGCTCCTAAAATAATGTACTTAAAAATCATATTTTATTGTAATCCATATTGTAGATGAGTTTCAATTATTTAAAATCAATTCCAACATTTTAAATAAAGTGTGGTGTGAATATAAAGATATAGGCTCATACTTTAGACTGATATTAAAAAAAATAGGCGTTAATTTTTGAAAAGGGGGTATAACTTTAGCAAATAGAGAAAATTTGGAGGCAATTAATTATGAAATTTAAGATTTTAACTTTATTACTTTCGGCAGGTATTGTTTTAGCGGCATGTGGTAACGACGATGATAACCAAAGCGACAATCAACAAGCGAACAATCAGTCATCATCACAAACTACAACGAAGAGCGATAATAACACAAATCAAGATGATACGAATACGAGTGATAATCAATCAAGTACTCAACAATCGACTAAGACAACTGTTGATTTGAATGAGATCAAAACACAGCCTGAAGAAGCAATTAAAACCGCACAACAATCATTTGATGGTCAAGTGAAAAAGATTGAATATAAACAAGACAATGGTCAATGGATCTATAAAATTGATCTTGTGAATGGTAACAATGAAGCAGAAGTGAAAGTATCAGATCAAGATAATAAAGTATTGGCATCTGAAGAAGAAGTAGAAAGTGACAATCAAACACAAAAAGTAATTGATTTAGACAATGTTGTTTCTTACAAAGAAGCTGTAGAAACGGCTCAAAAAGAGATGAATGGTGATTTAAAACAATGGAAATTAAATCATGATAACGGCAAACTTGTCTATGAAGTGGAATTAATGGATCAAAACAAAGATACTGAAATAATTGTTGACGCTAAAACAGGTAAAGTGATGGGAACAGATCAATAATTGGTTCGTGATATATTAAGGTGGGACGGTATGAAGCTGTTCCGCCTTTTTAGTTTTTATAGCACAAAAAAGGGGGAGCAAGACAGGAACCTTTTTAGAAAATGAGATTCCTGTTTCACTCCCCAGTCTAATTGAGTAAACAATAATTAGACTGCAACGCTTAGACGCGGTACGAATGTTTCGAAGTGAATGCGGTTTTCGTCGACACCAAGTTGAGATAATTCTTGAATCATTGATTGTAAGAATGGTGTTCCACCACAAATATATACTTCTGTGTTGTCAGCTAAGTAGTCTTTTAACTCTTCAGCTTTGAGGTAGCCTTCTTGATCACGTAAGTGCGTGTGCAATGTTGCGTCTGTTGTTTCTGCAGTGATTTTATCAAGCTCGGCTTTAAAGGCAATGTCTTTTTCTGTTGCAGCAACATTAATAAATTTAACATTTGAACCGGCTTGTGCTGCATGACGATACATAGAGACTAAAGGTGTTACACCAACGCCAGAACCTAAGAATAATTGTGGTTTTTCTGGATTGTATACTTGGAATCCACCAACTGGCGCTGATAAGTTAATCATATCGCCTTCTTTAAATTCATCGTGCAAGATTGTTGAAACTTCACCTTTATGACTTTCACTTGCTTCGCGGCGTACACCGAATGTGATGAAATCTTTACCACCGTCAACGATTGAGTAGTGACGTTTTGCACGGTATGGTAATTTGTCGCTTTCTACATCTACTGTAATGTATTGACCTGGTACGAACTGGCTTAAATCTTGGTCATCTGATACAACAGTGAATGCTTTGATGTTGTGTGTCACTTCTTCAATTTTATCAATTTTGAAAGGTTTGAATCCTTCCCAAGCCATACCAGCATAGATTTCTTTTTCAATAGAGATGAATGCATCTGCAATAACACCGTATGCTTTTGCCCAAGCTTTAATGATTGGGTGATTTTCATCTATACCGACAACGTCTTGAATAGCAGCTAATAAGTTTTCACCAACGATAGGGTAATGTTCTTCACGTACATCTAATGCACAGTGTTTGTACCCGATTTCTTTAACAATAGGTACGATAGGTGTGAAGTCTTCAATGTTCATCGCTGCAGCTAATACCGATTGGGCTAATGCAGTGGATTGAAAACCTTTTTTCTGATTTGTTTGATTGAACATATTGCGTAATTCAGGGTGTTGCATGAACATTCTATTGTAAAATCGTGATGTGATTTCTGTTCCTTTTTCTTTTAGTACGGGAACTGTCTCCAAAATAATCCCTTTTTCTTCTTGTGTTAACACAACAATCACTCCTTAAAGGTATTTACTCTATATTATTCACTTATTCATGATATAAGCAAACTATAGCATGTTGTATCATGACAAGTGAGATAACAAGCACAAAAATAAAATAGATATAAGTCCATAGTATGATTCCAACTAAAGCAAAAAAATGTATAATAAGTATGACAGTACATTCAGAATGGAGGACCACACATATGAATAAATTGCTTCAATCGTTATCAGCTATTGGTGTCTCGGCAACTTTGGTTTCGCCAAACCTCAGTGTGGAAGCAACATCCAATACAGTGCCATCTATTAAAGGAACAGAAGACGCTATTGTTGAAGTGGGCAAAACCTATAACCCATTGGCTGGTGTTACTGCATATGACAAAGAAGACGGCGATTTGACAGATAAAATAAAGGTCAATGGTCATTTTGATACGTCTAAAAAAGGTACATATCAACTGGAATACCAAGTGATTGACTCTGATGGTGCCATCGAAACATCTTCACGTGTCATCAAAGTGGTTGATGCACCAAAATAATGTAAGTTCTCAAGACTGATGCGTAGGCGATTAGATAATCTGCATGCGACAATCAGTCTTTTTTTGTGATAACTTTATCTTTTTATCTACTATATTATTTTACAAGCTCATAACATGTATCTCTATTAGCAAATTCCCTATATCTATTTATCATCCTCCCTGTTTTATTGATAATTATTTTCAATTGTAGAAAATTACGGAAACGTTTCCATCGCATACTACGCTTAAGATTTTCGTAAGTTTGCTATGATTCATCTGTTCTGATGGATTTCACAAAATGTACACATATTTTTTAAGTGTTGTTAAACCCGTGCCACGCCTTGAATTGCAACATTTTTGTCAAATTTTATTTATTAAAATAACAAAAACCCTCTTGTAAATATTACATATTATTTTAAAATTAGTGTAAGCCCTACATTTGTAGTATTAGGAGGTTAAAAAAGTGTCAAATTTAAAGTCTTTGCTTCTAGCGTTTTGCAGTCTATTTTTACTTGCAGGCTGCTCTAATGTGGAAGTCTTAAACCCAAAAGGGCCAATGGCAAGTGATTTGAGATTTTTGATTATCTACTCAATTATCTTCATGGTTGGCATTATTGCGGTTGTGTCAATACTTTTTGCTATTTTCACTTGGAAATATCGTTATACGAAAACAACTGAATCTGGTAAAGTACATCACAATCCAATTCTTGAAACAGTTTGGTTTATCGTTCCTGTGCTCATCTTGATTGCATTAATGATTCCGACTGTTAAATCACTCTACAAATTTGAAGAGCCACCTAAGGCTGAAGATGACCCAATTGTTATCTATGCAGTGAGTGGTGGTTATAAATGGTTCTTCGCTTATCCTGAAGAAAAAATTGAAACGGTGAACCATTTAACAATTCCAACAAACCGTCCAATTACGTTCAAGCTACAAGCTATGGACACAATGACAAGTTTTTGGATTCCTCAACTTGGCGGTCAAAAATATGCGATGACTGCTATGACGATGGAGTGGACTTTACAAGCTGATAAGGAAGGAACATATCGTGGACGTAACTCTAACTTCAACGGTGAAGGGTTCTGGCGCCATACTTTCCAAGTTCATGCTGTAAGTCAAGAAAAGTACGATGAATGGGTGAAAAAAGCGCAATCACAGAAAGTACTTGATCAAGATACTTTCGACAAACAACTTTTACCTATCACGGAAAACAAAGCGTTAACATTCAGTGGTACGCATATGGCATTCGTAGATCCGGCTGCTGATCCGCAGTACTTATTCTATGCCTACAAACGCTTCAACTTTGTTCAAAAGGATATGAATTTCAATGATGATCCAGCAGAAGGCGTTTTAAGCGAACCAAACAAACCAGCACGTAAAGTGACGGTTACGAATGAAAACTACGCACGTCATGGTATGCAACCTGCTATCCTGAAAAATAATGAACCGTATAATAACGAGTTCAAGAAGGAAGAGGAACATACAATGAACGAAATGGAATCAATGCATGAAGGTGCCAAAAATGCTAAGGCACACAAAGATCACAAAAGTGGAGGTGGACATTAATGTTGAACTTTCCATGGGATGAGCTTATCGTAAAAGGTAACTGGATGATTACCGCAGCTCAAATCAGTGCACCGTTCTTAGTAATTGGTGTCATTGCAGCTATTACGTACTTTAAGCTTTGGGGATATTTATACAGGGAATGGTTCATGTCAGTCGACCACAAGAAGATTGGTTTAATGTACCTAATCTGTGCCGTGTTAATGTTTGTACGTGGTGGTATTGATGCAATACTATTACGTATCCAATTAACAGTACCGGACAACCCATTCTTAGAATCAAATCACTATAACGAAATCTTTACAACGCACGCGATTATCATGATTATCTTCATGGCAATGCCACTTGTAATTGGTTTAATGAACATTATTATTCCATTACAAATTGGTGCACGTGACGTTGCATTCCCAGTACTAAACAATATTAGTTTCTGGTTATTCGTAGCAGGGATGTTGTTATTCAACCTTTCATTCATTATTGGTGGATCACCTGCTGCAGGTTGGACAAACTACGCACCATTAGCTGGTGAGTTTAGCCCAGGACCAGGTGTTAACTATTATCTTATCGCAATCCAAATTGCAGGTATCGGTACACTTGCTTCTGGTATCAACTTCTTTGTAACAATTATGAGATTAAAAACACCAAGCATGACATTTATGCAAATGCCAATGTTTGTTGTAACTACATTTATTACAATGCTGATTATCTTATTAGCATTCCCAGTGCTTACTGTAGCACTTGCTTTAATGACTACTGATAGAATTTTCGACACTGCATTCTTTACAGTAGCCAATGGTGGTATGCCAATGCTTTGGGCGAACTTCTTCTGGGTATGGGGGCACCCTGAGGTTTACATTCTTCTTCTTCCAGCATTCGGTATCTACTCAGAAATCATTCCGACATTTGCGCGCAAACGATTATTTGGTCACCAAAGTATGGTGTGGGCAACTGGCGGTATCGCGTTCTTAAGTTTCTTAGTTTGGGTTCACCATTTCTTTACAATGGGTAATGGTGCATTAGTTAACTCATTCTTCTCTATTAGTACAGCGTTAATCTCTGTGCCAACAGGTGTGAAAATCTTTAACTGGTTGTTCACGCTACACAAAGGTCGTATTTCATTTGAATCACCAATGTTATTCTCACTTGCGTTTATTCCGAACTTCGTAGTCGGTGGGGTAACAGGTGTTATGTTATCAATGGCATCTACGGACTTCCAATACCATAATACGTATTTCTTAGTGGGACACTTCCACTATACAATCGTAGCAGGTGTTGTTTTCGCATGTTTCGCTGCCATGATTTTCTGGTATCCAAAAGCAATGGGATACAAATTATTCGAGAAACCTAACAAATGGTTCTTCTGGATTTTCTTGATTGGTTTCAATGTGACATTCTTACCACAGTTCATCTTAGGACTTGATGGTATGCCACGTCGTTTATACAGATACATGCCAGAAGATGGTTGGTTCTTGTTGAACGTTATTTCAACAGTTGGTGCAGCACTAATGTCAATTGCGTTCCTTATCTTCGTAGGAAACATTGTCTACAGTCATATCAAAGCGCCACGTGAAGCAACTGGTGATAACTGGGACGGTTTAGGTCGTGGCTTAGAATGGTCTACGGCATCTGCAATCCCACCTAAGTACAACTTTGCAATTACACCTGATTGGGATGATATTGACACATTTGTTGATATGAAACAACATGGTAGACATTATCTAGACAACCACAATTATACGGATATTCATATGCCGAATAATACACATATCGGTTTCTGGATGGGTATATTCTTCTTCATTGGAGGATTCTTCTTAGTATTTGAAACAATCCTTCCAGCAATTCTATCATTAGTAGGCATCTGTGGATTAATGATTTGGAGAAGTTTCCAAGAAGACCATGGTTACTACATTCCTGCTAGCGAAGTTGCTGAAAATGAAGCACGCTTAAGAAAAGCACGTCAGGAAGAAAGGGAGGCTATGAGTCATGAGTAATCATACAGGCACTACAATTGATTCACGTACGCATGAAGGAAATTTAAATAAGCTAGGTTTCTGGATCTTCCTTACAGCTGAATTTGCGCTTTTCGGTACGCTATTCGCAACGCTTTTAATCTTGCAACACGGTGGTAGCTATGCTGGTATGATGACAACTGAATTGTTTGATTTACCACTTGTATTAGTTATGACATTTTTACTTTTAGCAAGTTCTTATACTTGTGGTATTGCGATTTATTATATGCGTCAAGAAAAGAAAAATTTACTTCTGATCTGGATGGCAATTACAGTATTATTAGGTATTGGATTCGTTGGATTCGAGATTTTCGAATTCACGCATTATGCGCATGAAGGTGCGAATCCAACTATCGGATCATACTGGTCAAGTTTCTTTATCTTACTTGGAACACACGGTCTTCACGTATCATTAGGTATCGTTTGGATCTCTGGTTTATTAATCCAAGTAGCAAAACGTGGATTGAATAAATACAATGCACCGAAGTTATTTATTTCAAGTTTATACTGGCACTTCTTAGATGTTGTATGGGTCTTCATCTTCACTGCCGTATATATGATAGGGATGGTGTATAGCGGATGAGTACTTTAGTAAAACATACAATAGGCTTTATCGCCTCAATTATATTAACTTTACTTGCAGTTTTCGTAACACTTTACACATCGTTAGCGTTAAATGCTAAAATCACAATTATTTTCGGTTTTGCATTTATCCAAGCATTTTTACAACTCCTTATGTTCATGCACTTAACTGAAGGTAAAGATGGTCGATTACAACTTGCAAAAGTTACTTTCGCCATTATTATTACACTTGCTACAGTTATCGGTTCATACTGGGTTATGCAAGGTGCACACGGTCACCACATCTAAAAAAGATTGGTACCAGCAACGAAAAGGCACATACGCGTCGCGTATGTGCCTTTTTCTATTTTGTGGTTGGGGCTAGGACATTAACAGAAAATGCTATCCAAAGTAAGAAAATGTTGTAAATGGCAGATGTAGAAGTCCACGGTCAGTTTTTATAGTTATTTACACTAACTATATTTTATAAAATAGTTGATGAGAAGCTTTATAACGTCTATATGCTTGTCCAAGCGTTAGAGAAGTGTTGAGCAATATGATTGATAATGCTTCAAAGAAACACTGTAGTGAGAAAACATATTAGTCATCGTTCGATTCTATAACCATGCAAATCCATTATTCGTTTATTCGTTCAACAATTAATACCCCCAGTTTAGCAAAGGGGGTATTAAAGAGATTAATAATAAAATTAAGCTGATCAAACGAACAGGGATATAGAAATCTTTAAAAAATGAGCAATCTATATCATTCCCAGTTGTCATACTTTAATGTGAATTATTCTAATCCACGGCGCATTTTTTCAGCAATTAATGTGTTGTTGAGTACCATTGTAATTGTCATTGGTCCCACACCGCCAGGAACAGGTGTAATGGCACCGGCAATTTCTTTAACTGCTTCGTAATCGACGTCACCTTTTAATTTACCGTTCTCATCTGGGGTATTCCCAACATCAATGACAACAGCGCCTTCTTTCACATCATCTTTTGTTACCATACCTGGGCGTCCAACAGCACTGACGATGACATCCGCATTTATCAAGTGGTCATGGATATTTTGACTGCGTGAGTGCAACACGGTCACTGTTGCATTTTGCTGTGTTAATAGTTTGGCAACAGGTTGTCCAACAATATGACTGCGCCCAATGACTACTGCATTTTTTCCTTCTAGATTGATTTCAGCGTGTTTTAAGAGCTCCATAACGCCAAGTGGTGTACAAGGGATAAGTTTTGCTTCGTCTAAATACAGACGTCCAATATTGATTGGATGGAAGCCGTCTACATCCTTTGCTGGATCGATGGCATCTAATACCTTTTGTTCGTTGACTTGTTTTGGTAGAGGTACTTGAACCAAAATACCACTGACACTTTCATCGTTGTTTAAACGGTCTAATTCTTTTAATACTTCTTCTTCAGACGTTGATTCATCTAGGTGAATGACTTCTGAAATCATGCCAATTTTCTCTGCTGCTTTTTTCTTAGAACGGACGTAACTTTGACTTGCGCCATCATTACCGACTAAAATTACAGACAATTTCGGTGTAAACCCTTTTTCTTTTAAAGCTTCAACCTCATCTTGTAGTCCTTGGCGATAATCTTTCGCAATTTGTTTCCCATCTAAAATTTTTGTACTCATGACAAAAAAAGCCTCCTTTGAATAATTCGAACTTTATAACTCTATTTTAGCGTTTTGTCGCTAAATAAACGAACAAAACACGAAATATGTTTCATAAATTATATATAAAGTTCGATTTTTGCATTGAAAAAAGCATCTACTATTGTTATGCTATACCTGTAATATACAACTAATACGATTGATATTTCAAATTTTTGAAAGGGTGTTCATATTGAAAGTAGCTGTCATAATGGGAAGTTCTTCAGATTGGCATATTATGAAAGAAGCCTGTGCCATGTTAGATGCGTTTAAGATTCCATACGATAAGCAAGTCGTTTCTGCTCATCGTACACCACATATGATGGTGGACTTTGCGACGCGTGCACGTGACAATGGCTATTCGGCTATAATTGCTGGTGCAGGAGGGGCTGCGCATTTACCAGGAATGGTGGCATCTATGACAACATTGCCGGTCATCGGTGTACCTATTGAGTCCAAAAGTCTAAAAGGGCTTGACTCATTGTTATCAATTGTTCAAATGCCAGGTGGTATACCAGTTGCAACAACTGCAATTGGCAAAGCAGGTGCTAAAAATGCTGGAATACTTGCTGCACGTATGATTGGAATGACAGATCAAGATGTACAACAGCAATTGAAAGCATATGAAGTGTCATTAGTAGAGAAAGTTGAGGAGATGCAAGATGACTTACGCTAAGTTACGTATCGGTCAGACGATTGGTATTATCGGTGGCGGACAACTTGGCAAGATGATGGCGCAATCCGCACAAAAGATGGGTTATCGCGTCATTGTTCTCGATCCAGATGAAACATGTCCATGTCAATATGTTGCACATGAATTTATTCACGCAGCATATGATGATATGGAAGCTTTAAATCAACTTGGTAAGCAAACAGATGTAATCACTTATGAGTTTGAAAATATTGATGCACAACAGTTGAAATTATTGACGGAAGCATACAATGTTCCTCAAGGAGACCAAGCGATTACATTGCTTCAAGACCGTTTGACAGAAAAAGAAACGCTTCAACAAGCGGGGGTGCAAGTCGTACCATTTCAACAAGTATCTACCGTTGAACAACTTGATGACGTCATTCAGAACTTAGGTTATCCATTTATGTTGAAAACAAGGTACGGTGGTTATGATGGTAAAGGACAAATACTCGTGCAATCTCAGCAAGATTTGGAGGAAGCACGATCACTTGTAACCGTACAAGAATGTGTAGCAGAACAGTTTTTAACATTGGAACGTGAAGTGTCATTAACTGCGACTGTTGGTCAAAATGGACAGCTCGTGTATTTTCCACTTCAAGAGAATGAACACCGAGACCAAATACTTTTTAAAACTGTCGTACCTGCACGTGTTGATCGAACAACAGCTGCGAGACAAGAAGTACAGAAGATTACGCAAGCGATTCATTTTATCGGAACATTCACGGTTGAGTTTTTTATCGATCAGTCAGGTGAATTGTATGTCAATGAGATTGCCCCAAGACCTCACAACTCCGGACACTATTCAATTGAGGCATGTGACTATTCACAATTTGATACGCATATCTTAGCAGTGGCAGGACATGATTTACCGTCTAAGATTACGCTATTAAAGCCTGCTGTAATGATGAATCTACTCGGCAAAGATTTAGACTTATTAGAAGATAAGTTTAGTAAACATCCTGAATGGCATGTGCATATATATGGCAAAGAGGTACGCAAACCTGCGCGTAAGATGGGACATATGACATTATTAACAGAAGATATTAACGAAACGGAACAAGCAATGGTGGCATTATTTGAAGGGAGAGACATTTAAGATGAGTCTTTTATATGAAGGCAAAGCGAAACGTATTTATGATACGGATGAAGAAGGTATTGTACGCATTGAATACAAAGATGAAGTAACTGCTGGAAATGGTGCAAAAAAAGATAAAATGGCTGGTAAAGGTCGCCTCAATAACCAAATTACAGCACGAATCTTTGATATTTTACATGAACAAGGTGTAGCAAGTCACTTTGTACGCCAACTTTCAGAAACAGAACAACTTGTTAAAACTGTCGATATTATTCCTCTAGAAGTCGTTGTGCGTAACATTGCAGCAGGCTCTATTACGAAACGACTCGGCTTTGAGAAAGGGCATCAGTTTGATCAGCCGCTTGTCGAGTTCTTCTACAAAAACGACGACTTGAATGACCCACTTATTACAGACGACCACATCCAACTTTTACACATTGCAACGGCAGATGAAATTCAACAATTGAAAAAGCAAGCATTACAAGTGAATACGGCATTGGTTCAATTGATGGATCGAATGGGCTTAGCGCTTGTCGATTTTAAAATTGAATTCGGTAAAGATGCGACGGGCACTATTTTATTAGCAGATGAGATTTCACCTGATACATGTCGTATTTGGGATAAAGAAACTCAAGAAAACTTTGACAAAGATGTTTACCGTGAAGATACAGGTTCATTGATTGAAGCATATCAAGCATTTTTAACAAAACTGGAGGCACTATAAATTATGAAAACAATTGAATTACACATCACATTACAACCACAAGTATTGGATACACAAGGACAGGCATTAACGCGTGCAGTGCATGATTTAGGGTATGAGCAAGTAAATGATATTCGTGTAGGTAAAGTATTATACATGACAGTAGATGAAGCGACAGACGAAGCAGTGCACAATGTTGTTACAACGTTAAGTGAGAAATTGTTTGCAAATACAGTTATTGAAGAATATAGCTATCATGTTTTGGATGAAAAGGAGAATGGATAATATGAAATTCGCTGTCCTAAGATTCCCGGGATCGAACTGCGATAGAGATATGTTTAACGCAGCAATCAAAGCGGGAGTACAAGCAGAATATGTTGATTATCGTGAGACGTCTTTAGCTGGATTTGACGGTGTTTTAATTCCAGGTGGCTTTTCATTTGGTGACTACTTACGTTCAGGTGCTGTTGCAGCCGTTGCTCCAATCATCAATGAAGTGAAGCGTTTGGCAAATGAAGGCAAACCTGTACTAGGTGTTTGTAATGGCTTCCAAATTTTAACAGAAATTGGTTTGTTGCCAGGTGCACTTTTGCATAATAACTCACATCTTTTTGTAAGTCGCAATGAATCGTTGACAATCGTTAACAATGAAACACCATTTACACAACTATATGACAAGGGTGAGACGGTTGTTTATCCGGTGGCACATGGTGAAGGTCATTATTATTGTACGGACGAAATCTATGATGCCCTTGTGAAAAACAATCAAATTATATTGAAATATCAAGATAATCCTAATGGTTCACATGACGATATTGCGGGCATTGTCAATGAACAGGGTAATGTGTGTGGTATGATGCCGCATCCAGAACGTGCTTTGGAACAAATATTAGGAACAGATAGTGGCGTGAAGTTATTTGAATCTATGGTGAAAAGTTGGAGGGAACAAAATGCCTAAATTTTTAGAGCCAACTGCTGAAGAAATTAAAGCAGGTAAACTATATCGTGATATGGGACTAAGCGATGCAGAGTTTGACAAAGTAGAAGAGATTTTAGGTAGAGAACCAAATTACACAGAAACAGGTATTTTCTCTGTAATGTGGAGTGAGCATTGCTCTTATAAACATTCAAAGCCATTTTTGAAACAATTTCCAACGACAGGTGAACATGTTTTAATGGGACCTGGTGAAGGGGCAGGTGTTGTGGATATTGGCGACAATCAAGCTGTAGTCTTCAAAGTAGAGTCGCACAACCACCCTTCAGCGATTGAACCTTATCAAGGCGCTGCGACAGGTGTAGGCGGTATTATTCGTGACATCGTCTCTATTGGAGCACGTCCAATTAACTTGTTGAATAGTTTGCGCTTCGGTGAGCTAACTGAGAAAACGAATCGTCGCTTATTGCGTGGTGTCGTTGCAGGTATTGGTGGTTATGGTAACTGTATCGGTATTCCTACAACTGCGGGAGAAATTGAATTTGACGATCGTTATGATGGCAATCCTTTAGTTAATGCAATGTGCGTCGGTGTGATTGATCATGACATGATTCAAAAAGGTCTAGCGCAAGGAGTAGGTAACTCAGTTATTTATGTAGGGCTTAAAACAGGTCGTGACGGTATCCATGGTGCAACATTTGCCTCTGAGGAATTAACAGAGGAAAGCGAAAGTAAACGTCCATCTGTACAAATCGGTGATCCTTTCGTCGGTAAAAAGTTAATGGAAGCAACACTTGAAGCGATTACGTATGACGAACTTGTCGGTATTCAAGATATGGGTGCTGCTGGTTTAACATCTTCATCATCAGAAATGGCAGCTAAAGGTGGTAGTGGCATTCATTTACAACTTGAAAAAGTACCAGTGCGTGAACAAGGCATTTCTCCTTATGAAATGATGCTATCAGAAACGCAAGAGCGCATGTTATTAGTTGTTAAAAAAGGAACAGAACAGAAGTTTTTAGATTTATTCGATAAACATGAATTGGATAGTGCGGTTATTGGAGAAGTAACAGATACAGATCGCTTTGTCTTAACGTATGAAGGAGAAGTCTTTGCAGATATTCCTGTCAAACCATTAGACCACGAGGCACCTGTATACGTACTTGAAGGGGAAAGTTTGAAGCACGATAAACCAGCAAACAATTATGACGATATTGATGTTGAAGATGTGTTTGATCGTTTGTTAACACATCCAACGATTGCTTCAAAACGCTACTTATATAGCCAATACGATCAACAAGTCGGTGCGAATACGGTTGTCAAACCAGGTCTGCAAGCATCAGTCGTTCGTGTTGAAGGCACGAATAAAGCAGTTGCGTCAACAATTGATGGTGAGGCACGATACGTATTTAACGACCCATATGAAGGGGGAAAAATGGTTGTTGCAGAAGCATATCGCAACTTAATCGCAGTGGGGGCAAAACCACTTGCTATGACGGATTGCTTGAACTATGGCTCTCCTGAGAAGAAACACATCTATCAACAGTTAATCGATTCAACACGTGGTATGGCTGAAGCGTGTGAGGTTCTTGAAACACCGGTTGTCTCAGGGAACGTATCGCTTTACAACGAAACACGTACATCTTCAATCTTCCCAACGCCAGTTGTCGGAATGGTTGGTTTAATTGAAGATATCGATTATCTGCGTGATTTCACACCAACAGCTGGCGATAAGTTGTATGTAGTAGGTGAAACAACAGATAGCTTTGGCGGTAGCCAGATTGAGAAGCTGTTATATGGTGATGTGAACCATGAAACGGAAAAAGTAGACTTGTCACAAGAAGCAACTAAAGGAGAAGCAATTCGTCAAGCAGTTCGAGAGGGTGTATTGTCACACGTTCAAACTGTTGGTAAAGGTGGTTTGTTAATCACACTTGCACGTATGAGTGCTTTTTATAACTTAGGTTTGGATGCTAAAGTTGATGTAACCAATGCACAGTTATTTAGTGAAACGCAAGGTCGTTATGTTGTCGCTGTGAAGGAAGGTCAAACATTAACATTAGATAACGCTGTCGAAATTGGTACATTCACAGCAACAGATGAATTCAAAGTAACTGCTCAAGACACAACTATTCAACGTCGTACATCTGATTTGAAAGTAGCGTGGGAAGGGGCAATTGAAGCATGTATGACATCCGTGGATTAAATGAAGAGTGTGGTGTGTTTGGCATATGGAATCATCCCTATGCCGCACACTTAACATACTTGGCATTGCACAGTTTACAACATCGTGGTCAAGAAGGTGCGGGTATCGTATGTTCAAACGGTAAACAACTTTTTGGCGCACGTGGTATGGGGTTGTTAACTGAAGCGATTTCTGATGAACAATTGAAGTCATTAGAAGGCTATCAAAGTGCGATTGGTCATGTACGTTATGCAACGACAGGAGCTAGTGAAATTTCCAATGTGCAACCATTTCTTTTCAAGCATTCTAAAGGGGATTTAGGATTGGCGCATAATGGTAACTTAACCAATGCGCACCAAATTCGCCGTGCTATCGAATCAGAAGGTGGTATTTTCCAAACGACAAGTGATTCGGAAGTGCTAGCACATTTGCTTATTAAAGGAAAAGCGAAGAGTATCAAAGCGAATCAAAAAGCGGCGTTAAACCAAGTGAAAGGGGCTTTCAGTTGTGTCATCTTGAATGAACGACAACTGACAGCAACACGTGATAACTGTGGTGTGCGTCCACTTATGCTAGGTAAAGTAGATGGTGCATATTGTGTGGCAAGTGAAACATGTGCATTTACGGCAATTGGTGCAGAATACATTCGTGATATTGAGCCAGGAGAATTGATTACGTTCTCTGGTGATAATGATGTGGAGTATGATACTTATACACCAGATATTCGTCAACATATGTGTGCGATGGAATACATTTACTTTGCACGTCCGGATTCCGAGTTCCAGAAACACTCAATTTATCAAATTCGTAAAGCATTAGGGTGTCAATTGGCAAAAGAAATGGGTGTCGATGCGGATATCGTAATTGGTGTACCGGATTCTTCATTGCAAGCAGCAAAAGGTTTTTCTGAACAGACGGGTATTCCAAATGAACAAGGCCTATTAAAAAATCGTTATATTGGCCGAACATTCATCACGCCAGATCAAAGTGTGAGAGAGCGACAAGTACGCATGAAACATTCGCCAATTCGTGATGTTGTTGAAGGAAAGCGTGTTGTTGTTATTGATGATTCCATCGTACGCGGTACAACAAGTAAATACATCGTCAAAGCATTAAAATCAGCAGGTGCTCGAGAAGTACATATGGGTATCTCATCACCACCATTGAAAAATCCATGTTATTACGGTATTGATGTCTCAACCCATGCTGAATTGATGGCTGCACAGCACAGTGTTGAGACGATTCGAGAGATGATTGGTGCAGATACTTTAACGTACTTGTCTGTAGAAGGTATGCACGATGTATTTAAAGCATACGGTTCAAAAGGAGAATGTAACGCTTGCTTCACAGGACATTATCCAATCGAAATTGTTGATCATTTATTACCAGAAGTCAAAGAGATGAAAAGAAGAGGAGTGTAGGCAATGGCTGAGTCATATAAACAAGCAGGTGTTGATATCGAAGCGGGGTATGAAGCTGTAAAACAAATGTCGCGCCATGTTGAACGCACAATGCGTAAAGAAGTATTAGGCGGACTAGGTGGATTCGGTGCGACTTTTGATTTATCTCAACTTAATATGACGGCACCTGTTCTTGTATCAGGAACAGATGGCGTTGGAACTAAGTTAAAGCTTGCGATTGATCATGATAAACATGACACAATTGGTATTGATGCAGTTGCGATGTGTGTGAATGATATTTTGACAACGGGTGCAGAGCCCCTTTACTTCTTGGATTACATCGCAACGAACAAAGTAGTGCCAGAAGTCATCGCACAAATTGTCAAAGGTATTAGTGATGGCTGTGTCGAAACGAATACAGCGCTCATCGGTGGCGAAACAGCTGAAATGGGTGAGATGTATCATGAAGGTGAGTATGATGTAGCTGGCTTTGCAGTAGGTGCTGTTGAAAAAGCAGATTATATTGACGGGTCAGATGTTGAAGCAGGAGATGTAGTGATTGGTTTGGCATCTCATGGTATTCACTCGAACGGTTTCAGCCTTGTACGTCGACTGATTCAACAGTCAGGTATTGATGTACATGAGCAATTTGAGGGAGACAAGACGTATTTAGAGACATTTTTAACGCCAACAGCACTGTATGTGAAACCGGTGTTAGCGGTTAAGGAACAAGTAAAGATTAAGGCGATGACACATATCACTGGTGGTGGTTTCTATGAAAATATTCCACGTGCACTGCCAGAAGGTAAAACAGCAGTGATTGATACAAATGCATTTCCAACACCTAAAGTTTTTGATTGGCTTCAAGAAACAGGTCAAATTGATTTAGATGAAATGTATCATATTTTTAATATGGGTATCGGTTATACGCTAGTCGTACGCCCTGAAGATGAAGCACGCACACACGAAATATTAAAAACGATGAATGTAGATGCCTATACAATTGGTTCAATCACCGAAGAAGCAGCTGCTATTCGTTTAGTGGAGGCGTAATCGTGGTTAAAATAGCAATTTTTGCATCGGGTTCAGGAACGAACTTTGACAATATTATGCGTCGTATTGCTAAAGGTGAATTGGCGCATATTGAAGTAACAGCACTGTATACGGATCAACCGACTGCACCATGTGTCACATTAGGACATGAACACCATATCACTGTTCACACATTTACACCTAAATCATATCACAGTAAAGAAGCGTATGAATTGGATGTGTTAGCTAAGCTACAAGATGAACAGGTTGAATGGATTGTCCTTGCTGGATACATGCGCTTAATTGGTCAGACTTTATTGGATGCATATGAAGGGAAGATATTGAATATTCATCCATCACTCTTACCAAAATATAAAGGTATCGATGCAGTTGGACAGGCGTTAAACAATGGGGAGAATGAAACAGGATCAACGGTACACTATGTTGATGCTGGTATGGACACTGGACAGATAATCGCGCAGCGCACATGTCCAATCTATCAAGATGACACAAAAGCAACACTAGAAAATCGTATAAAAGCACTAGAGTATGAACTGTATCCAGAAGTGATTCAAGAGATTATTCAATAAGGAGTTTGAAGTAGGATGAAAAAAGCAATCTTAAGTGTTTCTGATAAAACAGGCATTGCAACTTTTGCCAAAAATTTAGTTGCAGCCGGGTACGCGTTATATTCAACGGGAGGCACATTCCGCGCAATTGAAGAAGCGGGGGTTCCTGTCGCGTCGGTTTCTGAGTTAACTCAGTTCGATGAGATTATGGATGGTCGTGTTAAAACTTTGCATCCTGCAGTCCATGGAGGTATATTGGCAGACCGTGACAAACCAGAACACCTTGAACAGTTGGCAGCTCAAAATATCGACTTGATTGATATGGTTGTTGTAAATTTATATCCATTTCAAGAAACCGTAAAGAAAGCAGATGTCACAGAGATGGATGCGATTGAAAATATTGATATTGGTGGACCTACTATGTTACGCGCAGCGGCGAAAAACTTCAAACATGTTGTAACAATTGTTGATCCAGCTGATTATGATCATGTGATTACAAGATTGCAACAGAATACACTAGATGAAGCATATCGCAAAGCATTAATGGTCAAAGTATTCCAACATACATTTGAATATGATCAAGCGATTACGAACTATTTCAGTGACAATCAAGAAACACTACGTTATGGCGAAAATCCTCAACAAGCAGCGTCATTTATACGCACATCACATGCACCGAATACACTTGCAGGAGCTAAACAACATCATGGTAAGCAATTGAGCTTTAATAATATTAAGGATGCCGATGCAGCTTTAGCCCTTGTGAAACAGTTCGATGTGCCTGCAGCGGTTGCAGTAAAACATATGAACCCTTGTGGTGTCGGAATTGGTGATACGATACAAGCAGCTTATTTAAATGCTTACGAAGCTGATAGCCAGTCTATTTTTGGTGGTATCGTAGCATTGAACCGTCCTGTGACAAAAGCATTGGCAGAAGACTTGCATAGTATTTTCTTAGAAGTGATTATTGCACCGATGTTTGAAGCAGAAGCATTGGAAGTCTTACAACAAAAGAAAAATATACGTCTGTTGGAAGTTGAGATGTCTCGTGATACGGATGAGCAGGAGTTTGTTTCGGTTTCTGGCGGTTACCTTGTGCAAGATAAAGATACGTTTGATGTTCCAAAAGATGAAATGAAAGTCGTGACTGATGTTGCACCGACTGATGCACAATGGGAAGCGTTGCTTTTAGGTTGGAAAGTAGTTAAAGCAGTTAAAAGTAATGCGATTGTATTAGCGAATCAAAAACAAACGGTTGGTGTAGGTGCTGGTCAAATGAATCGTGTAGGTTCTGCTGAAATTGCGATCGAACGTGCCATTGAGATGAATGATAACGTTGTGCTTGCATCAGATGGCTTTTTCCCTATGGATGATACGGTCGAAACGGCGGCTAAAGCAGGCATTAAAGCAATTATTCAACCAGGTGGTTCTATTAAAGACCAAGATTCAATTGATATGGCGAACAAATATGGCATTGCAATGGTGACAACAGGCATGCGTCACTTTAAACACTAACAGAGGGAGAGAAAAGAGATGAATGTATTAGTAATTGGAGGCGGTGGACGTGAACACGTCCTCGCTAGTAAGCTCCATGACTCATCACTTGTTGAACGTGTCTATGTAATCCCAGGCAATGATGCGATGAAACACGTTGCTGAAATCCATCCAGAAATCGCTGAAGCAGACCATGCGCAAATTATCGATTTTGCGAAGAAGCAGGGCGTAGAATGGACAGTAATAGGACCTGAACAGCCACTGACAGAAGGTTTAGCAGATCAGTTGCGTGAAGAAGGCATTAAAGTTTTTGGTCCAAGTAAAGCAGCCGCGCAAATTGAAGGTTCTAAAGCATTTGCTAAACAATTGATGGCGAAGTACCATATTCCAACAGCAGATTATCAAGAAATCAATACAAAAGATGCTGCATTGGCTTATGTAGAACATTGTGAGTTGCCAGTTGTGTTAAAAAAAGACGGTTTGGCAGCTGGCAAAGGGGTTATTATTGCCGAAACACGAGAAGAAGCAAAAGAAGCGGTTGAGGTGCTTTACCCTGAGCAACACAGTAAAGTAGTATTTGAGCAATTTTTGCAAGGGGAAGAGTTCTCTTTGATGACATTTGTGAATGGTGATTATGCAGTACCATTTGATACGATAGCGCAAGACCATAAGCGCGCATATGATCGTGATCAAGGGCCTAATACAGGTGGCATGGGCGCATATTGTCCAGTACCACATATTGGACAAGAAGTACTTGATGCAACGAATGAACGCATTGCACAACCAATTGCAAAGGCACTTCAACAAGAAGGATATGATTTCTTTGGCTTATTATATATCGGGGCTATTTTGACAGATGAAGGTCCAAAAGTCATCGAGTTCAACGCACGTTTCGGTGATCCAGAGGCACAAGTGTTACTCACTCGTATGGAAAGTGACTTGATGGCACATATATTACAATTAGAAGCGCGTGAACCCATTGAAATGAAATGGAAAGATGAAGCAGTTGTAGGTGTCATGTTAGCGTCTAAAGGTTATCCAGCTAATTATGAAAAAGGGTATCGTGTGACTGGATTTGAATCTGACCGTGAACATTATTACGTGAGTGGATTGAAGCTTGAGGGAGACCATTATGTGAATACAGGTGGTCGTGTCATCCTTGCGATTGGTGAAGGACAAACCATTGCAGAAGCTCAACAAGCAGCATATCAGCGTGTTGAGGCAATACAAAGTGATAATCTCTTCTATCGCAAAGACATTGCATACAAAGCATTAAAATAAAGAAGAACCTGGAGATGGTAAATTTCCAGGTTCTTTCTTATTTGGATAAACGGGAAAATGATAGAACGATATATTGCCTTTTCATATCATCGAGATCATGAAAACGCAAAGCTATTACTATGTGTTAGCGTGCATCGAGAATACCAGTAATCGGTAAATAATGTGCGCACATAAATGCAATGATAATTAATACAATCATCAAGACAAGCAATAGCGGATCGCGATAGCTAAATGGCACATGATAATAATAAGTTCTTTCACCATCATGAAAGCCTTTTTTCTCCATTGCGACAGAGAGGCGATGGGCTTTGCGTATATTCTGGCTGAGCAGTGGAATTAACAGATGTTTCAGTCGCTTGATACCACTATAATTTTTGTTGCTGATCATTTGATAACGCATTTTAAGGGCATTGCGCAACTGGAAGACGGATTCAATCATTAGTGGAATCATGCGAAAAGCCGCCATAAACGCATAAGCAATTTTAGGTTTGACTTTAAGATGTTGCATCAAACTATAAAAAATCATGATAACTTGAGACGTAAAGGCAATTGCAATACCAAAATAACTGATGACCATAGTTCTCAAAGATAAATGTAATCCTCTTACAAGACTTTCAACACTAATACTAACGAAGCCGAACGTCAGTAAAACATGTTGACCATCTCCATAAAAAATCATAAAAAGGGAGGAGGTCAGCGCAAAGAATGTCGCCATGCTCACAAATGTTGCGACAACTTGCCATTTGGTTCCCGCTACACAAAGTAAGAATATGAGCATCAAGCAAGCAAGATACAGCATAAAATCAAAGTTATGGATAAAGATGATAAAGAAAAAGAGTGCAATACCGAGAAATAACTTAGTAATGATGTTCACATTATCCATAAATGTGCGCCGTGTTTTCCAAGCTTCAATCATGTTCTAACACCTCAACTTCGTGCAATACATCGTCCAGGATTTCAAAAAGTCTGGTAGGATAGCGTTCAATCATATGGGGATCATGTGTAATCATGACAATGGTTTGCCCTTTAGCAACCCGCTTCTGGAAGAGTTGTATTAATTTGAATGTATTGTGGCTATCCAAGCCAAATGTGGGCTCATCTAATAAGATAATATCTGCATTCGTACTCAAGGCAGTTGCGACACTAAGACGTCTCTTTTGACCCATCGATAGTTCAAAAGGGTGTTGTTTAGCAACGTGCGTGAGATCTAGTAATTCAAGCATCGCTCGCGTCTTCTCTGTTGCGTGGTCAGGATCCATATATTCGTAATTAACATAGATTTCATCGTAAACACTATTTTGTATAAACTGTAGTTCTGGGTTCTGATAGACGAGATACATATGACTGGCTGCATCGCGTACTTTCTTTAGTTTTTGTCCATTCCAGTGCATAGTGCCTTGATAAGGAATCAATTGCATCATAGACTCTAACAAAGTTGTTTTGCCTGTCCCATTTTTCCCTGTAATCATCAGCCATTCACCAGGATGTATTTCCAATGATGAGACACGATAGAGTTGTCGTTTGCCTCTTTGGATGACACCATTGTGGTAGTCGAATTGAAAGTCAGAATGTGCAGCGCTAACTTCATGCATTGATGTGGGGGCAGAGCGCCATGCATTTGGATGCCAGACACCATATTCTGTTAATGTATCTTCATAATGTGCCAAAATCATGTCTGGTGTTCCTTGTTGAATAATTTGACCTTGATGATTCATCAAGATAACACGATCAACATAATCCCAAACATGTGCCACTTTGTGTTCAACAATTAACACTGTTTGATCTGCCCATAAGTCTTTGAGTAAGTCCCATAAGTTTTGAGTGGCTTCGATATCTAACATAGCTGTCGGTTCATCTAAGAAGAGCGTATCTGTTTGCATTAATAATGTCCCCGCAATCGCTAACTTTTGCTTCATGCCACCACTCAATTGGTTGATAGCTTGTTGTGGGTTAACATCGAGATTGACTTTGTGCAACGCTTCAGCGATAAGACTGTCCATCTCCTCACGTGGTATCTGTTGATTTTCCAAAATAAAAGCGAGCTCTTCATTTACTTGTGGCATACAGAATTGCGAATCTGGATCTTGAAAAATAACACCTACATTGTGAGCAACTTCTAAAGCATCGTATTTCATTGGTAAGTCAATAAGATCCGGTACAATGCCACTCAATACATTTAATAAGGTACTTTTACCAGAGCCTGAAGGGCCGAGTAACAGGACTTTCTCTTTGTCATGAATCTCGATATCAAGTCCATCGAAAATTTTATGTGTTGTACTTGGATATTTTAAGCGCAAATTTTTGGCTTTTAGCACGATAAACTCTCTCCTTATAGTGCATCATAGTCATCTTTAGAAGCAGGGCGAAATAGCTTTGTGACACCTGTCTGATCAAGTGCTTTCACGAGGTAATATGGGAAGATACCCGCTAAAGCAGCACCACTAATAATACGGAATACGATGAGTAGTATTAAGTTCCATTGTGCGACTTCACTAAGGTAGCCATAATACCAATCGATAGGTAAACTGATTACCGCAGCAGCAATTCCAGCGAGTACTGCAACCATAAATGTACGTGAATGATAGCGGAAAAGTGCGAATACAAGTTCACAAGCAAGACCTTGAAGCAATGCATAGATAATCGTTGGGATGTCAAAACGGCCCATCATAATCGTTTCACCAGCACCAGCTGCGAATTCGGCAAGCAGTGCGATGCCCATTTTTGGAATGATTAAATAAGCAACAACTGCAGCAGAAAACCACACACCATACATTAATTGATCTAGTTGTAAGCCAAGTGGCTGAATCGTTTTCGTAACGACCCACCATAGATTATAAATCACTGCAAAGATAACAGACACAAGTACAGTGACGAGTATATCTGATAATGTTAATCCTTTTTTCATTACATAGAACCTCCTAAGAAATAAAAAACACACATCCCTAAACAAGAGATGTGCGTCATCATGTGAGATTATCTATAAGTACAACATGGGCAACGCAAAAAAGCGTGCTATTCATTGCCGCATATAACATTTATAAACAACGTACACTTTCCTCCGCTAGCATCATCTAGTTCAGGTTCAAAGGGTTCGAGGAATTTCCTCATCTCAGTTCTCACACCCCTAGTGCGTGCGTATTTAGTTACTACAACTCAATGTACACGTGTTAAAATAAAAAGTCAAGAGCCCATGACTCTTGACTTAACAAACGCAACGACTAATCCAAAGTGCTTTGAATGTCGTCTTTTGTTTTTTCGATGCCATCTTTTACATCTTTAGCTTTATCTTTCAATGTTTCTTCTTGTTCTTTAGCTTGTTCTGCTGCTTTTTTTACATCTTTTTCTGACATACTTGAGCACTCCTTTATTATGTTTGATATTCAACTATATCCGATATGTTTTATGATTAAACGTCATTTTGTAAAAAACATTTATTTCATACGTATTTTTTGTTATGTTGTATAGTACATTAAGTAATGATTGTTTGGAGATATGTTGAATCGAGATTGTGCAATAAGTAGTTATAAAATGAGAGGAACTTTGACCTTGAATAAGGCGAGGATTACTTCACCAGAACAAGTTTGAGTCCGCATTTTTTAGAAGCTTACCCTGATTCGAGTAATGTGCTGAGTATTCATACGTGTATGCATCTTGGCTCGCAAGCAATATATGAGGTTATTCAATGATTGAAACTTTTAAACAGTGCGATTCGCCAACTATCAGTATAAAATTTATCCTACTAAAGACCGAAATTGGTCAATTATCAAGACAGCAGACAATTGTTCATATATAATAATTGTGAGGTGAGAGGATGTCCTTTTTTAATAAGTACACCGAAGTAATCTATTCCTATATAATAGGGGCGTTATCCATAATACTGAGTATCGTTATATTTGTTAATATTCCACTCATTCAGCAATTGAAGAGCGGCAAACACCATGTCCCTCGAATCGATAGTATATGGGATTTTATCATGGCATTTTTTAATGAAATCATTCGTGTTATGAGTAAATATATTGGTGATTTTCCGTTAGTGAGTGGTTTAATTATCTTAGCTTTCGGTATACTCATGGTGATCATTGCAAGGGTGTTAACGAATACCACACGATTTGATTATGATATTTCAATTTTCTTTTTACTGATTGGTATCATCTTTTTCGTGTTAACTCTAATCTTTATGTCACAAGTCTATGGCATTTTGGCATTTATTTTTGTTATCCCATTTTTAATTCATATTGGGTATATTACGTTTAAAGATGAGCTCAATCCATTGCATCGTAAGCAGCATTATTTATGGTTAATCTTGGGTTATGGTATCAGTTACATGTTTACACAACTGGCGCTTTATTCACGTTTGGAAGGTCGAGAAATTGAGCCGATTGATGTCTTGAGTATTAACACATTTTTTGTAGTGTTGTGGCTGATTGGACAAATGGCGATATGGAATTTCTTGTTTTTGCGTCGTTCATTACCTGTATTGCATGAAGCACTTGATGAAGAAACGAGCCAGTATTTGCGCAGTAAAAAATATCAGTTTAATGACCAATCCAAAGTACATTTCAAAGATATTCAAAGTCGTACAACTGAAATTACGCATGACATTACACATCGTACGCGCCGTAGTATTAACATTGAAAAAATACGTGCAAAACGTGATTATATTAAGGAACACTGGTTTGGTTGGGCGAAGTTAGAGGAAGAGGATTTGCCATCCTTTTTACGTCGACGTCCGAAATGGTTTAAAGGCTCTTATATCAATATAGCTTGTGGTGTTATCTTGTTGTTTTTTATTTTATTAGAGTTTAATAACCGAAATGCATTATTTGCATCAGGAGATTGGCAACTATCACAAACACAGTATGTTTACGAGTGGATTAGTTTGCTGTTATTACTCTTTGTTACAATCGCATATATCTTCACATCAATTACGTTTATGCTTAAAGGACGACATTACTATTTACAATTATTTATGATTAGTATCTTATTCTTTAAGTTATTGACAGAATACATTGTGATATTGTTCCATGGACTACTATTATCCATTTTTATCACGCCGATTCTAGTCTTGATGTTAATACCAGCGATTATTGCGTTTGTGTTGCAGTTACGTCAACCAGACGTTACCAATAATGAATAGTCAGAGTGGGAGCAATGTCTCTCGCTCTTTTTATTTAGTTGTTAGAAGATGAGCGATAACCTTATTTTGGCTTGGCACTTGCTATTAATATCGCAGTTTCGTTCTAAAAGAAATAAGGCAGTAAATAGCACATTTCGTGTTAAGATAGATAAGAATGAAGAGAGGAAAGGCTGATACGATGAAAACAGCAATTTTAAATAAAGGCAAAGAAACAAAATACCTTAATGGTTATCCGTTGATTGAAGAAGCGGATATATTTCAACAAGGCGCTTTACAAAGTGGTGATATATTTCATTTAAAAACAGCACAAGGCGCATATGTTGCAACAGGATATGTTGGTTTTCAGCATAAAGGGATTGGTTGGGTACTGTCTTATGACGAAACAACAGAAATTGATGAAGCATTTTTTGAATCGTTGCTAATGTCAGCTCGTCAAGAAAGAGACTATTATTACCATATTGATGGTACAAACGCTTTTCGTTTGTTTAACGGTGAGGGAGATGGTATAGGTGGTTTAACCATTGATAATTATAACAATCATTTGTTGATTCAATGGTATTCTGAGGGGATTTATACATTTAGGAATGATATCTTGGCAGCAATCATGAAAGTCTTTGATTATACGTCAATTTATGAAAAAATGCGCTTCAAAGATTCAGATATTGATGGTGGTTTTGTAACAGGTGAAGCACCAGAATTCCCAATCGTCATTGAAGAGAACTTTACCTTTTATAATGTACACTTGGATGATGGACCGATGACAGGTATTTTCCTAGACCAGAAAGAAGTGCGCAAAAAGATTCGTGATTATTATAGCTCGGAACGCCGTGTATTAAACTTATTTAGTTATACGGGCGCTTTCTCAGTTATTGCAGCGCATGAAGCGACACAAACAACCAGTGTAGATTTGGCGAATCGTTCGCGACCGATGACGGAAGAAAATTTTGGATTGAACGCGATTGATCCTAAAACACAGGCATTGTTTGTGATGGATACATTTGATTATTTCAAATACGCACAGCGCCACAATTTGACATATGATACGATTGTGATTGATCCACCAAGCTTTGCTCGCAATAAGAAAAAAACGTTTTCAGTAACAAAAGACTATGACAAGCTTATTGAAGGGGCGTTGCCTTTGTTAAATGCTAAAGGGACACTTGTTTTAAGTACGAATCATAGTATGTATCCATTGAAAGCATTTAAAAAGATGATTAAAGAAACACTGTCTGAGTTGGGCATGGCTTATCGCATTGATGAGGTGATGGGCTTACCGAAAGATTTCAAAACACATCCACATTATAAGCCATCTAAGTATTTAAAAGTTGTTTTTGTGACTTTGTTAGATTAATTCTTTAAAAATAGGGTATATGATAGCGTTATTTAAATGAAAGGTGGCTGCATGATGAGAATTCCTAAAAAATTATCAGATATCGTTGAAAATAAAGTGTTAAAGATTGAAAAGGTAGCGAATAAACATGTGTTACCACAAAGTACTACAGAAGTTGAAGAGAGACGTCAACAAGCTGAGACAATTGTGAAGAAAAAGGCTTTATTATCTTCTGGTGCTACGATTGTGCCATTGCCAGGGTTTGATTTTGGCGTGGATATGAAATTGATGAAAGACGTCATTGAAGATATTAATAAAGTGTATGGATTAGATCATAACCAAGTGAATAAAATGAGCGATGACATGCGCAATCGTATTGTAATGGCTGCGGGGATTCAAGGCACACAACTAATTGGTAAAAAGGTATCAAGTGGATTGTTAAAAATATTTGTGCGCGACGTAGCGAAACGTACTGCAGCGAAACAAACGCGTTGGTTCCCAATTGTAGGGCAAGCCGTTTCAGCCTCTCTAAGTTATTACTTTATGACAAAAGTAGGCAAGGAACATATTCAAAAATGTGAGAATGTTGTCAAGTCACTTTTATAATTTGTTCGATAATTTGTAAAAAAAGGGCAAACAAGCGTCTTGATAATGGTTTCACAATTGAATTTGACCTATAATTTTGGTAATGTTAAGGCATGTAGCGAAGTGAACTAGCTTATGCTAAAAATTATAGAATAGAAGGAGTAAGATGTAAGATGGAACAACAATCATATGTAATTATTGACGAAACAGGGATTCATGCACGCCCAGCAACAATGTTAGTGCAAACAGCTTCAAAATTTGAATCAGATGTACAGTTAGAATACAATGCGAAAAAAGTAAACTTAAAATCAATTATGGGTGTTATGAGCTTAGGTGTTGGTAAAGACGCTGAAATTACAATCTATGCAGATGGTAGTGACGAAAAAGAAGCGATTCAAGCAATCACTGAAGTATTATCTAAAGAAGGTTTGACAAAATAATGTCAACAATGATTAAAGGCATTGCAGCATCTGATGGTGTTGCTATTGCCAAAGCGTATATGCTCGTAGAACCCGATTTAAGTTATAGTCATAAGACAACAGAAGATCCAGCAACTGAAGTTCAAAAGTTCAATGATGCTTTGAACAATGCGAAGATCGAATTAACAAAGATTAGAAATAATGCTGAAGAACAATTGGGACCTGATAAAGCAGCTATTTTTGATGCACATTTACTTGTGCTTGATGATCCTGAATTAATCAATCCGATTGAAAGCATGATTAAAGACGATCGTGCGAGTGCACCACATGCATTAACAGAAGTCACACAAAATTTCATTACGATTTTCGAATCTATGGATAACGAATATATGAAAGAACGTGCGGCAGATATTCGTGACGTATCTAAACGTGTGCTTGCACATATTTTAGGCGTTGAGTTACCGAACCCAAGTATTGTTGATGAGAGTGTGATTATCGTTGCACACGATTTAACACCATCTGATACGGCACAATTGAACAAACAATATGTTCAAGGTTTCGTAACGAACATCGGTGGTCGTACATCGCATTCTGCAATCATGAGTCGTTCTTTAGAAATTCCAGCAGTAGTTGGTACAAAAGCTGTGACAGAATCTGTTCAAAACGGCGATATGATTATTGTCGATGGTTTGACAGGTGATGTCATTATCAATCCGTCACAAGATGAAGTGCGTGCGTATCAACAAAAACGTGACATGTTCTTTGAAGATCGTGAAGCTTTAAAACAATTACGTGATGAAGCAACAACGACAATCGATGGCAAACATGTTGAGTTAGCTGCGAACATTGGTACACCTAACGACTTAGAAGGTGTTAAAAACAATGGTGCAGAAGGTATCGGTCTTTATCGTACAGAATTCTTGTACATGGGTCGCGATAATATGCCTTCAGAAGATGAACAATTTGAAGCATACAAAAAAGTATTGGAAGAAATGGACGGCAAGCGTGTGGTTGTACGTACGCTTGATATCGGTGGAGATAAAGAGTTGCCATACTTAAATCTACCTGAAGAAATGAACCCGTTCTTAGGTTACCGTGCAATTCGTTTATGCTTAGACCAACCTGAGATTTTCCGTCCGCAATTGCGTGCGTTGTTACGCGCATCTGTATACGGTAAATTAAATATCATGTTCCCAATGGTTGCAACGGTACAAGAGTTCCGTGATGCCAAAGCATTGTTACTTGAAGAAAAAGAAAGCTTAAAGAACGAAGGCGTGGAAGTAAGCGATGATATCGAATTAGGTATTATGGTGGAAATTCCATCAACAGCGGCATTAGCTGACGTATTTGCGAAAGAAGTTGATTTCTTCAGTATCGGTACGAACGACTTAATCCAATACACAATGGCGGCTGACCGTATGTCTGAGCGTGTATCATATCTTTACCAACCATATAACCCAGCTATTTTACGCTTAGTGAAACAAGTCATTGATGCGTCTCACAAAGAAGGTAAATGGACAGGTATGTGTGGAGAAATGGCCGGAGACGAAACAGCAATTCCATTATTACTTGGTTTAGGATTAGATGAATTCTCAATGAGTGCGACATCTATCTTAAAAGCACGTCGTCAAATCAAAGGATTAAGCACAACTGAAATGACACAGTTGGCTGATCGTGCGATGAACTTTGCGACTGTTGATGAAGTCGTAGCACTCGTTAAAGATGCAACTTCAAAAACTTTATCATAAAGTATACAAAAACCTGAGACATTGCGCCTCAGGTTTTTCGTTATAAACCAAGTGTTTGATTGAGTTTGTCCATATCGACTTGATACATCGGTTCATCATTTAACAAAATAAATGGGGTTGCAAATGCATCATGTGCAATCATTTCATTACGGTATGTTGGATTTGCAATATTGCGTTCTTCAAACGCAATGTGATGGGCTGTTAAATAATTTTTAACAAATGTACACGGAGGACAATTATTTTGTGTATAAATGGTTACTTGTGTCATGATATGCCTCATTTCATCATAAAATAATGATGTTAATTTAACATAACAAGTAAAATAACGTCAATAATAGTAGTTCAAAGTACACACATCTATTTGACAAGAAGCCATTCAAGGTAGAAAATAAGTATGTTCTATAAGACTCGCGCGACATTGGGGCTGTCATCATTTGAATAGTCACTTATAAATGAAAGCGCAAATGATTGTGGAGGTTCAAATATGGATAAGGAATATGTAGTCATCGGTTTAGGGCGCTTTGGTGGAAGTATTGTACGCGAACTGAATGCATTGGATATGGATGTTATGGCTATTGATAAGGATGAACATCGTGTAGATGAATATAGTGATATTGCAACGCATGCCGTTGTAGCGGATACAACAGATGAAGCGGTTATGAAAAGCCTTGGCATTCGTAACTTTGATCACGTTATCGTCTCAATTGGTGAAAATATTCAAGCGAGTACATTGACAACACTTATTTTAAAAGAGTTAGGTGTAAAAAAGGTAACAGCTAAAGCACAAAATGACTATCACGCCAAAATACTGAATAAAATTGGTGCTGATACAGTTGTACATCCAGAGCGTGATATGGGACGCCGTATTGCACATAATGTAGCAAGTGCAACAGTATTGGACTATTTAGAGCTTTCTGATGAGCATTCAATTGTTGAAATGAAAGCGACAGAAGCCATGGCAGGTCAGACATTGATTGATTTAGATATTCGTGCACAATTTGGAATTAATATTATTGCGATTAAACGCCGTAAAGAAATTATCGTGTCACCAGCTCCAGATATGGCATTGGAGTTTGATGACATTTTAATCATGATAGGGCATGACAATGATTTAACGCGCTATGAGAAGAAGATTGCGCATGAATAATAAAAACAAAATAGACTAAAACGAGGTCATGTTCCCAAAATAGGGGGCATGACCTCGTTCATTTATTGTTAATTTTTTTCGTTAACTTTCATAATCACAGGTAAAATCATTGGTTTACGTGCTGTTTGTTCATATAAATAAGGTTGCAACGTTTCAATGATTGAAGATTTTACTTGATGCCATTGAATTTGAGGTTGATTGTTCAACTTCTGAATGACTTCTTGCTTAATTTTCTTCTGTGCATCATAAATCAATTGACCTGATTCACGCATGTACACAAAGCCACGTGAAATAATGTCTGGACCTGATAATAGCTTATTCGTATTGAAGTCGATACTCACAACGACAATAACTAAGCCTTCTTCAGAAAGGAGTTTACGGTCACGAATGACGACATTACCGATATCGCCAATACCACTACCATCGACTAATACATTACCTGATGGAATGCGACCAGCAGTGCGTGCAGAATCACGCGTTAATGCGAGTACATCACCAATATCATGGATAAAGACGTTTTCTTCTTTCACACCACAATCAACACCTGTTTGACCATGTGCAACGAGCATACGATACTCACCGTGGATTGGTAAGAAGAATTTTGGACGAATTAAACGCAACATTAATTGTTGATCGCCTTGAGAACCGTGTCCAGATGTATGGATATTTGAAATTTTGCTGTGAATGACTTCAGCACCTGCTTGATACAGTGCATTAATTGTACGGTTAATACTTTTCGTGTTACCCGGAATCGGTGACGAACTAAATACAACTGTATCTTCAGGGATGATTTTAATTTGTTTGTGTGTACCATTTGCGATACGAGATAGTGCTGCCATCGGTTCACCTTGCGAGCCTGTACATAAAATCAACAATTCATGTTTTGGAATACTATTGATTTTGCTAGGTTCAACAAATGTTTCAGGTGGGGCTTTAATATAACCGAGCTCTGTACCAATCTTGATATTGTTCTCCATTGAACGACCGAATGTTACAATTTTACGATTATATTTGACTGCTGCTTCAACAGCTTGTTGTACACGATAAATATTAGACGCAAATGTCGCAAAAATAATACGTCCTGTACAGTTACGAAAGATTTTGTCCACGTTCTGTCCTACTTCACGTTCACTCAGTGTGAAATCGGGAACGAGTGCATTTGTCGAATCTGATAATAAGCACAGAACACCTTCATCACCAAGTTGAGCCATGCGTGCCATGTTTGCTGGTGCGCCAACAGGTGTGAAGTCGAACTTAAAATCACCTGTATGCACGATTTTACCTTCAGGTGTATCGACCACGACACCGTATGCTTCAGGAATACTGTGTGTGGTTAAGTAGAAGCTGACTTTGAAGTGTTTCGACTCGATGACGCTGTCTTCTGTAATTTCATTCAATGAAGCTGTGCGCAATAATTTATGTTCTTCTAATTTATTACGAATCAATCCTAAAGCTAATGGACCGCTATAGATTGGAACGTTAATCTTTTTTAACAGGTAGGGCACACCACCGATATGATCTTCGTGACCATGCGTGATAACGAGTCCCACGATTTTATCTTGATTCTGTTCAAGATACGTATAATCTGGAATGACATAGTCAATACCGAGTAGATTATCATCAGGGAACTTAATACCTGCGTCAATAATTAGAATTTCATCTTTATATTCAACGGCGTAAGTGTTTTTACCGACTTCACCTAGACCGCCAAGCGCATATACGCCAACCTCATTTTTTTGAAGTTGTTTCATTATTCTGCGCGCTCCACACTAAAGTGTTCTGATTGTTGTTCATATTCTAAATGTGCGCCCTCTAATTTAGTTATGAATTCAATGTTGTAGTTACGCTCTTTTAAGAAACGGCGTACTTGTTCTTCTGTTTGTGCTTCAACATAAGTAGATTGTGTATTTTCACGAACGATTACTTCATCGCGGTTATGTTGATAAAATACTTTAAAAATTGCCATTAATAAATGCCTCCTAAATAAATTACCTTGTTTATATTTGTGACAACCACGTTATACTGCGCAATATCTACTTGTATAGACTATAAATAAAAATATGAATCGAATGAATGTCAAACAGGTGTTTAACAGAATTCAATTCATCTTCTGAAATCATACAGTTATAGTATGGTGTCGATAGTTCAATTCCGTACTTGATGTTCGAGAATGGGACACAAATATCTGGAACTTGAGGTGCCCAGTATAATGATATGTGTCATCTAAAATAAAGCGCTGCTGAGAAGTTGATAAACAGTTTCTCTAAATCCCAATAGTTTATCATTTTACTCGAACTCAGGTATGTATATTTTACATGAACTTAACTAATAAATAAAGCGGAATGTGATAAATAGGAAGTGATAGTGAAAGAAACGCTAATTTTATACCCAAAAAGGGGGGAAGGAAGTTTTTGAACAACTGCATAAATTTAATAAAGGATTATTAAAAATACAAAACTAGTGCAAACAAAAAACCACCAGAAATAACAGTTTCTGATGGTTCGAAAAACATATGAATATTTGATTACAATTCAATCGCACCATTTTTAGGTGTAAGTGGATTGTCTTTGTCTATATGATCATAGAACATCACACCATTGAGATGATCAAGTTCATGTTGAAAGACAATTGCAGCATATCCTTTAAGGCGATAACTCACTTCATTACCATCAATGTCGAACCCTTTAATTGTTACGCGATGATGACGGTGTACTAATCCTGGAATGTCTTCATCGACGCTTAGACACCCTTCACCCATTGGTAAATAAGCATCTTGAACACTATGGCTCACGATTTTTGGGTTAACGATAGCAAGGTCATAGGATTTGCCGTTACCATCATCCGGAAGATAAACAGCAAACATGCGCTTAGGTACGTTGATTTGTGGAGCGGCTAAACCCACACCACTTCTAAGTTGGTATTTCTCAGCAATTTCAGGGTCTTGGCTATTATGCAAGAATTCTTGCATATCCAATAAAGTTTGTCTTTCTTCATCTGTGAGAGGGAATGTCAACGTTTCAGCTTTTTGGCGAAGCGTTGGATGCCCGTCACGAATAATATCTTTCATTGTTAACATATTGACACCTTCCTTAATTATCAATATATCAAAAATTAGGCGAATGGAATAGGATTATTACTTCATCATTTGCGACTATATCTCTGGTGCACAATAGAATATTGTTTGCTTTATTGTGCGCTTTTCACTAAAATGACGAGTGACAGTAAAGGAGGCTAAAAATTTTATGAAAATGAAAAAAACAGTAGGTCTAGCATTGGCAGCAACCGTATTACTTGCAGGGTGTAACAAAGACAACGAACAATTCGAGAAGTATAGTGATGGATTAACAAAGCTTCAAAAAGCAGAGGCACCCATCCAACAAGTGAATAAAGAAATGAACAAACTAGAAAAAGAAAAAGAAAGTCTTTCTAAAGAAGTAAGTGGTAAAGACATATCCACTGTACAAGATAAAGTTAAATCATTTCTAGATAATGCACAAAAGCGTGAAGAACAACTTAAAAAAGAAGAAGAGGCAATGACCAAATCTAAAAAAGCATTTGAAACATTGCAACAATCTGCAGCAAAAGTAGAAGACAAAGATGATAAAAAAGAATTGGATGAATTGAACAAAGCATTAGAAGATAAATATGCTAAGCACGAAGCTTTCATTAAAGGTTATAAAGATGTGATTGCTAAGGAAAAAGACTTATTCAGTTATTTCCAAGATGCATCAGGTAGCCAAGAAGGTGTAGATGAACGATCAAAAGCATTGCAATCTGCACAAAAAGAAATGAGCGATAAAGTGAAAGCGTATTCTAAATCAATTCGCAAAGCACAAACAGAACGCGCAGACGTCGAACCAATTATTAATAAATAGACTATAACAGTTTAAAACAAAAACTATAACAGTTCGCTCAACTGTAATGTTATCAACTATGACAGAACTTGCATCAAACTACTTAATAATTACACAGTTGTATGTTACAATTAATAAGGATGAAATATATATACAACGGGAAAGGTATGGTGAATTGCATGGCTGCTAAGTTAAAAGCCCAATTCGATGCAGAACAAGTATTGAAAGATACTGAATCGAAGTTTGAAATGGTTCAAATCTTAGATACAGATGGTAATGTAATTAACGAAGATTTGCTTCCAGATTTATCAGATGAAGAATTAGTTGAATTAATGAGAAGAATGGTTTGGACGCGTATTTTAGACCAACGTTCAATTTCTTTAAATAGACAAGGACGCTTAGGTTTCTACGCGCCAACAGCAGGTCAAGAAGCATCACAACTTGCATCACAATTTGCATTAGAAAAAGAAGACTTTATTCTTCCGGGTTATCGTGATGTACCACAATTAATCTGGCATGGCTTACCATTAACGAAAGCTTTCTTATTCTCACGCGGACATTTCGTAGGTAACCAAATGGACGATGTAAATGCATTGAGCCCACAAATTATTATTGGTGCGCAATACATTCAAACAGCAGGTGTTGCATTTGGACTTAAAAAACGTGGTAAAAAAGCTGTTGCAATTACTTACACTGGTGATGGTGGTTCATCACAAGGTGACTTCTATGAAGGTATTAACTTCGCTTCAGCTTACAAAGTACCAGCTATCTTTGTAATCCAAAATAATAATTACGCAATTTCTACACCGCGTTCTAAACAAACTGCAGCGCAAACATTAGCGCAAAAAGCGGTATCTGTAGGTATTCCTGGTATTCAAGTTGACGGTATGGATGCGTTGGCTGTATACCAAGCAACAAAAGAAGCCCGTGATCGTGCAATCGCTGGTGAAGGTCCAACATTGATTGAAACAATGACTTATCGTTATGGACCTCATACTATGGCTGGTGACGACCCAACGCGTTATAGAACTTCTGATGAAGATGCAGAATGGGAGAAAAAAGACCCACTCGTACGTTTCAGAAAGTTCTTAGAAAACAAAGGTTTATGGTCTGAAGAAAAAGAAAATGAAGTGATTGATCAAGCTAAAGAAGAAATCAAAGCTGCAATCAAAGAAGCTGATAATACGCCAAAACAAACAGTGACTTCATTAATGGAAATCATGTATGAAGACATGCCACAAAACCTTGCAGAGCAATATGAAATTTACAAAGAGAAGGAGTCGAAGTAAGCCATGGCACAAATGACAATGGTTCAAGCGATTAACAATGCGCTAGCAACTGAACTTAAAAACGACGAAAACACTTTGATTTTTGGTGAAGACGTTGGTGTTAACGGTGGTGTATTCCGTGTAACTGAAGGTTTACAAAAAGAATTCGGTGAAGACCGAGTATTCGACACACCTTTAGCTGAGTCTGGTATTGGTGGTTTAGCCTTAGGTCTTACAACTCAAGGTTACCGCCCAATCATGGAAGTACAATTCTTAGGTTTCGTATTTGAAGTATTTGACTCTGTAGCGGGTCAAATCGCACGTCATCGTTTCCGTACTGGTAACTCAAAAGCTGCACCTGTAACAATCCGTACACCTTTTGGTGGTGGGGTGCACACACCAGAACTTCACGCTGACAACTTAGAAGGTATCCTTGCGCAATCTCCAGGTCTTAAAGTGGTTATTCCATCAGGCCCTTATGATGCAAAAGGTTTATTAATTGAAAGTATCCGTAGCAACGATCCAGTTGCATACCTTGAACATATGAAATTGTATCGTTCATTCCGTGAAGAAGTACCTGAAGAAGAGTACACAATCGAAATCGGTAAAGCGAACGTTAAACGTGAAGGTACTGACTTAACAATCATCACATACGGTGCAATGGTACAAGAAGCAATGAAAGCTGCTGAAGAACTTGAAAAAGACGGTCACTCAATTGAAGTGATTGACTTACGTACTGTTCAACCTTTAGATGTTGACACACTTGTTGCTTCTACAGAAAAAACTGGACGTGTTGTTGTTGTTCAAGAAGCTCAAAAACAAGCAGGTGTAGGTGCAAACGTTGTTGCTGAATTATCAGAGCGTGCGATTCTTTCATTAGAAGCACCAATCGGACGTGTTGCAGCACCTGATACAATCTATCCATTCACTCAAGCTGAGAATGTTTGGTTACCAAATAAAAATGATATCATTGAAAAAGTAAAAGAAACATTAGAATTCTAATAACAGATTGATTGTTATGTAAGTTGTCTCTTTTTGAGTAATGATGCATAAAAGTAAGCTCGCTGTGTAAAACCATTCACTGTTGTTGAGGGATTTACTTTTAGCGAGCTGCTTTTAAGATTTTCTATAGTAAGTAAGCAACTTCTAAGAAGACGCACAGAAAAATATTGATTTAAATTAGGAGGAAACGACGTGGCATTTGAATTTAAATTACCAGATATTGGTGAAGGTATCCACGAAGGTGAAATTGTAAAATGGTTCATTAAAGCTGGAGACTCGATTGAAGAAGATGATATTCTATGTGAAGTGCAAAACGACAAATCAGTAGTTGAAATTCCATCTCCTGTAACAGGAACAATTGAAGAAGTTGTAGTAGAAGAAGGTACAGTTGCTGTTGTTGGTGACACAATTGTAAAAATCGATGCACCAGATGCAGGCGACATTCAATTCAAAGGTGATCACGGTGATGAGCCAAAAGAAGAAGCACCAAAAGAAGAAGTAAAAGAAGAAACAACTGCACCTGCTGCAGCCCCTCAAGCAGATGTAGAAGTAGACGAAAACCGTATGATTAAAGCAATGCCATCAGTGCGTAAATATGCACGTGACAACAATGTGAATATTAAAGCTGTTAATGGTACAGGTAAAAATGGTAGAATTACAAAAGAGGACGTTGATGCATTCTTAAATGGTGGCGGTCAAGCAGCTGCAACAGAAACAGTATCAGCTGAATCTACTACTGAATCAGCAGCACCAGCGGCTCCAGCAGCTTCTGTTGAAGGTGAATTCCCTGAAACAACTGAAAAAATTCCTGCAATGCGTAAGGCGATTGCGAAAGCAATGGTTAACTCTAAACATACTGCGCCTCACGTAACATTAATGGATGAAATTGATGTTCAAGCATTATGGGATCACCGTAAAAAATTCAAAGAGATTGCTGCTGAGCAAGGTACGAAGCTTACATTCTTACCATACGTTGTAAAAGCATTAGTTTCTGCATTGAAAAAATACCCAGCGCTTAATACTTCATTCAATGAAGAAGCAGGCGAAGTGGTACACAAACATTACTGGAACATTGGTATTGCTGCAGATACAGAGAGAGGTCTTTTAGTACCTGTAGTGAAACATGCAGATCGCAAGTCTATGTTCCAAATTTCAGACGAAATCAATGAACTTGCTGTTAAAGCACGTGATGGTAAATTAACTTCTGATGAAATGAAAGGTGCAACATGTACAATTAGTAACATCGGTTCTGCTGGTGGTCAATGGTTCACGCCAGTTATCAACCACCCAGAAGTTGCAATCTTAGGTATTGGTCGTATTGCTCAAAAACCTATCGTTAAAGATGGTGAAATCATAGCAGCACCAGTATTATCATTATCATTAAGCTTTGACCACAGACAAATTGATGGTGCGACTGGTCAAAACGCTATGAACCATATCAAGCGTTTATTAAACAATCCAGAACTATTATTAATGGAGGGGTAAAATATGGTAGTCGGAGATTTTCCAATTGAAACAGATACTATTGTCGTAGGTGCAGGTCCTGGTGGATATGTTGCAGCAATTCGTGCAGCACAACTAGGTCAAAAAGTAACAATCGTTGAGAAAGGTAACCTTGGTGGTGTATGTCTTAACGTTGGTTGTATTCCATCAAAAGCACTTTTAAATGTGTCACACCGTTACGATCATGCACAACACGGCGAAGAACTAGGTGTTAAAGCTGAAAACGTAACATTAGACTTTGGTAAAGTACAAGACTTCAAAGGTTCTGTTGTAAACAAATTAACAGGCGGTGTTGAAGCGTTACTTAAAGGTAACAAAGTTGAAATCGTCAAAGGTGAAGCATACTTTGTTGATGGTAATAGTTTACGTGTTATGGATGAAACAAGCGCGCAAACTTATAATTTCAAAAATGCAATTGTTGCGACTGGTTCTCGTCCAATCGAAATTCCTAACTTCAAATTCGGCGGTCGTGTATTAGATTCAACTGGTGCGTTGAACTTGCAAGAAGTACCTAAAAAATTAGTTGTTGTCGGTGGCGGTTACATCGGTTCTGAATTAGGTACAGCGTATGCAAACTTTGGTACTGAAGTGACTATTCTTGAAGGTGCAAAAGAAATTCTTGGTGGATTTGAAAAACAAATGGTTGCACCTGTTAAGAAGAAAATGAAAGCTAAAGGCATGACAATCGAAACAGAAGCTTTAGCAAAATCAGCTGAAGAAACAGAAAATGGCGTAAAAGTTACGTATGAAGTTAAAGGCGAAGAAAAAACAATCGAAGCTGACTACGTATTAGTTACTGTAGGTCGTCGTCCAAATACTGATGAATTAGGTTTATCAGAAGCAGGTGTTAAACTTACAGATCGTGGTTTAGTTGAAGTTGACAAACAAGGTCGCTCTTCAGTTAACAGTATCTTTGCAATTGGTGACATTGTTCCGGGTCTTCCATTAGCACATAAAGCAAGCTACGAAGCAAAAGTTGCTGCTGAAGCTATTGCAGGACAAAATGCTGAGGTTGATTACATCGGTATGCCTGCTGTATGTTTCACAGAACCTGAACTTGCACAAGTGGGTTACACTGAAGCACAAGCAAAAGAAGAAGGTATTGCTTACAAAGCTTCTAAATTCCCTTACCAAGCAAACGGTCGTGCATTGTCATTAAACGATACAGATGGTTTCGTTAAGTTAATCACCCTTAAAGAAGACGATACGTTAATCGGTGCACAAGTGGTTGGTACAAGTGCTTCAGACGTTATCTCTGAATTAGGTCTTGCGATTGAAGCAGGCATGAACGCAGAAGATATCGCATTAACTGTTCACGCTCACCCAACTTTAGGTGAAATGAGCATGGAAGCTGCTGAAAAAGCAATCGGTTTACCAATTCACACAATGTAATAATATGTGTTGATATATCAAGAGACTGAGCCCTTGTGCTTGGTCTCTTTTTCTCTTTCAATAAGACATGATAAAGGAGGTAATGCTATGGAATATCAATATCCCATTGATGTAGACTGGTCAAACGATGAAATGATTGATGTGATTGCATTTTTTAATGCGATTGAGGCGTATTATGAATCATCAGTAGCGCGCGACACATTGATGACCCAATATCGTGCATTTAAACGTGTCGTACCGGGAAAGGCAGATGAAAAGCATATATTTGACGACTTCAAAAAAGCGAGTGGCTATGATAGTTATCAAGTCATGAAACAAGCCAAACAAGCACCTGAACAAAAAATATTGAGTTGTGAGTAAAAAACCTTAAAAAATGGTTGTAATTGAAGCTGTATTTTGTTATTTTTATTAAGCGTTAAACAAAATGTTTAGTAAAAGTAAACTTAATGCAGCTTTTTTGTATTTTATTGAAGTACATATGAAGGTGAGACAATGGAAATAGGACAAAAAATAAAGAATTTAAGGCAACTTAAGAATCTGACGCAAGAAGAGTTGGGAGAACGAACGGACTTATCTAAGGGATACATCTCACAAATTGAGAGTAATAAAACTTCGCCAAGCATGGAAACTTTTCTGAACATACTAGAAGTGCTTGGGACATCGCCACGTGATTTTTTTGAACAACAGCAAGTGACAAAGGTGCATTACCCCTGTGAAGAGCAACTGACTTATGATGAGTACGACAAGGGCTATTTTTTACAATGGCCTGTTAAAACATCTAATGAATTCGAGATGGAACCTTTGCTGTTAACATTACAGCCAAAATCAACATACAAAACATTTGAACCTTCCACATCAGATACATTTATTTATTGTTTGGAAGGGACGATTACATTGACTTTAGGTGATGAAGTATTTGATGCTCAGCAAGGGGATGCTTTGTATTTTAAAGCTACGAGAGAACATAGATTATCAAATAATGGAGATGTTGAAGCACGCATGATGCTTGTCGCAACATCATCTTATTTATAGGAGGTATACATGTGGCACCTTTATTAACATTTCAACAAGTGACTAAAACCTTTGATGGGACGGTGATACTCGACGGGATTGATATAGAGATTGAATCGGGTTATTTTTATACGATTCTAGGACCATCTGGTTGTGGGAAAACGACGATACTTAAGTTGATTGCAGGGTTTGAGACACCAGATGCGGGTAACATTGTATATCTTGGTGAAACAATCAATCAGTTACCAGCGAATAAGCGACAGGTGAATACAGTATTTCAGGATTATGCATTATTTCCACATCTCAATGTTTATGACAATGTGGCTTTCGGGCTTAAACTGAAAAAGCTTAACAAACAAAAAATTGACGATAAGGTCAAAGAAGCATTGAAGTTGGTCAAGCTGGAACAATATATTAACAGTCCTATTCAAGCATTAAGTGGTGGTCAGAAACAACGTATTGCGATAGCACGTGCAATTGTAAACGAACCTGAAATTTTGTTGTTAGATGAATCATTATCGGCACTCGATCTTAAGCTGCGAACAGAGATGCAGTATGAGTTGCGAGAAATACAATCAAGACTCGGCATTACTTTCATATTTGTAACACATGATCAGGAAGAGGCGTTAGCACTGAGTGATTATATCTTTGTTATGCGCAAAGGGAAGGTCGAACAGTTTGGTACGCCACTAGACATTTATGATGAGCCAGTCAACCGTTATGTGGCAGATTTTATCGGGGAGTCGAATATTATCGAAGGGACAATGATTGAAGATTTTGTCGTTAATATCTATGGTCAAGACTTTGATTGTGTAGATCAGGCGATTGCCCCGAATACGCCAGTTGACGTGGTGATTAGACCAGAAGATATATCACTTGTGCCTACAGAAAAAGGATTATTTCAAGCAACTGTAATTTCCACTTTGTTCCGTGGGGTTCACTACGAAATTATTTGTGAGGATCATAAAGGTTATGAATGGACGATTCAATCTACAAAGAATGCAGAGATTGGTTCACGTGTAGGGCTTGATTTTGAACCTGAGGCCATCCATATAATGGTACCAGGCGAAACAGAAGAAGAGTTCGATGCACGTATTGAAGGATATGGAGATGGTTATGATGAAACATCTTAATCGATGGTTAGCGATTCCTTATTGGCTGTGGATGATAGGTTTTATTATTATTCCAGTTGCATTGCTTATTTATTTTTCATTCACTGATATGCAAGGGCATTTTTCACTGACGAATTACACACAGTTTTTAACATGGCGTTATATGCGTATGTTATTTGAATCGATTGTCTATGCAGTGATTATTACGGTAGTGTGTCTGTTAGTGAGCTATCCTGCCGCTTTTTTTATCCGCCAGTCGAGTCATGGGGCTACTTGGTTGTTGGTGATGATTATTCCTACATGGATGAATCTACTACTTAAGACATATGCATTTATTGGCATTTTCAGTCATGATGGTATTATCAACCAATTTTTGAACTTGTTGCATATCCCCTCACAGTCGCTTTTATTTACGGGGCCTGCGTTTGTAGCAGTGGCGGCATATATTTATTTACCATTTATGCTACTGCCTATCTATAACAGTATGAAGGATATTCCAGATCAGATGTTTTTTGCAGCACGTGATTTGGGAGCTGATACTTTAACAATGGTGAACAAGGTGCTATTTCCTTTGACGATTGAAGGCGTCAAAACAGGCATACAAGTGACGTTTATACCAGCTTTGTCCCTATTTATGATTACGCGCTTAATTGCGGGTAACAAAGTCATCAATATAGGAACAGCGATTGAAGAACAGTTTTTAGTGATTCAGAATTTCGGTATGGGTGCAACCATTGCGTTATTCCTAGTATTGTTTATGATGCTGACTTTGATTTTGACACGCACTAAAAAACAAGGAGGGACATCTCGATGAAGTGGTATGGAAAAGCTTATTTGTATGGCTTGCTCATCGTTTTATATGTGCCGATTTTCTTCCTGATGCTCTATTCTTTTAATCGCGCAGGCAATATGATTCATTTTGAAGGTTTTACGTTAGAACATTATGAAGCGTTATTTGCCAATAAACGTTTGTTGCAAGTTGTCTTTAATACGATTGCTGTTGCGTTAATTGCGGCAGCGATTTCAACGGTCATTGGCTTGTTTGGTGCACTTGTTCTATATCAAATACGCCAGCAAATGCTTAAAGTATCGCTGCTTACGCTGAACAATGTATTAATGGTATCTTCTGATGTGGTGATTGGCGCATCGTTTCTCATCATGTTTACAGCTATTGGACATTATACGGGATTCAGCTTAGGCTTTACTTCTGTTTTGATATCGCATATTGCTTTTTGTATTCCAATTGTCGTTATCGTAATTTTACCTAAGTTATATGAGATGAATCAGTCGATTATTCAAGCAGGACGAGATTTGGGTGCCACGGAATGGCAGTTGTTAACTAAAATTTTAATACCACAATTGATGCCAGGTATTGTGGGTGGTTTTTTTATGGCTTTGACATACTCATTAGACGACTTTACCGTGAGCTTTTTTGTCACGGGTAATGGCTTCAGTGTTTTATCAGTAGAAGTCTATTCTATGGCACGACGCGGCGTAAGTATGGAAATCAATGCGATATCGACATTGCTTTTTATGGTAATTATGATTGGCTTGATTGGTTACCAACTGCTACAACGTTATCAGCGAAAACAGCAAGTTAAGAAGCAGGGGGTGTTGTAATGAAGCAATTTGTTCAATTAATTGGTGGTGCTTTGCTTCTAGGATTTATCAGTCTTGCCCTTGGTTATTGGGTGACACATGATCGAGTTGATGAACAGCGTGATACGCTTTATGTCTATAACTGGGGCGAGTATATCAACCCAGCGCTGATTCAACAGTTTGAACGTCAAACAGGTATTAAGGTCGTTTACGAGACATTTGATTCTAATGAGGCGATGGAAGCTAAAATAAGAAATGGTGGAACGCATTATGATGTAGCATTTCCCAGTGACTATACGATAGAGAAAATGAAAAAATCGAATCTGCTTATACCGCTCGATCATCAGCAGATTCCCAATATGAAACATTTGGATCAGCACTACATGAATCAACCATTTGATCGCGGGAATGTCTATTCCATACCATATTTTTTCGGTACGGTCGGAATTTTATATGATCGAGAGAAATATCCTGATATGACATTTGAACATTGGTCAGATTTGAAGGATCCTCGCTTAGCGGGTGATGTTATATTGGTGGATGGTGCACGTGAAGTGATAGGGTTAGGTTTGAATAGTTTGGGGTATAGTTTAAATGATGTGGATACACAACACTTGCAGGAAGCAGAAGCACACTTGAAAACTTTTGCGCCGAATATACGGGGAGTTGTTGGAGATGAAGTAACCATGATGCTCGAACAGCACGAAGCAAATGTTGCAGTGATGTGGAGTGGGTCTGCAGCACAGTTATTCCAATTTGATGAACGTTTCGAGTATGTCGTTCCTCAAGACGGTTCCAATTTATGGTTTGATAATATGGTTATTCCTAAAACGGCACAAAATGTTAAAGGGGCGCATGCGTTTATCAATTTTCTTCTTGATCCAGAAGTGAATCGTCAAAACACAGAGTGGGTAGCATACGGAACGCCAAATAAAAGTGCACGAGAAATGTTACCGAATGATATAAAAAATGACACGCGTGTCTATCCAACTGAAGAGACGCAAAAACGATTAGAAGTTTATCAAGATTTGGGAACAGATGTATTGAGTGAATACAATGAACGATTTTTGAACTTTAAGATGGGGTTATAGCTTCATCTATTAGTATCAATTAAGATATAATATAAGGAAATAGAACGAGGAGTGACACTATGACAGGAGATGTATATACGCAAGTTCGACGTCCTGTTAATCGACTTGCCGAAAAGATTCTAGGCTGGTTGAGCTGGATTTTTTTACTAGGAACGACCATTGTGGCGATGTTTTTTGGTTTAGTGCTGTTTAGCAATGAGAGTTCGATTCAAAGTTTAGAAGCTGAACTTGCAAATAATGCGACAGTTCAAGATTTATTAACGAATTATAATATGACAGCGACTGAGTTAGTGATACAGTTACAAAATGGTGTGTGGGCGTTTATCGTTTACCTAATTGTTTGCTTGCTTATCTCATTTTTAGCGTTAATCTCAATGAATCATCGCATCATTTCCGGGTTGTTGTTTCTAGGTGTAGCGATTTTAACGCTACCACTTATTTTTATGTTAGTGCCAATTTTCTTCTTTATCATCGCATTGATGATGTTTGGACGTAGAGAACGACTTGAAACAGTACCAGTGTATGATAGTTTTGAGTATCAGCGCGGTCCCATTTATGAACCGACGCATTCACCAGAGCCAGAGTCTGTGAGAACACAACCAGTAGCAGTTGAAAGTCATCATGACGTACAAAATGAAGTTTCAGAATCAGCTGATGAGCCGACAGTATTATCTCGTTCGGCGAAGTATCATCATAAGCAGACAAGTCCTCAAGAGAATATAACATCTCAGGCAGAAGATGATGCAGTGACTTTAGATGATAGTGTACGATATGAAGAGGTTGATAACGCACAACAACAAACAGCACAAGCAGATAACTCACAAACAAGTGATTATGCCTATACGTATAACACACAAGAAGCAAATGATTTGCAGACGAAAGATACATTAAAGCAATTAAAAAAAGAAGAGAAAGCGCAACAAAAAGCGGAACGTAAAGCAAAGAAAGCTTATGAAAAGGAACAGCGCAAAAATAGACCGAGTGCGTCATTACAACGTCGTCAAAACTATCAAAATCGCATGAAGATGAACCAAGAACGCACAGAACAAGCAAAATCAGTAGACACGCATACAACAGATGATAAATAAAAGCATTTATGAGCTAGAGATTGATAGATATACTATCGTATTTCTAGCTTATATGTTTTAGTTGCTCATATATATCAATACGATTAGCCATTTTTAACATTTTATGTTTTAATAAAAATTGAAATAATCTAAAGGAGGAAGGCAACATGTCAGATAATTACACATATCAATCACATCAAGAACCAAACATGCAGCAACAACCGATGAAACCTTTTAAAAGAACAGGTGAGAAGGTTTTATCATGGATAGGGATTGTATTACATGTTATTTGGGGACTTTTACTCATCGGTGCCGGGACATTTTTACCAAAACTAGCAGAACAGAACTATGAAATACAACAGTCACTGGCTGAGCAAGGTTATGATCCGAACCAACTAGCTAATGGTGGTGCAGCAATTGTTATGACGGCCATTATGGCGGTAATACCATTCATTTTAGCATTGATTGCTGTGTTTTTATTCCACAAAAATGTCTTGGCAGGTATTTTGTTGATTTTAGCAGCTGTGTCAGGCGTATTTTTAAGTGGTAGCTTTCTTGCAGGTTTATTATGGTTCATCGCGGCAATCATGCTATTTGTGCGCAAACCTAAAAATACAGAATATACTATAATGACTAAATAACTTTGTCTGAAGTTTAGATAGTCATAAAAAAAGCGGTACACATTGAAAACGTGTAACGCTTTTTTATATTTTTAGCGATAAAACTTCAATAAATAATCAAAGGTTTCCTCTAAATAAGCAAGAAATGCATCATCATCTTTTAATACTTCTGCATCTGGTGTAAGCGAGCGGGCTACGAAAAATTCGCCTTTCTTAACATTTTTTGTACGAGCAATCCCTTTTTCAACCTCTTCCTGTGCCAAATGACTAATTTTAGACTTATCTGGTTTCGTGTGGTCGAGTGAGATTTGGAAATCTGGAGGTAAAGTCATTAATGTGTCTATATGTTTCTCAAATACTTCAACATCTTTTGCTTTGTTTGAATCTTCGTGCATCATACCGTACATGACGAACAGATGATCTTCAAACAAGCCGATTTGAAAGTGCGGTATCATTTTGTATCCTCGTGCATTCGTTGCGATAGCGACCCAAGTATCTTTAGGCGGATTAACCGTGCGTCGAGCATGTTTGGCGACATGTGGATAGAACTTATCACCAGTAAGTGTTTCTAAATAGTCAGCAAAGTATGTACCGAGTGCACGGAGTTGTGGACGGATGTGTGCATCAAGTGCTGCCATACGTTCTGCTAAACCATCGACTTCAAAAACTTTAAAAGCTTGCTTATTGAATGTATAACGTACCAAAAGGGCTCCCTCCCAATATGTATATTAGAATGATTTTATTGTAGCATATCTCAAAGCCTGTCACATTCATCTTACACCATTTTGATGTATAATATAGGCGATAGGAGTGAGTGTGATGCATTTATATGATTATGCCAAAGGATTGGTATTAGAAGCTGGCAATCATTTACGTCAGTGGATGACTGAAGCCATAGATATAGAAACGAAATCTAATCCTAATGATCTCGTGACGAATGTTGATAAAGCGGTAGAACAATTTTTAGTTGACCAAATTAAAGAAACATATCCGCAACATCAAATAATAGGTGAAGAAGGTCACGGACACAATCTGACAACATTAGAAGGTATTACTTGGGTTATTGATCCCATTGATGGAACATTAAACTTTGTTCATCAAGGTGCGAATTTTGCTATTTCGGTAGGTGTTTTCAAAAATGGTGAGCCGTATGCAGGTTTTGTTTATGATGTTATGGCTGATACGCTATATCATGCGAAAGCTGGATTTGGTGCATATCGGAATGAAACATTGCTTGAACGTATTCCTGATACGCAACTGGCACAGAGTTTGGTTGGTATGAATGCGAATTGGTTAGCAGGTAAAAAAATAACGCCTGTATTAATGCCAATTATTCGTGATTCAAGAAGTTCGCGCGCATATGGCTCTGCAGCGTTAGAAATTGTACATGTGGCAACGGGGCAATTAGGAGCATACATCACGCCCCGCTTACAACCATGGGACTTTGCCGGTGGGATGATTATTCTTGAGGAAGTGGGGGGAATCGCTACGAACTTTGTTGGGCAGCCATTAGCGATTACGCATCCGGATTCGGTTATTGTAGGAAACAAAGAGATTCATAAGACCATATTACAAGAATATATGAAACCACATGAGGACTTTTTAGCACCTTGGCATGAGCATTATCAAGGTTAATCATGATCGAAAAGCAAAAGAGAGAAGTATGAGCGATGTTACTCTGTCATACTTCTCTCTTGATTGTTATATGGTGCGTGGTGTTATAACCAGTCGTTCTCACGATATTTCTTCTTTAAACTAAAACCATATCCGAACGTTGCCATCATTAACACGAAAGTAATGATCATCCATAAAAGACTTCCAGCAGCAATGGCAAAACTAAACATTGTTAAAAAGAAAACGGCAATAATCGCCAAAACAAGAAAAATAGTTTTAGATTTTTGCATGCTTAACCCCACCTCATTGTTTCATCTGTGCATATATATGATATAATAAACAAGTTACAAAAGAAAGTGGCAATTTACTCATGAAAGGAATTACAGTATGACAAGTAGAAGAGAAGATGTGCGCAACATTGCGATTATTGCTCACGTAGACCATGGTAAAACAACATTGGTCGATGAATTATTAAAACAATCAGGTATTTTCCGTGAGAACGAGCATGTTGAAGAACGTGCAATGGACTCGAATGATATTGAAAGAGAACGTGGTATTACGATCCTAGCGAAAAATACTGCGATCAATTATAAAGGAACACGTATTAACATCTTGGATACACCAGGACACGCTGATTTTGGTGGCGAAGTAGAACGTATTATGAAAATGGTAGACGGTGTTGTACTCGTTGTAGACGCATATGAAGGTACGATGCCACAAACACGTTTTGTATTAAAGAAGGCATTAGAACAGGATTTAAAACCAGTTGTAGTAGTGAATAAAATTGATAAGCCATCAGCTCGCCCAGAAGGTGTGGTCGATGAAGTATTAGACCTATTTATCGAGTTAGATGCCAATGATGAACAATTAGAGTTCCCAGTGGTATATGCATCAGCTGTTAATGGTACAGCAAGCCTTGACTCAGACAAACAAGATGAGAACATGCAATGTTTATACGAAACAATTTTAGACTATGTACCAGCACCGATTGACAACCGTGACGAACCATTACAGTTTCAACCTGCTTTGTTAGACTATAATGACTATGTGGGGCGTATTGGTATTGGACGTGTATTCCGCGGTACAATTAAAGTCGGTGATAGTGTATCATTATTGAAGTTAGATGGTTCTGTGAAAAACTTCCGTGTGACGAAAATCTTTGGTTTCTTCGGCTTAAAACGTGAAGAAATTCAAGAAGCGTATGCAGGGGACTTAATTGCAGTATCTGGTATGGAAGATATTAACGTTGGTGAAACAATCACGCCACAAGATACTCAAGAGCCATTGCCAGTATTACGCATTGATGAACCAACATTAGAAATGACGTTCCGTGTCAATAACTCACCATTTGCAGGTCGTGAAGGTCAGTTCGTAACAGCACGTCAAATTCAAGAGCGTTTGGATACGCAACTTGAGACAGATGTGTCATTAAAAGTAACGCCGACAGACTCTCCAGATGCATGGACAGTGGCAGGGCGTGGAGAATTACATTTATCAATTTTAATTGAAAATATGCGTCGTGAAGGTTTCGAATTACAAGTATCGAAACCACAAGTTATTTTGAAAGACATCGATGGCGAATTGCATGAACCATTTGAACGCGTACAAGCAGAAGTACCTGAAGAATATGCGGGTGCGATTATTGAGTCGTTAGGTCAACGTAAAGGTGAAATGGTCGATATGGTAACGACTGATAATGGATTGACACGCTTAATTTTCAATGTACCTGCACGTGGCTTAATCGGTTACACAACTGAATTCATGTCAATGACACGTGGTTATGGTATTATTAACCATACATTTGATGAGTTCCGTCCACGTATTAAAGGACGTTTAGGTGGTCGTCGTAATGGTGTACTTGTGTCAATGGATCAAGGTAGTGCAAGTGAGTATGCTATTTTAGGTTTAGAAGACCGTGGTATCAACTTCATGGAACCAGGTACAGAAGTGTATGAAGGTATGATTGTCGGTCAAAATAACCGTGAAAATGACTTAACTGTGAATATTACAAAAGTAAAGCATCAAACCAACGTCCGTTCAGCAACGAAAGATCAAACGGAAACAATGAAAAAACCACGTATTATGTCACTTGAAGAAGCGCTTGAGTTTATCAATGATGACGAATTAGTGGAAGTAACACCTGAAAATGTGCGTTTAAGAAAAAAAATCTTGAACAAAGGACAACGTGAAAAAGAAGCGAAACGCATTAAACAAATGATGGAAGATAATGCATAATATCACGATATATTTAAATTCGGCTACTAGGTAAATTCATTTACTTAGTAGCTGTTTTTATTTTGTGCTATGAGTAGAAAACTTGATTTAAAAAGAGGGGTGATTTAGTATAAGGAATCAGATTGATAGATAAAATTTTTAGTTTTTTTGTACAAAAATTAGAATTTTTAACCGTATGATTTTAGGAGGATGTTCAACATGAAAGAAGCATTTCAACCGCTGTTTCAACCACTTGCTCTTGCCAATGGAAGTACGTTAAAAAATCGTTTTGTTCTTGCCCCATTAACACATACGATTTCAAATGAGAATGGAACAGTGTCTGACCGTGAAGTTGCTTATATGGATTCACGTACAAAAGGAATCGGACTTGCGATAACAGCTGCAAGTTATACGAATGTTGAAGGGCAAGCTTTTCCAGGGCAACCCTCTATATCTAAACAAGATGATATTGAAGGATTACGACGCATTGCAGAGACGATTAAACGGAATGGTGCGAAAGCAATTGTCCAGATTCATCATGGTGGTGTCAAAGCGTTACCTGAGTTTGTGCCTAATGGAGATGTCAAAGGACCTAGTGAGGTTGAGACGCTTGGCTTTGGTCAAAGTGTGTCACATCATGCACGTGCTATGACAGGTGAAGAGATTTATCAAGCGATTGCAGACTTTGGTCGTGCAACGTCATTAGCAATTCAAGCAGGTTTTGATGGCGTTGAAATACATGGCGCTAATCATTATTTGATTCACCAATTTTTCTCTCCATACTATAACCGTCGTGAAGATATGTGGGGCGAGCCACTTAGATTCCCTATAGCTGTAGTAGATGAAGTGATACGTGTTGTGAATGAAGAAAACCCTGAAGACTTTATTATTGGTTACCGCTTCTCACCGGAAGAAGCGGAATCCCCAGGTATTACCATGTCGCGTACAAAGTGTTTGGTGAATGCATTAATTGAGAAACCGATAGATTATTTGCATGTATCTTTAGGAGATATCCATTCGTTAACACGTGAGGGAGAATATCAAGGTGAGAAGCGTATCTCATTGTTGTTAGACTGGATTGATAATCGTATGCCATTGATTGGTATCGGCTCTATATTTAACGGGCAAGATGTATTAGATGCACATGCAACAGGTGTGCCGCTTATTGCATTAGGACGTGGTATGTTATTTGATCCAGCATTTGTTGAAAAGATTGAAGCAGGACAAGAAGCTGACATTATTGATTATTTTGATTCTGACAGAGAAGATAAACATCAGTTACCCGAAGAACTCTGGCAAGCATTTGCGACAGGTCATTATCCATCACCGCAGAAAAAAAGCTAAAAATAAAAAGTCATGATGCACACGTTCAGGCATCATGGCTTTTTGTTTCGTGATAATAAGGTTTTGAGGGGCGTTGTCTAGGCGTATCCAAACGACTTTTACATTCATCGCACATAAAGGTTCTAATCGGATTGTTTTGTAACTGTTTGGCAAGTAATGTATTTTCGTCAAGCATCACATCAGTGTCACAAATGATACAAGTGACTTTGCGCATGATTTATAGCACCTCAATATGTGTCACATGTTGGAATTGATATTGGTAACCTTCATCCGATGTGTAAATAAAGCTATCTACGCCACTATCTTCATAAAGACGTTTACCATCTTTAGCGAATTGGAAGAACAAATAAGGTAGCAATGAGAATGGCACATCAATATGAGCTGAATCATTCGATAAGCGAATTGTTGTCGCTTCATCATGGGGCTCTGCATTTTTGAAAAATGGCATCATATTAATGACAAAAGAACCATTTAAGACAGCGCGTTTTTTGTATGCAATCTCTGAATTGAGTGTCGGTGGATTCGTTTGTCCCTCTAAAATAGCGCGATTCCATTCATGATTGTCCTCGAACTTAATCGGTTTTTCACCTTCAAATACCCCTTTTTCTAAATCATCAATTGAGATTTTGCGATCATCAAAAATCCAAGTCGTACTATCCAGTGTAATTGGAAATTTGACAGCACCTTTTATTTGAATCATAGTTTATGCACTCCCTTGTTATAGCTAGTTCTATTTTATCATAGATGAAGGGAAGGTCGTTTGGAATTTACTTGCTTTTTAACAGTGGATAAGATAGAATTTTTACATGAAGATAAATTAATGGGGGGAGTCTGTCATGAGCATGCAACATGATTATAGAACTGCTGCATATGACCAATTGAACCAAGATGCAGAGCGAATTTTACAATTAATCAAAGTTCAAATAGATAATTTAACGCTACCACAATGTCCATTGTATGAGGAAGTATTGGATACACAAATGTATGGTTTACAGAAGGAAGTCAATTTTGCTGTTAATCTGGGCTTAGTTGACCAAGAAGATGGTAAGGCATTGATGCAACATCTTGAAAGAGAATTATCAAAATTACACGAAGCATTTTTACGCGTTTAATGATAGGAGTGGGACAACATAAACAATGATGTAATAAACGTTTAAGTTTGTCCCATTTTTATTTGTGTCACGTGTAATAAATGTCAAGAATTGGATGTATTGAGTCTATGAATCGAATAAAGAATTCTTTTCGATATATTTTGAGATCTTCTAAATATATCGATTTTCCATTATTAATCACATATGTAGCACTTTGTTTGATTGGTCTAACGATGGTGTATAGTGCCAGTATGGTCGCTGCAACTCGAGGAACACTCACAGGTGGTGTGCCGGTATCTGGTACATACTTTTATATGCGTCAGCTCGTCTATGTTCTTGTGGGATTTGCGATTGTATTTTTTATGTCATATATTATGGACGTTCGTATTATAAAAAATCGTAGCGCACAGCTTGGTATGATGGGGATTATCTTATTCTTACTATTTGCGACATTAGCATTCGGTAGTGAGATTAATGGTTCCAAGAGTTGGCTTAACTTAGGATTTATGAACTTACAGGCATCAGAATTGTTAAAGATTGGAATCATTTTATATGTGCCATATATTATTGATCGTAAAAAAATTCAAATACAACAAAATCCAATGGTCATCATTGGGCCGATTATCTTTGTTGGTTTTATTATAAGCCTTGTATTGCTTCAAAAAGATATCGGACAAACCTTATTGATTGGTTCGATTTTCTTTTGTATTATCGTATATTCAGGAATAGGCGTTAAGAATCTGCTGAAAATTATTATGTATGCTGTTCTGGGATTGATAACAGTACTCATCTTTATTATTATTTTTCGCGTAAATATTTTGCCCGCCTATTTAACGGCACGTTTCAGCGCATTGGAAAATCCATTTAACTACGAATCAGGAATTGGTTATCATTTGGCAAATTCATTATTAGCTATTGGTAACGGTGGTTTTTTCGGTCGAGGACTTGGCAATAGTGTGATGAAGCTAGGATATTTGCCGGAACCACATACAGACTTTATCTTTGCGATTATTTGCGAAGAGCTAGGTTTTGTTGGCGCGTTAGTCGTTCTTGTATTGATATATTATATCGTCTATCGTGCGCTGAGCCTTGCATCACATACAGACTCCTATTTCTATAAGCTTGTGTGTGTTGGTATTGCTAGTTATATCGGTATACAAGCATTTGTTAACTTAGGTGGTATTTCAGGGCTTATCCCTCTAACAGGTGTTCCATTACCATTCATTAGTTTTGGTGGTTCGTCTATGATGAGCTTGAGTATTGCTATGGGCTTGCTATTGTTGATAGCTAAGCAGATTAAGTACGAAGAAGCAAGAGAACGATATTATGCTAAGCAACGTTCAAAATATTAAATAAGGTGTTTCACCTCTCTTATGATAGAAGTTGAACATCTTTAAGCGACAGACACGATGTTACAAGTGTATCAGATACATTTGTGATGTCGTGTTTTTCACTTTACTATTCCAGAGAAGATGGGTTATTAATAGACAAGTACTATTCCAATTGAAAAATGTTATAAAAGGACGTTGCTGAGTATATGTTAAGGACTAAGTTAATTATCTGTTTAAAGTGGGACAGGCATCTCATTTTCAGTCTTCAACATAAAATCTCAAATTTAAATGGAATGTTTCTATTAATGTCCTGCCTCCTTTACGCTAAAAATGATTCATTTATAGTTGTATTATTTATGGTTGGTGTTATAACGAACAAATATATTAATTGGAATCTAAAAACAATTATCGACTCACCTTACACTTGTATATATAAAATTTTGACAATTAAACAAATGCGTTTTAAAATAAGGGTGTTGATTATTTAACATTATCAATAAAGATAACTAAAACTTATCACTATATTGATAATTCCTTATCCAAAATTATGACACACATAGGGAAGTGAAGGTTACGCTTCAGCAAGCATCACTTTTCAATCACTCATCAAATAGGGGGCTAATGTAATGAAACGTATCAACAAAATTTTAGTCGCTAACCGTGGAGAAATTGCCATTCGAATTTTTAGAGCGGCGACAGAGTTAGGAATTCAAACCGTAGCTATTTATTCTAAAGAAGATATGCGTGCCTTACATCGATACAAAGCAGATGAAGCATATCTATTAGGAGAAGACTTGGGACCTGCAGAGTCTTATTTAAATATTGAGCGCATTATCCAAATTGCGAAAGATGCAAATGTAGATGCAATTCATCCAGGATATGGCTTTCTAAGTGAAAATATGCAGTTTGCAAAACGTTGTAAAGAAGAAGGCATTATATTTGTTGGTCCTGAACTTGAGCATTTAGATATGTTTGGTGACAAGGTGAAAGCACGTGCTACAGCAATTCGTGCTAACTTGCCCGTGATTCCTGGCACAGATGGACCTGTTGCAGATATCACTGAAGCGCAAGCATTTGCTGAGGCAGCAGGTTACCCGTTGATGATTAAAGCAACGAGCGGTGGTGGCGGTAAAGGGATGCGTATCGTACGTGAAGCATCTGAACTTTTTGAAGCCTTCACACGAGCGAAATCAGAAGCTGAAAAATCTTTCGGTAGCAGTGAAGTTTATATAGAGAAGTTTATCGATGAACCTAAACATATTGAAGTACAAATCATTGGTGACACAGTAGGTAATATCATTCATTTATATGAGCGTGACTGTTCTGTTCAACGACGTCATCAAAAAGTGGTAGAAGTGGCACCATCTGTTAGTCTATCTGAAACATTGCGTGAGAAAATTTGTCATGCTGCCGTTGATTTAATGCAACAGATTAAATATGTGAATGCAGGAACTGTTGAATTTTTAGTGTCGGGTGAGGACTTTTACTTTATTGAAGTGAATCCACGTATCCAAGTAGAGCACACGATTACTGAGATGATTACAGGGATTGATATTGTAAAAACACAATTATTGATTGCTGATGGTGAATCATTGCACGGTGACTTAATTGCGTTACCACAGCAGTCGGATATTAAAACGATAGGATATGCGATTCAATGCCGTATTACAACAGAAGACCCAACACAAGATTTTATGCCAGATACAGGTCGTATTGTGGCATATCGTTCAAGCGGTGGTTTTGGTGTGCGTCTAGATGCCGGAGATGCTTTCCAAGGTGCTGAAATCTCACCATATTACGATTCACTCTTAGTTAAGATTTCTACACATGCTATTAATTATAAAGAAGCACGTGAGAAGATGGCACGTTCACTTCAAGAGATGCGTATTCGCGGTGTTAAGACGAACATTCCATTTCTATACAATGTAATCCAACATGCGCAGTTTGCTTCTGGCGACTATACGACGAAGTTTTTGGAACAAGCACCTGAACTCTTTGTTATTCAACCATCGAGAGACCGTGGTACGAAAACGCTCGAATATATTGGTAATGTCACAATTAATGGGTTTCCAAGTATTGAAAAGTGTCCGAAACCTTACTTTGAGCCGGCAGATATTCCAACTGTTAAATCGAGCGACATTGCACAACTAAGTGGTACAAAACAATTGTTAGACGAACAAGGTCCAGAGGCTGTGGCCAAATGGGTAAAAGCGCAAGATGAGGTACTGATTACAGATACAACTTTCCGAGATGCACACCAATCATTATTGGCAACACGTGTGCGTTCGCATGATTTATTACAAATTGCGCCTGAAACCGCACGTGTCATGCAAGACAACTTTTCACTCGAGTTATGGGGAGGCGCAACATTTGATGTTGCTTATAACTTCTTGAAAGAAAACCCATGGGATCGTTTGAAAGTTTTAAGAGAAGCAATCCCGAATGTGCTGTTCCAAATGCTGTTGCGTGCCTCTAATGCGGTAGGTTATAAAAACTATCCTGACAATGTGATTCAAAAGTTCGTTGCAGAAAGTGCTAAAGCGGGTGTTGATGTTTTTAGAATTTTTGACTCACTCAACTGGGTAGAACAGATGAAAGTTGCCAATGAAGCTGTGCAACGTGCAGGTAAAATATCAGAAGGGGCAATTTGTTATACAGGTGATATTTTGGATACGGCGCGTTCGAATGTTTATACGCTAGAATACTATGTGGACTTAGCAAAAACATTAGAACGTGAAGGCTTCCATATGTTAGCGATTAAAGATATGGCCGGCTTATTAAAACCACGTGCGGCTTATGAATTGATTGGAGAACTCAAAGCAGCCGTTGATTTACCAATTCACCTCCACACACATGATACGAGTGGTAATGGTATTTTGACATACAACCAAGCGATTAATGCGGGTGTAGACGTTATTGATACAGCCGTTGCAGCTATGTCAGGTTTAACAAGTCAACCGAGCAGTAACTCGCTGTACTATGCGATGAGCGGTTTTTCACGTGACATTCGTATGGATATTGATGGTCATGAACGCTTGTCACATTATTGGGATGCCATTCGTCCATATTATCGTGATTTTGAAAGTGATATGAAGTCTCCACATACAGAAATTTATCAACATGAGATGCCAGGGGGGCAATATTCGAACTTACGTCAGCAAGCCAAAAGTTTAGGTTTGGGCGAACGCTTTGGGGAAGTAAAAGACATGTATCGCCGCGTTAACTTATTGTTTGGTGATATTGTAAAAGTGACACCATCATCTAAAGTTGTAGGAGATATGGCACTTTATATGGTTCAAAATGACTTGGATGAACAACAAGTCTTATCAGAAGGTTATAAACTCGACTTCCCTGATTCAGTTGTGTCTTTCTTTAAAGGAGAGATTGGACAACCTGTCAATGGCTTTAATAAAGAATTACAGAAAGTCATTTTGAAAGGGCAACCAGCATTGACTGAACGTCCAGGTGAATACTTGGAACCGGTCGACTTTGAAGCATTGAAAGCAGAATTACAAGAGAAGCAACAACGTGAAGTGACAGATCAAGATTTGATTAGTTATGCGCTATATCCAAAAGTGTACGAGCAGTATATCCAGACATTCGAGCGTTTTGGTGATGTTTCACTGCTGGATACACCGACATTCTTCTTTGGTATGCGTGATAATGAAACGATTAAGATTGAAATTGATAAAGGTAAAGTACTTGTTATTACATTACAGACAATTACACAACCAGATGATAAAGGTATGCGCACAGTGTTCTTTGAAATGAACGGACAAGCTCGTCGCATACAAGTGAAAGATGAAAATATTCAAGCAACGCATATGGCAAAACCAAAAGCAGACAAAGGGAACCCGAGTCATATTGGTGCACAAATGCCTGGAACGGTTATTGATGTGAAAGTTGCTGAGAATGAGTCTGTTGAAGCGGGACAATCCATGATTATTACAGAAGCTATGAAGATGGAAACAACTGTTCAAGCACCGTTTAAAGGGACAGTTAAAGCGATTCATGTTCAAAATAACGATGGTATTGAAACAGGAGACCTATTGATAGAAATTGAAGCTGAAGAAATATAGGTTCTATATTTTTATGGTGGAGTGGCATGCTGAGCCATTCCGCCTTTTTTAATACCAACTCTAAAAAACACATTAAATGCTGTTTTATCAACGTTCAGCTCAAATTTAGTATCTTTAAGTTATTTCTATATAGTACCAAGACAAGAAGAAACCCGTTTCACTCGTTTTTTAAAACCTAATAAAGTCCCTTTGTTATTCTTTTCAAAAAATGTAAAATAAAGAAAAAAAGATGGATCAATATGAATAACCCTTGGGAAATATAGATTTAGAAATATATGAAAAACACATGCAATCAGATAACGTTTTTCAACTCCAGACCCTAAATTTAATAACAAAAGAACAAGTGAATGCATATAACAACAAAACAATTGGAATTCTTGGAGTTGCTGGAGGAAATGGTTTAGAACATATAGAATTAGCTAATATAAATAAAGTATATGGGTTCGATATTAATAAAAATTATTTAGATATATGCCAAAGAAGATTTTCTTATATGCAAGACAAATTAAGCCTGATTCAAAAAGACTTTACGCAAAAAGATTTTGTTTTGTCTGCAACAGATTTACTAATAGCAAACATGATAATCGAATACATAGGGATACTCAAATTCACAGAACTTATAAATAAAAATAAAACTAATATTTCCCTCTAATGCGGTAAGAGATTCTGGTATTAGAGCGGGTCGTGCTGCTGGTTTATCAGAATCTCAAGCGCATACTTTAGGTGTGACTTTAAAAGAAGCTATATCTTGGCTATTTTAATAGATTGAGGAGGTTTATTATGCTAAAAGAAAAAGAAAGTTTTAGGTTGCTTTATCAAGCTATAAGAGAACTCGCAGATAAAATTGGAGATAACCAGTTAGAAACTAATTCTGTTAGTTTGTTATTATTAGACTTTGATTTTGAACATGAGGTATTTGATGAGTTGTATTTAGCGATTTTAAAATATTTAAATACAGTGCGTATAGATGATATAAGTCATAGGGAACTTTTAGACTTAATAGACAATACGATTCCAGAAGAGCGAGAGATTAATACGTTTGTAAAAAATAAAATAATTATTGGATTTGCTAATAATTATTTTCCTGAATTACAAGTGCTAGCAAACAATATAAAATCTGATATGGGCAGCTCATTAAGTCAATGATGTGTGTATTCAAATTAATGAAATGAATTTATGTTTTTAGTATGCCAAAAACACCAATCATAACGGACTGTATGCTAAATGAAACCAGCTATTTCAACTTAGCTAGAACTATATGATAAATCTTTCCACCATAGAAGTTGAACAGGCATAGAAAAAGCTTGCCACCGATTCAGATGACAAGCTTTTTTCTATTGTTCGCCTCGATTGGAACGCAAAATAAGTAGAATGAAATAACTGATCAACCCAAAGAGTAATGTAATAAACAGTGCATGTAGTAAAGCAATAATAAGATTCACTTCAGTAATGATAGATAGCGCTCCGGTCGTTATTTGAAGAATAATCAAAATGAAGCTAGCTGTGTAACCAAAATGGATAGTTCGGATATTTGGATAATTTTTAACGGCATGCACATAAGTGATTAAGATGATAATGAATGCGAGCATTGCCATAATGCGATGGGCTAATTGAACCCAATCATGAACACCATGAGGAACGATATCACCAAACGGGAGTGGCCATGCACCGTATGCTAAGCTTGATTCCGTATGTCTGACAAGCGCTCCTGTATAGATTGTGACATAAACGATACCTGTCATAATCCATGTATAGATTTGCAATGGTTTTTTGATATGCACAATATTGGCTTCATATTTCTGATCAAGATCGAAAATAATGAGTGTTAAGACAAAAACAGAAGAAAAGCTGATTAATGAGATACCAAAGTGTAATGCTAAGACATAATCATTTTGTTGCCACATAACCGCAGCTGCACCAACTAAAGCTTGAATTAATAAAAATCCGATACTAATCTTACAAAGTGGCTTTACTTCTCGAATATGACCAATATTTTTCCATGCTGTTATCACTAGCCATGTCACAATGAGTAGTGATAAGCCAGAAACAGCTCTATGACTTAATTCGATAATTGTTTCAAGCGGAAGATTTTGAGGCAATAATGCACCATTGCAGAGCGGCCAATCTGAACCACAGCCATCCTCCGATCCTGTTTTGGTAACAAGCGCGCCACCGAGTTGCACCCATATCATCATGAGTGTTGCAAGAACTGATAACCATTTTAGGTTGCGCTTTTTAAACAATGCTAAACACCTCGATATGCTATTTTTTAATTTACAGAGCGGTTGTTAACCTCGCAGTGTTGTTAGATACTTTATGCTGCCGCTCAGTATGTGTTAGTTCCCTATACATTATAGCAAAAAGCACTCAGCTCATGTGCAACAAATCGCAACGTTTTTTGAATGTCGTTAAAGTGTCACAAAAATTTCAGAATAAAGCTAGTCAATCATGAAACTTTCATATATCATGAATATATATGACAAAAAAGGGGGGTAAATCAATGTCGAAATCAGAGGTAGTTCCCGAAACTACTGGACGTATTTCATACAAAGAGCTTAAACAAGTGATTAAGTTAGGACTTGTGCAGGGGAATTTAATTCCTGCTTTCGCGGGTGCTTGGTTGGCGATTGTTATGACGCATCAAGGATTTTTAGCATCCATGCCACAACTGATTATCATGTTGATAGGCTCAGCACTTGTTATGGGCGGTTCTTGTGCGATTAACAATTACTATGATCAAGATGTAGATGCAGTAATGCCAAGCAAACAGAATCGACCAACAGTTAATGATCGTATAACGGATCGTCAGCTGATCATGCTCAGTCTTGGTATGATGATTGTAGGCGAATTGCTCTTGTTTATGATTAACGTCCCAGCTGGCGTCATTGGTTTAGCTGGTATTATTGGGTATGTATCATTCTATTCAATCTGGTCTAAACGCCATACGACTTGGAATACGGTTGTTGGAAGTTTTCCCGGCGCAGTACCACCACTTATTGGTTGGGTTGCGATAGAAGGTCACATAAGCATGATGGCATTAGCACTATTTGCAGTTGTTTTTGCATGGCAACCTATTCATTTTTATGCCTTAGCTATCAAACGCAGTGATGAGTATAGATTGGCAAATGTTCCAATGCTACCATCAGTCAAGGGCTTCAATCGAACACGTATCGGCATGTTTATTTGGTTAGTGGTACTATTGCCATTACCTTTTATTATGCATGAACTTGGTACAACATTTATGGTTTTAGCGACTTTACTGAATCTCGGTTGGATTGGATTAGGTTTAACGAGCTTTAAAGTATCGACTGATAAAACAAAATGGGCAACGAAAATGTTCGTTTATTCCTTGAATTATCTCGTTGTATTTTTTGCATTAGTCGTTGTAATTTCATTGATTAAAATGATTTAAATGATAATTGAGTGAGGATGAGAATATGAGCTTACCTATTTTACCTACCATTAGCACGACATGCATTGTAATCAGTGCTATTCTTGTGGCAATTGGCTGGCGTCTAATCTGGAAGCGCCAAATTGAACAACATAAAAAGTTTATGTTGTGGGCAGCGATTTTTGCAGTGCTCTTCTTTGCGATTTATGCAACTCGTACAATTTTTATTGGTAATACTGCGTTTGGTGGACCAGATTCCGTACGCATCTATTACACAATTTTCTTGTTTTTCCATATTACACTTGCCACTATTGGCGCTGTCTTTGGTTTGATTCAGATATTCACTGGTATCAAAGATAAATACAAAGTACACCGTAAAACAGGACCGATTGCATCTGTTATTTGGTTCTTTACAGCCATTACAGGTGTAGCTGTTTATGTACTATTATATGTATTGTATCCAGGTGGAGAAACAACTTCATTAATCAAAGCCACATTTGGTTTTTAAATAAACCGATTCAAAACTGACTGACTACGAACGTGTTGGTCAGTTTTTTACGTATTTCCTCAATAACTGATGCTAGAATAATATTGAATAATTTGATACGCTAAATGCAAACTTTCTTATGTTATGTGAGAAAAGAGGTGACAAGATGTTAAAAACAGATCGATTCCAGGCTATTATGTCTTTGTTAGAAAGAAGCGGGACAGTTAAAGTAAGTGATATCATGGAAAAGCTCTCTGTATCAGATATGACTGTGCGACGTGATCTAGATGAGTTAGAGAAGCAAGGCTTACTGGAACGTGTTCATGGTGGTGCAAGATTGAAAGATTTATATCGTCAGGTTGAACTTTCTCATATTGAAAAACAAATTATGTACAAAGAAGAAAAACAACGAATTGTCGAGAAAGCGAACCAGTTGATTCATGATGGAGATACGATTTTTCTAGGACCGGGTACAACGTTAGAACTCCTTGCTAAGGTGATTTGTGGGAATGCATTACGCATTGTAACCAACTGTTTACCAGTCTTTCAAGAGCTTAACAAGCATAAAGGGAATCATACCGTTTATTTATTAGGTGGTGAATTACGCGAATCCACGCAGTGTTTTGTTGGAGAAATCACCAATATTTCATTAAAAGATATGAACTTTCACAAAGCGTTTTTTAGTTGTAATGCCTTGAGTGAACAGAAGATTATGACCTCGACATTTGAAGAAGGACAGACACAGAAACTGGCATTAGACAATTCAGTAGAACGTTATTTATTAATTGATCATTCAAAAATCGGCAAGAAGGATTTTTCTGTTTTTTATAACTTACAAGATATTACAGCAGTGATTACTAATGGAGACGACCAGAAGCTTTATGAAAAAATTGAAACAGATAATCAATATATTGTATAGCACGCTAAAAAGGGGCATAGACTACAAAGCATAGTGTTGTAGTTAGCCCCTTTTTTATGAGCTGTTTAACTTCTGTGTATAATATAGTTCCAGTTAAGTTGAAATAGCAATCTTCATTTAGCGTACAGTCCTCGGTGATTGTGCGCTTTTTACATACTAATAAGAAAAGGCAGAATAGCACATCATGCGATGCCACAACAAAAAATGTAGCTGACATATAAATAAGGTGAAACAGTGCAATGACTATTTCACCTAAATATTAGTGTGTATGTTATTCAGTTTTTGAATATTCAGCGTTTCGTTTTTTCATTTGATGTGCGTACCATACAAAAATGAGTAGATAACCAGCTAATGCAAGAATTGTGTAGAGTACGAATGTGATCTCTCCTTGAGACATATTACCAACGAGATAGCCTAAGAATTTTTCGATAGGCCCTTCCATAGTTGTATGTGAAATCATTACAGATTCACTCAAACCAGAAGGAAAGGCACCTACTGATTTGGCTGTCTTTGTTACGAAAGGCGCAATCAATGTACCTGACCACAAGAATAATGGTAATTCAATAGCACCGATGACAATCATACGAATAAGTTTGCCGCGTGTTACAACTAATAGTGCAGGTGTCACACCCATAGCAATGATTCCTCCGAGTGGTAGTAGTTTATTACCAGGTAAAAAGATTGCTTCTAATAGCATGATAGGTGCTAATACGTTTGCGGCTGCCCATATTTCTGCACGACCTGCGATAAACGGCCAGTCTAAACCAATATTGATTGCACGTCCTTTTAGTCGTTTATTCGCAAAGTCTGTAATCCCTTGTGATAATGGCTCAACAGCTGCAATAAACCATGAACCGATTAAAGAGAACAATTCCAAACAGACCGCAGCTGTAAAAGCGAGTGTAAATATTTGTGTCGGTGATTGACCTGCAAGTAAGCCAACAAAAACCCCTAAGTAAATCCCTATCGCAAATTTTGATCCCCAAAAACCAATTTTACTATTAAGTTTTGCTGCATCAAAATCATACTTGTCTAACCATGGAAATACTTTGTCAAAAATTTTATCAAAAACCATGATGATTGGATTCATCATATAATTCATATGAGTTGTTGTCATTGGGTTGCTACTAGGTGCATTTAATAAGTCGTTAAATGTCGGTTTCATCAAGTCAGAGTTCCAAATCTTTAATACACCTATAAAGAGTACTAGCAATGTTGCAGTGAATAAGTTAGCCCCACAGAAAATAGCGAATAACCCAACGATGGCTAAGTGCCAAATGTTAAAAATATCAACATCAAGTGTATCTGTTTTTTTCAATGCAAGCATAATGATATTCAAAATCACCATCACTAACAAGAAATAAAGTGTGTAAGGTGAGCCCCAAGTAATTGTTGCTAAAGGTGCCCAACCTACATCAGTGATATTTAATGAGATGCCAGTGCGTTCAACAAAGGCAGTCATTGCTTCTGAAAAGGCAGTTGTTAAAATCCCAATGATAGCACCAATACCAGTCAGTGCAATTCCTAGTTTGATCCCACCTTCTAGAGCACGAGCGGGTTTTACTTTGAAGAATAGGGCAATGATTGTCAGTACAATCGTCATTAATGGCGCTGCACCCAAAGTAATTAGCGGATTGAATAAGTTATTTGCAATATCAACAATTGTATTCATAGTTTCCTCCCTTCCTGAAACACTGAAAGTCATTAGTATGAAATTATTTATTTAATGACTTAATAACGTCCTCCATTTTTTGATAAACAGGTTCTGCCATTGATGGAATGCGATAGAGTATCGCTCCAGCATCAACCACTGGAATGTTCACATCAAAACCTAAGTCAGTGCTGGCAATCTGTGCAAAAATATCATAGCGAGATAACATTTCCTCATTGACATCTTTAATCATGACGGCATCACATGTGACTTGATAACCACGATTTTTCAATTCAGTTTCTAAAGCACTTTTAATTTGATGACTTGAATTAACCCCGGCACCACAAGCAGCTAAAATTTTAATCATAATCATTTCTCTCCTTAGTAAAAGTAATATATCATCTACAAATTATGCAGAAGTTTCTATATGGTAATGTTGTTTCAAAAATTGATAAATGGCTGTTGTATCTTCTAAATCGAAAAAAGTACGTAATGCTTCTTTGTCAGTTGCATTGATAAAGTCCATAATTTGAGCAAGCAATCCTGCTTGAGATTCACTATTCTCATTCAAAATCATAAACAAAAATGAAACAGAAATTGTTGTATCGGGCTTTATCATATTGTGAAATGTGATCGGTTGTTGCAGCTTTATAGGAATAATCCGTGATGTCTTAACAAATGACGTCTCCGTATGTGGAATCGCAATGTTAGGCAATCTATCGGAAACAGGTGACAAATCCAAACCAGTTGGATAGTTTTGCTCACGTTCCAACAAATGCTCTAAAAAAGCTTCTGTGACTAGGTTTTTCTTCAATAAATCAGTATAAACTTCTTTAAAAACGTCTGCTTGTGTCTGCTTGTTAGAAACATACACGGTATCTTCAGCAAATAAGTGATTCAAACAGAACAGCCCCTCTCTAAGTTTAATAATGTTTATTTATTAGATTACACTTTTAGAATAACCGTTTACAACAAGAGTGTCAACACAAAAACGAAACTAAACAAACATAATATGTTGATAAATGTTTGTTAATGATTTATTATGTGAGTGTAACAAGGTTAAATGTTTAAAAAAGTGATACAAAACCCATTTTAGGTTTGAATGAGGAGATGTGCTTAACAATTAAAAATTTAGGAGGAATTGAACATGCGTGTCGTAATTGGTTCAGATCATGAAGGAATGGAACTGAAGAATTTTATTAAGGAAGCGTTAATTGAGCAAGGCTTTTCAGTTGTAGACAAAAGTGAGACACCAGCAGTTGATTTTGTAGAATCTACGCTTGCGATTGTTAATGACTTGAAACAAAGTGAAGGAAGTATGGGCATCGCTATTGATGGATATGGTGTGGGTAGCTTTATGACTGCAACAAAAGTCAAAGGCATCATCGCAGCAGAAGTGTCTGATGAACGCTCTGCATATATGACAAGAGAGCACAATAATGCTTGCTTGATTACTTTAGGTTCTGAGATTGTCGGCAAAGCATTGGCATTGAATATTGTCAAAGAATTTTTGGCGGCGAATTATGATGGTGGTCGTCATCAAATTCGTGTCGATATGTTGAATAAAATGGCATAAATCAAGAAAGGATGAATAGAATGAAAATCGCAATTGGCTGTGACCATATTGTCACTGATACAAAAATGGCAGTATCGGATTTCTTAAAAGCAAAAGGATATGAAGTGATTGACGTAGGAACCTATGATTTTACACGTACACACTATCCGATATTTGGGAAAAAAGTCGGTGAAGCGGTGACGAATGGCGAAGCAGATCTAGGGGTTTGTTTGTGTGGGACAGGTGTTGGAATTAACAATGCCGTTAATAAAGTGCCGGGCATTCGTAGTGCGCTTGTACGTGATATGACTTCAGCAATCTATGCGAAAGAACAATTGAATGCGAATGTTATTGGCTTTGGAGCACGTATCACAGGAGAATTTTTAATTTGTGACATTATTGAAGCGTTTATCAAAGCTGAGTATCGAGAAACGGAAGAAAATAAAAAGTTGATTGCCAAGATAGCACATGTGGAAGCAGCAAGTGAACAACAAGCCGATCCTCACTTTTTTGATGAATTTATTGAGAAATGGAATCGTGGAGAATATCACGATTAAGTAGGTGACAAGATGATTTTAACGGTTACTATGAATCCTTCTGTGGACATTGCATATACAATGACTGGATTAACAATTGACAATGTGAATCGAGTACAGGATGTGCGAAAAACAGCAGGAGGCAAAGGTTTGAATGTTACGAGAGTTTTAAAACAGTTAAATGCTGATGTGGTAGCGACTGGCTTGCTTGGTGGTGTACTTGGCGATGCAATTAAGAATGAACTAACTTCAGATGGCATTCAACATGATTTTTGGTCTATTAGTGGTGCTACGCGTAACTGTATTGCGCTGTTACACGATGGTGCACAAACTGAGATTTTAGAAAGTGGTCCTGTGATTCAAGAAAGTGAAGCGGAAGCGTTTATTAAGCATCTAAAAAAATTAGCAGATCAAGCTGATATTTTGTCGTTTTCTGGCAGTTTGCCTAAAGGATTGCCGACGGATTTTTATCATCAGATGATTTCGGCATGCCCTAACAAACCAGTAGTGCTAGATTGTGCGGGTGATTCTTTGGTGCAAGTGCTAAACAAAAAAAATAAACCCCAGCTTATTAAGCCTAATATTGAGGAACTGTCGGTACTATTAGGGCGAACGGTAACTACTCAGATTGCAGATTTAAAGGCAGCATTATCACAACCATTGTTTGCAGATATTGAATGGATTGTTGTGTCTTTAGGGGCAAATGGTGCTTTTGCCAAGCATTTTGATACTTTTTATCGTGTGACTATACCGACGATCGATGTCGTGAATCCAGTCGGTTCAGGAGATGCAACTGTAGCGGGCATGACGGCAGCTTTAGTCGAAGGGTTATCAGACGAAGCATTGCTGAAACAAGGGAATGTTTTAGGCATGTTAAATGCACAAGAAGCTACAACAGGTTATGTGCAATTAGAACATTATCAAACATTATACGAACAAATCAAAGTTGAAAGTGTATAAAGGAGTCGTTAAGACATGAAAACAAATGGGCAAAAGACACAGTTTTTAAAACGATTGTGCAATGAACAAGGTATTATTAGTGCTTTAGCTATTGACCAACGTGGGGCATTAAAAAAGATGATGACTCAAGTGAAAGGAGAAGGCGCTGATGATGCAGAAATTGTGGCGTTTAAACGAATTGTGTCATCAGAGTTAACAAGATATGCGTCTTCTATTTTATTAGACCCTGAATATGGTTTGTCAGCAGCGAATGATAGAGCATCTCATGCGGGATTACTATTAGCTTATGAGAAAACAGGTTATGATGCGTCGACACCTGGACGTTTGCCAGATTTATTGTCAATTTGGTCAGTTAAACGCCTCAAAGAAGAGGGGGCGGATGCTTGTAAGTTCTTGTTATATTATGATGTGGATGAACCAGATGAAATCAATCATCAAAAACAAGCCTTTGTTGAGCGTATTGGTTCAGAATGCCAAGCTGAGAATCTACCATTTTTTTTGGAATTAGTCTCTTATGATGCACAGATTGCAGATGCGAAGTCGAAAGCATATGCATTAAAAAAACCGCACAAAGTCAACATGATGATGAAAGAATTCTCTAATCCACGTTATGGTGTCGATGTGTTGAAAGTTGAAGTACCAGTCAATATGAACTATGTAGAGGGTTATGCAGAAGATGAGTTTGTTTATACGAAAGAAGAGGCGATTGCTCATTTTAAAGCGCAATCAGAGGTGACAGACTTACCATTTATCTTCTTGAGTGCAGGTGTCAAAGCCTCATTATTCCAAGAAACATTGCGCTTTGCGAAAGAAGCAGGATCTACTTTCAATGGCGTTTTATGTGGCCGTGCGACATGGGCAGATGGTGTTGAACAATATATTGCGCAAGGATCAGAAGCTGCTCGAGCATGGATGAAGACGCAAGGAAGACAAAATATTGAAGCATTGAATCGTGTATTAGCTGAGACAGCAACTGCGATTGAAATTAAATAACGATTATATATAATAAGATAGCTGGCTGACATGGGCTTAGCATTGAAATCTAACAGACTTGAAGGTTTCGATGTTAGGATTTATTCTATGTAACGTCAGCTATTTTTGCTTTTGGTATGCTTTTTTAGAAAAGTAAGCCAGTCCATTTATCTTTATATTGAAAATACGTTACAATAATAATGCTGGGATATTAGCAGAAATATTTCATCTATGTGTAAAAATAATATAACAGGTAGTAGCTTGAGTGTGAAAATCTGCATGCTCGGCTACTCAAAGTCATTTTTAAAAGGAGGGTGCTATGAAACGACTATTAATCAAAATATTTGGTGTATTTCTGTTTATCGGCTTTTTAGTTTATTTATTCTATGCCCCTCGACTTGAATTCGATGTGTTAGAAAACCCCAACAAACAAGTGGAGCAGCGTTACCAAAAAGCGAATCTCCCTGTACGGACATCAGATATAGATAATCCGAAGTTAAAAGAGGGCATTGGAACACTTGTTGGCCAATCGATGGGACAAGTGACGAAAAAGTATGGTCAAGCCGATCGCACGTATCACTATTTTAAAGATTATCGGACATTTGTCTATCATCGCCAGAAAGCGTATATTTTAGTGATGGCAAAAGGGGATACTGTGAAATCAGTCTATATGACAGGGCAACCGTCAAAAGATGAAAGTGGACCGATTGAGATAGGTCAAGATGCCGCAAAATTATATGATAATCTCTCATTGATAACAGAGTGTGAATTTGATTTGGATGGGAAACATTACCACTATGAACTCTCGGATACAGATGTAAAAACGCAAGCGCTTATGCAGTTCGATAACCGTTTTGCTCAAGTGTTTATTGATCAGCAGAGCAATAAAATTACGGGTGTACGTTATCTTGATAAAGAAGCTTTAGTAGCGATTAATCCATATTCATCTAATGAAGAATCAGAAGAAAATATGGTACAGTCTGAAGAACAAAATCCAGATCAAAATAGTAACCAATTGTTAACATTGTACGAACTTACTAATGAAATGCGGAAACTGCATCAACGTGAACCGTTGAAGATCAATTCAGCATTAGAAAATGTAGCGACTGTACAATTATTTCAAGCAACGAATAAGTCGTCTGCAGAGTTTACAGAAAATAATTTAGTAAGTTTGGTTAATGAAACACCATTCACATATCAGACTTTGTCGCAAAACGTTGGATATAATTTTAGTGATATTCCAACATTGGTTAATAGCTGGATGAATTCTGATACACATCGTTCGCGTTTACTAAGCGGACAATATGATGAAATGGGTGGCAAAATAAGTGACAATTATTTCTTATTAATCTTTGCGGAGCGAGGAGATGATCAAGATGATGTTTGATGAAGACCTCGTAAAAGTTTTAGATGAAACAGATGTGCTGGCAGAGATGATACAACAGTCAGATATTTATCAAAATTATCTCAGTGCCAAAAAGAATTTGGACAATGATGAAGTTGCTCAGCGTTACTATCTAACTTTTTTAAAGTCCAAAGAACAATATGATGAAGTGATGCGTTTCGGTCGCTATCACCCAGATTATCAGGCAGTTATGCTCGAAACACGACGTCAAAAGCGTGTCTACGATATGCATGAAACGGTCGTTATTTTTAAACAATGTGAATATGAACTACAACTTTTGCTAGATGAGGTTGTTACTATACTTGCATCGAGTGTCTCGGCACATGTCAAAGTTGATGCAGGCACGCCGTTGTTCAATCAGCCAGGTTGTGGCTGTGGTTCAGGCAATGCCTGTCAATGTCAAAAACGATAAAAATAAGCACAATCACGGAATAGAGGCGATTGTGCTTATTTTGCGGTTATTGATGATAAAAGTTCAGAAATTGTTTGCCAACTTTTGGTCGATCAGTAACTATTGTATGAACGCCCATTGCGACGAGGTCAACCATTTGATCAACGTTATTCACACCATAGAAGCCAGGTGCAATATTTTGTTTGTTCAACCATGCGATAAGTTTGCGTTGAGTCAATGTTAGTCCCTTATAGACGGTTGGCATTTGGAATGTGTCTGCTTGTCCGCGATATAAATGCCCCAACCCGCTATAACATTTCAAAATACCTTCTGTTACTTCAGCTTGACTTGCACCGATTGCAATTTTGCGCTCTTGATTCAAGGCGGTAAAACGTGTAATCTGCTCCTTGTAAAAACTTGTAACGAGCACCCGAGATTCTGCATTGTTACGTTTGATAACCTCATAAAGTCGTGACGGTGCAATCTGACCTTCATAACTATCTGGGTGATCTTTGATATCAATATTAACGAGCTGATCTGGATATTGTTGTAATAAAGCATCCATCGTTATAATTTTGGCTTGTGGATGCGCTTGAAACGGCTTATGACCATTGATGTCTGTAAAGCGATAGCCAGCGTCTAGTTGTTGTAATTCGGCTAATGTATGATCAGCAACGTAACCCGTACCATTTGTCGTGCGGTCAACAGTTGCATCATGAAAGACAACTACTTGTTCATCTTTAGTTATGCGAATATCTGTTTCAAATCCCGTTAACCCCATTTCAGTCGAATGGTCGAAAGCAAGTTGTGTTGATTCCGGACGCGCTTGCATGCCACCACGGTGACTAAAAACATAAGGTGCTTTGTGCTGGAAAAATGGTTTAATGTCACGTTGTGAACCTGTGTTATTGCGTTTAGTGATATACATAGAACCACTGAACAATCCTGCGATACCTATAATAGAGCCGGTTAAAATTTTGCGTGTTTTCGTCATAAAATTCACTCCTAAAAACTTAAGTAAAGCGATATTATATCTTTTCTCAATACTTGTACTCATGGTACGATAATAGATAGAGTGCGAGGTGAATAATTTGGAAATCGTACAACGAGAAAAACTCATTATTTATTTAAAAAATATGAAGCATGAACGCCATATTCGTAAGTATGGGCACATTATATACAGTAATAAAAAATGTAAATACGTCTACATGTATGTAAATAACGATCGTGTAGACGATATTGTGAACAAGTTGTCTAAGTTGAAATATGTAACTGACATTAGTGGCTCACCATATAAACATCTAAAAAAAGTATATGACAAAGAAAAACATGAGTGGTTTTAATCATTCAAGTGGAGGTATCCAACGCTGTAATCTAAGGACACTTTTAAGATAATTGAAGTATAAGTCTAGCTCCGGATAATCGTCAGGTGCATGAACATCGATGCCAACCATTTCGATTTGATAGGGTGTTGCAAAGGATTGAATCAGCGCATATTTTTTGTTGCTATTTGGGTAAGGATAGTTCACAGCATCTAACATAATATACATTGCTTGGAACTTCCGATTAGTGGTTGGTTGCATAATCAATGCGACAGAAGAGCGCTGGTGCTTAGATTTGGGTGTGTGAAAAAAAACGAGACGATCAATGCGTTCATGGTTGTAATCAATGAGTGCTTGGAATTCATATAAGTCCGTTAGTCCATTGCCCAATACGATAAAAGATTGTTGCATAATTCTACCTCCTTATCCTAAAGTATAGTAAAAATAAAATGAGATTGGAAGTGTCAGAGAATGCGCGTTATTGCGGGCAAACATAAAAGTAAAACTTTAGAAACTTTGGAGGGACGTAATACCCGTCCAACTATGGATAAAGTAAAAGAAGGGATTTTTAATAGCTTGCAACACATTGAAGGTCTTGGATTAGATCTGTTTGCTGGCAGTGGGAGTCTTGGGATAGAGGCACTCTCACGAGGAATGGACAAAGTGATTTTTGTCGATCAAAATAGTCGTGCTATTAAAGTGATTCATCAAAATTTACAGCGTCTCGGACTAGATACGCAAGCAGAAGTGTATCGTAATAATGCGGATCGTGCACTTAAAGCTTTGAGCAAACGAGAAATCCAGTTTGACATTATTTTTTTGGATCCTCCATATGACAAAGGACTTATTGATAAAGCCTTGGAACAGATTCATGCATTTGATTTATTGAAAAACAATGGTATGATCGTCTGTGAGTTTAGCCATCGTGAAGTTATTCAAACAGCGCCTTTTGAAGAAATGAAACGTTATCACTATGGTCTTACAGATACATGTATTTTACGAAAAGGGGAAAGTCATGGTTAATACAAAAGCGGTCATCCCTGGGAGTTTTGATCCCATAACCAATGGCCATATCGATATTATTGAAAGAAGTTCAGATCGATTTGATGAGTTGCACGTTTGTGTATTACGAAATATGAAGAAAAGCGGTACATTCACTGTGGATGAACGCATTGCGATGATTCGTGACTCTGTCGCACACCTGCCGAATGTTCATGTACATTCATTTGGCGGCTTGCTTGTTGATTTTTGTGACAAAATAGGTGCTACAACAATTATCCGTGGGTTGCGTGCGGTCAGTGACTTTGAATATGAATTGCGACTAACATCTATGAATAAAAAGTTGAATCATCGAGTGGAAACGCTCTATATGATGAGTTCAACAGAATATTCTTTTCTAAGTTCAAGTGTTGTCAAAGAAGTCGCACAATATGATGCCGATATTTCAGAATTTGTACCAAAACACGTCGAAACTGCCTTGCTTGCAAAGTTTCAACAGTCTAAAGACTAGCTGAAACATACTAAGATTAGTAGTGATGAAATAATCTTAGTATGTTTTTAGCGTTGTATGAACACAGGGGTATTAAAGTCATGCTGAGTTTGTTGCGTTAATAGATTATAAATACGTGTTGCTTTAATTTCATTGGCAATTAATGATGCATTTTGCTGATTCACATTTGTAATGATTCGTCGGTCGGATGCATGTTGCTTGAGCCATTTTAAATAAGCCTGTCCTTGTGAAGTCATAGCCAGTATACGCGCAGCCTCAATGTGATCATGGACAGCATCATATGAAATGTTGAGCAAGACATTCATCAGCAATCTTTGAATATGTGTATACGTATAGCGTTTCGTTTTTAGCCCTGCCATCAGATTATCGTATGATGTAGCAGTTTGCATACACTTGATAAGGCGGTGTTCAAACCCTTCTGTCATCGTATAGATTTTGCGAAGTGCTGCTGCATCTTGTTGATAGACTGTTAATTGTAAAAAGTGAAACAAACGCTGCTTATTTGCAAAGGGTTGATGAAAAAGTGCCATGTTCATTTCTGGAACCATTTGTTGCCATGTTGCTTCATTGTTTTTTATTGCTTGACGAATTGCTGAGCCACTTGCATAAGTGTCGTGTGTGATGTCTCGTTGGCGATGACTAGCAGAAGTTCTTTGAATCGTGTAGGGCACTATCTTACTATTTGTTGTATGAAGTTGTTTCAGATAGGCGATGCCAAGAATGTTGTTTGGTTCTTGTAACAAAGTATCATCGAGATGTTCCGAGACGATGCGTGCATATGGTTTACCTTGTTTGATAGCTTGATGAAAAGCGGGTGTCTCTTCAAAAGTTAACAATTGTGTGGCGGTTTGTTGTAAAGCTGTAATATCACCAGATTCACTACCGAAGCATAATGCATCTGCAGCTAAGTAATCCGCTAAACGCACACCCATTTTGGCAAAGTAATCACTGGAAGAGAGTGAGCCAACAAGGGGCAGTTCAACGACAAGATCGACGCCTGCAAGCGCCATTTGTGCACGTTGAAATTTATTGAACATTGCAGGCATCCCACGCATGACAAAGTTACCGCTCATCAATGCAATCGTTACATCTGCTTCAGTCAAAGCTTTAGCCGTCTGAGCATGGTAAAGATGCCCGTTGTGAAAAGGATTATATTCTGTAATCAAGGCAACACTTTTCATTTGCATTCTGTCCTTTCATCTATCATTATGAGTATTGTACCAAAACTTAACATGTTAAGAAAAAATCTTGACAACTTACTTAGCAAAAGTTAAAATAAATTTTGTGCTTGTTAGAGGTGAAGCCATATGAAATGGTCAATAACACAATTGAGAAAATATCAAGGACAACCTTTTAAATTTGATCAAACCGTTGAATTTAATGATTTGGTACGTCAGTTAGACATTATTAATTTGTCAGAAGTGCATATTGACGGTGTGCTGAATATTAAATCAACAGAAGTTGTAGCAGATATGCGCTTGCGAGGCGTATATACGATGCCATGTGCTAGGACGCTTGTCCCAGTGGAAGTGCCATTCGATACAACAACAACAGAAGTGTTTGATTTAGATGGTTTGTACGAAGATGAGGATGATGAACATTATCATCTTGTTACGGATGGCATGATTGATTTGCGCAGTATTGCCGAAGAGATTGTCATGCTTGAGAAACCAATGCGTGTCGTTGCTGAAGATAGCGATGAGATGTTAACTGGTGGTCGAGGTTGGGAAGTTATTGACGAAGATGATTTGGATAATGACCCATCTCAGGACGAATCAAAGGTGCAAGTCGATCCGAGGCTTCAAAAATTACAACAATTATACGATGAGAATGATGACGCACACTAAGCTTTAGTGGCAATGTGTCATAAGGAATCGAATAAAAGGGAGGATTAATCATGGCAGTACCAAAAAGAAGAACTTCTAAAACAAGAAAAAACAAACGTCGTACACACTTCAAATTAGCAGTACCAGGTATGCAAGAATGCCCAAGCTGTGGTGAATTAAAATTAGCTCACCGCGTATGCCCAAGCTGCGGTTCTTACAAAGGCGAAGAAGTCGTTTCTAAATAATAGAGAACACTTTTCGATATTTGAATAGTTGTTTTATGTCAAAGGCTCAAAGCACACATGGTGACTTTGGGTCTTTTACTATATCTGTTATGATAAAAGATGAGGAAATATTTGATAAAAAGAGGTTAATTATGGAAGAAATTACATCTATCCAAAATGCGAAAGTTAAAAATTATAATAAGCTGAAAAAGAAAAAAGAGCGTGATAAGCAACAACGTGCCATCATTGAAGGATTTCACTTGATTGAGGAAGCGGTTGATAGTGACATTATAGTTGAGCAACTTTTCATGATTGAGCCAGCACGTGTGCCAGAAAAATTGCAAAATGCAGCACGAGAATGCTTTGTTATCAATCAAAAGGTAGCAGAAGCATTATCAGGAACAGTGACACCACAAGGGATTTTTGCGGTCATTCAAAAGGCAACTGTTACGGTAGATAATGCACAACAAGTTCTTATTTTAGATCGCATTCAAGACCCGGGGAACCTTGGAACATTAATGCGTACAGCAGATGCAGCAGGACTTGATTTAGTCGTGTTAGCCAAAGGGACGGCAGATGTGTATCAAGAAAAAGTTTTACGTGCGAGTCAAGGTAGCGTGTTCCATATACCTACGATTGAAGTGGAAAACTTGGTAGATTATGTCCAAAACTTTGCAGGACCTGTCTATGGTACAGCGCTAGAGAATGCCGTGTCGTATCATGATATTCCATCCAAACAAGAAACTTTTGCGCTTGTCTTGGGTAACGAAGGACAGGGTATGTCAGAAACACTTTTAGCAGCAACAACACAGAATGTCACGATTCCCATTTATGGTCGTGCAGAAAGTTTAAATGTTGCAATTGCAGCGGGAATTTTGATGTTTCATTTAAAAGGTTGACCGGCATATTTGAGATGTATATAATAGATTTATTAATAATTAAACATGTGCTTATAAAAAGGCATAAACTATTATTGGAGCTTGCGCAGGGAAGGATGATTATGACTGAGAGTCGTCCTCAGCTTACATAGTTTTTTTCACCTTTTTGGCTACTTAAAGAGATTTAAGTCGGGTGTTATGATCCGTTATCAACATATCGTCAGAGTGTATGCATATTTCTGTGCATAAAACTGGGTGGTACCACGGCAAGGCTTCGTCCCATATTTTGAGGGGCGAAGTCTTTTTTCATGCCACGGCGATATAAACAATCATCATCGACATGTGATCAATGAAAATAAGGAGGCATTTGTAATGGTGCAAACAGATGAAATGACAACAATCAAACAAGATGCATTAGAAGCCATTGAACAGGCGCAAGATGCACAAACGTTACAAGCAGTTAAAGTGCAGTATTTAGGCAAAAAAGGGCTTGTGACTGGCTTGATGAAACATATGAAAGATTTACCAAAAGAAGAAAAACCTGCGTATGGTCAGAAAGTGAATGAAGTTCGCCAAGCGATTGAAGCAGCGATTGAAACGCGCCAAGTTACTTTGACAGAGGCGGCGTTAAATGCACAATTGGCACAGGAATCCATTGATGTGACGTTACCAGGTCGTAAAGTGACAAATGGCGCAAAACACCCATTAACAAGAACGATTGAAGAGATTGAAGATCTATTCTTAGGACTTGGTTACGAAATCGTGACAGGTTATGAGGTGGAACAAGATTACTACAACTTTGAAGCATTGAACTTACCGAAGTCACACCCGGCACGTGATATGCAAGACAGCTTTTATATCACAGAAGATATTTTAATGCGTACACACACATCTCCAGTTCAAGCGAGAACGATGGAACAACGCAACGGTCAAGGCCCTGTGAAAATCATTTGTCCAGGTAAAGTATATCGTCGTGACTCAGATGATGCGACACACAGTCACCAATTCACACAAATTGAAGGGCTTGTCGTGGATGAAAATATTAAAATGAGTGATTTGAAAGGGACACTTGAATTATTAGCGAAGTCACTTTTTGGTGCAGATCGTGAAATTCGTTTGCGCCCAAGTTACTTCCCGTTTACAGAACCATCTGTTGAAGTGGACGTATCTTGCTTCAAATGTAAAGGACAAGGTTGTAACGTCTGCAAGCAAACAGGGTGGATTGAAATTTTAGGTGCTGGTATGGTACATCCGAATGTCTTAGAAATGGCAGGCTTTGATTCTAAGAAATATTCAGGTTTCGCATTCGGTATGGGGCCTGATCGTATCGCAATGTTGAAATATGGTATTGAAGATATTCGTCATTTCTATACAAACGACGTTAGATTCTTAAATCAATTTAAAGGTGTAGAAGATCGAGGTGAAACAACATGTTAATATCTAAAGAATGGTTACAAGATTATGTCGCAGTCGATGCGCCCATCGATGCGCTTGCAGAAAAAATTACGCGTACAGGGATTGAAGTAGATGAAGTAATCGATTTAACAGCAGGCATTAAAAATCTTGTTGTGGGTTATGTGGAAAGCGTCGAAAAGCATCCTGATGCAGATAAATTAAACATTTGTCAGGTGAATATCGGTGAAGCAGCCCCTGTACAAATCGTTTGCGGTGCACCTAATGTCAATCAAGGGCAAACAGTAATTGTAGCTAAAGTAGGCGGTCGCTTACCTGGTGGCATTAAAATCAAACGTGCCAAATTACGCGGACAAGTGTCAGAAGGGATGATTTGTTCGTTACAAGAAATCGGTCTATCAAGCAATGTTGTACCAAAAGCGTATGAAGCAGGTATTTATAACTTTGCGACTGCGGTTGAACCAGGTACGAATGCATTGCAAGCGTTATATTTCGAGGATGACGTAATGTCGTTCGATTTAACGCCAAATCGTGCAGATGCGTTGAGCATGATTGGTACAGCCTATGAAGTGGGGGCTTTATATAACTTACCGGTGCAACGTCCAACAGCAACGCCAACAGAACAAGCGACACAAGCAAGTGATGTATTAAAAGTAACTGTTGAAAACGAAGATAAAGTACCTTATTACAGTGCACGTGTCGTTCAAAACGTTAGAATTGCACCATCACCTGAATGGATGCAAGCCAGATTAATGAAAGCTGGCATTCGCCCAATCAATAACGTTGTCGATATTTCAAACTATATTTTATTAGAATATGGTCAACCGCTACATATGTTTGACCAAGATCAAATCGGTTCAAAAGAAATTGTTGTGCGCCAAGCAAAGCCAGACGAAAAAATGACGACACTTGATGACCAAGAACGCACATTACTTGCATCAGACATTGTTATTACAAATGGTCAAGCACCAATTGCATTAGGTGGTGTTATGGGTGGAGACTTTTCTGAAGTAACAGATAGTACACAAAACGTTGTGATTGAAGGGGCGATTTTTGATTCGGCATCTATCCGTCATACATCACGCCGCTTGAACTTGCGCAGTGAAGCTTCAAGTCGTTTTGAAAAAGGTATTGCGACAGAATTTGTGAATGAAGCAGTAGACCGTGCATGTTATTTACTAGAGACGCTTGCATCTGGTGAAACACTTGCGGGGCGTGTGTCAAGCGGGGATTTAGGTCAATTCGTAACAGAAATCGATATCACAGTAGACCGTATCAATCGTACAGTTGGTTTTGACTTATCACAAGCGGACATTGTAGCGATATTTGAACAATTAGGCTTTGAAACGAAGGAAAATGGTTCAACATTAACAGTTTGTGTTCCTTCACGTCGTCGTGATATTACAATTGAAGCAGACTTGATTGAAGAAGTGGCACGTATTTATGGTTATGATAACATTCCATCATCATTACCTGTCTTTGAAAACGTAACAAGTGGTGTACTGACAGATCGTCAACGTAAAACACGTGTTGTACGCACTACTTTGGAAGGGGCAGGTTTATCACAAGCTATCACATACTCACTTGTTGATAAAGCACGTGCAACAGCATTTACAACGGAACAACATGACACAATCTCATTATTAATGCCAATGAGTGAAAGCTATGCGACACTGCGTCAAAGCTTAATTCCACATTTAATCGATGCAACACAATACAATGTGGCACGTAAAAATAATGACATTGCCTTGTACGAAATTGGTAATGTATTCTTTGGTAAAGCCGATAGCGCAATGCCAGATGAAGTGGAATACTTAAGTGGTATTATGACTGGTGAATACGTTGCGAATGCATGGCAAGGTAAGAAAGAAGACGTTGATTTTTATCTCGTGAAAGGTATTGTAGACCGTGTAGCTGATAAATTGGCATTGAAGTTTGATTATGAAGCAGGTACTGTTGATGGTTTACATCCTGGACGCACAGCCTATGTTGTACTAAATGGTGCGCGTGTTGGTTTCATTGGAGAATTACATCCAACCGTTGCCAAAGACTATGATCTTGGTCGCACATATGTTTTTGAATTGAACTATGATTATTTAATGCAACAAGCTGTTGGTTACATCAACTATCAACCAATTCCAAGATTCCCGGGTGTAACACGTGATATTGCGCTTGTAGTAGATTCCGAAGTACAAGCAGCAACATTGGTCGGAACAATTCATGCGCACGGTGGTAAACTTTTACAAGATGCAACAGTGTTCGACGTGTATGAAGGCGAACATATGGAAGCAGGCAAAAAATCAGTAGCCATCCGACTTGCATATTTAGATACAGAACAAACATTAACAGAAGAACAAGTCACAAAAGTACACAACAATATCTTATCAGCACTTGAAGCACAAGGTGCAACATTACGTGGATAAGGTGTTATGACATATGAAAGTCCCATTCGGTAGACGTTTGATTAGGTGTTTACTGAATGGGCTTTTTAGTGTCTGTAATATTGAAATAGATGTCATAAGTGTGTTATTTTATAAGAAAAGAGAGACGTGTTGGAGCATGCCTCTCAAAGCCCGTTAAACAGACGGTGACTTTCGTTTAGAGTATATTAAACCATCTAAATTACTTGTCAAAGTATGTGTTAGATGGTTATTTTTTATGACTGTTGCGCGAAACTACGACTAGACCAATGACCATTAGTACGATCATCAACACTTCGTAATCCGTCATACTGCAGTTCCTTTCTGGGGATCACAACTATAATCATAATAGGCATCACCCCTTTGATTGGGATTAGCCACCATCTATCCAACTTGCTCAGTTATTATTCTGCCACAATTAAGTTTTGATTTTAATTATATTTATTCGTTTGTTTTGTGGTGCTTAATACTAAGCTACAGTGTAAAAAACGATATCATACGAAAAATTAAAAATAAAGTTAGAAAAAGACACTCAGAGTATTGTTTAGATATTGTTGAATATGGTTCTTGTGACTGTAACATTGAATAAGTATCATAAGTATGTTATATTATAAAAAAAGAGAGACATGTTGGTAGCACGTCTCTCAGAGCCCGTTGAAAAGACGGTAGCTTTGTAAGTTTTAGAATAACCTTACATCCTGCTAAAGTTGGAAGGTTATTTTTTTTGACTATTAAGCGAAACTACTACTAAACCAATGATCGTTAATACAATCATTAGTATTTCATAATCCGACATGCTGTTATTCCTTTCTGGGTGCTACAGCTATAATCAATTATCATAGGCATCACCCCTTTGATTGGGATTAGCCACTACTATCCAACTTGCTCATTTAACATTCTATCACAATTAAGTTTTTATTGTAATTATATTTAGAGACTTATTATAAAGGTGATTAGTAATATCAATCTGATTCATTTTCAAGCAGCTACTTTATCACATGGGCGGTAAGTAAAATGCAAAAATGACGCAATGGAACCATTAGAATTCTGGTTCCATTGCGTCATTATACATTATAGTTATTTACGATTGTAGCCTTTTACAAGTTTCAAAGCCTTATCACGATTTTTAAAATCTTTTTTGGTGATGTTATCGACCACATCTATTCCGTGTTTGACAATAAGTTTTGCTGCGGCGAGATCAACTTTTGGACCGGCACCTTTCAAGATAGTTGTGTGATATTTCTTAGACAAGGCATCCATATGTTTTACAAAAGCATAGCGTGAGATAATACTTGCGGCAGCGATTGCGAGTGATTTTGATTCACCTTTTGTTTCATAGCATGTCTTGTTTTTTAAAGGTACATCGCCCATCGCATAACGCTCATACGTGGATCTCGGGGTAAATTGATCAATAACGATATAGTCTAGTGTGTCGACATCAATTTTTTGTAAGACATTTTTAATACATTCATTATGTAATACTGCCTTCATTTTAACTTGCGACCAGTCCAATGCTTTACGATCATTGTATTTAGGATTATCCAATACCAGTAGTGAATGGGGAAGGAACGTCACAAGTTGTTCTGCCAATGCTACAATTTTGGTATCTGTTAACTTTTTAGAGTCATCAACGCCTAATGCTTTTAGGACAGCGATGTTTTCTTTTGAGACATAACATGCACATACGGTTAGTGGACCAAAGTAGTCACCACTACCAGCTTCATCACTGCCGATACAGCTGTAGTTATTATAATTGATGGTTTTATTTTGAGTAGATCCCATAATCATTCTTGGCTCAGAGTCTGGTGTATTTCTGCCGATTAATTCTTTTGCCACTTTGTCATTATTTGTACCTTGAAACATGCCTTTTCCTGAGTTGTAAATGCTGATGGTTACGCCTTGGTATTTGGAACGGAATATCATGCCTGGTGGTAATTTGCCGGGATCAGCTTTCAGTGTGCCTCTTAATAAAAGTATTTCTTCTTTTGACAACTCGAGTACAAGATTTGACATTATTTTCACCGCTTTCTAATCGTATCCTTATACATACTAACATAAATTAGGAAAATAATTGAATAGATAAAGGAATCATACACAAAACAAATGAAGTCGTGTATAATGTATCGTGATATACAAAATTATTGACAATAGGTTAGGTGAATGTAGATGGGTGAGTTCAAAAACCGAATCAATGTAACGATAAATGATCAGCACTATACGATTGTTGGCGAAGATGATCCAGAACACATTCGCTATGTTGCAGATCTTGTGGATAGTAAAATTCGAGAGTTAGGAAGCCGCAATGCAGGGTTAGACTCCGTGCGCAAATCTGTGTTAACTGCTGTGAATGTTATGCATGAATTGGTGTTGTTGGAGGAAGAAAACGCACGTTTAAGAGAAGAAATTCAGCGCTTAAAGCATCGAGGTAACTAGTATGTTTGCGTTGGGAGTAGGTGTCGTTGTATTCGTCTTTATGATGGTTGGTTTTCATCGCGGGTTGCTTACGAGTGTCTTGCACTTGAGTAGCACGCTATTTGGCTTGTGGATTGCCAAACAATTCTACCAACCGTTCAGCGATTATTTGCGATTATTTTTACCATTTCCTAAAACGCTAGCATATGATGTGCATTATGTGTTATCACTGAATCAACCCGAAATACGCTTTGATCGTATATGTGGCTTTATCTTTATAGTGCTCATCGTCAAAACTTTGATGTACTTAGTATTGAATAGTTTAGCGCCGCTATTTGTTTCAAGAAGACGTGATGTCATAACGCGGCTGCTAGGTGCTCTCGTCAGTGTAGTGTCTGCAATTGTGGTGCTACATTTGGCGAGCTATGTTGCGGTTTTAATACCAGACGTACAGTTGCAAACGCACATTGCACAGTCATGTATTGGACAATGGTTAGTCTTTAACGTGCCACTGTTATCTGAAGTGACATTGAATTTATGATAGCGCAAATGATAGTGTGATTGACAGTTGAAGGTGTACAATCAGCAAGAGGCAATCTATATAAAATGAAGGATAGTGGCAGAAGTAGATCATTTGAAGTATATGTACTTCACATTAGCTGTGCCAAGGTGGGACGATGAAATCTTCAGAGGTTTCTGTCCCATTTCCTTTTTATTGAGGTGAATAAGATGTTAACGAAAAAAGAGATTATACGTTTATTAGAAGAAATTGCGACATATATGGAACTAAAAGGGGAAAATGCGTTCAAGATTTCTGCGTACCGAAAAGCGGCACAAAGTTTAGAAACGGATGAGCGTACGCTTGATGAAATTGAAGATGTAACGACGCTTAAAAACATTGGAAAAGGGGTCGGTGAAGTAATTAATACGTATATTGCAACACAAGAAGCACCTGTGTTAGACGCATTAAAAGCGGAAGTCCCAAGTGGTTTAATCCCACTATTGAAGATTCCTGGACTTGGTAGCAAGCGAATTGCACGTCTATACAAAGAACTAGATATTACCGATAAAGCGTCATTTCAAGCAGCATGTGAAGCCGGTAAAGTGTCAGAACTGAGCGGGTTTGGTAAAAAGACGGAAGAAAAATATTTAGTAGCGGTTAAAGAACTAGGTGCGAAAAAAGACCGTTATCCAATTGATCAAATGATTGGTTTAAATAAAGTGATTAGCGATTATTTAATGCAAATTCCTGATATTGAACGTTTTGAAGTGGCTGGTAGTTTCCGACGTATGAAAGAAATGAGCAAAGATTTGGATTACATTATTAGTACAGAAGCGCCTTTAAAAGTTCAAGCACAACTGTTAGAAATCCCGCAGCTTGTTGAAAAAGTAGCAGTGGGTGAAACAAAAGTCTCATTAACATTGTCATATGATGATGAAACAATCGGTGTCGATTTTCGCATGATTGCGCCTGATGCGTTCTATCATACACTACAACATTTTACCGGTTCTAAAGATCACAATATTCGCATTCGTCAACTTGCAAAAGATAAAGGTGAAAAGGTCAGTGAGTATGGTATTGAACAACCAGATGGTTCATTGTTGCAATTAGAGAGTGAAGAAGCGATTTATAGACATTTTAATACACCATGGATTGCACCAAGCATGCGCGAAGATGGTTCAGAATTCGATAGAGACTTGTCAGCTATTATTACGTTAGAAGATATGCGTGGTGATATTCACATGCATACAACAGCAAGTGATGGGGCATTCAGTTTGCGCGAAATGGTTGAAGCGAATATCGCAAAAGGTTACGACTATATGTGTATTACTGACCATTCCCAAAGTCTGCGTGTCGCAAATGGTTTATCTGTCGAACGCCTTTTAAAACAGCGTGATGAAATTCATACTTTGAATGCAGAATATGATGAAATCGACATTTATTCGGGTATAGAAATGGATATTTTACCAGATGGCACTTTAGATTATGATGATGAAGTACTCGCCCAATTAGACTATGTGATTGCGGCAATTCATCAAAGTTTTAATCAAAGTGAAGCAGAGATTATGAAACGTTTGGAAGTCGCATGCCGTAATCCGTATGTGCGACACATCGCGCATCCAACGGGGAGAATCATTGGTAAGCGTAAAGGGTATGAACCGAATATGGAACAATTAATAGCCCTCTGTCGTGAAACAGGCACGGTATTAGAAATTAACGCTAATCCGAAACGCCTGGATTTGAGCGCAGATGTACTACGTCAAAATCCTGATTTAATGGTAACGATTAATACCGATGCCCACCATCGAGCGCATTTAGATTTTATGAAGTATGGTGTCGCAACAGCACAAAAAGGATGGGTGAAGCGGCAACATGTCTTAAATGCGATGTCTCGAGAAGCATTTCAAACGTTTATAACGCAACCAAAGCAAGGCAAATAGAGATTGAGGGGTTTTTATGAAAACAAAAACTTTAGAAATATTAGAGTTCGATAAGGTCAAAGACAGCATCGCACAAGAAGTGGTCAGTGATCTAGGTCGTGAGAAGGTTCGAGCACTCACACCGGCGACTGATTATGAGACGGTTACATTTCAAATGGATGAGATGGATGAAATTTCTCGAATTTATAATCAATACCGCATTCCGAGTTTGAGTGGTTTATCAGCTGTAGAAACTTATATTAAGCGTGCTCAAATAGGTGGTACATTGAATGTCCAAGAGTTGAATGCGATTAAACGTCTTATACAAGTACAGAACCAATTTAAAACATTTTATAATCAGATTGTTGAAGATGAGGAAGCGGTTTATTATGAGATTCTAGATGGACAAATGCAACGATTACCGGTATTAACACCACTTTATCAATCGATTCATCAAACGTGTGATAGTCATGACTTGTTTGACTCAGCGAGCACAGAACTACAAGCAATTCGCAGTCGCATTTCTAAGACGAATCAACGTGTCAAAGCGCAACTAGATCGCATTGTAAAATCAACAGGAAATCAAAAGAAACTTTCTGACACGTTAGTAACTGTGCGCAATGAGCGTCACGTTATTCCTGTAAAAGCCGAGTACCGACAAGACTTCAATGGGATTGTGCATGACCAATCTGCCTCTGGTCAAACACTGTATATCGAACCGTCATCGGTTGTTGAGATGAATAACCAAGTCAGTCGTTTGCGCAGTGAAGAAGCGACAGAAATCAATCGTATTTTGATGGCACTGACAGCGGAAGTTGCCGTAGAAGCAGAAGGGTGTCTGATTGCTGAAGAGATTATGGGGCATTTGGATTTTTTAATCGCCAAAGCACGTTATGCAGCTAAAATTAAAGGCACGAAGCCGACATTTTCAGAAACGCGCAAAGTATATTTACCAAAGGCATTTCATCCGTTATTAGATAGAGAAACAGTCGTTGCCAATACAATTGAATTTGAAGATAATATTCAAACGGTTATTATTACTGGTCCCAATACAGGCGGGAAAACAGTTACGCTCAAAACACTGGGGCTCATCATTGTAATGGCGCAGTCTGGTCTACTCATTCCCACTTTAGATGGCAGTCAATTGAGTGTATTTGACAATGTGTTCTGTGATATTGGAGATGAACAATCGATTGAACAGTCACTGTCAACATTCTCATCTCATATGAAAACAATTGTTGGTATTTTAGACGAAGCTAATGCGAATAGTTTAATTTTATTTGATGAATTGGGTGCTGGTACAGATCCGAGTGAAGGTGCTGCGCTAGCGATGAGTATTTTAGACCATGTACATTCATTAGGTGCTTTAGTGATGGCAACGACGCACTATCCAGAATTGAAAGCATATAGCTACAATCGAGAAGGTGTGATGAATGCCAGTGTAGAATTTGATGTGGATACGTTGAGCCCAACATACAAATTATTGATGGGTGTACCAGGGCGCTCGAATGCCTTTGATATTTCAAAACGTTTAGGACTCGGTTTGAAGATTATTAATCATGCCAAAACGATGATTGGACAAGATGAGCAAGAAATTAATGAGATGATTGCATCGTTAGAATACAATGCAAAACGCGTTGATGACCAACGTATTGAATTGGATCGCCTTGTACGTGAAGCAGAAACGATTCATCGCGACTTAACAAAACAGTATGACAAGTATCAAAACTTCGAGGCACGCTTGATGGAAGAAGCAAAAGAGAAAGCGAACCAACATGTTAAAGCAGCAACACAAGAAGCGGATGATATTGTGAAGTCCTTGCGTCAAATGCGTGACCAAAAAGGTGCAGAAGTGAAAGAACATGAATTGATTGATAAGAAAAAACAACTTGAAAATCAATACGAAGCGAAGTCTATTAAACAAGATGTGAAGAAACAGCGTTGGGATGAAATTAAAGCTGGCGATGAAGTGAAAGTCTTATCATACGGTCAAAAAGGTGAAGTCTTAGAGCTGCTTGACGATGAGGAAGCAGTTGTCCAAATGGGGATTATTAAGATGAAGCTACCATTGAAAGACTTAGAAAAGAAAGAGAAGACCAAGCAACAACCTAGCAAGATGATTTCACGAACGAATCGTTCCACTGTTAAAATGGAATTGGATTTGCGTGGCTATCGTTATGACGAAGCAATGGTGGCACTTGATCAATATTTAGATCAAGCTGTATTGAGTAACTATGAAGATGTTTATATTATTCATGGTAAAGGAACAGGCGCCTTGCAGAAAGGTGTACAACAACATCTCAAACGCCATAAAAGTGTTGCTGACTATCGCGGTGGTATGCCAAGTGAAGGTGGATTCGGTGTTACAGTCGCCACTTTACGTTAATGAGCATTAAAAGTGAAAGGCATATACCTATTTGTTATAATTTGTTCATCATTAAATATCGAGGAGGCTGTATATTATGGCTATTATTGAAGCAACAGATGCAAAATTCGATCAACAAATAAATGAAGGCGTTAAATTAGTAGATTTCTGGGCAACTTGGTGTGGACCTTGTAAAATGATTGCACCAGTATTAGAAGACTTAGCAGCAGACTATGAAGGTAAAGCAGACATCTTAAAACTAGATGTTGACCAAAACCAAGCAACAGCTGCAAAATTTGAAGTAATGAGTATCCCAACACTTATCGTTTTCAAGGACGGTCAACCAGTAGATAAAGTTGTTGGATTTCAACCTAAAGAAAACTTAGCACAAGTTTTAGATAAACATTTATAAGATGTTAAAGTCGATCGTGTAACAATAATCAATTGTACATTATGACAGCACACGCATTAAGCCTATTCGTAATACAATACGAGTAGGCTTTTCATACGTATATTTTTAGTGGTTGACTGCAAAAAACACGTTCAAGAGGGTAAAGAATATCTGAGGACTTTGCTGTTCAAGTAAGAAGGTGATAATTTTTGGAAGATGTTAAAGAGAATATTAAGAAAAAGTTAAGTGTATTACCTATGGAGCCAGGGTGTTATCTGATGCGAGATCGTCAGAATCAAGTGATATATGTCGGTAAGGCAAAACGCCTGCGGAATCGTGTGCGGTCATATTTTACAGGGTCACATGACACGAAAACGACACGTCTTGTGAGTGAGATTGTCGATTTTGAATATATTGTCACATCGAGTGAAACGGAGTCACTATTGCTTGAATTGAACTTAATCAAAAAGTATCAACCACGGTATAATATTTTATTAAAAGATGGTAAAAGTTATCCGTTTATTAAAATTACAAAAGAGCGGCATCCGAAATTGATTGTAACACGCACAGTGCGCAAAGGAAGCGGGAAATATTTTGGCCCTTATCCCAATGCCTATTCAGCACATGAAACGAAGAAGTTGCTTGATCGCATCTATCCATTTCGCAAATGTGATCATATGCCGAATCGTTTGTGTCTATATTATCATATTGGTCAGTGTCTCGGTCCTTGCGTTTATCCTGTAGCAAATGAAGAATACGAGCGCATGTCACGTGAAATATCGGACTTTTTGAATGGAGAAGATAAGACGATATTGCGTCATTTAGAGACACGTATGCAAGAAGCTAGTGAACAGATGGCATTTGAGCAAGCGAAAGAGTATCGCGATTTGATACAGCATATTCAAAACTTAACGAATAAGCAAAAAGTCATATCCACAGATCAAACGATTCGTGATGTTTTTGGTTATAGTGTAGATAAAGGATGGATGTGTATTCAAGTCTTTTTTGTGCGTCAAGGCAATCTCATTGAACGAGAAGCAACGATGTTTCCATTACAACAAACGCCAGAAGAAGAATTTTATACATTTATTGGGCAGTTCTATCAAATAAACCAGCACTTTGTACCGAAAGAGGTACATGTACCAAAAGGACTGGATACAGAAATGATCCGCTCAGTTGTTGATACTACGATATTGATGCCACAGCGTGGTCAGAAGAAACAACTAGTAGACTTGGCGAATAAAAATGCACATATCGCACTCGACAACAAGTTTGAACTTATTGCACGAGATGAATCTCGAACAATTAAAGCGATTGAAGGTCTTGGTGAAGCGATGGGGATTCAAACGCCGATTCGTATCGAAGCTTTTGATAACTCTAATATTCAAGGTGTGGATCCTGTTTCTGCTATGGTTACATTCGTGGATGGTAAACCAGACAAAAAAGGTTATCGTAAATACAAAGTCAAAACAGTTGAAGGTCCGGATGATTATAAGACAATGCGAGAGATTGTGAGACGACGCTATACACGGGTCTTGAGTGAAGGGCTTCCATTACCTGACTTGATTATTGTCGATGGTGGTAAGGGACATATGTCTGGTGTCATAGATGTATTGGAAAATGAACTGGGATTAGATATACCCGTTGCGGGCTTAGCGAAGAACGACAGACATCAAACAGCAGAATTATTGTATGGCCATGAAGCCGAAATAATTGCTCTTAAAAAGAACAGTCAAGCTTTTTATTTACTTCAGCGAATACAAGATGAAGTCCATCGTTTTGCAATTACGTTTCATCGTCAAACACGTCGTAAAACAGGTATGCAATCGGTGTTAGATAATATAGAAGGCATCGGTCCAAAACGCAAAGCCAACTTATTGCGTAAGTTCGGTTCGATAAAGACAATGCGAGAAGCAAGTATTGAAGAATTGCAAGGGGCAGGGCTCCCTAAACAAGCAGCGGAGAATGTGTTTCATGCATTGCACAGTACATCATGACAAAATCGGGTGTGAGAATCATTCTCATACCCAATTTTGTCACATTTAGTGTTACAATAATAGTGAATTGATTTCTTTTTTTTACACGTTTATGCAAACGTTTTCTAAAGGCAAGGGCATTCGCCAAAAAAGAAGTCAAAAATTAATAGTATCGCAGGGGGGACTTCCTTTGACACAATCAAAGAACCAATTCTACCTTAGACGTCTACACTCGTTGCTTGGTGTTGTGCCACTAGGTGCATTCTTATTAGTACATTTAATGGTTAACCATCAAGCTACTCAGGGGGTAGAAGCATTTAACAAAGCGGCAGGCTTTATGGACTCATTACCGTTTTTGTATGCTTTGGAGATTATTATGATTTATATTCCAATCTTATATCATGCGGTGTACGGTGTGCATATTGCATTTACCGCGAGCCATAATATTGGCCATTATTCATATATGCGTAACTGGATGTTCTTATTCCAACGTTTATCTGGATTGTTAACGTTCATCTTCGTTATGGTTCATATGTGGCAAACACGTATCCAAAAGTTAATGGGACATGAAGTAAACTTCGATATGATTCATGATATTGTGACAAATCCATTGTGGTTAGTTTTCTATATCGTGTGTATCGTAGCAGTAGTATTTCACTTTGCGAATGGCTTATGGTCATTCTTAGTGACTTGGGGTATTCTACAGTCACCAAAGTCACAACGTATTTTTACATGGGTATCATTAGTGATTTTCTTAGTAGTATCATACATCGGTGTAAGTGCGATCTTAGCGTTCTTATAAGCGGTTTAATCATTTCAGGGGAGTGACTATTTTATGGCAGAGAAGAAAATTATTGTTGTCGGTGGTGGCCTTGCAGGGCTCATGTCAACAATTAAAGCAGCAGAACAAGGTGCACACGTTGACTTGTTCTCAATCGTTCCAGTTAAACGCTCTCACTCAGTTTGTGCACAAGGCGGTATCAACGGGGCAGTCAACACAAAGGGTGAAGGAGATTCACCATGGATTCATTTTGATGATACGGTATATGGTGGCGATTTCTTAGCTGACCAGCCACCTGTTCAGAAGATGACAGAAGCTGCACCTAAGATTATCCATTTACTTGATCGCATGGGTGTTATGTTTAATAGAACGAGTGAAGGTTTATTAGATTTCCGTCGTTTTGGTGGGACACTTCATCACAGAACGGCATTTGCAGGTGCGACGACAGGACAACAATTATTGTATGCATTAGATGAGCAAGTGCGTAGCTTTGAGGTAGACGGACTTGTAACGAAATATGAAGGATGGGAATTCCTAGGTGTTGTTAAAGATGACGACAATGCAGCGCGTGGAATCGTTGCACAAAATATTACAACATCTGAGATTAAGTCATTTGGCTCTGATGCAGTTATTATGGCAACTGGAGGCCCAGGAATTATCTTCGGCAGAACAACGAACTCAATGATTAATACAGGTTCAGCTGCATCTATTGTTTATCAACAAGGGGTACAATATGCGAACGGTGAGTTTATCCAAATCCACCCAACAGCAATTCCTGGCGATGACAAACTACGTCTTATGTCAGAATCAGCTCGTGGTGAAGGTGGACGTATTTGGACATATAAAGACGGTAAGCCATGGTATTTCTTAGAGGAAAAATATCCTGACTATGGTAACTTGGTGCCACGTGATATTGCAACACGTGAAATATTTGACGTCTGTGTGAACCAAAAACTCGGTATCAACGGTGAAAACATGGTATACCTTGACTTATCACACAAAGATCCACATGAGTTGGACGTCAAACTTGGTGGTATCATTGAAATTTATGAAAAATTCACAGGTGATGATCCACGCAAAGTACCAATGAAAATCTTCCCAGCAGTTCACTACTCAATGGGTGGTTTATATGTAGATTATGACCAAATGACTAATATCGACGGTCTATTTGCAGCTGGGGAATGTGATTTCTCACAACACGGCGGTAACCGATTGGGTGCAAACTCATTACTATCAGCAATCTACGGTGGAACAGTTGCAGGACCAAATGCTGTGAAGTATATTCAAAACGTTGAAAAGTCTTATGTTGATATGGATGATAAAATGTATCAACAACGTGTTGATGAAGAACAAGCACGCTTTGATAAGCTTTTGAATATGAAAGGGACAGAGAACGCATATAAATTACACCGTGAACTGGGTGAAATCATGACAGCTAACGTAACAGTTGTTCGTGATAATAAGCGTTTGTTAGAAACAGACAAGAAAATTGTTGAATTGATGAAACGATATGAAGATATCGATATGGAAGATACATCACAATGGAGTAACCAAGCTGTTTTCTTCACACGTCAATTGTGGAACATGCTTGTGTTGGCACGTGTTATCACAATCGGTGCATACAACCGTAACGAATCTCGTGGTGCACACTACAAACCAGAATTCCCAGAGCGTAACGATGAAGAGTGGTTGAAGCATACATTGGCGCAATACCAAGGTCCGCACGAAAAACCAGCCTTTACGTATAAGCCTGTTGATGTTAGCTTAATCCCACCTCGTAAACGTGACTACACAAGTAAGTCAAAAGGGGGTAAAAAATAATGACTAACACAAAAGAACAAGTTACAGCACAACAACCCAACCAAAATACGAATAGAACGGTAACATTAATCATCAAGCGTCAAAAAGATGAGCACTCACAACCTTATGAAGAGACATTCGTGATTCCTTATCGCGATAACATGAATGTCATCGCTTGCTTGATGGAAATTCAACGTAACCCATATAACGATAAAGGGGAAAAAACAACGCCTGTAACTTGGGATATGAACTGTTTAGAAGAAGTATGTGGCGCATGTTCAATGGTGATTAACGGTCGTGCACGTCAATCATGTTCAGCAATCGTTGATCAACTTGAACAGCCTATTCGTTTGGAACCAATGAGTACGTTCCCTGTTATTCGCGACTTACAAGTGGATCGTACGCGCATGTTCGATAACTTGAAACGCATGAAAGCTTGGGTACCTATTGATGGTACGTATGATTTGGGTCCAGGGCCACGTATGCCTGAGAAGAAACGTCAAACAGCATATGAATTGTCAAAATGTATGACATGCGGTGTCTGCTTGGAAGTATGTCCGAACGTTACACGTAATAACAGCTTTGTTGGCGGACAAGCGATTTCACAAGTGCGTTTGTTCAACTTGCATCCAACAGGCTCTATGACAAAAGATGAGCGCTTGAATGCACTAATGGATATGGGAGGTCTGCAAGCTTGTGGTAACTCACAAAACTGTGTACAAGCTTGTCCAAAAGGCATTCCATTGACAACATCAATCGCAGCACTTAATAGAGAAACAACTTTCCACATGTTCAAATCATTCTTTGGTTCTGATCATTTAGTGGATTAATAGAAAGAATAGATGAGTAAGGCTGGAGCATAGCGCTGTTCCAGCCTTACTTTATGGATTTTGGTCAAATTTTACGAGCATAGGCATCGTATTTGTTAAAAAGCTTTTGCTATCTTATCTAGCTAGACTAAGAAAGAGTAAAAAACGTACTTTCATGCCAGTCAGCTACTGCTTTTTATAACATGCTCCTTACTTTTGATATTGTTTTCTATTAATATTCCGGCTTGTATTTTTTTATCACGGACAGACAAGTAATGAAAAGGTGTTAATAGAGCGCTATTTCAAGGTTTGACTTTCTAGCATACATGTAACATCAATGATAAAATGGTCATTAAGACATGTAGAGAAGAGGGAATAGCCATGGAAAGACCAATTGGTGTCATGGATTCAGGTGTGGGTGGATTAACTGTTGCAAAGGAAATCATACGTCAGCTTCCTAATGAAACGATTTATTATCTTGGGGATGTAGGACGTTGCCCATATGGTCCAAGAAGTGCGGATGAAGTGAGAGATTTCACGATACAAATGGCAGAATTTCTTACCCAGTACAATATCAAGCTGTTGGTTATTGCTTGTAATACAGCAACAGCTGTCGCACTAGAACCATTACAAAAGCAATTAAAAATACCAGTAATTGGCGTGATAGAACCAGGTGCACGTACAGCTATTATGACTACTAAAAATCAAAAAGTATTAGTCTTAGGAACAGAAGGGACGATTAAGTCAGAAGCATATCGTCATCAGATTAATCGTATCAATCCACATGTAGAAGTACGTGGTGTTGCATGCCCCGGGTTTGTGCCTCTGGTTGAAGAGATGAAATATAAAGATCCGACGATAACAAGTATTATTATGCACCAAACTTTGAAACGCTGGCGTCAGTATGATGCGGATACGGTCATTCTTGGATGTACGCATTATCCATTGTTGTATCAGCCGATTTATGATTATTTTGGTAAGTGTAAAGTTGTCATTTCCTCAGGGCTTGAAACTGCGCGTGAAGTGAGTGCTTTATTGACATTTAGTCATGAGCATGCACATTATCATCCAAATCCTCAACATCGCTTCTTTGCAAATGGTGATGTGACACATATGACGTATATTATTAAAGAATGGTTAAAAATCGATGCAGAAGTTCAAAAAATAACATTGAAATAGGAGGGATGCACAATGGCACAAATTGTCATTGCATCATCAAATCAAGGAAAAATTAATGATTTTAAAATGATATTTCGTGATGATGAAGTGGTGGGTATCGATTCACTTATCACTGGTTTTGACGTCGAAGAAACAGGGACAACATTTGAAGAAAATGCACGTTTAAAGTCTGAAGCAGCTGCCAAAGAACTTGGCAAAACAGTAATCGCTGATGATAGCGGTCTGGAAGTAGTTGCATTGAATGGTGAACCTGGTATCTATTCGGCGCGTTATGCAGGCGAAGCAAAGGATGATGATGCCAATATCGATAAGTTGCTGGAAAAGTTAGGCTCAGAAACACAGCGCTCTGCACGTTTTGTGTGTGTGATTAGTATGACGACGGCTGAAGGTGAGACACACACATTTAAAGGGACAGTTGATGGAGAAATTACACTACAACGCAATGGAGACAATGGCTTTGGGTATGATCCTGTTTTCTATGTGCCAAGCAAAAATAAAACAATGGCACAATTAACTGCGGAAGAGAAAGCAGAAATCAGCCATAGACGCAAAGCTATCGACAAACTACAAGCATTTATTCAAGGTGATGAGTAAGTATGAAAAAGTATATAGCAGTGAGTGATAACCACTCAGAAACTGGCATTTTATATAATATCTATGAACATCATGATGATGCAGATGCTTTCTTTCATCTCGGTGATTCAGAATTTAAATATGATGATACTGAGTTAGCACTTTATCAACGTGTGAAAGGGAATATGGACTTTTATCCCGAATTTCCAGAAACAGCAGTTGCACAATTTGATGATGTAACATTATTTTTAACACACGGTCATCTATTTGGGGTGAACCGTTCTAGAGAAATGATTGCTGACCAAGCACATCAACAAGGCGCACAATTTGCATTGTATGGTCATACGCATGTGGCGCGCTATGAAAAAATAAATGGAATCCACGTCATCAATCCAGGAAGTATTTCACAATCACGTAGTCATGTAGAGGAAACCTATGCAGAAATCAAATACGATGATGCACATGGTGTAGTGAATTTTAGAAATCGTGACCATCAGATTTTACAAAGTATAGAGTTAAAATAGAAGGTCATTAAAAATAGGCATCGAATACAACAAAGAAACTGCCCAAAGACTATGTACATCAGTAGTTGAACTAACAAAATCAGGCGCTATATCTTTTGTGGTGGGGTGGCATGATAAGCCATTCTGCCTTTTTACTGTAGAAGCTGAACAGCCTAAAAAAGTGCACAAAAATAGCCATCATTTACTTTAATCCATTTTGATGGCTATTTTTTACTGCGTTTTTATTTAAAAAAATAATAAGAAAATAAAAGCAATATTATTTATTTAACTGATATGTGCATAGCGATAGCAAATGAATACTATTGATGTTGTTGTGCCATTTTTTCATAATCTGTACCATGTAACATCCAACGAACGCCATATTTGTCAGTGAACACACCCATTTTGCCACCCCAGAATTGTTCTTCAAATGGCAGTTCAATATTAATACTTTCATGGTCTTTCACACGGTCGTACAAAGCTTGAATCTCTTTTGCGTCCGCTTCATTTGTAATATCATAATCTAACATCAAAGAAATTGCACCATTCAATTGTCCTGTTTTACCAAATGAATCGGCAGCATACAGTTGTGTACCACCGATTACAAATACGGCATGCATCGTTGCTGATTCTGCTTGTGTTTCATCTAAACCAAATTGACTAGCTTGTTCTTTAGTAACTGGTAAACGTATTACATCTGTTGCACCAAAAACATCTTCATAATACGTTAATGCTTCTTTTGTATTTTCAAAAGCTAAATATGGATATAAGTTTGTCATAATCAATCTCCTTTTTTTGAATTCTTTTATACTATAACTGATTTGAGGATTAATTGATATATTTTTGTATTTAATGCATTGCTGAAACTCATTGAATGCAAATCATTGTAAAATTCCTTGATATAGGTTAAAAGAAAATAAATTTCCAAAGTGTGTTGTTGATTTATTTATGAGAGTTAGTTATAATTAACTTTGTGTTAAAAGTCCTGGTAGCTCAGCTGGATAGAGCAATGGCCTTCTAAGCCATCGGTCGGGGGTTCGAATCCCTCCCAGGACGTTATTTAAAACCGAAACCCCTTGATGTTAAAGGTTTTTGTATTTGCAAGTGTCAAAAAAGTGTCAAGAAAAAATTTCTCTGACACGTTGACCTTGCTCTTTTTTATGTTCTTCTAACAAATGTGAGTACACGTCTAAAGTTATTGAGATGTTGTAGTGCCCTAACCTTTTACTGATATATTCAATCGGTATTCCTTTAGAAAGTAGGTAAGAGGTGTGAGTGTGTCTTAGTGAGTAAGGTGTTATGCCGTCATCATTTAGCCCTACGCTTTTCTTAGCATAATTAAATGATTTACTCACTGCGGTATGGCTAAGTTTGAAAATTTTACCATCAACCTGTTTAGGGAGTTTAGCTAATTTAGACTTTATAGTTTTAATATCTTTTTTAGGAACTTCCACGAATCGATCCGCATTATTGGTTTTAGTGCCTCTCAAATGAATGAGCCCGTCTTTTTCATTTAAATCTATAGGAACCATATTGATTGCGTCGCTAAATCTAGCGCCTGTTATCGCTAAAATAAAAAGAAAAATATAACTTTCTTCATCACGGTTTTTAAAGTATTGGATTAAATCTAAATAATTTTTAGTACTTATATACTTTTTTTCTTCTCGTTTAGGTTGTTTTGTGCCTTTCAAATCTATTTGATAAGTCGGGTCTTTTCTTAAATAACCGTCATATACTGCGTCTTTTATACAACGTGATAAACATCCGTGTACTTTTCTCACTGTTTCTGTCGTTCTTCCCTGACCAAATTCGTTCAAAAATTTTTGGTATTCAGAACGTTTGATATTCTTGATTAAAAAATCATAACCGAAGTATTCATTGAATAGCTTTAGAGAGCGCTCATACCAATAGTACTGTTTGGACGAAACTTGTTTTTTATTTTTTATTTCTAACCAGTCAGTATAATACTCAGAAAATGTCTTATTATCTTCTACAAAATTACCATCTGCTAAGTCGCGAATAAGTTGTTGTGCAGCATTGATTGCTTCTGCTTTAGTTTTAAAACCAGACTTTCTCTTTTTGCCTGATTTGAAAGAGGGGTGCTTTACGTCATACTGCCAGCTAGTCGATTTTTTGTTTTTCCTTTTTGATACTGTGAATGAAGTCATTCGTATCACTCCTTTTAAGAACGTATGTTCTGTTTATTTGTAAAAAATATATAGGGTAGGCGGGCTACCCAGTATATCTAAAATTACATATCGACAGTAATTGTGTTATAATCGTACTAAAGACAGGTGGTGCTAATTATGATTAAATTAGTTAAAAGTAAAATCAATCTAATTGAAAAAGAACGCATAAGTATGTCAAAAAGTCACCGAACAAACTATGAAACTATGAAACAAAGAAACTTAAAGCATAGGTTATATGAGAACAAAAGCAATCTTCAGAAACATGTTGAAAAAGAACTATTCAGGCACTTTTGAGAATTCTAAACCAATTGGTTGGATTATATCAAAGGTGTCCTTTTCGTTTAAGTTTAATATTGAGCTAAGGTATATCATTAACATACCTTGAGTTCCTTCTGAAAGAAAACCTTGTTTATCAGAACTTTTGTTTTGAAAGTCAGTTACACTAGATATTTTTTCTGTTATAGTTATCTTTCTACCAAAACCTTTTAAATTTATTTTGTTTGCTAAAGATATGGTTTCACCTGGAATACGCAAATGTTCTCTGTCTCCAATCAGTATGGTATTATCTTTGTTTAAAATTATTTTATGACCCAAAGTGACATTTAAATGTTTGGTCATCTCATTAAAAGTTTTCATTGCATACAGTTCCTTAAAGCTATTATAAAAACTTTTTAACTCGGTTGAGTTTTGAAAGTGGCGTGGAATTTTATTTGATCCTGGATTTGAAAGGTACTTTTCTGCGCTTTTAAATTTATCTTCTAAAGATTTAATACTCGGTAATTCAAGTCGATCATTAATGTATGGGAGTTGTCGAAGTAAATCTGTGTCAAATATTTTAGAAGAAGTGTGTAGATCTAATACGCTGTAACTATCGTCAATAGCAACAAAATCAAATTGATTGCTATCTTTTAATTTTTTTATTGCTTTTTTTGATTTCAATTCATCATGTACTTTATTGTATAAGAAGTCATCGTAAGCTTTTTTTATCCCCATTTTGAAAGTGTCATTATTCATGAATTGAACAGTTTTATTTTCAAACGTAGAATTTTCAGCAGTTCCACTAACATTTGTAGCACTGATTCCTAATTTCGCAGAGTTACTTTTCTTTTCATTGCTACCATAGTTATCAGTTATATTTTCACCTCTAACTTCTGCTTTCTCATCAATTATTTCAAGTATATTACCTTCAAATAATTGAGCTGAGATACTTGAAATAGAATCAGTATCTAAATATAGAAAATCTTTCATCACGATCACTCCTTTTTATTTGCTATAAAATCACTTTGCCAACAAGTTTCACACCTTCATTTTCATAAAAGTGAAGGTCTTTGTATTTTTTGTTCAATGATATTAAAGTGAGTCTATCATCTTCAACACGCACTTTTTTTACAAAGGATTCTCCATTAATGATGAAAACCCCAATTTGCCCATTTTTGATGTCGTGTGTTTTTTCAACAAAGATAATCTCTCCGTTTTCAAACATTGGTTCCATCGAATCTCCATTAACTTGAAGTGCTAAGTCGTGTGGTGGTATATAACCTTTGACATTAACTTTAAATCTTGGTTCATCAAAGAGTTGTTCTCCAATACCAGCGGAAGCATAACCGTTAATAGATGTTTCTTGGATAATGTCTCCTTTATAATCGTCTAGGTCGATTACATCATTTGTGCGCTCGTTCTGTATTTCCAATTGATGTTTAGCGTATGTGAGAACGTGTTTTTGACGATAGGGTGTTAATTGATTATATATAGTAGTGATTGACTTGGTGTGTTCTTCTTTGTGCTTATCATCATATAAATCATTTATCATAACATCAAAATACTCTGCTAATATTTTCGCAGTGGATAAACGAGGTTCTTCTTTTTCATTTTCCCATTTGGATATTTTTCCTTTAGTTAGTTTCATAGATTCAGGATATTTTTTGTTTAAATCATTGGCTAACTCTTCCATAGTTAGGTTATTGCTGTTTCTCAACATTTTAAGACCTTTGCCAATTCCCATGTCAAAAACCCCCATATTATAAGATACTTTTATTATATGAGTTTCGTTTTCGAAACACAAGAAATTTTTCTAAATAAAGTTGTTGACATCGAAACTTTTATATTGTATTCTTAACCTAAGTTATCGCAAACGAAACAAAGGAGGAGGCTAGATGATAAGTGAAAAGGTTGAAAAAAAGAGCGTTACAATGAAAAAATGTTGATGATAGCCGTCGCAGGGCTCATCATACAAATACTAACACTCATTGCAACACTCATACTAACTAGGTAAGGGCGTAAGCCCTTTACCTCATTATAAATGGAGGTACTAAAGATGGCAAACATAAAAAAAGAGAAAGTTATTTTTGTAATATTCATATTGACTTTGATATTATCAGTAATTAATCTTATATTATTACTGACTTTATAAAATTACAGCCTCATTCCGAAAATATGAACAGTTACAATGAATTATACAATGCAATAAAAAAACTCATTGATAGCAAAGAAATATCCAGTTATCAAATAAATAAAGATACTGGAGTAAGTTATGGCAATATAAATGCTATGCGTCGTGGTGAAAGAAGCATAGAGAATTTGACTTTGAAGAATGCCAAAACACTTTATGAGTATCAAAAACACCTGGAAGAAAACACAGCCCCACCTGGTGAATAGGTGGGGTTTATATAAGTGCTCCCGGCATGGGTAATAACTTGACGGTGAAAGTCTGTTACAGGCTTGGTAGTAGGAACTGTTAGCGAAAGACAAGGGTGTCCATTGTGAAGTGGAATCTGAAGGAAGTCGGACGCAAACACTCGCACTGACGAACAGAAATATCATATAAGGCTATGTAGAATGGACGAATCTGCTTAACAAGATAAAGTCCGATACTACCCGAGTTCTATATAGTAAATGATGCAGTGACGTGAGTGGAAAGTGATTACGCTTACCCGGGGAGGTCTCATCAGCGATGGAAGTCGTAGTAACAACGAATGATGAGAAGTCAGCAGAGGTCATAATAGGTAGAAATACTGAAGGACTGAACAATATTCATACAAAGTAAAGAATGGAGGTTATAGATTTACGATGTACAGAAAACGGGTATACCCGGCAGCTTATAGAAAGATAAGTAGTGGAACGAAAAAGGATATATAAGTGTGTACAGTAAATCTTAGGTGAAATGAAAGAAATGTATCGTGAGTCTCCAACATTAATGGAGCTTGTTGTAAGACCAAGTAACA
>NZ_JANUXY010000007.1 GCF_024814435.1 Staphylococcus americanisciuri
ATATTTTATTTATAGTTAAATGAAATTAGCAAATCAATACTTAATAACTAAGGGAAAGGAAAGAAATTATGAAAAACTTCCAACAATACAAAAAGTATGACCACAGAAAACAAATTTTTGGTATTCGCAAATTTTCTTATGGCGCTGGATCGGCAGTGTTGACAACTTTGTTGTTTTTAGGCGCCGCACATAGTGCACAAGCTGCTGAAACTACTGAACCTGAAGCAACTTCTACATCTACAGAAGAAACATCAGCACAAGCACAAGAAACTTCAACACAAGAATCTTCAACTTCAGAACCAGATACACAAGCTGAAACTCCAAAAAGTGAAGAAGAAACAACTGAGGCAGATGCCCCTACAACAGCAAGTACAGAAAGCACGGAATCGGTACAAAACACTGAAGAAGCCTCTGAACCAGAAGAGAAAATAACATATGTACCAGCAGAACCAGGAGAAGATAGAGAAATATTGTCTAATAACGTACATCAAGTTGGTGGTGGTGGCGTCAACGTAACACCAGGATGTGCTAAAATTCAAAAAGATGGACGTGTGAAATATGACTATGAAGTATCATTAAACCCTATATTATCAAGTAATCATATTCAAACAGGTAGTACGTTTAACATTACGATTCCTAAATTTGCTGAAAATGTAAAATTTACATTAATTGGAACACGTGAAGAAAAAACAAGTAAACCACATGATGTTGAGATGGAATTAGGTCAAATGACATATGAACAATATGAAGATGGTTATGATGAAACAAAAGGTGAAAACCCAAATTTTCATAATATCCCAACATACGAAGAGTATTTAAAATTAAAAGAACAAGGCAAAACACCCCTTTCAGTTGTAAGACATAATATTTACAAAAATGAAGAGAGCAACTATATCGATTCAACAAGCGGACAAAATCTGGCTGATTTAGTTCGTTCATTTACGGTCAATACATTAGTTCTAGGACCTATTGGCTTGAAAGTAGAGTTTGATATTTCAAAAGAACAATATGAAAAAACACCTTATTTACCATTAGATGCGCGCTTAGGATGGAGATCATTTTCTGAAATAAATGGAATCAATAATTATGATACAGGCTCACAATCTCTTGATGATTACAGACCTGAGCCACGGGATGAAATTGTCTTTGATGATGAAGTGAAATATATCGATTCTGGTAGTACATACTACTATATTGAACATCCAGAAAAAATTAAATTAGGGACATTCGATGAACACGGTTTTTATGGTCAACCAGGGGTAGCAGTAACACGTAATATGGGACACTGGAGTATAATAGGGCCAGATATCTCTAGCGCACTCCTTAACTATCCAGAAAAGTTCCAGCTCCATGCCAGCCCGGCTGTTACTTTTTGGGCACCGGTAGACGAAGACTTAGCTGATATCGCTGTTGTAACACTTTGTGAATTAGAACCAGGTGATGAGGGTGACGGTGATGCTGATTCCGATGCAGATAGCGACTCGGATTCTGATAGTGACTCGGACTCTGATAGTGATTCGGACTCTGACAGCGACTCGGATTCTGATAGTGATTCGGATTCTGATAGCGATTCCGACTCTGATAGTGATTCCGACTCTGATAGCGACTCGGATTCTGATAGTGATTCCGACTCTGATAGTGACTCGGATAGCGATTCTGACTCGGATTCTGACAGCGATTCCGACTCTGATAGCGACTCGGATTCTGACGCAGATGATAATAAAAAAGGGCATACAGATAAAGATTCAGAAGGCAAAGATAATAAGGGTAATGGCAAAGAAAAATTACCTGACACAGGTAACGAACAAGATATAAATGGTACGTTGCTTGGCTCATTATTTGCTGGTATAGGTGCAATCTTCTTAGGAAGCAGACGTCGTCAAAAACATGACAATCGTCCATAATAGGTATTTATATATAGTAGAAAGCCGTGCATATTTCGCATGGCTTTCTAATTTTTAGGGGAAATACGTTAAATTGTTTGTTATAGATAAAGGGCAAAGAACGAGACAAACGCTCTTTCTCAAAAAATACGCTTTATTTACTTATTAGTAGAAGCTCATATTTGCGTTTCACTAAAAATAAGGAAAATGAGTGAAGTATTTTGTAAAGAATCGGTAAAGTCTGTCTTGAGTAATGAGATAGCAGTATACTGAGGCAAATGGATATGGGGATGTATGTCGTGACGTCATATTAATGTTTAAATCAGTACCTTGCTTTAGTTGTATATTATGTATATCTCACACATACAGAATTAAATACGTTCATTATTAAATGGTGATGACAAACCCTGTAATGATCAAGCATTGTGAATTAATGTAAAGCACAGTTATAATAATACTGTTATAATAGTAAAAGAATATTCATGAACAGAAAGTAGGCAATTTATTTATGAAAACATTATTTTCCGGTATCCAACCAAGCGGTATCCCAACAATAGGAAACTATATCGGTGCACTCAAACAATTTGCCGATATCCAAGATGACTATCATTGCTATTTCTGCATTGTTGACCAACATGCAATTACTGTGCCACAAGATCGCTTAAAATTACGCGAACAGACACGCAAATTAGCAGCTATTTACCTTGCTTCTGGTCTTAATCCTGATAAGATTACTCTTTTTATTCAATCTGAAGTGCCCGCACACGTTCAGGCTGGTTGGATGTTAACAACCATTTCATCAGTCGGTGAACTTGAACGCATGACACAATTCAAAGACAAAGCACAAAAGCAAAATGACGGTATTCCAGCTGGACTGTTGACATACCCACCATTAATGGCAGCTGACATCGTCTTATATAATACTGATATCGTACCAGTCGGCGATGATCAAAAACAACATATCGAGTTAACACGTAACCTAGTAGATCGTTTCAATAGTCGTTATAACGATGTACTTGTAAAGCCAGACATTCATATGCCTAAAGTCGGTGGTCGCGTGATGAGTTTACAAGATCCTACTAAGAAGATGAGTAAGAGCGATGATAACCAAAAAAACTTTATTTCGTTATTAGATGAGCCTCGTCTCGCTGCGAAAAAGATTAAAAGTGCAGTGACAGACTCAGACGGTATCATTAAATACGATAAAGAAAACAAACCAGGTATTTCTAACTTATTAACTATTTACTCCAGCTTAACAGATACATCGATTGAATCACTAGAATCACAATATGAAGGTCAAGGCTATGGCGCTTTCAAAGGTGATTTGGCAGAAGTCGTAGAAAACTTCCTCATCGACTTTCAAGAAAAATTCAATACATTCTATCAATCTGATCGTTTAGACGCCATTTTAGATGAAGGTCGTGACAAAGCACAGCGCGCATCATATAAAACATTGAAAAAAATGGAAAAAGCGATGGGCTTAGGACGCAAAACAAAATAATATCACGATAAAAGAGCAGACATCTGTCAATACAACAGGCGCCTGCTCTTTTGATTGATTTTAAATTTTTAACATACCACGAAAACCTCTAGAAGCGTAATAAGATTCTGCACCATTGTGATACGTAAATACCGTATTATAACGATAGTCACAGAATAATGCGCCCCCTAGGTCTCGAATTTTATCTGGTGTTGCAATCCAACTTGAACTTTTCTTATCAAATGTACCAAGTGTTTGTAAATGACGATACTGTGCTTCTGTCAACATCTCAATTCCCATTGCTACAGCCATTTCCATTGCACTCGTTTTAGGCTTATGCTTCTTACGTGCTTCCCATGCAGCTTGATCATAGCACACACTTCTACGCCCTTTTGGACTTTCCACTGAACAGTCTATAAATGCATACTGTCCATCTTCCATACCAATAACATCGGGTTCCCCGTCTGTGCGTTCCATTTCATAAAGTGACCACAACTTATCATCCGTTGTACGTAACTGCTGTTCAACCTCTTCCCATTCAATACCTTCATGACGTTCTGGATATTTCTCAAAACGTTCCTTTAATACGGTAAGCAATGTCTCTCTTTCTTCTGGCGTTAATGTGTTCATCAATGTACTCCTTTTATATTAATATCTCTATCATAACAAGAGATATCATCCTTTGCGAGAACAAAAAACAGAACACGCTTATCATATGAGTGTCCTGTTTCTTGTAACTTATTTTTCTTTCTTTTTACCTGTTTCACGATCAATACTTTTATCAATATACGCATATTTCAATGTTGTATCGCCACCAATATTATGGTATTGCAAATTTTTCACTTGTGGATTCGTCAAATGCGCTTCCCCTTTCTGGTAAATTGGGGCAATTGGGGCATCGCTCAACAAGCGCTCTTCAGCATCAACTAATGTCTGATTGCGTTCTTGCAATTTTTGAAGTAATGGACCGTTCGCATCTTTCAACATTTGATCGTATGTCTTATCACTCCAACCCGTGTTGTTCGCTGAATTACCCGTTGTCATAATTTCCAAGAATGTCAAAGCATCTGGATAGTCAGGTCCCCAACCAGAAAATGAGATATCATAGTTTTCACTATGTTCACGTGCGATACGTTGCTTAAATGGCAACTGCTTAATTTTAACCGTCACGCCAGGTAGATTTTGCTCAATTTGTGCTTTCACAAACTCTGCTGACACTTTATTCGCCGGTGTATCATCAGTATTCAACGTAAAAGTAAATGAATTTTTACCCAATGCTTTTTTCGCCTTTTCATAGTGTTCTTTCGCTTTTTTAGGATTATACACGAGTGGCGAATCAATTTGATTTGTGTAGTCAGATCCATCCGGTGCTTTCGCTGTACCTTTTCCAGTAAAATCATCACTTGGAGCAGAACCATTGTTCAAAACAGAGTTAACATATGCCTGTTTATCGACTGATTGTGCCAAAGCTAAACGCATATCTTTGTTTTTGAAAGCGCTCACTTTCCCTTGATTTAACTTTAAGAAAAATGTTGCAGCTAATAAACGTTTTTGCAAAGCAGGATTGTTTTTGTATTTTTCTACTTGCTCCGCTGAAATCAAGGTATCATCTACTGAATTTGTATCATAGAGTGATGCACCTGCTTGTTGATCTTTTAGAACTTTGTAATTAACCTTTTCTAACTTCACAACATCTTTATCCCAATACTTGTCGTTCTTTTCTAACATAATTTTATCTTCTACTGCCCATTCTTTCACAGTAAATGGACCGTTATAAACCGCTTTATCTGCCTTCGTACCATATTGTTCACCATATTTTTTAACAACTTTTTCATTTTGTGGCATAAATGTACCAAATGCTAACATTTCTTTATAGTACGGTACTGGCTTGGTTAATTCGAATTGTAACGTATAATCATCTAACGCTTTCACACCGAGTTCTGTTGGTTTCTTCTTACCTGCATTGATTTCTTCGGCATTTTTTAAGTCGTACATAATATACGCATATTCAGACGCTGTATCTGGGTTTAACACACGTTGCCATGAGAAGACAAAGTCATGTGCAGTTACTGGGTCGCCATTCGACCATTTAGCATCCTTTCGTAAATTGATCGTCCATGTCTTACCATCTGCTGATATTTTCGGTTCTCCTTTAGCAACGCCAGGCTGTGCTCGATCCTTGCCGTCCAATACATACAAGCCTTCATACACTTGATTGAACTTATCGAAACTGACCGAATCCGTTACTTTTGCCGTATCTAGTGATGACATATCTTGTGGAATCACTTTACGAAAGACTTGCCCTTTATCATCATAAACCCCTTCGCCACTGCCACACGCTGACAAAATAAGTGCAGCTGCCAAGATTGGCGTGAATAATTTCAATGTTTTCCGAGTCTTCACTTGACATTCCCCTTTCAAAGTTATACTTGAGTCTGATACGCTGCTTGAAATTGTGCCAGTTCTTCATCTGTCGCAAAAACAAAATGTTCCGGTGCGACTTCTTTTAGTGAACGTTGATCGTTTTTGCTGGCATCATGTACATATGTAATCCGCTTTCTCGTACGCTCAGTCTCAGGGTCTGGCTGCGGAACAGCTGAAATTAACGACCGTGTATATGGATGAACAGAGTGGTTGTAAATATGGTCAGCCGTACCAATCTCCACAATGCGTCCTAAATGCATTACCGCAATGCGATCGGATATGTACTTAACCATCGATAAATCATGCGCAATAAATAAAAATGTAATATCGCGCTCTCGCTTCAACTTCTGCATCAAGTTCACAACTTGTGCTTGAATAGAAACATCTAGCGCTGAAATAGGTTCATCCGCAATAATAAATTCTGGTTCGACTGCCAATGCACGCGCAATACCGATACGTTGTCGTTGTCCTCCTGAGAATTCATGGGGATAACGATTGGCATGGCTTTTACGTAATCCCACTGTCTCTAATAAATCATACACACGTTTTTTACGATCGCGTGAGTCTTTCGCAAGTCCATGAATGTCAATCCCTTCTGCAACGATATCCATCACCTTTAAACGAGGATTGAGCGACGCATATGGATCTTGAAAAATCATTTGAATCTTCTTATTAAACTTCAATAATTCTTTACGCTTCTTAATTTCTTGTATATTAACCCCTTCGTAAAGCACCTTGCCATCTGTCACATCATTTAACTTGATAATCGCTTTCCCAGTCGTTGATTTGCCTGAACCCGACTCACCAACCAGACCAAACGTTTCTCCTTTATAAATGTCAAATGAAATATCATCGATGGCACGAACTTCATTCGCCTTTCCAGCATTGAAGTATTGTTTTAAGTGTTGTACTTCTACTAGTTTCTCCCTATTTTCCATTTAAAACGACACCCTTTCTACACGTTCTGGTTTGTCGAAGTTATTTGGCATGTGGCGCTGTTTGCGTTTTACAATCTCTGGTGGTTCAACGCTCGGCGCACGTTCATCTAACAACCAAGAACGCACATAATGCGTCGGTGATACACCAAACCATGGTGGTGCTTCTTTAAAATCGATTGCCAATGCATAATGACTCCGCGGCGCAAAGGCATCTCCCTTTGGTGGGTGTACCAGATCAGGTGGTGTCCCTGGAATTGCCAATAACTCTGTGTCGTCTTGTGTTTCTAAGTCTGGCATTGACGATAACAAACCCCATGTATATGGATGACGTGGATCATAAAATATTTCATCTACATTCCCCGTCTCAATCATTTGTCCACCGTACATCACTGCCACACGATCTGCCACATTGGCAACGACGCCTAAATCATGTGTGATAAAAATAATCGCCGTATCAATCTTTTGTTGAAGCTCTTTCATCAAATCTAAAATCTGCGCTTGCATCGTCACATCTAATGCCGTCGTAGGTTCGTCCGCAATCAATATTTTCGGTTCGCATGCCAGTGCTAACGCAATCACTATACGCTGGCGTTGTCCTCCTGAAAATTGATGCGGATAAGCATTGAAACGTGATTCAACGTTTTTCAACCCCACAAGCTCTAGCAATTCGATGGCACGCTTTTTCGCATCGGCCTTGTTTAATCCAATATGTTTAATAATCGGTTCCATCACCTGCTTACCCACTTTCATTGTCGGGTTGAGCGATGTCATTGGATCCTGAAATATCATAGAGATCTCTTTACCACGCAACTTCATCAACTCTTTTTCTGTCTTTTGCGTTAAATCTTCTCCATCAAATATAATTTTACCTTGTTTGATTCGTCCAGTTGGTCCTTGAAACAGCTTCGTTATTGCTTTTGTCGTCACAGACTTTCCAGAACCAGATTCTCCCACAATCGCTAGTGTTTCCCCTTTGTTCAAATAAAAATCTACTCCGCGAACCGCTTGCACTTCCCCTGCTGTAATATCAAAGGACACATGCAAGTCTTTTACTTCTAATAAATGTTCAGACATGGTACCTTTCCTCCTTTTTCACAATCTCATTTTCTATTTACGCATTTTAGGGTCGAATGCATCTCGCAAGCCATCACTAAACAAATAGAAGAATAAGATTAATAAACTCAATACAACAGCCGGAATGAATAGCTCGTGCGGATGAATTAATAACATTGCACGTCCTTCATTCACCAATGAGCCAAGTGATGTTTGTGGTGCTGGTACACCAATCCCAATAAAGCTTAAAAATGCCTCGAAAAAGATGGCGTTTGGTACAGTGAACATTGATGTTACGATAATAGCACCTAGTGTGTTAGGTAAGATATGCTTGAAAATCAATTTCAAATCAGATGTCCCCAATGTGCGTGATGCAAGTACAAATTCCTGATTTTTTAACTTCAAGAATTCTCCACGTACTACACGGCTCATGCCAATCCATCCAGTAATCGTCATCGCCAAAATAATTGTCCAAATAGATGGCTCAAAAATCAAAACGAATAAGATTACAATAATCAGTGTTGGAATAGACGAAATAATCTCAATCAGACGTTGCATGAAGTCATCGACACGGCCACCAAAATAGCCTGAGATAGCACCATAGATAACACCGATAAAAATATCAAGTACGGCTGCGACAAAACCAATAAACAATGATACTTGTGCGCCTTGCCAAGTGCGTGTCCATAAATCACGTCCTAGTTGATCAGTTCCAAACCAGAAATTTTCTTTCACATTGGCTTTTTCATAAGCATTTCCCTCGGTACTAGAACCATCAAATGGTAGAAATGGAATTTTGTCTAATACTGCAACTTTGGGTGGAAGGTTTCGACGCTGAACATCTTGTTCTGCATAATCATGACTGTTCATTATCGGACCGATTAATGCTAAAAATAAAATCAGCAATAGACCAATCATGCCAACAACTGCAAGCTTGTTATGTGTCAGTTGCGTCCAAGCATCTTGCCAAAATGTACGTCCTTCACGCTGTAACGCTTGTTGACTAAGATCAGGCTCACCCGTTCGAACGAAATCTTCGTGTATGACACCTGTTGTTTGCGCCATTGTTGCACTTGATGAATCGTCTTGTGGTAAATCATGTAAGTCTTTCGTCATTATTTTTTACCCCCTTGCACACGAATACGTGGGTCAATAAAGCCATATAGCACATCGACAATAAAAATTGACACAATGAATAATGTACTAAATAACAATGTAATCGCCATAATCACGGAAAAATCATTCGTTGTAATTGAGCGTACGAACTGATCACCTAGACCAGGTACACCAAAAATATTTTCAATCGTCAAAGTTCCTGTCAATATACTTGCTAACATTGGTACAAGAATTGTTACAACTGGAATTAATGCATTTCGTAAAGCATGATTGAATAACACCGTATATGTTGAATTCCCCTTTGCTCGCGCCAATAAAATATAATCTGAACTCAACACTTCAATCATCTCAGCTCGAATATAGCGTGCAACTGTTGCCAAGACGACGGCTGATAAGGCCAACGATGGCAAGATAGCTGTCGAGACACCTTCCCAACCAGCAACTGGAAACCATTGTAACTTCACGGCAAATACATATTGTAATAATACTGCTAATACGAATGATGGTACTGATATCGCAATAACAGAAATTAGCGTGGCTAAATAATCAACCCATGTATTTTGCTTTGTTGCCGCAAGCACGCCCAAAATCACACCGAAGACAACACCTATTGCCATTGCGATAAGACCCATTTGCAATGATGGAATCAATCGCGGTTGAATTAATTCCCATACAGTCTGTCCATTGTATTGGAATGAATTACCGAAATCTCCAGTTACCACATTTTTCAAATAATTCACATATTGTTCCGGTAATGGATCATTAAGCCCATACTTCTCACTCAACATAATCCGTTGTTCTTCACTCAACTTCTCATCATTGAATGGTGAACCAGGCATTAACTTCATCAAGAAAAATGTGATTGTAATGATGATGAATAGCGAAATCACCATATACAATAAACGCTTAAGCGTATATTTAAGCATGTATTCTTCCCCCTTTGCATAATTAACATTCCTTTCTAAATTTTCAGAAATATTAATGCTATTATAGACTTTTGCTATTTTATAATCAATATGTTTTTAACTATAAATTTTTTGGGGAATAAAAAATGCTATAATAACACTATTCAATAGCATCAAAGATTGTTATAACATTTTCGAATTAATAACAATTACTAAAAAATAATATCTTATATTTTACAAAATAAATGACATTTTTCGGAGGGAACAGCGCATGAGAAGCATTAATATCAATACAATTATTTACATATTTATTACACCTATTATTACTTTATTACTTTGGTTGTTAGGCGATCACAGTTGGTTACATTTTCTTAACACATTCTTTTCGTTATCATTGATTATAAGCATCTTTTTATTTACTTTATTACTTGTACAAGAGGGTATTTTTGACGTAACTAGCTATGGATTTCGTAAGTTTCGCTATCAAATGATGCGCAAAAAAAGTCGACGCATGTATGAAGAAGATACGTTTCACAATCCTAAATCTCCTAAACGTGAACATTATGATGTACAGCCATGGATTAAGCCAGTATTAATCGTTAATACATGCTATTTTATCCTATCCATTCTTTTATCTTTTATGATTTGAGATATAAAAGATGCTTACCCTTCATCGAGTAAGCATCTTTTGATTAAGCTTGATCATATTTTTTAAATAACAGTACTGCGTTATGGCCACCAAAACCTAAACTATTGCTCATCGCATATGTGATATCATGAGCAACCGCTTCATTAGGTGTAATATCTAAATCAATTTCTGGATCTTGTGCATGCGCATGAATTGTTGGCGCAATTTTACCATCACGAATAGCTAACACTGAGAAGATTGCCTCAATACCACCTGTGGCACCTAACAAGTGACCCGTCATTGATTTTGTTGAACTAATTTTTAATGATTGTGCTGCATCACCAAATGTGCGCTTAATCGCTTGAATTTCAAATAGGTCTCCTACCGGTGTACTTGTACCATGTGCATTCAAGTATTGTACCTCATCTGGCGTGATACCTGCATCATCTAATGCTGCTTGCATCGCACGTGCACCACCTTCTCCTTCTGGTGCTGGTGCTGTGATATGGTGTGCATCACCAGTTGAAGCATAACCTACTACTTCTGCATAAATATGTGCACCACGTGCTTGTGCAGATTCTAAAGATTCCAACACAATGACACCTGCACCTTCACCCATTACAAAGCCATCACGACCTTCTTGGAATGGGCGACATGCTGTTTCAACGTCATTATTTGTTGATAATGCACGGCTCGCACTGAATCCAGCAATTGACATATGTGTAATTGGGGCTTCTGTCCCACCTGCAATCATTGCATCTGCATCACCACGTTGAATAAACTTGAATGCTTCACCAATTGAGTTCGTTGCTGTTGCACATGCAGTTACTGTTGAACCGTTCGGCCCTTTTGCACCTAAATCAATAGATACTTGCCCTGAGGCCATGTCTGGAATCAACATCGGTACGAAGAATGGACTAACACGTCGAGGTCCGCGTTTTTTCAATTGTTCAAACGCATCTTCAAATGTCTCCATACCACCGATACCTGAACCAATCCATACTCCGACACGATTCGCATTGGATTCATCAATCGTCAACTTAGCATCTTCAACAGCCTGACGTGCCGCAACAACCGCATATTGTGTAAAGCGTGCCATCTTACGTGCTTCTTTTTTAGGAATATAGTCTTCTATATCAAAATCTTTTAATTCTCCAGCAATATGAACCTGATAGGGTTCTGTATCAATGCGTGTGATTTTATCAATTCCATTGACACCATTTAATGCATTGCGCCACATTGTAGGAACGTCGTTACCAATCGGTGACAATGCACCTAACCCCGTTACTACAACACGTTGTTTCTTTGTCATTGGATTTCCTCCTCTTTCTATTTACCCCAGCGAATCACGACTGAGCCCCAAGTAAGCCCACCGCCAAATCCTACGAGTACTAAAATATCATCATCTTTAATACGACCATTTTCAAGTTCCTGTCCAATACTTAAAGGAATCGATGCAGCCGATGTATTACCATATTTATCTACGGACACACTCATTTTTTCTTGAGGTATCCCGAGACGTTGCCGTGCTGACTCCATAATACGAATGTTTGCTTGATGTGGTATAAACATATCGATGTCATCAGCTGTCAATCCAGCCTTCTCAACAACACGTGTCGATGAATCTCCCATTACACGAACAGCGAATTTGAATACTTCACGTCCGTTCATTCGGATTAAGTCTGTTTCTTGTTCTTGATATAAATACTTGCCACCAATACCATCAGAACCGACTTCATAACTTAGAATACCACGGTTACCTGACACTTCGCCAATAATAGCTGCACCTGCGCCATCACCAAATAAAATCGCTGTACCACGATCATTTAAATCTGTAATTTTTGAAAGTTTATCTGCACCTACGACTAGAATATTTTTGTAATCCCCTGATAGTATAAACGCTCTCGCAGTCACAATGCCATACATAAAACCTGTACATGCTGCTAACTGATCCATTGAAGCGACTTTCGTCAAACCTAAGCGTTCTTGTAACATATTTGCCACTGTTGGGAAACGATGGTCTCCTGTCGAAGTAGCGACAATAACCATATCAACATCTTCCGGTTGAATCCCTGCATCTTCAATTGCTCTCACACTTGCTTCATACGCAAGATGTGATGTGTCCTGTTCTTCATCTGCCCAGCGACGTTCTTTAATTCCAGTCATTTGTGAAATCCATTCGTCTGACGTATCAAGATATGCTTCAAAATAGCTATTATCAACGACACGCTCTGGGACATAAGCGCCAAATCCTTTAATTCCCACATTCATGGTTTGAACACCTTCTTTATTTTTTTAATACCAGGTATTAATTTAACACAAGGTACTAAAAAATGACAAGCTATACACTCATCAATACTATACAATTATATGAAAGAGCTTTATAATAGCAGTATCAGCAAAAATGGAGGCGTACATAATGAAATACATCATTACGTTTATCTGGGCTGTCATATTATTTGAGATGGTGAACTTTGTATTGAACAGTTTAAACGGTGGCGGACCACTTAACTTAGTGACGCCGATCGCATTAGCTGCTTTTCTTTTTGTCATTATCTTAATACTAGATGCAGTCGGATCATCATCAACGCGTCAATCAACTGAAACACATTAATTTCAAAAGCCATTGCCCCGTATTAAAGGATGCAATGGCTTTCTTTTTGCTAATTATTGTGCTGTTCTTGTTGCTTTAATTGTTTCGTTGCTGGGTCAAAGTATGTTACTGAAGATTGACGTAACTGTGATTTTTGTTCTGGACTGATGCTGTAATCATTGTTATATAATGTTCCTTCCCAGCTACCGTACATCGGATTTGGGAAGATAATGTATTTGCTACCAAAATCATCTTCATGTTGTTTGACAAACGTCTCACGTCCTTCAGGTGTTGCTGCTTTCGGTTCATCAAAATCTAATAAATTGTCACCAAATAATTGTACCAGACGGTAGTCCGTTCTGATTTGATTACGGCGTTCGGATTTGCTATGCTCCCCTTCTTTTTTCAATAACACATGTGCTATATCAGCCTGTGGTAAGCCTTCTTTTTTCAAGTTTTTCACTGTCGCATCAAGGTCTTTTTCATGCGAGCGATCTGATACATAGAAAATTTCCACATCGTGTGCGTCTGCATATTTCAAAAACGCTTTCGCACCATATACCGGTTTCGCTTGCGCTGCGTCTACCCATTCATGCCAGCCTTCAGGGAATGACGTACCATGCAATGTGCTATACGCTTGGTATGGCGAATTATCAAGAACTGTTTCATCAATGTCTAAAGCAATAGCTAACTTTTTGCCACCTTTATGCTTTTTAATTTGTTCATCTAACGCTTCTTTTGCTGAATTATAGCCTTGCGCATACAATGCTTTTGCCTCTGCAGAGTTTTGATACCATGCGACACTCATCATATTTTGTGACGCTAACTGCGCTTCTGCACTAGCCTCTGGCGTTTGTTGTGTGATTGAATGGTGCCCCGTCTCACAAGCTAACGCATCATTTGGCACAGATGTCGTCACAAGCCCTAATGTTAATAATACCGCTGAAGTTTTCGTCCATTGATTCATGTGCATCACCTTTTTATGTATTTGTTTTTTAGCAATTAAACACAATAATATTTAATGCTCACCCGCTATTATAACACAATTACTTTGAAAGCCATTACATTGACCATAAAAATACACGAATTGGGAACTAATTAATTTGACATTGGGAAATTGACAAATGATACCCCAGCCGCTTGCATTTTCTCACTTATATATCATCTAAATTAATTTCTTGATTACCTATATTAAAATAAGCTGGTTCGTGTGTTGCCAATACGATTGTCACACCTTCGTCATTAAGTTCTTTGAATACCGACATGACTGTGTCACTATTGGCGTCGTCCAAGTTCCCCGTCGGCTCGTCCGCAATAATCACACTTGGTGCTTTTAAAATCGCCCGTGCAATCGCAATACGTTGTTGTTCACCACCACTACACGTATATACTTTTGTTTTTAACGGCATATCTGCCAATCCAACACGCGCCATCACTTCTTGAATATGCGCACTATCGCTTTTACTCACATTCAGTGGCAACGTTAAATTCTTTAAAACCGACTCATTCTCTAACAAACCATAATGTTGATAAATGTAGGCAATGTCCTCTCGCTTAAACGCTAACTTCTCTTTTTCTTTGTGAATCGTTTGTCCTTTAAATGTAATCGTACCTGAATCTGGATTTTCTAACAGTCCGATGATATTAAGTAGCGTTGACTTCCCTTTACCGCTCGCACCATGAATCACCACAAAGTCACCTGGTTCAATTGTTAAACTAAAATCTTCCAAAATGCGCTTGTTACCGAATGATTTATTAATATTTTGTAAGTTAATCATCTTTCTTCCCCTTTAACACGAGATTGATATTTTCACTATTCAACTTCATAAATGTGAATACCACAGACAGTGCTTCTATTAATGTAATTGACGCAAAAACTGACATTGCAATCATGTTATGACTTGTTAATAGCAATGCTCCCATCAATACATGTAACATAACGAGGAACAGCAACATCCACTTATGAATTGACCAGTAACTGTAGCCCAATGAACGTTTGAGAAAAATTGGGAATTGGTAGGACTTGAAGTAAATTTGAATAAATGTCAAAGTCGTTAAGATAAACGTGATACTTGTGAGCAGTGCCAAACCAGTGTATTTGTAGATTTCCGTTTTTAATTCGTTCACCATATCTACTTTTGTATCATAAACCGCGTACACACTTCGAATCACACCATCAATTTTATGTTTATTCAACCCTGCATAAATTGTTTCATATGGATTGTCTAGATGACTTTTAAAATAATAGGATATTGAAAAATAATGACCATAATCTAATGGATCTATATTGCCTGTTTCAATAATCGCAATCGGCGCAACTACTGTATTTTTAGTGCCACCAATCATCGCATTATATGTAAAATAGTCTACGTCATTCTCCATCCAAATAATATGGACATTTAAAGATGAGTCGACCTTCTTACGCTTACTCTCATCCTCAATATTTTGTTTGAATGTAAAATATTCTTTGAAGTTTGCTATAATCGCTTGTTCGTACTGCTTTAATTTAATAGGAACGAGTATATTTAATGTCTTATTATCTCTCTTAATGTGATGAATGACATTATCACCTTGAGTGGTTTTCTTTGGATGTCTTTTCAAATAATTCTCATCAAGAACAATTGTTTTGCCATCAGCCTCAATATCAGCATTTTCTTTTTCATTCAATTGATAAAAAAAGAGACCATCTTCATAAGAAAAATTCTCCGCTTCAGCAATAAACCCTTGATTGTCTGGACTTAAATAATAATTCTTAACTTTAATACTAACCTCTTTATCAATCACTGGATTTTTGACTTGACCTATATCATAAAAATGGGTTCCATATATATTTTTTGTAAGATTCCAATGCTTTAAAGATGTTTTTTGCTGTTCATAATCTTTGAAATTCGTAATCAATTGCATTGTTGACATTGCAATTAACACAATTGCGATAGCTGAAATCAGCATATAAATTCCCATCAACACATGTTTACTATCACTTCGCTTATTTTTCGCATAACGCTTAACAAAGAAATGTACCACGATTGCTGTAAAGCTATAAAATAAAACAAGTAAGGCGACTTCTACTAATAACACAATGAACAAGGCGATATAAATGTATATATCTTGATAAATGGTGTGGTAGCTTAAAAGAGCTAAAATCACACTCAACACAATATACAGCCATATAAAATTAGCTAATCCCTGAATAATATACTTAACAATTTGATGTTGGCGATAACCTAAATCATATAGAATTTTTAACTGTTCTTTTTGATTTAACAAATGATGGAATAATACAACAAATAATAGAATTGTTAAAAATAATGTTAAAGACGTACTAAAGAAATCTAATGATAAACCAGTAAGAAAATCGCCGTCCATTTTATCTACTACACCAACTTCTTTGTTGATTAATCTTATTACTTCGCGTATATCTTTCTCTTTGCCTTTTAATTGATAAATCCCCTCTTCGGTTAGATTGATATTTTTCAAAGGGAATACTTTAATTGAAAGGCTACTATCAAAGATTTCTAACTTTTTATTTTGACCTACTTGTTGTTTCAATGCGTTATCTGTTGTATGAATCAAAACTTTATGTTCATTGACATATGTAACCTTTGTAATGTTAACATGGTATTTTTTTGAGAGATATGTAAAATACGGCCAAGCATCTTTCGCATGTTTTTTAGGGATATCAGCACTGTCAAAATAGAAATTAACTTTTTGACTATCTTTCTCAATATGATTATAAAAAGATAATGACTTTGCCGAAGCAACAATAATTAAACTTAGTGTTAGTGTAATTGCTACACATAAAAAGAGGATAATTTTTTTCACATCATCCACCTCACTTTATCCAATGTTTTAAAAATAAGTAGATACATGAATTTTACAAATAATGATTTATTTATGGTCATAATAGCCTTTATTACCTGATGTTATTTTTCTAATTTGTGCAATAAAAAACGCCTATCCTTTTCCAACCACCATCTTTTAAAACAGAATCAACCTTTCTAAACGCTACCCCATCTTATGTATTAGGCTGATCCAAAACTTCTGAGCGCACTAAACCATTATAGTTATCCACATTCTCTGAACCACCATTAATACTTGTCACATCTGCATTTGCGATACCACTAATCATCAAAACCTGAAAGTCCAATTGTTAATGCTGAAGCTAATATAAGATTCTTTTTCATAATAACTTCTATATAAATTTAATTTTGTAAAATCAAATTTTAAGAAAGCGCTTTCTTTAATTGAAGTTTATTTTATTGTTATTTAATTTGTCAACCTATTTTGAAGTTGTTTTATTTTAATATTGTCAATTGTTGATTTTCTGCCGATTTTCAGACTAAAAAAGACGTACACGTTAAACGCATACGCCTTTCCATGCCTACTATTCTGTTTCTGATGGTTTTTCTATATCAAAATGAATCGCACTGTCTTGAAGATAACCATGTACATGTGTGCCTTCTGGTAAATTATCTTTAATCATCAGACGCGCTAATGGTGTTTCAACATGACGTTGAACAAATCGTTTCAATGGACGTGCACCATATTCTGGCTCATAAGCTGTTTCACCCATCCATTTTTCTGCTTCGTCTGTTAAATCCAAAGTAATACGTTGATCCATTAAACGCATATTCAAATTCGTTAAAATTTTATCAACTATCATTTGCATATCATCAACTGAAAGTGGACGGAATAAGACAATGTCATCCATACGGTTCAATATTTCAGGTTTGAAGTATGCATTCAAGCTTTGCATGACCGCTTTTTCTGTCTCTTCAGTAATGACACCTTCATTTTTTACATTTTCTAACAAGATTTGAGAGCCAATATTACTTGTCATAATGATAATTGTATTTTTGAAATCTACACTACGTCCTTTAGAATCTGTTAAACGACCTTCGTCTAATATTTGTAATAAGACGTTAAAGACATCTGTATGTGCTTTTTCTACTTCGTCTAATAAGATAACTGAGTATGGATTACGTCTTACTGCTTCTGTTAATTGACCGCCTTCATCATGACCTACATAACCTGGAGGCGCACCAATTAATCTTGATACAGCATGTTTTTCCATGTATTCACTCATATCAATTCGAATCATATGTTTTTCAGAATCGAATAATGTAGATGCTAATGATTTAGCAAGTTCTGTTTTACCGACACCTGTTGGCCCTAAGAATAAGAATGAACCTATTGGACGGTTAGGGTCTTTAATACCCGCTCTTGCACGAACAACTGCATCTGACACTAAGTCAACAGCGCGGTCTTGTCCAACAACACGTTGATGTAAAATGTCTGCCAAGTTCAATAGTTTTTCTCGTTCTGTTTCGACAAGCTTAGACACTGGAATACCTGTCCATTGACTTACAATTTCGCCAATCTCTTCATCCGTAACGACTTCACGGATAATACGGTCACTGTCTTCACCTTGTGTTTCTTGAAAAGCTGCTTCTAATTCTTTCAATTCTTGTTCAAGTTGTGGAATTTTACCGTGTTGTAAGACTGCCGCTGTTTCAAGGTCATAGTTGTTCTCTGCATCTTCCAATGCTTTACGACTTTCATCTAACTCAGCACGTTTTTCTTGGACTTTTGCAATTTTTTCTTTTTCTTGTTCAACACGTGCTTGGAGTTGCGCTTGCTTTTCTTTTTCTTCTGCTAATTCTTCTTGTAACTCTTGCAAACGCACTCGACTTGCTTCGTCTGATTCTTTCTTCAACGCATTTTCTTCAATTTCTAACTGCATTACACGACGGTTCGCTTGATCCAATTCTGTTGGATTAGAGCCCATTTCTGTACGAATTGTTGCCGATGCTTGGTCAACAAGATCAATCGCTTTGTCTGGTAAAAAGCGGTCTGTAATATAGCGGTCTGATAGTTCTGCCGCTGCAACTAACGCTCGGTCTTGAATGCGTACACCATGATGTACTTCATAGCGTTCTTTCAAACCACGCAAAATAGAGATGGTATCCTCAATGCTCGGTTCTTTGACATTTACTTTTTGGAAGCGACGTTCTAACGCAGAATCTTTTTCAATATATTCTCGATACTCGTTCAATGTTGTCGCACCAATGCAGTGTAATTCACCACGTGCTAACATCGGTTTTAACATATTACCTGCGTCCATTGCGCCGTCTGTTTTTCCTGCACCGACGAGCATATGAATTTCATCAATAAATAGTAATATACGTCCATTAGAATCCTTCACTTCTTTTAATACAGCTTTCAAGCGCTCTTCAAATTCACCACGATATTTCGCACCGGCTACTAAGGCACTTAAATCGAGTTCAAACACTGTTTTATCGAGCAATGAATCTGGGACATCTTTTTTTACAATACGTTGTGCCAAGCCTTCTACAATTGCTGTTTTACCAACACCCGGTTCACCGATTAATACCGGATTGTTTTTTGTTTTACGGCTTAAAATACGAATCGTGTTACGAATCTCTTCATCACGTCCAATAACTGGATCCATATTTCCTTTACGTACTTCTTCCACTAAATCTCTACCATATTTAGATAATGCTTCATAGTTCACTTCAGGATTTTGTGTTGTCACATGATTTCCTCCTCTGACTTTTTTTATAATTTCTTCGATGACTTGTTCTTTATACTTTACGAATGATGCTGTTGTATCATCTACTTCCATTGCCGCTCGCAACATGTGTTCCATCGAGATAAACTGATCATCGTATTCTTTCATATAATGTTCTGCTTTGTTAAATAATGCATTCGTTTTAGGTGATAAATATTGTCCATACTGTACGTTTTCACCTGACACTTTAGGATACTGTGCCATTTTTTTATCGTAAGCTTTTGCCAATGCCTCTGTATCCACTTCTGCACGTTCTAATATTGTATTAAATAAACTATCTGGCGTTTCAAGTACCGCTTTCAATACGGCTTCTGCTTCTATATTGGTTAATTTATATGTCTGTGTTGTTTCTATTGCTTTTTGTAAAGCACTTTGAATAGAATGCGTCATCTGATTGATATCCATTATACGTCACTCCTTTGATTCTAATAGGTCTTTTTTTGACTTTGACTTTCTTTGACCTTAAATATATTATAACGCCATGATGTTCTAAAATCAATAAAAAAACTCTATGAATACTAAGTCACATTTTAAAGCATAACGGAAAAATAAATCGTTCTATTATTGAAGTGAGGTAACATGAATAACAAAGCTTTATGTAGATATTCAGGCTCATATAAAAAGCGCATAATCACAATGGACTATACGCTAAATGAAACAGCTATTTCCACTTAACTGGAACTACAATATAAACAACACTAGGCACTTATAATTATCTTTCCATCACCAAAGCTGAACAGCCAAATAAAAGGATAGTAACAAATTTTCATCTGTTTAACTATCCTGTTTTGTACTTATTTTTGATTTTGTTTCATCGTTTTAATGATTTCATCTATCAAAGCATTCACACCTTCTGCTTCCAAATGAATACCATCTGGCGCAAAGTATTCAGTATGTCCTTGTGCACGTGCATGCCAGTCGATAAGATGAACATTACTACGCTTATTTGCTGCTTGCTTGAACAGCTCATTCACATGTGCTTGATAATCGCGTGGTACACTCGTATTCACGAGATAGACTTGTGCTTTCCCAAAGAGATCAAGTAATGTATCCAATTGCTCTTCAGTGAAATCACCATTCGTACCCAGCTCCAATACAACTACATCATCTTTATCCTTATAATCTGGATAGCTTTCACGTACCAGTGGAATCGCCTGAACAAGTTGGCGTCCAATCAATCCGTTGATACTCGCATTCGGCACTTGTTCCTTAAATGTATCCCCAATATCCACCATCACTGAGTCACCAATTAACAATGGCTTCCAATGCGCATAAGGTGTTTTCTGACCTTTCACTTCAAAACCATCTACTTTCATAGAACCAAGGGGAGCAGGTACAGTAATATATTTATCAATATCATCTGTATTGATTGCCGTTGTATGTGTTTTTTCTTTGGACAAACCATTAAAGACACCAGACAAAATCAACAATGAAGGTATTAATAAAATGATTGTTAACCATGCGCGTTTTACATTTAATGCATGCCAATGTTTCAAATGTCGAAAATCAAATATTTTAAAGCCCGAACGGCGGAAAGGTGTTTCTATAAAGCGATATGAAAACTCTGCCATACCAAACATAAGCAGACCTTCAACAATATAGACATACATCGGTATCTGACCTTGTACAAAGTGATGATGAATTAAAACAATGATGGGATAATGCCACAGATACAGGCTGTATGAACGTGAACCAATGTACAGAAATAATGGATTTCCTAACAGTTTGGCAAATCCACCATTCGGCATCACTGCACTCGCAATAATGACAAGTGTTAATATGCTGATTAAACCAAAACCACCATAATATAACCAGTTTTGTGTTTCATTAACATATCGAAAACAGATTAACAAACCTACTAATGCGATACTACCAATACCATCAATAATAAAACGAGATTGCACAGCTGTTTGTATGCGGAGCTTGAATGCTGGCCACACAAATGCGAGCGCCACACCAAGTAGCATCGTTTGTAAACGTGTATCCGTTCCAAAATAAACACGTGCAACATTGCCATGTGGTTCGTACAACACACCCATTGTAATCATAGAAGCCACAATCAAAAATAGTATTGTATAAAGCATTGGTTTTACACGTTTGACGAAATAAAGCAAGCCAAACAATACAATTGGGAAAAACAAATAAAATTGTTCTTCAATTGCCAATGACCACAAATGTTTGAGTGGTGCGACTTCAAATTGTGCAAAATAATCCACACCTTGCAGAATATACCACCAGTTACTGACGTATAAGAAAGCTGCAAAAGCATCGCTACGAACAGCTTTAATCTCAGTTGGTGACGTAATCAGGGTCAAGACCAGCACTGATAAAATTAAAAAGATCACTGCTGGCAACAATCGCTTTAAACGCCTTATCCAGAAAGACACTAAGTCAATGCGCTGTGTATTATAATATTCAGTTAATAACAAACTTGTAATGAGATAACCCGAGATGACAAAAAAAGTATCAACGCCTAAAAATCCACCTGGCAACCACTGTGGATTAAAATGATATATAATCACTGCCAGCACTGCAATCGCACGCAAACCATCAAGACCTGGCATATAACGTGTCTTCAGTTGCTTATGTGGCTGTTTCGTAAAGTTCCACATGCTTATCATTCTCTCTTCATAGTATTATCACATAAATTTTAACCGTATTCGTCAAGTTTAGCAATATCACAAGGTCTACACTTATAAAAAGGACCGAACCCTTTATGCAAGTTCAGTCCTCTCTATCGCATATGATTATTTAATATCGTCAGCGATTAGCTTACACCCAATGCAATTTTTGCGTAACGTGACATCATATCTTTGTTCCATGGTGGATTCCATACAATATTCACTTCTGTTTCCTTAATTTCAGGTAGCTCACCTAATGCTGTTTTTACTTGATCCACGATTTGTGGTCCTAATGGGCAACCGATAGATGTTAATGTCATCTCAACAGTACATAGACCATCATCGTTCAAGTCAACTTTATAAACAAGGCCAAGATTAACGATATCAATACCTAACTCAGGGTCAATTACGTTCTCCAATGCACCTAGAATACTATCTTTTAATGCTTCTTCCATACCTTTTCACCTCTTTTGGTATAACTATTATCAATATATCAAAATCATTACATTTCTACAATAAAATGCTATGATATTAATACACTGAACATTAGAATTTAGGAGAATAACATGAAAAAACATTTAATTTGTTTGGATTTAGATGGCACATTATTAAACGACAACAAAGAAATTTCTGATTATACATTTCGTGTCCTGAAAACACTGCAAGCTCAGGGGCACGCCTTGATGATTGCAACAGGTCGTCCATATCGTGCCAGCAAGCTATATTATGATCAACTTGAAATGAACACACCTATCGTTAATTTCAATGGCGCATACATTCATCATCCAACAGATACTCATTTCCCAACCTACCACGAACGCTTAGACGAAGGGATTGCAACAAGTATCATTGAAACATTGAAAAAGATGGACATTCAAAACTTGATTGCGGAAGTCGGTGACCAAGTGTATATTGATCGTCCCGATAATCGCCTATTCGATGGTTTTAGTATGGGGAATCCAAATATAAAAGTGGGTGATTTAGAGACCCTCTTACATGAAGATCCGACAAGCCTTTTAGTAGAAGCAGAAGAAACAATGATTCCACGAGTTAAACAAGTGCTAACTCGTTTCTATGCTGAAAATATTGAGCATCGTCGTTGGGGCGCTCCATTTCCTGTTATCGAAATTGTTAAACGCGGTATTAGTAAAGCTGTCGGTATTGACATCGTTCGTAAACATCTCGGCATTGAACGCAATGAAATCATTGCTTTTGGTGACGAAGATAATGATCTAGAAATGATTAAATATGCGAAACATGGTGTTGCGATGGAAAATGCTATTTATGACTTAAAAATAGTTGCCAATCACACGACATTATCTAATAACGATGATGGCATCGGTGTCTACTTGAATGATTTCTTTCAATTAAACATACCAAAATAATTACCCCTCAAAGGAGGACGCTATATGTCAAAACGAAAAATTATTGTTGTCGGAGCAGTTGCAGGTGGCGCAACAAGTGCAAGCCAAATTCGCCGACTTGATCCAGAAAGTGATATTACTGTTTATGAAAAAGACCGTCATATGAGCTTTGCCAACTGTGGCTTACCATACTACTTGGGCAACATTGTGTCATCACGTGACCAATTATTGCCGATGACACCTGAAAAGTTCAAAGACAAGAAAAACATCACAGTGAAGTTACAACATGAAGTCATTGCTGTTGACACTGATAAACAAGTTGTCACAGTAAAAGACCATACAACAGGAACAAATATTGAAGATAACTATGATATTTTAGTCTTGAGTCCAGGCGCACGTGCACGACAACTTGAATTTGATGTACCGCATCTGTTCACATTACGCAATATGGAAGATACTGATGCGATTGAAAACTATATCACAACTCATAAAGTTCAACGTGTCTTACTTATTGGCGCAGGTTATGTCAGCTTAGAATTGCTTGAGAATCTATATGAACGTGGATTGTCTCCTACATTAATTCATCGCTCAGAGGCAATTAATAAACTGATGGATCAAGATATGAATGATGTCATTTTGTCTGAATTAGACGCACGCGATATTCCTTATCGTTTGAATGAAGAAGTAACATCAATTGATGGGCACACTGTCACTTTTAAATCCGGCACAGTAGAAGACTATGACATGATTATTGCAGGTGTCGGTGTACAACCTAATTCCGAATTCTTAAAATCCTCTGGTATTACAATAGAAGAAAGTGGTTACATTCCTGTCAATGCACATTTTCAAACGAATATTCCAAATGTGTATGCAGTGGGTGATATCACTTCAAATCGCTATCGACATGTCGACTTACCTGCACATGTTCCTCTCGCTTGGGGTGCACATCGAGGTGCAAGTATTATCGCAGAACATATTGCCGGAAACAAAAACATAACTTTTGAAGGCTTTATTGGCGCAAGTATTGTGAAATTTTTTGACTATACACTCGCAAGTACTGGCGTTACCCTTGCAGATCTCAATCAGTTTGATTATGCAATGGTTGAAGTTAAAAATGGCACACATGCCGGCTACTATCCTAATAACACCCCTGTTCATCTACGCGCATACTATGACAAGCAAACAAGACGACTTTTACGTGCGGCTGCCGTCGGTAAAAGTGGTGTCGATAAACGCATCGACGTCTTAACGATGGCGATGATGCATCAGGCTACCATTGATGATTTGACTGCCTTTGAAGTTGCATATGCACCTCCATACAGCCATCCCAAAGATTTGATCAATATGCTTGGCTACAAAGCACGTCCATAAAAATAGCGTCAATATTGGATACCCCGTAAGTGGTTTCTAATATTGACGCTTCTTTATTAATGAAATAATGCTGTGATAGGTCCCCAAGGTAAGATCGTTCCAATAACAGCTGTGATCACTACAATAATCCATGTCCAAATGAATAATTGTCGACTTGATGCTTGTTTCTTTTTGCGTGCAATCGTCACTTCCATCAAGCCAATAATACCAAGTCCAGCAACCATTTTTAGCGTTAATAACATATGGCTGGCACCCGCACTTGTAAAAGCTTTAGCGATAAGCCAAAAACCTGTAATCAACACAAAAACCATGAATAAGCGCAATGTCATATGTAATGGTTTGAATAGTGGCGTTGGACCTTGTTTATTAGAAAAGTTTTCATAAGTTGCAAAGAACAATATCAATAACATAATAAAACTAATAATGTGTAAGTTAATCAGTACCATAAAATATATCCTCCTATTATAAATTGCCCCACATATCATAACATATCCTTTTTGAACACGGCACCGTCTTGCTTGAAAAATTGCGCATTTGCTTATTAGATTAAAAAAGAGAAGCCATAGTTGTAACTACAGCCTCTCATCTCTATTTTATTATTTCTCAATAAATGTTGTTAAAGTACCGATATTATCAATTGTGACTTTCACTTCGTCACCCGGTTGTAAGAACTTCGGTGGATTCATACCTGCACCAACGCCTGCTGGTGTACCTGTTGCAATAATGTCTCCTGGGTGTAGTGCCACATATTTTGAAATTTCTTCAATGAGTTCATCAATTTTTAAAATCATTTGAGATGTATTACCATCTTGACGAATTTCATTGTTTACTTTTGTCACGATGTTTACATTTTCAGGTGTTGGCAGCTCATCTTTCGTTACGATATAAGGACCCATTGGGCAACCACCCGTTAAGCTTTTTGATAAAAATGCTTGGTCATGTGCTTGTTGTGCTGTACGGTCTGTAATATCGTTAATAATAGTGTAACCATAAACATAATCTAATGCTAAGCCTTTTGGTATTTTCTCACCTGATTTACCGATTACGACACCTAACTCACCTTCATAATCCAATGTATCAGTGATATCTTTATGATTCGGAATTGTCGCTTCATCACCAGTTAACGATGAGGCTGCTTTCGTGAAAACGTATAAACGCTCTACACTATGTTCTAACTCTTCTGCATGTGCTTTGTAGTTACGACCGAATGCAATGACATTATTCGGTGGTGTCACGGGTGGTAAAAATTCAATATCTGCATATTGTACTTTATACTCAGCTGCGCGACCACTTTCTTCTGCCGCAACGACAGCTTTTCTTACTTGCTCTTGAAACTCCAAAGTTTGGTTGTGTTGTAATCCTTCTAATAATGTTCTCGGTTGGAAAGCTGCGTCACCAAAGTCGGCGAATACTTTTCTCAAATCCCACGCCGCTTCTTCTCGTTTTACTTTAACGCCAAATGATGTTTCATTATTGTGTTTGAATGATAAGAATTTCATCCACTATCAGCTCCTAACGTATATCTTATTGCCATTATAACGAAAGTTTTAGATAAATCACAAATTTTTATCATTATCTTCACTAAATCGAAATCTCACCAAACTTAAAAAAGTAAAGTGAGCCATTCACCGGTTGTTTCAAGATGACTTCTAACGCCTTTTGATAATATTGCATTTGAATACGGTATTTTTCTTTCAGTTGCTGTCCTAACTCTTCATCTGTCATACCTCGACGTCGAACGAAAACATCCGTCTTATAGTCAACAAAATAATAGCGTCCATCTTCTTCAAATACCAAGTCAATCATCCCTTGTATAATTGAGGCATCTTTATTTGTTTGTTCCACATCTTGTTGATTAACAATAAACGGTAGCTCTCGATAAAAGGCATCACTCGTTGCGATGCGCATATATAAGTCACTTTGAATAAAGCGCTGCACTTCTTTCACGTTAATATCGCGAATAGCTTCAGCATCTATAATAGCGTGAGTTACTAGTTGATCAAAATATGCATAGAGTTCTGGTTCACTCAACCTATCTACTTTGAATGGTAAATGCTGCATAACTGTATGCATCAGTGTCCCTACTTCTGCAGCTGTACGTCGTTGCGCTTGCATAAAGAGTGGACGATTATATGCGACTGCACCTAAACGATATTGTCGTACACGTTCATAGTCTGTATCAGTTTGTTCTGTCTCCAATTGGCGTTTCAACTCAGATACCGATTGTTTGGATGGTTGTGCCATCGCTGTTTGATGTGGGTATTCAAACAATAATCTCTCTTTTATCTGTGTTGCCATAGATGAATCTACTGGTACTAATGCACGGTGTTCTTCTAATCTCTTCATGGCCGGTATTGATTGTACTTGTGTACCTCCTTCTAACGGAATAATATCTTGCGCTTCTACTTTTTGAATGGCAACAGTTGGCTTTAAATATTTCGGTAACCCATCAATACCTTGTGCGAATTGTTGCTGCGGTACTAAATGTGTTGCCATGTGTTTGCTTAACACACTGTATATCAAGTCAAAAGCATTCTTCGCTGTAAAACGCTCAATCGTTCCGAGTCGATTATCAGATACCGACCACGCTGTTAACTTATCCAACGCCTCCGCATTATCAACCGTTCCAATCAAGTACAATTGCTCTTTCGCACGTGTTAATGCAACATAGATTAAACGCATTTCTTCTGAGATCAACTCTTTCTCATTAATCAAGTCAATACTCATCGAAATCAATGACGGATAGAACAAGCCATGTTCTGCATCATAATATTGTAACCCCAACCCTTCATACTGATTCAAAACAACCGGTTGATTTAAATCACCTTTGTTGAACTTGCGACTCAATCCCGAATAAATAACAAATGGAAATTCGAGTCCTTTACTACTGTGCACAGTCATCATTCTTACAACATCATCATTAGGTCCTATTACATTCTCTTCTCCAAAGTCTTTGCCTCGATCAATCATTTCATCAATAAAACGAATAAACTGAAACAATCCACGATAACTCGAATTGTCAAACTCAATCGCTTTATTAAAAAGGCCATGTAAGTTGGCACGACGTCCTTTACCACCAGCCAAACCACTAAAGTATTGCGTAATATAATGGTCATTGTAGAGTTTATCAAGCAACTGATAGACCGGATGCGATTGGCTATAACGACGGTAATGATCTAGATCCGCTAAAAACTGTGTCAATTTATCTCTTAACTCCGCTTTAGCACTCGCATCTTCTAAATAATATTGAATTGATTGATAGAAATATGTTTCATTAGGTGCACTTACTCGTATTTGTGCTAACTCAGCTTCTGTAAATTGATAAATTACCGAACGCATTAACCCTACAAGATAAATATCTTGCAGTGGATTATCGATAGTTCTTAAAAACGATAACATCAAACGCACTTCTGTTTGTTCAAAGTATCCGTGCTTACTCTCTGCAAATAATGGGATATTATAATTTTTAAATACTTGTTGAATATTTCTAGCATTAGACCTTGACGACTCAAGTATCACGATATCTTTATAGGTAGCTGGACGGTACGCTTGTGTTTTAATATCATACACTCGTTGTGTCTCGAGTATCGCTTGAACTTGTTGTGCAATCAGATATGCTTCTTGTTCTCCTTTACTCATATCACATGTCGGATCTTTTAAGAGTGCTGTCAAATGAACAGGGTACATTGTATCATCGAACGGTGCACCTTCATATAAACTTGCCGCTGCATCATAATCAATCTCCCCAACTTGTGTATCCATCATGTGTTTGAATATATAATTCGTTGTCGCTAAAACTTCTTTACGCGAGCGAAAATTTTGTGACAAGTCGATACGTTTACCGCTTGTTTGGTCTGGTTGATTAAATGCTTCATACTTGCTGATAAATAAGCTAGGATCTGCTTGACGGAACTTGTATATCGACTGCTTTACATCTCCTACCATAAACAGGTTACCATTAGATGTATCGCCTTTTTTTATACTGCCAATAATTGCCTCTTGCACACGATTGGTATCCTGATATTCATCGACCAATATTTCATCAAATTGTTCACGATAAGTATCTGCAACAGGTGACGGTGTACCATCTTCATTCAACAAAATTTTTAATGCCAAATGTTCATAATCTGCAAAGTCAATCATATTACGTGTACGTTTTTCCTTTTCAAATTGTTGCATAACATCTTTCGTTAATTTTGCCAAATATGCCACACGTGGTGCTAAATCTACCAATTCTCGTTCTAATGTAGCTTCATCTCGACTAACAAATTCTTTTTGAACCGTTTCGATATAGCTCTTGTAGCGGTCATAGTTCGCTTTAAAACTTTCATACGCATCGTTCAGTATCACATCTTCTTTGACTTCTTTTGGCTTATTCGGCATACGCCCTAACTTAAATGACCGTATGCTTGTTTTATCAATCGTCGCTTCTGACATTAAGTCATGCATAAAATTACGATGCTCATTGATAAAATTAAGATGTTTATCAAAATGACCCACCAGCTCAAATTGCGCATAAGCTTGTTCTAAAGCATCTTGAGCCGCTTCTAGATATAAACGAATGTACTGGTCTAATATCGCCATATAATGCGCTTGCGACACCACATCACGATATGGTTGATCCAATGCATCTAACCACTTCAACGGTTGAGGGTTCGCTACACTAAAATGATACAACTTTTTGACAATATCTCGAATCGCATCATCATTTCTATCCGATGCTAACTGTTCTATCAGTGCAATAAAATGAGCATCCGGTGTTTCATAATGGCGTTCAAATACCTCGTCTATTACTTGCTCTAGTAACAGCACATTCTCGACTTCACTCGCCGTTCGAAAGTTCGGATCGATATCAAGCTGATCATAATGCTGTTGAATCAACCTCAAACAGAAACTGTGCAATGTCGAAATTTGTGCTTGATGGATTTTTATGCGCTGATTTTTCAAATGTTGATTAGATGGCTCTTCTAAAGCAGCTTGTTGGATACGTGCTTCAATACGATTTTTCATCTCACGCGCACTCGCATTTGTAAAAGTCACAACAAGCAAACGATCAACATCCATACCATCACGTAAAATGCGCTGAATAATGCGCTCAACTAAGACAGCCGTCTTACCTGATCCTGCCGCTGCTGCAACGAGAATATCTTGACCTTTCGCATAGATACTTTCCCATTGTGCATCTGTCCACTGTACATCCGTTGGTTTAGTTGGAATCATCGTGTCTCCTCCTCTTCTTCCATTGCGGCAAGCATATCTAAAGGCTTAACCTTTTCGTCCACTTGGCGGTATTTCACACTATCAATCAAACTATCTACATGACAAACTGATTGATACTGACAAAAACGACATGGCAATGTGTTGTCATATTTCAGTGGTGCAACTTCCGTATGACCGTCCATTATTTGAGAGGCTGTATGCACAAAGTTTTCCTTATTGCGCTGTATTAACTTGTGGATAGTTGGTTCATCTACTACCTTGCTATATGAATTAAAATCTCCATTTTTCTTCAGTGTGACAGGCACAATATCTGAACCAAAACCACTTTCCAAGCGCCGATCATATGCTTCCACAACATCTGGATCACTATTCAATAAACCATCCAAACGATAAGATTTTAGAAACGCTGCTTCGTAATCATCCGGATTGACCATATGCCATGTTCTTTTTTTATCTTTAAACTTATGCACATGCATATACAAGAATCCCCCTGGCTTCACCTCATCAACAAGACCCAGACGTCCTTTATTTTGCAATGCAATATCCATATAGGTCATCATCTGCATTTGCAAACCATAATAGACTTTGACCAAATCTAACGAGGCACTTTTCGCTGATGATTTATAATCGATAATGTTGATAAAACTTTTACCATTCTTATTGAACACATCTATGCGATCTATTTGACCTCGAATATTAATAGGAATTCCTTGTTTTGTATACAATGGCTCAGCAACCAACTCGTCAGGTGTGTGCGGCTTTTTACGAAACGATCTTTCAAAAGCTATCGGGCGAAACTGGGAATGTTCCGACTGATAACGTAATGCTTCCAATGTTGCTTGCACAATTGCACCAATACGTTGTGATAAGTAGCGATAGTATGATGTCGCATTAAGAAGATTAAACTGCACTTTTGGTAAATAAATATCCAATGCTTCTTGTGTTAACGACTGAATGCGTTGAGGCGTTAACTGATTGAAGTGTCCTTCTACTTGTTCTGCAATAAAGCGCAAAACATCATGAAAAATCGTCCCAAGATCAAAGTTCTGCAATTCATACTTTGTGCGTTCATTTAACTTCAAACCATGTGAAGCATAATGTTTAAATGGGCAACTATTATATCCTTCAAAACGAGAAACACTCGCATTAATTGTCTTGCCATACAAGTCATAAGTTAGCTGCTCATCTAACTGCACCGTCTCATTTCGATAATCTAACGATGTCGTCAAATGATTCATTCCTTGGCGTAAGCGAGGCTCTGACAACATTGTCTCATATGCAATAAACCAACTATCCGCAATCGGTAGACCATCTAACCATGCACGCAATGATTCAAACAAATGCAGTTTCGTTTGATGCGGATGCACCATATATCGTATCGCATCTTGGTCATTCAACCGAGCAATGTTCCATGTATCCACCCTTGGCAATATAGTTTTTACATCATTCAAATAAGGGCTTCCTTCTTTTTCCGTTCCCCCATTGTCCATCAAACTATAAGACATCGTCAGGCGCTCACAAGCACGCGTCATTGCAAAATAAGCGACAAACGCCTCATCCATTTGTAAAATATCCGAGGTAGGACTCAACGCCATGCCCGTATACGCTTCAAATGCTTTTTTTTCATCATCTGACAACAAGCTCGTACCATTAATCGCTTGTGGTAAAACACCATCGTTCATACCAATCATGTAGACATGCTGCTTATTATCTACTTTCGCTAAGTCCATCGTCCCAATCGTCACCTGATCTATTGTTTGTGGAATCATTGAAAACTCCAAGCCATTCAAACCAACATCTAGCAATTCTAAAAAGCGTGTATACGTCATTTCTTGATGTTCGAACACCTCAACAAGTTCATCAAGAATACGAATGAAACCTTGCCATATTTGATCTATTTCCTCTGCTTGTTCATGACGTCCTTGTGTTTCTAACGTATCACGGTGCGTCATAAGCTGTGAAGGTAGCTCAAAGTCCTCTAATACTTCATAAAATGCCGTTGCATAGTCTACCACATGCACACCTTCTCTTAATTTTTGGTTCAAACGTAAGAGTTTGTTGACTACGCTATCTTTCATCGCTATCACGCGTTGGTAAGTCTCTTCTTCTGTGTCAGTAAATGTACGATGACGCTTGATGCCCATCTGTAAGAAACTCTCTAGCTGAAAATATTGTTCATTAAACCAACGATTGCCATAAATACCTCGTTCTATCGCATAGTTTTCAAGTATATCCACTAAATAACGGCTATTGGATACATTGTGTGTGAGCACATTACTTTTGAACAAGCGCATCATAGGCTCAAATTGCCAGTTTGTTTTTAGCGCTTCAATGATACTTACAAGCATTTCCATAACGGGATGATGCACCATCGCCTTTTTGATATCTATATTATATGGAATATCATATTGTGCTAAAATCGACTCCAATAGATACACATAGTTCGGATCACGATATAAAATCGCAATATCACGATAACGATAATGGTGATCACGGACATCTGCGATAATCTGACGTGCAATTTCATTTACTTCTTCTCGCATTGATGTAGCTTCAAAGATTCTTACTGCCCCATCATCTGTCTGTGTTACTTGTGGCTGTAAGGCATCAAACTCTGCGGATAATGCCGACATACTTTCATACTTAAAGCGATATACTTCATTAAAATGCTGAATATCTAACGTTTTGCCTGTTTGTGTTGCTATTTCACGCAGATGTGTCAGTGATTCAGACGGCTTACGAAACATACTTAATGGATCTGTATCACCGTTCGTTGTCAACAATACTGTCACAGACTTAGCATGTTGTACTAAAGCCTCAATCACTTGATATTCCTGAGTCGAGAAGTTATGAAAACCATCGATATAAACTTCTGCACGACGCAACCAATCTGATTGCGGGATTAATGAAATAAACCTTTGCATCAGACCTTCTCCTGTCAAATAGTCTGAACCCATGCGTGCATATAATTGTTCATATATCAGACTCATATCATAAAGTTTATCTTGTGTCCGCTTAGGCAGTTCAGTTTGCGTCGCACTGCTTGCGACAATATTCGGTGTAATCGCATATTTCTCAAAATCTTGAAGTTGTTCCCTCACCTTCGTACTAAACCCCAAATATTTTACTTGTGACTGATAGAGCTTCAATTGCTTTTGCACATTTTGTAAAATATGATAGATCATCATCTCTATAGCAGTAGAGGATAAGCGTGTTTCATGCACACCCCCCACCTCTTGAAAAACACGATGGCTGAGTCTCTCAAAATGAAGCACTTCTGCACGCAGGCTGCCTCTCAAAGTTGCATCATTCACGAATGTTTGCTCATATAAATATGTCCCCTGCATGGGTGTCACAATAACAATAGGATCTCCTAATGGTTGTTCGAGAATCTTTTCTTTAATTTCATTCATCATTTTAGTGCTTTTACCAGAGCCTGCTCTTCCTATAAATGCACGAAACATATGATTCCCCCTAATATTTAATGTATTGCTTCTATTATATATTGTTCATGACTCTAACGAAAAGAGTACAATATAGTATCTTTTATATCATTGATGAAACTACCGAAAACAAGAACGTTTGTTCTTATTTTATACACATCGATTGTAGCATAACAGCATCAATATGTCGTCCAAAAATGACATAAGTCATGCCAATATAAAAAGCCTAGCAGGTAGCTGACACTACTTACTAGACTGATTCACGACCTATGATTGGTCTTCTGTATGATCCGGATTGAAGTTCACCTTAAAGCTGCTCACTGGCCAATATCTCAGCGTTACTTTACCTACGATTTGATCTTTATCTATCAAGCCAATCGTACGACTATCTTTACTAACTTCTCGATTATCCCCTAACACTAAATATTTATCTTGAGGAATTTTGTACTGACCATTACTTCCTTGTAAATTTTGAGAGTTTAAAGGACCTGTAATCTCGTCATATGTTTTATGTTTTAAGTTATATTCAAGATAAGGTTCAGCTACTTTCTTACCATTTACGTAAAGTTGATCATTTTTATATTCAACATGGTCACCTGGCTTACCAATAATACGTTTCACATAATCAGATGATGCATCAGCATGAAACACAATCACATTGCCATTATCCAAATGCCCTAGCGTTTTACCAATTTTATTAACAATTAGGCGATCCCCATCTTTTAGCGTTGGATACATTGAGTCACCTTGAACATTATATGGTCTGATAATAAATATATAAAGTATTCCAACGATGAGAAGGGCTAAACCGATTGATATAATCCATTCCATTGTTTCTTTTTTCACTTTTGACACCTCTTTAATGATAAAAATGGGGATGCATCTGTCGCACTATTAATGACACACATGATAAGTACATCATTCGGACATATGTATTGGCGCTTATAAACTACAATCCCTTTGTATTTCGACTAAAACTATACTCTTCATCTTATCATAAAAACATATTAAAACGTTAATGTTTTCTATTGATGTCATATTTCAATATTGTAACAAAAATATATGTTTTAGCTTGCCAAGAAAGTTATCCTATAATAATTCTTCGTCGTTAGTTTTTTAGTTAATTGCATGCGTCAAATATTGGCAGTAAAAATAAACACTGTGATTTCCACTTTTTATTCTCACATCAATCTAATTTTAGAAGCTATTATCCAAATAGATTCCGCATAAATATTCACCAATTTTAACTTATCATATGCATAGCAAAACACACGCTACCTAGATGGATAACGTGTGTCGTATATAGAACTATAGACGTGCTTCTAAGTCTTTTTTCTTATCTTCAAAACCTGGTTTACCAAGCAATGCGAACATGTTTTGTTTGTATGCTTCTACACCCGGTTGGTTGAATGGGTTAACACCTAATTGGTAACCACTCATTGCTACGGCTAACTCAAAGAAGTAGACAAGGTAACCATATGTTTCAGCATCTAATTTAGGTAGTGTGATGACTAAGTTAGGTACGCCACCATCAGTGTGTGCTAATAATGTACCTTCAAATGCTTTCGTATTCACTTCATCCACTGTTTTACCAGCTAAGTAGTTTAAACCATCCAAATCATCAGCATCTTCTTCAATTGTAATGTTATGTTTTGGTGTCTCTACTTTTAATACAGTCTCAAATAAGAAGCGACGCCCTTCTTGAACATATTGTCCTAATGAGTGTAAATCTGTTGTAAAGTTCGCACTTGATGGGTAGATGCCTTTCAAGTCTTTACCTTCAGATTCACCAAATAATTGTTTCCACCATTCATTAAAATATTGTAATGATGGTTCATAGTTGATTAACATTTCTGTTGTATAACCTTTGTTGTATAAAACATTACGAATTGACGCATATTGGTACGCAATATTTTGTTCTAAGTCGTCTGATGACAATTCTTCACGTGCTTTCGCTGCACCTGCCATCATTGCTTGAATATCAATGCCTGCAACAGCAATAGGTAATAAACCAACTGCTGTTAAAACAGAGAAACGTCCGCCAACATCATCAGGTACGACAAATGATGCATACCCTTCATTTGTCGCAAGTTGCTTCAATGCCCCTTTTGCTTTGTCAGTTGTTGCGAAGATACGTTTAACTGCTTCTTCTTTACCGTACTTTTCTTCTAATAATTGTTTGAATAAACGGAATGCAACAGCTGGTTCTGTCGTTGTACCAGATTTGGAAATCACATTCACTGAAAAATCTTTACCATCTAAGTAGTCGATTAACTCTTGCGTATAAGATGAAGAAAGATGATGACCTGCGAAAATAATTTCTGGTAAATCACTATTCTTTTTGAATGCAGGTGTCAACATTTCAATTGCTGAACGTGCACCTAAATATGAACCGCCGATACCGATTACAACTAACACATCTGAATGTGCTTTAATTTCTTCAGCTGCTGCTAAAATGCGTTCAAATTCTGCTTTATCGTAATCAACTGGTAAATCAACCCATCCTAAAAAGTCACTGCCAGCTCCTGTGCCTTCATGGATTGTGCGATGAATCAGTTTCACTTGATCTTGTTGCTGTGATAATTCATGTTCCCCGAAAAATTGTAACGCTTTTTTGTAATCAAACTGGATATGTGTCATGCACTTTGCCTCCTAATTTAACTGAACTCACCTTTATTTTACTAACATATATTTGCAAATTCAATCAAGGTGAATAGTCCGAAAAATTGCACTAATTATTTATGTATATTTATTTAAATACTTGCATATTAAATCATAAGATGCTAATATATGATTTAAGCAAAAACAATTAAACACAGAGGTGACAGTTTTATGAAACAGAAGGTAGTATTAGCATATTCAGGTGGTTTAGACACAAGTGTAGCTGTGCAATGGCTCATCGAACAGGGGTATGATGTTGTTGCATGTTGCTTAGATGTTGGCGAAGGAAAAGATTTAGATATTGTATATCAAAAAGCATTAGATATGGGTGCCATTGAATCACATATCATCGATGCAACAAAAGAATTTGCTGAAGCATACGTTGGCTATGCTATCAAAGGGAATTTAATGTATGAACAAACATATCCACTCGTCTCTGCGCTATCACGACCTTTGATTTCAAAAAAACTTGTCGAAATCGCACATAAAACAGAGGCAGTAGCGATTGCACACGGTTGTACTGGTAAGGGCAATGACCAAGTACGTTTTGAGGTCGCAATTAAAGCGCTAGACCCTAATTTAAAAGTCATTGCGCCAGTAAGAGAATGGGGCTGGAGCCGTGAGGAAGAATTGGATTATGCAAAAAAACATAACATTCCAGTACCAATTGGTAAAGATTCTCCCTATTCAATCGACCAAAACTTATGGGGACGTGCTAATGAATGTGGGGTTCTAGAAGATCCATACGTTGCACCACCTGCAGACGCATTTGATTTAACAAGAGAGCTGGAAGATACGCCGGATGAAGCGGATGAAATTATTTTAACGTTCACTGAAGGACTTCCAACACACATAGATGGTAAAGCATATGAATTAGATGACTTAATTTTATATTTAAATGACTTAGCTGGAAAACACGGCATTGGACGTATCGATCATATTGAAAATAGACTCGTTGGAATCAAATCAAGAGAAGTTTATGAAGTTCCAGGCGCTGAAGTTATCTTAAAAGCACATAAAGGTTTAGAAACAATTACGCTTTCAAAAGACGTAGCACACTTTAAACCAGTGGCAGAAAAACAATTGGCAGAGCTTGTATATAATGGATTATGGTTCTCTCCATTAACTGATGCATTGAAAGTGTTTATTGACCATACACAAAAGTTCGTAACAGGTGACGTACGTGTAAAATTATTTAAAGGTCATGCAATTGTAAATGGTAGAAAATCTGAATATACACTATACAATGAAAAATTGGCGACATATACGAAAGAAGATGCATTCAATCAACAATCAGCTGTTGGCTTTATCGATATTTTTGGCTTACCAACACAAGTAAATGCGATGTTACATGGAGGTTATGCAGATGAGTAAAAAAGCATGGGGCGGTAGATTTGAAGAAAAACCTGAAGATTGGGTAGATGCATTCAATGCGTCTATCCACTTCGATAAAAACTTAGTAGATGAAGATATTCAAGGCAGTATCGCCCATGCTACAATGCTTGCGAACCAAGGTATTTTGACGCAGGACGAGGCTTCAACGATTATTGCCGAACTCAAAGTAATTCAACAAGATATTCACGACAACAAAGTCCCTTTGCAAGAATCATTAGAAGACATTCATCTTAATATCGAACATGAACTCATTCAACGTATCGGCGCTGTCGGTGGCAAATTGCATACAGGACGTAGCCGTAATGATCAAGTTGCAACGGATATGCACTTATATACAAAAAAAGAAGTTCACAACATCATCGAAAGTATCGCCGCTTTTCAGCAGACGATTATCAACTTAGCAGAACAACATGTGGATACGATTATGCCGGGCTACACACATTTACAACGTGCACAGCCTATCTCATTTGCCCACCATGTGATGACATATTTTTGGATGTTAGAGCGTGATAAGTCAAGATTTACAGATGCATTGAAACGTATCGACTTATCTCCGTTAGGCGCTGCCGCATTAAGTGGAACAACTTATCCAATTGACCGTCATGAAACGCAAAAACTACTTGGCTTTGGCGGCATTTATGAGAACAGCTTAGATGCGGTTAGCGATCGCGATTATATTGTTGAAACACTACACAACATTAGCTTGACGATGGTGCACCTATCACGTTTTGCTGAAGAGATTATCTTCTGGTCATCAGAAGAAGCGAAATTCGTAACATTATCTGACGCCTTTTCAACAGGTTCTTCTATTATGCCACAGAAGAAAAATCCGGATATGACTGAACTGATTCGTGGTAAGGTTGGACGTACAACAGGCCATTTAATGAGCATGTTGATGACGCTCAAAGGTTTGCCACTTGCGTACAATAAAGATATGCAGGAAGACAAAGAAGGTTTGTTTGATGCAGTGCATACGTTAAAAGGCTCATTGAAAATCTTTGAAGGTATGTTAGCGAGTATGACGGTCAATACAGACAGATTGGCAACGACTGTCCGCCAAGACTTTTCAAATGCAACTGAACTTGCGGATTATCTTGTAATGAAGGGCATTCCGTTTAGAGATGCTCACGAAATCGTCGGAAAGCTGGTACTATGGTCTATTCAACACAATATGTACCTGCTGGACGTACCGTTAGATGTATATCAAGCACAAGCACCCGAAATTGATGCAGATATATACACATACCTACAACCTGACGAAGCAGTCAAACGTCGTAAAAGCTATGGCGCTACAGGTCAAGAGGCAGTGAAACACCAAATTGATGTTGCCAAACAATATTTATAAATAGATTTAAAGGGCGTGGACAGGAATCGCATTTTCTAAAGATTCCGTTGTTCCACGTCCTTTCTAACATCCTATACAAGTTATTTAGCTACCATTAGATTTATCTTTATTCATCGCCTTCACAAGATAAATACCCCCTATTGCAATGAATAATACCGCAAAAAGCCATTCTTGTTTAACGACAAAAACAACACCCGCCACTAGAAAAATTAAACTAATGATGAATGCAAATATATTGTGATTCATAGCATTCCCTCCATTTTTTTGATTGGCAAAGACCTCAAACTTAAATTAAATGTTTTCTATGAATGTACCAGCCCCAATCCTATTCATTTCATCATTTTCTATATTTATATGCTTACATACACCTACCACAGCATTTCTTGTATTCGTTAAATTTTAGTAAAGTTCTTAAACTTTCTATGAAAACGCTTGCTTTCTTTAAATATTTTCATATATTTTTAAAGAGAATCATTATTCTAAGGAGGCGTTTCAATGAAAAACTCGTCAAAACTCTTACTTTCTACTGGACTGGTCGCTTCACTACTCGTATCCCCTATTGGTGCAATTGATTCAGTCCATGCATGTTCTCAACATCACGCACATGGTCATCAGCAAGCTTCTCCCCTTTCTCCAAGCAAGAATAACGTACTTAACAAAGAACATGTTAATATCGGTCATCGCGGTGCGAGCGGCTATGCACCTGAACATACTTTTGCGTCATATGACAAAAGTATAAATGAAATGGGGGCTGATTATTTAGAAATCGACCTTCAAATGACAAAAGATGGTCACCTTGTTGCAATGCATGATGAGACTGTTGACCGTACAACTGATGGTACTGGTCGTGTAAGCGATTATACACTCGAAGAACTGAAACAACTCGATGCAGGCTCATGGTTTAACGATGCACATCCCGAACTTCAAAATTCAGCTTATCAAGGTCAAGAAGTGCCAACATTAGATGAAATATTTGCAAGATACGGTACAAAGGCGAATTATTATATCGAAACAAAATCGCCTAACGACTATCCAGGTATGGAAGAAAAGTTGTTAGCATCACTTAAAAAACATGGCTTAGACAAGAATAATCATCTAAGCAAAGGAAAAGTAGTCATTCAGTCATTCTCTAAAGAAAGCTTATTAAAAATGCACAAATTAAATGCGAATGTCCCACTTGTGCAATTGATGGATAAAGGGCAACTCCAGCAATATAATGACAAAGACTTATCATATATTAGTAGCTATGCGATTGGCATCGGTCCAGATTATACAGACTTAACGGCAGAAAATACACAACACTTACGTGAACTTGGCTTTCATATTCATCCGTATACTGTTAACGACCGTGATGCAATGGCACGCTTAAATGACTATGGTGTGACAGGTGTCTTCACAAATTATCCTGACATTTACCGCGATATGATCCAATAACGAAAAAGCAGAGGCGCACACAATCGGCGTCTCTGCTTTTAAATGTATTGTTTTATGCCCAACCACGATATCTAGCCGCTTCAGCTGTACGCTTAATACCCACGATATACGCTGCAAGACGCATATCAATTTTGCGGTTTTCTGATAAGCTATAAATCGTATCAAAAGCTGTGACAAGTTTTTCACGTAACTTTTCATTGACTTCTTCTTCTGTCCAATAATAACCAGTATTGTTTTGAACCCATTCAAAGTAAGATACTGTTACTCCACCAGCACTTGCAAGTACGTCAGGTACTAATAAAATACCACGTTCTGTCAAAATTTTCGTTGCTTCTGGTGTTGTTGGTCCATTTGCTGCTTCTACAACAATATCCGCTTTAATATCGCCAGCATTGTCAGCAGTAATTTGGTTCGCAATCGCTGCTGGTACTAAAATATCACAATCAAGTTCGAATAATTCTTTGTTAGAAATCGTATCTTCAAACAAGTTCGTAACCGTACCAAAGCTATCACGACGATCTAATAAATAATCAATATCTAAGCCTTCTGGATCGTGTAATGCACCATATGCATCAGAGATACCTACAATCTTAGCACCTGCATCATACAAGAACTTCGCTAAGAAACTACCTGCATTACCGAAACCTTGAATGACAATACGAGAGTCTTTGATTGTTTTGCCACGACGTTTCGCAGCTTCCTCAATCGCAATAACAACACCTAATGCAGTCGAACGGTCACGACCTTGTGAACCACCGAGTACAATCGGTTTACCCGTAATGAATCCTGGAGAGTTAAATGCATCCATTTGGCTGTATTCATCCATCATCCAAGCCATGATTTGAGAGTTTGTAAAAACATCTGGTGCTGGGATATCTTTCGTTGGTCCTACAATTTGTGAAATCGCACGCACGTAACCACGTGATAAGCGTTCTACTTCATGAATACTCATTTGACGTGGGTCACATACGATGCCCCCTTTACCTCCACCATATGGGAGGTCAACGATACCACATTTTAACGTCATCCACATAGACAATGCTTTAACTTCTTCTTCATCTACATCTGGGTGGAAACGTACCCCACCTTTAGTTGGTCCAACAGCATCATTGTGTTGTGCACGGTAACCTGTAAAAGTTTTAACTGTACCGTCATCCATTCTTACTGGAATACGTACTGTCAAAAATCTTAATGGTTCTTTGATTAATTCGTACATACCATCATCAAAGCCTAATTTATGCATTGCTTCTTTAATAATGCCTTGCGTTGACGTCACTAGATTATTTTTTTCAGACATGATCCATCTCGCCTCTTTTTCCTACTTTTGTTTTCGCTTACATTGTGTATTGTAACATATGGCATACTTTTTTAAAGCCTTTTATCTCTAAGGGTTTAGATTATTTACTTAGATTCTGAAAACACTTTCTTTACTTTCTCAATTGCATAATCTAGCTCTTCTTTTGTAATGATTAATGGTGGTGCAAATCGAATCACTGTATCATGCGTTTCTTTACATAAAATACCTTCTTCTTTCAAGCGTTCACAGTATGGACGTGCACTTTCATGCAATTCAACACCGATAAACAAACCACGACCACGCACTTCTTTAATTGCTGGGTGTTCTATTTCAAGCAATGCATTTTTGAAATATTCTCCAAGCTCTTGAGAACGTCCCGGTAAATCTTCGTCCACGATAACATCTAATGCTGCAATAGAAGCAGCACATGCAAGTGGATTTCCACCGAATGTTGAACCGTGAGAACCTGGTGTAAAGACATCTAGCACTTCTTTGTCTGCTAATACAACTGAAATTGGGAATACACCGCCACCAAGTGCTTTACCTAAAATATAAACATCTGGTTTTACATTATCCCAGTCTGTCGCAAATAACTTACCTGTACGACCTAAACCTGCTTGAATCTCGTCAGCAATAAATAATACGTTGTGCTCATCGCATAGCTCACGTACGGCTTTTAAGTAGCCTTCAGGTGGGATATTAATACCTGCTTCTCCTTGAATTGGCTCAATTAAAACAGCTGCCGTATTTTCATTAATCGTCTCTTTCAAGCTTTCAATATCACCGAATGGTACATTTTGGAATCCTTCTAATAACGGGCCATAGCCACGTTGATACTCTTTCTCTGATGAGATGGACACAGGCGCCATCGTACGACCGTGGAAGTTCCCAACCATCGCAATGATTTCTGCCTCATTCGGTTTGATACCTTTCACTTCATATGCCCAACGACGTGCTGCTTTTAACGCTGTTTCTACCGCTTCAGCACCTGTATTCATTGGTAGAGCTTTTTCTTTACCTGACAGTTTACAAATTTTTTCGTACCATTCACCTAAGTTGTCGCTATGAAACGCACGAGAGACAAGCGTTACCTTATCCGCTTGATCTTTAAGTGCTTGCACAATTTTAGGATGACGATGCCCTTGGTTTACTGCAGAATAAGCAGCTAGCATATCCATATACTTTTTACCTTCTGGGTCTTTCACCCATACACCTTCTGCTTCAGAAATAACGATTGGCAGTGGTAAATAGTTATGCGCACCATAATGGTTTGTCAATTCAATAATAGATTCTGATTTGTTTGTCACACGTATTCTCCTCCTTACATTTCAGTTATATAAACAAAGGGTATATCATTCACAGCTCAAAAACGTCTACATTGTCGATTCGTTTCAATCATTCTGTAAAGACATACCCCTCTTTCATTCAGCTTAGCCACGTTAAATTATCAATGGCTGATTATCCTTTTTATAAATGCTCAGAAACTGTGCGACCTTGCATATGCAATACTAAGTAGTCTGGGCCACCTGCTTTTGAATCTGTTCCTGACATTTTGAATCCACCGAATGGTTGGTAACCAACAACAGCACCTGTACAGCCACGGTTGAAGTATAAGTTACCGACCATAAAGTCACGGCGTGCTTGTTCTAGCTTCATTCGGTTGTTTGAAATAACGCCACCTGTTAAACCGTACTCCGTATCATTTGCCACTTGGATTGCTTCATCAAAATCTTTAACTTTTGTGAAACCAACCACTGGACCAAAGATTTCTTCTTGCATAATGCGAGAGTTTGGATCTAAGTCAGCAAAGATTGTTGGGTGAACAAAGTTACCTGTTGATTCGTCAACGTTACCACCTGTTACTAAGCGACCTTCTTCTTTACCAATTTCAATGTATTTTTTGATTTTGTCTAAAGATTTTTGGTCGATAACTGGACCTACATACGTATCTGGGTCTGACGCATTGCCGACTTTAATTTTTTCAGTTTCTGCTTTTACTCGTTCTAATAACTCATCGTAAATGTCTTGGTGTGCAATGACGCGTGAGCATGCAGAACATTTTTGACCAGAGAAACCAAATGCTGAATAAACGATTGCATCTGTTGCCACTTTAAGATCTGCTTCACTATCAACAACAAGCGCATCTTTACCGCCCATTTCAGCGATGACACGTTTAATATGATTTTGACCTTCTTGAATAACTGCCGCTTTTTGAATAATTTCTTTACCTACATTTTTAGAACCTGTAAATGAAATTAAGCCAACATCTTTATTTTCGATTAAGAAGTCACCAATTTCACTTGATGAACCTGGAATCCAGTTTACAACACCTTTTGGTAAACCTGCCTCTTCCAGAACTTCCATAAATTTGTAAGAAATAATTGGTGTGTTAGATGATGGTTTTAACAACACTGTGTTACCAGTTACAACTGGTGCAACTGTTGTACCTGCCATAATGGCATACGCAAAGTTCCAAGGTGAAATAACAACACTAACACCGACTGGTAAGTAATCAAACTGGTTGTATTCGCCCGGACGACTGTTTACTGCTTTACCGTCTTTCAACTCAAGCATTTGTCGACCGTAGTATTCCATGAAGTCGATTGCTTCAGCTGTATCAGCATCCGCTTCTTTCCATGGTTTGCCGCCTTCTTTAGATAACAACGCTGAGAATTCATGCTTGCGTTTTCTTGTAATCGCTGCTGCACGGAATAACACATTCGCACGTACTTTTGGATCAACATTACGCCAAGTTTTAAATGCTTCTTTCGCTGCTTCCAAGGCTTTTTCTGCATGTTCTTGTGACGCTTTAGAAACATAACCAATTGTTTCTTCTCTGTTTGATGGATTATACACACGCGTTGTGTCGTCTGTATATATACGTTCTCCTCCAATAATAAGTGGATATGTTTGACCTAATTCACTTTCTACTTTTTCAAGTGCACGGAAATAAGCCTTACGATTCTCCTCTTTCGTAAAATCTGTAAATGGTTCATGTTTGTATGGAATCATTTATAAATCCTCCTTTGTTTTTTGAGAAAGCTTTATACTTATCATGACATAAATGAGTAGTATTTGTAAAAGATTTTTCAGTTTTTACAGAATAATCTAACACAAAAGTTTTTTTACATTAAAAAGTTACTCGAATGACAGAACATCACGATAATATCCATCATATAAAAGCGCTTTCATTACATGCATTATAGCCATAATTTAGACAAAATTCAACTATAACAGACTGTGTTTTTCAAAAAGTTGATAGTACTATTGAAACATCATAACTTACATTGATTTTTCTTTGAATAAAGATGCATTAATAGGCATGTTTCTATACACTTTTTAATAAAACATCGCACATTCACTATTCACATTTTGAGATAACGTCCTACCAATTTTATGAAATTTATATGCTGTATAATTAGGATAAATTTCATAAATATGCTATTATGAAGTTGTTAAAATTCAATGATATAAGGGGTTATGCATGTTGAAGAAACAGTATCGTGTCGGTCAACATATCAAGGTGCGTGTGACTGGTATTCAACCCTACGGCGCTTTTGTTGAAACCCCTGACAATACTGAAGGTCTGATTCATATATCTGAAGTCATGGATGATTATGTCCATAATTTAAAAAAACTTTTAACGCCAGGGCAAATTGTCAAAGCAAAAATTATTTCTATTGATGATACCGGTAAGTTAAATTTATCATTGAGAGACAATGATTATTTTAAAAATTATGAACGTAAAAAAGTGAAGCGTTCAGTATTGGATGAGATTAAAGAAACTGAGAAATATGGGTTTCAATCTTTAGCAGAACGGTTGCCAACTTGGGTGAAACAATCTAAGAAAAGAATTGAAGACACATCTAAGTAACACGTACATAAAGAGAGCCTAGGTGCCATTGTGAGGTGCACCTAGGCTTATTTGTATGCTAAACTGACTTCCTATTAATTGACTTAGCCTCACTCCTGATATCTATCAAACTTGACGTAAAACAAACCCTAGGCACAGCTTTTTACGCTATGTCTAGGGTTTAGTACGATTAATTCAATTGACAGGTTTGTTGCAATTGAATTGCTTCTGTTGCTTTTTGTAAACATGCATCTTTAGGCAATGTAACTTCAAATGAAAACTGAAAAATCTGTTGAAATGCGTCTGCAATAGCAATGGGTTCACCATAATGATGGATGGCATCCATCATCTCATACACTTCTGCATCTCCTAACGTAGGATCGTCAAAGTGCATCGGATTCCATGCTGCCAGCAGTTGATATAACTGGATATTCAATTCATTATTTGACATGATGCACGCTCCTTACTATTTCTTATTCTCCATCAATATCAATTGATTCGATAACAACATCGTACATTGGCTTATCTTGTGCACCGACACGAACGTTTGCGATATCTTCCAATGTATCTTCGCCTTCAATTAATTGACCAAATACTGTATGTTTTTGGTCTAACCAAGGTGTCCCGCCTTTTTCACGATATACTTCCGCAATTTCTTTTGGCCATCCACCGTCTTCTAATTGATCTACCATTTGTTCTGGAATATCTTTCATTTGAACGATAAAAAATTGTGATCCGTTTGTACCAGGACCTGCATTTGCCATAGAAAGTGCGCCATAAATATTGAAAGCTTGCATTGAGAACTCATCTTCAAATGGACCTCCATAAATGCTTTCGCCACCCATGCCTGTCGCAGTTGGGTCACCACCTTGAATCATAAAATCATTGATAACACGGTGGAAGGTCACGCCATCGTAGTAGCCTTTTTTAGAAAGTTCTACAAAGTTTTTCACTGTTTTTGGTGCAATCTCTGGGAATAATTTTAATGTCATATCCCCTTTATTTGTGTGCATAACCACTTTAATTTCATTATCTTGTATTTCTTTTGTCAATTGAGGGTAGTTGGTCATTTTAATGCTCCATTCATGATAAAATTAAATATACTCATTATTTTAACACATTTAAGAAAGGATGGAATTAACATGCTTTATCGTTTCGCACATAAAACGGGGGTTTATGTTGTTGAAGTTGTTGATAGTGCAAATGAACAGATATTGGTCAAAGTCACTCAAGTCATCAAACATCCGAAACAGGGTGACTTACATCATCCCAATGAAGTAGAAGGCGTATTCTTTCATGAACGAAAAGCATTGAGCTTATATGAAAAGCGCTATACGACCCGAAGTAAGTTGAAACCTTTCGAAGGGGAACAACAAGCGTATACTGACTCATTGCAACAAGCATTGACGAAACTAGAAAGTGAACTTCGTCAAACAGACACACCCTATTCACATGCTGCTTTACAATGTCTCAACAACCTTAAAGAAGATTATACACGACAATATAAAGTTACTTTTAAATAATATTTAGAAATATTTCTTCTTATGTAAAGGGCTTAAAATTGCGGTTTTATCCAATATGAGATGATTTTCACAACTTTCATAATCATGTATAATAGATATATCGCAGTATTTTTTTAAAGGAGGACAATTTATGAGTTGGTTACATATTGCGGTTATCTTACCGCTGATATTCGCACTGCTCATTCCTATTTTGTATCGTTTCTATAAACGCATACATTTAGGATGGTTTGTGTTACCGATTCCCATCGTGTTGTTTGTATACTTTACAACGTATATCAAACCTACTATGTCCGGACATTACACAGAACAGTCCGCTGCATGGATGCCACAAATCGGTATGAACTTTGACATTTATGTAGATGGGCTCAGCCTTTTATTCAGTTTATTAATAACAGGTATTGGTAGCCTAGTCGTACTCTATTCTATTAGTTACTTAAGCCAGTCTGAACAGCTCGGTAACTTCTATTGTTACTTATTAATCTTTATGAGTGCGATGCTTGGTGTTGTTCTTTCAGATAACCTTCTAGTTCTATATTTCTTCTGGGAATTGACATCATTTTCTAGTTTCTTACTCATCTCGTTTTGGCGCCATAAACAAAAGTCGCTTTATGGTGCGATGAAATCGATGATGATTACGGTCTTTGGCGGTCTCTCATTGTTAGGTGGCTTCATCTTATTACATCAAGCCGCTGGAACTTGGCGTATTCGTGAAATTATTGAACATGTATCAAACATTCAATCATCGCCATTTTTCTTATTAGCGATGATATTTATTATTTTAGGCGCCATGACAAAATCCGCACAGTTCCCATTCTATATTTGGTTACCTGATGCGATGGAAGCACCAACACCAGTCAGTGCTTACCTTCACTCAGCTACAATGGTAAAAGCGGGTATTTATTTAATTGCACGCCTAACACCTATTTTTGCTGTATCGCAAGGATGGATTTGGACTGTCACAGCGTTTGGTTTAGTAACCCTCTTCTGGGGCTCATTGAACGCAACGAAACAACAAGACTTAAAAGGTATTCTTGCATTTTCTACCGTTTCACAGCTCGGTATGATTATGTCTATGCTTGGTATCGGTGCCGTCAGCTATCACTTTGAAGGCGCAGAGAGTCAACTTTATCTTGCTGCATTCAGTGCGGCGATTTTCCACTTAATCAACCATGCAACATTTAAAGGTGCATTGTTTATGATTACTGGTGCTGTTGACCATGCGACTGGTACACGTGATATTCAAAAATTGGGCGGTCTGATGACGATTATGCCAATTTCTTTCACACTGTCAATCATTACAGCATTGAGCATGGCAGGTGTTCCGCCATTTAATGGTTTCTTATCTAAAGAACAATTTTTAGAATCGATGCTAAATGTAACTGAAGCAGGTATTTTCAGCTTAAACTCGGTTGGTTTATTATTACCAATTGTCGCAATTATTGGTAGTATGTTTACGTTTGTTTATTCATTTAAGTTTATCTCTGAAATATTCTTAGGTGACTACAAACCAGATGCATTGCCACATAAAGCACATGAATCAAGTGTTCTTATGAATATTTCACCGACAATTTTAGCGATTCTTGTTATTGCAATCGGTTTATTCCCTAGCCTGGTCTCTGCACCATTTGTAGAACCTGCAGCAAAAGCCATTGCAAATGTTGATACCGTTCACGCAGAATTTCATATGTGGCATGGTTTGACACCTGCATTTTTTGCAACACTGTTAATTTACATTGTCGGTGCTGGATTATTACTTACATTCAAATATTGGGTACCGATTTTACGCAAGTTGCCAAAAACGCTTATGTTGAACCACTGGTATGATCAAACGGGTCGTTATACACCTTACTATGCGACACAAATCACACGCACGTATATGACAGGCTTTATTCGCAACAACTTAGTCATTATATTCTCGATGATGATTACCTTAACAGTTGTGACATTGGTGTTTATGCCTTTTACATTTGATTTTGTGAAAGTATCACCTATTCGTCTCTATGAAATGATTTCAGTTATTACAATAATCATCGCTGCAACAATGATTATGTTTGCACGTTCTCGTTTGTTCAGCATCATCATGTTGAGTGCAGTTGGTTATTCGATGGCAATCTTTTTCATCTTCTTCAATGCACCTGACTTGGCATTGACACAATTCGTCGTTGAAACAATTTCAACTGCTTTATTCTTATTGTGTTTCTATCATTTGCCAAATATGAGTCGTTATAATGAAACAACTTCTTACAAAATAGGTAATATCATTATTTCGATTGGTGTCGGTGCTGTCGTAACTGTTTTAGGTCTCATTGCGTACGGCAACCGTCATTTCGACTCAATCAGTAGTTTCTATAAAGAACATGTTTATGACTTAGCACAAGGTAAAAACATGGTTAACGTGATCTTAGTAGACTTCCGTGGTCTCGATACATTATTCGAGTCGTCTGTATTAGGTATTGCAGGCATGGGGATCTACACGTTAATCAAATTGCGTGCAAAACACAAAAATGGTTATGAAAGGGTGGAGAAGATTGAACAGGCAAAAAAATGATTTGATATCTCAATATTCAGCGCTCATTATCTTTTTCCTTATCATGATGTTCGGCTTTTCACTCTTTTTAGCTGGACACTATACACCCGGTGGTGGCTTTATTGGCGGACTACTCGTATCAAGTTCACTCGTGATTATCGCTGTAGCCTTTGATGTGAAGACACTGCGTAAAGTGTTCCCATGGGACTTCAAGAAGTTGATTGCTTTAGGTCTCACATTCTGTGTAAGTGCCCCTATGCTGAGTTGGACATATGGTAAAAACTTCTTTACACATACATCGTTTGATATTCCGCTTCCCTTGTTAGCACCTATGCACTTACACACTGCTGTTATTTTTGATACAGGGGTTTTACTAGTGGTAGTCGGCACTGTATTAACAATAATTCTAACGATTGGAGAGAATGAGTAATGGAAATAGTATTAATTATTGTTTGCGGCTTTTTAACTTCTATTAGCGTTTATCTCATTCTGTCTAAAAGTCTAATCCGAATTATTATTGGGACAGCATTATTATCACACGCCGCAAACTTATTTATTTTAACAATGGGTGGTTTAAAAACGGGTCGTGTACCGATTTATGAAAAAGGTGTTACGAACTATGTCGACCCTATTCCACAAGCATTGATTTTAACAGCGATTGTTATTTCTTTCGCCGTAACAGCTTTCTTTTTAGTTTTAGCTTTTAGAAGTTATAAAGAACTTGGTACAGATAACGTAGAACGGATGAAAGGGGTGCCACAAGAAGATGATGAATGAGAACTTACTGGTCATGGTACTCGTTGTGCCAGTGATTACAGCAATCTTATTAATATTTATTGGTCTGCGCCCTTTTATTAAACGTTATGTCGCATTAACAGGTGCGCTTGTCACACTTGGCTTTGCGTTGCTCAATCTTCATAACGTTTGGCAACTCGGTCATCCAATTGTCCTTGAACTTGGATCATGGAAAGCACCTTACAGTATCGTCTTCGTACTCGACTTATTTAGTGCGTTGCTCGTAACAACAAGTGTGATCATCACAATCTTAATTATTTTATTTTCGTATCAATCGATTGGATTACACCGTGAAACGTATTACTACTATTTCACCGTGATGTTCATGCTAACTGGTATTAACGGTGCATTTATTACAGGCGATATCTTCAACCTATTCGTCTTTTTCGAAGTATTTTTAATGGCATCGTATGGCTTGATGGTAATTGGTGGTACAAAAATTCAGCTACAAGAAAGTGTTAAATACTTACTTGTGAACGTTGTATCATCTGCCTTTTTCGTTATCGCAGTAGGTATTCTATACTCAGTTGTCGGTACTTTAAACATGGCGGATATCAGCGTGAAACTTAACTCAGTCTATCAATCACATCCGGGTCTTGTCAGTATCGTCTTTATTTTATTCATTTTTGTATTTGCAACAAAAGCCGGTGCATTCCCAATGTATGTTTGGTTACCGGGCGCATATTACGCACCACCATTTGCAATTATCGCTTTCTTCGGTGCATTACTGACAAAAGTCGGTGTCTATGCAATTGCACGTACAATGAGCTTGTTCTTCCATGATACGTTGACATTCTCACACTATACGATACTTGCACTTGCTTTATTAACGATTATCTTTGGCTGTGTAGGGGCCGTTGGTTTTAGAGATACAAAACGTATTATTTTATACAACATTATGATTGCAGTCGGTGTTATCTTAGTAGGTGTTGCCATGATGAATGAATCAGGTATCGTAGGCGCTATTTACTACACACTGCATGACATGCTTGTAAAAGCAGCACTCTTTTTCCTCATCGGCATTATGTTTAAAATTACAAAAACAACTGATTTACGTGACTTTGGTGGTCTCATTCACCATTATCCCGTGCTCGGTTGGACATACTTTATTGCGGCATTAAGCTTAGCGGGTATTCCACCTTTCAGTGGTTTTTATGGAAAGTTATATATTGTTCAAGCTACTTTTGAACAAGGTTTCTATGTCAGTGGTATCATCGTATTGCTCTCCAGCCTTGTCGTACTTTATTCTGTCATGAATATATTCCTAAAAGGCTTTTTCGGCAAAAGTTATGGCTATATCTACAATCCTCATTTACATCATAGAGGACTACTTGCTGTTTCAATTCTAGCCGTTGTGATTACCGTAGCATTCGGTCTATTTGCCGGCGAGTTATACCCAATTATTGCTGAAGCTGCGAAATCATTCTATCAACCAGACAGCTATATTAATAGTGTATTGGAGGTGAAGTAATATGGCAGTACAAATCGTAATCAACATGGCACTTGCTATCTTTTGGTTATTTCTAACTGGAAGCTACACAATGAATTCGTTCGTGCTTGGCTATCTGTTTGCCATGGGACTTGTCTATCTCATGCGCAATCTCTTACCTGGCCGCTTTTATGTTGTGACACTATATAATGTGGTTAAATTGATTTTTGTATTTATTTCAGAATTAATTAAAGCGAATATCGGGGTATTGCGTATTATTCTTCAACCTCAAATTAAAAACGAGTCAGCCTTTTTCGTGTATGAGACTGATTTGAAATACAAATGGGAAGTTGCATTACTCTGTAACTTAATTACACTCACACCAGGGACAGTCGTTATCGGTGTGAATGATGATATGAAACGTCTATATATTCATTGTTTAGATTTTTCTACAAAAGAAGAAGAAGTTGCAGGCATTAAAGAATCGCTGGAAAAAGCGGTTAGAGAGGTCGGTGAATACGATGAACTATGATATTTTTATAATTATTGCGCTCGTGATAGTCGTACTCTCTATCTTGGCAATCTTAGTACGTGTCATCTTGGGGCCAACCTTGCCAGACCGTGTTGTCGCATTAGATGCGATTGGTATACAATTGATGGCAGTTATCGGGTTATTCTCAATTATTTTAGGCACACGCTATATGATTGTAACCATTCTCTTAATCGGTATCTTAGCTTTTTTAGGAACTGCCGTATTCGCGAAATTTATGGATAAAGGACAGGTGATTGAACATGACAGAAACAATCGTGATTAGCATTGGTCTTATCCTTGTCATATCAGGTGCTTTATTTAGCGCACTTGCAGCAATCGGTATGTTGCGCTTAGATGATGTCTATTCCCGTGCACATGCTGCCGGGAAAGCAGCAACACTTGGTGCTATGTTACTATTAACCGGCACATTCATCTACTTTATTGGTAAAGAAGGCTATGTTAACTTCCACCTTCTTATCGGTATCGTATTCGTCTTTATCACTGGTCCAATCGCTAGTCACATGGTTTTGAAAGCAGCATACAACCTTAAAACACCAGCTTCAAAACGTCTAAAACTAGATGAAGTGAAAGACGATTTGAAAGGAACCAAATTATAGAACCATTAAAAAAAAGCGCTTGACATTCACGTGTCAGACGCTTTTTTATGTAATAAAAGTAAATATGATATGCCCTTTATAGTCATCCGAAGCTTCATCATACACAAAGCCCAATGCTTCTGTCGTTTTGATTGATAGCAGTTTATTATGTTGAGTCATGCACACAATTCTATATTGCTTGTTCGTCAACACCCATACATAATCTTACAATGTATGTTTCAATCGATATATTGTTCGCTTTGTCTACTAAAATATAATGTGTATGGTAGCTTCTCAACATCATTATGTTATTTGTTTAATCAGCAGTGTTCCACGCATGATACTGATTAAGTTCTCTTGTTCATCTATGATACGAATCTCCCAAATATGTGTCGTTCTTCCCTGATGTATAATAGATGCCTCTGCAAATACATTGCCATCTTTTGCTGACTTAATATGATTCACATTCATCTCTAAACCAACAGGAATCTCTTTTGTTGTATCAACCAGATGGGCTGACCCCATTGAACAAGCGGTTTCTCCTAATGCCATAGTCGCACCACCATGCAAATAGCCAAATGGTTGCTTGACCTTATCTGTCACCGGCATAGTCATTTTGATATAGCCATCATGTTGTTCGACTACTTTCATCTCTAATAGCTCTATTAAGTTTGTCATCTCTATCCCTACCTTTACATGACATTATAATACAAGTGCAGCGATAGTCCCCATCACAATCAATGGAATATTGTAAAACACAAAGTTTGGAATACATGTATCGTGAATATGATCGTGTTGTCCATCAACATTTAAACCTGCTGTTGGTCCCAATGTAGAGTCACTGGCCGGTGAACCTGAATCACCGAGCGCACTCGCAGTCCCAATCAAAGCAATTAGCGCCATGGTACTCAAACCAATAGATTCGCCAAATGGAATGAACAGCGCTGAAATAATTGGGATCGTCGCAAATGATGATCCGATACCGAGTGTCACAATTAAGCCGATGACATACATTAAGATAATGCTGATAAACTTATTATCTCCAGCGATTGTTGTCAATCCTTCAACCAACTTCTGAACATCACCTGTTTCATTCATCACACCAGCAAAACCATTTGCTGTCAAAATGACGACGCCAATATATGCCATAATCTTAATGCCATCTACAAACTGATCATCTAAGTTACGCCAAACATAAGCACCTGATAAGAAGAAGACAAGCACCCCTGCCAATGCACCAAATATCATTGAATCAATTAATGTTTGGACGATAAATGTTGAGAGAATAGCAACAACTGTCACAACAAGCACATATGGCTTTAATTCAGTTGTTGTGGTCTCATCGTTCGTTTGAATCACTCTATATTCACGTGGTTTGCGGTAATAGAACATTGCCAAAATCAGTCCGATAATATAACCACTAGATGGTATTAACATCGCCTTCCAAATCATAGAAAATTCAATGGGATGTTGTGCTTTTTCAAATCCTTTTTGAATAATCTCATGGAAAATATGTCCAAAACCAAATGGCAATAAAACATATGGAAAACATAAACCGAAACCTATAATAATCGCAATTAAACGGCGATCGATCTTCAGTTCATTAAACAAACTAATTAATGGTGGTATTACGATTGGAATAAATGCAATATGTACAGGAATTACGTTCTGACTCATAATACTAAGCACTAACAAACTGATAATAATAATGCTCTTCACCTTAATGCGTGACACTTTCGTATCCTCTGCACGAATGGCACGAATTACTTTCTGCACAAGATAATCTGTAATGCCACTATATGAAATCAGCGCTGCGAAACCTCCTAATAATGCATAACTCAGCGCAACTTCTGCACCGTCCACAATATTTGATGTAAATATTGAAATTGTCTTTTCCACTGACAATCCAGCAATAATGCCTCCTGCCAGCGCACTAATAAATAAACTAATGACTACATTCAGGCGACATAAGCATAAAATAATCATTAGTAATACTGCTATTAACACAGCATTCATTCCACCCACTCCTTTAGTTCGTTATCAAGTTAAAGTATCGTGTGTTCAATATAACAACTGTCGGACATTAAGTCAATATATCTTCTAAAAATAATATTTTCTTTACACCATATCTCACTTAATCATGAACAAGTGAAATAACGATTAATAGCTGTGAATTTAGTAAAAATAGCCAAAGCGATAACAATAACTGATTGGAGCGAAAACAAATGCTTCTTTATGCAATATGCCTAACCCTTAAATTAACAATATCTCATTTCTGATATTCACTTAAATCATAGAATCTCTCTTAATCATAAAACATCTATGCAAAACTTAACTTTGCACTTGATGACTTTTTCTATGCACGACGACTATATTGTGACATCATCCACTGAACAATTGTCGGAATCATATAACCGGTTGCTCCTTTTGGTCCTTTATATGATGCCTTAGTTGTTGTAGCTGGTCCTGCAATATCAACATGTAAATGTGGCGTATCCCCACTAAAATGTGTTACAAATGCAGCTGCAAATAATGCTTTCCCATTGGCATTGACATGGTTAGTTAAATCTGCTATTTCTGAATCTTTAATATTACGACGTTCGGTATCTGTGATTGGTAATTCATATACAGATTCATCGGCGCGTCTTGATGTTTCCAAAAGGTTGTCGAGCACTTGACGCTCAACATTTTTGTTAAAGATAGCTGCTTTGTCATCACCCAGTGCAACAATTGCAGCACCTGTAAGTGTTGCAAAATCAATGATTAACTTCGGCGCAAACTGGTTAGCATAAAATGCGGCATCCCCCAAGACTAATCGACCCTCAGCATCGGTGTTAGGTACTTCCACTGTTTCACCACTCAATGCTGTAAATACATCATCTGGCTTCATCGCATTGGCAGCAATCATATTTTCAGCTGCAGCAATAACAGCAACAATATTTACTTGCAGTTCTAATTGTGAAATAGCATCCAACATACCTATCACATTGGCAGCGCCACACATATCGAACTTCATTGTCGGCATACCAGTTTTTGTTTTGATAGAATAACCACCTGAATCATATGTAATGCCCTTACCAATTAATGCAATAACATCATCAGGTTGTTCTGGATTACCTTGATATTCCAATGTAATGAGACGTGGCGGATTGATTGATCCTTTTCCAACAGCATGAATAAGTCCGAACCCTTCACGTTGAAGCATTTGTTCATCTTTCACCGAAACGTCAACTGGCGTATCAGCAAAATGCCTTTGTACTATAGTGGCTAAATGATCTGGCGTTAATATATTCGGTGGCATATTGCCAAGTGTACGTGCATAATTAATAGCCGTACCTAATTTTTGCCCGTCCTTAACATGCGTTAAAAATGAAATGCTATCTTGGGACGTCCATTCAATATTTAATTCATAAGGTGCTTGTTTGTCAGAACGATAGTTATCAAATTCATACGTTGCTTGTTCTCGTTGCAAGCCCATCACTTCAAAAATTGCTTTAGGTGCGATTGCTTTTGACAAGAATGTCTTCTCGTATAACTGAATATCTGTAATACGTTCTCGTTGTAAATATTGAAATAACGTACCCCAAATTTTTAAATAGTCACGTTGTTCCCGCTGATTATGATTACCCAGACCAACAGTTATAACCTTTTGTGGCTCGTTATTTATCAAAACTGGCACCGTAGATATCGTACCAAGATGACCTTTGATAAACTTCTGTGCCTTCAACGACTTCAATGCTTCAAATAGCGTTTCGTCTTTAATCGCACCTTCGACATATTGATTGAATTGATCTGGCACACCAATTACATGTATTTTGCTTTGTGTCATATTATGATACCCCTTTCTTCTCTATTACACTTATTGTATCAAATCTCCTACAAATCCATCTATTGACATGTGTTTGAATGAACAGCCAAAAAAAGGCACATGCGCCATGCACGTGCCCAAATTCTTATAACATCTCTAGCCATTATATACCACGCTAGGTATGTTAATAAATGATATGTGAAGTTTTAGAATTTACCTTTTTTGTATGCTAAACCTAAGCCGCCGATTTTGAAGATTGCACGTGTATCAATGACACGTTTCATAAATGCTGCTTTCTTACCAGTGATTTCACGACCATAAACAACGCCTACACCATCATGACGACCTAAAGAACATACTGTTCCACGATCAACATAAGTGAAATTCTCAGTAGGCTCACCTTTTAAGATGTGTGCGATATTTGTTGCTGTTTTTTCACCTTGTTGCATTGCGATTTGTGCAGTAGTTGGTAATGGACGATCTCCACCTTCTGGAATAAATGCAGATACATCACCAATTACGAAGATGTCATCATAACCATCAATCGTTAAGTCTTGTTTCGTTACGATGCGACCACGTTTAACGCCTTCAAATGATTTTTCCATCAAGTTACTACCACGAACACCCGCAGCCCATACAACTGTATTTGCTTCTAATTGTTGCTCTTTGTCATCAACTTTAACAACAAATCCTTTTTCATTTGCAGCAACAATAGGTGTTCCTACTTTGAATTCAACGCCGCGTTCTTCTAAATAGCTTACTGCATGGTTAACTAAGTCTTCAGAGAACATAGGTAACATCTTAGGTGCTGCCTCAACACAAGTGATTTTTACTTTGCTTTGATCCACACCATATTTATTAGCTAATTCTGGAATACGGTCTGTCAACTCACCTAAAAATTCGACACCTGTAAAACCTGCGCCTCCAACTAAAATAGCTAAATCTTTATCATCTTTTGTTTTTGATGCAGCATAATTTGCAAACTTGTCTTCAATATGACGTGAAATTTGACGTGCAGTATGAACATTTTCAATTTGGAATGCGTGTTCTTTCATGCCTTCAATACCAAAAGTTTCTGATTCAAAGCCTAAAGCAACAACTAAAATGTCAAAATCGAAAATGCCACGTGTTGTCTCAACCTTTTTAGCATTACGATCAATTTTTGTTACTTCTGCTGTAACAAATTCAATATGCTTTTTAAGCACGCTTTTAATAGGATACAATAAGTCTTCGTAACTGATTGTTCCCGCTGAAGCCTCGTGTAACCAAGTTGATTCATAGTGATAATCATTTTTGTTAATTAACGTAATTTGTGCATCTTCTTCTGAAAGTTGTTTTTGGAGTTTTGCCACAGTTTGTAGTCCTGCATAACCAGCACCTAAAACGAGTACTTTTTTACGTTCTGCCATTCTCTTCACCTATTCCTTCATCATATTATTAATACATTTGATACTGTATACCCACGATTATTTAACAGTACACAAATTGTTAAAGTTAGTCATCTATTAGTTTATAGTTTTTCAATAGTGAATTCAAGCTTTCAAACAATTTCTTTCATATTTATTACCCTATTTTGAAAACGCTTCAACAAGCAAAATGGAAACAATCCATCGCTTTTTCTTCACCAATTAGATTATTTCCACATATCCTACATTCTTATATATTTAATTATGAATTTAGCTATCAAACTATAGCTGCCTGAAAGAAAAATAATGCTTTTTCAAGCCACTTCTTATTTTCCCTAACACTCTTCAGGCGTACCTGCAACTTTTTCAGTACGGAATGAACTACCACAACCACAAGAAGCAATCGCATTTGGGTTGTCAATTTGGAATCCACCACCCATGAGTGATTGTTTAAAATCAATTGTAGTCCCATTCAATATTGGTGCATCTTCTGGATCAACTAGTACTTTCAACCCATAAAATTCTAATACTTCGTCCTGTTCTCCAGGCGCCTCTTCAGCCGTCATACCATATGTCAGCCCTGTACAACCACCACCGTTGACTTTGACTTTTAAATAGCCATCGGGCATATCATTTTGTTTCAACATATCTTTAACTTCATATACTGCTGCCTCAGTTAATGTTACTGTAGCCATTATAAACCCTCCTTAAAATATCCAAGTTTCTTCTATATGTGCATAAATATTTTGTAACAATTCATCAGAGGTATCGCCTTCTACCAAATCACCATTCACTAACGCATATAGCCCTGAACTACAAACACCGCAATTTTGCAAACAGCCGTAGTCCAACACATCAACGTTCGGATCTTGATCTAAAGCTTCAAATACAGCTTGTGAACCTCTCGCTAAATTCGAGATACAGAATTCGACAATTGGATTCATCTTACACCCTCTTTTTATTATGGTTTGAACATAGTAGAAGTTGCGTACAACTAGCAGACCATTTCTCAGCTTCTGGACAATCATTAAATGCTAGCTTCACAACCTCATTATCAAATTAACTGCTGTCATTATAGCAAATATTATATCTCGTCGCTATAACAGGGCTCATATAATCACTGAAACCGAAACGATATAGCGCTACAAACCACATGCGCTTTATTAACTCATGCACTCTGTTTCTCTCACAACCTTATTTTATATCATTGTAAGCCCTTCAAAAAAAGTCTATAATTAAATATGAACAATTATCAAACTTTTACGTTCTTGCGTATGATATGCGTACAAGAAAAGGGGCATTGTTAGTGTACGCTAATATTCTTATCTTCGTGATTAAAGGGGAGTCAAAAGATGAAAAGTTTAGTTTTATTAGGTGGCGGTTATGGTAATATGAGAATCTTGTCTAAGATTTTACCCGAGGTATTGCCACAAGATTATCAAGTGACATTAATAGATCGTATGCCATACCATGGCTTAAAAACCGAATTCTATGCACTTGCTGCAGGCTCAAAATCTGACAAAGACGTTCGTGTCAACTTTCCAAAAGATGAACGAATTAACACTGTTTATGGAGAAATCACTGATATTGACCTTGATAGTCAAATTATTTCTGTTGGGCAATCACGTGTAGATTATGATGAGCTTGTAATCGGTCTTGGATGTGAAGATAAATATCACAACGTACCAGGCGCCAAAGAACATACATATAGCATTCAAACTTTAGCTGCTGCACGTAAGACATACCATGATATCTCTGAGTTACCAAGCGGTGCGCAAGTAGGTATCGTAGGCGCAGGATTAAGTGGTATTGAACTAGCAAGCGCTTTGCGTGAAAGTCGAGATGACCTTGATATCTTTTTATACGATCGCGGTGAGCGTATCTTAAATCAATTTCCTGAAAAATTGAGCAATTATGTCAAAAAATGGTTTGATGAACATAACGTAACTGTTGTACCTAACTCAAATATTGTAAAGGTATCACCTGGCGTTTTGTATAACAAGGATACAGAAAATAAACACGACTTAATCGTTTGGACTGCGGGAATACAACCCGTGGCACTTGTGCGTAACTTACCCGTGGAACATAGCCAAAGTCGTCGTGTGATTGTCAACCAATATCATCAAATTCCGACGTATCCAAATGTCTATGTTGTTGGCGATTGTGCTAACTTACCTTTCGCACCAAGTGCACAACTTGCAGAAGAACAAGCCGATCAAATTGCCTATGTTCTTAAGACAATCTGGCAGGGCAAACCACTACCTGAAAAAATGCCTGACATTAAAATTCAAGGTTTTTTAGGTGCTTTAGGCGAAAAGAAAGGCTTTGCTTATTTGATGGATAAAACAGTCACTGGACGTCTAGCTTCTATTTTAAAATCTGGTGTCCTCTGGTTATACAAACATCATAATGGCTAAAATATATTAAGAGCCCGTGGCGCAAAATACCACAGGCTCTTTATCTATGTTATTAAAATACTTGTTCTACCTCAATCACACCTGGTACTTCTTCTACAAGCGCACGTTCAATACCTGCCTTTAGTGTAATCGTACTACTTGGGCATGTTCCACAAGCACCAAGCAATTGAAGTTTTACAATCCCATCTTCAACATCAACTAATGCACAGTCACCACCATCACGCAATAAAAATGGGCGCAACTTCTCGATAACTTCCGCTACTTGATCATACATCGTTGTATCTTCAGTTGGCATATGCAATGCCTCCTTTCAAGGTAAATGGTTCATATTCTTTCTTTTTCTTATTATAATAGAAATGGTATTGAAAATCTATTGTATTAATTAGGGGGATACTCAGATGACAAAAGTAAGCGTAATAGTATATGGTGCTGAAACCGTATGCGCAAGTTGTGTCAATGCACCGAGTGCACGCAATACATTTGATTGGTTACAAACACTATTACCTAAAAAATATCCAGAGCTTGATTTTTCATTCACATACATTGATATTATTAACGATGTCGATTGCTTAACAGACCATGACGAACAATTTATTGAACAGATTCGCAATGACGAACTCTTCTATCCGCTTATCACAATGAACGATGCTTATGTGGCAGATGGCTATATTCAACTTAAACCACTAAAACGCTATATCACAAAGACGTTTGGTGTCACTGATACAACGGACTAATCGTTAAAAAACGGCAATATCTCCTAACAAAACTTGAGATACTGCCGTTTTTTTATTTAGCAAATACTTGATTACGTGCAGATTTACCATGTACAACGTCTTCAATATTTAACACACATGTTTGTACCATCTGATCACGTGTTAACACCGTAGCACTACCAATATGTGGTGTGATCAGTGCATTCGGTAACTTGAGCAGTGGGTGATCCATACGAATAGGTTCATCGCGTACTACATCTAAAGCACAACCCGCAATTTCACCAGTCTTGAGTGCCTCAACTAAATCTTCTTCTACCACAATATCGCCACGACCAATATTGACAAATATGGCGTCATTGCGCATCATTTTAAATACTGCTTTGTTGAACTTATTCTGAGTTTCAGGCGTTGATGGTGCTGTACACACTATAAAGTCACTCTCACGAACCAGTGTTTCAAACGAAGTATAAAATGCACCAAGCTCATGTTCCGCCTTCGTATTACGTGTACGATTATGGTAAAGGATGTCTGCATTAAACCCTTTTAAACGGCGTGCTAACGCTCTGCCAATCTCACCCATACCAAATATACCGACTTTCGCGCGATAAATGTCTTTACCAGCAAGAAGATAGGGTCCCCAGCTTTCCCATTTACCTTCTCTGACATAATCAATTGCTTCAGATAAACGGCGAGAAGCTGCCATCATTAATGAGAACCCTAGCTCGGCAGTAGTTTCTGTTAGGACATGCGGCGTGTTAGAAATTACGACTTGACGTTGTTCTGCTTCAACTAAATCAATATTGTCATAGCCTACTGCCATATTTGCAACAATTTTCAAATTCGGTGCATGCTCAAACAATGTACGATCAATTTGCTCGCTCAAAGTCACAAGCAATACTGTTTTATCCGCTGCAACGTCTAAAAATTGGTCACGTGGCATTGGTGTTAGATGATGATCCCACATTACGACTTCACCGAGTGCTTCTAAACGTTGCTTAAATTTTTCAGGAATTCGGCGTGTTACTAAAATTTTCTCCATGTCATCACTGCCCTTTTTCAATTTCATTCAACAAGACTGTTAAATCTTTAATACTATATGTTGGTGGTATGTCTTTTGCTAACGCTTCTTCTTTGGATGTTACACCTGTTTGCACATGAATCGTATCAATTCCAATATTAATACCTGACATAATGTCTGTATCGTATAAATCACCAATCATCGCAACACCTGATTTGTCTAACTGCAATATATCTAACGCTTTTTGCATAATAGGTTTTTCAGGTTTGCCAATAAATATTGGTTCCGTTTTGGATGAGACTGTTACAACACTTGTCAAAGAACCATTACCTGGTAAAAAGCCCTGCTCTTTAGGAATCGATGGATCTTTATTTGTTGAAATGAACGTTGCACCACGTTGAACGGCTAGTGTTGCCTTTGTTAATTTTTCATAGTTAATCTGTTCATCCAAGCCAACAACGACGTAATCCACATCAATTGCATCTTTTACAATCAAGCCCGCGTCTGTTAATGCCGATTTCAAACCTGTATCGCCAATCATATAGACTGTTGCTTCTGGCTTTTCGCTACTAATGTAATCTGCTGTCGCCATTGCAGACGTTACCACTTCTTCTGGTTGTGCTTCAATACCGATTGATGCCAACTTTTCTACCACATCTTCGGGTGATTTCGTCGAGTTGTTCGTCACATATAAGTGTGGAATATCGTAACGATTCAAGCCATCAATAAATGCCGATGCCCCTTCGATTGGTTGGCTCCCTCTATAAAGCGTACCATCTAAATCTATTAAATATGCTTTGTATGTTTTCATCTACTATTGTGCTCCTTTGCCAAATGCTGTTACTGGTACATTTTCATTTTCCAAAAAATGTAAGACTTCCTCAATAAATTGTTGATAATAAGGTATCGCTCGATCGAACAAAGGTACTAAAGACGCACTGTCCAGCGTATCGTAAAGGTGAACAAATTGACGACGCACATCAATTGTTTCATGGAGTACGACTTTTGTCTCTTCTGATATTGCACCTTCTAATGCCAAAATATCAACAACATCTTTATAGTTGCCCGGATCGCGTAAAATGAATGCATCAATAATCATATTACCGATATCAACAGATGCCTCAATCAACATCTGAGCAACACGCTCAAATGCGTAGTGATTGGCTTTGACTGACTCATAATCTTCTGTTAATTGCTGTAAGTATGTGAGTTTTTTTGATAGTTGTTCTTTATCTACAAAATACATACACGTCACCTCTATTCCTATCTATCATATCATAATTTTGCACCGAACTTCATTTCTCGCTATACTTGCTATAAATGAATTTAAAGGAGTCGCTAAAAATGATAGATATGTTTTTATATGATGATATCGAGCCCTCACAAGTTCGGTTCGTTGGCTTTATTGGGGAAGAAAGTCGCTATGATCTAATATTACTCCAAACAGATAGACATTATGGCAAAACACTTGTGCTGAACACACAAACAAATAAATTCGGTATTATTGGCACAGATGACTTAGAGGAAGAAGGTTACATTGCTTATATTCTAGGTGTCAATGAAGCGGAAGGCAAAGAAATCACAGAATATCTCAGTGATATCATTGCCTAACTGGGCAGTATGCCAACGCTTCAATGATACAAAAACACCCTTTATACAAAAGATGTGCTGATGCCTCTCATGCATAAAGGGTATTCATTATGATTCGCCTTGAATTGTCGGCTGAATTTTGACGTCTTTTAATTTATCTGCTTCATCAATATCAGCTGCTTCTAATGCGTGATATTGCTCGACTTCTTGTTTAGATAAACGACGAACAACGAAATAAGCACAACCAAAATTACAATACTCTAATAAATAATCTTGAATTGTAGAAAAACGCTTATTGAAATCCGCCTTTTTATAAGAATCTCGATAAAATCCTTTTAATCGGAGTTGGTCATAACCATAATCTCCGACAACAAAATCATACTTGTCGAGAATTTCTGAGTAGCGTGCGATAAAATCCTCTTCATTAAAGCCAGACCGATATGATTCAATCAATTCGAAATAGTGATTGCCTGCCTTGATCATCCTCGTATCACCTAATTATTATGAATTAAGCTGCTCATCGCCAAGACGTTGCTTTGCTTTAGCTGCCTCATTAACTTGCTCATCAGCATGATATGAACTACGTACTAACGGACCAGCTTGACAATGTTTAAAACCTTTTTGCATTGCAACTTTGCGCAGTTTACCAAACTCTAGTGGTGTGTAATATTTTTGTACTTTTAGATGCTTACGTGATGGTTGTAAGTATTGACCAATTGTTAAAATATCTACACCATTCGCGCGTAAATCATCCATTGTTTCATGAAGTTCTTCAATGGTTTCACCTAAACCAACCATGATACTTGATTTCGTTGGGATATCAGGTTGTAATTCTTTAGAACGACGTAAGAATTCCAGCGTACGATCATAAGTTGCACGTGCACGCACTCTTGGTGACAAGCGACGTACTGTTTCGATATTATGATTCAAAATATCTGGACGTGCAGCCATTAAAGTTTTCAACGCTTCATAATCCCCACCCATATCTGATGGTAAGATTTCGATTGTTGTATATGGGTTACGTTCACGAACTTTGCGTACTGTTTCAGCATATACATTAGAACCTGCATCCTTCAAGTCATCACGTGCAACAGCCGTAATAACAACGTGCTTCAAGTTCATCATTTCTACAGACTCTGCCACGCGTTCTGGTTCACCTAAATCCAATTCGTTTGGCAACCCTGTCTTAACAGCACAAAAACGACACGCTCTCGTACATACAGCGCCTAATATCATAAATGTAGCTGTACGACGTGCACCCCAACATTCATGTATATTTGGGCACTTAGCTTCTTCACATACGGTATGCAAGTTTTTCTCACGCATCATCTTCTTAAGGCCAGTGTAGTTCTCGTTAGTATTTAACTTTATTTTCAACCAATCTGGTTTGCGTAAAATTTCTTCATTTTTTGTAGCCATAGCAGCGGATACCCTCCTGTGAAATTTAACTCTTCGTTTATTATAACGGACTTTCTGTAAAATTAAAATGCACTTGCTTTATGTTTTAACTGCGTTGAAGGTGTGCTTTAAAAATATCTCTCAAAAATTCCGGCATTAGATATTCCATCTTTTGCCCTTTCAACATTGGAAAATAGCGACCAAAAGTGTACATATCAACTGTCCCGAGCACATATATTTTATCATCTTCTATTTCTTCACCTTTAATAAAATAGCGATTGCTCGATGCGATATAACCGGCATCATATAAAATATATCCACCAAAAACATCTCCTCGAAAACCCAGACCTTGAGCTCGTTCATACATATACGTCTGTTCACGTGCAGTGAGCAAGATTTCTTTAAGTGTACGCCCAGAAACTTTGGCACGCACCGTATTAATAGGATGCGGTAACATTTGGTGAATATCGTACTCTGTTAATACTTTATCTTGATAGCCTGTAACCATAAGACCAGCATTAATAATCGTACAATCCGCACCTATAAATTCATGAATACTTTTCGCCAATTCATAGCTGGCTTGTGTGATAAAATTCGTCTCTCTCTGCAACGTCATTGCTTGAGAAACTACTGGCTGATCTAACAATTGACGCCCTTCTTCATCAAAGTAAGTCGACACTTTGGGCAAAGTTTCTAACGGATGTAGTATCGCTTGCTTATTGACAATTTGCTTGTTCTCAATATCCAATGTCACTTCGCCTAAAAAATGACCATATTTACCTGCTGCAGCCATCAACACACCATTCACCATTTTACCTTCTAAAAAATGATGATGTGTATGTGCACCAAGTATCACATCCGCTTCAGGTAATACTTCACACAACTGTTCATCGAAAAAGATACCTACATGACTCAATACAATCAAGATATCGTATGCTCCTGCATATCGCTTCACTTCATCTTGTATCGCCGCAAGTGGATCTGTCACAACCCAATCTAATGCACGATAAAAAGGGGTAAAGGCTGCGGTCACTCCAACAAAGAGAAAACGCACGCCTTCTATCTCTCTAATATGTGCCTGAACAAAATGATTGGGCAATTGTCCCTTTACATCAAAAACATTTGCACATGTCACCGTAAAGCGCGCATCATCATACAACGTGTTCAAGGCATCATGCGCCATCGTCATACCTTCATTATTACCAATTGTCACAATATCGCACTGTGCTTCGTTCAACAATTGCACATTTCGTTTCCCCATCGTACCTTCTGTCACGGGTAAAGATAAATCTATATGATCACCAATATCTACATATAACGATGGATGATCAAGCTGAGGACGATGTTCTGCCATGTACGCAGAAATGCTCATGAATGCATCGAGATGACTATGTATATCATTCGTATGATAAAGTGTGACACGCATCTATATACACCTTCCTTTAGCTAAAAAATGAGCTTGTAATTAAATAAATACCTAAGATTAACATGACAATTCTTAAAATAAGCACCACCGTATCTGACTTAACCGTTCGATTAATTTTAACGCCAAGTTGCGCCCCTAGCCAACTTGCAATAATTAATATCAGGCTATAGCCCCATAAAACATGGCCCAAGACGATGTGACCAATCGAACCTGTGATACTCGAGAAAAAAATCATCATCATACTCGTACCTACAGCAACATGTGGTGGAAAACGAAATACGAGTAACATCAATGGTGTCATCAAAGCACCCCCACCGATACCAAATAAACCTGATGTTAGACCAATAAGGAATGACATAGTAATTGCAATAGATGGGACAACACCGTAGCGATATGTTTCACCATGTGCGTCAGTAAATGATTTCATATAACGTTCCTGCTGAAATGCTTGGATAGGTGGAATTTTATGACGAATCATTAATAAAATCGCAATAAAAATTAAAAAGATACCAAAGTAACGATTGAATGAATGTAATGTTAAAAATTGGCTAAGATAGGCACCAATGAGCGCCCCAGGAATAATACCCACGGAGAAAATCATACCGTTTTTAACATCAACTTGTTGTTGCTTTAAGTAACCAAGCGTAGATGAGAGCCCCGTTACAATCAGAATAATTGAAGATGTTCCAATCGCAGTCTGTGGAGTAATCCCTTGAAGAACATCGAGGGTAACACCAAAATAAATTAATGTTGGCACGATGATAATACCGCCACCAATACCTACAATAGAACCGATAACAGCTGATAAAAAACCAACTAATATTAAAATAATGACACTCATAATAACGTCTCCTTAAAATAGCTTTAACTGTTGTGGTGCCAACCCCTCATAATCAATACCGAGATAGCGCTGCAATGTTTTAGCGTTTCCTGCCGCATGGCCTCCCGAATTATTGTTAAAAATCACATAAATCTTCTCTGCCTTATGTTCAAGTATCCGTATATTCGTCGCTAATTCTGTTAATTCTTCGTCGCTATACTGGTACAAGTAACGAACATTGCGCCATTCTTGATCCGTCATATCTTTTTTCGTCCAACCATTTACATTACGCCCATGCAAACGAACTAACCCCGTTGCATGTGTAATACGATTCACAAACGGCACACAGCCTTCACCAACCTGTGGCTCATCACATACCGCATGAATCAATTGGTTGTCAGTTAAAAAAGTAAGCGTATGTTCTTTCATATCATCAGAAAACCATGAACGATGTCGAAACTCAATACATACAGGGAGATTTTCTAATTGCTTACGCACATAACGAATATAGTTCACATTCGGTGTTGTACAGTCAAACCATGGTGGAAACTGTACTAGCACCATCGCTAACTTATCCGCTTCAATTAACGGTTTCAACATTAACCGAAATTCATGAAATAAATCGTCTATCGATTCCGCAAAATCGTGATAATCTGCATGTAACGTCAACGCTTGATGAATCTTCACAACAAACTTAAAGCGATTCGGTGTTTCTTTCACCCATTTCACCATATTACGTTCAGGTTGAATAGCATAATATGAGGCATCCAACTCCACAATTGGAAAGTAACTCGCATATGTCGTTAATTTGTCTGTTTTTCTCTGTAAATCTTCATATAAGCTATCATGGTCTCCCCATCCTGTCAGGCCAATCTCTATCATTCAATTTCTTCCTTTCTATTTTAGCACATTCATCGTACCACACTGACAACAACACCTTATAGCATTCTGTTTTCACCTCTAAAAAGCAGGCACAACTACAAGTTGAACTGGTCTACTTATAGTTGTGCCTCCGTCATAAGTTGATGTATCAAATTTTTACATCTGTATCTCTGGATAGTCGTGCACCTTGTCCACTCCATATATGTGTCCATTCCGCTTGACCATTTTTGCTGCTGTTGCACGTATTTGTTTTGTCAAATCATTTTGAATTGGCTATGGCAAAACTTGATGCTTAATGCCTCCTATCAATATCAGCATTTCGTATCCCTCTTGTTGCTTTACCACTTAAGATTCTGTTTCAATGCTGTTTAAAATAACTGATGCGCCGATTTTACGCCACTTTCTCAAGTCGTTAAAAATGCAGTGCCAAGTTGAACATACGCTTTATTTTCTACTAACGAATACGATTTAACTTTTCTTGTTCTTCACGATCCAATTCATCTTCAATTTCCATGCCTAACATTTCTTCAATTAAATCTTCATGCGTAACAATTGCGTCCGTACCACCGTACTCATCCAAAACAATCGCCATATGTTTACGTGTAATAGTCATCTTACGTAATACCCACTCTGCACGGTTGTGCTCGTACACAAATAATGGTTCAGAACAAAAGTCCATCAATGTTTTTTCAGGTGTTTTACTCCACGCCAACAAATATTTCGAGTGAAACACGCCAACCACATTGTCTATATCTCCTTCATAGACTGGATAGCGTGTATATGGGTGATTCATCACAACATCGTAAACTTCATCGTACGTATCTTCTACTGATAAAGATGTCACATTGACCCGTGGCGTATTGCTGACATCATCAATCTTTAAACGATCAAAATTCATGACACCTTGAATACGATTGCGTTCCATCTCATTGAAAGCACCTTCTGTTCCAGCAATGGCAACCATTGTCCGAACTTCTTCTTTCGACATCTTCTCTACTTCACGTCCGCGCGATAAAAAGTGTGTCAAACCATCTGTAATCGCATTAAGAATGACTGTAACAGGTCGAAAAATAATCATGAAAAAACGAATGATTGGAAACACGAGTCGTGCAATTGGGTCAGCGAATGTCGCAGCAATAGACTTAGGAATCACTTCCGCAAACATAATAATGACTACTGTTAAAATTGCTGATGCCACACCAACGTTGATACCCATATCCACAGCAAGAATTGTCACAAGTGTCGGTAATAAAATATTGGCGATATTATTCCCTATTAAAATTGTTGTAATAAATTCGCTCGGTTTCTCTAATAACTTTAATAACTTTGTAGCCTTTGCATTTCCATTATCAGATTCTGATTTGAGCTTTACTTTGTTTACTGCAGTCAGTGCTGTCTCACTTCCCGAAAAGAAAAATGATACAAAGATTAATAAAATGATCGCAATGATCACTAAGCAGTCCTCCTCATCAACTGTTGCATTTAATAAAAAACGCTTCTACCATCTTTTATTGGCGAAGCATTATATACAATTATATTTTCTTATATGACTGTTTGAAAAGCAAGCAACAGGTATCCATATTCTACGATGGAACAATGCAAGAGGGACAATCATGAAATTTTATGAACACCGCACATTGAACAACGTTTTATTCAGTAACAACTAATCGTTCAGGATACCTTATTGCTTTTCAATTCTATGTGCAAGTGTCATAACCCATAATTTCTGTTTCTATTCGTTTGTCACCCTCATTTCTTTGTCTTGTTCATCTGACATTTCGTTTTATTTATCAGCAGCTACAAGTGATATTACTTTTACTTCGCTTATAAAGCTTTCAAATCGACTAGCATACATTCTCTAACACCATTAATCTATAGTGACACCTGTAAATGGCTTCATCAATGCGATAGCACCAATAACGATCATACCTAATAAACCATATATTAATATCGCTTCTACAATCCCCACTTTTTCAGAAATCACTCCTGAAAGGGCGTAACCAACACTTGATAAACCAGTTGATAAAGCAACCATGCCACCCCTCACTCTGCCTAGATAAGAGTTAGGTACATATTTCTGTAAAATTGTCGTAAATGGCACATTGAATAATGAAATAAACGTACCTAGTAAAAATAATAATACCATTGCTATACCGATTGTGTGATTAAAACTTAAACAGATAATACACATACTTTGTAACAGAGCTGCAATAATAAACCAATGAAATAGTTTTTGTATTTTGAATTTGCCAATCAAATAAGCCATACTCATACCACCTAAAATACTAGCTATTTCTAATATAGAGTAATGAAATGATTGACCTTGTAACACCTTAGACGTATACGGAATAAGCAATGTGACCGTCGGCGTAATCGCTAAGTTTGCTGCAATAGCAGTGACCGCAATCCACAATAACCACCTTGTTCTAAAAATATAAGTAATCCCATTTTTCCATAGTACAAAATAATTAGTTGATTCCTCTGTTTCTTCATTAACTTTATACGTTTCTTGAAGAAAATAGAGTAAAATATAGCCGATAAAAAATGAAACTGCCTCGATAAGTAAAATCATTTCCATCTCAATGACTGCGATAATAATACCACCTAATAACATCCCTATTAAAAATCCCATACGGTCAAGTATAGATAACCAAGAATTTGCTGTGACATATTCATCTTCTTTAACAATCCTTGTAATAATCTTAATTGATGAAGGATCATAAATAGATTACAAAGCAACTAAGAGAATCATCATAGTGACCATATAATAAATGCTTATATCAAAAAAATACATCATCAATCCTACAGAAAGTAATAATATACAACGAATCAACATCGTCGTTCTCATCAAAATTTTAGGATCATATTTATCGCAAAGTGGCGTTAAAAACAAATTGAACACAAAGCCCGCTAAAAAAGTTGCTGTTGTTAACAATGTTAATGATGTGACCGTCGTCTGTTCAAAATAATACCAATACAATGCAATATATGTCATAGATGCCCCCAACGTCGACACACAAGATGCTAAAAATAATAATGTATAATTCTTGTTAATCATTGTCCGATCCCCTTTTATAACATTCAGTAAATATATGGTGTGATTTCTTTTGATACAAATTTCATTTAAGTTAGCCACCTATAACTATTGAATCACTCATCAATTTTGGTTGTCGAACCTGTTGAGAATGGATTAATTTTAATTCTTCTAGCCTCAACAGGTCATCAAAGCTAAGTATTTAGCCTTGGATTATTTAATAGAGACTAAATACTGTGCCATTTCATGATGTGCTGTACTGTAATTCAAAATCTTATCTAGGATAGTCATTCATATATTATTGTATTTTCTTTATAAATAATTCTGAGATATTAGATATATTATGTGCTTTCGGTATAAAACGATGAATCATTTTTTATTAGTTTTCACTAGTTCCAATTTGAATTCATTGTATCAAATCACTATATCAATAGATTATCACATCAATTTACTAATAATCATTTTGTTAGAATTTTGTACAAAAATCTTAATAAAAAGATAATTACGGTATAATGATACTTTAATATTATATTGAGAAGGAATGATAAAATGAATATTCTTCATAATATTAGAGACGGAAAAAACCTGTCAAAATTCGATATTTATAATGGCTTAATGTCCAAATATGCATATGATAAGCTAGAAAAAGATATATCTAATGCAATTGTAGGAGACCTTCTATTATCATTAGATAGGTTAGGGATTTCTATTGAAGAATTTATATTTTTATCTAAAGATGATAGTAAATTATCAAAGTATCATTTGATAAAGGAAATTAAAAAACTAGAAATTTCAAACAATGAAAATGAACTTATGTGTTTAATGGAAAAATACAAGTCGTTAGATAAAAATATGTACTATCTTTTAAAAAGTATCCATTATATGCATCACAATGAGTATGATAAAGCTAAAAACTTCGCCCAAAAAATATGGAATAGCTTGAAGTCTTTTAACGCCTATACGCCTAGTGATATCTTTTTGTTATCTCATATCTTTTATCTATTTCCATTATCTCAAAGCAAAGGCATTATACAGATATTAGAAAAAAATTTTGTCGCGCTTAGAAACTTTGACGAGTTTTATAAAACAGAAATTGCATTTTATTTAAACGCTGGTAGATATCTATCTGAGTTAGATTTTCAGAAAAGTAAATCATTTTATGATAAAGCATTAAAACTAGCTATAAAATATGAAAACGGTAAATACGCTGGTATTGCTTATGTAAGAATTGGACAATTAACTAAAAATATAAACGATATAGAAAAAGGAAAGTATTTATTAAATATTTTTTCACCTAGTATATGGCATTATCTTAAAGATGATATTTAACGGCCACTATTTTCCCATCATAGAGGCTGAACAACCTAAAAAAGGTATCAAGCCATCTAAGTAAACGTCTTAAATGGCTTGATACCTTTGATTTATTAATCTATAGAAAACGACTTATTCTATTATTAACATGATATATACAAGAGTAATTAACGAATTCCTATTATTAAATCTTTTCTTTCAATTACTTTGATGTTCTCTTGATTTAAACTCATAATATAATCTCTTTCACTTTCCATATCTTCTTCAAGGATAAATGTTAATTTTTCTTTATTCATGATTGCATGTAATGCAAGTGATCTTATTGTATGCATTGCCTGATTCGACTTATTGATTATTTTAAAACTTTGTGCTCTACCATTAACATCATTAACCATAAAATCGACTCTTATTCTGTCTTTTTTATTTTCTCCTCTAATAACATAAGACTTATTAACTTCTTCATATGTTTTTCTCAAATATGCATCAATATATTTTTTCTTTTCTTTATCTGTCATTTTCTTGTCATCACTCATAGAGGGGTACAAAACATATCTTGTTGTGTCCTCAATAAATTTCTCCGCTTCTGCTAAAGTACTAAATAATTTTGTACTAATATTATCAAACTTAAAATTATTAACATAATGAAATGTGAATTTTGACAACTCTCCATGGTAATTTAGAATATTTTCTTTTATGGCATTTAACATCATATTAGTAAATAATGGATCAAGCTCATCATCAAATGTATAAAGTTTTTTCTTTTTAGGCATTATATTAAAGTAATTTTTATAATACGACTCACCCTCAACTTGAAATGCAACTGCCACTGCTATATTTGATATTAAAAATACATCAGGATAATAATTCAAACTAGCATACTTAACTTTAAACATTTTAATCACCTCACTAAATAATGCTTTATCTCTTTTATTATATAATCAAAAGCCCGTATATTCCTGGATAGATATCTTTTTAAAATCTCGGGCAACTTCATCTATTGTCTTTTCATCAATTGTTCTATTTTCAATCAAATTTTGATGTCCACCATAGGAAAATACTTCATCAACAATTTCTTTTATACTTGGTAATGGTTGTCTCAAAACATCAATCCATATGCATTGCCCGGGGAAAATGTGCGTATAATCAATTGGAAATAAACGTGCTTTCTTCCCTTTTTTTGGCATCTTTAATAATAAATTCCCTTTATTTCTATCGTAATTTGCAATAAACACATCAAAAATTATTAATTTAATAATTTCTTCAATATCGATTGCCTCTGTGTATACTGGGCTATCAATTTGTATCACTGCATTTTCAAGCTTTGTATATGAAAAAATATCATCATTTTTGATTGAATACTCAGGTGCCAAATAATTCTTGGTTTTATTCTCTTTAAAAATAGCAAACCCATATTCAGGAGTTGGAATACCTAGTTTACTTGCCAAAGAATATCCCACATATTCATTAAATAAAGCATAATGACCTTGAGGATTGTTTATGTGTTTAACAACAACAACTTTATTTTCTATTTTGGCATATAGCGGGTCTGTCGAAAAATACTCTCCTACTAAACTCGTGATTTCTGTTAATTGTTCCACCAATCTTTTCTCCTTATATATTTAAGTGTTTGGAGTTTACTATATATTCTGAAAAATATCTAGAAAAATATTGAACAATCTAAAAAAGGTATCAATCCATCTAAGTAAACGTCTTAAATGGCTTGATACCTTTGATATATCTTAACCGATACTTCCTTCCATTTCGAACTTGATCAAACGGTTCATTTCAACTGCGTATTCCATTGGTAATTCTTTTGTGAATGGCTCAATGAAGCCCATAACGATCATTTCTGTCGCTTCTTCTTCAGAGATACCACGTGACATCAAGTAGAAGAGTTGTTCTTCAGATACTTTAGATACTTTTGCTTCGTGTTCTAAAGAAATGTTGTCATTAAAGATTTCGTTGTAAGGAATTGTATCTGATGTTGATTCATTATCTAAAATCAATGTATCACATTCGATGTTAGAACGTGCACCTTTCGCTTTACGTCCGAAATGTACGATACCGCGATAAACAACTTTACCGCCATCTTTAGAAATTGATTTTGATACAATTGTTGAAGATGTGTTCGGTGCTTTGTGAATCATTTTCGCACCAGCATCTTGAACTTGTCCTTTACCTGCGAATGCGATAGATAATGTGCTACCTTTTGCACCTTCACCTACAAGGACACATGCTGGGTATTTCATTGTGAGTTTAGAACCCATGTTACCGTCTACCCATTCCATGTTACCGTTCGCATGGACAAGCGTACGTTTTGTTACAAGATTGTACACGTTGTTCGCCCAGTTTTGAATTGTTGTATAACGAACGTGTGCGTCTTTGTGTACGATAATCTCAACAACTGCTGAGTGCAATGAGTTAGTTGTGTACACTGGTGCCGTACAACCTTCAACGTAGTTTACTGATGAACCTTCGTCCGCAATGATTAATGTACGTTCGAATTGACCCATGTTTTCAGAGTTGATGCGGAAGTACGCTTGTAATGGTGTATCTAACTTCACGTTTTTTGGTACATAGATGAATGAACCACCTGACCATACTGCTGAGTTCAATGCAGCAAACTTATTGTCGGCTGCTGGAATTACAGATGCAAAGTACTCTTTAAATAAGTCTTCGTTTTCTTTTAAAGCTGTATCTGTATCTTTGAAAATAATACCTTTTTCTTCAAGGTCTTTTTCCATATTGTGATATACAACTTCTGATTCATATTGTGCAGAAACCCCTGCCAAATATTTTTGTTCTGCTTCCGGAATACCTAATTTATCAAAAGTACGTTTAATTTCTTCAGGTACTTCATCCCAAGAACGCTCTGAACGTTCTGATGGTTTAACGTAGTATGTGATATCGTCAAAATCTAATTCTGACAAGTCGCCGCCCCATTGTGGCATTGGCATTTTATAGAATAATTTTAATGCTTTGAGTCGGAAGTTTAACATCCATTCCGGCTCATCTTTCATATTTGAGATTTCACGTACAATATTTTCTGTTAGGCCACGTTCTGATCTGAAAATCGATACGTCTTCATCATGGAAGCCATATTTATAATCGCCCACATCAGGTGCTTTCTTAGCCATCAATCATCACTCCTCTATATTCTTAATACCATAACATGCGTGATGCATGCGTTATATCATCAAGCACTACTCGTCTTCTGTTGTGCCTTTACCTTCTTTTTCAACAGTTCCTTTTTCCAATGCTTTCCATGCAAGTGTTGCACATTTGATACGTGCTGGGAATTGTGACACGCCTTGTAGTGCTTCAATGTCTCCCATATCTTCGGTGATTGTATAATCTTCACCAAGCATCATTTTCGTGAACTCTTGGCTCATTTGCATTGCTTCTTTCAAGCTGTGTCCTTTAATCGCTTCTGTCATCATAGACGCACTTGACATAGAAATCGAACAACCTTCACCTTCGAATTTTGCGTCATGTACAATGCCATCTACAATATCGAATGTTAAGTGGATACGATCGCCACATGTTGGGTTATTCATATCAACAGTCATCGTTCCATCTTCAATAACCCCTTTGTTACGTGGGTTTTTATAGTGATCCATAATCACAGAACGATACAATTGGTCTAAGTTATTAAAATTCATATGAGAAAAACTCCTTCGTTTTCTTCAATCCTTCGACAAGTTGATCAACATCTTCTTTCGTATTGTAAATGTAGAAGCTTGCTCGTGCAGTAGATGAGACGTTCAACCATTTCATAAGCGGTTGTGCACAATGATGTCCAGCACGTACTGCTACACCTTCTGTATCAAGTGCTGTCGCAACATCATGTGGGTGGACGCCATCCATATTGAATGTAATCACACCGGCACGTTTATCTACAGCTGGACCATATATCGTAATACCTTCAATTTGAGACATTTGTTCATAGGCATATTGTGTTAATGCTTGTTCATGTGCATGAATCGCATCAAACCCAATCGCTTCAAGATATTCGATAGCTGCTTGTAAACCAATCGCTTGTGCAATAAGTGGTGTACCTGCTTCGAATTTCGTCGGTAAGTCTGTCCATGTACTCTCATAAAGCCCTACAAAATCAATCATATCGCCACCAAATTCAATAGGCTCCATATGTTGTAAGTGCTCACGCTTACCGTATAAAACACCGATACCTGTTGGTCCTAGCATTTTATGACCGCTAAAGCTATAAAAGTCTACATCAAGCGCTTGGACATCTATTTTCATATGTGGTACTGATTGAGCACCATCAACAGCGATAATCGCACCATGTGCATGTGCGACCTCAGCAATAGCTTTCACATCGTTAATTGTCCCTAGAACGTTAGAAACATGTGCTACAGCCACAATCTTCGTCTTATCTGTCACTGTTTCCTTAACAGCATCAAGTGTCAATTCGCCATCTTCTGTCATCGGAATAAACTTCAATGTTGCACCTTTACGCTTAGCCAGCTGTTGCCATGGCACAATATTCGCATGGTGTTCCATTTCTGTTACAACAATTTCATCGCCCGCTTCAATGTACGCATCGCCATAGCTGTGTGCTACAAGATTAATAGATGCCGTTGTACCACGTGTGAACACAATTTCTTCAAAGTAACGTGCATGAATGAAGCGTCGCACCGTTTCACGCGCGCCTTCATATCCATCCGTTGCCAACGATCCAAGTGTATGCACACCGCGGTGAACATTCGAATTGTAGCGCTCGTAATAATCGTCTAACGCTGCAATCACTTGCTTTGGCTTTTGGCTTGTGGCAGTCGAGTCCAAATAAGCAAGACGTTTACCATTCACTTGTTGTCCCAATATTGGAAAGTCTTGTATGATTGCTTTTACATCTAATTGTGTGTCAGCCACGTCTATCACAGACCTTTCTAAAGTTATGTTATTTACCTACTTTAAGCTCGATAACTTCACGTAATTGTCGTTGTACATCTTCAATCGGTAATTCACGAACAACCGGATCTAAGAAACCGTGGATAACTAAGCGCTCTGCTTCTTCTTGTGAAATACCACGACTCATCAAGTAGTAAAGTTGTTCTGGGTCTACACGACCGACAGATGCTGCGTGACCTGCTTCTACATCATCTTCATCGATTAATAAAATTGGGTTCGCATCACCGCGTGCATTTTCTGACAACATTAAGACACGAGATGATTGATTCGCTGCTGAACCTTTACCACCGTGTTTAATGTGACCAATACCGTTAAAAATAGATGATGCATTTTCTTTCATAACACCATGTTTTAAGATGTAACCATCTGTTTCTTTACCATATTGTACAATTTTAGATGTTAAGTTAATTGTTTGATCACCACGACCCACAACGACTGATTTCAAGTCTGATGTTGAACGATCACCGATTAGGTTTGTAGTGTTATCAATAATTTGGTCGCCTTCATTCATTAAACCAAGCGACCAGTTAATAGACGCATCAGCAGCTGTGACACCACGACGGATGATATAACCAGTAAATCCTTTGTCTAAGAAGTCCACAGAGCCATATGATACCTTCGCATTCGGTGCGGCAATCACTTCCGAAATAATGTTGATTTGGTTACCTTCACCACTCGCTGTAGATAAGTAGTTTTCAACATATGTGAGTTCTGCACTTTCTTCTGTCACGATTAACACATGATTGAAAAAACTTGCATTTTCATCGTCATGTAAAACTACATATTGAATTGGGTCAGCAACTACAACATTTTTAGGTACATATACAAATACCCCACCATTCATCAATGCTGCATGCAATGCTGTTAAACGATGCTCATCAACAGTTACTGCATCTTTCATATAGTATTTTTCAACAAGGTCGCTGTGATTTATCAGCGCTTCACTAATATGTTCAATAATCACACCGTCTTGCTGTGCTTGTTCATTCACTTTTGTAAAAGCTAAAGCGTTGTTGTGTTGAATAATGAGATTTTCTATATTTTCAACATCAATAATACGATCAATTTCTGATGGTAAGTCATTGAGATTATCAAATGTAGCACCTGTTGTATGGTGTTGTTTGAAAGAATCGAAATCCCATTTGTCGATTTTTGTTTTATCTGGTTTTGGCATTTCTAAAGACTCAGCTTGTACTAACGCTTCTTTTCTTAGCGTTGTCATCCAAGAAGGTTCGTTTTGAGCCTGTGAATAATCAACAAGTTGCGCTTCAGAAATATTTAATGTTTCAGTCGTCATAATTATTTCCTCCTATATTGATGATTATTACTTCGCTTCTAACGCTTCGTATTCTTCTTTAACCCACTCATAACCTTCTTCTTCAAGACGTTTCGCTAGTTCAGCTCCACCTGATTTTACAACAATACCGTTGTACATTACGTGTACGTGGTCAGGTGTGATGTAGTTCAATAAACGTTGATAGTGCGTAATGATTAATGCACCGAATTCTTCGCCACGCATTTCATTGATACCTTTTGATACAACTTTTAATGCATCGATATCAAGACCTGAGTCAATTTCATCAAGGATAGCGAATTTAGGTTGTAACATCATTAATTGTAAAATTTCGTTACGTTTCTTTTCCCCACCTGAGAAACCTTCGTTCAAGTAACGTTGTGCCATATCTTTATCCATTTCTAAGAAGTCCATCTGTTTATCTAACTTCTTAATAAATTGCATTAAGTTGATTTCTTGACCTTCTTCACGTTGCGCATTGATTGCTGAACGTAAGAAGTCTGCGTTTGTTACACCAGTGATTTCTGATGGATATTGCATTGCAAGGAAAAGACCTGCCTTAGCACGTTCGTCAACTTCTAATTCAAGAACGTTCACACCATCTAATAATACTTCTCCTTTAGTAATTTCAAATGATGGATGTCCCATGATTGCAGAAGATAATGTTGACTTACCTGTACCGTTTGGACCCATGATTGCATGTATTTCACCAGTGTTAATTGTTAAGTTAACACCTTTTAATATTTCTTTATCGTCAATAGAAACATGTAAATCTTTAATTTCTAATACTGATGGCATTGATATTCCCTCCAAATATATGTTTGATTCCTTATACCAGTTTATAATAATTTTAATCTAACGTCAAAATCATTCTTTAATTGTACACGCCTTATTATAACTGAAATAACGTGTTTTATAAACCTATTAAGATTGCAAATCCGTGTGTTAAATGATTCACGAATAAATCCAATTTTAGAACTGTTATTGATAAAAAGTTGTATGCTGTTCTCAATCAGTCTTAAGTCCTATGATTATTGATCAACAGTTGTGGCAATATTATGGTATGATGAAAAGACCTATGATGAAAGGAAATACTTTTTATGTCTAAATTTAAACTTTCGAATATTCCACGTGGGTTTGCCATGGGTATTAGCGATCTTATTCCCGGCGTCAGTGGTGGTACAATCGCTTTACTATTAGGAATCTATGATGACTTTATTGCCTCAGTAAGTGGCGTATTCTCAAAAAACTTCAAAAAAAGCATCGCATTCTTACTACCCATTGTGATTGGTATGGGGCTTGCGATCGGTAGCTTAAGTAGCGTGATTAACTACTTACTAGCAGAACACCCTATGCCAACGATGTTTTTCTTCTTTGGCTTAATTTTAGGAATTATTCCATTTTTAGTACGCATTTCAAAAATCAAACAGACTTATACAGCTAAGCATTGGATTATTTTAGTTGTATCGATTGCGTTGCTTGCGGTAATGGCTTTCTTTAAAGGCGACGCAGCACACGGTGCACCATCACATATTGATTTATCTGCACCCATGTTAATCAAATATTTCATTGCTGGTATTTGTGCTTCAAGTGCAATGCTATTACCAGGTATCTCTGGTTCTTTTGTATTATTATTATTTGGCGTATACAGTACTGTGACCTATTCAATTTCAGAATTTGTACGTTTCAACTTCCAAGGTCTGCCCGTTCTTATAATTGTCGGTTTAGGCATTGTATTTGGATTTTTAGTAGCAAGCAAACTTATCACATACTTGTTACAACATTATACGTATATGACATATGCCGCTATTTTAGGTTTGGTTATTGGATCTCTCTTCTCTGTCTTCCCAGGTCTACCATCAAGTGTTTTAACATGGATTATCTCAATCGTTACCCTTATCTTAGGTTTTGTAATTAGCCATGTCTTAGGAAAATACACAACCGCTTAATCACATTTTAAAAGCAGTATCACAAGTTGTTCACACGACTCATGATACTGCTTTTCTTTTTATATCATCTGAATAATATAGGCTATAACAAGAATAACTACTGATAAGGCTACCGTAACAATACCAATGGGTGCGTACTTATTGACTAATGCTTCATATTCGCTATCTGGTGCTTGTCGTCTTTTCAAGTTCCAAACATTGGTTAACAAATACATTGACTCAACTAGCGATACGATTAACACGATTGTAAGGATTGTTACCATCTTAATCCCCTCTCCATCAATATACTCATTTGTACATCACATAATTTCTTACAACACCATTTAAACAAACCATCACAATTATGTCATCTACTTTTATTGATGATTTATATTATTTTAATTTCATTCCTATCAAAATAACATCCTTACTTTAATAAGTTATATATTGTATATTGCGATTTGTCAGGTCTGATTCTGTGATATTTTTTTATCGCATCAATTAAATCATATTGGATATAAAAATCTTCAACAAATTTAATATTCTTCACTTTTTTACCGGTGAGTTGATTCATAAATAATGATGGTTTCTGATCGCTTTTCACTTTTTGATATTCTTTATATTTATTCATAGCCATAATCATCAACATTTCAATTTCAGGACGAGTTACAACACAAAGTTGCTGATCCACATTGTGTGAAAACATCTTTTTTAATTTTAATTCATGCTGTTTGTCCACTACTAAGATAATCGTTATTTTATTCTCATACTTCAATGTGAGATATTTTTGTGTGAACTTTGTAGCATTTCTAAATTCGCCACCTAAAGCCTTCTCATCAATTAGACGACTTCTATTAAAAAACAACCTATTTTCATCAAGTAACTTGTCGATTATATACTTTTCGCATTCTCCCTCGCATATCAGAGCAATGTAATTATTGTTATTAATTATACTGCGCATTAGTTCCCCCTTAAATAATGACTAATATCTTTTTTAATATTTTGATAGCTCTTGTAATCAGGAACAGTATCCACTACTCCACTTAAAAATATTTCACTTTTTTTCTTATCAGATCTATCATATTCACCCAGTCGATCAGACAACTTTTTCACTTTAATCGCTTCTTCTTTATTTAAAACATATATACTATCACTTCTATCAATTCCATCTAATATCTCAACATAATGTGTACTAAATAGTAAAGTCGCTTCATTGTTATTAATATCAGACAAGAAAAACTCTAAAATACTTGCAACGATTCGCTTATTTAAATGATTTTCAATTTCGTCAATTATCAGATACCCACCTCTTGATAGAACCGTTACTATATTGGCAAATATATTTAGTCCTTTGATTGTCCCGGATGATAAAATATCTCCTAAATCAGCAATACCTGAAGTGTGTATCACATCGGAATTTTTAAATTTAATTTCAAATTTTGGTAAAGTATGTTTTTTAAAATGATACTTTTCCTCATCTTTAATTCTAAATATCTCCACACTAGGATCTAAATACCTTATAAATGATTCATTAGTCAAATTGTTCAAGTAATATGCAAAAACATTCGTATCTGTTAGATTAATCAATTCAAATACTTTCCCACTTCTGTTTTCTTTTTCATTTAAGACTGCTGAGAAAATTGAGTCTTCATCTTTCAAATATGAGTTATTTAAAACGCTTCTATTTTGTATGTGGTCATATAACTCATCATTAAAAATATTTTTCTTATTTACTCTTCTACTGACTTTTCTCAAGTACAAATCCTCATCATAGAAATATAATTTAGAGTTGGCATCTTCTTTATTCTCTTTCATTATAGTGGATTGAATTAGATAGATATCGTTTTCCTTCTCATCGTACAAGTACATTTTTACGTTTAATTGATCACTAAAATTCTTTGATAAGTTAGTATGAAATAAGATGCTATCATTATCTATATAAATCGATAATAAACTTTCTATTATTGCTAAAGTTGTTGTTTTACCAGAAGCATTAATACCAACAAATGATATTGAATTTTGTTTATAGATACTATTAAATAAGTGCGTAACAGTTGCATTAGTCTCATAGGCACTAACTTTTTTACTTGCTATAAAATCAACCTTTAATTCTTCATTTTCAAAGTTACTCAATCCATTTACTATTATTCTTAAAGCTTTCATAATAACATCCTCTTCTCATAATTAGCTTTAATTTATATTAACGTATTTTCTGTAATTTTACTACACTTGCGGCGAATATAAGTTGATATCGCTTTTTAATAACATATTTTTCGTTTTTAGTTACAATCATGCTTATTCAATCAGTATTATGCTAATAAATATAAAACACTTCTTCTCCAAATACTCCCTTATTAATATTAATCAACTTCTCTAAACTAACCTTATTTATAAAACCCCATAAACGCTCGTTTACAGGGTTTTGTGAATATTGTATTATTTCGCTGGAATTACCGCACCATCATACTCTTTATTAATGAAATCACGTACTTCATCTGATTGTAAGGCTTTGATTAAGTCTTGGAACTTCTTGTCATTCTTATGTCCTTTTTGTACAACTAATACGTTAGCGAATGGTGAAGATTCATCTTCTACTGCAATTGAATCTTTTAACGGTCTCAATCCATTATCAATGGCGTAGTTAGAGTTCATGATGACAGCATCACCTTCATTATTATTATATGTTTTCGGTAAGAACTCTGCGCCTTGTTGGTTATCAAACTCTAAATGTTTTTTGTTTTCAATAATATCATCTAGCTTAGCATCTTCTATTTTGATACCTGGTTTTATTTTTATCAGACCTTCTTTGACGAAAAATGATAAGAAACGACCTTCTTCTGCCGGATTATTAGAAATATAGATTTTTGCACCGTCTGGTAAGTCTTTCAAGCTTTTATGTTTCTTACTGTATACGGCCATTGGTGTTGTTAATACTTTACCTACTTCTTCAATTTGATAGCCGTGAGATTTTTGCTCAGCTTTTAAATAAGGGACATGCTGGAACATGTTAGCATCAACATCCCCTTTGTCTAATAACTTGTTTGGAATTTTATAGTCATTTACTTCTCTCACTTCAACGTCATAGCCATCTTTTTTTAGAATTTCTCCGGCTTTTCGTGCCACTTCACCATGTGGTGTTGGTGTCGCCGCTATCACAATTTTTTTATCTTCTTTAGCTGCTTCTTTTTTATTACCACATGCAGTTAATGCAATAGCAACTGCTGCTAACAAAACGATTACAAATCTTAAATTTTTCATGAAATACCCCTTTCTTGTACCCATCTACATTGAATTTAGTTATAAAAAAAGACGGGGTCACGCTGTGATTCATAACAACGTGCTCCCATCTTGCTTATTTAGTTCTCAAGGTAACTTTATTTTGCTGGTACTACAGCACCTTCATATTTTTTGTTGATAAAATCTTTAATATCTTTTGATTGTAAAACTTCCATCAATGCTTTGATTTTCTCATCATCTTTGTGACCTTCTTGAACTGCAATCAAGTTAGCGTATGGGTTGTCTTTACCATTTTCAACAGCAATAGAATCTTTTTGTGGGCTTAACTTTTGCTCAATCGCAAAGTTAGAGTTGATGATGACTGCATCACCTTCATTGTTTTGATAAGTTTTTGTTAAGAATTCTGCTGATTGCTTGTTGTTGAACTTGATATTTTTTTTGTTTTCTACGATGTCATCAAATGTTGCGTCTTGGATTTTAACACCATCTTTGATTTTGATTAAACCTTCATCCACAAAGAATTTTAAGAAACGACCTTGCTCAGCTGGATTGTTTGAAACAAAGATTTCAGCACCATCTGGTAAGTCTTTCAAGCTTTTATATTTTTTTGAATAAACAGCCATTGGCTCCAAGTGTACGTTACCTGCAGATTCAATTTTATAACCTTTTTCTTTCTTCTCAATCTCTAAGTATGGCGTATGTTGGAAGAAGTTAGCATCTAATTCTCCAGCATCTGTTAATTTGTTAGGTGTCGTATAGTCATTGATTGTCTTGATTTCTAAGTCATAACCTTTTTCTTTCAAAAGTGGTTTGGCTTGTTCTAAAATTTCAGCGTGAGGTGCTGGTGAAGCGCCAACAACAATTTTTTTGTTGTCTTTCGCTTCATCTTTGTTGCCACATGCCGCAAGTGCGACAGCTAAAACGAAAATAAGTGCAATGGATAAAATTCTTTTCATATTTTTAAGCTCCTTTTTTTGAATTATCGTTTATCTATTTTATTTGTAAACCAATCCCCTAAGAATTGAATCACAAAAACGATGACTAAGATTAAAATAGTTGAAACTAAGATGACATCATTTTGATTGCGTGTAAAACCAGTCAAGTACGCTAAGTTACCTAGCCCACCTGCACCGATAACACCGGCAATTGCAGTTGAGCCTACAAGTGCAATTGCTGTAACTGTTATACCAGAGATTAATGCTGGCAAGGATTCCGGAATCAATACTTTCCAGATAATTGTCCATGTATTTGATCCCATTGAACGTGCCGCCTCAATTACACCTTTATCAATTTCTTTAAGCGCAATCTCTACAAGACGTCCATAGAATGGTGAAGCACCAATAATCAATGCTGGTAGCGCGCCTGTTGGTCCACTAATCGTTCTAAAGACTAAGCTTGTAAATGGAATTAACAACAGAATTAAGATGATAAATGGAATCGCTCGGAATAAGTTAACAAAGAATGATACGATACTATAAAATACTCGCCCAGCTTTGGACCTACTCTTAGATGTTAGAAATAATATCACACCTAAAATTAAACCGAGAATAAACGAAAAGATTGTTGCAATGACTGTCATATATAGCGTTTCATATGTTGCTACCCAAACATCTGGCCAACGCACATACGGCATTGTGATCATCTCTTGAAGTATTTCGCTAAAACTTTTACCCATGTCTGATCACCTCTACTTGAATGTTTTGTGTAGCTAAGTCTTGCTGGATATGCTCAAAATTCTGTTGTGAAATCGACGGAATATGAACCAATAAGAAACCAGCAGCCCCTGTTTTGGCTTGCTTAATATTCCCTTCTAAAATATTGACGGTCACATGATGTTTCTGAGCAATATCTGACACGACAGGTTGTGTCGTGTTATCGCCAGAGAATGTAAGCTTGATAACTTTATCATCTTGTCCTAAATCTAAAGTATTTACAATCGCTTCAAAGTCTTGCTTTGGTTGTAAATCTTCTTGCACAAAGCGCTTTGTTACCTTATGCTGAGGATTTTCAAATACTTCTGAGACACTGCCTTGTTCGATCACTCGACCATTTTCCATGACAGCCACCTCATCACACACACGACGAATAACGTGCATTTCATGTGTGATGATAATAATCGTCAAGTTTTGTTCTTTTTTCAATTGTAATAATAAATCTAGAATCTCATCTGTTGTTTGTGGATCTAATGCGCTTGTTGCTTCATCGCAAAGTAGTACTTCAGGATCATTGGCAAGTGCTCGTGCTATACCAACACGCTGTTTTTGACCACCTGATAGTTCAGACGGATAAGCATGCTCTCTTCCTGCTAAACCAACACGTGCAACCAATGCTTTAGCCTTTTTTAATGCTTCAGCTTTTGGCACACCAGCAATTTCTAGTGGGAATTTGATGTTTTCAATTACTGTTCTTGACCATAGCAAGTTGAAGTGTTGGAAAATCATGCTTACTTTCTGGCGTTTTTGTCGCAATGCTTGTTTGCTCAATGTGCCAATATTATCACCACCGATAATGACATCTCCCGCAGTTGGTGTCTCTAAATAATTAAAGAGTCTAACCAATGTACTTTTACCCGCTCCAGAAAATCCGATAATCCCGTAAATAGTACCTTTATCAATATTGAGATTCACGTGATCAACAGCAGTCACAGTTTTGGATTTGCTCTCATATTTTTTAACAATATTTTTCAACTCGATCATGTTGCTCCTCCTTTGTTCAAAGCATTTCCCTCATAATTCAAAAACAAAAATTGCCTTCTCTTTTTGTAATGAAAGAGAAGGCAATTTTGAAAGTACCATTCTCTCATCTTCAAAAGTTTAAAACAACTTTATGTGACTTGGCACCATTTCTATTCCTAGACGGTTGCCGGGCTTCAAAGGGCACATCCCTCCACCACTCTTGATAAGAGTTTTCTGAATATTGAATTGTTTAAATCTTACCACCTTAATCAAATTTCGTCAATGGCTTTTTTTATTTTTTCTAACAAAAACGGAACTGATTGAAATGCGTACAATCTGTCATGTTCTCGATTACGTTTCATAATCAATAATACGGGAACTGATTGTATCTCATGTTCTTGATTAAATATCGGATAATAATTCAAATCGACTTTGGTCAATGGGAGCTTTACAATATTGTTTGCGACATCCAACATTCGTTCTGAAACTTTACATGTACCGCACATAGTTGTATAGCCAAATATAAGATGGATATCTCGATCAAAATATTGTGTAAGTTTTTCTTGAGATTCGTCACGATGCATTATCTACTATTCCTTTTCTATTGATAGTCCTTTGAGCATAGCACTTTTTCATTGTTATCCGCAATATACCTATCTAAAAAACTCGGCTTAGAACGTCATCGTCTAAACCGAGTCAAGTCATATTGTGTATTATTCACCAATCATCGCTTCATAGCTAGCTGCATCCATCAATGCATCTAACTCGCTTTCATCTGTTAACTCAACTTTAACCATCCATGCATTTTCATATGGCGACTCGTTAACAGCTTCAGGTTCATCTTCTAAATTTTCGTTCACTTCAACAATCTTACCAGAAACAGGAGAATACAATTCTGATACCGTTTTAACTGATTCAACGCTACCAAATGTATCACCTTCAGATACTTCATCGTCAACTTCAGGAAGTTCAACAAATACGATATCGCCTAATTCATTTTGTGCAAAATCAGTAATACCAATAATTGCTGTATTTCCTTCAACTTTTACCCATTCATGCTCTTTTGAATACTTTAAATTGCTTGGCACTGCCACTGAAATCCCCTCCAATTGTTAGTGATATATTTATCATGACACATTGATGTATTTCTATCAACTATTTTCTTATAACCATGTATCACGATAAGTTTCTTCTTTAAAGCCAACTGTCACTTTATCGCCCAATACAGCTAATGGTCGCTTAACTAACATGCCATCTGAAGCTAATAATGCAAGCATCTCATCTTCTGACAAAGTACCAAGTTTTTCTTTCAAGTTCAACTCGCGATATTTAGCACCATGTGTATTAAATAGTTTTTTCAATTCAATCCCAGTTGTCTCCACAATTTGTTGAAATTCTTCTTTTGTTGGTGTGTGTTGTACAATATCAATCGGTTCAAAGCTAACACCATGTTCTGTTAAAAACTTAGCTGCTTTTTTACATGTTGTACAATTTTTATATTGATAAAACTTTATCATATGAACGCCTCCTATAATGACTTAACTTAAATATAACAAAGGTTTGAAAAAATTGCTCTTTATATAAATTCTGTTAACTTATATTGTGTATAATACGCTTTCTTATCCTCTACTGCAAGTTACAATTCGCATGACTTCTCCTTATAAGTTCGCTATAATGAGCATACGAAAGAATAAGAGGAGGTATTTTTCATGCAAGCAGTTAAAGATATTGCACAATTCAATGAGGTTATCCAAAGTTCAGAACCGGTTATTATTAAATTCGAAGCAGGCTGGTGCCCTGATTGTAAAGTAATGGACATGTGGATTGATCCAATTGTTGAAAAATATAATGACTATTCATGGTATGTTGTAGACCGTGACGAAGTAGAAGAAGCAGCAGTAAACCACGATGTAATGGGAATTCCAAGCATTTTAATCTTCCAAAACGGCGAAAAACTTCACCACTTACACTCTGCAAATGCAAAATCACCTGAACAAGTTGAGAACTTCTTAGCAGAGAGTTTGGGTAAATAACAAAACACCGCATATGAAGCAGGAAATTGATGTCCTGTCCATATGCGGTATTTTTTTAAATATAATCTGTAATAAGTCCTCGGTTTTGTCTTTCGCATCTTTTCATTTTATCTTCATCTTGTAAATCGGTTAAATAAATAAAACCTACAAGGCGTTCATCAGGTAGTACAGTAAATGCTTGACGTACTTTCGGATTGAAAATATATTGTGGTGTCTTCCAACAAGTACCGATACCTTGTTCATACAAAAGTAATAATAAATTTTGAGCAAATGCACCGACTGCCAAATAGTTTTCATTCTCTTCACGTTGGCGTGCATCACATTTCATAATCAATGCAATAAATCCACCAAGTTTCGTTACAGCATCATAATGACTCTGTTGTTTCTCAGCCTCTCTTGGAAAAGCATATTTTGAAATCTCTTGACTCATCACACCCAACTTATGTTTAGGTACGTATACAACACGCCATGGTTCTCTCATACCATGGTTTGGTGCTTCTGCAGCATCTATTAAAGCTTGACGCACGGCCACGTCATCTATATGCATATCATGCTTGAATTTTTTGATACTTCTTCGATACTTAATAGCGTCTTGAAGTTCCATCTCTATTTCCCCCTTATTGATTGATAATGATTATCAATTATACGCAAAATCGCATTAATTATCAATTATCTCAAACAGCTTAACTGTCTCAAAAAGCTGCTTTACAGGAACTTGCCCCGGTGCTACAGCTGTATCTAATGCACCGAATGTTAAACACCCACCAAAAGTTGCTTGTGCTGTTCGTGTAATCAACCCAAGATGTGACATCGAAATGCCTGTAACCCACTCCGTTAGTGCATCACTCGCTTCTGACACTGCTTGCAGTAACACTAAAACGTCCTGACGATTTTGTGGCATCACTGCAATTTTCAAGTGACTAGCTTGCATCTGTGATAGATGGAAATACGTCTTCTTTAATACGTCTAAAGATGGTGTTTCGTCAAAATTATGATATGAGGCTACAATCATACCACCTTGAGCAATAATCTTACTGCAAAGATCCAGCCGATTCACAGTTGGTGTCCATTCAACATCGACAAAATCTACTTGCGGAACCTTACTGATATCCACTAACAGTTGCTGATAATCTGATTCGTCCAATCCCCCAGTCCCCCCTTGACTTTGAGTACGATACGTTACCAACAATTGAAAATCACCTTCAAGTTGCTTTATTGTCGCAACCATCTGTGACACACTTTCTACATCACACTGTGGAATGGCATCAATACGCAGCTCCAAAATATGAAAATACGCTATATTTTCAGTTACCTTTGCTAATTCTGCAGAGGTTAATGTTCGCGCAGTCGGCATAAGACTTGCTACAATTTGTGACTTCACATCATTCACCTTTTCTTCTTATGGATTGACAATATGTTCAGCTGTCTGATTCTTAATATATGATAATACCTCATCTAATGGTATATCAACTAAATTTTGCACTGCTTCATCTGTATAGAAAGCGACATGTGGCGATATAATCACATCATCACGTTCTAATAAATGACTTAACACAGGATCTTCTAACGGTTTATTCGTCCAATCATTTTTAAAATAAGGGCCTTCATTCTCGTACGTATCGATTGCTGCACCGGCAATAGTCTTGTCATCTAACTTTCTGATCAACGCCTCTGTATCCAACACAATCCCTCTCGCTGTGTTCACGACAAGCAGCCCTGCTTTTGCTTGATTCAACACTGCCTCATTCACTAGATATTTATTTTCCGGTGAACCTGGAATGTGCAATGTCAGTACATCAATATCTTTTACTAATTCTTCCAACGAGTCCACATATGTTAAGATACCTTCTAGCTCTGAATTCGGTGCAATATCGTAGGCATAGACTTGGGCACCAAAACCGTGGAAGATTTTCGCAACACGACTGCCGATGCGCCCTGTTCCAAGCACACCGATTTTTAATGATTCAATCGTGCGTCCTTGCACCGCTAAATCCCATGTAAAGTCTTGCAAGGCAACATTGCGATCAATACGATGTGTGTGACGAACCAATGCCAATGTTCTCGTAACCGCAAATTCAGCAATAGATTGCGGTGAATAACTTGGCACATTCGATATTTTAATACCCGCTTCATTTGCTGCTGGCAAGTCATACATATCAAAACCAGCTGAACGTTGTGCAATATGATGAATGCCGTTTTGTGCTAATACTTGAAAATATTCCGGATTAAAATGTGTCGTTTGTGAGATGGACACACCATCAATATCTGCCAGTTGTTCTAAATGCTTTCCTTCCAAACTATCTTCAGTCAGCACGACTTCTACTTCATCTGCATGCCGTTCAATCCATTGTTGCAATGCTGCTTGCTCATCAACTCTTACATCAAATACTTTAATTTTTGTCATACTATCCACCTCTTAGTTATCAGTCTTTTCAGAATAAAATAACTATATCGCATATTTAATGTTTTGAAAAGGCAAAATCATTTGCAATGCACCTTATGAATAGTATAATGAAGTCACAATTTTTAAGGAGGATATAATTATGGCAACAATTTATGAAACAACTGCAACTAATATTGGAGGTCGCAAAGGTACTGTTTCTACTGATGATAAAGCGCTTGACTTACAAATCACACCTCCCGATAATACAGACACAGATTCAACAAATCCTGAACAATTATTCGCTGCAGGTTATGCATCATGTTTCAACGGTGCATTCGACTTAATTTTAAAGCGCAACAAATTCCGTAATGCTGAACCTGTCGTAGCGATTACAGTTCGCTTAGTAGATGATTCAGAATCAGAAAGCCCAAAACTTGAAGTAGACATTCATGCTAAAGTTAAAAATATGAGCCAAGAAGATGCTGAAAAATCTTTAGAAGAGGCACATGCTTTCTGTCCATACTCAAAGGCCATTAATGGCAATGTTGACGTTGCTCTAAGTGTTGAAGTGGTAGAGTAATAACTGCTGTTATATACAAAAACAGGATATGCTAACGACAAAGTTAGCATACCCTGTTTTTATTTTATTGCTTTTTATGATTGGTAGATAAATGATTTTTTAAAAATTCTGATGGCGTCATATCAAATGTTTTTTTGAAATTTTTCAAGTACGATTCATATGATTTAAAACCATAGTCTTTCCAAATATCTTGGTCAAATCCTAATGTTACAATGTCTGATGCAACATTATACATTTTAATTTTACGTATATACTTCAATAGCGGAATATTTAATGTTTCAGAAAATAATCTTGACAGATAACTTGCATTCACAAAAAAATGCTCGGCTATTTTACTGACCGTCAACTGGCTTTTGTAATTCTCATTAATATAATGCAACACATTGACAATGAGTGGATTGGTAACATTAGAGTAATTATTATTGTAACCACCTAAATGTATAAAATTAATCAACCGTATCATATGTAAATCTGTCGCAAACTTAGCTGTATCGTTACCAGTACGAATAATGTTAAGAATTTCCTGTTTGATTGCTGCATCAATATCCTCTACTTCTAATTCTTTGGCATACGCTTGATTAGAATTCAACAACGAAAACCTATTAAAGCTACGTTTATTGATTGTTAACTCTAACACTTCTCCATTGTTATTAAGAATAATCGGTGGTGAGAAGGGTTTCACCAAAAAGAATTGATCCTCTCTAAATACTTTGACTGTTTGATTTTTGTTGATTTCCACTTCACCAGACAATATATAATATATAACAATATGTTCAAAACTGGACTGTATGTTCAAATTATCGCTCAAAATTCGTTGTTTATAATCCATAGCTCTCCCCTTTTCACATTCATGAGATTGGACAAAAGCACTCAAGATTTAAACAGAATGGGTATACAATCATCGACTAGCATTCACAAATATCTCATACACTGCTAATCAGCTTGGCTAAAATACCGCACTGAAAGATGATGAAATAATGCTATACACACTTTTTCGATGATTATGACTCTGTTAAAATCACACTTTTGGGACACCGCTACTTATTAGTCTCGTAGAGCATAAATTAATCATGCCTCAACCTCGTTCATTCAATAAACACCCACTCATCGATGTTATGTTTGAAAATACGACAAGAACAAACCACTCCTCACGTCGTCACTAACTAAGTCTCAAAATAATACAAAGATAGAATCAATAAACCCTAATACTTTAAGTCAACTATTTGATTGTAGCTAATAGGGGCTATTACGTCACTTAATATAAAGTTAAAAAGCACCGAAACATCAGATTCTAACAAACTTTATTTCTTATTTCCAGCACCTTTTTAGTTTTTACAATAACTTATTTAAAATTTTTACAAACAAACATTTTTATAATGAGTGATTATTTTTTGATTTTACATTAAATTTCGTCGACTTTATTGACATGATAATCTCTATTTTTTACTATGTTACTTTTTATATACAATTGTTCTATATTGAAACCAGTGGGAAGCTCATAAAATGTGAAAATTCGCTATATAATAAGCTAGAGAATCTTGTGTCATATTATAAAGTTCACAATAAAATGATGTGGATAGCACTAACTGAAATCAAAATAGGCTTTTCCAAGTTTTTTCTCCTCGCAATTTAGTTTCGATATATCATCATGCAGTTCTATGATAAGTCCAGCGCTCTTTGTTTTAATCTTTTTGACACCCGCACCGCCAGTTTAGAGGGAAGTAATCTTAGTTTATCCCTCCATGATTGCTAGCCTTTCAATTCAAAAAATAAAAGCCCACAACCACAACGGTCATAGGCTTAGGTAGTGGAGACGGCGGGATTTGAACCCGCGTCCAAAGGTCCTGATACAAATGTTTCTACGTGTGTAGTCTATCGATAAATTTCGCATCATGCAAGGTGACAGACAACCAACACGATACTAGTTTGATTAAGCTCTCCACGTCAGACTTCAAACGGCAGTGACGTGTGTAGCCTACTTCAGTTGAATCACGTTAACCGCACATAGGCGATGCGGTTAGGTGATGCAGAGTGCGCTTAGGCAGCTACTGCTAAGTTATTGTTAGTTTTGCCAGTTATTATAAACTGAGTGTGTTGATGACGGAGCCAACCCTCCGACACGCTTCATAAGCTCGGGGGACCCCTGTCGAATCCATAAACGTCCCCATGCGTATATAATGTGCTTTATTTCTATCAAAGCACATTATATCATAACAAATATTACAGCACGGCGCAATATTTAGTATTTATGCGACATTGCACGTGCCATATCACGTTTAACTGCTTTTTCTTTTAAAGATTGACGCTTGTCGTACTTTTTCTTACCACGTGCAATACCTAACAGGACTTTGCAGTTACCATGCTTCAAATAAAGTTTGAGTGGCACAATAGCGTAACCAATCTCACGTGTACGCTCTCCTAGTTTTAGGATTTCACGCTTATGCAGTAATAGTTTGCGTGAACGGAGTGGGTCATGGTTAAAGCGATTGCCTTCCTCATATGGCGCAATGTGCATGTTCTGTAGATAAATCTCGCCATTTTTTACTTGCGCATAGCTATCTTTCAAGTTTGCACTACCGCGTCGAATTGATTTAATTTCTGTACCTTGTAACACAATGCCCGCTTCAATCGTATCCTCTATCTGATAATCATGTCTTGCTTTACGATTTTCTGCTAAGGTTCCTTTGCCTGACTTTTTCGCCACGGGGATTCACCTCAACTTATTTTTTCTTTCGTCGTGCTTTTTTCTTAATACTTTTGTCTTTATAAAAAGGCTTGTTTTTAGACTTGCCTTGTTGACGTTCATTCTTACCTTTTCGCTGCTTACGCTTTTTCTTGTTGTCATTCTTACCTTTGAATTGCTTGCCTTTCGTCTTGATTTGAATCGTCTTGCCTTGCTGCTTGATATCACGACTGCCCTTCAAATCAATTGGCATACCGACAACTTGGAAATCAATTTGACGTTCATCAACATCTACATGTACGACCTTCACTTTAATTGAATCACCAATGCGATAAACGTGCGCTTTATGTTCACCAATCAGCGCCATATGATGCTCATCAAAGTTATAATAATCATCAGTCATATTTTGAATACTAACGAGTCCTTCAATTGTATTCGGCAATTCAATAAACATACCAAAATTGGCAACGGAACTAATAACACCCTCAAACTCATCACCAATGTGCTGAATCATGTACTCTGCCTTCTTCAACTCATCTGTGTCTCGTTCCGCCTCAATTGCACGACGTTCACGATTTGACGTGTGTGTTGCAATCTCAGGCAGTCTTTCTTCCCACTGGTGCATCGCTTTTGAATCCATTGACTGCTCAATCAAATATTTACGAATTAGGCGATGTACGATTAAATCAGGATAACGACGAATTGGTGATGTAAAATGTGTATAATAATCTGCCGCCAAGCCAAAATGTCCGAGATTATCCGCTTCATAGCGTGCCTGTTGCATCGAACGTAACATCATGGTTGCAATAACACGATCTTCTGGACGACCAGACGTCGTTTCAGCAATATTTTGTAACGTACTTGGATGAACCGCTTCACCTGTACCATTAACCATAATACCAAAGTTCGTAATAAAGTCGAAAAATTGGCGTAGTCGTTCTGACTTAGGTTGTTCATGTATACGATATAAAAATGGTACATCTTTCTTATTAAAATGCTCAGCAATCGTTTCATTCGCCGCAAGCATAAACGACTCAATCAATCGCTCTCCCTCACCACGTTCACGAACAGTCACCGCTTCAGGCAAGCCCTCAGCATTGACATGTACTTGTGCCTCAGGAATATCAAAATCAATCTCACCACGACGTTGACGCATCGCAATCAAACGATTAGACAGCTCCTGTGCCAAGTCTAACATTGGTGTCACATGTGCATAATGTTGACGAACCGCCAAATTGCGTTCTGTGATTATCTCATTTACCGCATCATATGTCATACGTGCATCTGAATGAATCACACTATCGAAAATTTCATGACGCACCACTTCGCCTCGCTCATTAATCTCCATGCGACAACTCATCGTTAAACGGTCAACGTTAGGATTCAATGAACAAATACCATTACTGAGTCGATGTGGAATCATCGGAATAACACGGTCAACAAGATAAACACTTGTCGCACGATCGTATGCTTCACGATCCAATGCACTGCCTTCCTTAATATAATAACTCACATCTGCAATGCTTACCGTTAATTCGATGTGGCCATTATCAAGTTGTTTCAGTGCAATCGCATCATCCAAGTCTTTGGCATCCGCCCCATCAATGGTGATTGTTAAGTCATCTCTTAAATCTCGACGCCCCTTAATCTCGTCAGCTGTAATAGCATCTGGAATCGCTTCTGCTTCTTTCAACACATCATCTGGAAATTCAATCTCAATACCATGTTGATAAATAATTGATAAAATATCAACACCGGGATCATTTTTGTGTCCTAAAATAGCTGACACATGCCCTTCTGGATTATTCGTTCCATCTGAATACTGAGTGATTTGTACGAGTACTTTATGCCCTTCTACCGCACCTAAATCGTGTCCTTTAGGTATAAAGATATCTTGCATAATGCGTTTATCATCAGGAATGACGAAGCCGAAGTGACGCGCCTCTGAAAATGTCCCAACCACTTGTTGTACGGCATGACGTTCAATTGCTTTGACTTCTCCTTCAAACTTACCTTTACGATGATCGCTACGAGACTTTTGTACTTCTACAACAACCGTATCACCGTCCATCGCATAATGAATCTTGCTTGGCGGTATAAAAATATCTTCCATCTCTTCTGTTTCTGGGCGTAAAAATGCAAAGCCCTTTTTATTCTGACTTAAAGTACCTCTAACCAATCCAGATTTTGGCACTTTCTTCTGATAACGATCTTGTTTTGTGCGCACTACAAGCCCGTTCTGTTCCAACTCATTCAGCACCTTGATTAAGTCACGAAATGATTCTGCACTGCTTAACCCGAGTACATCTTGAAAATCAGATACAGACATCGCTTGGTAATCTTCTTGTCGTATAAGTGTTAAAATTTCTTGTTTTAAATCCATCATGTGCCTCCTTTCCTATGAAACTCTTATCTGTCACTGTGTCTTATTCAGACCAATCCAGTGACTCTAAAAATTGATAGACTTCTTCAAATACTTGTTCTTTTTCTTTATCGATTGTAATAACATGACCCGAATTATGATACCATGAGATTTTTTTCGTCTCAGAAATGGCGTTATCATAAATAACATTCGCTGAGTCTGTGTTAATCATTTCGTCATGTTCCGCTTGGATGACTAATAATGGATCCATTACTTCATCTAAGCTATCTCGCACGCCTTGAATCGTTTGTTGTAATTCTTTTAACGTTTCAGTCGGATGAAATACTTTCATTTCACGTTCGATTGTCTCAGTGTCCTTACCTTCATAACGTTTAAAGTTACGCGCATAATCCAAAAAGCCTTCGAACATAGAACCTTCAGTTTTAATATAAGCTGGTGCACACATCGTTACAATACCCTTTACATCACGATTTAAGCTTAATTTCAAAGCAAAAACGCCACCTAAGGATAAACCAGCAACAGCAATCTCATCATAGCCTTGATCTACCAGATAATCATAACCGTCCAATGCATCTTTGAACCACACATGTGGACTGGATTGCAAAATTTCTTCTGGTGGTGCTGCATGTCCTTCATAATGTGGTGCATGTGATGTGTATCCCTTTTTTTGAAGGTAACGCCCAAGTTGACGCACGTCTGAGCTATTCCCAGTAAAACCATGTAACAACAAGACTGCACGCTTTCCTCCCTCAAATAAAAATGGCTTTGGAAGTTGAATTTTCATACTAAAACCGCATCCTTTCGCAATGACATCATATAATTACATTCTAGCGATTTACAAATCACCGTACAAATAAAAAAGTCCGACTACACAACTGTCGGACTCTACATATTAAAGTAACTGATACCTAACATTAATACAAAGAAAATAATTGATAGTACAATTGTCAATCTATGCAAAAATAAATCTATACCACGTTGTTTTTGTTTACCAAATAATTGCTCAGCCCCACCACTAATGGCACCTGATAAGCCGTTACTCTTACCTTCTTGCAATAAAACAACCGTGATGAGTGCGATACAGTCAATAATTAGTAATACAACAATAAAAGTATGCATCAGATTGTCCTCCATTCATCATATACGAAAGCTATTTTAACACATTATTTGCATTACGACAATGCTGACTATCGATTGAATGTTGTTTTACGCTTCACACTCATTGTAATCATCATTGCAACAACAATGATTGAACCGATAACCGCAACACCATATGGTACTAATGCAAAGAAACCTTTGACATGAAAAATCGCACTATACAATAATGGTGGATTCAACAATGCATTAAATATTTGTGAGATAAATACTGCCAGCATAAACCACCATAGATATGGATGCTGAAACTTGATTGCTACAACGCCAGCTGAGTATGCAAGAATGTATAAAATCCCTGTATAGCGCAAACTATTATTAATCGCATTAATCGAGTTTTGCGTTACTTTGTTTCCTGACTGCTCGAGCATATAGCCAATCACATGATTATCCACAATGACAACTTGATGTACGACGAGACAAACCGCAAATAAAAATGAAACATATGCTAATAATTTTCCCGTATTATTGGCACGCATCTCTGTGTCTGTATGTTGAGACATAACGATATTCCTCCATGTTAATATAACATCACTATACCAAATTCATGCACTAAATAAAATACAGAGCACTACCGAAATCTAAGTTTTAGTTAAAATTCCCCGCAGTAATCTTTACATTTATTATTTTAAATGCCTTTTATTGATTTGAACCATGCATACGGTTCATTGACATATGTCCATAATAAAGCATAGTAAGCGGTTCAAAAGTGAGATCCATTCCACCTGTATTCACCCCACCACAAAAGCTGAACAGCCAATAAAACTAGGTACTTATACTTATCTTGCCACCACAGAAGCTGAAGAGCTAAAAAAGCACCGGACTTATACGCCCTAAAGCGCATAAGTCCGATGCTCCTATTTAAGATAACAATCTTATTTATCTAAGTTGTAGAAAGATTTGATACCTTCATATTTAGCTGTTTCGTATAATTCATCTTCAATACGTAATAATTGGTTGTATTTCGCAATACGGTCTGTACGTGATAATGAACCAGTTTTGATTTGACCCGCATTTGTTGCAACAGCAATGTCCGCAATTGTTGTATCTTCTGTTTCACCTGAACGGTGTGATACGACAGCTGTGTAACCAGCTTTTTGAGCCATTTCGATTGCTTCAAATGTTTCAGTTAATGTACCGATTTGGTTAACTTTGATTAAGATTGAGTTACCGATGTTGTTCTCGATACCTTTTTCTAAGATTTCAGTGTTTGTTACGAATAAGTCATCCCCGACTAATTGAACACGATCACCAATACGTTCTGTTAATAATTTCCAACCGTCCCAGTCGTTTTCATCCATACCGTCTTCGATAGAAATGATTGGATATTTGTTAACTAATTCTTCTAAATAGTCAACTTGTTCAGCAGCTGTACGTTTAGCGCCTTTATCGCCTTCGAATTTCGTGTAATCATAAATACCGTCTTCATAGAATTCTGATGATGCACAGTCGAATCCTAAGAATACATCTTCACCTGGTTTGTAACCAGCTGTTTTGATTGCTTCAAGAATTGTTTCTACAGCATCTTCTGTGCCTTCAAATGTAGGCGCAAAACCACCTTCATCACCCACTGCAGTTACAAGACCACGTGATTTTAAGATTTTTGCTAAAGCGTGGAATACTTCTGCACCGATACGTAATGCTTCTTTAAATGTTGGTGCACCTACTGGTAAGATCATGAACTCTTGGAATGCGATTGGTGCATCAGAGTGAGAACCACCGTTAACAATGTTCATCATAGGTGTTGGTAATACTGTTGCGTTGAATCCACCTAAATATTTATATAATGGTTGACCTAAAAAGTCAGCAGCTGCACGTGCGACTGCAATTGACACACCTAGAATTGCGTTGGCACCTAATTTACCTTTGTTTGGTGTACCATCTAATTGGATCATCATTTTGTCAATTGAATTTTGATCTAATACCGCAAATGCGCCTTCCATTAATTCAGGTGCGATGATTTCATTAACGTTTTCAACCGCTTTTTCTACACCTTTACCAAGGTAGCGTGATTTGTCACCGTCACGTAACTCAACTGCTTCATGTTCACCTGTTGATGCACCTGATGGTACGAGTGCACGTCCGAATGCACCACTTTCTGTTAATACTTCTACCTCTACTGTTGGGTTACCACGTGAGTCTAATACTTCGCGAGCGTATACATCTGTAATAATTGGCATAATGATTAAATCTCCTTTTTGTTAAGATACACGAGGTTGTGGCATAACAAGTTAGTATGCTGGGAAACCGATAAACGGTATCCCTACCTCAGTCTATCTTTCATTTTGTCTTCTCAATGTTATTATAACGATTGTGCATCGTTTCTCAAAGTTTTTTAGTGCTGAATCAATGTTTCACCTGTCATCTCTGCTGGTTGTGTAATACCTAGCAAATCGATTAATGTTGGCGCCAAGTCACCTAGACGACCTGTTGAACGCAATGTAACGCCTTCTTTCGTCACAATAACAGGAACTGGGTTAGTTGTATGTGTTGTCATTGGTTGATCATCGTCTGTTAATACTTCATCAGAGTTACCATGGTCAGCTGTGATAATCGCTGTACCACCCATATCGATGATTTTATCAACAACCGCACCTAAGCATTCATCTACCGCTTCGATTGCTTTAATTGTTGGCTCTAACATACCACTGTGACCAACCATGTCTGGGTTAGCAAAGTTAAGGATGATTAAGTCTAAATCACCTTTATCCAACTCTTCTAATAGTGCGTCACGTACTTCATACGCACTCATTTCTGGTTTAAGGTCGTACGTTGCAACTTTTGGTGATGCAATCAAACGACGACGCTCACCTTTAAACTCTTCGTTTTGACCGCCACTCATGAAATATGTCACGTGCGGATATTTTTCAGTTTCAGCAATTCGCAATTGTGTTAAACCATGATCTTGTGCAACTTCACCAATCGTATTTTTCAAGTCTACCTTTTCAAACACGATATGCGCATCAACATGATCGTTGTATTTTGTGAATGTTGCATAGTAAAGATCCTCAACTTGTTCCACCGGGAAGCCGTCGAATGCTTTGTTTGTAAATACTTCTGAAAGTTGTGCTGCTCTGTCAGGACGGAAGTTGTAGAAAATAACAGCGTCACCGTCAGACACGCCATTGTTTTGACCTGTTACAACGAATGGCTCAACAAATTCATCTGTTAGACCAGCTGCGTAGTTCGCTTCGACACCTTCACGTGCTGATGCATATTGCGTTTCACTAAAGCCACGAATAGCGTCATACGCTTTTAATTCACGCTCCCAACGTTTGTCACGGTCCATTGAATAATAACGACCTGACACAGATGCGAATTGACCTACACCGATTTCTTTAAATTTCGCTTCTGTTTCATCGATATATGTTAATGCTGATTTTTGATCAACATCACGGCCATCTAAAAAGGCATGTACGTATACTTTATCAAGACCTTTGCGTTTCGCTAATTCTAAGATCGCAAAAAGATGTTTGTAGTGACTGTGTACGCCACCATCTGATAATAAGCCAAAAATGTGCAACGCTGCATCATTGTTTTTCGCATGATCAATCGCATCATTTAATACGCCATTGTCATAGAAGTCACCGTCAGCAATTGATTTGTTAATACGTGTCAAACTTTGGTACACGATACGGCCAGCACCAATATTCATATGACCTACCTCAGAGTTACCCATTTGACCTTCAGGAAGACCAACATCTAAGCCACTTGCTTCGATTTGCGTTGTTGGATATTTTGCAGCATAGCGATCAAAGTTCGGTTTATGTGCTAATTTAACCGCATTGCCATGTTCTTCTTCACGGTTTGCAAAGCCATCTAAAATAATAAGGGCTGTTGGTTGTTTTGCCATATTATTTTGCACCTTCTAACAATTGAACGTAGTCTTTCACTTTCAATGAAGCACCACCGACTAATGCACCGTCGATGTCTGTTTCTGCCATATATTCTTTGATGTTATTTGGTTTTACACTACCACCGTATTGAATGCGTACTGCTTGTGCTACGTCGTCGTTAGTTAACTTAGCAACTGTTGCACGCACAGCTGCACACATTTCGTTGGCATCTTTAGCTGTTGAAGATTTACCTGTACCGATTGCCCAAATTGGTTCATATGCAATCACAAGTTCTTTCACTTGTTCTTCAGATAAACCTGCTAATGCTTTTTCAACTTGACCTTCAACGATTGCGTTTGCTTTACCTTGTTCACGCTCTTCGTCAGTTTCACCAACACAGATAATTGGTGTCATACCATGTTTAAATAAAGCATGTGCTTTTTTATTAATATCTTCGTCAGTTTCGTGGAATAAGTCACGGCGTTCTGAGTGACCGATTACAACATAGCTCACACCTAAGTCAGCTAATGCCACAGGTGATGTTTCACCAGTAAATGCGCCGCTCTCTTCAAAGTACGTATTTTGTGCACCAATTTTCAAACCAGGTGCAACGCCTTCTTTTGTTAAAGTAACTAACGCGTCTAATTGAATTGTTGGTGCACAGATGACTGCTTCTACTTCGTTTGTATCTGGCAATGCTGGTAGTGCGTTGACAAAGTCTTTCGCTTCTTGAACTGTTTTGTTCATTTTCCAGTTACCTGCAATAATTGGTTTTCTCACTTATATCACTCCTAGTTTGTTAATATCTTAGCCTTACAAAGATCCAGCAATTAAACACTATCACCATTCGTTGTAAAGCTCGGCATGGGCTGTGTTATCATGCGTTTGTATGTTGGAAGTGGGACAGGAATCTTATTGTTCTAAAAAGATTCCGTTGTCCCAGTCCAACCTCAGTGCCCTATCTCAATCATTTATTTGTTTGCGATTGCTTTAATGCCTGGTAATTCTTTACCTTCTAAGTACTCAAGTGATGCACCGCCACCAGTTGAAATATGTGTGAAATCATCTTCAAAGCCTAATTGCATTGCTGCTGCAGCTGAATCGCCACCACCGATGATTGTTGTTGCGTCTTTTAACTCAGCAATTGCTTCACACACACCAATTGTACCTTGTGCAAAGTTACTGAATTCAAAGACACCCATTGGTCCATTCCATACAACTGTATGCGCACCTTCAAGTTGTTGTTTGAACAATTCAACTGTCTTAGGTCCGATGTCTAGTGATTCTTGATCTTCTGGAATTTCGTCGACAGATACTTCTGTAATCTCAGCATCGTTAGAGAATTCTTTTGCTACTTTACCGTCAACTGGTAAGACAATTTGATCGCCTGCACGTTCAAGTAAATCTTTAGCAAATTCAATTCTATCTGCTTCTAATAAAGAAAGACCGATTTCTTTGCCTTGTGCTTTTAAGAATGTGTATGCCATGCCGCCACCGATTAGAACTTTGTCAGCAATGTTGAGTAAGTTTTCAATTACACCGATTTTGTCGGATACTTTTGCGCCACCAAGAATGGCCACAACAGGTTTATCAGGGTTTTCAACGACACCACCGATAAATTTAATTTCTTTTTCCATTAAGAAACCTGCAACCGTTTCAAGATGTGTTGAAATACCAACGTTTGATGCGTGTTCACGGTGTGCTGTACCGAATGCATCGTTAACGAAAACATCACCTAAAGATGCCCAGTATTTACCAAGCTCAGGATCGTTTTTAGATTCTTTCTTACCATCTACGTCTTCGAAACGTGTGTTTTCAAACATTAAAATTTCACCTTCATTTAACGCTTGAATTGCAGATTCTAACTTTTCACCACGTGTTTCAGGAATAAACGTAACTTCTTTATCTAACTTTTCGGATAAGCGTTTTGCAACAGGTGCTAATGATAACTTGGCTTTGTCGCTTTCTTCTTTCACTTTACCTAAGTGTGAGAATACAACGACTTTACCACCTTGTTCAAGAATATATTGCAATGTTGGCAATGCTTGAACAATACGGTTATCGTTTGTAATTTCGCCATCTTTCATTGGCACGTTAAAGTCTGCACGTACAAGAACCACTTTCCCTTTTAACGCTACATCAGTTACATCTTTTTTTGCCATTTTTAAAATCCTCCTCAAAACAATCGTTTATTTCAGTTTAAACCATATCTTGCTTTTTATTAAGAATTTTATTACTTACCTTCTATACTTTCCTTTTAAAATAGGCGGAGAAGCGTTTGTGCTCCCCCGCCTACTATCAAACTACACATCTGTTAGAAGCATGCACCGCGTACTTGCTTAACTTGTGATATCACACGCTTATTTTGCGTGGTCTGCTAAATATTCTAAAGTACGTACTAATTGTGCAGTGTATGACATTTCGTTATCATACCAAGAAGCCACTTTAACTAATTGACGGTTACCAACAGTCATTACACGTGTTTGTGTTGCATCGAATAATGCACCGAAAGTCATACCTACTACGTCAGAAGATACGATTTCGTCTTCAGTGTAACCGAATGATTCGTTTGTAGCGTCTTTCATAGCTTGGTTTACTTCTTCAACTGTTACTTCTTTTTCAAGAACAACTGTTAATTCAGTTAATGAACCTGTTGCTACTGGTACACGTTGTGCGCCACCGTCTAATTTACCAGCGATTTCTGGAATTACAAGACCAATTGCTTTTGCAGCACCTGTTGAGTTAGGAATGATGTTTTCTGCAGCTGCACGTGCACGACGTTTGTCGCCTTTACGGTGTGGTGAGTCTTGTGTATTTTGGTCACCAGTGTATGCGTGAATTGTAGTCATAAGACCTTCAACGATACCAAATGAATCTTGTAATGTTTTTGCAACTGGTGCAAGTGAGTTTGTTGTACATGATGCACCAGAAACAACTGTTTCAGAACCATCTAATAATTCATGGTTAACGTTGTATACAATTGTTTTAACGTCGCCTTGACCAGGAGCTGAGATTAATACTTTTTTCGCACCTGCTTCGATATGTGCTTCAGCTTTTTCTTTAGATGTGAAGAAACCTGTACATTCAAGTACTACGTCTACACCTAAGTCAGCCCATGGCAATTTTGAAGGTTCTGGTTCTGAGAATGATTTTACTTCTTTACCATTCACACGGAAACCTCCGTCGATTACTTCTACTTCTTCAGTAAAACGTCCTTGCATTGTGTCATATTTTAATAAGTGAGCAAGCATGTCATCGTCTGTTAAATCGTTAACTGCTACTACTTCAATATTTTCTACATCTTGAATTCTTCTAAACGCTAAACGTCCAATTCTACCAAATCCATTAATTGCTACTTTTACTGCCATGTGAGTGGCCTCCTTAAAATAATTTAATTTAATTTTTTAAAAGATCTTGCGTGATAATCTTTGCTGCATACTCATCTGTTACAAGTATGGTATTCTCAGGTGCAATTTCTAAATAAGCTTTGATAGCATTACCTTTCGAACTTCCACCTGCCACAGCAAAAATGTGTGACTTCGATTGCACTTCTTCAAGTTGAAGACCAATCGTTTTTACCTTATAAATGATTTCACCTTGTTGGTTAAAATAATAACCAAAGGCTTCACCAGCGGCATTATGATGTTGAAGTTTTGCGATAACTTCAGGTGTTGACTGTCTACGATTCGCCATTTTCAGCGCATCACCAATGCCGTGTATAATAAATTGTGATTGTCTGATTCTATTTAATGTATTCACCACAGAGGGCTCATGCATTAAATTTTGATACGTTTGTTCGCTTACTTGATCTGGGACATAAAGTGTTGTGTAACTTCCACCTGTACGCTGTGCCATTGTAGAGCATATCGTATTGGCTTGGAAAACAACATTCTCACCGAGTCCGCCACGCGCAGGTACAAACAATACGCTAAACGGAAGCTCTGTCATAGCGTTACTAACTGATGCCATTGTAGAACCCCCAGTAACCGATACAATCGCATCTTCATACAATTGCTTCTCGAGTAACTGTCCTGTAACCCGACCTAACTCAACTTTGACATTTAAATCTGTATCACTATTACCAGGGATAACATGTACGTCTTTAATGTTGTAATGTTCGCGGATCATCTTAGCAAAATGATGTTCGTCTGAATAATGACTGAAATAATCTTGCAGTTGCTTTATTACATCTACACCCTCTGAAGTAAGTGTCATGCCTGTAGGTTTCACCAAAATTAAATTTTGATGTTTCAACAAGTCCGTTTCTGATCTCAATACTCTTTCTGTCAAATTTAAAATTTCACTCAGTGTACGTCGACCAATCGGTTGGTATTTCTGTATTGCTGTCAAAATTGAAAACCGTCGATACATTTTATCTATCAAGTCAGGCACTAATTTTTGTTGCACTTGAATCATACGTTTCAAAAGTTACGCCTCCTTAATAGTGAACAGGGGGTCAACTTCGAGCCACCATAGTGACGTTTTAAGTCCCATCGACTCCAAAAAAATTTATTTCATTTCCTGTTTACAAATACATCATACTACGTTCAATTTAAAAATGCAAGTCAAAAGTAATCCCGCATTTAAATTCACCGGGACAATTTAAGTCCATCTATATTTTTGTAATTCCTATTCTTTTTTTTACATCTTGTATATCTCTTCTTTTTCCAAACTTTCTCCTCTATAGTAAATATGAGGTGATGATATGACCAATACAAATCAACAACCGGAAGTGATAGAACCACATGACCCCCGTTATAAACGCCCTGAAGATTTTAATCATGAATATGCGCAACATACACATCATGTCTATACGCATTCATTCGGTTGTACACCAATAGGATGTCTTCCTGGTTGCTTATTTTCAATTATTGTATCCATTCTTCTAACAGTATTGCTCAACTTATTATTTTAGACTACCAACAAGAGGCAGTTCACCTTCTATAGTGACGTCACTCGTTTGGTTTATATTGTCGTTCCAGCTAAACCCATCTTGATTTAGGGAGTGGGACAGCAATCTTATTTTCCTTAAAAGATTCCGTTGTGCCAATCAGGCAAGGCTGAGTGAGAGTGGAAAAGCATAGGAAATTGTATTCTCACTTTAGATAGTTTTTCTATTAATGTCCAATCTCTTTTGGCATACTAAAAAGAAAAAGGCAGAATGGCTCATCATGCCATCCCACCACCAAAAATGTAGGTTCAAAAAATAAATTAGAGGTTGGAACATCATACCTTTGTACACTGAGTATGTGCCCCAACCTTCCACTCTATCTTAATTTATTTTATTGAGAAGTGTTGTTATCCGGTACTTGCCTTGACTGCGTTTGTGTGGAGGACTGTGATGCTGCTTGTTGTGCTGATTGGCTTGGCTGACTTTGTTGCGTCTGTTGATTTTGCTGTGGTGCTACTTGTTGTTCATGATTGGATGATTGTGATTGTTGAGCATCTTGACGTTCTTTCGAGGCATTATCTGCTTTTTCTTCCTGTGCCTTTTTCTCTGCTTGTTCCGCCGCTTTCTCTTCGGATTCTTTCTTTTGCTTAGAAGCTTGATTTTGACGTTGTTGTTGTGTTGCTTGTTGTTGCGCTTCTCTTGCAGCAGCTTCTCTTTGTTGTTGTTCTATACGCGCTTGTTCTTCGGCAGCTTGGCGTTCTTCTGCTTCACGTTTCTCTTGTTCTTTTTTCTTCTTTAACACTTCTTGCTTTTCTTTTTGTTCCTCAATTTTTTGGTCTTTCAAGCGTTGATCACTTTTATGTGATTGATCAACAAACGCAAAAACTGCAAACACAAGACTTCCTATTAAAAATAGTACGATGATTATACTTAAACAACCACCAAACTTCTTACCTGAGTTTCTACCATCATCTCTATATCTAGGTCCTTGACTACTTCTTTGTGGTACTGCCATATTAATTACTCCTTCTCTTTGCTATCCTTCCAATACGCACTCAATTTTATGCCTCACAATATTATATTAGAAGAAATACTTTACATGATAATCTTACCCTATTGCAAGTAAATCAATCTTTCAATTTTAATTATAACTATTTATTTAGCAATTCGAAATATATTGGGTATAATTGGGTATAAAAAAAGACCGGAATGCTGCATCATTCCAGTCCTACTAAAGGGAGTCAAAATAACCTTCGTTTTGTATATTATGGGGTATACTGTTTAATTAAGAGATGTATTAATTCATTCGAAGGTACTTCCATTATAACGCACTTTGTGAAAAAATAAACAAATTTGATTTGAATATTATATGGCTTTTTAATTTCTAAACATTGAACACTCGAATATATGAAAGGATGATGTATGATGACAACCTATTTAATCAGCGGTGGCACAGGGCTTGTAGGGCAACGCTTGCTGCAACGTCTAACACAATCACAAACGAATACTGTCTATATTTTGACTCGTTCGTCACAGCAATCACATCAACGACAAATCACATATATCGATTGGTCACAAGAAAACTGGGAACAGCACGTGCCTGACAACATAGACATAGTCATTAATTTGGCAGGCACGACATTAAACCATTATTGGACATCTGCACACAAACAGCGTATGATGACAAGTCGTATACAAGCTACTCGTGCGCTATATGATTTGTTTCGTCAGCGAAGTAAATCACCTGACGTATTATTCAACGCAAGTGCGATTGGTTACTATCCACCATCTCAATCAACCATCTATACAGAAGAAACACAACGATTACCACATGACTTACTATCAGAAATTGTCTACCAATGGGAGCAGCAAGCCGCATTATTTAATAACTTAGGTACACGTGTATTATATGGAAGATTTGGTTTGATTTTTTCCAAGCATGGCGGTGCGCTACCAATGATGGCACTGCCTTATCACTTATTTGTCGGTGGAAAACTAAGCAGTGGTCACCAACCGTATTCATGGATTCATATTGATGACTTAGTGTCTGCCATTCTCTATTTAATTGCGCAACCGTCCGCAAATGGCCCGTATAACTTTACTGCACCCAATCCAACAACACAACATCAGTTTGGACGGGTTTTGGGACGAATTTTACACCGGCCCCATTATACCCGTGTTCCCGGTGGTTTACTGCGCCTATTACTTGGACAAATGGCGACTTTAATACTCGATACACAATATGTATTGCCTGAACGTTTATTACAACAAGGATTCACATTTCAATATCCAAATCTCGATGAAGCGCTCAAAGAAATATATACGCATTGACGCAAAAAGTGAACTGAAACACGATTCTTTTAATTCACTTCAATTGCTTCTGATAAAATGCTAAGTCCAGCCACTGATCAAATTTAAAGCCTACCTTTTTCAATGTACCTACATGAGTGAAACCGTGACGCTCATGTAATTCTCTACTTCCTTTATTAGCTGAATCTATTCCTGCAACAACTGTTTGATAACCTCTTGCTATCAAAGTCTCTTCCAGTTGCTTGAGTAAACGAGATGCAATGCCCATTCGCTGATAATCAGGATGTACATAAATGGAATGCTCAACCGTATATTGATAAGCCGGCCAATTACGAAAAGAACCATACGTCGCAAAGCCTACTATTTTTGCGTCGTGAATATACACATAAACGGGTATACCCGCTATGACTTTATCAATAAACCATTGCTGACGCTCTTCTAAAGTGGTCTCATCATATGTGTAAACAGCAGTTGTATGCACAATAGCATGATTGTATATCACCAAAATTTCTGGCAAGTCTTGTGTCGTCGCTTCTCTAATCATACGGACACCCTCTCATTGTATATTTATCATTATTATACCTTTATCTCATCACATAGACTACTTCAATTTCACTCGGTGTCTGTCATCGTGCTACCATCAGGTGTAATGTGTGTTTCAACAATATGATTAAGACAAATATGGAGATCTTAGTTACCGAAAAAAAGACATACCACACATAATGTGATATGCCTTATCATTTACCTACAATATTATTTTTCTGGTACCATCACTTCATCAATTAAGCCATATGCTTTTGCTTCTTCAGCTGTTAAGAAGTTGTCACGGTCAGTATCTTTTTGGATTTTTTCAATTGATTGACCTGTACGTTCAGATAAAATTTTATTTAATTTCTCACGTGTTTTTAAAATATGGTTTGCAGCAATTTCAATTTCCGTTGCTTGACCTTGTGCACCGCCTAATGGTTGGTGAATCATTACTTCAGCATTTGGTAATGCATAGCGTTTACCTTTTGCACCTGCAGCAAGTAAGAAAGAGCCCATTGACGCTGCCATGCCGATACAAATTGTTTGAACGTCTGGTTTAATATGTTGGATTGTATCATAAATCGCAAAACCAGCTGTCACACTACCACCTGGTGAGTTGATGTAAAGATAAATATCTTTTTCAGCATCTTGTGCTTGTAAAAATAATAATTGTGATACAATTGAGTTTGCAACGTTATCATCGATTGCAGAACCTAACATAATAATACGGTCTTTCAATAGACGTGAATAAATATCGTATGCACGTTCTCCACGATTTGTTGTCTCTATAACTGTAGGAATTAAATTCATAAGTTCCTGCCTCCTATTTTACATGTATTGTTTGTTTGTTTATAGTTTAACCCAAAAGTCAAAAATGGTCAAAAGTTAAACATTATCAGATTTCATGTTATACTTAGAAAAGCTTAAAATACTTACCAACTCCTCGTAGTGTAATGGATAACACTTAAGATTCCGGTTCTTACAATGAAGGTTCGATTCCTTCCGAGGGGGTTCATAACACAAAATTAAGCATATTTTAAATCCAAGAACCCCACAGCCACGGGGTTCTTCTTTATTCCACTCATAATTACACTCCATTAGTGACTTTTTAGAAGCCCAGACGTATTAACCCCTACCTATTCGACAGATGAGATTCTATTTTGTTCAAGTTACTGTGATTATTGTATAGTTTTTAACGGTGATTAAAGATAAAAGGGCTATTTTATTTTCTATTTCTCTGCTTTCCAATTTGAGTCCTACTTACCTTTCTCAATGCTCACACTTTCATGCCTTCATTTTTTAATGGTTACTCCTTATTTTCAACATTTTTAACTTTTTATTTAAATTCCCTTTACTTTTGATTCGAATGACTGTATAGTAGTCTTTATCGTAATAAAAGCTCGTGTAATTAAATTGTAGTTTATTTTCAAGAATATACTCCTTTTGATGAATGAATTTTTTTACAGAAATAAAACGTGCATTACGCACACGGAGGTATTCTTATGTATAACGGTACAGTAAAATGGTTTAACGCAGAAAAAGGCTTTGGTTTCATCGAACGTGAAGAAGGTAACGATGTATTCGTTCACTTCTCAGCAATCGAAGGCGATGGCTACAAAACTTTAGAAGAAGGTCAACAAGTTGAGTTTGATATCGTATCAGGCGACCGTGGTGACCAAGCATCTAACGTTATTAAGCGTTAATTTGTTATCATTAAGAGTAACCGAGACATTTCACATTATATGAAGTGTCTCGGTTTTTTTATGTCAAAAATAGACTGATTAACGCAAGAATTGGTAGTGTCCCTTGTTTAAAGAAAATGCTTTTATCACTCGATATTCCCCCATATAAGGCTACACCAATAATATAGACCAACAATGCCATACAGATTTCTTTAGGATTTGATGAAATAAACGTGCCGTATAATAATAGCATCCCTATTAAACCATTATAAACGCCTTGATTCTTAAGTAATGTTTGAATATTGTCATCTTGCAATTTTTTCTTCTCAATATTGAAAACTCTGCTTGTTGTATCCGAGGTTGGATTGATGGTTTCTAAATACATAATATAAAAAAATTCTAAAGCCACTAAAACAACAAGTATAGTAGATAAAATTGACATACTTTCTTTTCCTCCTTTTTATGTAATTGAATGTTTCTCACTTTATAAATGTTTCAAATATATTCAATTACAATTAAATACACTCTAACAATTTAATTCTTTTCCCTTATCTATGACAAGTAATTTAACTTATCTCTTACAAGAAATAGAAAAGCCGTGCGAATATGCACGGCTTTCTACTATTATAAATAGCTATTAAGAACGATCATCGCGTTTTTGACGACGTTTTCTTCCTAAGAAGATTGCACCCATACCAGCAAATAATGAGCCAAGTAACGTACCATTCATATCTTTCTCGTTACCTGTGTCAGGTAATTGGTCTTTGCCATTACCTTTATTATCTTTGCCATCTGAATCTTTATCTCCATTGTCGCCTTTATCATGAGCATCAGAATCGCTGTCTGCATCTGCATCTGCATCAGAGTCGCTATCGCTGTCAGAATCTGAGTCGCTATCGCTGTCAGAGTCTGAGTCGCTATCGCTATCAGAGTCTGAGTCGCTATCGCTGTCAGAGTCTGAATCGCTATCTGAATCTGAGTCGCTATCGCTGTCAGAGTCACTGTCTGAATCTGAGTCGCTATCGCTGTCTGAATCTGAGTCACTATCTGAATCTGAGTCGCTGTCGCTGTCAGAGTCACTGTCTGAATCTGAGTCGCTATCGCTGTCAGAGTCTGAGTCACTATCTGAATCTGAGTCGCTATCGCTGTCAGAGTCTGAGTCACTATCTGAATCTGAGTCGCTATCGCTGTCAGAGTCTGAATCGCTGTCGCTGTCAGAATCTGAGTCACTGTCTGAATCTGAGTCGCTGTCGCTGTCAGAATCTGAGTCACTGTCTGAATCTGAGTCGCTATCGCTGTCAGAGTCTGAGTCACTGTCTGAATCTGAGTCGCTATCGCTATCTGAGTCTGAGTCGCTGTCGCTGTCAGAGTCTGAGTCGCTATCTGAGTCTGAGTCGCTATCGCTGTCAGAATCTGAATCGCTATCTGAGTCTGAGTCGCTATCGCTGTCAGAATCTGAGTCGCTATCTGAGTCTGAATCGCTATCTGAGTCGCTATCTGAGTCTGAGTCGCTGTCAGAATCTGAGTCACTATCTGAATCTGAGTCGCTATCGCTGTCAGAGTCTGAGTCACTATCTGAATCTGAGTCGCTATCGCTGTCAGAGTCTGAGTCACTATCTGAATCTGAGTCGCTATCGCTGTCAGAGTCTGAATCGCTATCTGAGTCTGAGTCGCTGTCGCTGTCAGAGTCTGAATCGCTATCTGAATCTGAGTCGCTATCGCTATCAGAGTCTGAATCGCTATCTGAGTCTGAGTCACTGTCGCTGTCAGAATCTGAGTCGCTATCGCTGTCAGAGTCTGAATCGCTATCTGAGTCTGAGTCGCTGTCGCTATCTGAGTCTGAGTCGCTGTCGCTATCTGAGTCTGAATCGCTATCGCTATCTGAATCTGAGTCACTATCGCTGTCTGAGTCTGAGTCGCTATCTGAATCTGAGTCTGAATCGCTATCTGAGTCTGAGTCGCTGTCGCTGTCTGAATCTGAATCGCTATCGCTGTCAGAATCTGAGTCACTATCTGAGTCTGAGTCGCTATCGCTGTCAGAGTCTGAGTCACTATCTGAGTCTGAGTCGCTATCGCTGTCAGAGTCTGAGTCGCTGTCGCTGTCTGAATCTGAATCGCTATCGCTGTCAGAATCTGAGTCGCTATCTGAATCTGAGTCGCTATCGCTGTCAGAGTCTGAATCGCTATCGCTGTCAGAGTCTGAATCGCTATCTGAATCTGAGTCGCTATCGCTGTCAGAATCTGAGTCACTATCTGAGTCTGAGTCGCTGTCGCTGTCAGAATCTGAGTCGCTATCTGAGTCTGAATCGCTATCGCTGTCAGAATCTGAATCGCTATCGCTGTCAGAATCTGAATCGCTATCTGAGTCTGAGTCGCTATCGCTGTCAGAATCTGAATCGCTATCTGAGTCTGAGTCGCTATCGCTGTCAGAATCTGAATCGCTATCTGAGTCTGAGTCGCTATCTGAATCTGAGTCGCTATCGCTGTCAGAGTCTGAATCGCTATCTGAATCTGAGTCGCTATCGCTGTCAGAGTCTGAATCGCTATCTGAGTCTGAGTCGCTATCGCTGTCAGAATCTGAGTCACTATCTGAGTCTGAGTCGCTATCGCTGTCAGAATCTGAGTCACTATCTGAATCTGAGTCGCTGTCGCTATCTGAGTCTGAGTCGCTATCTGAGTCTGAGTCGCTATCGCTGTCAGAATCTGAATCGCTATCTGAGTCTGAGTCGCTGTCGCTGTCAGAGTCTGAGTCACTATCTGAATCTGAATCGTCTTTATAGAAACCTGAGTCAATAGACATATCGTCATCTTCAAGTGTTACTTTTACAACTAGACCATCTGAATCTTTTTCATCATCTGTACCTGCATTAGATGTTGTTGGTTTGTAACCTTCTGGTGTTTCGAATTCAACTGTGTAGTCTCCTGGTTCTAAACCTTCAAAGACATATCCACCGTTTTCATCTGTTGTTGTGCGACCAATTTCATTACCTTGGTCATCTTTCAAGATAACTGTTACACCACTGATACCTTTTTCGTCTGGGTCTTGAATACCATCTTTGTTAGTATCTTCCCATACGTAATCACCAAGTTTTAACTTAGGTTCTTTGTAGAATCCTGAGTCGATTGTTAAATCGTCTTGATGTAAGTCAACTTCTACTTTCAAACCGTCTGAGTCAGTCGCATCGTTGTCACCTTGGTCTACTTTCGTTGGAACATAACCTTCTGGTGTTTCAAACTCAACTGTGTATTTACCTTCATCTAAGTTATCGAATAGGTATTTACCATTTTCATCTGTTGTTGTGCGGCCAATTTCTTCGCCTTTATCGTTCTTCAAGATAACTGTTACGCCTGCGATACCTTTTTCGTCCGCATCTTGAATACCATCTTTATTTGTATCTTCCCATACGTAATCACCAAGTTTTAACTTAGGTTCTTTGTAGAATCCTGAGTCAATAGACATATCATCTTTATCAAGTGTAACTTTTACTACTTGACCATCTGAGTCTTTTTCTTTGTCTCCACCTTGGTTTGGTGTTGTTGGTTTGTAACCTTCCGGTGTTTCGAATTCAACTGTGTAGTCTCCTGGTTCTAAATCTTCGAAGACATATCCACCGTTTTCATCTGTTGTTGTGCGGCCAATTTCATTACCTTGGTCATCTTTCAAGATAACTGTTACACCAC
>NZ_JANUXY010000008.1 GCF_024814435.1 Staphylococcus americanisciuri
CTGTTTTATCTACAACTACTGTTGCTCCTGCTGGGAAGTTCTCTGACTTCTCTACTTGTGCTTTAACTGCTGCTTTCTCTCCCTCTGTTAACGCTGAGGCATCTTTTACTACCGTCTTAATCGGGTCTCCTAACTGTTGTACTGTCTTCGTTGCTGGTACTTCAATTGTGTAACCTGGAACACCCTCTTTGTCTGGAACTGTAATTGTCGCTTTCCCTGTTTTATCTACAACTACTGTTGCTCCTGCTGGGAAGTTCTCTGACTTCTCTACTTGTGCTTTAACTGCTGCTTTCTCTCCCTCTGTTAACGCTGAGGCATCTTTTACTACCGTCTTAATCGGGTCCCCTAACTGTTGTACCGTCTTAGTTGCTGGTACTTCAATAGTATAAGATGGAATATTTCCTTTTGCTGGAACTGTAATTGTTGCTTTTCCTGTTTTATCTACAACTACTGTTGCTCCTGCTGGGAAGTTCTCTGACTTCTCCACTTGCGCTTTAACTGCTGCTTTTTCTCCCTCTGTTAACGCTGAGACATCTTTTACTACTGTCTTAATTGGATCTCCTAATTGTTGTACTGTCTTCGTTGCTGGTACTTCAATAGTATAAGATGGAATATTTCCTTTTGCTGGAACTGTAATTGTTGCTTTTCCTGTTTTATCTACAACCACTGTTGCTCCTGCTGGGAAGTTCTCTGACTTCTCCACTTGCGCTTTAACTGCTGCTTTTTCTCCCTCTGTTAACGCTGAGGCATCTTTTACTACTGTCTTAATTGGGTCTCCTAATTGTTGTACTGTCTTAGTTGCTGGAATTTCAATAGTATAAGATGGAACGTTCCCTTTTGCTGGAACTGTAATTGTTGCTTTTCCTGTTTTATCTACAACTACTGTTGCTCCTGCTGGGAAGTTCTCTGACTTCTCCACTTGTGCTTTAACTGCTGCTTTCTCTCCCTCTGTTAACGCTGAGGCATCTTTTACTACCGTCTTAATTGGGTCCCCTAACTGTTGTACCGTCTTAGTTGCTGGTACTTCAATAGTATAAGATGGAACGTTCCCTTTTGCTGGAATTGTAATCACAGCTGAACCATCTGCATTCACTACAATATTATTATCTGTAACCGTAGTAGGTAGGTTTGCAATTGCTCTAACTTGCGCTTTGACTGCAGCCTTTTCATCGACTGTCAAAGATGATGGGGCTTTAACTGTCGTCTTCACTGGATCTGCTAGTTGTTCTACTGTTTGATCCTGAGTGAATTTAGTAGTTTTACCGTTTTGAGTAACTGTAGTATCTCCATTATTTGCAACTACAATTTCATTGTCTCTAACATAAACATTCTTATCTTTAATTGCAGCTTTAAGAATATCTTTTTCTGCTGAAGTTAAAGCATCTTTATTAGCTACCAAAATCTTATCATTTGCCACTACAGCAGGATTCGTAACATTAAATTTGTAACTTGCTGCTTTTCCTTCAAGACCATCACTATCCGTTGGTGTGACAGTAACTGTATATTCTCCTAAAGTAGTTGGTGAAAATTGTGTCAATTCTGTTTCGGCTACTGCGGTTTCTACCCCATTTTCAACTTTCACAACACTGCCGTCACCTTTTTTAATATAAGTTACAGTCGTATTGTCTGGTGCTGTAATGACATATTTGACAGATGTTTTCTTGGCGTCATTTTTATCCGTATCATCTTCTGTATCCTTAACTGTAACACCTTTTGTCACATTTACTTTTGTTCCTCTCGTGTAAGTTTCTAGCGTTTTTGGAACTTCCACAGTTGGAGCGCTGTTTGTAACATTAGCTGTCCCTGGCACAGAAGCGTTATTAACATGATCTTTAGCAATAGCAGAAATTTTGTTTTCACCAGCCACTAGATTCACAGTAGATGGAATTGAAATTTGGAGTTTACCATCAGTAACAGTTACATTTGTTCCTTCTGGCGTTTTCCAAACATTATTTTCATCTTTCGTAACAGTGACCGTTGTCGTAGTCCCATCTTTACCTGTAATAGTAACATCAATCGTCTTAACATCAGGATCAGTTGGAGGCGTCACTTTGATAACCTTAGCACTTGTATTTATTTCATCAACTTTTGGTGCTGCTGGTGATTTCGTATCAATATAAATCTTTTGATCTTCACCTATATCAACTGTTTCAAGTGTTTTGACAGAACCTTTTGCTGTGATTTGGTTTTGCCAAATATAATCACTGTTTTTATATCTAGTATAAGACTTGAAGTTTACGCCATCTTCCTCAATATTATCATCAATCTTGAATTGCAATGTAACACTACGAGAAGCACCTGGTGCTAAACCAGATCCCAAATAATCTTGCGCACCATTTGCTACATTATTCGTTCCTGGATAAGGAGATAGTGTAATAGTACGTGTAGCTTCATCATAGGTAAAACCTTTTGGCAAATCAACAATCGATACGCCTTTCGGAACAACAATCTTTGTTTCTATGCTGCCAGCTGTAATACCACCTTCATTTTGAACTTTTAATGTATAATTGAGCTTGTCACCACGTTTATAAATTTTCTTATCTCCATAATAATTTGCTTCAGTACCATCTGCATCTGTTCGAGTCAGAGTTTGAGTTGCTTTTAAAGCTGCACCTAGTTCAATCCCAACGTTATCAAAAATATAGCCCCTTTAGGCTGAGCATCTCCAAGTGCGGTAGATTTATCGCCAGCTTTTAGAACCATACGAATAGAAGTTACATTGTCTGGAATTTTATAAAAAGCTGCGCCTAAACCATAGCCAAATACATTTTGTCCATTCACATTATGCAGCTCTTTAGTAGTCCCATCAAGAGTTGTAAGGACGTTGCCGTTTTGATCAATTAGGTAACCACTTCCTCTTTCTCCTGTTCCGCCACCATTAAATGTACCAAAAGCACTTCTAAAAGAGTAATGGAAACGAACGATAGAGCCAGGGTTTACAGTATACGCTTCGGAAACAATCTCTGTACCTGGATTATTCAACTCTACAAATCTAGATGAATTTGTATTGCTATAGTATTGTTGAGATCTCGAACTTGTTTCTGCAGCTTGACTCGCCGGCTTTACATTTCCTCGAAGCAACCAGCCGTAACCATTAACATCAGTCTTGTCTTTAGAATAACCTGGAAGTTCATATACTTTGGACTTATCTTTATCATCCATTGTGTATTTACCGACAAAATTTTTGTTTGGTTCCGTAATTTCTGGAGTTAATGGCTCTACAACTGTAAAACTCTTTCCGGTTTTCAGTTTCCAGCCTTCATAAGATTTATCTCCAGTAAATTCTTTTTCTTTCCACTTGTAAGTAACTGTTCCTAAATCACGTGGTCCATTGTTATCAGCAGGTGACCAAGCAGGCGAAGCGGTTGTACCTTGAGGATAAATTGGTGTTACATGCTCTCTTTTAGCTGTCTTTTCTTCTGCACCCTCAAAATCACCTTTATCAAAAGCATTTCTCCACGGAATGGTTGATACACTACGCCCATCTTTAGTGTCATTTGCACCTACTCCAATAGCAGTTGGATTCTTGTGATCAGCAGTTTCTGTATCCTTAATAGCTGAAGGAGGTTCAGAGTTGGTATCTGCAATTGGCGGTTCTGCATTCTTTTCTTCAACTTTTGCGTCTTCTGCTTTTGCACCTACAGCTTCACTAGGCGCTACTTCATCAGCGTATGCTACTGGCGTATCTATGAAGTTGGGTATCGCTATAAATAGTGAACCCAAGAAAATGGAACCTACCCCTGCCTTAAACTTACGAATCGAATATCTATCTTTTTTACGATAATTTTTATGCAACACTGAAATTCCTCCTAAGATGTTTATCATATAATAGAAAATTAATTTTATAATATAGAACAATGGAAGTAGTACAGGATTCTTATTGTCCTAACCTGCAAAGCTGATTAGGAGTGAAAAATGAAAAGCGAATTTTCACTCCAGTCAGCTACTAACTTCTACATCATTCGTCTAACTAGCCCCTTTACTGCTTTATTCTTGAAAAACTAACCGCTTTACTTACAATGCTTCTTAGTTTTCCTCTCGACGTTTACGTCTTGTCATTCTTGCGCCGACTAACAATGTTAAGAAACCAAATGCTGCTACAAATGGGTTATTGGTATTACCAGTTTCTGGTAAATCTTTTTTCGTCGCTTTATCAGCTTGTTTCATACCTTTAACTTTCTTATCTTTCATTGTGTCAGATGGTTGAACCATACCTGGTTGTTTCGGTTGTTCTGGCGTCAAGTTTTGTGGATCTTTATCTACAATCTTGCCTGGAACTTTCACGCTTACAACTGTATTAGCAAGTTCTATTGACGCATCTTGCCCTGGTACTTTGATTGTGACTGTGCCATCTTTGCCCACTATGATTTCTGTTTTTTCTGGGAGTTCTGGATTACTCTCTTTTACTCTCTTCTTAATTTCTTCTCGTTCTTCTGGTGTCAAGTTTTGTGGATCTTTCACTACAGTTTTATCTGGCACTTTCACACTTGCAACTGTGTCAGTCACTTCTACTGACGTAGCTTGTCCTGGTACTTTGATCGTAACCGTGCCGTCTTTACCTACTGTGATTTCTGTTTTTTCTGGAAGATCTGGATTCTTCTCTTTTACTTTCTTCTTAACTTCTTCTTTTTCTGCTGACGTTAAGTTTTGCGGGTCTTTTACCCAAGTTAATGATGGTTTAACAACTGTCATTACAGCTTGTGGCACTGTGAATTCTTTACCATCTTTTGTAAATGTTACTGTGCCATCTTTTTCAACTTTAATCGTGTTTGGATCCACATCTGGATTTGATTTCTTAACAGCTTCTTTGATCGCTTCTTTTTCTTTGTCTGTCAAGTTGGCTGGATCTTTCACTAATGTTGGTGATGGTTTCACTGCCGTTGTTTCTGCTTGCGGTACTGTGAGTTCTTTACCGTCTTTTGTAAATGTTACTGTGCCATCGTTTCCAACTTTGATCGTGTTTGGATCTACATCTGGATTTGACTTCTTAACAGCTTCTTTGATCGCTTCTTTTTCTTCGTCTGTCAAGTTGGCTGGATCTTTCACTAACGTTGGCTCCGGTTTCACTGCTGTCGTTTCTGCTTGTGGTACTTTGAACTCTTTACCGTCTTTTGTAAATGTTACTGTGCCATCTTTTTCAACTTTAATCGTGTTTGGATCCACATCTGGATTTGATTTCTTAACAGCTTCTTTGATCGCTTCTTTTTCTTTGTCTGTCAAGTTGTTTGGATCTTTTACTAATGTTGGCGATGGTTTCACTGCTGTTGTTTCTGCTTGTGGTACTGTGAATTTTTTACCGTCTTTTGTGAACGTTACACTACCATCTTTTTCAACTTTGATTGTGTTTGGATCCACATCTGGATTAACTTTCTTAACAGCTTCCTTAACTGCTTCTTTTTCTTTGTCTGTTAAGTTGTTCGGATCTTTCACTAACGTTGGTGCTGGTTTTACTACTGTTGTTTCTGCTTGTGGCACTTTGAATTCTTTACCGTCTTTTGTGAACGTTACCGTACCATCTTTTCCAACTTTGATTGTGTTTGGATCCACATCTGGATTTGACTTCTTAACAGCTTCTTTTTCTTTATCTGTTAAGTTGTTTGGATCTTTCACTAATGTTGGCGATGGTTTCACTGCCGTTGTTTCTGCTTGCGGTACTTTGAATTCTTTACCATCTTTTGTGAACGTTACGCTACCATCTTTTTCAACTTTGATTGTGTTTGGATCTACATCTGGATTAACCTTCTTAACAGCTTCTTTAACCGCTTCTTTTTCTTTGTCTGTTAAGTTGTTCGGATCTTTCACTAACGTTGGCGATGGTTTCACTGCTGTTGTTTCTGCTTGCGGTACTGTGAATTTTTTACCGTCTTTTGTGAACGTTACCGTACCATCTTTTTCAACTTTGATTGTGTTTGGATCCACACCTGGATTTGATTTCTTAACGGCTTCCTTAACAGCTTCTTTTTCTTTGTCTGTCAAGTTGTTCGGATCTTTTACTAATGTTGGTGATGGTTTCACCGCTGTTGTTTCTGCTTGTGGCACTTTGAATTCTTTACCGTCTTTTGTGAACGTTGCGCTACCATCTTTTTCAACTTTGATTGTGTTTGGATCTACATCTGGATTAACCTTCTTAACAGCTTCTTTAACCGCTTCTTTTTCTTTGTCTGTTAAGTTGTTTGGATCTTTCACTAACGTTGGCTCCGGTTTTACTGCTGTTGTTTCTGCTTGTGGCACTTTGAATTCTTTACCGTCTTTTGTGAACGTTACAGTGCCATCTTTTCCAACTTTGATTGTGTTTGGATCCACATCTGGATTTGATTTCTTAACAGCTTCTTTAACCGCTTCTTTTTCTTTGTCTGTTAAGTTGTTCGGATCTTTCACTAACGTTGGTGATGGTTTCACTGCTGTCGTTTCTGCTTGTGGTACTTTGAACGCTTTACCGTCTTTTGTGAATGTTACGCTACCATCTTTTTCAACTTTGATTGTGTTCGGATCCACATCTGGGTTTGATTTCTTAACAGCTTCTTTAACCGCTTCTTTTTCTTTGTCTGTTAAGTTGTTTGGGTCTTTCACTAACGTTGGTGATGGTTTCACCGCTGTCGTTTCTGCTTGTGGTACTTTGAACTCTTTACCGTCTTTTGTGAATGTTACAGTACCATCTTTTTCAACTTTGATTGTGTTTGGATCCACATCTGGATTTGACTTCTTAACAGCTTCTTTAACCGCTTCTTTTTCTTTGTCTGTCAAGTTTGTTGGATCTTTAATCAAAGTCGGTTCTGGGTTATTGATTTTAATTTGTTTTACAGTTTGAGCAGGCGTAAAGGTATCTGTTGTACCATCTGGATAAGTAATGACTGCCGTACCATCTGCTGAAACAGTAATCATATCATCTGTCAAGGTCAATGGTTTTCCACTAGATGTTAGATTCTTATTCAATTGCTTGATTTTATCTTTTACAGCTTGTTTCTCTGAATCTGACAAATTATTTGTATTTGCAACAGTAATCACTTCTGTAGTTGGGTTGTTTTTAGCCGTGTCATTCGTAATAGAGAACGTACGAAGTTCTACAGGATCTGAAACATTTCCAGAATCATCTGTTACGATAGCAACCATCGTATATTTGACAGCTTCCATCGGCTCAGATTTAGCTTTTGCTAATAACTCCTCTTTTGTTAAAAGCTTTCCTTCTGCATCTCTAAATTTGTATCGTGTACGGTTTTCACCCAAGATAGTACTATCCTTGCTCAAGTCATCCGTGCGGTGAACATTATCTGTTGCAACAACGTTTGCTGGATTTTTTGTTAAATCATTCAAACGTGCTTCAAGATTACCTACAAAAGCATCTTCTGTTTGAACACTTGTCCAATCTTTTCCTTGATTGTCTTTATCTGAATTATTGAAGTTTGTACGAGTTTGATCAGCATTGATGACTGGTTTGTCGATATCAACCCCTTGAATAAAGACAATTGCACGTTGTTGACGATATTTATCATTTTTAATGTCTACTGCTAATACGGGATCGCCTGCAGCATTTGTTTTATCGAATATGCTCTTATGCACTTGCAAAGTATAACTCGCACCATTCACATAACGGAAGTCTGTTGGCGTTCCAGGCCCAGTATTAACTGTATTTCCATCATTGTTTGTTTTCCAGACGCTAGAATTTTCAAACCCCGTACCAATTGTCGTAAAACTTTTTTCACCACCATTACCATCTGTTGCTGTTCCAACTGGAGTAAGTGATGAAATTTCTCCTTGTGAACCATAGATGACTTTTGCTAAATCAATGTCTTTATCACCTTCTGGGGACTTCAAGATATTGTTTGAACTAGTATATTTAGTCTTGTCAAAAACTTCCGTTCCTTCTAAAGTTCTAAGTTTCTTAGGATTAGCAGGATCTTTAGGTGTTAGTACTAGGCGTTTGCGGAAATCATCGATATTAAAAGGCGTTTTGTCATTAAATGCGTATTTGTAGACATATACATAATCACTCAATTTTACTAAACCTGGATCTTGAGGACGTCCAGTCAAAGCTCCCATATCTTTAAATGAAACGGCGTAGTCATCACGTAGGGTAGAGGCTGATGGTTCTGCATAGTCATTAGGCGTTGATCCATTGGCAGGAACTGTTCTAAATCCAGTACGAGATTCGTCATTGCTTCTTGCAGTGATTTGATGTTCTTTACTTACATTGATATTCACAATGTTTTTACGACCACCACGTTCTACAACTTCTGCGGCTTGAATTTCTGGTTGATTAGCTGCCAATTTATAACCTGCAAGAGCTGGTTGAGATTTAAGCGCTACACGAGCATCTACATTTACATTGATCGTTGCAGGTTGATCTTTTGGAAGTTCCGTTGTTTCAGCTGTCGTATGATTTTGTGAAAGTACAACTTCATTTGTTGCAACATCTGTATACGTTACCTTATAGTTTACAGCTGCTGTACGAGTAGCTGGTTTTTCTTCTACTTTCTTTTCTTCCTCTGTTACAGCAGTTGGATTCTTATGCTCAGCAGCTTCTGTATCTTTAGCAGCTGAAAGAGGTTCAGAGTTGGTATCTGCATTTGGCGATTCTAATTTTTCCACTGGGCTAGAATCAACAGCTTCTGTTACCTTTTCTTCAACATTTGCTAAATTTTCTGTTTTTTCTAGAGTAGATAATTCTGTATTAGGGCTAGAATCAACAACTTCTTTTGCTTGTACATCTGCTTTTTCACTCGGTGTTATTTCATCAGCCTGTGCTATTGATGTATCTGTCAAACTGGGTACAACTAGGAATAACGAACCTAAGAGAATCGAACCGACACCCACTTTAAATTTGCGGATAGCATACCTATCCTTTTTATGATATTTTTCATGCAACATTAGCATTCCTCCTAAAATAATTGTCATACAACAGTATACCCCCACCCCCTACTTTGTCAATTCTTTTTTATAATATTTTCTTACTATACTTATTTTTCAAAAATCAATAAAATTTAGTGTAAAAATATTGTTTTATTTAATAATTTGGACATTATCATGCTAACTATTTACTAATTTTATGTAATATAAATTTAGTTCCATAATTCTTACTAAGATATGTATATTCTGCATTTCGATAATTCTGTTAATTTATTAAGAAAACAATCGACATGTTATATATATTTGTAAAGTTATTTATTCATATCATTCTCATTTACCCATTACCTTCTTATAAAATTTTTAAAAAACATATTATTTTTAGCCATTTTAAAGAAAAACTTTAAGATATGAGAAGAAATAGAATAATACGTAAACTGGCTTTTTAGTCATAAATTTTTTAACTATTCCTCAAACAAAAAGAGACACAAATCCATTCCTACAAACGCCTTGTTTGCTAGAATAATTTGCATCTCTTCCATATAATAATGACTAAAATTTCAATAATTATCTCAACTTAGAGGCTCTTAATACGAATAGTCACATTAATAATCCTCTTGTAAAAATAACAAAAACAGAAAAATCTTGAAATAAGAAATTTTACCTTGAGTAGTCTATTGCTTTGACATGTAATGAGAAATTATTTCTTTTAGACTCTATTTCATTCATACAAATATATTATTTACGAATAAAAAAATTCCGATGGTTACTGAAAATAGCTTTGGCTTCAACCTACACTATCAAGCACATTTTCTCTTTTGATACGCCCCATCAATCAAGAAAAACTTTGGCACTAAAACTTTCTCCCCTTTTATACTAGGCTTTTACGAGCGGAGCAACTCACTTAACTCCTTCAAAGCGAGAAAAATACCAACCTGTCCTTGATGATTATAACCGCTCCAACTAGATGTCGCATTATTCTTTTTTCTGCCATTTCAGTACTCTCCTTTAATTTTCAACTCCCTCAACTGTTTCTGCCCAATCTTCATCATCTCCTCCTCGACCTTACTCCATTTTCCAAAGAAGCATTCTTGTAGAACATCGGCAGCCGAACCTTCATCCACTTCGAAATCATAGATGCAATTTCTATCCCTTTGATAAATTTGAATCTGTTTGAAGCGTTGTTCATTTTCTAACTCTCGACATTCTTGACCAAATGATTCACGTTATAATCATGGTGTTCTTTGGGTGTTGCTCTAGCTTGATTTGGGTCAATAGCGTAAAGTTCCTCATAACGAATCATAGTGCTTAAATAAGAAAGTTCTGGTTTTGTCGCAATTAAGGCGAGTGAGACTTGATAACCTTTTGAATTCAATAATTGAGCTGTCTTTCGAGGGACTTCCGTGGTTCTTAACGTCCCTTCAACTAACAAATGATAACCCAACAAGCTTAGCTCATTGACTAGATGTTCTACCATTTTTCCTGCAAATTGTTTGGTATATTCAACGCTATCTTTGCCGTATCTTTCCTGTAAAGCAAGATAATTCGGGCACTGAGCGCAATAGCTATCCCCATCAACAATAATGATATTCCCTTGAAATTCCTTTTGTTTAATTCGATGAACTGTTGTCTTACCTGCACCGCTTTGCCACCAAGTAAAATAGCCTGTGGTTCAGGTGAAGGATTTTTACCACAGGTTAAGATACGAATGGTGCGTTTTAGAGCTAAATCAAAGTCATCTCGACTAAATTCTTCTAATGTCATTAAGCGACCACCTGATGACTGGCAAGCTCCAATATCCGCTCAATACCGTCTAAATAGCCAATATAACGTTCTAATTCGTCAAAAGTATCTAAAAAATAAATCTTAGTGTTCAGCAGATCAGACAAGTCATCACTCATTAAAATCCATGGATTAAACTCATCGTCAAACTGAATGCCTTTCTTTTCTTGATAACGGTACAACTGAGATAGAATGACCGAACCGCGTTCTTTTAATACCTCTATTTTTAAAGTTAACTGATAATCTTCTACTGGCGTAAGCATTTTATCTTTTCCAACCAAATCAACATAGGACACGTTGAACTTTTGACAAATAGTGTCAATCAATTCTGTTGTAATAGGACTTGTGCCGTTTTCATATCGACTAAGACTATTGCATGAAATACCAATAATGTTTGCAAACTCTGTCTGCGTTAAATCATGTGTTTTTCGTAAGGAACTAATATTCTTTCCAATCATAGTGAACCCTCCATATTCAAGACATACCATAAATCATTGTCATCTGCACCAAAAATTGTGCATATTCTTATTATGTATTCAACATATTTACATAAAAAAACTAGATCCACTACAAGCGTGAACCTGGTTTCTTTACTATGTATTCTCTTCTGTACATCGAATTAAGGCTGTTCAGCTTCATATAGTGGAAAGATAGCTATAAATACCTAGTTTTATTTGTCATGTTAAAATGAGTATACGTCAGGTGAATTTAGTCCTTTATTGATTTGGTATGGTAACCTCAATAATAACATGAAATTCACATGGCGTTTTTCCGTTTATAGATGGCTAGGTTGATTATAAAATCCACCACTTTTATCTCTCTAAAAAATTCAACAATTCTTGTGAAAACTCATCAGCATACTGGAATATTGAACCATGACCAGCATTTGGATAAATAACAAGCTTACTGTTAGCAATCTTATCGTGCATATTATAAGAATTAATCGTAGGTACCTGCATATCATTATCTCCATTGACAATCAAGGTTGGCTGGGTAATGTACTTTAGGTCATCCATATCTGCCTTACCCCAACGCTTGATTGCTTTAAGCTGCATTAAGAATCCAGGGACATTCATATTCTTATCCGAAAATGCTTTTGGACGGTTCCCCATACGGTTGAGAACTTTTTGAGCTTCACGACCGCCTTCTTCATCATGATTGTAGAAAATGTAACGCTTTGGGTCTACATTTTCCAGACCCGCCTTCATCATAAAACGGAAAGTCTTGCCCGTTACCTTATCCACTTCCACACCGCCCCGTGGGCCCGTACCAGCCAAAATCAGACGGTTAACTAAACTACTATTGACACGCACCATCTCCTGAGCAATCATACCTCCCATGGACAAGCCCAACAGGTTAATTTTGCTATAGTCAAGAGACTGAAGGATTTCAATAGCTTGCACAGCCATGCCTGGAATGGTATCCGCCACTTTCCCTTGACTATCACCGACGCCAGGCAAATCTAAAACGATGACGTGTTGTTTTTCAGCAATCAAGTCCAACAACTTTGGATCCCAGTTGTCCAAGGTTGCGCCCAGATGCACTAGCATAACCAAAGGTAGTTCTGACTTTCCCTCGCCTAATTCACGGTAGGCAATTTCCGCACCATCGACAGTAACATAAATGTTTTTAGTTGTGATATACGACATAAATTCTCTTCTTTCTTTTGTAAAATAGCAAACCTTAAAAGCTGAGGACGGTTTTACCGCGAGAGCGACCGTTTGCTACCTTGTCCAGCGCAGCATTGACCTCTTCAAATGGATAGACGGTATCGATAGATGGCTTGATTTCTAGCTTACTGAAAATATCTGCAACTTCTTGTAGTTGAGCACCATTGCTTTCAACGAAAATAAAGTGATAGTTGACACCATAGCTAGCTGCCATCTTGTCAAACTTACGACCCACTATGCCAAAGAGGAACTGCTTCCATTTCGGCAAGTTCATTCGTTTGGCAAAATCACCATTTGGCATCGCACGTAAGGATACCAGATGCCCACCTTTTTTCATGATGCTCATTTGCTTTTCAGTCTCTGCACCACCAAGAGTGTCTAGGACATAATCCACATTGCTGACTGTTTTGATGTAATCTTCTTTTTTGTAATCAATGAAGTAATCTGCTCCAAGTTTCAAGACACGTTCACCATTTGCTCCATCACCGTTAGTAATGATCGTCAAGCCCTTAGCCTTAGCGATAGGAATAGCCATACCACCAACACCTCCAGTACCACCAGAGATGAAGATAGTCTTACCAGCCTGAGCCCCCATGAGGTCAAGAGCCTGTATGATAGTGAGGGCAGTAAGAGGAACTGCTGCTGCCTCTACATCTGTCAGGTAGTCAGGAACTTTAGCCAAGGCTGCGCTGTCTACCGCTACATACTCGGCAAAAGCTCCAATATCATCTAGTGGCAAACGGCCAAATACACGATCTCCTACCTTGACATTTTTGACCTGTGTGCCTGTCTGCTCAACAATCCCCACCACTTCGTTACCAGCTGTCTGTGGCAGTTTGTAAGGAACAATCATCTTAACCTCGCCACGAGAAATCATATTGTCTAGAGGATTGACACCGGCTGCGGTGACCTTGACCAAGACTTGGTTTGCTGCGATTTGCGGTTTAGCAATGTCAGTCAATGTGAGTGTAATATTGTTTTTATTGTAAGATGTATGTTGTGCTGCTTTCATGTTTTTTCTCTTTTCTATAATATTGTTCTTGTATCTGATACAAGACTATCTGTTGTCTAATAAAATCTGACCTGTTAACAAGTCAGATACGAGGTTTATTAGCAGTTTGATACAAATTGTCAATGAGATCATCCAAAGTCTTCTGGGACAATTCCTGCTCCAAATATGTCTCGACACTTGAGAAAATCGGAATCATAGCACTTTCGATATACTTTCCGACTGGACAATCCAGATTAGCATTCTGATGAATGGGAAAAAGACTAATTTTATCAATCTCCTGTGTCGCAAAGTAAATCTCTCTAAGAGAAATATCCTTTGGAGACTTGCTGAGTTGGTAGCCAGTCTTACCTTGGTAGGATTGAATTAGACCTGCATTTTTCAACAGTGCGATTACCTTACGAATATAGCTAGCATTAGTCCCAACGCTTTCTGCCAAAGCCTGTGAACTTAGTTTCTCCTTACTTTCACTAATCATAGTCAAGATATGGAGAGCAACTGAAAATTTAGTGTCCATATACGTCCCCCTCTTCATCTTGTATCTGATACAAGAACAACTTTATCATAAATTAAACTCCTTAACAAGACTTTTATTTGTTTTTTAAAGGCTAACAAGAGGCAAAAAAGGGTACTAGCATTTTCCTTTTAAGACGAGAGATAGCGTTTTATCGATATGGTAAGCATACAGAGTAGAAGGATGAATTACTAACTTTGTTTCAAATTTGATGCTATACTACCCAATTCATCAAATTGGATTAAACCCATCTTCCCTATTTCAGTAACCAATTGAGTTCCATTATCTATGCCAATCCCTATTAACTTAACGTGATGACTGTTCTTCCTTTTTCATGAGTTTCTCATAGAAATAAAAAAAGAGGGAGTGGGATAGGAATCTCATTTTTCTAAAAGGATTCCGTTGTCCCACCCCAGTAAAGCTGAGTAGAGGGAAAAACTTGAAAAAGTGTTTAAATAAAGGATTTTTTATCCTTTGACTCGTTGTAACAAAGCAACACATTCAACATGAGCCGTATGCGGAAACATATCAACGGGTGTAACTTCTATTACGCTATACTGGTCTTTCAATAAATTAATATCGCGCAATTGGGTGCTTGGATTACACGATACGTAAACAATACGTTCTGGTGCTAAAGTTTTCAATGTCTCTATAAATGTTGGATCGCAACCTTTTCTTGGCGGATCAACCGTAACTACATCAGGCTGAATACCCGCACGCTGCCAATCTAAAATAACTTTTTCTGCAGGACCAGCGACAAATGTTGTGTTGTCATAACTATTATTTTTAGCATTGCGCTTGGCATCTGCAATAGCTTCAGGAACAACTTCCACACCATAGACGTGCTTGGCTTTATCTGCCATTGACAATGCAATTGTTCCAATACCACAATAAGCGTCCAACACGACTTCATTACCCGTTAATTGCGCATAATCTACCGCAATATTATAAAGTTTTTGTGTTTGCATCACGTTGATTTGATAGAATGATAAATCACTAATTTCAAAATGAACATCATTTAGCGTATCTTCAATATAATCTTTCCCAAAAAGTGTATATGATTTTGTACCCATAATAACATTTGTTTTTTCTCGATGGCTATTAATTTTAATACTTTTTATCATTGGAAAAGTTTGTATTAGTGTATCAACGATCGCATCAGCATGCGGTAACTTCTTGCCATTGACAACAAAGATTACCATAACTTCATTCGTGAAATGACCTAATCGGATGACCACGTGACGTAACAATCCTTGATGGCGTTGTTCGTTATACGTAGATATCTCATATTGTTGTACCAGTTGTTTAATCTCACGCATGATTTGATTTTGAATATCATCTTGTATCAAACATGTATCCATATCAATAATGTCGTGACTCCGTTGGCGATAAAATCCCATTTGAATATCGCCTTCTTTTGATATACCGACTGGAATTTGTGTTTTATTGCGATAATGCCAAGGCTCAGTCATGCCAACTGTTGGAAGAATCGGTACTTCTGTCATTTTGCCTTTACGATGGAACAAGTTCACGACCTGTTCTTTTTTCATCTCAAGCTGCGCCTCATATGACAAATGCTGTAACTGGCAACCTCCACATTTTTGATAATAATCACAAGGTGGTATCACACGCTGTTCGCTTTCTTCTACAATATCAAGAAGCTTTCCGAATCCAAATTTTTTATTTACTTTGATCACTTTATAGCGTATGGTTTCATTGATTAAGGCTTGAGGAACAAAGATTGGATACTGGTCTATTTTAACCACGCCATGACCTTCATGTGTCAAGTCAATGACACGCCCTGTATATGTTTCGTTTTTTTCAACAACTGACACGCCGTCTCACTCTTTCTTTTCATTTTAATTGCTACATGACAAAAGAGAGACGCTGAAACCTGCTTATATCCTTTAGATTTCAAGTCTCTCTCTTTTTACAAACTCGTCGCTCTTGTCGGTTCATCTATCAACAATTCGTTATTCACATCTGCTGGAGAAAACACTTCGATATGACGTACTAAATTTAGAAAATTCGCTGGCAATTGACCACCATACTCGCCATCAACGTTAAGTGGCATTTCTGCAAACGATGAGATATTCACTGATTGCGCCTTAATGTAATGCACTTTAGGATGTCCTATATGTTCTCCACGCGATGCTAACGTCATAATATGACCAAGTTCCGCTAAATTCGCTTTCTCCACAATAAGTAAGGTGAACATTCCATCATCAAGTTTTGCATCGGGTACTAGTTTCTCAAATCCAGCCATAGAATTCGTTAAACCTAGCAAAAATAACGTAATCTCACCTTCAAATACATTATCATCATACTCAATGCGTACATCGACTGGGTGCATTTGTGGCAACATCTCGAATCCTTTGATGTAATATGCAAAAGGTCCAACAATTGATTTCAACTTGCTGGGAGCTTCATAAGAGACTTCTGTAATCTTACCGCCACCCGCTAAGTTAATAAAGTATCGACTGTTCATCTTTCCAATATCAACTTGAACCGTTTTCCCATCCAATATCACGTCCACAGCTTCAAAAATGTCAGTAGGTAAATGTAATGCACGGCCAAAATCATTAACCGTTCCCATTGGTATTAAACCAAGCTTCGGTCTATTAGGTTTCTCAGCAATTCCGTTAATTACTTCATTCAGTGTCCCATCCCCACCTGCTACTACAAGTAAATCATACTGTGCATTAATTGCACGCGCCGCTTCTTCAGTTGCATCACCAATCTTCTGTGTCGCATACGTACTTGTCTCATAACCAGCTTGTTCAAATTTCACCAACACATCCGGCAAGGCTTTTTTGAATAGTTCTTTACCTGATGTTGGATTGTAAATAATCCTTGCACGTTTTCTCATTCATATCCCTCAATTATTTTGATATACTCACAATTAATATTAAAACAAACTTAGGTGTAATGAAAGCTAAAAACATTAAATTATCGAAAGTTTCATATGTTTGTTAGCACGCCGATGTTGCATTCTTTCCTTTGAAATTTACTAAACAGCTTTATAACTTACACATGCTTATTCCAACAGATTATCAAAATTGAAAAAGCATATACAGCATTTTCTATTAATATCTCTCACACTTCTAAATATCTTAGTCTATAGTACTTCCTACTGTTATCTAATCATAAAGTTCTGTCGTGATTCCTCTTTCTCTCATACTGATAAAACGTACACTGATTGAATCCAATTATTTCAACTTATATCATATTACAACAAAGCATAACTAATTCTAACTATCTCATCCAATATAAAAGCTGAAGAAACGAAAAACACGAACAGCCACGTATTTAATCGCAGTTGTTCGTGCTTTATATGAAACAATTATTGCTTGTCTAGTTCTTGTTTTAATAATTTATTCGCTAATTGTGGATTAGCTTGACCTTTTGATAACTTCATAATTTGTCCTACTAAGAAGCCCATTGCTTTACCTTTACCATTTTTGTAATCTTCAACAGATTGTGGGTTGTTCGCAATCGCATCTTGTACAAATTGTAGCACTGCACCTTCATCAGAAATCTGTACAAGACCTTTATCTTTCATGATTTGCTGTGCATCGCCACCATTTTTCGCAAGTTCTGGGAAAACTTTTTTCGCGATTTTACTGCTCATTGTGCCATCTTCAATCAACTTAATCATACCAGCTAAGTTTTGCGGTGTTAAGCCTGTATCTTGAAGATCAATTTGGTTTTTATTCAAGTACTCGTTTACGCCACCCATTAACCAGTTTGACGTTAACTTAACATCTGCCCCTTCAGCTACTGCTTCTTCAAAGAAATCCGACATTTCTTTTGTCAATGTCAGAACATGTGCATCGTATGCAGGCAAACCAAATTGTTCAACATATTTTGCTTTACGTGCATCTGGTAATTCAGGAATAGACGCTTTAACACGTGCTTTCCACTCTTCATCAATGTATAAAGGTACGATATCTGGCTCTGGGAAGTAACGATAATCATCAGATGCTTCTTTCACACGCATCAAGATTGTTTTCCCTGTTGATTCGTCAAAACGGCGTGTTTCTTGAAGAATTTCGCCACCATTTAAAAGTTCTTCTTCTTGACGTTTCACTTCATACTCAAGACCTTTACGTACGTTGTTAAATGAGTTTAAGTTTTTCAACTCCGCTTTTGTACCAAATTCTTTTTGTCCAACTGGGCGAATTGATACGTTAGCGTCACAACGCAATGAACCTTCTTCCATTTTACAGTCAGAAACGCCTGTATATTGGATGATTGATTTTAATTTTTCTAAATATGCGTATGCTTCTTCTGGTGAACGGATGTCAGGTTCCGATACGATCTCAACAAGTGGTGTTCCTTGACGGTTTAAGTCAACAAGAGAGTAACCATTTTTATGTGTTGATTTACCTGCATCTTCTTCCATGTGAAGGCGTGTAATACCGATGCGTTTTGTTTCACCATTCACTTCGATGTCGATGTAACCATGTTCACCGATTGGTTGATCTAATTGTGAGATTTGGTATGCTTTCGGATTGTCTGGATAGAAGTAGTTTTTACGGTCAAACTTCGACTCCGTAGCAATCTCCATGTTTAACGCCATCGCTGCACGCATTGACCAATCTACCGCTCGCTTATTCACTGTTGGTAAAACACCTGGATATGCAAGATCGATAACGCTTGTGTTTGTATTTGGCTCAGCACCATATGCGACTGGCGCATTCGAAAACATTTTTGAGTCTGTTTTCAATTCAACGTGGACTTCAAGCCCGATTACTGTTTCAAAATGCATTTTTGCCACTCCTTATAAGTTTTGATATTGGTCGTGTAGATTGAACTGCGTTTCATATTGGTGCGCAACACGATACAATGTTTTTTCGTCAAATGGTTTACCGATTAATTGTAAGCCGATTGGACGTCCATTTTCTGCTAATCCACATGGTACCGAAATACCTGGGAGACCTGCCAAGTTAACAGGTGTTGTTAATAAGTCATTGGCATACATCGTTAACGGATCGTTGATTTCAGCGCCAAGATCGAATGCAACTGTTGGTGTTGTTGGACCTAAAATAACATCATACGCTTTAAAGACATTCTCAAAGTCGTTTTTGATTAATGTACGTACTTTTTGTGCCTTTTTATAATATGCATCATAATAACCTGAGCTTAATACGTATGTACCAAGGAAAATACGGCGTTTTACTTCTTCACCGAAACCTTCACTACGAGACATTTTGTAAAGCTCTTCTAAAGTACGAGCGTCTTTTGAATGATAACCATAACGAATACCATCGAAACGTGCTAAGTTAGACGACGCTTCTGCTGATGCAATCACATAATATGAAGGGATACCTGATGATGTACGTGGTAAGCTTACTTCTTCAACAGTCGCTCCTAAAGCTTTAAATGTTTCGGCAGCTTTTAAGACAGCTGCTTTAACTTCATTATCAATACCTTCACCAATATATTCTTTTGGTAAGGCAATCTTCATTCCTTTAATGTCTTTACCAATGTCCGCTGTAAAGTCTTGCGCAACATCTGGTGCACTTGTTGAATCCATTGCATCTTCGCCGGCAATTGCTTCTAACACAAGTGCATTATCTTTAACATTACGTGTAATTGGCCCTATTTGATCTAATGATGATGCGAATGCAACAAGACCGTAACGTGATACACGTCCATATGTAGGTTTAAGTCCGACAACACCACAGTATGCAGCTGGTTGACGGATAGAACCACCTGTGTCAGTACCTAATGTGAATGGTACAAGACCGGCTGCTACCGCTGCTGCTGAACCACCTGAAGAACCGCCTGGCACTGCTGCATGGTCAAATGGGTTCACAGTTTTTTTGAAATAAGATGTTTCTGTTGAACCACCCATCGCAAACTCGTCTAAGTTCACTTTACCGATTAATACACCGTTTTCGCTATATAACTTTTTCATGACTGTAGCGTCATAGATTGGTACAAAACCTTCTAACATCTTACTCGCACATGTTGTTTCTAAACCTTCAGTGATGATGTTATCTTTAATACCCATCGGAATACCGAATAACTTGCCGTCCATTTCGCCTTTTGCTTGAAGTTCATCAAGTTCAGCAGCTTTTTTCAAGGCATTTTCTTTATCCAATGCTAAAAATGATTGGATTGTTGGATCTATTTCCTCAATTGCTGCATAAATATCTTTTACAATCTCTGAAGGCTTAATTTTTTGATCTTTAATCATTTGTTGTAAGTTTTCAATTGATTCGTAACGGATGCTCATCTTTATGCGTCCTCCTCATTCATAACAGCAGGCACTTTAAATTGTCCCGCTTCAACTTCTTTGGCATTCACCAATGCTTTATCTTGTGGCAATCCAGGTACTGCAACATCTTCGCGCAATACATTTTGCAAATCTAAAACGTGATTCGTCGGATTGACATCTTCTGTGTTTACTGAATCAATTTGATGGCAAAAATCTAAAATACCCGCTAATGTTTCTTGTACAGCTATTGACTCTTCTTCAGTCACATTCAAGCGCGCAAGATTAGCGATATGTTCGACTTGTTCATGTGTAATTTCAGCCATTTAATTATAGCCTCCTTAAAAATACTCTTTTATCTTCAAATTGTATCAAACTTTGCGCTAAAAATCTAAAAAATTTGTTGGAGAAAGTAATTAAAGAAACATTTAACATTCAAATAGAACATTGTCTGCTCATCGTTACGTTGAAATGACATGCAACAGTTCACTGTTCATAACGATATACGCAGCTACTTGATATGTTTACATTTTGCTCCTATAAAAGAAGCGCTTCCCTTATCCATCGATTATTGTATAATAAATCTTAAGCCACAAAAAACTAAAGGGGGAACTTATCATGTTTTTATTAGGGGCAACATTATCTAGCCAAGTCAATCTCAACTGGCAAACATACATCATGATTGCACTCTATTTTATTATTTTGTTAGCGATTGGATACTATGGCTACAAACAGGCTACAAGTAATCTAAGTGAATATATGCTTGGTGGCCGTGATATTGGTCCATGGGTTACTGCACTTTCAGCAGGTGCGTCGGATATGAGTGGTTGGATGATTATGGGATTACCTGGAGAAGTGTATTCAACAGGGCTTTCTGCACTTTGGATTACGATTGGTCTGACATTAGGTGCATACATTAACTACTTGATTGTCGCACCTCGCTTACGTGTACATACTGAACTTGCTGGTGATGCGATTACACTTCCAGACTTTTTTAATAATCGTCTCGCTGACCAATCGAATCTGATCAAGATTATTTCAGGTGCGATTATCGTCATCTTCTTTACGCTATATACACACGCTGGATTCGTATCAGGTGGTAAGTTATTTGACAGTGCATTCGGTCTTGATTATCGCGTTGGACTTGTACTCGTTGCGGTTATCGTTATTCTATACACATTCTTTGGTGGTTACTTAGCCGTTTCGATTACAGACTTTTTCCAAGGTGTCATCATGTTGATTGCGATGATCATGGTACCTATCGTTGTATTACTAAAACTCAATGGTCTGGATACATTCCATACGATTGCTGAGTTAAAGCCAACGAATCTTGACCTATTCCGTGGTACAACAGTTATTGGTATTATTTCATTCTTTGCATGGGGACTTGGTTACTTCGGTCAACCACACATTCTTGTGCGTTTTATGTCAATTAGATCGGTTAAACTCTTCCCATTAACACGCCGTATTGGTATTACGTGGATGGCAGTTGGTCTTATTGGCGCAGTGATGATTGGATTATTAGGTATTGCGTTTGTACCTGCACAAGGTGTTGAACTACAAGACCCTGAAACACTCTTTATTTTAATGGGACAAATTTTATTCCACCCATTGGTTGGCGGTTTCTTACTTGCAGCCATCTTAGCAGCCATTATGAGTACCATTTCATCACAATTACTCGTAACTTCAAGTTCTTTAACAGAAGACTTCTACAAGTTGATTCGTGGTAAAAAAGCAAATGCTGCAGCACATGAAAAGGAATTCGTCCTAGTTGGTCGCTTATCCGTTATTATTGTTGCAATCGTTGCTATCGCTATTGCATGGTCACCTAACGATACGATCTTAAACTTAGTTGGGAATGCTTGGGCTGGCTTCGGTGCATCATTTGGACCTCTTGTAATTTTGACACTTTATTGGAAAGGTCTTTCTAGAAATGGTGCGATTGCCGGAATGATTGCTGGTGCTTTAACTGTTATTTTATGGATTGTCTTTGCACATCCACTTGGAGAAACATACGAATTCTTCACACTTTATGAAATTGTGCCAGGCTTTTTAGCAAGTTTGATTGTCACAATTGTCGTATCGAAGTTCACTAAAAAACCTGGTGACTTTGTTGAGCGAGATTTGAATGAGGTCAAACGTCAACTACGTGAAGTGAAAAATTAAAAATTACTTAATTAAGGGGTATCGGACGTCGCGTTGAAAAGCGTGTACGTCCGATTTGTGTATACAATTAAAGGTTCATGAAATGCGAATAAAGTCATATACACGAGACTATTTTTGCTCGTATATATGACTTTAACTTATTTATAAATATGCACTTGTGGCTCTGAATCTTCTTCGTTCTTTGTAATCAATGCACGTGGTTGACTGCCGTCTTTAATATGAATTTCATAAGTTGGCACATCTTTTAAGTCTTTTTCAGCCAATTGCGTCACATATTGTGTGATTCCGATTAATTCGGCTTTACCATAATAATCAATTGGTAAGTCGACAACAAGATGATTCACTTTTTTATTCACAAACTTGGCTTTGCCTACTGCTTGCGTAAAATTGTTGAAGTATGACTGTAAGCTACTATTAAAATCTTGGAAGTTATTATTCAGATGCTCGTCCAAATCTGCAGCTTCACTAGATGGCAATAAAACGGTTTGCTCATCAATCTTTTTCCATTCGTTCAACTTCGCACCATTTTTTTCTGAAACAGCATAACTCACAAAATGACCAGGTGTAATATCTTCTTCACTTGATTGAATATATATCGCAAAAGTAATTGGAATATCTTTCAACTGATTATTTTCACGTAAACGCGATAACATCTCTTCAGCCATTTCTTGTCCTTTTTGTTTTACCATTTTTGTATCAAGTTCTTGGCTATACGTTTCGCCATACTTTTCTTTTTGATAGTAATACACACTGTTCATTGCGAGACCGATTGTCATACCTTTAATCTCTTTTCCTTGTGTATCTCTTGTACTATAAAAGTCCTGTTCCAAAATATTAGACAATAGTGCTGGTGAATTTTTAGCGATTTTCTCAGGGTCTTTCTCTCCATTAACTGATGGATTCAAACCTAAGTTCTCACTCGCATTCGTTTTCTCTTTCTCTTCATCGCTCATATTATCAATTTCTTTTTTGGTATATTTTGGTTTTAGATAAGCACGAATCGTTTCTTTATTTAAAAATTGACCGTCTTGATACAAATATTTATCCGTTGGGAACACTTCTTGACTAATCTTCAACAAGCCATCTTCAAAGTCTTCACCATTATATCCATTCGCCATTTCTTCTTGAATCAGTCCACGTGCTTGACTCTCTTTAAAAGGCAAGATTGTACGGTAATTATCGCCCTGTACATTTTGATCTGTCGCCATTTCTTTTACTTTTGTTTGCTTTTTGGACATGCTCTGTTCACTGTCTTGCTTCTGTTTCGGCTGTTCATCATTTGTTGGCGCACAAGCAGTTAATACTAGACTGAGCCCCAACATCATCACAATTGTTCGTTTCATTGCCTACCCCCTCATTCTGCATTCATCGCTTTTTGTTTATCGATAAAATCTTGTTCTTGCCATACAGGCGTGCCGAGAGATTGTGCTTTTGTTAACTTAGAACCCGCATCCGTTCCAGCAATGACAAGATCTGTTGACTTCGTGACACTGCTCGTTACTTTCGCACCTTGTAATTTTAGCCATTGTGATGCTTCTGAACGCGTCATCTGTTGTAACTTACCTGTTAATACAATCGTCTTACCAGCAAATTCTGGATGCCCTTCAATTTGTGAGAATTTCTGTCCTGTATAGGTCATATTCACACCACGTGCTTGTAGTTTTTCAAGAAGTGCTTGAATATCTTCGTTAGCCATATAAGTCACAAAGGATTGTGCCAATTTTTCACCAACATCATGAATTTCTACTAGCTCTGTTTCAGTCACATTTACCAAGCGCGCCATTGTCTCATATTTTTCAGCCAATACATGACTCGCTTTCACGCCGAGGTGTCGGATACCTAAGCCAAATAACAAATGTTCTAAAGATTGTTGTTTTGCCGCTTCAATCGCTGTAAGCAAGTTATCTACCTTCTTATCACCCATACGCTCTAACGGCAGCAAATCATCTTTTGTAAGATAAAAAATATCCGCCACATCTCGAATCAGTTCGTGATGATAAAGTTGCTCGATGATTTTCGTTCCCAGACCATCAATATTCATCGCTTGACGTGACACGAAATGAATAAGTCCTTCAACAAGTTGTGCTTGGCATTTTGGATTAATACATCGCAATGCCACTTCTCCTTCTATACGCACAAGTTCATGGTTACAACTAGGACAATGTGTCGGCATATGATATATTTCTGTGTCATCAGGGCGACGATCCAGCACCACACGTACAACTTCTGGAATGATATCACCAGCTTTTTTCACAACAACACTGTCACCAATACGAATATCCTTCTCATGAATTAAATCTTCATTATGCAATGACGCACGTGATACAGTCGTTCCAGCAACACGCACAGGTTCTAACACAGCAGTTGGTGTAACGACACCTGTACGACCAATGCTTAATTCGATATTTAACAGTGTCGAAACGACTTCTTCTGCTGGGAACTTATATGCGATTGCCCAGCGTGGAGACTTTTGTGTATAGCCCATCTCTTCTTGGTGCTCGATGGCATTAACTTTGATAACAATACCATCAATATCATAAGGCAAGGAAGCACGATGTTCTGTCCAATATTCGATATACGCCAATACATCATCCATCGATGCAACTTCTCGACGCTCTTGATTGGTTTTGAAGCCTAAATCATCTAACTCAGCCAATGCCTCACTTTGAGACGTCGCATCTAACTCTGTAAAGTCATTAATACTATATAAAAAGATGTCGAGTTTACGTTCAGCCGCTAACTTAGAATCCAACTGTCTCAATGAACCTGCTGCCGCATTGCGTGGATTCGCAAACGGTTGCTCATCATTTTGTTCTTTTATCTCGTTCAACTTTAAAAATGATTTACGTGGCATATACGCTTCCCCACGTACTTCAAAGGAAATAGGACGTTCAAGCTTTAGTGGAATTGCATAGATTGTCTTGAGATTTTCGGTAATATCCTCGCCTGTCGTTCCGTCGCCACGAGTTAGTCCTTGTACAAAGACACCATCTACGTATTTCAATGAAACTGCTAAGCCGTCAATCTTTAGTTCACACATGTATGATACATCGCCAACCGCTTCTCGCACACGTTGATCAAAGCGACGTAAATCTTCTTCGTTAAAAGCATTCCCTAAACTGAGCATTGGCGTATCATGACGTATTTTGTTAAAAGATGCTTGGGCTTGTCCACCGACACGCACTGTAGGCGAATCAGATGACCGTAACTCTGGATGCTTGTCCTCGATGTCAATCAGTTCAGCCAGTAATTTGTCATACTCCGCATCTGGCACACTCGGATTGTCTTGAACATGGTATTCATAATTATATTGATGCAACAATTGATGCAACGTTGCAACCCTTTCTTTGAGCTCCGTCATCATTTAATCTCCCTTCTTTTGTATCGGTGCAAACTGAGCAAGAAGACGCTTAGGTCCTTCAGTTTGGAATATGATATCCAGCTCGACTGCATCTCCCTTAACATTAACATTCGATACCATACCTTCCCCCCACGATTTGTGAATGACTTTGTCTCCAATCTTCCAATCAGTAGTAGCTTGTTGAGTGCCGACCGTTGTCCCAGTCGTACGTTGACTAAAACCACGTTTCTTCGATGGTGCTGTCCGCTTATTCGGTGTAATCGGCACACTTGCTCTCGGTGTTTCTAACAAGTCTTCTGGAATCTCGTTTAAAAAGCGAGAACGCATATTAGACTGTGGTTTCCCAAACAATCGACGAGAGGTCGCATGCGTCAAGTATAAGACTTCTTCTGCACGTGTAATTGCTACATAACAGATACGACGCTCTTCTTCCATCTCGTGGTCATCATCACTCTTGATAGCACGAATGTGCGGAAACAATGTTTCTTCCATACCAATAATGAATACAACTGGAAATTCAAGTCCTTTTGCCGAGTGCATCGTCATCAGCGTGACACCTTCATCAAAGTTTGCTTCATCCACATCTGCTACAAGTGATAAATCTGTTAAAAAGTTAATTAATGATTGTTCTTCTAGCGGTGTGTTTTCTTCATAGTCCTTTGGCACTGACATAAACTCATCTAAGTTTTCTAACCGACTGCGTGACTCAAGTGTATCTTCATTTTCAAGCGTACGTCGATAGCCTGACTTCTCAAGCACTTCATCGACAATTTCACTAATCTCTAGAAATTCTTGTTCTTTCATCAAGTTTGACATCAATTCATAAAATTCTGCAGCTGCTTGCGTCACTTTTTTAGACAAACCAATAAAGTCCACTTCTGATAATGCGTCAAACATACTAATTTCGTGGCTGTTCGCATAATCTTTTATTTTTTGCACAGATGATGGTCCAATACTACGTTTAGGTACATTAATAATACGTTCCAAACTAATATCGTCCGCACTGTTCGCAATTAAACGTAAATAACTTAACAAGTCTTTAATCTCTTTGCGGTCATAGAATTTCATACCTCCAACCATCACGTATGGAATATTAGATTTCATCATTGTTTCTTCTAGCACACGTGATTGCGCATTTGTACGATAAAGTACCGCCATATCCTTCAATGATTTACCTTGTCTTTGATGCTTTAAAATTTCTCTCACAACGTATTGTGTTTCATCACGTTCACTCGTTGCCTCATAATAATGAATGCTCTCACCTTCAGCATTCGATGTCCATAATCCTTTTGGCTTGCGCTCAGTATTATTACGAATCACTTCATTCGCTGCCGTTAGAATTCTTTTTGTTGAACGGTAATTTTGTTCAAGATAAATCGTCTTCGCAGTCGGATAATCTTCCTCAAATGATAAGATATTTTGAATATCTGCACCACGCCAACCGTAAATCGATTGGTCAGAATCCCCTACAACACACAAATTTTTAAATTTTTTCGCAATCAAGTTAACCAATGTATATTGCGCTTTGTTCGTATCTTGGTACTCGTCCACGTGAATATATTGAAACTTATTTTGATAATAGTCCAACACATCTGGTACACGTTCAAACAGTTTGATTGTCGTCATAATCAAGTCATCAAAGTCAAGTGCTTGGTTACGAATGAGCTGTTTTTGGTAACCTTCATACACTTTCGCTACCATAATAGCCTTAAAATCATGTGCATCTTCCATCGCCATTGCAGGCGTTTTTAATTCATTTTTTAAATTACTAATCTGTGATATAAAGAAACGTGGTTCGTATTGCTTAGGATCAATATTTTCACGCTTTAATACATCTTTAATCACTGACTTTTGATCAGTCGGATCAATAATTGTAAAATTACGTTCAATACCAATACGGTCAATATCACGACGCAAAATACGGACACACATCGCATGGAATGTCGACATCCATATCACTTCAGCCGCGTCTCCAACAAGGGATTGTACACGTTCTTTCATCTCTTTAGCAGCTTTATTTGTAAAAGTAATCGCTAATATATTATAAGGAGATACTTCTTTTTCATCTAATAAATATGCGATACGATGTGTTAACACACGTGTCTTACCAGATCCAGCACCTGCCATAATTAAAAGCGGGCCTTCAGTCGTACGCACCGCTTCACTCTGCTCTGTGTTCATATTTTTTAAGAGTGGATTCATTATGTTCTCTCCTTTATTCGAGTCGTTTTTAAAGCTTCTTTCATATTGTCATAGACCACATTGCCGACAATAATCGTATCTGCAATATTCGCCATCTCTTGTGCCCGTGATAATGAATCAATGCCGCCACCATAGAACAGTTGTGTATCTGTTAAATACGCACGCGCTGCACGTACCATTTCAGGATCGCCATACTGTCCACTATATTCAAGATAGAGCACCGGCAAACGATACACGTCATTCGCCATTTGTGCATAAGCTTCAACATCTTCAAGCTCTAAGTCTGTCGTTGCACGTGTTAACGTTGCGACTTTACTGTCATCATTTAACACAACATAGCCTTCAAAAATAAGTTCTTCAAAGTTAATCATATGGCCATATTGCTTTAATGCTTGGTGTAGTAACCCATTATGGAACGCTACGTCTGTGCTATTCAAGACACTTGGTACAAAATAAAAATCAAATCCTGGCATTATGCTCTCAAGATTTGAAATTTCGAGTACAAGCGGTAAAGGATAACGACGTACGCGACTCATCAACTGAATCACGTTATCTTCCGTCACATTGTCCGTTCCGCCAATCATGATGGCATCTGTTTGAGACATACAAAGTGCTTCTAAATCCGCATCTGAGATTGTTTTCGCTGGGTCTAATTTAAAAATATGACGCCATTGTTTAATATCGTACATCACGCACTGCTCCTTTGAATTTTTCGTACATCATATTATAGCATTTTTGTTATGTATGTGACACAAAACGCACGTGTGTCATCTCAATTTCTTACAGGATTTTTTACATGACGCATTGACAGATTCCTTACCACAAAATCAAAAAAGAGACGACATCTATCGCCTCTTACATACCATAATTAAAGTATTCTTCTAACGTTGTATTTTGGTCATGAATTTTCTGCGCCAAATCTTTACCGACATATCTTAAATGCCATGGCTCGTATTGATAGCCAGTGACTTTCTCCTTGCCTTCTGGGTATCTGATGATAAAGCCATATTCGTGTGCATGTGCTTTTACCCATTGCCCTTCTTTCGTCTCAACAAATGACATTTGGAAGTCGTCCGACGCATTCGCTGACCCCACATCAAACGCTAACCCAGTTTGATGTTCAGAATTACCTGGTTTGGCACTATATTTATTTGCGACTGCTTCACCATCTCTTGCAACGTAATTGTTATACAATTGTGTTTGCGTCTCATATGAACGAAAGCCACTACAAAATACCAGACTTGTCCCGTCTTTCGTATTTGCATCTTGCATCATACGATTTAATTCAGCCCTCGCTTTCGGATCTTCACCCGGCGCATAATCGTTCGGTAAATTAACTTTCTTATTCGCAAAAACATGTCCATCCACATACATCACGCCATCTTTTTTCGTCACTTGATGTTGTTTTTTAGTCTCTTCTTGACGCGTCTCTTCATCTGTCGTTGCTTCTTGAACATTTGCTTCCTTTTGTACGCCACATCCAGGTAACACAAACGTAAACACGCCAGCTGTTAGTAATAATTTTTTCATTGTTGTCGCTCCCATTTAGCAAAAGCTTGATACATCACTACAATAGTATATGACTGTTTTATCGCTTATTCAACACCATAGGACATAACATAATATTCATTTCATATATTAAAACTAAATAACCATTAATATAAAATGTGTTTGGAAATATTTTTAGAATGTATAGTATGCTATCGCACAAGTTAAGTGGATGCTGGCTATGATCTTTAAAAAGGAGAATCCCTTATAGTAACTGTGGGGAAATGCGCTACTACTTATGATAGGATTCGGAAGTTTAATCTTTTCCTTGTTAGTTTTAGTCGTCGGCATTATTAAATTGTCCATAAAAATATAACCGCCAATAGCTTTTGACAATTGGCACTTATTTTTCATAGTAAGTAAAATTAGCCACCGTCTTTTTAACAACTTCATTACAACATATAAATATAATTATACAATGGACTACTATATAATTTGTAAACACACTAAAACGCTTTACATTTACACAAATTCTGATAGTGTGCTTCCAAAATCTAATCTACTACAAAATAAGGCTGAAAAGCTGATATTCAATAAATAAGATGATTAATTATCCAAAATGCTACTATCAGAATTTACTAGTTCCTTATTTATAAAACACAAAATAACAGTGGCAACGTCTCTATCTAGACATCTCCACTGTTATCTTCGTCTCTTTATTTTTTTGTTTCGATATTCATTCGTTCTAAAATCATGGTATAGGCGTCATTTCCCCATTGTAACGAACGTTTCACACGCGAAATGGTAGCTGTCGATGCGCCCGATTCTTGCTCAATCGTCGCATATGTGTATCCTTGTTTAATCATTTTCGCAACTTGTAAACGTTGAGATAACGATTGAATCTCATTCACTGTGCACAAATCATCAAAAAATTGATAACATTCTTCACGCGTTTCTAGAGTTAGGACCGCGTCAAACAATTCATCTAATGCTTTTCCACGTAGTTTCTCAATTTGCATGCAAACAACCCCTATATTATAGAATATCTGTTCATTCGCAACCGAACGAACAGATAAAGTGTAGTTGTCCTATTCTAGACCTACTCTTTTAAATATTGTATCAACTTGGTTAAGGTGATGTCTAGGGTCAAAGCACATATCTAAGTCTTCTTTTGAAAGTTTCTCTGTAATTATTGGATCCGCTTCCACTAATTCTCTAAATGGCGTCTTCGTTTGCCATGACATCATTGCTTTTGGCTGCACAGTATCATACGCTTCTTCGCGCACCATCCCTTTGTCGATTAATGCTAATAACACACGTTGTGAATAAATAAGACCAAATGTTTTGTTCATGTTCTCTGTCATATTTTCTTCGTACACTGTTAAACGATCAACAATGTTTGTAAAGCGATTCAACGCATAATCTAATGCAATCGTTACATCTGGTAACATGATACGCTCTGCTGATGAATGTGAAATATCACGTTCATGCCATAGTGGCACGTTCTCATACGCTGTTGTAATATAACCACGAATCACACGTGCAATACCTGTGATGTTTTCTGAACCGATTGGGTTACGTTTATGTGGCATTGCTGAAGAGCCTTTTTGCCCTTTCGCAAATGCTTCTTCCACTTCTCGTGTTTCTGTTTTTTGTAGGTTGCGGATTTCGACTGCAAATTTTTCAAGAGATGTCGCAATCAAGCTTAATGTTGCAATATAATATGCATGTCGATCACGTTGCAATGTTTGTGTTGAAATAGGTGCTGTACCGATACCAAGATGTTTACATACGTAGGCTTCGATTTCTGGTGGAATATTCGCAAACGTCCCTACAGCACCACTCATTTTTCCTACTTCGATTTCTTCACGCACACGTTTGAAACGTTCCATATTACGTTGCATTTCAGCATACCATAATGCCATTTTGACACCGAATGTTGTTGGCTCTGCATGCACACCATGTGTACGTCCCATCATCAATGTTGTTTTATATTTTTTTGCTTTCGCTGCTAACACTTCAATAAAACGTTCTAAATCTTTTTCAATAATATCATTCGCTTGTTTCACTTGGTAGCTCAAGGCTGTATCAACAACATCTGTTGAAGTTAAGCCGTAGTGTACCCATTTACGTTCTTCGCCTAATGTTTCAGATACTTGTCTTGTAAATGCGACAACATCGTGACGTGTCTCTTGTTCAATTTCTTTTGCACGATCAACATCTACACGTGCATGTTCACGAATCTTTTTAACGTCTTCTTTAGGAATATAACCCAATTCACTCCATGCTTCACTTGCTAAAATCTCAACTTCCAACCATGCTTCGTAGCGGTTTTGATCTGTCCAAATACGTGACATTTCTTCTCTTGAATAACGTTCAATCATTAGTCATAAACTCCTATCTCAAATATTAGTTTTATTATAGCAAACCTACAACATCTATCCATTCTCTATTCAAACAAATTTATCGTTCGGAATCAAGCTTCTATTAACAATTTAATTTGTATGATATTTCCAACAAAACCTTTTAAAACGAATTATGAAGTTATAAAAACAACTAAAGTTCGTATTTTAAGCATATAAAAAGCCAAGGTATTACTGTAACCTTAGCTTTTTACGGGTGGTGTGTTATTGTTCAAGTTTTTTCCCTGTAAACACAATCTCTTGCCTCAAAACCTCAACACTACCATCTTTATTCTCTTTAAATACAGGTTTTTCATAGCGTTTCACTGGCATGTAGCCTGCTTCTCGCATGCGTGCTAAACAATCTTGTATTGTTTCATCCACTTCTACTCTAAATTTCATCTGTATCATACGCCTTTACTTTTTTGCTTCGTACGCCTTTCACCCAGAAACCGCCATGAATAGTACGTGGTTCATAGGCAATGACAAAGGCTTTTGGATCCAACTGCTTAATCGTGTCCATCAGCTTAAGTTCAAAACGACGCGGTGTGAGAATTTGCATTACGAGGCGTTCACCATCACGACCATGCGCACCAAAATGTATCACACCGTAGCCTAAGTCACGTAATTGACGTGGTAAATCCATATCTAAATTAACAGTCGTTACATTAACAACTGAATAGCCGAGCGCTAATTTCTCTTCTATCTTCATTCCAACAATAATACCAACAGAAAAACCTAATGCATATGCGATAATATTTTGAATCTGGTCAAGACTCGACATAACAAGTCCTAAACCAATTACATAGACAAGTACTTCTACAAAGCTGACGATTGCAGCAACATAACGATAGCCTTTCAACGTCAGTATGACACGCATTGTGAGCGCCGTGACATAGGCAACGTTAATCAAAAAGATGGCAATCAACATCAGCCATGGATTTTCATTGATGATACTCATAGACTCCCTCACTCTCAGTAAAATCTAGCTTATTTTACCAAGTTGGTGAGGGTTTGTCATTAACTTATTGTTTCGGCCAAGTAAAACGTGTATAGGCTAATTCACGCTTATGCGCATTGCGTACAAAATGCTTTTCAATCACTTCAGCATCTGCTGGTGTGACAGTCTTGCCTTCTAGATAGTCATCGATCGCGTCATAAGTCACACCAAGCGCTACTTCATCAGGGAGTTGTGGTTTGTCGTCTTCCAAATCTGCAGTCGGTGCTTTCTCATATAAATGTGCAGGTGCGCCTAAATATTGAAGCAGCTGGCGCCCTTGTCGTTTATTCAAACCAAATAACGGCGCAATATCCGCAGCACCATCACCATGTTTTGTAAAAAAGCCTGTGATATTTTCAGCTGAATGATCTGTCCCAACAACAATACCACTTGTATTTGCGGCAATGGCATATTGTACTTTCATACGTTCACGTGCTTTTTCATTCCCTTTTTGGAAATCAGTCAACGTAATACCAGCCGCTTTAAGTGCTGCAACACTTTGGTCAACAGCAGGCTGAATATTTACTGTTATCGTACGATTGGGTTCAATAAATGCCAACGCATCTTCGACATCATCTGCATCACGTTGTACACCATACGGCAGTTTAACCGCAATAAATGTATATGGGTACTCGGCTGTTTCATTTAACTCATTGACAGCGAGTTGTACGAGTTTTCCTGCCAATGTCGAGTCTTGCCCACCTGAAATGCCTAATACAAGTGTGCGTATAAATGAATGTGCTTTAACGTATTGCTTGATAAAATCTTTAATCGTTTCAATCATTTCTGCACTATCAATCGTCGGCTCGACTTTCATATCATTGACAATCATTGCTTGCATGCTATTCATTGAAATCCTCCATCTCTTTAACCTTTTCTGCCACTTCAAAGATACGTTTCTGTTTATTTTCCCAACATGCCGTGCTCAAGTCGACTGGATACTCTTCCGGATTTAAATAACGCTTATTTTCATCCCATAACAAGTTCAAGTTGTCTGCCAAGTATGCTTTCGCCTCTTGTTCAGACGGACAATCATATACGCATTTCCCATCCACAAAAATATCATGATGTAAATCAACCGCTTCAAACTGCTTAATAAATTTCGTTTTATATGTGTGAATAGGGTGGAACATTTTCAGTGGTGATTCAGACGCCGGATCTTCATGTTCTAACGTAATATAGTCGCCTTCTGATTTGTTTGTTTTCGTATTGATGATGCGATACACGCGCTTCATGCTTGGTGTTGTTACCTTTTCAGCATTATTTGACAGTTTAATGCGATCAACATAGTCACCATCTGCATTTTCCACAGCGACCATTTTATATACTGCCCCCAGTGCTGGTTGTTGATAAGCCGTAATTAATTTGGTACCAACTCCCCAAACGTCCACTGCTGCACCTTGACCTTTCAAGCTGGAAATCGTTGCTTCATCAAGGTCGTTCGATGCGATGATTTTAGCATCTGGAAAACCAGCGGCATCTAGCATTTTACGTGCTTCTTTAGATAGGTAGGCAATGTCGCCTGAATCCAAACGAATACCGATAAAATTAATCTTGTCACCCAATTCTTTGGCAACACGGATTGCATTGGGTACACCTGACTTCAACGTGTGGAATGTATCTACTAAGAAGACACAATTTTTGTGACGCTCGGCATATTTTTTTAACGCTTCATATTCATCGCCATATGTTTGCACAAAAGCATGCGCATGTGTCCCAGAAACAGGAATATCAAATAATTTTCCAGCACGAACATTACTTGTTGAATCAAAGCCACCAATAATTGCTGCACGTGCGCCCCACACAGCAGCATCCATCTCATGTGCTCGACGTGTCCCGAATTCCATCAACGTGTCATTCGGTGCAACTTGCTTAATCAGGCTTGCTTTTGTTGCGATTAATGTTTGGAAGTTAATAATATTTAATAGTGCTGTTTCAATCAATTGTGCTTGAATTAATGGGGCCTCTACACGTAATAATGGCTCGTTATTAAAACATAACTCCCCTTCTTGCATTGAACGGATATTGCCCGTAAATCGTAATTCTTTCAAATACGCTAAAAAGTCATCTTGATAACCAATGGATTTTAAATAATCGATATCACTTTGTGTAAAGCGACAATTTTCAACAAAATCAATCACTCTACGCAATCCATTGAATACTGCATAACCACTCCCAAACGGCATTTTCCTGAAGTACAAATCAAATACCGCTTTACGTTCATGAATGCCGTCAAACCAATACGATTCTGCCATATTAATTTGATACAAATCATTGTGTAGCATTAAACTATCATCATCAAATTGATACATTATAATATTCCCTCTATTCACCATTTTTTAATTTTGCGTTTAGATATCCCCATCATATCACAGATACATGTTAACAGGACAATGAAACTGAATGACGAGACTTGAACATTGAAAGAAACATGTAATCTAAAGTCAGAGATTCCTGTCCAACTCCCTGTAGTGCTCCCAATTAACAACAAAATCATGACATTCTCTGTTATGACTATCAATAAACCCCAATATTTCACTATAATAATGTTGAGGTGGGAAAATGTTACAAAAAGCACGCACATTTATTTCAGACATGTATAAAGAATTGAATCTATCAGAGACAGCATGTGTTGAACGTATCGCACAAATTGAACAAGAAATTAAAGACACGGGCACATATCGTCATACAACAGAAGAATTAACATACGGCGCACAAGTAGCATGGCGCCAATCTAATCGCTGTATTGGGCGTTTATTCTGGGATAAGTTGATTGTTAAAGATGCCCGTGATGTAAAAGATGAAACAACTTTTATTGATACGATTCATGAACATATTCAAACCGCAACCAACGGCGGACGCATTAAACCTTACATAACGATATTTGCTCAATCAGATGAAGCAGGTCCTCAAATTTTTAACAATCAATTAATTCGTTACGCTGGTTATGAAGATAAAGGGGATCCGGGAGAACGAGACGTAACGCAACTTGCAATACATTTGGGGTGGCAAGGAGAAGGTACAGATTTTGATATTTTGCCTCTCATTTATCAACTTCCAGGACAGCCAATGACATATCATGTGTATCCTAAATCACTCATTATGGAAGTACCGATTCAGCACTCAAACTTTCCAAAAGTGGCAGATCTAGGGTTAAAATGGTATGCCGTTCCAATCATCTCAAGCATGGACTTGAAAATCGGTGGTATTACATATCCGACCGTTCCTTTTAACGGTTGGTATATGGTCAATGAGATTGCAGTGCGTAACTTTACTGATAGCTATCGTTACAATTTGTTAGAAACATTTGCAAAAGCGATGAACTTTGAAACATTGCGTAACACATCATTTAACAAAGACCGCGTGATGGTAGAAATCAATGATGCTGTTTACCAATCTTACAAAAAAGCTGGTGTATCGATGGTCGACCATCTCACTGCCGCTAAACAATTCGAGCAATTTGAACGCAATGAAGCTGAATGTGGTCGTTCAGTCACTGGCAAATGGTCATGGCTTGCACCACCCCTTTCACCAACACTCACTGCAAACTATCATCACGGCTATAACAATGAAATTCGTGAGCCCAATTTTTTTTATAAAGAAAAAACATCTTCTGGGTGTCCTTTCCATTAACTTCATGTACAATAGATGCAAGTTGACTTGAAAGTGAGTGATTGGATGAAATTGTATTATCTCGGTCCTCAAGGTACGTTCTCATATCTTGCGGCACAACAATATTGTGATGAACACGAATCAACGACTCTTGTCGCTAAAACACAGCTTTATGAAGTGATGACAGCGCTATTGGATGATCCGCAGAGCCTTGCAATCGTCCCTATTGAAAATGCGATTGAAGGTACCATTAATATTGTAGCGGATACATTAATTGAGCAACCCTTTACAGTTGTAGACGAAGTTTTACTCGACATTACGTTTGGGCTCTATGGTCAACAAGGACAACAGCTTAGCGATATTAACAAAGTATATTCTATCGGACCAGCAATTAGCCAAACGCAAAATTTTATTCGCCAGCATCATTTAACATATGACTTCACAACGAGTACGATTGCCGCACTAGAACACATTGACAAGACAACTGCAGCAATTATTCCGCTTGGCAGTGGTGAAATGTATGGATTCACAGCACTAGCGACACATATTGAAGACTTTACACATAATCAAACACGCTTTCTCGTCTTACAGCATAGAGATTTTGCACCTGAACAACTGGGTGAACACTGCTTACTTGTTATTACCCCTCAGCGCGATCAACCAGGGCTATTGGCAAGTGTGTTGAACACTTTCGCCTTATTCCATGTAAACCTGTCTTGGATTGAATCGCGTCCGTTGAAAACACAGCTAGGCATGTATCGCTTTTTCGTACAAGCTGATTGTCCAAATCAACAAGACCTAGACAAAATTATTACCATATTAAAAACATTAGATTTTGATATACAGTCACTCGGTCGTTTTAAATAACACCATAACATATCCCCCTTCCACACGATTGTGACAAGGGGGATCTTGCTTATATCATGCTTTTGTCCGTAATATGTTTCTCACGGCACTTAGGTGTTGAAAGCTCACTTTGTAGCGTTAAACCACGGATAGCAGTAAGTGAAATCGGGGCACATTGTCCTTCAAATACATTCTTTAAAATTTCCACTTTTTCGTGTGGCGACTCGGCATGACTGCGAATGTGAAGCGAGTCTTTCGGTCCAATATTAATAAATGTATTATCTAGCACACAAAAGTCTTTGCCCCCTTGTTTCACATGTGTATTGCCGTCGAGCGTCCAAGAATTTTTACCTTGATAAACACCTAAGTAGCGAATACCACCCGCACAGTTGCGAAAGACATTTTGATGAATCAGCGTATGTTTCCCTTTTAGTGGCGTTAACGCATAGTCTTGCATACCATCAAATACATTGTGTTGAATGACGACTGTGTTATAAAAATGGTCAACACGACTCGCATGAGAACCAATTGCACGATTCCATGCCTGCATATGCCCTTCATGAGAATTTCCGAAATAACAATTTTCAATTATCGCATGTTGTGTAATTGTTCCGTCATTATATCCAAACTTTGGAAACGCACCTTTTACAAATAAATCCAGCTGGATCGCCTCTGAGAAAGAACGGTCACCATTGACATCGTAAAAACCGAGAAATTCACAACCATGAATATGTACACCATCAAGCCCACAAGCATCGATACCGTGACCACCTACTACATTCTTAATAGTTACACCACTCACTTCTACTTCTCGCGCATGACCTAAACACATCGCAGTATTATTGTAAGGATAGTGATTGCCGTTCATATCAAACGTTCCACCCATAATACGAATATTGCCATGTCCGTCATAATGATGATAACGTCTCAAACTTGAACCATTTTTGAGTAACGCATCTCGCCCCTTACGCAATAATGTTGTTTCTTTGTCTAACAATAGCGTTGTACCCGCATATATTTTTAACGCTTTAACGATATGATATGTCCCTGCAGGAATATACACCGTAACTGGCCCTTTCTTCGCTTGGTTCAAGGCTCGTTGTATCCCTATCGTATCTCGCCATTTATTTTGAGTTGTTGCACCAAAATTTAAAACATTTATAACCAATTGTGTGGACGCCTCCTATATAAAAGTTATACTATACATAATAATAGCTTCTTTGTTATATATACCCAAATTTTAGGAGGAACCACATGACAAAACGTGCATTGTTAATTGTAGATTATTCGTATGATTTTATTGCTGATGATGGCAAGTTAACATGCGGAAAAGCTGGGCAACACATTGAATCTTACATTGTCCAACGTATTCAAGATTATGTTGCACATAGCGACCATATTTTTTTCTTGATGGATTTACACTTTAAGAATGACTCGTATCATCCAGAAACGAAACACTTCCCGCCTCATAATATCGTTGGAACACATGGACGTGAATTATATGGCAAAGTAAAAGTACTGTATGACACTATCAAAACACAAGACAACGTACATTATGTTGATAAGCGCCGTTACGATGCATTTTATGGCACACCACTTGATGCCTTACTACGAGAACGTCATATCGATACAGTTGAAATTGTAGGTGTTTGTACAGATATTTGTATTTTGCATACCGCTGCAAGTGCATACAATCTTGGCTACCATATGATTATTCCATCAGCGGGTGTGGCTTCTTTTAACCAAGCTGGTCACGAATGGGCACTATCACACTTTAAAGATACTTTAGGCGCAGAGGTAGAATAAAACTACATGTGCGTGCTAAAATATGAGTGAGAAACCTATATAAGGAGATTGAAACTATGACAACATATATTTTTGGTCATCAAAACCCAGATACTGACGCGATTTCATCAGCAATTATCATGGCAGACTTTGAACAACAAAATGGTAACGCTGAAGCAAAAGCATATCGTTTAGGCGATGTAAGCCCTGAGACACAATATGCCTTAGATTACTTCAAAGTATCAGCGCCAGAATTATTAACAGACGACTTAACAGATCAAGATGTTATTTTAGTCGATCACAACGAATTCCAACAAAGTGCGGAAACAATTGACAAAGCAGCTGTCAAACACGTCATCGATCACCACCGTATCGCAAACTTTGAAACAGCTGGTCCATTGTACTACCGTGCAGAACCTGTAGGCTGTACAGCAACAATTCTTTACAAAATGTACAAAGAAAGAGGCTATGAAATTCGCCCTGAAATTGCAGGTTTAATGATTTCAGCGATTATTTCTGACAGCTTATTATTCAAATCACCAACATGTACATCACAAGACGTGAATGCAGCAAAAGCATTAGCAGAAATCGCTGGTGTAGACCTTGATGCATATGGTCTTGATATGTTAAAAGCAGGTGCATCAACAGCTGACAAGTCTGAAGAACAATTATTAGATGCTGATGCTAAATCATTCAACATGGGTGATTACACAGTTCGTATCGGTCAAGTAAACACAGTCGATATCGACGAAGTATTCGCACGTCAAGAAGCACTTGAAAATGCGATGAACAAAGCAAGTGCGGAAAACGGCTATGACATTTTCGTATTAGCCATTACTGATATTATTAACAGCGACTCTAAAATCTTAGTAGTCGGTGCAGAAAAAGATACAGTCGCAGCAGCATTTGATACAAAACTTGAAAATAACACAGCATTCTTACCAGGTGTTGTATCACGTAAAAAACAAATCGTACCACCTATTACAACAGCATTAACACAATAATTTATTTCAAAGGGTGTGAATGAGTATGTCATACGATATTCAAGAAATGGATAACAAGTTCTATATCGGAGAAGACGCAAGTGCACCACAAGCAGAAATTACCTTTATCTATCGTGACGCACATACAATTGATGTTAATCATACGTATGTGTCCCCTGAGTTACGCGGTGGCGGTGTTGCCAAACAATTGTTCAACAGCGTGATTGATAAAGCACAACGCGAAAATTTAAAAATCATTCCAACATGTAGCTATGTAAAACGACAGTTTGATAAAGACTCATCACTTTCGCCACTGAAGGCGTAACATATTGAAGGACTGGGCATTTAACGCTCAGTCCTTTTATACAATCAATTAGAAAGGACTGAATCCATGGCAAATATCCCTGAACAAGTCCAACAATCGAAAGCCTATTTTCAAACGCATGAAACAAAGTCAATTAAATTTCGGAAAAAGCAATTGAAGCAGTTAGCTAAAAGTATAAAGCAGCATGAATCTGAGCTGTTAGAAGCACTCAAGACAGACCTTGGCAAAAATGGTGTTGAAGCATATGCCACTGAGATTGGCTATACATTGAGCAGCATTAAACAGATGCAGAAATCTATTCAAAAATGGAGTAAAAAAGAAGCGGTCGATACGCCCCTATGGTTATTCCCAGCAAAAAGTTTTATCGTGAAAGAACCGCTGGGCACTATTTTAATTATTGGGCCATTTAACTATCCTTTTCAGTTAGTATTTGAACCACTGATTGGTGCAATCGCAGCTGGTAACACTGCCGTTGTAAAGCCATCTGAACTCACACCAAATGTCGCAAAAGTCATTGAAGCCATCATTACAGCAACATTTGACTCTAAATATGTATCCGTTGTTCAAGGTGGTGCAGACGCCATTCAAACATTACTCAAACAACCTTTCGACCATATTTTCTTTACAGGTAGTGAGCGTGTCGGTAAGATCGTGTATCAAGCGGCAGCCGAGCAACTGATTCCCGTTACACTTGAATTGGGTGGTAAATCACCTGTTATGATTGACCGCACAGCTAACCTGAAAGTTGCTAGCGAACGCATCTGTTTCGGGAAGTTCATCAATGCCGGACAGACGTGTGTTGCACCCGACTACATTTTAATTGACGAGACCGTGAAAGACGACTTTATTCGTGCCTTACGTACGACACTGAAGGAATTTTATGGCGCACATCCATTGAGTAGTGAAGACTTAGGACACATCGTCAATGAACGTCATTTTGACCGCCTTGCAGCAATGATGGACGCCCAACAACCACAATGTGTAATCGGTGGAGAACGTAATGTGGCACAGCGCCGTATTGCTCCGAGCATATATGACAACGTGAAAGCAGATGAGCCGCTGATGCAAGATGAAATCTTTGGTCCCCTACTGCCAATCATGACTTATACACAACTCGATGATGCGATTCAGTTTGTCCAATCACGACCCAAACCGTTGGCATTGTATTTATTTAGTGAAGATGAAAACGTTACTAACCGTGTTCTTAATGAAATCTCCTTTGGCGGTGGCGCGATTAACGATACATTATTACACCTTGCCAATCCAAATCTACCATTTGGCGGAGTCGGCGCATCAGGTATCGGCCACTATCACGGCAAATACTCATTCGATACCTTTACACATAAAAAATCATATATTTTCAAAACAACAAAACTTGAAACAGGATTATTATTCCCACCATATAAAGGGAAATTGAACTATGTCAAACAGCTATTGAAGAAATAATATGGGAAAAGCCATTAGAATTCACAAATAGAGTTTTAATGGCTTTTCATTTATCCTTATGTATAGATGAAATCCATTGTCCAAATGATGATTTACTAGGAAAACTTTTATCCATAACGTGTTTTCCTTTGTATTGGATTGGATATATTACTACCTCCAACCAGTATAAAGGATTTTTTTATGCTTGAAGTTAATTTACAGAAAATTTTAGGATAACTAAAGTTTAAACATTCTTATGTGGCACTAGTTATTTATTTTAAATATTAAAATGTGTAAATTTTCATTGATTTCAAAATATTTACATGGTATATTTTGTATAATCTGATAATTTAGATTACTCTAAATAAGGAGGATATACTTATGAAAGCTAAAGATAACTATTCCTTGGAGACAAAAACAAAAAGAAACTAGAAATAAAGATTGGGAAATTGATAGAGTTTTTCATGCTACTGTAGTGTATGTTAATTTAATTTCATTTAGAAAAAGCCTTTTAAATACTTTGGATGATACAGAGAAGATATATTTTTCTTTTTCAATGAATCTATGCGCGAAGCAGAAAATTTTTTGCATATTTATTATCAGTATTAAAGTCTAATATCAATCTATTCGGTTTAAAAGGAAAATTAGTTATAAATGAGGTGAATCAGTACTGTGAAGAAAAAATATCTATTTGATAACAATTTTTCGATTCTTTATAGTTCTTCTATAATAAATGCATTGGGCAATCAACTCTCGATAATTGCTTTTCCTTTGATTGCAATTGAATACTTTAATGCTGATTCATCATTAACTAGCTTAGTTACCCTTTTTATATTTTTACCAAATTTACTCTTCTCTTCTCATATTGGTGTTTTTGTTGATAAACATAGAAAAAAATATATTCTAATATACTCGAATATTGTATGTTTTTTAATTGCTATATCTATGTATGTCTTTATTGATAACATAAATATAATGGCATTTTTTTTACTTATTTTTGTTATAAGTTCTGTTATGATATTTTCCGGAATCGCATTCTTTTCTTACGTACCTATTATTGTTGAAAAAGATAATATTAAATCTGCAAATTATCAGCTTGAGATTAGTAATAGTATAATTCAATCAATTGGTCCGGCCATAGGTGGACAAATTGCGGTGTTATTCAAAACATCCATTTTAGTACTGATTGATGGTATTTCCTTCTTGATAAGTGGATTGTTACATTTTCTTATCCCAAGCAATAAAGAAGTACTTGATTACAAAGAAAATGAAAGCTATTTTAAAAGTATTTCACGGGGTTATAAATATGTATGGAGTAATTTATTATTAAAAACTTTATTAATTAGTTACTCAGTTCTCGTTTTATCCATTGGTGTATTTCAGTCGTTACAAATATATTACTTATCAAAAGATTTGCATTTAAATACGTTTACAATCGGGCTAATCTTATCTTTAGGAAATATTGGAATGATATTTAGTGCTTTCTTATCTAAATTTATATCTAATAAATTAGGAGATTTAATTACCATTGCATTATCTTTATTCTGTTATTTTTTAGGATTCATTTTATATTTTCTAGCTAAGGACACTACATATTTATTAATATTTTTTGGGCAAACACTAATAAGTTTTGCTTTGCCTTTGTACAATGTTTGTGTGCTTTCTATAAGACAGACAATTATTCCAAATGAATTACTAGGAAGAACCACTTCTATATGGAGACTGGCAGGGAGAGGATTAATCCCTTTAGGATCATTGCTTGCTGCTTTTCTTTCATTGTATGTAAATGTAAAATATTTAATGCTTATAGCAGGATTAATTTCATTAATTAGCGTTTTTATAATCTTGAATTGTCAAGATAAGTGCAACACAGTTGAATAATATACTTCATAGGATGTTTTGAACCCAAGGCATTTTCGTGGTCGTTTGTTCATTTCATCCACTTTACTTTGTATATACGCTTCTGATACATCATCAAATCATCAAGGTCACAACTCTTAGGAAAATACTCTCTAAGAAGTCCATTTGTATTTTCATTCGTTCCTCGTTGCCAAGGATGATGGGGCAGTGGAAAATAAAACTTAACTTTTTCGAGTGTAGCAGAAATTTCAGCATATTTTGCAAATTCCATCCCTCTATCAGGTGTAATTGAATGACAAGGTTGCCCCGTAAGACAGGAAATCATCTTGTCTTTTACAGAGGTAGAACCTTTCTTCTTGGCTTTAGAACTTAGAAGAAAACGACTTTTCCTGTCAACCAAAGTGACAAGGCAAGCGAAGAACGGTAGAATTCTTTTTTACTGTGTCCGTAATATTGACATAAATCCCAATGCTCCATTCTAATAAAAATCTAGCATTTTTCCCAAATATACTTACTTATATTTTTAGGTGCTACTATATTTTTACTTTCTAGTTCATGTATTTCATTCTTATTGAACCACTTCCAGCTTTTAAAAGAACTTTTTTCATTTTGAGACATTAACTCTATATTAATAGGTGTATCTGAGTTCAAAAAAATCTTATAATATGTTTCTCTACTAATAAACGTTTCATTTTTTCCGTTAATTTTAACATCTAGTTCTAATTTTATATCGGTATTGTCTGGAATTATTACTATTCCTAATTCTTCATATATTTCTCTCTTCAATGCTTCTTCAGAGCTTTCCCCTATTTCAATCCCTCCCCCTGGAGTAACCCATAAAATTTTCTCATCAATGACCTCTCTAAAAATAAACTGTTGCAATAAAACTTCATCTTTTTCATTAATTATAAAAGCTCTAGAACTTTCTCTAACTCTCATAGATCCTCCTTATTTAAAGTGTATATTACTTCTGTCATGAATTCTAATGTCCACTCTTTCTTATTTTTTACATTTAATCCATCATTTTCAACTGCTGCAACAATAACACAACCTTTTTTGTGTGCATAGTTTACTGCTTTTCTGTATGCAATTAAATCAGGCTTATTATCTATCTGATTATTAGCATTGTTATTTATATAATAATCTCCCAAGCTTAAATTTATAACATCGCACCATCATTAGCAGCTGTTATTATAGCTTTTATAATCCATGATGATTTAGCCGATTTAGTGCCAAATACCCTATACGATGAAATACCAATATTAGGTGCAACCCCCTTCATATTACCATTTGCAGCCACTTAACCAGCAACAAGAGTACCATGACCTAATTTATCTGTTAAATCATTTATATTACCACTCTCGTCACTTTCTTGACCATCAATACCTTTTTAGGAACAAAACTTTTACCATATAGAAAGTTCTCTTTAAGATCTTGATGCTCACTATATATTCCAGAATCTATAATTGCTACTATCGTATTCTTATTTCCCTCTGTAATAGCGTATGATTCACCATTATGAGTCACTAATTTCATATCCCATTGCAAATCCCAAGCTTTCGGTAATAATGATTTAACATCATTTCAACTAACTTTCGGAGGTGTAACCATTGACGTCGTATTATATGATTGAACAAATGGTAAATTCTCTATTTTCTTAGCTTTGTTTTCAGTAGTTATTACATCTACTAAGTTTACCTCTTTTATAGAAGTTTCAATTTTATTATTACTAATTTTTTCTATATCTTTTAATTTTTCTTTCCACTCTATATTATTTTCCAACAAAAACGTATAACTTTTTTCCCTAGGAATTTCTTGACCATGGCCATATAAAGGCACTGACCCAAATAAAATAAATATGACCGTTAAAAGTGAAAATTTTTTCATTTCTTCACCTTTTATTTTCTGGATTATTTTCCCCTCTAAAAAAGATGGTTACACATGCTTTATTTTCCTTATTTTCTATAAATAATTCGGAATTCATTTTTTTCAACATAATATTAGACATATACAACCCTAGTCCAAAATGGTTTTTATCTCTCTCATTTTTTTTTGAATAGAACGGGATAAATTCTTGTCTCAAATAGTCATCAGGAAACTGAGAACCGGTATTTGCTATTTGTAAAGATATTTTATTATCGTATGATTTCAAGTCTATTTGTAGTTCACCACTCACATCTATATGCTCTAATGCGTTAGAAATAATATTTTGTAGCACTCTGTTTAGCATCATATTATCACCATTTACATAGTAATTTTCATTACTATAAAGAAATTTTACCTGTGCATTTTTTTTCTCAATCAAAGACTGAAATTCTTTCAATTGATAAAATATTACATCCTGTATATTTATAGGTTCTATTGTACTCGAGTAGTTGTGTAGATTTAATTTTGATATTGTTAATAATTCAGTAAGTAAATTATCTATTCTAGAAATCTCTGATAATATAATGTTGGAACGAGACTGAATATTTATATTTTGGCACTCAGATAACATAATCATTTCCGTTTCAGCGCTTATAATTGTTAACGGCGTTTTTATGTCATGCGCAACAGAGGAAAATAAATTGTTTTGTACCTCTATTTTTTCTACTTGCTTATCTAAAAGAATTTTTAATTTATCTTTCATTAAATTAATTCTATTTGCTAATTCTTGAAACTCCTCTTCTTTAAATTCTCTCAAATTCTTATCAAAAATCCCTTTTTCTATATACTTTAGATAGGATGTCACTTCATAAAAGTTACTACTTATTTCTCTATACAATCGCGAAGTATAATACACTAGAAATACAGTGAACCAAAATACTGGAGTAATTAATAACAAATTTTGAGCAATACTATTAAATTTATCTACGTACATATTTCCTGTTGAAAATGCGGGGTAAATAGCAATTATTTTTATTTCATTATCTAAAATTTCCACTTTATATTTTATGTTTTTATCAACAAAGGAATTCGATGTCCCAATTTTTTCTAGTTCCTTATGACTCTTTATTCCATAACCCTTACTATTTTTAATTAATTTGTTTTTGTAATAAATAGCATAGATGAACTTAGAATCTTCTTGTTTTATTTTTATTTCTTCATTTCGTCTGATAAGATCTTTATTTTTTTCAACTTCTTTTTTAATATTTTCATAATGTATCCGCTCATAATAATCTCTCGGGTAAATATTAACCCATAAAACCCATAATAGTATAGATATAACTATTGATATTAATGTCATTATTACGATTTTTATTGTATTAAAAATAAATAGTTTTCTTAAAGATCTATTTTTCATTCTTTGCCTCCCATAAATAGCCAAATCCATATTTAGTTTGAATATATGTCATATTGGGATCGGATACTAATAACTTTCTTCTTATTTTTTTTATATGCTCTGTAACAGTGCTTATATTACTTTCATTATTATATCCCCATATACTTTCGAATAATAATTCTTTGCTAATTGATTGCCTTTTATTTCTTACCAATTTTTCAATTATCAAATACTCTTTTTTAGTAAATTCACATACCTTACCATTAACCATTATTTCTTTTTTTTCAGTATTGATAACTAAATTTCCAGTGATTAACTTTGTTCCTTTTGAGTAATTAGTTCTTTTTTCTCTTCTTAAATGAACATCGACTTTAACTTTTAGTTGCCTTAAACTAAATGGCTTAGTTATATAGTCATCTACACCACATTCCAAAGCATTAATTATGTCATCCTCTAACCCTAAAGCACTCACAAAAATAATTGGAATATTCGTGTTATCTCTTATTTTTTTACATATATCAATACCATTAATATCAGGCAACATAACATCTAAAAGTATCAAATCAATTTTTTTACTTTTATACTTACAAAATTCCTCAAATGAATGTGCTATAGTCAATTTGTAACCAAATGACTCTAAATACTCAGATACAACACTCGAAATTCTATCATCATCTTCAACATAAATAATATTACTCATTATTAAGCGGCTGAGACATAACTAATTAGTGTAGGATCCAATCAAATATATCCAAAAGAAGAAATTTTGATAGAACTGCTCAAATTCAGCAACTTGAGAAATTGATTTCGTTTATCATCCAGTTCTAATCAAAACGCCGGTCTCTTTTATCTCAACCTCCACCTCCTCTGTTATATTTAAGATAAAATAAAGAGTCTAATTTAACAATAATGGTATGTCTCAATCATTAAATTTTTTCTTCTAAGGTTAGTAAATCTAATGATATGCTAGTTGCTCCATCTAAAAGTCCAATTGTATTAATATTCTTTTTACTTTCACCTAGAATACTTTCAATATTAAAAAACAAAAGGGATTTCATCATCATAATATGTCCAACCAATATCTTTTATTCTTTTAGCTTCTTCCTCACTGTTAGAATTATCACTAGTTCTTAAATCCAAATCAAAATCGTCATACTTTGGCATCATTCTCTTCTCCTTTAATTTTTTTGTAATCGATTACAGTTTAAGAATAATATTTGAATATAAACTTTTTATAAAGTAATTGCGAATTTTTCGAAAATATACAATGAATTCCTATATTTTCTTATCAATTTATAAATTCTTTATTTTTCTACTTTAAAGTGAATATTACCAAAATAGAAATGAGGGGAATTTTTATGCGATATATATTAGAAGCAAAAAATATTTCAAAACAATATGGCAAAGAACTCGTCGTAAACAATGTTAATATTCATGTAGAAGAGAACACCATATATGGTTTAGTAGGACCTAATGGTGCAGGTAAGTCTACTATCTTAAAAATGATAACAGGCAATACTAAACACACACACGGCAGCATTCTCTACATGGGAAAACAAAATATTAAAACTATAACTATTGGATCATTAATTGAAGAGCCTGCTATTTATAAAAACTTAACTGCCGAGGAAAATCTAATGGTTTTTGCAAAACTTTTTAACGTCCCATTAAACAGAATTCAAGAAGTTTTAAAAATAGTTAATTTAAAAAACACTAAAAATAAAAAGACTGCTCAATTTTCATTAGGAATGAAACAGAGATTGGGTATCGCTATGGCATTGTTAACTAGTCCTAAATTATTAGTTTTAGATGAGCCAACAAATGGGTTAGATCCAGTTGGAATTAAAGAATTACGAGAACTCATAAAATCTTTTCCAGAAATCGGAATAACAGTTATCGTATCCAGCCATAATTTAGCAGAAATTCAGCATATGACAAAATTCGTTGGTATTCTCAATCAAGGTACCCTAAAATACGAGGGTCAAATCCCAGAGAATTTAGACTTAGAAAACTTCTTCCTAAATATATTGTACGGAGAGGCGTGTGAAAATAATGTTTAACTATATTTTTGTAGAGCATTTAAAAGGGAAAAGAACCTTTAGTCATAAATTCATCATTATCTATCCTTTACTAATTTCTCTTTTGTGTATTCCGTTTACTAAATTAATGTATTCAGATATAAATTATTTTGTTCCGTTAATTTATAATTGGTGGCCGACTTTATTCCTTCCGATTGGTTTAAGTGTATTGGTTTATCAAAGTTTAGATAAAGAAGTCAAAGCATCTTCGGACAAGTATTTCTTTTTATTAGATACACGGCTAATCTGGTTATCAAAAATTTTGCTAATATCTGTTTATTCTTTGATTGGAAATTTAAATATAGCTATATTTTCAATTATTATCCAGTTTGTACTATACGGTGCTAATGTTCAGATACTTAACATTTTATTTGCATCTTTAGTCTTATGGATTACAACACTATTTATTATTCCGTTGTCGATGATGATTGGCAGATTATTTAGACCACTATCCATAATTATTTTTAACGTTATTGGTATGTGTGTATCAATGTTTACTGTATCAAATTCATACTGGTACTTCATACCTTGGTCTTGGTCTCTAAGAATCATAACACCAATTGTCAAAACCAGACCAAACGGCACTTTATTACCCGAGAATGATGTTCTAAATGATACAACAATCATTTTACCTGGTTGCTTTCTCGCAATTTTCGCTTTTTCCATACTAACAATTGCTGCAATCATGTTATTAAAAGGGAAACGAGGAGATCAATCATGATTAACTATTCAATACACGCAGAATATCTTAAAATAAAAAGATCTTCCTTTAAAAGATTTCTAATTATTTTTCCAATATCATTTAATATTTTGATACTAGGCTATATATTTTTAACAAAGCAAAGTATAACTAACGATAAGTTTTTTTTTAATTACTTTTCAATACTAACTTTCTTACTCCCAGCAGTAGTATGCTTTTTAATGACGTTATTATGGGATATCGAAAAAGAACCTAGTAATCTAAAAAATATTTTGGGTTTAGGTGGCTACCATCAAAAGTTAATAAGTTTAAAATTTATTTTTGCATTTCTTACTATTACTTTGATGTATTTAGTAAACCTATTTTTTACTATTATTATTTTTATTATATTGAAAACCGGTATTGATGTTATCGTACATTTCATATTTGGCTATCTCATTTGTTGGGCACTATTCTTAACCACTTTTGTAATATTTTATTTTATGAACATCCTTTTTAGTTTTACGACCATGATGCTTATAGCCGCTACTGGATCACTATTAACTGCAATTGTAGGATTGACATCTTTAGGAAATAGTTTTTGGTTGCTTGTTCCATTTTCTTGGTCTTCTAGAATGACAACGTTGTTAGCTAATAACGATCACGTAATCCCAATAATTATTGCAAATAAAATATTAATTATTATTTTAGTGTTGAGTGCTATACCATCATATTACCTTTTAAAATCAATAACATTATTTATCATAAGAAGATAGAATATAATAAAGTCCTGATTAATCAATTGATACGCTTAATCAGGACTTTTCCTTGATAGTGCTATATTCATTGTCTTTGTCATTTATAAAATCTAAAAAAAGTTAACAATATTATCTAGTATACTAATAACGAGCATTACTTTTTGTTTCTCTAATATATCAAACAGTAATTCATATACTGGTGCTAATAAAATAACTGTGAAGAAACTGAACCAGACATTTTGAAAGACGCTGATACGACTAGTTAATACTGTGATCATCCATGACAATAGATTGAAGACAAAAGATACCTCGTGCTTACTCCCTATCCAACTGACAAGTGAAACAATGATATTCAAAAAGCGCCCAATCACAAAGGACTGTACGCTAAATGATAACAGCAACTTAGCTGGAACTATATGATAAATAAAACTAGGTACTTATTATTATCTTTCCATCTCAAAAGCTGAACATCCTGAGAAATTGAGCTTCCTGTTCTGCTCCCGGCTTTTAATTTAACTCATTAAAAGAATTTCAACATATTAATAATAGTATTCAGTAATATAACAATCAGCACTATAATTAAAGCTTTTCTCTTTTCTATTATTGAATAAAAGACAAGTAACATTCCATATAAAACAGCTGAAATTAACATTGAAAACATGTTTATCCATATATTTTGTGAGACACTTATTCCATTATTTAAGTATGTAACCAAAGCTATGACAATTGAACTTGGAAGAATTGATAATGTAAATAAAAATAAATTAAATCCAATAGAAAACGACCGCTGTACGCCGATAAATCCTACTATAAATTTATAAATTATGGATTGAAAAAAGACTAAGAACACCCCAAAAACAATCATCACAATATTCATCCAAAACAATGCTACATCAGCATCTAAATGTATATCTCCTGGCATATTATTGATCTGTGATTGTAAAATGGATCTCGTTGATATTTGAATTGTAACTGTATAAACAACTAGTAGAAATATCAGAACTAGTACTTGATATTTAGATAACTTCATTTTCATCATTATCAAAATCCTTTCTTTTTTAGAAAATTACAACTTCTATAATTAATGTTATCGTTTTCAAAAAACATAGTCAACTTTGTTTATTATTATTAGTTTATTTTTAGATTTATTTTATAAAAATGCAACTTCGAAATTGATGTATCAAACACGTAGTATCGTTGTAATACCAGTAGGGACATAAAAATTTTTGATAACAGAAAATGGCGCCATATAAAAAGCCACGAAGCAGCATGTACAAAACAGCGCTCCGTGGCTATTATCATTATTGTTCAAATTTCACACAAACGCCTTCAGCTGCTTGTTGACTATTATCTGTTAACGTTAACAAGCCGGTTGCTTTATCACGTTTGAATACAACAACTTTTGAGTCCCCTTGTTCATGTGCAACAACGAGGTAATCATCTGATGGCGTGATATTGAAATCACGTGGAAATACGTCTCCAGATGGTACGATGTCAACTAATTCAAGTTTGGCACCATCATTTAATACTTTAAAAATCGCAATACTGTCATGACCTCTATTTGAAATATATAAAAATTGTTGATCGTGCGATAAATGAACAGCTGCTAATTTTGTCGGTTGTAAAAAGTCTTTTGGAATCGTTAAATGACGTTCACGTTCTGTAAAACGCCCATCTTCATAGTCCATCACAACTACAGTATTCGACAATTCATTCACGACGTAAGCATAACGACCTGTTTTATGGTAAGCAATATGACGCGGTCCGTCTCCTGGTTGTAGCTGTGTACGATATGCCACATCTAAGCCTTGATTGCCATAGTGGTACGTTACGAGCAAGTCTGCACCTAAATCAACCGCCACAACATATTTTTGTTCCGGTGTTACTTCTATATAATGCACATGTGGTGCTTCTTGTCGAGCAACATTAGGTCCCGGTGTATATTCATGATAGACTTCTTCAATCAGTTTAACAATTTGTTGTTTATCTGCATCGAATTCATAAATACGTGCCAAGCCATCGCCATAAACTGCCTCAAAAGCAAATTCGCCATCTGGTGATACAGATACATAACAAGCTGAACCTTTGACAGATGATAAACAGCGCCCCGTTTCTTCCAAAGTATCATCGGCTTTAATGTTGAATGTGGCTAGACCTGCATTCGTATCATCTTTTGTAATTGCTAGAAGTGTATTTTTAAACTGGCTCAAATATGTTGATGCATTCAACTCAAACGCTGTTTCAACTGTCGTAACTTTCCCAGTTTGTTCGTCTAACTCAAAACGATAAATACCTTTCCCGTCTTTTTTGGTATATGAACCTATGTAACCTTTTGTCGCCATACTATTGCCTCCAATCTTCTATGTTAAAAGGACTGTCATAGAATAGTAAATATCCTACTTCAGTCCCATTAATTATCCGATATTATTTTCAATATCTGACACGATTTCTTTTGTCTTGCTTTCAATTTCTTCAAAGTCTTTCTTGAAAACATACGCTAATACTGCTGCACCTACACCTACTGCTAAAGTAGTAAAGAATGTTAATGCAAAGATAAATTTAAATACGCCTTTGATGAAGTTCCACATTAATAATCACCTCTGTTTACGAAATATATACATTATTATCATAACATAAATAACGTATTTATGTGAACTACTCGCCACTCAGTTAAAGAAATACCCAAAGTACAAACAGTCTAATCAAAAAATATTCAATTATTCAAATAAATATGGTACATTATGATTAAATAATTTAAGAAAGAGGTAAGTTGCATGCCATTCATTTCATTACTCAATTATTGGAAAAACCATGATATTGAGAACGTATCAAACATGATAGATGATCACGTGGCAGCATATTATTTTAACGAATTGGGCGAACCTGTTGCGCTTAACAAGCCTGTGTTGATTGAAATGCTCCGTAAACGTATGAAACAGATTGAAACCGATACACATCTACAGTGGAATTTTGAGGTCGTTCAACGCGCACGCATTCATGACAAACAGCTTGTTATTTTCTATACGTACTCATCTGAAAATCCCAACTATCAAGAGACTGAAAAAACGATGATTATGATGACTTTTAACTCTCGAACTTCTAATAATATCGGTCGAATCAAATCTATTCATATCACACCACACATCAAAGATTTCCACAATTAATCACCTGAGACTTCTCACCGATTTGATACGTGAAATAACTCTATCATATAGTCATGAAAGCAATTGAACAAGATGATTGTCTATAGGCATAGCTATTGATCAACGTATTTTACCTGCATACGATACACATCCATACATCCCTTTTGCCCTAGATGATAATACTCATATCAAAACAACTAGATTACGATGTGAAATTACGGTAAAACCAGTTTTTCACTTTGATTACAGCTTCATACATCATGTGCTTCACACCCCATTTATTTTTATCATTCTTTTAATGATATTAATTATTATAGTGATGGAGAAGTTAGAAAGCCATTAACCTCGCGTTACAACATCGTAACAAATTATGTAGATTAGATTGCAGAGGAGACGTTAAAACATATAGCAAGTCAAATCAGACATATAGAGGGACGCATGATGACTATGCTGTCGCTGTTAGTCATTGGATCAAAAGTACACAAATGCTCAAAAACAGCGAAAAAGAGCGGCTTAAGCGCGTACTATAATTTGATATTGCCATTCAATTTTCAACAATATGCACCATCTATTTGGGATGAAATTCGAGGCATACAAGATGCACTGAATATTCCAACGTAACAAGCCATCTTAAACTTTACATATTATTGTTTTACCACCCTCTCTAATAGTGGTGTAATGCATTTGCAGTCGTGCACAATGATGATGAGCATCCTATCTATACGATAGTCGTTATCGATTGTTTCACCAACTAATGGTAGCTATGTTCAAATTAAGACGATGTCAGGAAATAACAGAAGTCGGAATGAATATAAACTTGGACTTGTAATGACATAATCTTTATGCATCGTAAAAGCTCATAAATGGTTATGGGTGTTATATAGCTGGCTCTCTATCTTAAAATATTATCGTCATATCGGCAAAAAGTATGCCTCATCACAGCTCTTTCAGCTATATGGTTATGGGTGCTACTGATACCCACTCCCTCACAACAAACTGAAAATTGACTCAACAAAAAGCCACCAAAACGGACGATTGTGCACGCTTGATGGCTTTTTTATTATGGATTGATGACAATATTGCCATCATTCGTATACAGTTCAATTTGGTGCTTCCCTTTTCCATTAACGCCTTCTTTTAAATGTCGATGGTTAATGATGGCTTTCCCATTCGATGGGTGGAGGCTTAAGCGCACATTTTGTGGCAATTGGGCATATGACATCTCTATATCCCCTTTATTCACGACACCTTTAAGATCACAATGTGGTGCCATGTTCAACAAGTGCATATCGCCTTCTCCTAATTTGAATAAACTTTTCTGTACTGTTGTATCTTTTGTGTTGATTATGCCTCTCTCGACGTGAATATCACTCTCTGATAATTCACTACAATGAATATTAACAAATGTTTCATAGCCTTTAATCTGCGTGTTTTTAAAATGGCTATTACGAATTCTCACTTGTCCATTCAAATCATTCCAAAGCATCACGTTATCTAACTTAATCCCTTCTAATGCAATATTAGCAATACGTGTTGTCACATTTAAGTTTTGAATCGAGTGAGCGGGAATCGTCACAGTAAGGTGTCCTTCTTTCGATGCAAAAGGATTCAAATTAAGCATTTTGCGCTTGGATAACATTTGCTCAGTAAGTTGCAATGTATGACCTTGACGTGTCACATTAAGCTTGTCCTTGCCTTTGTAACTTAAATTCAAGTGTTCACCTGATTTGAAAGTCACATTGATGTTGTCCGTGTTCACCACAAGCTGCTCGATATGTGCTGCATCAAAAGTTTGATTTAGTTGCGTCATCTCGGTTTTTCGATCCTCTATAAAAAACCACACAACTGTTCCTAAAATAAAAAAAACAATGAAACATCCCATGCCAAATATAAATAGTTTCTTCATTTTTACATTGTTCCTTTTTTAATAAAATTAACATTCCACTTCATATAGCGTATTAGTAAATGACGAATCGCTATGAGTAACTTGATAATAATCACTAAAAACATTGTCCCCAATCCAAGGTATGCAAAGCTGAATAGATAATTACTAAGTGAAAAATTTTGAATGCCCGCCCACATATTCCAAATAAACAATATTAAAGGTGCTAGTATCATCCCTAATGAGACAAAAGTCGCTGCTGCCATAACGATTAACACAATGGTCAATGGAATGAGTATAAAACAAAGCGTTATAATACTCACACCTACTGTCGCAACAACTGCTCGCATCATATGCGGGATATTAGGTCTTCTCTCTGCATCATTAAGTGCGTATTTCGCATACTTTCGTTTAGCGATTTGTTTTGGGGAATCTAACGCCGCAACAATTGCTTTATCCGAATGTCCTTTTTGCGCTTCTTGATAAAAATGATTTTCATACTTCGTCATTACTTCATCAATTTTATCTTGTGGCAACTTATGTAATTGATATTCTAATTCATTCAAAAAAGTAATTTTATCCATTTTTTACACCTAGTTTAATTATATAAATTTATATTCCATTATAATTACTAGGAACACGAATTAAAATATCTAAGTCACATTTGTATTGTAAATGTCATATAATTAATTGTTTGTAATATAGAAAAACATACTAAGATTACGCTACTACTAACCTTAGCATGTTGTTTTTTGATCATTTAAACAAATAAGCTCAAGAAATAAACAAATACAAGACCGCTGACTGAGATGATAGTTTCAACTAATGACCATGTTAAGAATGTTTCCTTAATCGTTAAGCCGAAGTATTCTTTAAACATCCAGAAACCAGCGTCATTGACATGTGAACAGAAGACACTTCCTGCACCGATAGCTAATACGACAAGTGCTAAGTTCACATCCACTGTTTGTAATAAAGGTAATACGATACCTGTTGTTGAGATGGCTGCAACAGTCGCTGATCCTAATGCTAAACGCAGAACAGCTGCAACGAGCCATGCGAGTAATAATGGAGAGATATGTGAACCTGTAAAAAATGTCTCAATACTTTTACCAACGCCACCATCAATTAAAATTTGTTTGAAGGCACCGCCTCCACCAATGATTAAGATCATCATACCGATTGGGTAAATCGCCTGTGTCAATGTATCCATTACATCTTTCATTGCGATACCACGCATTAATCCCATACTGAAAATCGCAAAGAGTACTGCGACTAACATTGCTGTTCCGGCTGTTCCAATAAAATAAATGAAGCTTTCAAAAGCATTTGTTGCGCCATCTGTATGGCCAGTAACAAGTTGCCATACCGTCGCAAACAACATCAAAATAACTGGTAATAATGCTGTAAATGTACTCAATCCAAAGCTAGGTAATGCATCTCTTTCAAATGTTTTGCTTGCACCTAATGTTGAGATATCACCTTCCCGATTGAACGCTGTTGGAGATAATTTAGGTGCAATTTTCACGAATAATGGACCGGCAAGTAATGTAACAGGAACGGCAATAATGAAACCGTATAATAACACTTCACCAATACTCGCATTTAATTCTGTCGCGATAACAACAGGACCTGGATGTGGCGGTAAAAATCCATGTGTTACTGATAATGCTGTCACCATTGGTAAGCCAATTTTTAACTGTGACATGTTCATACGCTTTGCAATTGTAAATACAAGTGGAATTAATAAGACAAGTCCCACTTCAAAAAAGAGTGCCACACCAATAATAAATGATGCGATGACCATTGCCCATTGTACGTAACGTTCACCTAATCGCTTGATCAGTGTATCTGCAATTTGTGTTGCACCGCCACCATCAGCAAGTAGTTTCCCCAACATAGCACCTAGTCCAAAAATCAATGCGATATGTCCTAATGTACCGCCCATTCCAGTTTCAATCGTTTTAATAATACTGTCGAATGGCATGCCCAGAAACAGCCCTGTCACAATTGCTGTTACGATTAATGACACAAATGTATTTAATTTAAATGCCATAATCAATACAAGTAAAACTAAAATCCCTAATACAACACTTATAATCGGCCAAAATTCATGTATCATGTTATCCCTCTATTCTTCAACTTTATAATACGTTCTTTGAAATTTTGCAATCGACTCGTAAGATGCCACCAAATCGCGACTCACTTGAATAAAAATAGATGCCAGTTCCTGATAGCATTGAACATATTCTTGGTTTGGTTCATGTGCATGTGTTTTCCCTACCCAATCAGCAATCATGCTATAGTCATTATGTTTGCCAATCGCGCGACTCCCAATTGCACATGCACCGAGACACGAGCTTTCATAGCTTTCTGGTACTTCCAACTGACAATCAAAAATATCTGCCATCATTTGACGCCATAATGCACTTTTTGAAAAGCCACCTGTCGCATGAATTTTCGATGGCATCTCGCCCATTACCTCGACTAATGCAAGATAAACCGTGTATAAATTGAATAGAACACCTTCAAGCACTGCACGAATCATATGTTCTTTTTTATGTGCTAACGTCAAACCAATAAATGAACCTCGTGCATCTGATGTCCAAAGTGGCGCACGTTCCCCCGCCAAATATGGATGGAACATCAAACCTTGTGAACCCGGTGCTACCCTCTCCGCAATACGTGTCATGACATCATAGCTATCCATACCTAGTCGCTTCGCTGTTTCAACTTCACTTGCCAATAATTCGTCACGCAACCAACGTAAGACCACACCACCGTTATTTACTGGTCCCCCTATCACGTAATGCGTATCATCAAGTACATAACAGAAAATACGACCTTTACTATCAGTAAGTGGACGATCGACTACCGTTCTTATCGCACCAGATGTTCCAATTGTTACCGCCACTTCACCAGATCGATAACTATTCACACCTAAGTTAGATAACACACCATCACTCGCACCAATGACCAATGGTGTTGTCGGTCTTACACCTATTTGATTCGCCAACCCTGCATCCATCGCCTGACAAATATATTGTGTTGATACAAGCTTAGGTAGTTGCTCTGTCGTCAGTTCAAGTAACGCTAACACTTCAGCATCCCAATCGCGTTCCCATAAGTTATACAATCCCGTTGCAGACGCAATAGATTCGTCCATCACCCATTCACCTGTCAAACGATAAATGATATATGATTTAATATCGACGAAACGTGCTGCTTGTGCGTAAAGTGCTGGCTCATCGTTCTTTAACCACCACATTTTACAGAGCGGGGACATCGCATGAATCGGTGTTCCTGTACGTTCATAAATTTGTTGACCTTGATGATTATTTTTCAAATCTTCAACGGCATAACGTGCACGATTATCCGCCCATGTAATACTATTCGTCAATGGCTTACCTGCTTGATCTACTAAAATTAAACTATGCATTTGTGCACTGAACGCAATCAATGAAATTTGTTCAGGTTGTACACGTTGCTTGCTAATAACGCCTTGTAGTGTATTGACGACCGCATCGAACAATACTTCTGGATTTTCTTCAGATGTATCAATCGTAGGTGTCAACATTTGATACTCTTGTTGTGCTTTATCAATCACAGCACCTTCTTCATCATAGAGCACTGCTTTCGTACTGGTTGTGCCAATGTCTATCCCGATCATATACGCTGTCATATTTTTCTCTCCTTACATTTGATCCGACCAAAATGCACCAATATCGTTATTTAAATCACTAAAGTTCAAACGAAATGCTTCATACATCAACGTGCGATCTTTTTGTTCTATTGCTTCAACGAACTTTTGATGATTCGTGATAATACGTTCAAAATCATCAATATCATGTGTCATACGTTGTAACATACCAATATAGACAAGACATAACATCAATGGCTTCATCTGCATCCATAAGTGCGTCAAATAACTATGTTCACACGCATTGACCATTAATTCATGAAAGGCGATATCATGTTCCGTAAAACTCACAGGATCTTTAAACTTCACACTCACCTTCATCATTTCTAGTGCTTGATACATCGCATGCACAATGGTTGGCAAATCATCGCGTTGAATCACTTTCGTAAAGGCAAACGATTCAACCATTAAGCGCATATCCGTCATTTCTTGTTGCTTCGTTTCATCAAAAGGTAGAACTTCCGCACCCATTCTTTCAAGCTGAATCAAACGATCCTGACTCAAAATCTTAAACGCATCTCGAACCGGTGAACGGCTAACATTGAACTGTTTCGCAATTTGATTTTCTGTAATCACATCTTGTGTGTCATACTCTCCGTTCATCATATTTAAACGCAAACATGCAGCAATCCATTCGCCCTTAGACATCTGTTGCTGCCATTGTTTCGGAAATTCCATGCTTATCACCCCGACTTGTATACAAGTATTCTAATGCAAAAGCGCTTTCTTGTAAACGCTTACCTTCAAATTGTCATAAATTTGAAAGGGAGTGAAACAGGGATTGAGGCATCGTTTATCGATTTTCAAGAGTACAAATTAATGATGGCTCAATCCCGTTGTCTCTTTGTGAAAAGGCTAAGTATGCTTGTTTAATCGTATTTGTATTCGAGTTATCTACTGCTTTTACATGAAACCTTAACTTCCATTGAATGTTTCGATTAATATCCCTCTTCCCCCTCATACTTTGTAATCAATTATAAAAGTTTGTAAAAACATAAAAGCAGCTTTTCCTACCATTTATATTGGTCAGAAAAGCTGTTTGTCATTAAATATCTTTTTTCGTAATTAATAAGGCATTCCCTATCATTAATACTGCAAGTGATGCAATATTAATGAGCCATTGCACATTTGTAAATGTTATGTCATCGCTAAGTGTTTTCTCTGTTAAATAACCAATTGGTATATAACCTAATGCTTCCATAATCTTTTCACCAATTTGTGGAATAAATGGAATAAACGGTGTCACAATTGGATATACGAGCAATAATAAAATACCTAATGAAAATACCAGTGATGATTTTTGCACAAACAAGTTGATTAAGAACAATAATAACCCATAGATTAAAAATAACATGAGATAAAATATGAAAAGTTGCCATGTTACACTTGTTTTAAGACCCATACCATTTATCGACCATTGCACCAAATACGTAACCAATAAGACAACACCTGTGACGATCAAACTAATAAATACAATAGATACTGTTTTCGCAATTAAATAAGACAGACGATTACGTACACTGTTGAGATACAATTGAATCGTGCCTTGTCCACTATCTCTTGTAATAGTCTTAACAACGAAAAGCATTCCAATGATTGAAAAGAACCATTTTAAGACACTTAATATAACATATGCCTCAACATCAATATCTTGAGCAACCATAATCATCGTTATACCCACTGCCGGTGCTGTACCTAACACAATCGCAATATATGTAAGCGGACTTTTTAAAATACTTAAAACATCAAATTTGACGAGTTGCATACTATTCATGATTGATCACCTCGTTTATTAATATTAAAATACGTATCTCTTAATGTGACTTTGCGCGTTTCAATACGTATTGGATAAACGTGTTGTGACGCCAAACCTTTTAACAGTGGTTGGTAACTTTCCTGCAAGCTCAAGATAATCTCGCCCGCTTCTTTATGTGTTTGAACCACTTTAAAATGTGTTGTTAAGTAATTACTTGCCGCTTCAAAGTCTTCTATTGCCACTTGGATAATGGTTTGATCCTTGACTTTTCCACCTGTCATATCAACATCTTGTACAAATTTACCGTCACGTAAGAACACGGCACGATCACAAATCAATTCAATATCTTCTAATTTATGACTTGAAATTAATACTTTCATATCAAGTTCTTTGACTAATCGTTCAATTGTTTTCAACACATCAATTGAACCATCTGGATCCATACCATTTGTCGGTTCATCTAAAATTAAATACTTGGGCTTACTCATCAACGACACTGCTATCGCAAGTTTTTGTTTCATCCCCATTGAATATTTCTTAACTTTTTTGTCGATGTATGATTCCATACAAAATGCACGAATAATATTTTCTGTATAGGCTTTGTCATAGCCCTTTCCTAACACTTGGGCAAATATCTTCAAATTGCACAAACCTGATTTATGATTATACAATTTCGGATTTTCAATTAAGTAGCCAATCGCCTCTTCTTTCTCAACTTTCACTTCTCCTGAATAATTAATAATATTGCCATTCATTATTTTCATCAAAGTCGTTTTACCAACGCCATTTTTACCAATTAATCCCACAATACGACTATCGTTAAAAGCAAAATCAATGTGATCAATAACGGTATGATTGCCATATTGTTTTGAAATTTGTTTTAATTTCATTACAAAAACCTCCCCTAAGTATTTTTGATACGCAACATTTGAGAAATGTATGTGCCGACTGCTGAGACCACACTCACACCAAAGTAATATAAGTCGAACGGCACATGCGCAAACTGGTTGGGATTGTCATACCAAACCATGCCAATTGCCATTGCAACAATGCCAATAAACAACGGTAGCACGATTAACAGCCCTATGATATAAATGATTACCGAATCACGACGTTTGCGTGACTTTTCACTGGATATCGGAAAATAAATGATAAATGCAAAGAGATTTGTTGCTAGAAAACACCATACAAACTCAAACTGAATCTTGTTTACCTCAATATAATTTTTATTGGCATCATATAGTATAATTAGCAATGCACTAAGTAAAGTGAGGCCTATGACCGTCATGTAGTGTGCATTTAGTAATTGCCGTTTAGATACTGGTAAACTGTGATGAAACAAATACGCTTCATTATGTCCGAAACGGCTATACAGATGATAAGCATGTGCTGTGTTAATAATCGCAATCATAACGACAATCAACCAAATAGGTATCAACCAAAGTTCGTAATCTGCTTTTAAAGCATGATATATTGGATAAAAGACTAATAACACGAGATATAAAATTAACATATTTTTATGCAAATATAAGTTACGTTTCATTAAGTTCAACATGCAATTTCCCCTCGCATCTCAAAGTTTAATTTTGTTTCTATCAAGCCGTCGATAACGCATTAATGTTTTAATCTCATAACTGAATAATGAGACAACTAACAACACCCATGGTAAGATACGTAACCAAAATAGGTCGACACCATTAGACAATGGACCTATTAGACCAGGACCAAGATTGAATACTAAAAACAAACCAATACCATAAGCAACCCATATGTTTAACGCTTCTTCTAGCAAAGTCTTGATGCAAAATGTCGCAATGAAAAATGTTAAACTCAATTGCACTGCTGTAACTTCAAAAAACATCGGAAATGGCACAATCAACCAAACAATTGTGATACTTACAATTTGTATAGCACAAATGAGCCATGTCGATAAGTTGAAACTAGCTAGTAACTTGCGGTCGCTCGTTGGTAAGCTACGAAATGTAATATACGCCTTATTACGATTTAAATACTCACTTATATAAATTGGAAATCCTGATAATGCCAAAATTAACAATTTTATCATTATAAAAAAAAGCTGCGCATCCCAAATATAAGAGCCTATAGCCATAGTGAACCAAATAATATATGTTGCAAACCAGACATATCTTGGCTCATCACTTAACATTAAATTACGCTTTAAAAGTGTCATCATAGTGTATCACACCCTTTCGATTACGCTCATAATGCGCCATAATTTCTTCAATAGTCATCGGCGAAATCGTGACACGTTGACCGAATAACTCATGAAATGTGTGTGCTTCTTTTGTCATACCACTGTACATGCCATCTTTCTCGACACAATGAATCAACAAATTTCGTAACTCATCGTCTAAGTCTGCAACGTCTCCACGTACTAAATGATGCGTCTCTAATAAAACTTCTTTAGATTCATTCACGATAATATGACCGTCTTGTAAGTGCACGATGTAATCTGCAATGCGCTCTAAGTCAGAAATAATATGTGTTGAGAACAGCACGGACTTTTGTTCATCGAGTAGTTCCTCTTGTATAATATCGAGAACTTCATTACGGACAACTGGATCTAATCCTGCAGTGGGTTCATCAAAAATATACAATTCTGCATGATGACTAAGCGCAATGGCTAAAGATAACTTCATTTTCATCCCTGTTGAAAAGTCACGTATTTTTTTGCGATACGGTAAGCCAAATCGTGTTAAATAATTCATAAAGATTTCATGATCCCATTGACTATAAAAAGGTGCAATTAACTTCTCTACTTTTTTGACCGTCCATTTATCATTCAAATATAGTTCTGAATACACAAAACCAATCTTATCTTTAATGCCTACTGGATCCGCACTCATCGGTTGCCCAAATACATTGATTTCCCCTGATGTTGGTTGTAATAAGTCCATAATCATACGAATCGTTGTCGTCTTACCTGAACCATTCGCACCAATAAAGCCTGTCACATACCCTGTCGGCACATTAAAATGGATATCTTCTAACGCAAAGTGTTTCGTTTCATAGTTAACATGTTGCAATTCAATTGCTGTTTCACCCATTACAATTCCTCCTCATATAGCATTTTCACGATGTCTTGAAGTTCTGACAATGACATCCCAATTGTTTTTGATTCTTTCACTAGCGCTTGTGTCAGTTCTTCGATGATAATAAATTGTTTTTCTTTCAAAATAGATGTGTCTTGTTCTCTCACAAATGTGCCCTTCCCACGAATAGACGTTAAATAGCCGTCTTTTTCCAAATCTTCATAAGCGCGTTTCGTCGTAATAACGCTGACACCCAAATTTTTTGCAAGTTCTCTCATTGACGGTAAATTCGCACCTACTGGCAACGTACCTCGCAATATTTGTTCTTTAATTTGTTGCTTAATCTGTTCATAAATGGGTGATGCACTATTATTTTGAAGTAAAATTTTCACATGCACACCTTCCTTTTGTTTGATTGTATATATTGAGTATACACACTATATAATTATATGTAAACCCTTTTTTTTTAATTGTTATAACAACGTCAGAAGCACATCATGTATATCGCAATTGTATACATAATGTGCTTCTTCTTTGATTACTTATACTTTTTTCTATTATTATTGCGACTAATAAATGCACATACCATAAATAAAATAGTGGCACTAAATAATTTAATCGCTGCCGGTTCTTCACCTTGTATTTGAAATATCATGCCAATCACAAAAATAATCGATGCCAATCCGACAAATATTTTTGTAAGATGTTTCATGCTATTCACCTCATATATTTCTTTATTCACTGATACTTTACCATACCACATCATGAATGAAAGGCGATATAAGCTATTTTCACTTTTTTTCATAAGCTTTCTTTAACTTTCAGAGAATTCACGGTATGATAGACTTATAATTTCAAATGTAGAAATGAGGTCAGATTTTATGAACCCTTTAGCACTCACTCTCAACGAACAACTCATGGCACAAAATCCTAACTTACTTGATATGATGTCAGATTTAGGTAAAAACATGTACTATCCAAAAGGCATTTTAACACAATCAGCAGAAGCCAAAGCAACTGACTATAATGCGACAATTGGTATGGCAACGAATCGTGACGGTATGATGTATGCAGATACGTTATACGATATGTTCAATCATCTCTCTCCAGAAGAGGTGTTTGCCTATGCACCGCCACAAGGTTTAGAGGCTTTACGTGATTTATGGCTAAAAAAAGTCCTTGCCGACAATCCTGATCTTCAAGCGGCTCAAATTACACGCCCAATTGTAACGAACGCTTTGACACATGGACTATCCCTCGTTGGTGATATGTTTGTGAACCCTGGTGATACTGTACTACTCCCTGCACATACATGGGGAAACTATAATCTTATATATGGCGTCCGCCATCAAGCAAATATTCAAAAGTATCCAATCTTTGACGAAAATGGTCATTACACAACACAAGGACTGGTTGATACATTACAAGCAGTCAAACAGGACAAGATTATCCTTATCCTAAACTATCCAAATAACCCAACTGGTTATACGCCAACTGTTGATGAAGTACGCACAATTGTGGAAGCAGTGGATGAACTGGCGAAACGTGGCGTTAACGTGATAACAGTTGTCGATGATGCCTACTTCGGCTTATTCTATGAAGATGTATACACGCAATCCATTTTTACTGCGTTAACAAATGTGAACAACCCACATATTCTCCCAATCCGCTTAGACGGTGCGACGAAAGAATTTTTCGCATGGGGCTTCCGTGTTGGCTTTATCACATTTGGTTTATCAGACGCAGCTTCTAAAGAAATCGTTGAAGCGAAAATGAAAGGTCTCATCCGCAGTAACAACTCAAATGGTTCAACACCATCACATTCGGCGGTACGCTATGTCCTTGAAAATCCTGAACAATTCAATAAAGATATTCAAGACAACATTGATACATTAGAAGCGCGTTACCACGTGACAAAAGAAATGGTATATAAAGAAGCCTACCAATCATTATGGCAACCATACGACTTTAACTCCGGTTACTTCATGGCATTACGTGTAAAAGGTATCGACGCTGAAACATTACGTAAACATTTGATTGACCAATATTCAATCGGTATTGTCGCACTTAACAACACAGATATTCGTATCGCCTTTAGCTGTATTGAAAAAGACGATATCCCATATGTTTTTGAAAAAATTGCACAAGGTATTCAAGACTTGCAAAACTAAAACAACATCTAGAGACAGCGTTTGTGACAACAATCGACTGTCTCTTTTTCTCATACTTTACAACAATTAACAGAGGAGACGAGCACAACATGCATTTTTATTATCAACATATCCAAACACCATTAGGTCGTATGACAGCTGTAGTCAATGAACATGCATTGCTGAGCCTATCATTTACAGATTCTAAAGATTATCATACCGCCTGGGAAAAACTCCAACGACAAGGAACGTTGATTCAAACCTCAACACATCCGGTCATTCATCAAATCGCAAACGAACTTGAAGCCTATTTTCATGGGGCTTCTAAGCAGTTTAAAACACCGATTGCCTATGTAGTTGGTACCCCTTTTCAACAAGAGGTTTGGCATGCGTTACAACAACTGTCTTATGGCGAACAAGTGACGTATAGTACGATTGCTAAGGCGATTGGTAAGCCGAAAAGTGTTCGTGCGGTGTCAACGGCTATCGGTCTAAATCCGCTATCGATTATTGTGCCCTGTCATCGAGTGTTGAGAAAAGATGGGCGCCTCGGTGGCTTTAATAGCGGTATCCATCGCAAAAAATATTTACTGACCCTTGAAGGAAGTCATTGGCACGAATAAGAAAAGCGTTGTAAACAATCGTACAAAGTAGCTATACAAAACACAAATTACTTTTACAAGAAAACAAGTAGAGGGTAATACGTACTTTTCATCATTAGCAACATATGCTAATATCAAAGTAGTTATTCACAATATGTATCAATTTTAGATAAAAATAAGTATGATTATCGCACTGTATAATCGAATAACTTAATACCAAAATTATTTAAATAAACTAAGGTGACTTATGACTAAGAAATTATCTATTATCATTCCACTATTCAATCGTGAAAAACCCATTATGCGTTTATTAGAAAAAATTCAGCATCAAACATATGACTTAAACCAAGTAGAAGTTATTGTCTCAGATGATCGTTCAACGGATGGATCATTGGATGCTGCAAAATCATTTATTAACAAAATCCCAAATTTAATCATTCTTGAAAGCGAGATGAATTCTGGCGGTGCGTCTGTGCCAAGAAACAAAGCTTTAGATGTTGCAACAGGTGAATGGGTATTATTTATTGACTCCGATGATTACATTACGGAGCATTCATTAACAGATGCATTAGCTGCTGCAGAAAACTATGGAGATGAGATGGTTTGCTTACCATACTTTAGAGGTGCACATAGTAAGAGACCAATTAGCCGTTCAGCTTTTTCATTTCCTCAAACTATTGGCAACTTAGAATTTGAAAATACAAAGCTTTTTAACTCATTAAATGCCATTGGTAAATTGATTCAACGCCACGTTATTGAGGAAAATAATATTCGATTCCCAGTTGGTATCAAAGTGCGCGAAGATAACTGGTTCATCATGCAAGTCTATAGTGTTATAAAGGGCATTACCATTCTAGGCAACCAGAAAAATTATTACTTCATTGAACAACAAGATAATGTCGCATTAACACATCATTCTAAGACACCACCGAGAGACGCTGTAAAAATCTTTATCGCCGTATATGACTTTATTATGAAGCATCCACAGATTCCACATCCTCGTAAAGTCACATTACTTGCAATCTTTTTAAATCGCTACACAAATATGATTAAGCGTGGTCAATACGCGCCTGTACGCTTCTTTGACCATACAAAAGACACGCTCACAGAAATATTAGATAATAATTATGCGACAGCAGACACAATCGCATTTATCAATAGCTTATTCGCTGGTGACTATGATCAGTACCGTTCATAAATTGAGAAAAACCCACGACCTTCCATTATTGGATTGTTGTGGGTTCTTTTAGCTGTTCAGCTTTTGTGATGGAAAGATATCAACAAACACCTAGTTTTATTTCCGTTACCTATAAGTTTAAATAACTGTATTCGTTTAGCGTACAGTCCAATATAATTGTTTTTGAATGCCAAAAAAGAAAAGGTAGAACAACTCATCATGCCATTCCACCACAAAAAGATATAGAAACTTTATAAAGCACTCTTCTGATAATTTATATTCATTAATAACAATAAAAGAAATAATAAAAGGAATGGTGTTAACCACACATAACCTAAATCGATAATACCAAGGTAAATACTAATAGCCAGCACTGGCAAGCCAATCGCATTTCCAATTGAATAGATTTTCTTAACTGTATGACTTGCATATGCAACCACAATAATTTTTCTAAAAAGAATACGTGCACCACCAAAAGCAATACCAAATAGTAACATAAGTAACAATCGCATAATCAAAAAGTCATCAAACACATACCATGCTACTGGAATGATAATACTTGCAATGAGAAAGACTAAAGACCATTTGTGTGACAAAAACCTACTCAGTAAAATACCAATCAATGCCATCCCAATACCCAACATACTATCTAAAAAAGCAACTTCATAGATTTTACGATGCTGATAAGACGTATAAATAGGTAACATAAAGTTAATTGTACCTAAAATCGGCCACATCAACATGCTAATAACGTAATGAATCACCTTAACTGACTCCGACTTTGCCGCCTGCGTTTCCTCGCTAACTTTAGTATTTTTGACTGCTTTCGTCATAAAGAAAATTAACAAATACATCATGCTATATAACACAAAAATAATGTGCAAGCTTAGAAAACCTGTCAGTAGTGTAATAAACAGTGGTCCAATCATCAAAGCAACTTGGTTCACAGTCATAGATAACGAACTATATTTATTAATAAATGCTTCTTCTTCCCCTTCAATCAGTTCAGAAAACCAAAATTCAAAACTTGTTTCCAAAACAAAGAAAATAACCCATAAAATAAAATTACACAGGATTAATAATGATGTTTCGGTATATAGAAAAGACATCAACAATACGAGTACAAATATTAATAAAATAGCATATTTCGTCAATGAACTTCCTGATGCATTTTTAAATATCGTATTAATAATAATCGGTGTAAAGATAGCTGGTACAAACGATAGTACTGTTGCAATCGCTAAATCTATTGCTGACTTGGGATCTGCCAATTCCCAGTTGATAATTAAAATAAGTCCTCCACAGATAAAGCGATATAGCGCTGTAATAAGTAAGTATCTATTCATGTGAAGCTGTACCATAATCAAAAATTTGTTCAGCTAATTGCTGACTCTTTTCAATATGACGATATACTTTAGTTGTTGGCAGTTGTGAAAATGTAAATTGTACTAATCCTTCTCTACTACTCCAGTTTTCAGGATTACCCGCAATATCCCCTACCTTTTTTAGAAGATTTACGCGTACAATCTCCTTATCTTCAGAAACATCTGGATAATTAATATGTTGTATTTCACCCATTGGTGCTTTTAAGAATGCGATGGCTGATGTTCGTGTTGGTACAAAATCAAAGTTTCCTTGAACTTTATTATCAAGATACATCATCGTATGCAATTGATAAGGGTTGATACCATAAGCAGATTCAATCAAATCCATAATAGCGTCACCACCAGGTCTCGCAGCCGCTTCAATCACATATAATTCATGACCTTTTACTTTAACTTCAACATGCGCAACACCACGATCAATACCCAATGCCTTACAAGCATCTATTGCTAATTGCCTCAACCGGTTATCTTGATGTCGGTGACTCGGTACAACATGTCCCATTTCTGTAAACCATGGCTTCGGTGACAAGTATTTTTCAGTTACAGTGATGACTTGATAAAAGTCTTTACCACATAACACTTCAACAGATACTTCATCATCACTTTCTATATATGCTTCAATCAAAAATTCATTTTTTGAAACTTTGAAGGCATCTGCGTATCGTTCCATCACTTTTTGAGATTGTGCATAGGCATCTAGACATTCTTCTAGATTATTCGCTAAATGGACACCACCGCTACCACCAAAATCAACAGGTTTAATAATGACTGGAAATGTATATTCATTTACTAATATTTTTAACTGTTCGAGACTATTAAACTTCTTAGACTTTGCCGTTGAAACACCATATTGTTGAAAAAGTTGTTTCATTTCATACTTATTGCGACACGCTTCAACTACTTCTTCTTTCAAAAATGGTAATCCATATGTGGCATTCAATTGATTTGCGACCTTTAAAGTCCAATCATTCAAAGGCACAACAGCTTTCAGTGTATACCCCTCTGATTGATACAAATCTATTTGTTGTTTTAATGCCTCATAATTCAATGGATCTGCATCTAAACAAAAATCAAAATATGCATTGTAGTTATACTTCGCATTTTTAATTGCTGTCCATATTTGAAAATCTCCTACAGCTTTCCCACCTGCATAAGATCTCTCGCGTAAAAACTGTTCAGCACCTAATAATAGTAAATATTCAGTCATTTTAATCCTCCAATATTTAATATTTATAATTAAACAGTAACAAAAACACGAATTATATGGAAGACTTTTTTTATAAAGTACGTCATTTGAGCGTTTCCAAAATTTAAAATTATATTTACTATGTTTTCTGCAGTCGTATTAAGACACCACCGAGAGACGCTGTAAAAATCTTTATCGCCGTATATGACTTTATTATGAAGCATCCACAGATTCCACATCCTCGTAAAGTCACATTACTTGCAATCTTTTTAAATCGCTACACGAATATGATTAAGCGTGGTCAATATGCGCCTGTTCGCTTCTTTGACCATACAAAAGACACGCTCACAGAAATATTAGATAATAACTATGCGACAGCAGACACAATCGCATTTATCAATAGCTTATTCGCTGGTGACTATAATCAGTACCGTTCATAATTGAGAAAAACCCACGACCTTCCATTATTGGATTGTTGTGGGTTCTTTTGTATTTATTGAACTTTTAAGTTACAAGAAATTTGAATACTTATTTTTTCTTAAGATTAAGATAATACAGAAAACCAAAAGCACGATACTAATACCAATAAAAACATTCCAAGCATAGAATACATTATGAATTTCTGTTATATAACCATTCAAAGGCAATAATGACATTGTCACAATTGCTTCAATCGTATAAAATGCGGATACAAAAGACGATCTTAACTTATCATTTGTAACTAGCCTTTTGTGTATACATACTGTAATCCGTACGCTTGTAATTGTGAAAATCACTATATGAATCATAAAAAATATAACACTCATATTGGTAATAGTAATTAAAAAAATAACAACACTGTCTATCATAATATATGTCATGATTTCTTTCAGTTCACTGCCAAAACGTGGTATCTTAGGAATTAACCAATTAGTCATAATTCCAATGAGAGATATAGCTATCCACATATAACCAAGTTGGCTATTAAAGCTCACTTGCCATTGGTTAGACGGTCCAATATCAAGTATACTCGGAATGACTAATACTAATAAAATTAATATCAATGGTTTGTTTGTTATGAACAACGCTACAATTCTTTTTAAATTTACTCTCCACGTAGGGCTCACATTTTTAATTTCTTCATTCAAACCGTAGATATTATATATATTTTTTTCCGGCAAAAACATATAAATTATAATGCCTAACACGATAAAGAAACCAACACTTATTATAATAGGTAAAAGTATATTTACTTTAAATAAAAATTCTGCACTAACAAAGCCTATTATAAGTGAAAACAGCGCACTAAATAATGAGGCTCTAGAAAACACTTTATCTAAGTTCACAGTATCTTTATTTTCTATTTGATTCATATACCAACTGCTTAAACTTCCAGATAACATAGCTTCAGCAGCACCTGTTAATATTCCAGACACTATCAACAATATAAAATGATCAGTTATGATAAATAACAGACCAAGTGCTCTTAGTATGCAGCTATATACCAACAACCGCTTTTGTCCTATGGTATCTGCCAACACCCCTGTCGGAAATTCACATATAGCTGAAACTCCCCAAAAAACTGATAAATATATGCCAGCCTCCGTATAACTATAGCCTAAATTAACTAAGAATATATACAATATTGGAGAAAAAAGCGCTATACCTGATATAACTAATGTATTAAAAGAGATAAATAAGTTAGTCAACCTTTTATTATCCATTTGATTATTCTCCCTCAGCTACTTTGTATTTTTTCCCTTCTATATCTCTAGTCAAAAGTGAATAATCAACTAAATATCTACGTAATAATACATAATCATCATAATGCTGTTTTAAAATGGCATTCACTTCTTTTTCACTATAAACCTTGTCCCTATCAAATGAAGTTAAGAGATATTTGAAAAGTTCTATTTTATCCCGCTCTTTACGTGGAATGGTGTGTATCCAATTATTTTTTATAAATCTATTTATTAAGTTGCTCATGCTTGTTCCTCCAATACTTTTTTCATAGTACATTACTAGTATCGCATAAAACTATAAAATTTTAATCTATTTTAAAGAATTTTCTGTAAATTTTCTAGGTATAAATGATACAAGTTGGAACTAGAAATACTTATCCAAACGCATTCAAAGACTAAACATATTACTAAACCTACTAATCTCAAGAAAAATATCAGCTATTCACATCAAACACTAAATTTTCTATCCTCGATAAAATCCAACACGACAAATTTCAATAACCTAAAAAAACTACCTCCACATGTTAATTAACAATAGGAAGTAGTTAAAATCTTGTAAATTAATTAAAAAGCAGATTACTTCTTAATTATTTTTGATATTTACTTGTTTGTCGCCTGTCTCAGACTACATCATGCCAGGCATTCCACTCATTGGTGGCATATCGTTGCCTTTGTCTTCAGGAATGTTTGCAACAACCGCTTCTGTTGTTAAGAACATTGCGGCAACGCTTGCGGCGTGTTGTAAGGCTGAACGTGTTACTTTCGTTGGATCAACAATACCTGCATCTAACATATTTACCCATTCGTCTGTTGCAGCATTGTAACCAACACCTGGTTCTGCATTCTTCATTTGTTCAACAATGACTGAGCCTTCTAAGCCAGCGTTTTCAGCGATTTGGCGTACAGGTGCTTGTAAGGCTTTCAACACAATATTCACACCTGTTGCCATGTCACCTTCTGCCTCAATCGCTTCAATTTCTTTGTAGATATTCATCAACGCTGTACCACCACCTGCAACGATACCTTCTTCAACGGCAGCACGTGTTGAGTTCAATGCGTCTTCAATACGTAATTTACGTTCCTTCAATTCTGTCTCAGTTGCAGCACCAACTTTAATGACTGCTACACCACCTGCTAATTTCGCAAGGCGTTCTTGCAATTTTTCACGATCAAAATCTGAATCTGTTTCGTCGATTTGTGCTTTTAATTGATTAACACGAGCATCAATATTTGTTGGGTCACCATTACCATCTACAACTGTTGTGTTATCTTTCGTTACTTCAACTTTGCTTGCTGTACCTAACATGTCGATTGACGTTTCTTTCAAGTCTAAACCAAGATCATCTGTAATCACTTGAGCACCTGTTAAAATCGCTAAGTCTTCTAACATTGCTTTACGGCGATCACCAAATCCTGGTGCTTTAACTGCAACTGCTGTGAATGTACCACGCATACGGTTCAACACAAGATTTGTTAATGCATCGCCTTCAACTTCGTCAGCTACAATTAAAATTGGACGGCTTGATTGTACAATTTGTTCCAATAACGGTAAGATATCTTGGAATGATGAGATTTTTTTATCCGTAATTAAAATATACGGGTTTTCTAATTCGGCAATCATTTTGTCAGAATCTGTTACCATGTATGGAGATTGATAACCACGATCAAATTGCATGCCTTCAACAACATCCAATTCTGTGTTGAAACCGTTTGATTCTTCAATTGAAATAACCCCATCGTTACCAACTTTTTCCATCGCTTCTGAGATATAACGCCCAACTTCTTCATTGGCTGCAGAAATCGCACCGACTTGAGCAATCTCTTCTTTATTTTCTACTTTTTGAGAAATATTGTGTAACGCTTCAACAGCCACTGCGACTGCTTTATCAATACCTTGACGGATACCGACTGGGTTTGCACCACTTGTAACGTTCTTAAGCCCTTCTTGAATCATCGCTTGTGCAAGAACCGTTGCTGTTGTTGTGCCGTCACCCGCAATTTCATTTGTTTTGTTTGCTACTTCTTGAACGAGTTTTGCGCCCATGTTTTCATATGGATCTTCAAGTTCAATCTCTTTCGCAATTGTAACACCATCATTTGTAATTAATGGTGCACCAAATTCTTTATCTAATACGACATTGCGTCCTTTTGGTCCAATTGTTACTTTGACAGCATTTGCTAATTGATCAACGCCACGTAACATTGCTTGGCGTGCATCTTCTGAGAATTTAAGTTGTTTCGCCATTTATATTCACTCCATTATATTCTAACTTGTATTGTTTTACTTACTATTCTTCAATAACTGCTAAAACTTCTTCGGCATCTAATACAAGGTACTTCGCATCATTACGCTTCACTTCAGTGCCTCCATATTGTTGGAAAACAACGCGGTCACCTACTTGGACTTCTGGTGCGACACGTTGACCATTGTCTAATAGACGTCCTGGTCCTACTGCAACAACCACACCTTCATTTGAACTTTCTTTTGCTGATTCAGTTAAGACAATACCACTTTTCGTTGTTTGTTCTTGTTCTTTCTTCTCTATTACAACACGGCTACCTAATGGTTTTAACATTTCATTGTACCTCCTTATGGTCAACATTTATTTAGCACTTATATGTACCAAGTGCTAATACAAGAACAATAATAATCAAATTTGGTCAAAATATCAAGTAGAAAGCTTTTATCATTTGTTGAATGACTGAAAATCCTATAGAATGAATGTGGTATAAAAGGAGGTTCTTAACGAATGAATCGAATAGTTGTATCGATATTAACAGTTGTTATCTATATCGCTGCGTTGTTATCACCGAAGTTAGCAATGATTTTCGGTCTGATTGATTCCCAGTCAGCCAATGAACAATTACAGCAAATCACTTATTTACAAGTCATTGCATTCGTTCTGGCAGCCATACTGATTCTTATCATACAGTCACGCATTAAAAATCCATATCATTTTGAAACACAGCCCAAAGAAGAAAAGCGCTATATTATTCTATGGATACTTGTTGGACTTGTCATCGTCTTTATCGCACAAATCATTACCAACTTAATCAGTACATATCTATTAGGTATCAGTCCAGAAAGCGAAAATACGATGCGCATTATGAGAATTGCACGTCAAATGCCGATACTCATTATACTTATTGCAGTTGTAGGTCCCTTATTAGAAGAGTTCGTTTTCCGTAAAGTATTATTTGGTGGCATTTATAATGCACTCCAAGCGCATAAAGCCGTGAAGTTTACGATTGCAACAACAGTAAGTTCTACAATTTTTGCTGTTGCGCATGCTGATTTAACACACTTTGCCACTTACTTTGTTATGGGCGTTATTTTTTCGGCTTTTTATATTTATACAAAACGACTTAGTATCGCTATTGGTATTCATATGACTCAAAATGCCCTTGTAGCACTCATCCAATTTTCCATTCCAGAAGATGTGATGCAAAAAGCATTAGAACAAGCACAGTTTATTCTATTCTATATTTAAATAAACACAAAAAGGACTCAGTTCTGAGCATTTTCAGAGCTAAGTCCTTTTTCTTTATATCAACTGATTATTTTGAGAAATCAAGTACTTTACGTCCTTGAATCGTTCCTTTTTCCATTTCATCAAATACTTGTGGTGCTTCGTCTACAGATACTTTTTCGACAACTGGTACAACAAGTCCTTGTGCACCAAATGCGAATGCTTCTTCTAAGTCTTTTCGTGTACCTACGAGAGAACCTACAACACGTATACCATCAAGTACTGTTTTAACGATACTTAAGTCCATGTACTCTGAAGGTAAACCAACTGCTACCACTGTACCTCCTGCACGAACACTGTCAATTGCTTGGTTGAAGGCTACCTTAGATACTGCAGTTACTACAACGCCGTGACAGCCACCCGTTTTTTCTTGAATGTACGCACCTACGTCTTCAACTTCTTTGCCATTGACGATTAAGTCAGCACCTACTTCTTTGGCTAATTCAAGCTTGTCATTGTTAATATCAATTGCAACAACATGTGCATTGAACACTTTTTTTGCATATTGAACCGCTAAGTTTCCAAGACCACCTGCACCATATACCGCAATCCATTGCCCTGGAGCTGCACCTGCTTCTTTGATTGCTTTATAAGTTGTTACACCTGCACACGTAATAGATGATGCTTGTGCAGAATCCAAACCATCCGGTACTTTAACCGCATAGTCAGCCGTTACTACCGCATATTCACTCATACCACCATCAACGCTATAGCCCGCATTTTTTACGCTACGACATAATGTTTCACGACCAGTTGTACAGTATTCACAATGCCCGCAGCCTTCAAAGAACCATGCGATAGAGACACGATCTCCAACTTTAAGTGATGTTACACCCTCACCAAGCTCTTGTACGATACCGATACCCTCATGTCCTAAGATACGTCCTGGAACTTTACCAAAATCACCATGTGCTACATGTAAATCTGTATGGCAGACACCACAGCACTCAACTTTTACAAGTGCTTCACCATGACCGACTGTTGGCATTTCATGTTCTACAACTTCTACACCGTTACTTTCTTGGTTTACAACAACTGCTTTCATATTCATAACCTCCGTTAGTGGGTATTTTCAAAGGACTCTTCTTTACACTTATATTGTGATTAATTTCACAATATTTGTCAAGATTTTTTCGTGTTATTTTTCTGAAAATTAACGGCAAGTATTTATTTGGACAAATTTAGACATACTATAAAAATCGGAGCTAAAAGGACAAATTTGCAGTTAGAATAAAACATTTTAAAAATCGAGTAAAACAAACACACCCTCGCTATCCGCTTTCGTTATGCTCAATCCATACTTATTCTTTTCTTCTATTTACTAAGCGATATAACACACCTGCAAGCAACAATACCACAAACCCGCAAATCAACCATTTATGAATACTCGTTTTAGATCTGACCTTTTCTTTGTCTTGCTGTACTTGCCCGATCGTCATATGAGTCTGTTCTTGTTCGATTTGCTGTTCTTTATCTTCTTGTTGACGAGATGCAATACCTTTATCTGCTTTCTTCTTTAAATCAGGCATCGTACCAACTTCCCCGGCTATTAACCCTAAGACTTGTTTATCTAAATTTTTATAATATGCACGTGTGGATAATGGGTTAAATGCTTGAAATCGAAAATAGTCTGTATCTTGCTGTAATTGATTCAAAAATTGATTATCTCTAAAATTCTTTTTTTGCGTTAATCGTTGTATTACTTGTTGATTCATATCACCACTATGAGCACTTTGTTGTAAAAGCTTATTATTAAGTGGGTTATATTTAAAACTACCATTCAACTGTGAAGTAGCAGAGGCGCCTCCCATATCATTATTTGCTTGTATGGAGGATTGAGACGGTCGATATTGTGCACTTCCTTGTTGTGGTATCTCTGTCTGTTGGTCTGTATTTTCCGGTTGTTTGTCTGAATGCTCCGTTGGCGATGAAGGCTTTTGTTCAGTTGGGCGCTGCGTTTGTTCATGATTATCTGGTGTCTCAGTTGCCCCAGAAGTTGCATCAGTACTGCCATCGTCCTTTTCATTCTCTTCTTGTTGTTCCGGCTGCACTGGTTCAGTACCTTCACCAATATCAATTTTCACTTCATTCGATTCTCTCTTTACTTGTTCATCTTGAGTATCAGGTGTCTCCTGAGATTGTAAGCTTGGTGTTTCAGCTTCCTTTGCTTGAACGTTCGTCGATACTTGAACAGCGCCAAATATTGTAAAAGTTGCTAAACTCGACATGATATATTTTTTGATAAATGGTGGTGTCATATAATACAGTCCTTTCAATAAAGTAGGAATCTCTTATGTACTTTCCCACATTATGAAGTCATTTTATCATTTCACACTGATTCATATCATTAGGAATGTTATGCTGTATATGCTACGTATAATGGCTGAGACTTTCCTAGTGGGCCATTTGCCTATCACATTATAATCGTTTTTCAACTCAAATGTTACCAGTTATTACGTAAAGTTGCATGTCAAAAGATGTTTTTTGTCCATCCTTTACTAATCATCTCATTATTTAGTAAACTCATTTTATACATTTTTATGAGGAGGGTTTATCATGAAAGTTCAATTACTGCAATTTAATGTCACAGCCGGCAATGTCTCAGCAAACGAACACAAAATTACACACCTTTTTGAAACTTCTGTACATTCTGATACAGATGTCGTAGTCTTACCTGAAATGTGGAATAATGGCTATGCGTTGACAGAATTGCACCAAAAAGCAGACCATCAGTTATCACGGACTTTGCCGTTCCTCCAACAACTTGCAACACAATACAATGTAGATATCGTTGCTGGTTCAGTATCCAATCATCATGAAGACGCCTTATACAATACCGCACTCACAGTGAATCATCACGGAGAATTAATATATGACTACAATAAAATTCACTTAGTCCCGATGTTGGATGAACCACATTATTTAACTGCCGGCAACCACGTACCTCACCCTTTTACATTATCAAATGGCACAATAGCATCTCAAATCATCTGTTATGACTTACGGTTCCCAGAATTATCGCGTTATCCTGCTGCTGAAGGTGCTCAGATTCTATTCTATGTTGCACAATGGCCTGACGTACGTCTGAACCATTGGCGTCAATTGTTGCAAGCACGTGCTATTGAAAATGACGTATATGTAGTTGCCGTAAATGGTTGCGGTTCTGATGGCAAGACAACTTATGCGGGGCACTCTATGGTTATCGATCCAAATGGTGAAATTATAATAGAAGCAAATGAACACGAAACTGTACACACAGTAATACTAGATATATCGAAAGTTGATGCGCAACGCGATGCTATCCCAGTATTTAAAAATATGCGCCCTGATGTATATCGTTATGCTAAAAAGTGAGTTAAAAACATAGAAAATGCTTTCGAATAATTCGACATCTTTTGTGATGAGATAGCATGGTGAGCCATTCTACCTTATTCTTTTTAAGATGCAAAAATCACACATCCACAACGGACTACACGCTGAACAAAGACAGCTATTTCAACTTAGCTGAAACTACAATATAAACAAAACTAGGTACGTATCATTTCTTTCCATCACAGAAACTGAACAGCTAAAAAAACAGACAAGCTTGGGAGAGACTTGTCTGTTTTCGTTCGTATTAAGGGAATATAATGAATTCCAAATATTACCACACTATTCCATATGATATGGATGGGGGTTTTGAAATATAGAGAATACACTGATGCTTCAGATTACTTAGTAAATTTAATTACAGTTTCAGCAATAAGTTTGATGAATTCTAAGATTGTACCTACGATATCTGCTACCATTATTGCCACCTCCTACTAAAATTATCATATAAATAATCCTTGTTAGTTTTTAGACCTTAGATGTGTATTATGAGCGAAGAATACAAACTAGGCTAAAATCTAACCTTAGTACACCTTGCGCATTCAACAATATCTTTGGATGACGCGATATGTCTAAGTGATTGTATCTATATTACAACATGAATTTTTAGCTTTTTGTTAATTATTGCCTAGATTATTGTTTTTAGTTCTTAACTGTTATTGTTTTGTGTTAAAATTGCCTTATAAACTTATTTTTCGACAGTTAGGCACTAAAACTGAACAGTTAGGCAAAAAATGACTTTCGTTGCTCGTTATCATTTATAATGTTTTTAAGGGGGAAACAAAGTGCAAATCATTGATAATGGTATAGAGTCTTTGGCTCGCAAAATACAACATCATCAAAATTTAGACCATATCGACTTTTTAAAAGTACGACTGGGCATTCAAATTGTTGCGATTAACTTTTTTAAAGCAATCGTAACATACGGTTTAGCACTCCTCTTAAATACCATTTTATACACACTAACTGTTCACATAAGTTATATTCTCGTGCGTCAATTCTCACACGGGGCACATGCACGATCTTCATTGATGTGTCATATCCAAAATATACTGTTATTCGTGTTGGTGCCAATGGCTATCGTTTATTTTGCGATACCATTTCATTATTTATTCATCCTGGCATTGATTGGATGGGTAATAGTCATCATATATGCACCGGCTGCGACGAAAAAACAGCCAATCAAAGCTTCTCGTAAGCGCGGCTTAAAAATCAAATCAATCGTTATGACAACGATTGTTCTTGGTGTAGCCCTTGTCGTTCCGGCACCATATCAACAATTGATATGTTTTGGTATAACACTTCAAGCAGCAACACTATTACCTATATTTTTTCCTAAGGAGGTAGATTTGTGATGAACATTTTAGATGCTATTGTTAAATTCTTCACTAACTTACTTAAAGCAATCGGTAATTTCGGTTGGATTAGAACTTGCACAGGTTTCTTTGACGAACCAGAAATTCCGCGTGAACTTTTAGAATTAGACAAATAAATCTCTACTTTAGAAAGTGTGTATAAAATTGGAAATTATTCATATTACTTTTTTAGCTTTTTTTCAAACTTTTGTCTTATTTTTAGTTACGCATTTAATATTAATCGACAAACCAAAATACACACGAAGGGATTACCTCTCTATTCTCATAGGGATAGTAGTCCCTTCAACTATTTTGTTCCTGTCATTTGGAAAAGTAACATTATTTTATCTAATATTAAGTTTTATTATTTTCTTTTATAAGAAGCAGAAAATGATAGGTGTCATTAGCGTACTGATGAGCTTCTTAATTCTCATAATCAGTGATTTCTTATCAACATTATTATACGAATACTTAACTTCAAGTCACACGTATTTTTACATACGTCAGGCCATTTATGGTTTAACTTTTGTTGCAGGGGCTGTCATCTTTACGATTTTATTTCGTTTCTTAATGCGATTGTTACGTATCTCTTGGCTTTATGTTAATAAACTCTACCTTATCTTACTTGCAACTATGCTAATGGCATTCTTTATTCTTATTGATGTCTTTACACCTGAGAAGGTCCGTTCGCTCGAAGATATGAAAGCGATTGCATTAGTGGTTATCGTATACTTTATTGCTTTTGCTATACTCGTTATTGTTATATCTATAACAGCTTCTCGAGAATTGACATATCGCCGTAATAAGCAAGAGATTGAGGATTACTATAAGTACACGCTCAAAATTGAACAGATTAACAACAACATGCGCAAATTTCGTCACGATTATATCAACATATTGTCTACGATGTCTGAGTATTTACGAGAGGATGACTTGGAAGGTCTTAAACAATATTACGAAAAACACATCCATCCAATCAAAGATCACTTTGAACATACTACACTGAAATTAAATGGGGTTGAAAAGTTAAAAATCCGTGAAATCAAAGGAATGGTAACTACTAAAATTATTCAAGCCCAAGAGCAACATATTGATATTAGTGTTGAAGTTGCAGACGAAATCACACATATTAATATGCCTATTATTGACTTAAGTCGTGTATTAGGTATTATTATGGATAATGCGATTGAAGCGTCTATGTCGGTGGAGGATCCCATGATACAGATTGCCTTTATTCAAACTAATGAAGCTATTCTTATCATTGTTATGAATAAAGCGCCTGAAAACATGCCAAAGCTGCACACCTTATTTGAAGAAGGTTTTTCAACAAAAGGTGACAATCGTGGTATTGGACTCTCGACACTAAAAGAGATTACAGATAGTACAGATAATGTTTTATTAGATACAACACTTGAAAACAATTATTTTATTCAAAAATTAGAAATTATGAATGAAGATGTATAGGAGATGGATTGTTTGAAAATATTGATTTGTGAAGATAATCCCAAACAACGAGCGCGTATGGAAGAGATTATCAACAATTATATTATGATTGAAGAAAAACCGATGGAAATCGAACTTTCAACGGATAATCCATACGAACTGATTGAAGCCTCTAAAAATCTGTCTGATGTTGGCTGCTATTTTTTAGATATACAGTTAGAATCTGATATTAATGGTATTAAAGTTGGTAGCGAGATTCGCAAACATGACCCTATTGGTAATATTATTTATGTAACGAGTCACAGCGAACTAACCTATCTTACATTTGTATACAAAGTGGCAGCCATGGATTTTATATTTAAAGATGACCCTGATCAATTACGAACACGTGTCGTTGATTGTCTTGAAACAGCGATGAATCGACTGAACCTCATGACAAAAGAAGGAACGGTGGAGACATTAGAATTAAAACGTGGGAGCGGTTCTGAATATGTCCATTATGATGAGATTATGTTTTTCGAATCCTCACCGAAGTCACACCGTCTGATTGCACATTTGGATAATCGACAAATTGAATTTTATGGCAATTTAAAAGAGCTTGCACAGATAGATTACCGCTTTTTCCGGTGCCATAATAGTTATGTACTAAATCGCCATAACATTACTAATGTGGATCCGAAAGAAAGGGTTGTTCATTTCAAAAATGGTGAACTTTGTTATGTATCTGTACGCAACATTAAAAAAATATAAATTAAAATTACCTAAAGTGATCTCATTCATGCATCACTTTAGGTAATTTTCTATACATTATTATCTAATATTTCACGTGTCGGCAAACTCGTCAATGCACCATACTGTTGTACGACATGACCAGCCACTTGATTAGCGAATGTTAATATTGCTTGACCTTCTTTTTTTAGCGTTTCAATAGGTTCAACTGATTGCATCAATTCGGCAATAACTGCACCGATAAACGCATCACCAGCACCTGTCGTATCTACCACATCAACCGCTGTCGGGCATGCTGTATAGGTCGTCCCATCTGCAAAAATGAGGCTCGCGCCATCTCCTCCTTGTGTATAAATAACTGCTTTGACTCGCCCTTGAAATAGCGATTGTAGTGCTTGTTGTTCCTCTTCAATTTGTGTGATAAAACCAAGCTCTTCATCAGATACTTTAACAATATCAGCATGTGGTATAAATGCTTGAATCGTCTGTTGATATGCCTGATAATCATCCCATAATGGTAAGCGTACATTTGGATCAAAAACAACCGTTGCACCTACTTCATGTGCCTTTGCAAGCAATGCCTCATGCGCTTCTTTCATCGGACTGTCTACCAATGCCACCGAACAAAAATGAATCATATCTCCACTCGCTAATGGTAAACGTTGAATATGCGCTGAATCGTACAACATATCTGCACTTGGTTTACGATAAAATGAAAAATCACGTTCCCCACTCGCCGTTAAACTAACAAATGCCAATGCCGTATTCGCTGCAGTAGTACGCTCAATCCACTGTGTGTTCACACCAAGTTCTGCAAGTGTTTCTACAATGCGATCACCAAAAGCATCTTGTCCAAGTTGTGTAACTAGATGACTACGCCCCGTTAACTTTTGTACGGCAGCAGCAACATTACAAGGTGCACCACCTACTTGAGGCATAAAGCCGTTCACATCTTTTAACAATTGATCACGCTCTGTTGGGATAAAGTCAATCAATGCTTCACCTATCGCATAAAACGCATTAGGCATCTTGTTTCACTCCTTCGATATCATATTTCGTCATTTTCAAATATACTTGTCCTGAATCTGTCGCGACTTTAATCTTATTCGCTGTTTTTTTCGGAAAAATACGTGATGTTAGGACACGTTCTCCCTCATTGCAAAAAATTTCAATACTAGATGTATCCACAAAAATACGCAAGTGACGTAATGGCGTGTCCAAATAAGTTTGGCGTGCTGTTCCTTCTACTGGTGTTGGTAAGCGACCACTATCAAAACGATCTAACTTTAACAGCTGTGTATCTGTCTCATAGCGTATGACAGTTGCCTCATCTTTGGATGCTCGTAAATGAAATTCAATCGCAGACGCCTCATTGTCTAAAATATCAATGACGAGCTCATATTGCTCACCTTCATATGGATGCAATTGTTTCAAAAACTTATTTGCATAGCCTAACGCCGTTTCTCTATTGCTACGTAAGCTACGTAAATTCATATGTGGCTTTTGTTTCAACTTGCCATCTTCAATAGTCAAAGTTCTAGGTACAGTTAAGCAATGCGCCCAACCTTCACAATCTGTTGGATATTCTGTATCAGGTAATCCCATCCAACCAATCATCACACGTCGTTGCGCTTCATCTATCAGTGTTTGTGGGGCATAAAAATCAAAACCATTATCAAGTTCTATAAATTCACCATGTGTCATTTCCAATGTTTCAAAGTTCAATTCACCAATAATATAGCCACTTTGATAAATATTTTGATAACGTTCTGCTTCCGGTGCGATACCTTGTGGTGAAAAGACTAAAACATCTTTCCCATTCAATTGGAAATAATCTGGGCATTCCCACATATAACCAAAATCTGTGAGTGACGTTTGAATTTCGCCTTTGAACGTCCAAGAACCTTCTGGATGTTCTGCTTCATATAACACCGCACATCCCGTCTCATTTGCACGTTGCGCACCAATGATTGCATAAAGCTTGCCGTCTCTTTCAAATACTTTTGGATCTCTAAAATGCTGTGTATAGCCTGCTGGGGGGTGTGGAATCGCTGGTGGTAAAAGCTTCTCAACTTGCCCATCATCATTCACTTTGGCAATGAGTTGGCTACTTTCTCTCCCCCACTCAGCATCACGATGATTGCCAGTATACATATAATACAATGTGCCTTCATATTCAAAAGCACTCCCACTATAAACGCCATGGCTATCATAAGAAGTATCGGGATTCAATAAAACACCTTGATGCTCATAATGTACTAGGTCTTTACTCTTATACTGATACCAATACTTCAGTCCATGCACCGCTCCAAGAGGAAACCATTGATGTGCAACATAGTAAGCCCCATTGAAATAAATCAGTCCATTAGGGTCATTTAATAAACCCGTTGATGGCTGAATATGATATGTTTGTCGATAGCGAGAAAGTTGAACAGTCTCTTTTAACGTCTCTAATTCTTCCGCTGTAGTATCTTCTAACTTGCGATAACGTTTGTCACGCGTCCATTCTGTCATTTATTAGTTGCCTCCTTGTTATATGGTAACGGTTCCATCTTTGTCAAATAAAATTACATTAGGTGATGATAATACTTCTAACTTCTGTGTCGTTACTTCTTGATTGTTTGTAAGTTGTCTAAATAGTGCTTGTACTGCCATCTGTCCAGCACGTTCATATTGATAGTAAATCGTATGTATTTTAGGATGAACAATATCGGTAACTGGATCTCCACCAAATCCACCAATAAATGGCGTAAATGTTTGTGGTTCGCTCATAATGACACGATAAAGAGCTAATGCAATCGTATCCGTCGCACCAACATATGCTGTATTCACTTCTATCGTCAATTGCTTTTGTACTTGACGCAACGCCTCATCATAGTCAAAAGCTGCTTGATACGTTTCAATTGCTACCCCCGCTGAATTGAGCGTATCGTATAAACCTTGATAACGCAAATGACCTACTGCCTTATCTATATCAGATACACCTGCATAACGTACTCGTTCATAACCTGCAGCAATAATGCGCTCTGCCATCAATCTACCCGCCGCTTCGTCATCATGATAGATTGCACTTAATTGTGCATGTGTCTGACCAATAAGAATAACCGGCATAGACATTGATTCAATCACTGCCATATGTGCATCCGTTATCTCAGTTGCCATAAATAACACACCATCTACTTTGCTGCGTTGAAACGAACGCAACGCTTCTAACTCCTGATTGCGCGCGCGTTCTGTTAAAGTAAGTAACATCTGATAACCCTGTATTTCACATGCTTTCTTGATACCATGCACCGTACTGGCAACCGCATAAGAATACATGCGTGGAATAATCACTCCGATTAATTTTGTCTGTTGTGCTCTCAAGCTTTGGGCAAACTGATTAGGCGCATATCCATGTGTTTCAATTATTTTTTGAATTTTGCATTGTGTTTTCGGGCTAACAGAACCATTATTTAAGTAACGTGACACTGTACTTTTGGATACGCCCGCAAGCCTCGCAATATCTTGTATGTTCATCTTGTTCACCTCACTACATCATAAGCTATTCTACCATAAACCACCTTGAAAATTCGCTAAACTTAAAGTGTTTTCTTATCAACTTCTATTAATATCAACGAGTCTTCACATTTACGTCACGATTCTTTTTGAAAGCAGCCATATTATTCAAACAGACTCGATCATTCAACATTAGGATAAGTTTGGGCAAATAAAAAAGCGACGAACAGATGAATTCCGTCGTCCTTGCGTCATAGAAGTGTAAGAAGTATATGATTATGTCAATTCAGTTACTATCAATTGTTTTAATCAGCTTCTCTGCGTCTGGTCTCATTGTGAATCGTGTCCAGTTGATGATTTGTTCCCATTGTTACTTAAAATACCGTTCAATTAAAATATGGCATATTATATTGATAACTAAAAGGACAGCCAGTGGTACAAACATATCGTTTAAAATAAATATGATAGCTAAAACAGCCGCTATAAGAAACCATACTGTTTTGATAATCAATACCATCCACTCACCTACCTTAATCCTTCATCGATCTCATCATATACAAGTGAGTATATCATTATTAAACCCCCACAACAATTCAAGTTTGTGAGGGTTTAGATATGCATCTGGTTATGCTTTTTGAACAGTAATTGTCCATGATGCATCACCAAGTTGTTCAAAATTTGTGACTGGATAACTTTGTGTTGCTGCCCAATTCGGGATGGCTTCCGTTGCTTGTGTGCAGTCGAAATCAATCTTCAATTCATCGCCTACCTCCAACGTTTCCATTTTTTTCTGTGCTTCAATTAATGGAAATGGACAAACCATCCCTACTGTACCTAATTCGTATACCATGTAGCTCTCTCCTTTTCTTAATTATGCGCTCACTGATTGTGCTTTAATACTTTGTGTCTGACGTCGTGCAGCACGCAATGGTTTTACAAATAAGAAGTAACTCATAAACCATGTCCCTAAAATCATAGATGCTAGTGCAATCCAACCTTGCCATGACAATGCAGCTGTTGCAACAAGACCATTACCGATTGAACAACCACCTGCAACGGCTGCACCAAAGCCCATGAAAATGCCCCCCAGTGCACTGTTACGAATTGTTTTAATGTCTGGCAAACGCCATTTGAATTCGTGTGCGCCTTTTGCTGCAATATATGAACCAAAAAAGATACCAAGCACTAAGAATACACCCCAGTCAAGTCCTGATGTATCCCCTGTTGTCAAAAACTGAACAATATGTGCAGAAGGTGTTGTAATACCTAAGCCATCATTACGTCCAGTTGAACTGCTTAACGGCCATGCAATCAATGCAATTAAACCTACCGCAATTGCTGCAACGAATGGATGATAACGTCGTTCAAATAATAAATGACGCACACCTGTATAACGTTGCTTTAATTTAGGAATCGCAATCGTTGGTTTTGGCTGACGTAATGTTTTAATCACAAAAAATGTTGTGACTACAATCAATACAATGAGCCAAATCCAACTTGGTACGCCTGTTGAAGCTGACATATCGGCTTGGACTTCTGTAAAGTGCTTTAGACGTTCATTCAGTGGTTTTAATACACCGAACTTTGTAATCGCTGAAAAAAGTGCATAAAAGATTAAAGCAACCCAGCTTCCAATTAAGCCTTCACCTGCACGATAATACGTTCCTGTCGCACAACCTCCTGCCAAAATAATCCCAACACCAAAAATAAATGAGCCTACAACTGTCCCTACAATTGAAAATGCTCCATTATCAATAGTAAGTAATCCTGCCCTTTGCAATACAAAGAGACCTACTGCTTGTATCGCAATCGCAATGAGCAATGCATAGAACATTTTATTATTTTTTTGCACGTACATATCACGAAAACCACCTGTTAAGCAGAATCGTGTACGTTGCATTACAAATCCAAGTAACAAGCCTACAAATAAACCACTAGAAATTGTCCAAAGCATGTCTTAACCTCCTATACCCGACTAATATTATCTGGATTATATACAATATTCTACTATAACGCAAGAGAAATATGAAAATTTATTTTATAAGATAAAAAGAGAATTAACGCCTAAAAAGCGCAGAGGAAGTCATATTTTGTACATCTAAAACGGAGCAAAATATTGAAGACAACAATTATAGAAGCGCAATACGAGCAGAATTTAGATATTATCGAAAAGGTGACAACGTGTTTTTGGAAAAGTAACACCTAATGAACTTGTAGATGAATTGTATAGAGGCGATATCGATGGTCACTATGGGGTCACTAATGTTTTATGCCTAATCACTTCTCCTTCCTTTTCAGACAACAAAAAACACCAAAATCCGCAATGAATTTTGATGGCTTATTTAATCGTACTACTATAGTTAATGCTTTAAAACTTTTAGCTATTTTTAGGCTTATGTGTGTTCAAAGGGACTGAAAAAATATGAATTCATTTTTAATACACATCAATATCACAACAAACGCCTATCATAACTTTCATCTCCATAATTTTATATGAGGCAACGCAGTTTGTTTTAATAAAAGTAATGTTATTTCCACATTCGAGCTGTCTTTATCATAAAATAAAACAAACCTATCCAGTTTTTATATGAAATCCGTCAATATCCACTAAAACCCCGGATTCGTGTTACCTCACTTCAATTATAGAAAGATTTACTTTTCCGTTATGGTTTAGAACACGGCTTAGCATTCATAGCGTTTTCTATCTATATCTAAGTCATTTATGCTTTGAGTGTTGAACTATAGTTTTTCATAAAGAATAAAAGTGATTGTAACTCTACCCCTAAATCAATTTGGTGTACTTGTACCGATTGCGGGACTTGCACGCGCTTTGGTGTAAAGTTAAGAATACCTTTAATACCAGCTTCTACAAGTTGATCTGTGACAGCTTGAGCCGCTGATTCTGGTGTCGCAATAATGACAACTTCAAGCTTTTGCTTATTTATAATCTCGTTCATTTCTGAGAGTGGTTTAACTGTTACGTTACCAATCGATTTACCGATTACTTCTGGACGTATATCAAATGCTTCTGTAATTGTCATATCATCATGGATGGAAAAGTTATAAGTAATCAATGCGTGTCCAAGATTACCAACACCTACAATGCCAATACGTATTTCTTCTGCATCGCTTAATTCTGATTTGAAAAAGTCTAGAAGGTTGTCAATGTTATAGCCATATCCCTTTTTGCCGAGCTCACCAAAGTATGAAAAATCACGTCGAATCGTCGCAGAGTCGATGTTTAAACCTTCACTTATCGCCTTCGAATTAACACGGTTTTCTCCCTTAGCCTTTAGCGTATTTACAAAACGATAATATAAAGGCAGGCGTTTCAAAGTCGCTCTTGGAATTTTTGTCATTTCTTTCGCCATTCTACAATCCTCCAAATTTATTTCTAAAACATGTGATACATTTCACAGCATATCAGTATTATTATAACTGACTTTCAAAGATAATGAAACATTAACTGTTTGATAGGTAAATACTTTGTTGTACAATGTAAGATAATGAAAGGAGTATGCGCTATGATATTAATGCAGTTAAGTCAAATCTCTAAGTCCTTCGACGGCACGACGATTTTTGACAATGTTAACTTTGAAGTAAAAACGGGTGAACGCATCGGCATCGTTGGACGTAATGGTGCGGGAAAATCTACATTGATGAAGCTGATTGCAGGTGTCGAGCCATATGAGGAAGGTCATATCTCTAAAATTAAAAATTTAAAAATAGGCTACCTTACGCAACAAATGACACTGAATACGCAAAACACAGTATTTGAAGAAATGCTGCAACCGTTCGAACACTTGCAGGAACTCGGTACTAAGATGCAAGCTGAAACAGCATGGCTGGCAAATCATGCTGATCAATACGAAACAGCGGATTATCAAGAACATATCAAGCGCTATGAAAGCCTATCAAACGACTTTGAAAAACAAGGTGGCTATGATTATGAACGTAAAATCAAGACGGTATTGAACGGCTTGAACTTTACAGAAGCGGATTATAAACGCCCGATTAATGACTTTAGCGGTGGTCAAAAAACACGCTTATCACTTGCACAGATGCTGTTACGCGAACCAGACTTGTTATTGCTGGATGAGCCAACCAACCATTTAGATATGGAAACAACGGCTTGGCTTGAAGACTATCTCAAATTTTTTAGTGGTGCAATTGTTATCATTTCTCATGATCGTTATTTCTTAGATAAAATTGTGACACAGATATACGATGTATCATTAGGCGAAGTCAAACACTATGTTGGTAATTATACAAAGTTTATCGCACAACGTGATCAATACTATCAAAAAAGATTAGCAGAATACGAACGTCAACAAGATGAAATTAAACGTTTGGAGACATTTGTTGAAAAGAATATCACACGTGCATCCACAAGTGGTATGGCAAAAAGTCGACGCAAAGTTTTAGAGAAAATGACACGTATTGAAAAACCAATGTTAGATGCTAGACGTGCAGATATTCAATTTGACTTTGATCGTAATACCGGTAATGATGTTATGCATATTCGTCAACTTGAAGTGGGTTATCAATCTCCTATCACACAACCTATCAATATCGAGATAACCAAGGGAGACCGTATCGCAATCATCGGTCCTAATGGTATTGGCAAATCTACTTTCATTAAAACAATTGCAGGGCGATTGCCAAAGATTTCGGGAGATGTTGTACCTGGTGCCAACTTAAAAATTGGTTATTATGATCAAAAACAGGCAGAGTTCCGTTCTAACAAGACAATTTTAGATTATGTATGGGATCAGTATAGACATATGCCAGAAAAAGATATTCGCGCTGTACTTGGACGCTTTTTATTCACACAAGATGATGTCCAAAAAATTATCAATGACTTGTCAGGTGGCGAAAAAGCACGTCTTCAACTCGCTTTGCTTATGCTAGAACGCAATAATGTGTTAATACTAGACGAGCCAACCAACCATTTGGATATTGATTCCAAAGAAATGCTAGAACAAGCTTTGCGTAACTTTTCTGGTACATTAATATTTATTTCCCATGACCGATACTTTATCAACGAACTAGCCAATAAAATATTTGCTATGGATATCCAAGGTAGTCATATCTACCTCGGAAATTATCAATACTACCTAGAAAAACTTGAACAGCAACATGCGCTGGAGACACATACCGATGCACAAAATGGACATAAGGGTATGGCAAAAACACCGGTTACAGAACAAGAAGCAACTTATGCGGACTTGAAAGCAATGCGTCGTGAAAAGCGCAAGTTGACACGTCAAATCGAAGCATACGAAACAACGATTGAAACGTATGAATCTCGTATTGAAGCAATTGATATCGCAATGACAGATCCGACTTTGATAGATGACTATGAACAGATGCAATCACTCGCTGAAGAACGAACATCTATCGAACAAGAACTGGAAAATACAATGACAAAATGGGAAGAATTACAAATTCTGGTAAGTACGTTAAATGAAAATGAGTAAAAGATGTGCAGGAATTTTCTGCCATCTTTTATTTTTTTATTCACAGCTAAAACGTGATGATTACAGCTATCCACAAAGTTATTCTAGTTATCCACAAACAGAATAGTATGTATGACACAGTTATATCCACAAATTTATAGATTATCCACGCTTTATCAGCAAGTTATCCACTTTTTGTTAACAACTTGTGCATAAGTACGTACGTTCCCTATTGACATTTAAGTTGAATCATATCATTAGATGTTAGAATTTCATTGTAATTTTGTGCAAATACAAAATCTCTTCCTACACTGTATTACACTGTAAAGTCCTCTCAAATTGTAAAAAATATATTTATGTCTCCAAAATTAAAAGCCATAAATAAGAATGTCTTGAGAAAAAACATATTGGGGAACCTACAAAATTTCATTGTAGTACCACGATAAAACTACCTAGAATTGTGAAAAGCTTGTTCAATCACCTTCTCAATTCAGTCAACTACTATCAATCATTTCAACAACATTGTTCAGTTCTGCTCAAAATCTTAAGCCCTTTTGCTTCATCTCATAAATTATGGGTCAGTAACCAACATGGATATTATCAATGATGGCATTGGCAAAATTATAAACTATAAAGCATAGTATTTGATTCCATTATAAAAACACCTTACCACTGACTTCCAACCAATGTAAGGTGCTCTTACTTTCTATACAGTTTCTAAAAACATATTGCTTTTACCATTCAATGACATATCTGCTGTCACACCTTGTTGATACAAATGATGTGCAACTGCTCCGATCATAGCGGCATTGTCTGTACATAATTTAGGCTCGGGAATAGAGAGCATAATGTCATGTTCTTGTGTCGCTTGTTCAAGTGCTAGTCGTAAACCTCTATTACTTGCGACACCACCTGCTACGATGAGTTGTTTCACATCATAGTGTTCACATGCACGAATTGCTTTCCCTACTAACACTTCAACAACACTATTTTGGAAGCTCGCTGCGACGTTCTCAGGTACTGGTACTTCACCTTTTTGTTTTAAGTTATGCAATTTATTAATAACCGCACTCTTCAACCCACTAAAACTAAAGTCAAAGCTATCAGGCTCTAACCATACACGTGGAAAGTCATAACTATCGATTCCTCGTGCAGCTAATTTATCTACATGTGGACCGCCTGGATACGGTAAACCAATTGTACGTGCCACTTTATCGTAGGCTTCACCCACAGCGTCATCACGTGTCTCGCCAATCACTTCAAAGTTCAAATGATCACGCATTAAAACAAGTTCGGTATGTCCCCCTGACACAATAAGCGCCATCAGCGGAAAAGTGAGTCCTTGATCCAATTGATTTGCATAGATGTGTCCGGCAATATGATGCACTGGAATCAACGGTTTGTTATGTGCAAACGCAAGTGCTTTTGCAGCATTCACGCCTACTAGCAATGCACCGATTAGACCTGGACCTTGCGTTACAGCAATGGCATCGATATCCTCTATTGTCACTTCTGCAGTCACCAACGCATCTTCTATCATTAATGTGATATTCTCTACATGATGGCGACTTGCCACCTCTGGCACCACACCGCCAAAGCGTTTATGACTATCGATTTGGCTTAACACACTATTGCTTAAAATAGTATGTCCATCAGCAATAACACTCACGCTTGTTTCATCACAGCTTGTTTCGATTGCTAATATCAAAGTTGTTTTAGTCATTTAAGTTCACCCACATAACACACGCGTCCTCTCCGTCACCATAATAATTTTTACGCTTTCCACCATATTGAAAGCCTAACTTCTTATAAACATGCTGAGCAACAAGATTGTTTTCTCTTACTTCCAAGCTCATCATCGTCGCAATAGCAGATGCAAAATTTTTGACATAGTTCAGCAAAAGTTGTCCCAACCCATAACCACGATATTCAGGAGCCACTGCAACTGTAGTTATCTGAGCTTGGTCTACAACAATCCATAAGCCAATATAACCGATAATTGCCTCATCATATGTCATCACAAAATAATGTGCAAAATTGTTTTGCTCTAGCTCATGATAGAATGCGTCGATTGTCCATGAACTATTTTGAAAACTAACACGCTCCAAATCAAACACAGCAGGTACATCTTCTTGTGACATGCGACGAATATTCAGTTGGTCTTTGAGCTTTGCTGGTTCAACCAATTTTGTTCTGCCTCCGATAATTTCAAATATTGTGGTGTAAAGCCATGTATATTTTGTGGTTCACCTTTATGTGCCCACATCGCATCTGCACGTGGTAATACCGGTAAGAGATCAAAGTCTTTTAACTGTGTTTCAAATTGTCTCACATCTTCTCCAATGAACAAGACCTGTGTTAGTGTTTTGACATACGCTATCAAGTCCGTCATGGCGATATATTGATCTGCTTTCAATTGTTGAAGTTGTCCACCTCGCCATTGATAAACGCCTGCATAAACATGATCACGACGTGCATTAATAATTGGTACAAGAATACACTCACTATTAGGTAATGTTGCAGCAAGTGCTTTCAATGACGAAACACCATATAGATTCGCCGACAGCGTATAAGCAAGTGTTTTGGCCGTTGTGACCCCAATGCGTAAGCCTGTATATGACCCTGGTCCTTGCGCTACGATAATATCTGTCAAATCTTGCGGTGTAATCTTAGCTGATTCAAGCAATGAGGCTATCTGTGGCATTAACTGGACTGAATGATTTTGTTTGACTGCTGTAGTATATGTTGACACAACTTGGTCCGCTTTCATAAGTGCTACGGATAATGGCTGATTCGAGCTATCTATCAGTAAACTATACATGTTCGAGTGCCTCCTTTATTTTTTCATAGTGTGCACCCTTAGATTCTAACTGTAATGAACGCTCATCTGTATTTACCACGTCAATCTTTATTCTTAAATATGTGTCAGGTAAATATTCTGCAATAAACTGGCTCCATTCAATAACTGTTACTGCATGGTCGTTGAAGTATTCGTCAAAACCTAAATCTTCCTCTGAATCTTCCAAGCGATAACAATCCATATGATGAAAGTTCAATACTGTTCCTTTATATGACTTGATAATGTTAAAGGTAGGTGAATTGATTGTGCGTGTTACCCCTAATGCACGCCCTAAAAACTGACTGAACGTCGTCTTGCCCGCACCCAGATTACCATCAAGCAACAAGACATCCCCTGCTTCAAGATGTGTTGCAAGTTGTTGTGCAAAGTCTTCCATATCTGCTAAATTTTGAATCTTTTTCATTATGTGCACTCCTGACTCAATTTTCTTATCTATTGTATCAAATTTTTGCGCTTTGGAGAATTGTGAATGTTTCGCATGGTATTGATAACGATCATTACAATTATGAAACTTCTAAAAAACACTTTATTCAAATATTTTTCAGAAAATTTTAAACTTACTGTTGACTTCTTTGTACAGATAGGTTAAATTTAGTTTATCCTTTTTTCAGATAATTCATTCAACTAACGACAGCTTATTTGAGAAAACAACCATTCAACTATTTTAAGGAGCGTATTGATATGACGAACAAGTATTCATTCCCTAACCAACAACTTAATGTCATTATTTTATTATTACGCCCAGGACTGGAGCTTTAGTAAGAACTATTTACTAAATGTGCTTAAGTCCTATTTCTAGTTGAATGGGACTTACCATGATACGTCCCAATTCATATTGGGGCGTATTTTATTTTCTGTAAACAACCAAGGAGGCAATAAAAATGAGAAGTGACATGATAAAAAAAGGGGATCACCAAGCGCCAGCAAGGAGTTTATTACATGCGACAGGTCAGATTAAGTCACCTACTGATATGAATAAACCTTTTATCGCAATTTGTAACTCTTACATCGATATCGTACCTGGGCATGTACATTTGCGTGAGCTTGGTGACATTGCCAAAGAAGCCATTCGTGAAGCTGGTGGTGTTCCTTTCGAGTTCAATACAATCGGCGTCGATGATGGTATCGCAATGGGGCATATCGGGATGCGCTATTCACTACCGAGTCGAGAAATCATTGCAGATGCAGCAGAAACAGTCATCAATGCACACTGGTTTGATGGGGTTTTCTACATTCCTAACTGTGACAAAATCACACCTGGAATGATGCTCGCAGCAATGAGAACGAACGTCCCTGCAGTCTTTTGTTCAGGTGGTCCGATGAAAGCAGGTTTATCTTCACGAGGTAAAGCGTTGACACTCTCATCTATGTTCGAAGCAGTTGGGGCTTTTAAAGAAGGCACAATGTCTAAAGAAACATTTTTAGAAATGGAGCAAAACGCTTGTCCAACATGCGGGTCATGTTCAGGCATGTTCACCGCTAACTCTATGAACTGTTTAATGGAAGTACTCGGGCTTGCACTTCCATACAATGGTACCGCATTGGCAGTCAGTGATGAACGCCGCGAGATGATTCGTCAAGCTGCAAAACAACTCGTCTACAATGTAAAACATGATATTAAACCACGTGACATTGTAACAAAAGAAGCAATTGATGATGCCTTTGCATTAGATATGGCAATGGGTGGATCAACTAACACTGTGTTACATACCCTTGCAATTGCTCAAGAAGCGGGCATTGATTATGACCTTTCTCGCATCAATGCTATCGCTAAAAAAACACCTTACCTATCGAAAATCGCACCAAGTTCATCTTATTCAATGCAAGATGTACATGAAGCAGGTGGTGTTCCAGCAATCATCAATGAACTTATGAAAAAAGAGGGTGTTTTACATCCAGATAGAATCACTGTCACAGGTAAAACATTGCGTGAGAACAATGAAGGTAAAGAGATTACGAATGATGTTGTAATCCGAAAGCTCGACAATCCATACGATAAAGAGGGTGGACTCTCTGTTCTTTACGGTAACATCGCACCAGATGGCGCTGTTATCAAAGTCGGCGGTGTTGACCCAAGTATTAAGACATTTACAGGTAAAGCAATTTGTTTCAATAGTCACGATGAAGCGGTTGAGGCTATCGACAATCATACAGTCAAAGCGGGGCACGTTGTAGTCATCCGCTATGAAGGGCCTAAAGGTGGCCCAGGAATGCCTGAGATGCTTGCCCCTACTTCTTCTATCGTTGGTCGTGGACTAGGCAAAGATGTCGCATTAATTACAGATGGGCGTTTCTCTGGTGCTACACGCGGTATCGCTGTTGGACATATTTCACCTGAAGCAGCAGCTGGTGGCCCAATCGGTTTAATCGAGGATGGAGATGAAATCACAATTGATTTAACCGCACGTACACTCGATTTGCATGTAGATGCCGAGACATTAGCCTTGCGTCAAGAATCACGACAACCCTTTAAAGCAAAAGTAAAAACGGGGTACTTAGCACGCTATACAGCACTTGTGACGAGTGCAAACACAGGCGGCGTAATGAAAGTGCCTGAAGACTTATTATAAATCCCATTAAAATGGAGGCAAATTTTATGACACATGTAAAAACAACGCATCATGAACATGCAACAGAACCTACACCAACCACTCTTAAAAGCGGTTCAGAATTATTAGTTGATGCATTGATTGAGGAAAATGTTGAATATATCTTTGGTTATCCTGGAGGTGCAGTCTTACCACTTTACGATACATTCTACGACGAAAAAGGGCCAAAGCATATTCTCTATCGACACGAACAAGGTGCTACACATGCGGCAGAAGGCTATGCACGTGTTAGTGGTAAACCAGGCGTTGTTGTCGTTACGAGCGGGCCAGGTGCTACGAATGCGATTACAGGTATTGCTGATGCATATAGTGATTCCCTACCACTCGTCGTTTTCACTGGACAAGTTGCCTCTCCAGGTATCGGGAAAGATGCATTCCAGGAAGCGGATATTTTATCGATGACAACCCCTATTACAAAGCATAATTATCAAGTACGTAATGTGAGCGAAATTCCTAAAATCATCAAGGAAGCTTTCCATGTTGCAAACTCTGGACGTAAAGGTCCCGTTGTTATCGACTTTCCAAAAGATATGGGTACCCTAACCACTGCAACACCTGATGACAGTACAGTCCACACACCGGGTTATCAAGTCACATCTACACCGTTAGCAGATGATATACAACAATTATGCGAAATGTTAAGAATGTCACAAAAACCATTAGTACTAGCAGGTGCAGGTATCAACTTTGCTCAAGCAAATGACTTATTAGATACTTTCGTAGCACGTCATCAAATTCCAGTAGCTACTACATTACACGGCTTAGGTGCCATACCATATGACAGTCCACTATTCCTAGGTATGGGCGGTATGCACGGTTCCTATGCAAGCAATATGGCGCTAACTGAATGCGACTTATTAATTAACTTAGGTTCACGCTTTGATGATCGTCTTGCCAGTAAACCAGATGCCTTTGCACCGAATGCCAAAGTAGTGCATGTCGACATTGATCCATCTGAAATCAACAAAATCATCCGTACAGACTTAGGGATTGTTGCAGATGTTAAAGAAGTACTCGAACAATTGCTCGCATTTGACGATACGTTTGCTGAACATCAAGCATGGCTGGATGAAGTGGCGCAATATAAAGCTAAACATCCATTCTCATACCGTGATACAGATGATATCGCATTTAGTAAACCACAACGCGCGATTGAATATATCGGTAAGTTAACCAATGGCGATGCATTTGTTGCGACAGATGTTGGACAACACCAAATGTGGGTTGCACAATTTTATCCATTTAAAACATATGGTCAGCTCATCACAAGTGGTGGTCTTGGCACAATGGGCTTTGGTATCCCAGCCGCAATTGGCGCCAAATTTGCGAAACCAAATGCGACAGTCGTTGCTTTCGTTGGTGATGGTGGGTTCCAAATGACCAACCAAGAAATGGCATTGCTTAACGAATACAACTTAGATATCAAAATCGTACTCGTTAATAACGGCACACTCGGCATGGTAAAACAATGGCAAGATAAGTTTTTTGACAAACGATTTTCACATTCAATCTTTAATAACCAACCAGATTTCGCCAAAATGTCAGAAGCATATGGGGTTAAAAGCTTTTTGATTGATAATGCTAATAACTTAGAATCAACACTTGATGACGCATTCAGTTATGCGGGTCCTGCCTTGATTGATATTCGCATCTCCCCTACAGAACCTGTATTACCAATGGTTCCAAGTGGCAAGGCAAACCACGAAATGGAGGGATTAGAATGAGACGCACATTTCAATTAACAGTATTTGACAAAGCAGGAACACTCAATCGTCTTACAAGTACATTTGTCCGACGTCAGTTCAATATTGTCAATCTCACTGCCAGCCCTACTTTGGAGTCAGGTGTCACTGAGATCACTTTTGTGGCAGAAGTTCCAGATGATCAAGTTTTGCGCACAATCATTCAACAATTAAAGAAACAAGTCAATACTTTAACGGTTAAAGATATTACAGATACGAATACATTTAATCGAGAATTATTGCTGATTAAACTTCGTAAACCTATGAACGACACATCGTTTACAGAAGTGATGACACGCTATGATACACACGTTATACGTTTAAAAGAAGACAATGACACTTTATATTTACAAGCTGTTGGTTCACAAGAAACTTTAGACTGCTTACTTAAAGATTTATCAGTCTATGATATTCAACAAGTCTCACGTACTGGCCCTGCCGCTATCGTCTAATTTAAAAATAAAAATATAATTAATGAAAATATGGAGGAATGCTTTTATGGCAAAAGTATATTATGACAATTCAGTAGAACAAGATGTATTACAAGGAAAAAAAGTTGCAATTATTGGATATGGCTCACAAGGCCATGCACACGCACAAAATTTAAAAGATAATGGATATGATGTGATTGTTGGTATCCGTCCTGGTCGTTCCTTCGATCAAGCAAAAGAAGATGGCTTTGATGTATTCACTGTAGCTGAAGCTGTCAAACAAGCAGACGTTGTCATGGTGTTATTACCAGATGAAATTCAAGGCGATGTATATGAAAACGAAATCGCACCAAACTTAGAAGCGGGCAATGCCTTAGCGTTCGCACATGGCTTTAACATTCACTTTAACGTTATCAAACCACCAAGTGATGTTGACGTATTCTTAGTTGCACCAAAAGGCCCTGGTCACCTTGTTCGTCGTACATTTGTTGAAGGTTCAGCCGTTCCTGCATTATTTGCAGTCCAACAAGATGCGACAGGTCACGCACGTGATCTTGCATTAAGTTACGCAAAAGGTATCGGTGCAACGCGTGCAGGTGTCCTTGAAACAACGTACAAAGAAGAAACTGAAACAGACCTATTCGGTGAACAAGCTGTCTTATGTGGTGGTGTAACACGCCTCATTCAAAGTGGTTTCGAAGTCTTAACAGAAGCTGGCTATCAACCAGAAATTGCTTATTTTGAAGTACTACATGAAATGAAGTTAATCGTGGACCTCATGTATGAAGGTGGTCTTGAAAATATGCGTTACTCTATCTCAAATACTGCAGAGTTCGGTGATTATGTCTCTGGACCACGTGTAATTACAGCAGAAACTAAAGAAAATATGAAAGCTGTCCTAAAAGATATTCAAGATGGAACATTCAGTGACCGCTTCATTGAAGATAACAAAAATGGTTTTGCATCATTTAAAGAAATGCGTGCTGCACAACAAAATCATGCAATTACCGAAGTGGGTCAAACATTGCGTCACATGATGCCATTTATTAAATCAAAAAGTATTTCTAAGTAAACATACAAGATGAGGTATGTGGGGACTGAACCTTTGCATTCGGTACCCTTCTACCTTACATAAATGATATTTTAAGGAGTTGTTAACAATGTCTAGCCATATTCAAATTTTTGATACGACACTAAGAGATGGTGAACAGACACCAGGCGTCAGCTTTTCTTTTGATGAACGTCTTAACATTGCAACACAGTTAGAACAATGGGGTGTGGATGTCATCGAAGCTGGGTTTCCCGCTTCAAGTGAAGGGAGTTTCCAGTCTGTTCAAGCTATCGCACGCCACTTAAAACGCGCAACTGTTACAGGACTTGCACGTTGCTTAAAGGCAGATATCGATGCGGTATACGAAGCAACAAAAGATGCTGTTTCTCCATCAATACATGTCTTTATTGCGACGAGCCCTATCCACTTAACCTCTAAGCTTAATATGACAGAAGCGCAAGTATTAGCATCAATTGATGAACATGTGCGTTACGCAAAAGAACGCTTTGAGATTGTTCAATTTTCACCTGAAGATGCCACACGTACACCATTACCATTTCTTATACAAAGTGTCCAGACTGCCGTCGATGCGGGTGCCACAGTTATTAACATTCCAGACACAGTCGGTTATACGTTTCCTCAAGAATATGGTCAGATTTTTAGAACACTCATTGATAAAGTCAAAACACCTCACCCTATTACATATAGTGCCCATTGTCATGATGACCTTGGTTTAGCTGTTGCAAATAGCATGGCTGCGATTGAAAATGGTGCGACACGCATTGAAGGTACGGTTAACGGGATTGGCGAGCGTGCAGGTAACACCGCTTTAGAAGAAGTTGCGCTTGGTCTTTACGTCCGACAAGATCATTATCAAATCCAAACGAACATTCAACTTGCAGCAACCAAACAAACTTCAGACCTAGTGGCTCGGTATGCAGGTCTTCGTGTACCGCGTAATAAAGCCATTGTTGGAAAAAATGCTTTTAGTCATGAATCAGGCATTCACCAAGACGGCTTCTTAAAAAATCCTGAAACATACGAAATTATGACACCACAGCTCGTCGGTGTGAAAAGTACAGAGTTGCCACTCGGTAAACTATCAGGTCGTCATGCATTCCAAGATAAGTTAAAACAGCTCGGTTATGACATTGATGCTGAGACACAAAAAGTACTTTTCAAATCATTTAAAGATATGGCTGATAAGAAAAAGTATATAACCGACCGTGATATTCATGCATTAATTCAAGGATCAGCACATGAAAAACAAGCTGCTTATCAGTTGGATTCACTACAGCTGCAGTTCGTATCAAAAGGCCTACAAAGTGCAGTCGTTGTGCTAAAAGACCAAGCAGGTAACACCTACCAAGATAGCAGTATTGGTACAGGTTCAATTATCGCTGTCTACAACGCAGTCGATCGCATTTTACAAAGTCAACCAAAACTCATCGATTATCGTATTGATGCATTAACAGAAGGACGCGATGCACAAGCTGAAGTACATGTCACTTTGCAACGCGATGACAAACAAGTTTCAGGCGTTGGCTTTGACCATGATATTTTATATGCATCATGTAAAGCCTATGTCGAAGCCGCATCCCAATTAGTCGATGCGCCTAAGCCAAAAGAAGGTGACACAGAATGACATTTCATATTGTGACGTTATCAGGTGATGGCATTGGGCCTGAGATTATGTCAGGCACACTAGATGTACTTGCTAAACTATCAGAAAAGTACAACTTTAAATATGATATCACAGACCATCTTATGGGTGGCTGTGCCATCGATGCGACAGGTTCTCCCCTCCCAGAAACGACTTTGACAGCGTGTCAACAAGCGGATGCAGTGTTATTAGCAGCGATTGGTGGACCAAAATGGCAAGACCCAAATAATCGCCCAGAGCATGGCTTGCTAAAGTTGCGTAAATCTCTCGGCTTGTTTGCGAATATACGACCAACACGTGTCAGCGAACATACTGTGAATTTGTCGCCTTTAAAAGCGGAGATTGTCGCACAAACGGACTTAGTCATTGTACGTGAACTAACGAGTGGTATTTACTTTGGTACACCAAGTCATTGGGACGCAGATAAAGCGATTGATACATTAACGTATACTGCGCATGAAATTGAACGCCTTGCACATGAAGCTTTTAAATTGGCACAACAACGACGCAAAAAATTGACATCCGTTGATAAAGAAAACGTCTTATCTTCAAGTAAGCTATGGCGTCAAACAATTAATCGTATCGCTGAACAGTATCCGGACGTGGCTGTCGAACATTTACTCGTAGACGCTTGCAGCATGCACTTACTGAAGCGTCCAACTGACTTTGATGTCATCGTAACTGAAAATCTATTCGGTGATATCTTAAGTGACGAAGCATCCATGCTCCCTGGTTCGCTCGGTTTATCACCATCTGCTAGCTTTAGCGAATCCGGTCCGGCACTTTATGAACCGATTCATGGCTCTGCACCAGACATTGCAGGTCAAAACAAAGCCAATCCATTCGGCATGTTGTTATCACTAGCAATGTGTCTACGCAATTCCGCACAACGTGATGATATGGCAACATGGATAGAAAATGCAGTGGATTCACTAATTGCACAACAAATTACAACGCCTGACTTAGGAGGTCATGCAACAACAACAGAGATTTTCGAAGCACTTCAATCTCGTATTAAGGAGGTCTAGACATGGGACGCACACTATTCGATAAAATTTGGGATAATCATGTCATTACAGGGCAGCCAGGAGAACCACAATTGTTATACATTGACTTACATTTGATTCACGAAGTCACCTCTCCTCAAGCGTTTGAGGGATTACGACTCCAAAATCGTACGTTACGAAGACCTGACTTAACGTTTGGGACACTTGATCATAACGTTCCAACTATCGATATCTTCAATATTAAAGATGAAATTGCAAACAAACAGATTCAAGCATTGCAGAAAAACTGCGCAGAATTTAATGTAAAACTCTTTGATATGGGCTCAGATGAACAAGGTATTGTCCACATGGTTGGCCCCGAAACAGGCCTCACACAGCCAGGCAAAACAATTGTTTGTGGTGATTCACATACAGCTACACACGGTGCTTTTGGTGCAATAGCTTTTGGTATCGGTACAAGTGAAGTTGAACATGTTTTTGCCACACAAACACTTTGGCAAACGAAGCCAAAAAATTTAAAAATCGAGGTGAACGGTACACTTCCAGCAGGTGTCTATGCGAAAGATATTATTTTATATCTTATCAATCAACATGGTGTGAACTTTGGGACAGGTTATGCGCTTGAATTTACAGGTGAAACAATTGCACAGCTATCTATGGAGGCGCGTATGACCATTTGTAATATGGCGATTGAAGCAGGTGCGAAATATGGTGTCATGCGTCCAGACGAAACAACTTTTGACTATATGGAAGGCAGACCCTACGCTGGCAATATCACCGAACAAAAAGCAGCATGGCAAGCGTTATATAGTGATGACGATGCTGTTTTTGATAAAGTCATCACACTGGATGTCACAGAACTAGAACCACAAGTCACATGGGGTACAAGTCCAGAAATGGGTGTGAACTTCTCAACACCATTTCCATCGATTAAAAATACCAACGATGCACGTGCATATGATTATATGGGCTTGCAACCCGGTCAAACTGCAGCAGACATCCCACTCGGCTATGTCTTCTTAGGCTCATGTACAAATGCACGTCTGTCGGATCTAATTGAAGCAAGTAAGTTTGTTAAAGGACAACATGTTTACGATTCGATTACCGCAATTGTTGTACCTGGCTCAAGACAAGTCAAGCAACAAGCTGAAGCACTCGGATTAGACAAAATCTTTAAGGACGCTGGCTTTGAATGGCGTGAACCTGGATGTAGTATGTGTCTAGGTATGAATCCTGACCAAGTCCCTGCTGGTGTCCACTGTGCCTCTACCAGCAACCGTAACTTTGAAGGACGCCAAGGTAAAGGGGCACGTACACATCTTGTATCCCCTGCTATGGCTGCAGCAGCGGCAATTCATGGGCGTTTTGTAGATGTTAGAAAGGTGGTTCACACATAATGGAAATCAAACCAATTACTGAGTATACAGGAAAAGTGGTTGCACTCTTTCACAACAACATTGACACCGATCAAATCATTCCTAAGGTTCATCTGAAACGCATTTCCAAACTAGGCTTTGGTCCTTTTCTATTTGACGAATGGCGCTACTTGGAAGACGGTTCTAACAACCCTAACTTTGAGCTAAATCAACCTGAAGCACAAGGTGCCTCTATTTTGATTACAGGTGAAAACTTTGGCTGTGGTTCGAGCCGAGAACACGCAGCATGGGCATTGAAAGATTACGGCTTTCAAGTCATTATTGCCGGTAGTTATAGCGATATTTTTTACATGAACTGTACGAAAAATGCGTTACTGCCTATCGTATTGGACAAAGCAACACGTGAACGCTTAGCGCAAGAATCAGAGCTTACTATTAACCTGCCTGAACAACAAATTAAAACTGCACATGAGACATTCAGCTTCGATATTGATGAAACATGGAAACATAAACTCGTCAATGGCTTGGATGACATTGCGATTACTTTACAATATGCGTCAGAAATCACCGCATATGAACAACAACACTAAGGAGTGAAATATATGACTGTACAAACACAAACCGTCACTGCTAAAGATGTCGATGAGGCATTTTTACGCATACAACAAACTGTCAAACAAACACCATTAGAAAAAGATCATTACTTATCAATGAAATATGACTGCAATGTCTATTTAAAACGTGAAGATTTACAATGGGTACGTTCTTTCAAATTAAGAGGCGCTTATAACGCCATTTCTGTCCTACCATATGCACAACAAGTAAAAGGTATTACATGTGCAAGTGCGGGTAACCATGCACAAGGCGTTGCATTTACTGCACGTCAACTGGACTTGCATGCAGTTATCTTTATGCCAGTTACAACACCAAGTCAAAAAGTAAACCAAGTCCGATTTTTTGGTGATAGCAACGTCGAAATCCAACTGATTGGTGATACTTTTGACGATTGCTTAAAAGAAGCATTGGCATACACAGAAACACATAATATGACGTTTATCGATCCATTTAACAACGTTCATACAATTGCGGGACAAGGCACACTTGCGAAAGAAATATTACAAACAGCCGCAGAAGAAAATATTTCATTTGATTATTTATTTGGTGCGATTGGCGGTGGCGGTTTGATGTCTGGTGTTGCTACCTACTTTGCTGCCAATAGTCCTCAAACACAACTTGTTGGAGTCGAACCATTAGGCGCAAGTAGCATGCACGCAGCAGTACAACAGCAACAAGTCGTAACATTGCCCAATATCGACAAATTTGTAGATGGTGCTTCCGTCGCACGTGTCGGTGAGATTACTTTCGATATTTGTAACCGTCTTTTACATGATTATGTTCAAATTGATGAGGGCGCGGTATGTTCAACCATTCTAGATATGTATTCAAAACAAGCTATCGTCGCAGAACCTGCCGGGGCGTTAAGTATTAGTGCGCTCGAGCAGTATCGTGAACAAATTAAAGGTAAAAATGTCGTCTGTATCATCAGTGGTGGAAACAATGATATCAACCGAATGAAAGAAATTGAAGAACGTTCATTACTTTATGAAGAAATGAAACACTACTTCATCTTAAACTTTCCTCAACGACCAGGGGCATTACGTCAGTTTGTTAATGATGTACTAGGACCAAATGATGACATTACAAAATTTGAATACTTGAAAAAAGCTTCTCAAAATACCGGAACTGTCATCATCGGTATTCAACTACAAAAACATCAAGATTTAAAACAACTGATTGCTAACGTAAACACATTCGATCCTAAAAACATCTATATCAACGAAAATAAAATGCTGTATTCACTTTTGATTTAAGATAGAAGAGACTGGCAATATATAGTCACCCTACATACTGCCAGTCTTTTATAATGCTCATGTTTCAATCGAGCAATGTCACATTCTCTTTCCCCCAATAAGCAGTGATGTCGGTAATATCTCCCTCTTCATTGAAAGCCATCGTTTCAATAATATCTATCGTAATATGATGATCACCTACCTGCGCATAGAGCTTAAACGCCATCGCTGCTTTATGATTATGTCCGGTACTAATAGGCGCAATCAACTCAGCTTTTTGTGGTAAAAACAAGACATCCCCTTTTTCATGAAATCCTTCATATGTAACTGCCGCCCCTTTAAATAAGGTTGCATCATATGGATCTTCTATAACAATATCTTTCGCATAATAAAGCGCTGTTGGAATCGCTGTAACCTTGTTAATCATATCAATATGATTTTGCATACAACACGCATATACGTTTCAGTGATATCGTCACTGGCATCTTGTTCATAATTCTGAGGCTGTGTATCACATAATAAATCATCTATCAGTTGTTTCCACGTATGAACATCACTTACCATTGGAATCCCCCTTCCTCTGTTGTTAAGGCTATTAATAATGTATCGTATTAGACACAAATGCATAAAAAAAAAGAGAAGTCGAAATGACCTCTCCCATTAAATTACCTGGCACCGTCCTACTCTTGCGGAACGTAAGTCCGACTACCATCGGCGCTAAAGAGCTTAGCTTCTGTGTTCGGCATGGGAACAGGTGTGACCTCTTTGCCATAGGCACCAGATAAAGTTGAATGTTATACATTCAAAACTAGATAGTAAGTATTCATGTTACACAAACAAAACCTTGTGAAAAAATT
>NZ_JANUXY010000009.1 GCF_024814435.1 Staphylococcus americanisciuri
AACTTTATCTGGTGCCTATGGCAAAGAGGTCACACCTGTTCCCATGCCGAACACAGAAGTTAAGCTCTTTAGCGCCGATGGTAGTCGGACTTACGTTCCGCAAGAGTAGGACGGTGCCAGGTAATTTTATTATTCCACAGTAGCTCAGTGGTAGAGCTATCGGCTGTTAACCGATCGGTCGTAGGTTCGAGTCCTACCTGTGGAGCCATTAAGGCCCCTTGGTCAAGCGGTTAAGACACCGCCCTTTCACGGCGGTAACACGGGTTCGAGTCCCGTAGGGGTCACTTTTGGAGAATTAGCTCAGCTGGGAGAGCATCTGCCTTACAAGCAGAGGGTCGGCGGTTCGAACCCGTCATTCTCCACCATTTCTTTTCAAACACATATTTGGAGGGGTAGCGAAGTGGCTAAACGCGGCGGACTGTAAATCCGCTCCTTCGGGTTCGGCAGTTCGAATCTGCCCCCCTCCACCATCATTGGGCTATAGCCAAGCGGTAAGGCAACGGACTTTGACTCCGTCACTCGCTGGTTCGAATCCAGCTAGCCCAGCCATATGAGCCATTAGCTCAGTTGGTAGAGCATCTGACTTTTAATCAGAGGGTCAGAGGTTCGAATCCTCTATGGCTCACTTGTTAACCCTATCTCAATCGAGGTAGGGTTTATTTTATATGCTGTTCAGCTTCTAAGGACCTCGTTTTATTTATAATATCATTCCAGCTAAGTTGAAAAAGCTGTCTTCATTTAGCGTACAGTCCATTGCGATTGTGCGCTTTTTGAATAGTATCGCGTTTCTTGATTGTTTCCTAATGAATAAATAGAAATGCAAGGTAAGACTGAGAAAGATTTAGCAGCCTTATCATACATTTATTAACCTAGAAAGCTGACCACGAGCTTCCACATCTTCAGCAATATGATCTATTTGAATATTCATCTTTAATTTTGAGACATTTTAAGATACCATTACATATAGGCGCATCATATCTCTTTTAATTTGGGTTTCGGCACTTAAAATGATAGAGGCATGAGCGCTTTTTGCATACTTGAAAGAAAAGGGAAGAATGATTCATTCATGCTATTCCACCATAAAAGATGTAGAATCTAAAACTTAGATTTTAGCGATTTAGATAAATCCTGATGGCTCATCATATGTATAGTGCTTGATTTTATATTGTAAAATGATTATTCTGACAATAATATGGTTGATTGTTTTGAAGGGGACTTTACAACCATAATATATAGATAAAGGGGATAAAAAAATGAAGAAAAAGATAGAATTAATAGGGGCACCGGTTGCCTTTGGACAACAAAAGTTAGGTGTAGATTTTGGCCCGGACGCCATACGTTACGCTGGGGTCGTGGAACGGCTAAAACGAATTGGTCATGAAGTGATTGATAGTGGGAATATTGCATTACCACGCTTAGATATAGAACGTTTTCAAAGTGATCAATCAGGCTTGAGAAATTATGAAGAGATTTTAGCTTACAATGAAGAATTAAGGCGTCGTGTTTCAAAAAGTATTGAGGCCGGTCATTTTCCAGTGGTGCTTGGAGGCGATCATTCTTTAGCGATAGGCTCGATATCAGCTGTAAGTCAATACTATCAATCATTGGGTGTGATTTGGTATGATGCACATGGTGATTTGAATATTCCTGAAGAGTCGCCATCAGGCAATGTGCACGGTATGTCATTAAGAGTGCTTGCAGGTGAAGGGAATCAACAATTAGTTGAATTAGGCGGGTTTACACCCAAAGTTACCCCTGATCGAATAGTATTGATAGGTATGCGTGACTTGGATTATGGAGAGCGAGCATATATCAAGAAACATCACATCAAAACATATACGATGGCGGATGTGGATGCATTAGGTATTCATCAAGTAATACAAGAAAGTATTGCATATTTAAAAGATCGAACAGATGGCGTACATTTGTCATTGGATGTAGATGCGTTAGATCCGCATGAAACACCTGGAACAGGGACGAAAGTATCGGGTGGTCTCACCTATCGCGAGAGTCATTTTGCTTTGGAGCTTTTACAACAATCTGGATTGATTACTTCTATGGACTTAGTTGAGGTGAACCCATTGTTAGATCAAGGTAACCATACAGCTGAACAAGCGGTAGCATTATTGGGATCTTTTTTCGGTGAAACATTATTATAATCTGGACAATTGATATATGACAAAATACAATAATACTTGTTATAATAGATTTTATGGGAATAGATTACCGGAGGAGATGCTATGCATATTTCAAATCTCTTTGCAAACTTAAGTACGCTTGAAGTTGTCACTGGTATTCTAGATTTATTAATTGTTTGGTATGTCATTTACTTATTGATTGTGGTCTTTAAGGGGACAAAAGCGATTCAGTTATTAAAGGGAATTGTATTCATTCTAATCGGTAAAGCCGCTAGTGAATTCTTACAGTTAACAACAACTTCAAGATTATTTGATTTAGTCATGCAATGGGGCTTTTTAGCAATCATTGTTATCTTCCAACCTGAGATTAGGAGAGCGTTAGAGCAATTAGGGCGTGGAAGTTTCTTTAAACGTTATACACTGACATCTTCTGAGGAGGTACCTAAGCTCGTTGAAGCTGTATCTAAGGCAGTTCAATATATGGCGAAACGACGCATTGGGGCATTGATCGTTTTTGAAAAGGAAACAGGCTTACAAGATTATATCGAAACAGGGATTCCAATGCATTCTGATATCTCACAAGAGTTATTGACGAATGTGTTTATTCCGAATACACCACTTCATGATGGTGCGATGATTATTCAAGGAGATAAGATTGCGACAGCAGCAAGTTATTTGCCGTTATCTGATAGTCCTAAAATTGCTAAAAGTTTAGGGACACGTCATCGCGCAGCTGTAGGTATTTCAGAGGTATCTGATGCGTTTACGGTGATTGTCTCAGAAGAAACGGGTTCTATTTCGGTAACTTTTGATGGTAAGTTGCGCAAAGATATTTCAGTGGAAGTATTTGAAGAGTTATTGTCTGAACATTGGTTTGGAACACACTTTGTGAAGAAGGGTGTGAATTAAATGTTTGAATCAAAATGGGGCTTGCGTTTTTTTGCCTTGATATTAGCAGTGTTACTCTTTTTATCGGTTAACAATGTACTTGGTGATTCATTTTCATCAGACAGTATTGCTAAAGATGGTCATAAAACGATAAAAAATGTACCTGTAGAAGTTATCAACAATAATAAGGATTTGTATGTGACGGGTGCACCTGATACGGTAGATGTTGAATTGAGCGGACCGCAATCTAAGGTGGTACAAGCACAGAAGGTAGAAGACTATAAGGTCACGTTAGATGTGACTGATGCAAATATAGGTGAACAAACAGTTGCATTTCAGGTGCGTGGTTTAGACAAAGATATTAATTATCGTGTCTATCCAAAAGAAGCCACGTTATCGATTGAGAAAAAAGAAACACGTGAGGTTGTTGTAGAACCGAATATTAGTCGATATGCGATTGACCCAAACTACCAGATTTCCAATGCGGAAGTAGGCGTTCATACAGTTAAGGTCATAGGTGGCAAAGAACAATTAGACCGCATCGCTTTTGCGAAGGCAAGTCTTAGAGAAGACTTACAAATTACTCAAAAAACTACTGCTAAAGCAAATGTTGCTGTTTTTGATAAAAATATGAATAAGCTTGATGTGGAAGTAGATCCATCTACTGTCGATGTAACGGTAGATGTCGAACCATATCATAAAAAAGTAAAGGTTAACTTAACGAAAAAGGGGACACCTGCTGATGGCTACCAAATCAGCAATGTCACTCTAGATAAATCTCAAGTAGAAATTTATGGTAATCGAGAAGCGTTAGAAGATATTGATGAAATAACTGGAGAAGTTGATGTCAATGGTGTGGCGGCTCATACGACAAAGACGGTAAAATTGAACTTACCGAACCAAGTGTCGTACGCTAAACCAGCAGAGTTAACAGCTACTATTTCAGTTGAATGATGATATAAAGGAGATATGAATTATGGGTAAATATTTTGGGACAGACGGTGTCAGAGGCGTTGCCAACCAAGAATTAACACCTGAGTTAGCTTTTAAATTAGGGAGATATGGTGGTTATGTTTTAGCACATAATGCACATACAGAACATCCGCGTGTTTTAGTGGGGAAAGACACACGTGTTTCTGGTGAAATGTTAGAAAATGCCTTAATTGCCGGTCTTGTGTCAATCGGTGCGGAAGTAATGCGATTAGGCGTTATTTCTACGCCAGGTGTTGCCTATTTAACGCGTGAGATGGAAGCTGAGTTAGGTATAATGATATCTGCATCGCACAATCCGGTGGCAGATAATGGTATTAAGTTCTTTGGTTCTGACGGTTTTAAGTTGTCAGATGAACAAGAACAAGAAATCGAAGCGTTATTGGACGATACGGAAACAGAACTCCCTCGTCCAACAGGTACGGCAATTGTTCATACTTCAGATTACTTTGAAGGTGCACAAAAATATTTGAGTTATTTGAAGTCAACAGTAGATGTGAATTTAGAAGGCTTAAAGATTGGATTAGACGGTGCACACGGTTCAACAGCTGCACTTGCACCATTCTTATTCGGTGACCTTGAAGCAGATACAGTAACGATTGGTTGTAGCCCAGATGGTTATAACATCAATGAAGGTGTAGGTTCGACACATCCTGAGCCATTAGCTCAAAAAGTTGTAGAAGCAGGTTGTGACTTTGGTTTAGCCTTTGATGGTGATGGTGACCGCTTAATTGCTGTTGATGAAGCGGGTAATATTGTTGATGGTGACCAGATTATGTTTATTATTGGACAAGAAATGGCGAAAAACCATGAGTTGAATGAAAATATGATCGTATCTACTGTTATGAGTAACTTAGGCTTTTACAAAGCATTAGAAGTAGAAGGTATTCAGTCGAATAAAACAAAAGTTGGCGACCGCTATGTGGTTGAAGAAATGCGCCGTGGTAACTACAACTTAGGTGGCGAACAATCGGGACATATCGTATTGATGGACTATAATACGACGGGTGATGGTTTGCTAACAGGTGTACAATTGGCAGCGGTTGTGAAACGTTCAGGTAAGAAGTTAAGTGAATTAGCCGCACAAATGAAGAAATATCCGCAATCACTTGTAAATGTAAGGGTTACTGATAAATATGGTGTAGAAGACAATGATGCTGTCAAAGAAGTGATGGCACGTGTTGAAGCGGAAATGAATGGTGAAGGACGCATTTTAGTACGTCCATCTGGTACAGAGCCACTTGTACGTGTCATGGTTGAAGCGAAAACAGATGAAGATGCATTACGTTTTGCCCAAACGATTGCAGACGTTGTAGAAGAAAAAATGGGCTTATAGAAGTGATGGTATAGAAGAAAGAACCCGTGATCTGATAAAAGGTCACGGGTTTTTGAGTGCGCCCGTCATAGGCAATGGTGAAAGTCCATGTTACGGGCTTGGTAGTAGGAACTGTTAGAGATTGATCAAATACTGCTTTTAGGTTGAAACATTAATAAAAATATTATCTAACATAAGAAAAATAGTGTAAGTAGCAGTAGCTGACTGGAGTAGGGAACACGGAATCTTTTTTGAAAAATGAGATGCTTGTCCTACTCCCAGTACATCAATTATGTTACATTCCTTTCTGATTGTTATAAAGCTTGGTATATACGATTGATAGCTTCAGCAGTGGTTTTGTCAACATGTGAATGATTTTGTAGAAATACTGTAGCACCTTGGTCAGCGAGTTGCTTATCTTTTTCTATTGTTTCAGCGTCATGTTCATCTTGATAGGCAAGCGCAAATGCAGCTAATTTTTTCAATTCGTCATGTGGCTGTCCTGTTTGTACAAGTACATTTAACGGTTTCATAATTCGATCTTCTGGACCGAGTTTACGCAATACGCCACGTCCTACACGTACAATATCATCTGATAAGTTTGGATTATAGAAACGTTCAATGATTTTTTTGCGATATTGTGCTTGTGTATTAATGTCAATATCAAATTGAGAAGTGATATAATGACTTGTCTCACTTAGTACACGAACTAAGCCTTCCGTAACACGTGTATCTTGGGTTGCTTCTAGAATCGTTTGATGATTGTAATATTGTCCGGCATAAGCGAGATAGGCGTGTCCAGTGTTGACAGTTAACAATTTACGTTCGATATAAGGTGCTAAATCATCAACATAGGTAACATCTGCAAGTTGTTTGCCATACCAAGTAGGTGCTTCAATGGCCCATTCAAAAAATGGCTCAACTGTAACGTCTAGTATATTGTCATGGGTTTGTGCAGGCACGATTCGATCTACAGCGGCATTGGAGAAGTGTATATTTTCTGGAAGATCCCCTACAAGGTCACGTATTGCTGCTGCGAGTCTATCTGTAGCATTAATGGCATTTTCACAGGCAACAACATTGACGTGTGTTGTACGTTTTTTTAGGATAGGTGCCAAAGTTTTAGCAACAATTGGTAAGATATTTACGCCAACAGCCGTTGTAATCAAGTCGGCAGATTCAATTGCTTTTTCAAGGTCTTGTTGATCTTGAATAGAATGTAAACCTGTAACATTCGTAACAGTTGTCGTTGTCTGTTCAGGGTTGGCAAGGGTAACATTGAATTGTTGTTGTGTTTTTAAAGCATCAACAACTGCTTCGTTAACGTCAGCAAAGGTAATGTGATAGTTGTTGTTTGAGAGAATTAAACCGATAAAACCACGACCGATATTACCGGCACCAAAATGAAGTGCTTTCATTATACATCTGCCTCCTCAAGTATACGTCTAATCTCTTCAGCTGTTTGTGCATTGACAATTTGTTCGACATTGTCTTCATCACTAAATGCAATGGCAATTTGAGATAATAGCTCTAGATGTGTACCATCTTTTCCAGCAATACCAATAACGACTTTGACTTCTTCGCCATTCCAATCTAGACCATCAGGAATTTGAAGGAGAGATAAGCTTGAATCAAGAACGGCAGATTTCGCTTCATCTGTACCATGTGGGATTGCTAAGAAGTTCCCCATATAAGTTGATACGATAGCTTCACGATTTAACATGGCTTGAATATAGTCTTCTGTAACAGCACCACTTTGAACGAGTAATTGTCCTGCTTGTTTAATCGCTTCTTCTTGTGTCTGAAATGATTGATTCAGTAAAATATTTTCTTGGCGTAATAAGTTTTCCAATATAATTCAACTCCTATATTATTTGTTTAATGAATGTTAAAATTTGTTGTTTCAGTGTGTTTTCGACATCTAATGGCTGTTCAAGCCATGTGGCAATAGCATCTAAATGTTCTGTAACAATGCTATATAATTGACTAATTAATGGCTTGAGTTGGCTATTTTGAGGTAACATTGCACAAATGACATAACGAATCTCGGACTGATCACGTGTTGTGATAGGATGTTGTAATATTCCGATGCTAAAATGTGGCTTGATAATGTGCTCATTTGTCAGATGTGGAATAGCCACGGGAAAAGGTGATAATGAAAAACTTTGTGTATGGTCTTGCTTTATTAAGAGTGTTCCGAATCTTGTAACATCTTCAATGACGCCTTGTTCACTTAAATACTGCGCAAGTGAGTTTCCCAAATCATAATAATTTACAGATGAGACAGTTAAGTTATCGCACAGTGTAAGACATTCATTGATCAGACAAAATTTTTGACTGACATCATCGATTTGTGATGGCTCATTACTATGTGAGGTTGACTGCTGCTTGTTTTGTGTAAACAATTGTTGGCGTTTGTTAGATAATTGTTCTTGTAAAAAAGTCGATGTCTGAGTCAATTCATGTTCAGGAAGCAGTGGACTAACAGTTAAGTAGGGTGCTGATATATCTAGCTCAATTGTTGAAATAATGGCATCATATTGTGTTAAGTCTTCTGCTTTTAATGTACTTACAGAAGCTTGAACAATCTCATCTATCATTGGAAAAGATTCATGGAGACGATTGGCTAAGATACGGCTGGTACCAATACCACTGCTACATACGACGAGAATCTTTACGGCTTGCTTATTTCGGGGAAGTGCTCCGCCAAAATGCAAGACGAGAAAGGCAATCTCATAATCCGGAAATATTAAGTCAGGTAATTCACGTTCAAGGCTTTGTGCAATTGCTGTGTATAGTGTTGGATAAGAGTCACGAATACGTTGCGTCATTGGATTATGTGTTTTAATATTGGCGCGGATACGGTTGATGGCAGGTGGTAAATGTAACAATAAGCCCTCTTCTAGTTCTGAACGTGCATCAAATTGATAGGATGTTTGTGCGATAACGGCATCTATCAAGCGATTAACGAGTACACTATTGGCTTCTTGTGTTGGAAGATTTTTGTCATCACGACGTTTTGCCCCGCGCAAATGAATCGTCATAAACGTCACTTCTGACTGATCGAAAGTTACGCGATATTGCTGACTAAGCCGCTCTGCAATGTTACTTGCAATTTGAAATTCAAGTGTGTCTTGAACTTCAGCAACAATATTGGCTTCAACTGAAACGTATTGCTGGTGTTTCATGCGTTCGATGCTGAGTACGATATGAACGATAAGTGCCAAATAACTGGATTCTGTTAAGGTATAGGGTAGTTGTTCTAAGTCATCCATTAAGAGGCGTTCAACTTGGAATATGTCTTTCATGTCTACCATTGGTAATCTTTCTTGATTTAATGTTTGAAAGACAAAATGGTTCTCAATGACAGAATAAACACTAGTACTGTTAAGCCTCTCCATCATTAATTGGCTTAATAAGGTGCGTTTTTGCATTTCACTACCAATAATTGATATCCCTTCGCCTCGTTTACGTATAAGTTTGAGATGAAATTGATGCAGGTCTACGGCTAAGTCATCAAGAACTTTAGAGAGTTGTAAACGTGAAGCGCCAATTTCTGAAGCTAGACTAATCTGTTTGACAGGTTCGTTACTTTGGATTAAGGCATATAATACAATGACTTTTTGTTCCTCATGTGTCAGATCAACAACTTCTAAAGCATTTAAAGATTCTATGAGTTTTTGAAATGAAGCCTCATTTCCTTCGAGCAACATGCCTTTGTTTTTGATACGTTTTAATGTGATTTGAAACGAATGAAGTGTTGTATCGACATTTTTAAGCTCTCGATGGACGGTGCGTGAAGAGACAGCTAATTGTTGGGCGATATCGAATATGTTGACAGGATAGCCTCTGTTTTTAAGTAAAATTGTTAAAATTTGTCGTTCTCTCATCCCCATGTAAACCATTGTGATCCCCCCTTAGTTGTTATAGGTGAAATATGAGATTGAGCACACTGCGTCCTAGATATGACGCATCAGTATCATATGTTACTTCATGATGTTGGTCGGTAGGATCCGGAACAGGGTAAACCGATGTTAGTGTTTGAGAAGCAAGGCACTCGATAGAGCTTAGCGCTACAGAAATCGCATGTTAGTAAAGTGTGACCTAGAAGTGTGAAATAATTGTATAAGTACATTCATACTTCAGTCTGTTAACAACAGTGTTTCGTGTTTTAGTTGTTTCTTTCATAACTTCGATACAATGGTGCGCCAATCTTTTTTCTGGTTCGTTCTCGTCGGTAAATCAGATAGTGCCTCAGCTTCAGAACTATTTGCTTAGAGTTGTTGATCCGTTTTGATTTGTTCGATTAATGCTTCATAACGTGGTGAATTCAAAAAGTTGTCAACGGATAAATGAATGGCATGTGGAACTTGTTTAATTGCACGATCAGTTAATTTTTTCTGTGTAATAATGAGTTGTGCATCGTCAGTCAGTTGATTAATCGCTTTATTAATAACTGTGACGTTTTTAATACCTGCTTTTTCAAACTTTTTGCGCAACATGCTGGCACCCATTGCACTTGAACCCATTCCTGCATCACACGCAAAAATTACTTCTGTAACATGATGATATTTATGTGCACTGACATTTTCCGTGTCGTAGCGATTTAATAATGTTTCTGCGTCAGTTTCATCAGTTGATGGTGTGTTATCTTTGTCTTTTAATGCACCGCTAACAGTTGATTTTTTGCCTTTTGTTGCTTCCATTTGTGCAGTTGCATCTGAAAGACTCTTCGTTGGATTTTTAGTGAATTTTAAGATGATACTAGCAATGATGAATGTTACAAGTGTGGATAAGAACACGCCGAGTAACATGATGAGATAGCTACCTTTAGGTGTAACAGCAAGATAAGCAAAAATGGAACCAGGTGATGCTGGGCTTGTTAATCCAAAATTAAATAAGCTAAATGTTGTAACACCTGTCATACCTCCTGCAATTGCAGCTAAGATAAGTAACGGACGTGCTAATACATATGGAAAGTAAATTTCGTGAATACCACCCACAAAATGAATAAAGGCAGCACCATATGACGTAGCTTTTTCAGTTCCTTTACCAAAAACCATGTAAGCAAGTAGAATGCCGAGACCTGGACCAGGGTTAGATTCTAAAGTGTATAGAATTGATTTACCGGCTTCACTGACTTGATTGGCCGCTAATGGCGTTAATACACCATGGTTAATGGCATTATTTAAAAAGACGATTTTGGCAGGTTCAATCAATATGCTGACTAATGGCAATAAGTGCTTCCCAATCAAGAAATCAACGCCCATGCCTAAGATATGCATAAGCCCAGAAACAACTGGTGCGAGTGCTTTGAATCCAAGAATTGTCATGAAAAATGCTAAGAATCCTGCTGAGAAGTTGTTGACGAGCATTTCTAAGCCATTAGGTGTACGTGGTTGTAAATATGCATCGACTTGCTTCATGAGCCAACCGACAAGTGGTCCCATAAGCATTGCGCCGATAAGCATAGGTGTGTCTGGAAATGCGGCGATGACCCCCATAGTTGCTGTTGCCCCAACGATACCGCCACGAATATCATGTACAAGTCGACCACCACTAAAAGCAATGAGTAATGGAATCAAAAACTTGATCATTGGATCGACCATTGTAGCAAGCGCTTCATTTGGGTACCATCCATCAGGGATAAACAACGCTGTAATGAGTCCCCATGCAATAAAAGCCCCAATGTTAGGCATAATCATACTGGACAGAAAAGAGCCAAATGCTTGGATATTACGCTGAATACGTGCTTTCATTGGCTGGTGTGTCGTTGTATTATTTTGCGACATAGTAGTTATCATCCTTTCATATTTATAATATGTCGTTCTAACTTCATCATAAGTTCTGGATATGGAAGTCTACAATGAATAGAAAGTACTGAATTGGCAGGAAGAAAGTGACAAAATATAGTTTGCGCATAGCAACGGGAGTTCATGACGAAAATATGGACATTTTTATTGTGTTTTATGCTGAAAATAATAGTTTTATTTGCATTGATTGTTTTTATCGGTGTACAATGAGATAGATTCTAAATAAGGAGGATTGTGAGGTAGAAGTTAAAGCGCCAGTACAAGCTAGAGAAGTTGATTGTGGACATATGCATTAGAGCAGAATGTGTATCGAAATGGACTTTGGAGGTTTGTAGACGAGGAGGATAGTGATCGAATTAGATCGGCGGATGCTATCCCGGATGTGGCTCATTCGTTAGCTTATTGATTAAAACAGAAGGGCAACCTTTTGGACAAAGTTAATAAGATCGCCAATCAATTAAAAAATAAGAAAAGCGATGCACAAAGTGTGTTTAAGCGAGACATATTGTAATAGAATGTACGCATGAAAAATACAGTTTGAGGTACCGTTATTTTGTAATGGAGGAAAAGACTTATGTGTGGAATTGTAGGTTATATTGGTCATGAAAAAGCGAAAGAGATTTTATTACGCGGATTAGAAAAACTAGAATATCGTGGTTATGATTCGGCGGGTATTGCGACACGTGAAGATAAGGATGTTACAGTGACTAAAGCAAAAGGACGTATCGCAGAATTGCGCAAGGCTGCTGACAATGATATTGATGGTTCAGCAGGTATCGGACATACGCGTTGGGCAACGCATGGTGTGCCAAGTTATGAAAATTCTCACCCGCATCAATCATCAAGCGAACGTTATACACTTGTACACAATGGTGTGATTGAGAACTATGAGGAATTAAGAGACACGTATATTCCAGATGTGGCATTCGTGTCAGAAACAGATACAGAAGTAATTGTACAATTAGTGGAATACTTTGCGAACCAAGGTATGACAACGGAAGCTGCATTTACAAAAGTGGTTTCATTATTACATGGTTCATATGCACTTGGATTGTTAGATCGTGAAGATAAGGACACTATCTATGTAGCGAAAAATAAATCACCATTGCTTGTAGGTATCGGCGACAATTTTAATGTTATTGCATCAGATGCGTTGGCGATGATTCAAGTAACAAGTGAATACAAAGAACTAAAAGACCAAGAAGTGGTGTTAGTACAACGAGACCAAGTGGTTATTAAAGACTTAGCAGGCAACGTGGTTGAAAGAGATAGTTATACAGCTGAAATTGATGCTTCAGACGCTGAAAAAGGGGTTTATGCCCACTATATGTTAAAAGAAATTCACGAACAACCAGCTGCAATGCGCCGTATCATTCAATCATACCAAGACGAACAAGGTAACTTGAACATCGATCCAGAGATTGTTAAAGATGTACAAAGCGCTGACCGTATCTATATTATTGCAGCAGGGACAAGCTATCATGCAGGATTAGTTGGTAAAGAATATTTAGAAAAATGGGCAGGCGTACCGACAGAAGTGCACGTATCATCAGAGTTTGTATACAACATGCCATTGTTATCAGAACGTCCATTGTTCATTTACATCTCTCAATCAGGTGAAACAGCGGATAGCCGTGCCGTGTTAGTAGAAACAACAAAGTTAGGACATCGTTCATTAACAATCACAAATGTAGCGGGTTCAACGTTATCACGTGAAGCAGATCACACGCTATTATTACATGCTGGACCTGAGATTGCAGTAGCTTCAACAAAAGCTTATACAGCACAGATTGCGGTATTATCTATTTTGGCACAAGTAGTTGCGGCAGAACGTGGTCGTGAAACAAATGTTGATTTGTTACCTGAGCTGGCAAAAGTTACAGCAGCCATTGAAACCATTGTTGATGACGCACCAAAAATGGAACAGATTGCAACAGACTTCTTAGAAACGACACGCAACGCATTCTTTATTGGTCGTGCAGCTGATTATAATGTCAGCTTAGAAGGTGCTTTGAAGTTGAAAGAGATTTCATACATTCAAGCAGAAGGTTTTGCAGGCGGTGAGCTGAAACACGGAACGATTGCGCTTATTGAAGAAGGTACACCAGTCGTGGCGTTAGCAACACAAGAACATGTAAACTTGTCTATTCGAGGTAACGTGAAAGAAGTTGTAGCACGTGGTGCGCATCCATGTATTATCTCAATGGAAGGTCTTGAAAAAGATGGTGACACGTATGTGATTCCGCATGTACATGAATTATTGACACCATTAGTATCAGTTGTGGCATTACAATTAATTTCATACTATGCGGCACTTCACCGTGACTTAGATGTGGACAAGCCACGTAACTTAGCCAAGTCTGTAACAGTTGAATAACTTGCAGAACCAATAAAATAACAACGTTTAGCTGATTTCATTGTACAATGAAATCAGCTTTTTAATAGCAGGATAAGGGGAGACAATAAATGATTTATTTAACAGAAATGGTAAAGCAAAAAGGGGGAAAGCCGTTACTTCATGGAATTACATGGCATATTCAATCTGGGGAAAAGTGGTTAGTTTACGGCATGAATGGTGCTGGTAAGAGTACACTATTGAATATTATCACTGCATATGATTTTGCTACACAAGGCGATATATGTTTGTTTGGCATGACACCCGGGCAGGAAGGTTATTCTGCGCAGTGTGTACGAGAACAGATTGGGTATGTATCCGGAAGTTTGCGCGATCGTTTCGCAGAGGGAGAGATTGTTCGTGATGTTGTGTTGAGTGGAATCTATAAGTCGATTGGCGTGTATCAAACACCGTCTGATGAGGATATTAAGCTTGCTAAAGACATACTTGAGCGTTTTGGTATGTCGCATTTTGAAGATATGTACTTTGGTCACTTATCTACTGGAGAACAACAGCGTGTGTTGCTAGCACGTGCATTGGTGACTCGTCCGCGCTTATTGATATTAGATGAGCCGTGTAATGGTTTGGATTACGTTGGACGTGAACAGTTGCTAGATATGTTGATGAATATGCATGATGATTACCAAGACATGGCGGTTATCTATGTGACGCACTTTGTTGAAGAAGTGACAGCAGACTTCACACATGCACTCATCTTGAAGCAAGGGGCAGTTCATGCGATAGGAGCTATAGAAGACACGTTGACCAGTGCACAGCTGACAGAGCTATTCAGTATGCCGGTACAGCTACAATATCAGCAAGGAAGATATCAACTGATTCGTCGCTCAAAAGGGTTTTGATTGCTTTTATCAAGAGAAAATGACACACTTTAGAAGATAGGACTTCTGATAGAAAGGAACAGTCGCATATGCAACATGTTAAAGCAATATTTTTAGATATGGATGGTACGATACTGCGTGAAAATAATCGTTCTTCTGATTATACAGCAGAGATTATTGCGCAATTAAGAAAGACTGGTTATAAAGTCTTTTTAGCAACAGGGCGTGCAAAAGAAGAAATTTCCTTGTTAGTCCCTAAAACAATGATTTTTGACGGTATCATTTCCTCAAATGGTACAATTGGACATGTTGGAGAAGAGGTGTTATTTCAGCATGGTTTAGCTGAAGCGAGTGTACGTTCAATAGTTAAAAAGGCACAGCAAGAAGGTATTTACTATGAAATCTTCCCATTTAATCAGTCACGTTTTTCTTGCAAGGCAGATCAATCATGGATGTTAGAACTAATAGCAGGAGATAAGCCGCAATCGGTTGGTGCAAGTGAATGGCTGTCAAGGCATGAAGCGGTTGAGGGGAAACTTACGTGGTATGATGCCATTCCAGCAGGTTTGAAGTATTCTAAAATATATATGTTTCATCCTGATTTAGACAAAATAGCTGCATTTCGTCAAATGATTAAAGAACAAATGGAAACTTTGAGAATCGAAGTATCACAGTCCACACCAAATAATGTTGAGACGATGGCATATCAAGTGAATAAAGGGACGGGCATTGAAGAGATGTGTCGTCACTTTAATATTGATATTGCTGATACACTGGTTATTGGTGACAGTGACAATGATCGTTCGATGTTTAAAGTAGGTGGTGTAACTGTAGCGATGCGCAATGCAAATGACAGTATTAAAGCATTGACAGCTTATGAAACACGTGTGGACAATAATCATGATGGTGCAGCACGTTTTCTCGCAGAAGCACTATTAAAACATCAACTATAAGAATAGAAAAACATACTAAGGTTATGCTTCATCACTAATCTTAGTATGTTTATATTAAGCAATTATGCGTTTTTACGACCTTGTTGATGATAGTACGTTGTGATTGTACCAATCATCAAGAAGTAAACAGTATAGCGGATAATAAAGAATATCACATTAACCACCCACAAAATAATCTGCGCTGCATTCTGTGACATATGGGCAAGGTTCATTTGCACAAGATTAAGCACAGGACCAGCAACGATCAATAATACAAGGTTAATCAACAAGATACCGATGTAGAATGTAAAAAATGTTTTTTGTCCATTTCTGATTGTACGCCATGAAGTTTTTAGGTATGTGCGTATTTTGTCTTCGGGATGCTTGATAAATGTAATAATCATATTAATCAAGAATACAGCCATAAGCCAAATATAAAGGCTGGATATAACAGAAATGACAAATGATAGCATTATCATGGCGGTGTCATTTGTCGCTAATGACATGAAAGCATTACGTAAGCCCATTGTTATAAAGTAATCAACAATGAACAATAAGAACATGAATAAAACAGTCGTCAATCCAACGAGTAGACTTTTACGCCAAATCTTGCCTTTAAATGTAGAAAATAGATCTTTCCAATTAACTGGCTCATGTTTCGACACTGCATGGTATATCGAACGCACACTTCCTGTAAAGAGTGGGAACGTAATCATCAAGAAAATCAATGCAATGAATAACAGTGAACCAATCGTCATCAGAATAAGCGCAGTTGAATTTCCTTGACCTGTAAAAAATGCCATTGCCCACAAATTAAAAACGAGCCCGATAGGCAAAACAGATACGCTAAGCAGTAGTAACATTAAGACAAAATTGACTAAGTTCATACTGTATAACTTTTTACGTTGTGATTTTGTACTGTGTAAAAACTTGCTTGTAAAATTAAACAATCGAGAGCACTCCTTTCGATATATACTCCACCTTAACAAAAACGAACAGATTTGGAAATCAATATGATATAAAATGACAGATGATTTATCACTGCATGTCTATATTGTACGCAATAGATATTTGGATAGTATAGCATTATTTTATGATTTATATCTGTGTTAAATAGAATAGGAACCCATTATAAAAGAAATCGATGGATATAACATATATTGCGATTATATTACATAATAGAAAATCCATTCAATCAGTGCTACATAATTTGATACAATAATAGAGATTGTGACAAGGAGGGACAAGATGAAGATATCAAGCCCAAAAATTTATGAGCAAATTGCAAATAGATTAATTGAACAAATAGAAAATGGTGTGTTACAAGAAGGAGAACGCCTGCCTTCAATTCAAAATTTGGCAAAAGAATATGGCGTGAGTAATGCTTCGGTCAGAGAGGCATTGAACGCTTTACGCATTATTGGACTTGTAGAAATCAAACATGGCTATGGAACATTTGTTAAACAGAAAACACCACAATTGTTTGACTTTATCTCACAAACTCTAACACCGAAACGCGTCAAAGAAATTTTAGAATTGCGTGAAGTTGTTGAACTCTCTACAGTACGCTTTGCAGCAGAACGTCGAACGGATGAATTGCTGAATGAGATGCGCTTAGCATTGGACGAAATGACGCAGGCGATGCGTAAACATAAGTCTGGAGAAGAAGCGGACTTGCGTTTTCATCTGGCAATAGCTAAAGCTTCAGACAATGAACTATTGTATGAACTGCTTCACAATATTTCTGATTTGGTTCAACAGACTATGAAAGGCACGCGCCACATTTATTTGTACAATCGTGAAAAGACAATGGAGCGCTTGCTGGATGAGCATATTGCCATTTTGAATGCTGTTGAGCAGCAAGATTCAGCCTTAGCGGAGCACAGAATGACTTGTCACTTGGCAGAGGTTCGTCAAACTTTAGTTGAACATTACATTGTGGAGTGATTCAAGTAAGCGCATTCAAAAAACAATAAGAAATATTCAACAAAGAAAGGGACAATAGATGAAAATAGGTTTATATATTGCATTATTATGTGGCATCATATCAGGTGCATGTATCTTTTTTAATGTTACAGTGTTTCCATCACTTGTTGTCCCAGTCATCATCGGGGTGATTGGGATAATTGCTACATTGTGGACACTGCCAAATTCAAACATTAGCACCATGCTGAAACTTGGCGGTATTTTGGTGAATGTTTTTCCAGTGATAGCTGGTTTGATGCAAATTTTGGGATAAAGTTGTGTGACAAGAACCTCATGAAAAGCTATTGTTGTTCACGACATAAACATTTATAATGAACAAGATAAATATATGACGAAGGAGATTCATATACCATGGCAGCAGAAACAAATTACTTTTGGCTAAATTGTGGTTATAATAGATGGAATCACAATGAACCGTTAGTAGGACAAACCACTGTCTTTGAATCAGGCGCACAATTTAATCCTACACAAGGGTTTCGTGCGTTTAAGCAAGCACAAGTAGGAGATAAGGTCATTTTCTACCAAGTTCAAACTGATGCTGGATTACTTGGTTGGGGTGAGATTACAAGTGTGATGACAGGCGCACAGAATAAGATTCATGTGCAATTCAAGTTTAATGAAACGTTTAAACCATTGACAACAGAGTATTTAAAGCGCAGCGAAGCACTCGAATTCCGCATGAACAATATGAAAGAAACGTTGTTCAATAAAATATCATATGACGAGTTTGAGTTAATCAAAGGGCTTGGTACAGGAGATGTAACCATTCCACGTTACTTCTTTATGTCAGAAACAGACACATATGAACCGAATGAGACGTACACGATATATACACATACACGAAATGGTATTAAGCGTAACGGTTATCATCACTATACACAGCTGGAAATTGGTGACCAAATTATTGTATATAATAAGCATATGAACCAGTCTATTGTGGGTCGTGCAGAAGTGGCACATCATATACATACGCGACCACCTGAAGCGGGAAGAACGAATAGTACCGCTATCGAGATTCGATACTTAGAAGACATTCATCCCATTAGCTTAATGACTTTGAATAAGCATCCAAAACTTAAAAATCTGTATTTCTTGCAAGAAAATGCGAAACAAGCAATTGCGAGCTTAACACCGACACAATATCATGCCATGATGGAAATGAGTGAAAATGATGGTTTGAAAGGACAATTTGAAACGGTTAAATCTGATTATGAATTGCCCAAAGAAGAAGATGTAAAGCCATTTATTTTATTGTTGGCAGATGATAAGGCGGAGGGGCTTAAAGCAGCAACATCACTGGTTGAAAAAGCCAATGCCACGCCTGTAATGACAGTGGGTCACCCAGATTTTATGGAAGAAATGTTATACGGCAGATATTTACCAAACGAAGCGGGTGCATTATACTATCGTGAAGGATTTATTACAGATTTGATGCCAAAAACAGATCGACAATATTTAGTGATCGATCAATTTGAACGTATTGATCCAGATATTTTTCAAACATTTATCAATGTGTTAGAAGGTTATGAGATGACATTACCTCGTTACAATAAAGATGGCAGTATGATTAAATGGAGTCGTAATAAAGATTCATTTTATCGCTTCAATCCAAACTGGCATATCGTAGGGGTGACTTATCTAACACCGCAAGAAGTGAAAGAAACTTACTCAACGCAGATGTTAAAATATACGCGTATTATCCAAGTGAAGAAATAAAATATAGCTATTAAAAAATGGAAGGGGTACGAATCTTATTTTTCTAAAAAGATTCTGTACCCCATGCTCTGGCAAGGCTGTTATGAGGATGTAAAAGGGACCCGGATACTGCGCAACAAAATCGCTTTTTGATTTTGCCAAATCTAGACAGTAGCTGATTGATATATGACGGCATGTTCGGCTCACTACATAGTTCATCACCCTTGCAGGGGCATTGCTATGAAATACTTACAAATTTTTCTGTTGTGTTCACTAGGCTTACACCCCCTCTTGCTTCTTGAACGTTAATAGTAGGAGTAAAAACATTAAAAGTATATTTATGCGCTCTCCCAGTCATTGTCTTCTACATTTTTTTATTTTAGGAAGTATTTTTTATTAATTATTCCAACCGCATGTTTTGATGCATATTGGGTTGTGATAATGTTATAAAATTTGTGAAGATCTTGTGATGTGATTACTTTTATCGGATATTTAACTTGTCGCATGGCATAGGTATTATTCAATGTATAAAGGGATAGCAAAACAAAATAGTATACGCGAAAAATATTCTGAAAATTCTTGCGGGTTATTTTCAGAAATAGTATGATGTTTTTAACCGCTTATGTTTAAGTGAAGGGGAGGGGTTAAATTTGAACATTAAAAAACGAGAAAAGAAAGAAATCAATATTTGGTATGCGCTTTTGACGATGGTCATTATGATTTCTGCTATGTTATTCACGGTTGTAAAATTAGATCAAGCGCCACATATTCCATTACTTATCGGAACGACTGTGGCAATTATTGTAACATTGTGCCATGGTTATGAATGGGATGAAGTGGAAGAAATGATGTACAAGGGAATTAAGCATGCTTTGCCAGCAGTTGTCATCATTATGCTTGTCGGCTTGATTATTGGTGCGTGGATAGGCAGTGGCGTTGTAGCAGCAATGATTTACTATGGTCTGAAGCTGATTTCACCAACTTTCTTTTTAGCAGTAGTTGTTGTCATATGTGGTATTGTTTCGTTAGCGATTGGAAGCTCATGGTCAACGATGGCAACAGTTGGTGTGGCATCGATGGGGATTGGTATTAGCATGGGGCTATCACCTGGTATGGTTGCAGGGGCAGTTATTTCTGGGTCATATTTTGGAGATAAAATGAGCCCACTTTCTGATACAACGAACTTGGCATCAGGTCTTACTAATGTTGATTTATTTGATCATATCAAGCATATGTTCTATACAACAATTCCAGGTTTAATCATTAGCTTGGTTGCTTTTTTTGTTCTTGGTCAGATGTATGGAAGTAATCACTTGAACCAACAACGCATTAACAATATTATGAATGCGATTAATGAGTCGTTCTTTATTACACCGTGGCTACTTATTATACCGCTTATCGTTATTATCGCTGTTGCATTAAAAGTACCAGCTATCCCATCAATAGTGCTCGGTATTGTTTTAGGCTTTTTTGCACAAATCTTTGTACAAGGAGACTCTTTAGCAACAGCAGTGCAGTCATTGCAAACAGGTTATGTATTAGAATCAGGAAATGAGACGATTGATAAATTATTCAACCGTGGTGGTCTCGAATCAATGTTTTACACGATATCACTAACACTCGTAGCAATGACGTTTGGTGGTTTGCTTGAATATTCAGGTATGTTAAAAGCATTGATTTCTGTCGTATTAAAATTTGCGAAAAATACAGGTAGTCTGATTGCATCTGTCATTATCTCGTGTTTTGGTACAAATTTATCATGTTCAGAACAATATATTTCTATTATTGTACCGTCACGTATGTATGTATCGACTTTTATCGATAAAGGATTACATCCGAAAAACTTATCGCGTGCACTTGAAGATGGTGGGACATTAACTTCGGTGTTTGTGCCATGGAATACGTGTGGGGTGTTTATTTTAACGACCTTGAATGTACACGTATCTGAATATGCGCCATTTGCGATATTGAATTACATAGTACCGATTATTTCGATTATTTATGGTTTTACCGGTTTTAAAATTATAAAGTTAACGCAAGAAGAAAAAGTTTATTTCAAAGAACAAAATGCGATGCAGTAAATATAGCTGTATAGGCAGCAATTTCCTTTGTAACAAGGGTTGCTGCTTTTTTAGGTGTTTGACAATAAATAGGTATTAACACATTGTGAAAAATACGCGTAAATGTTTTCAATAACTGTATGCTTTTTGTAAAATAACGGTGAGTTATTTTATTTAAGTACATTGATTTTTTAGTCCTATTCAGAAAGATGAGGTGAGGATAATGCCGATCATTTATTACGATCACAAATGTGTGTATTGTTATAATTATGCGATATGGTTGATTCGTCATGGCTTGCCACGTAACTATCAATTTGTACCGTTGAAAAGCGACGCAGGACGTTTATTAGCAATGAAGCATCCGGAAGTCGCATCGAAAAATAGTGTTATCTTACAATATGGTGAACGGTTAATGTTTGAATCAACAGCAATCGTTCATATGTTGTGCGCATTAAGACACCATAGATGGTTAGGCGTGCTGTTATGGAGCGTGCCTAAACCATTGCGAGATGTGGGATATCGTTGTTTTGCGAATAATCGTGATAAGCTATGGTCAACGACGTGGGCAATACCTACTGCGCAAGAACAATCATTTTTTATAGAATAGAGAGGTGTTTAGTTATGACACACAAAATTATTGTAATCGGTAGTGCGTCTATGGATTTGACGGTGCAGACGAAAGTGATTCCTGAACAGGGAGAAACTGTACTAGGTGATACGCTGTTGATGGCACCGGGTGGAAAAGGCGCAAACCAAGCAGTGGCTGCTGCACGTTTAAAACGCAATCAAGCCGTTTATATGATTGGTGCAGTCGGTGATGATGCATTTGGGAAAACAATTATGGATAATATGAGGCAGTATGGTGTGAATACGACATATATGCAGACGATTACAGGTGAGCATTCAGGGACAGCACATATTACGTTATATGACAAAGATAATCGGATTATCGTTGTACCCGCAGCTAACAATTACATTTCACCTGAAGTGGTATTACCGATATTACAGAAGTTTGAGCGTGGCGATATTATTATAATGCAACAAGAAATTCCTGCTGAGACAGTTGAAGCAGTGATTGAGGAAGCGACACAGCTTGGTTTACAAGTCATATTAAATCCTGCACCATATCGCTTAATTGACAACAAGTTGCTCGAACAAGTTACTTATTTAACACCGAATGAGAGTGAGTGTCGACAACTATTTGATGGTGAGATAAGTGATGTGATAGCACGGTACCCTAGGAAGTTGATTGTGACGCTTGGTGCAGAAGGTGCGATGTATTTTGATCAGACACAACGCATCGTACCTGCATATCCATGTGAGGTTGTAGACACAACAGGCGCAGGCGATACATTTAACGGTGCGTTAGCTGTGGCACTAAGTGAAGGGCAATCACTTGAGTCAGCGTTAGAGTTTGCGAACATGGCGTCTAGCTTTGCTGTAAGAAAGATGGGCGCACAAGGTGGAATTCCGACACGCGAAGCAGTTGATCAAGCACTTATGGAAAATTAGCGACAAAAAATCCCCATAACTGTTGGCAGCGTACGCCTAATGATTATGGGGATTGTAACTATAACGAATGATTATTCTGCAATTTCAAGTGCAACTTCCATCATTTGTGTAAATGAGTTTTGACGTTCTTCTGCTGTTGTTGCTTCATCACGTAATAAGTGGTCTGATACTGTAAAGATACCGAGCGCTTTTTTGCCTGCTTTCGTAGCATTCAAATAAAGACCAGCTGACTCCATTTCTACACCTAAGATTCCCATATCCGTCCATTTTTGATTGAAGTTTGGGTTGGCATTGTAGAAAGTGTCTGAAGATAAGACATTACCAACATGTGCGCGGGCACCGATTGCATCAGCTTTTTCTTTTGCTTTAACGATTAAATCAAAATCACCTAGTGGCGCAAAATTACCAGGAATTTGGTATTGATCTACAAAGTTTGAGTTAGTAGAAGCACCTTGTGCAATGATGATATCGTATAGTTGAATATCTTCTTGCATGGCACCACAAGAACCGATTCGGATAATTGTATCTACATCAAAAAAGTTGTATAACTCGTATGAATAAATACCGATGCTTGGAATCCCCATACCAGAACCCATCACAGAGATTTCTTTCCCTTTATATGTGCCTGTGTAACCAAACATATTACGCACTTCATTGAACTGTTCTACATTTTCTAAAAAGTTATCTGCAATATATTTTGCACGTAATGGATCGCCTGGCATTAATACCGTTTTAGCAATTTTTGTTCCGTTCGGTTGAATATGTGGTGTACCTTGTGTCATAACAAACAGCTCCTTAATTTTATATTTATGTATTACCTTAAAGATAACAGACCGACACGCAAATGTCGATGAGATACACTAGCACAGTTTCATAGTTTAGTCATACATTTATAGATGGTTCAAAAGATAAAGTGAACTTTTACGATTTATCACTCATAATATTTATCAAATAGTATAGAATGATTTATAATGTAAGAGAAAAGGCTTACAAATGAAACTGGGGAATGATTAAAAATCCCCTATCCTTGAGAAATGATGTGAACGGTAGTAGGTAATCGGAGAAAAGGTCTTTTTCAAGCTTTTTTATTTCTACTGCCAAGATTCGACAATGCGACGAGAGAAGAGGAGAAAAATCATGAGAATGGTAGACATTATCGCAAAAAAAAGAGACGGACATGCACTGACAACGGAAGAAATTAAGTTTTTTGTGAATGGATATACGAAAGGGGATATTCCAGATTATCAAATGTCGAGCTTAGCAATGGCGATTTTCTTCCAAGATATGACAGATGAAGAACGTGCAGATTTAACGATGGCGATGGTTGAATCAGGTGACCAAATTGATCTTTCGGGTATTAAAGGGGTCAAAGTTGATAAACACTCAACAGGTGGTGTGGGCGATACAACAACACTTGTATTGGCGCCATTAGTAGCAGCACTGGACATTCCAGTTGCGAAGATGAGTGGGCGTGGCTTAGGTCATACAGGTGGTACAATCGATAAATTAGAAGCGGTTGAAGGGTTCCATGTTGAAATTCCAGAAGATGACTTTATCAAATTAGTGAATAAAGATCATTTGGCAGTTATTGGACAAACAGGGAATTTAACACCTGCTGATAAGAAAATTTATGCCTTACGTGATGTAACAGGCACAGTTAACTCTATTCCATTAATTGCTTCATCTATTATGAGTAAAAAGATTGCTGCGGGTGCAGATGCAATTGTCCTTGATGTGAAGACAGGTAATGGTGCGTTTATGAAGACTGTTGAAGAGGCTGAACAATTAGCACATGCAATGGTAAAAATTGGTAATCAAGTTGGTCGTAATACGATGGCAATCATCTCGGATATGAGTCAGCCACTTGGCCGTGCAATAGGTAATGCACTGGAGTTGAAAGAAGCTATCGATACGTTAAAAGGTGAAGGACCAGAAGATTTAACGGAACTGGTTTTAACACTTGGTTCACAAATGGTCGTATTAGCGCAAAAAGCTGAGAGTTTAGAGGAAGCGCGTAAAATGTTACAAGGCGTGATTGAGAATGGTCAAGCACTTGAGAAATTTAAAGTATTTTTAAGTAATCAAGGTGGGGATGCATCTGTTGTGGATGATCCATCTAAGTTACCAACTGCCAAATACACGTTTGAACTACCAGCGAAACAATCAGGTGTAGTGTCTGAAATGATTGCTAACGAAATTGGAATTGCTTCTATGATGTTGGGAGCAGGACGTCAAACGAAGGAAGATACGATTGATTTAGCGGTCGGACTGGTATTAAATAAAAAAGTTGGCGACTCTGTTGAAGAAGGTGAATCATTGTTAACAATCTACGCGAACCAAGAAGATGTTGAACAAGTGAAAGCGAAATTATATGACAATATCACGATTAGTAATCACGGAGAAGTCCCAACATTAATTCATGAAATTATTGCAAAATAAAGGATGTTATAGTATGAAATGGATTAGTCGACAATTATTAGCAATCTTGTTTACAGGTGCGGGTTATTTACATTTTAAGCGCGAGCGTAATTTCCGCAATATCGTCCCGCATTATTTGCCATTTAAAAGGGAAATTGTATGGATGACAGGTGTGATGGAGTTAATATTTGGTATCGGTTTAGCATTGAAACGTCCAGGCTATTGGTTTAAACATGTAATAATCGCTTTTTTATGGGCAGTTTTTCCAGCAAATATTTATATGGCACGCCACCAGCTGCCACTTGGTGATAAAACGCTCTCTAAGTCAGTACTGTACGGTCGATTGCCTTTACAGTTTGTCTTAATGGCTTGGGTGCGCAAATTATAAAGTGCTCACAAAAACACGGATGCTTCACTTGCATCCGTGTTTTTGTGATAATGGGCGTTAAGACTGAAAAGCGGTTTTGCTTCAATTCAAAAGGAGCTTTTCACAACCTTTATTTAACCCTCACCAAAGACATCATGCCATTGCGCGCGTTTATCTAAAAATGCTTGTGCAATCACTTTTGCGCCTTCTAACGAGTGAGAAGCAGCCCAACCACATTGTACTTCATTACATGCAGGCACTTCTGTTGCATGAAGTACATCATGGATTGTTTTTTCTACGATGTCTAATACTTCTTCATAGTTATCGTGATTGATGAATGACACATAAAAGCCAGTTTGACATCCCATTGGACTTAAATCAACAACCTTATCTGAATGGTTACGAATATTTTCTGCCATTAAATGCTCCAAAGAGTGCAAACCAGGCATATCCATATGCTCCTTATTAGGCTGCTTAAAGCGGATATCGTATTTATGAATTTCATCTCCATTTGTACCTGTCATCTTTCCAGCTAAGCGAATATATGGTGCAACCACCTTTGTATGATCTAAGTTAAAACTTTCGACATTCATTTTTGGCATAATCATCAGCGCCTCCTTTGTTATTTAACGCTATTTTATCATATTCAATAAAAAGTAAAAGACACGTGTTTAATTGAATTACGTAGATAAATAATAGTTGCTTAATAAAATTTTGAAAATATAGACAAAATCACATGACAAATCATCATAAATCCGATAGAATGAGTAATAATTGAATACAATTTATCAAGAGCGGTGGAGGGACTTGGCCCTGTGAAACCCTGCAACCTCATCGGAGACGATAAAGGTGCTAAATCCAACAGCGAGAAAGCTGACAGATAAATGACATGGACAGGATGTTATCAACTTTGAACATACCGCACTTGATATAAATGTTGCGTTGAGTCAAAGTTGATAATTTTTTTATGAAAGGAGTTTTTTTCTTGATTTCGGTAAAACAACAAATATTAGACTACATTGATAATCATCGGCTTGATTATTTAGATATGAGCCATCAAATACATGAACGTCCTGAATTGGGGAATGAAGAACTATTTGCTTCAAGACTGTTGATTGATCATTTGAAACGCAATGATTTTGAAGTGAAACGTGATATTGCAGGTCATGCGACAGGCTTTATTGCAACATATCAATCAGAAAAACCAGGCCCTAAAATTGGATTTTTAGCAGAATATGATGCGTTGCCAGGTTTGGGGCATGCATGTGGTCACAATATTATAGGAACATCGAGTGTACTTGCAGGTGTGGCATTGAAGCAAGTCGTCGATGATATCGGTGGGACTGTTGTTGTATATGGCTGTCCAGCAGAAGAAGGGGGAGAAAATGGTTCGGCTAAAGCATCATATGTAAAAGAAGGACTTATCGATGTGGATGTTGCTCTGATGATTCACCCTGGCAATGAGACATATCCAACGATTCATACATTAGCAGTGGATGTATTGGATATTAAATTTTTCGGACGGAGTGCACACGCATCTGAAAATGCTTATGAAGCACGCAATGCATTGGACGCAATGCTTAGCTTTTTCAACGGGGTAGCACAACTACGTCAACATATTCAGACATCTGAACGCGTCCATGGTGTGATATTGGATGGTGGAAAAGCAGCCAATATTATTCCGGATTTTACACATGCCCGCTTCTATACAAGAGGTACAACGCGTAAATCTTTAGATATTCTTACGCAGCGTGTTCATAATATTGCCAAAGGTGCAGCATTACAAGCAGGGTGCAATTATGAGTTTGGTCCCATTCAAAATGGGGTTAATGAGTTTATTAAAGCACCATTATTAGATAAATTGTTTGAAGCATATGCAGAAGAACTTGGGGAAGAAGTCAGTCACGATGACTTTGGATTTGGTTCTACAGACACTGGCAATGTAAGTCATGTCGTACCTACCATTCATCCACATATCAAAATTGGCCCGCGTAGTTTAGTTGGACACACGCATCGATTTAGAGAAGCGGCAGTGAGTCCAATGGGAGACAAAGCACTTATAAAAGGTGCAAAGATTATTGCTTTAATGGGAGCTAGATTAATTGAAGATAAGGCGCAACTTGAGAAGATTCAACATGAGCATCAAATTTTAAGGGAGCAATTATTATGACCGATGTAAAAACGGATTATCCAGATGTCACAATGGCGCAGTTGTATGAAGAAGATGTGGTGTATTCTTCTCGCCCTTCTTATATCTCAAACCCATGGTTAGAACCGGATGAACACCAATCTAACTTCCTATCAGCAAGAGAGCTATTAATCGCAGATATGCCTGTCATTGTACATGAAGCAAGCGTTACGGATAAACTACGAGAACTCTTTGCACTTGTAAACCGTACCATTCCAGATAATTTGTATTATTTCAAAGACCAAGACTCATACGAACAACTGTTACAGCGCTTGTCGAAAGAAGAAGGATACAAAATTTATTTTCAATATGTTCATGGAGATAATCTTGTACCACCACAACAATATGCGATGGATAAACAGCTATTCGTGGATTTGAATAACAAATCTAAAATTCCAGAGTGGACAGATGGCAAATACTTGCCACGTCGAGAAGTGGTTGCTTTTGATAACTTTGAGCAAGCTGTACGTCAATGGACTTTACCAATTGTAATTAAGCCTGGTGATGAGTTACCGACAGCAGGTGGTTATGGCGTGATGATTTGTTATACACAAGAGGAATTGGAACAAGCAATTCAACGTGTGCAAAAAGCTTCGGAAGCGACAGAAACATTGATTATCGAACAATGTGTTGAGGCAGTTAGTAACTATTGTGTTCAATTTGCGAAACATCCTGATAAAGGGATTATTTATCTCGGCGCTGCGAAACAATTAACGAATGAATATGGTTTCTATCAAGGCAATGTGAATGCCCAACATGTACCACAGAAAGTAATTGATGCAGGTTATGCGTTGATGGAGAAAGCGGTTCAACTTGGTTTTATTGGTATTGCAGGATTTGATATTTTAGAAGATGCCGATGGTGAAGTGTACGCGATTGATTTGAACTATCGTCAAAACGGTTCGACGAGTATGTTGTTACTCGCTTCAGAATTGGCAGCATCGCATCATAAATTTTATAGTTACGTTGCCAAAGGAGATAATGAACGCTTTTATGAAGCTATCAAAACTTTTATCCAAAAGGGTGTTCTGTATCCATTGTCATATTACGATGGCGATTGGTATCAAACAGTACATGTTGATTCGAGGTTCGGTTGTATTTGGTCTGCAGAAAGCGATGAGGCAATCGCAAAGTATGAGCGAGAATTTCTAGAATTAGCAGGTCTTATGACTGAGTAATGGTAGTATAGGATTATCTTTAGCAGTACATGTGGGTTATTGTGCTTCTCTTATGCAAGATGCTTAAAGTATGTTATAGTCTAACTAACTAGACTTAATCAAGAGAATGAACAAGTGAAGGAGCTATAGCATGTCTTATAAAAGTGAACGTTTTTATAAAGATATATTAACGAACGAGCAGTTTTTTATTGCGGTTAAAGATAAAAAGATTATTAAACATACCTATCAAAATCGCGCATACTTCTGTTTTTGGACACGTGAATCTCTAGCAGAAGAATATTTGCAGAAGTTTGAAGTGCCGTACGACAAGCTTGTAACGATGGATATCGATCGTTTTGCGACATATGAACTTGATGATATGTTTGATGATAAAGACGAGGCACTCGTAAATGTAACTCAGAATGCTGCTGGTCACGAGATTAATATTGTTAAGGCAATGAATGAGATTATGACCGACTTGGATAATATTCGTATTCGTGAGTTTGTACAAGATGTTGCAAAGTCTGACACGGTATACGGTCTTACACAAAAAGGACTCAAGCAGTTTGCGGTAGTCTATGATGAAAATGATAACTTTGAACAATCGCACTTTATGCCGGTATGGAGCTTGAACAAGCGTGCTGAAAAAGTAGCAGAAGAGGATTTCGAATCATTCGAGCTGATTGATGTAGAAGGAGAAGTGTTTGCAGAGTGGTTAGATGAACTCCGAGATGACAATCGTTATGTTGCTATCGATGTCAAACCAGGTGTAGTAGGAACAATCGTTTCAGCACAGAAATTGGCGAATGAATTAACATTTTAAATATATCAAAAATGGGAAAGCCCTTGTGTGTCAAGGAATGCTTTCCCATTTTTTTAGAGGTAGAGTGTACCTAAAGCACCTGAAAAGGCACCGTTATCTAGATAATGTGGTTTGAAGCCACGCAAGATTGTATAATCTGTCACGACTTGTTGAAGTAATGGGTTGTTATGGAATGATGAACCGATGTAGACAACATCTTCAGCCTGATGTTCGCGTGCAACATGGATGGAGACAGTTGTAATACTTTCACCTACAACGCCCATCACAGAAGCAAGTTTATCGGCATCTGTAAAAGTTTGGTCTAAGTTGTGTAGGACATTCCCAAAGTTTGCCGCTGTTAACTCGCCAGAAATGGGTGGTGTGTCATTTTTATAGATATGCTTGACTTTTAAATCAATAATATCACGATTACCTTTCTGTGCTAGATTGGTTAAGGTTTCATAATCGTTAATTTCTGTTAATAAATAACCAAGTCCACGAATCATACCACCGCCTGTACCAATGCCACCTACACGCTGTTGTCCAGTTGGATCAGATAAATGGATAGATGTACCTGTTCCAACATTCGAAAAAATATAGCGTTCTATGTTAGTCCCTTGTTCTTTGAGTAAAATTTGAACACCTTTTGCTGCAGCATCAAATTCAATATAGGTCTGAGCTTCACAGTTGAGTAAATCATTAAGCATTTTAGCTTTACCACCTGTAATGTGAATATCTTGGCACGGCTGACGATTGAGCCAAGCCGCCACTTCCTCTAGTTGTGTAGACAAATACGTTTGATATGTACGCTGCTCATCTTGTTCGATAACTATTTTAATCAATGTCCCACCGGCATCAATACCGATTCGCATGACACGTCACCTCTTCATATATATTTACAATGTATATCATAAATGAAAATGTAACAAATGAATAGCGTGGAAGTTTGGAAATTTGTTTTTGTATGTAGATTACAAAACTTGAAAAATGCGGATAGACTATCAGCAGTAGTAAATCTGCGCAATTAAGTTAAAAATAACAGTCATTTAATAAAAGTGATAGCTGAACATCATTAACCGAAGAATGGTTTACTAGTAAAATTACGCACAACGTATTTTCCTTTGCATTGAGTTTGGATACGTAAGACTATCTTCAACGAGTATAGAGGTATTTTTGTGCTTGAACTCAATTTATAGAGAATGTTTTAGGGTAATAAAAAGTTAAAAAATTTAACGTGACACTCGTGATTTTTTAATCGTTTAGGGAGTGTGACAGTAATATCGTTTTCTAAAAAAGTTTCTGTTGCCCACACCGGTAAAGCTGAGCAGGGATAAAAAACTTGTAAAAGCGTATTTTAACGCTAGTCAGCTATTGCCTACTACATGAAATATCAAAATTAAATTAATATCCCAGCTTCTTATGTTCATTGTGTTTGAAACAGACTGAAATAGTGTATGATAACAATAAAGTAAATTAAAAATAAGGGATGGATGTTTCCAATGACTAAAAGTAAACACTTTGATGATATAACGATACAACCATATGACACGCAATACCGAGAGGCGCTTGCACAATTTGCATTAAGTGAAAGACAACGTATCTATTCTTCTCTGCCATTAGAAGTACTGGATGATGCTATAGAAGATGAAAATCGTGTGCCGAATGTAGTACTGAATACGCAACAAGAAGTGATTGGTTTTTTTGTCTTGCATAAACATTATCAGCATGAAGGTTATGATACGCCAAACGAGGTCGTTTACGTGCGATCGCTATCTGTCAATGAACGCTATCAAGGTCATGGCTATGGTACGAAGATGATGATGGTGTTACCGCAATACGTTCAAGAAGTGTTCCCAGATTTTAATCATTTATATTTAGTTGTGGATGCGGAAAATGCAGCAGCTTGGAATGTTTATGAGCGTGCAGGATTTATGCATGCAGCGACGAAAGAAGAAGGACCTATTGGCAAAGAACGTCTTTATTATTTGGATTTAGATGCCAAGTATGTTTCTTCTCTTAAACTTCAGTACAATGATGATTCAACAGTGGGTACAATTGATATTGTTGATTTAATGTTGAATGGCACAAAAGCAGGTTTTATTGCGCTTGAACAATTTGACGAGCGTCTCATTATACGTTCGGTATATGTTTTTGAAGCGTATCAAGCGGCGGGGGTAGCACAGAATGCTTTGAGGCAGCTTGCTACTTATGTGCGCAAACAATTTCAAGGCGTTAAAGTCATCGAAGTAACATTATTTGGACAAAATCATCAGTTGAAACCATTATTTGAAAAAAGTAACTTCGTTGAGACCTTAACGACAGAGGATTATTGTACATTTGAGAAGTACATCAATTACTAACAAAAGAAAAGTAAAAAGAACTTTGTAAAACATTGCGAAATGCGCTACAGTCATTTATAATCTAATTTTGTTATGGTTATTAGCAGCCTTATTGTAGGTAGTAGATGGAATAGAATAAATGCGAATCTTTGAAAGGAAGATATGCTGATGAAATTACAAGATTATACACAAGAAATGATGGACGAAAAGTCATTTATTGATATGGCTTATACATTGCTTAGTGAACAGAATGAAACAATGAATTTGTACGATATTATCGATTCATTCAAACGCATCGGACATTATGAAGATGAAGATATTGAAAATCGTGTCGTCCAATTTTACACAGATTTAAACACAGACGGTCGTTTTTTAAGTGTAGGAGATAATGTTTGGGGATTACGCGATTGGTATTCAGTAGATGATATTGAAGAAAAAATTGCGCCGACGATTCAAAAATTTGATATTTTGGATGAAGAAGACGAAGAAGACCAAAACTTAACATTGCTAGGTGAAGATGATTCAGAAGGTGATGTTAACATTCCAAACCGCACAGATGATCAAGAAGAGTTAGATGATCCAGAAGATGAACATGTTGAAGATGAGATTGAAGAGTCTGATCTTGTCGTTGAAGAAGATGAAGCGGACATTGACGAATCATATGATGATGACGAACTTGAAGAAGATGACTTAGAAGAACTATAGTCAAGTGAAGCAATAGAGAGACACAATCCTTTAAGACAAATTTCACTTTAAATCATATCGGAAGTTTATTGACTTTTCGTTTCAAAGTGATAAAATTTTATTCGGGCTCCTTTAATTAGGACGATTGAATAAACGGATACGTCAGAAGTTGAATAAAATTAACTTCTACATAAATATAACTGTGTACAGCGCAGTCGACGTGATGTTCCCCCTTGCAAATTAATCATTGTGAGAGGGAACTTTTTTATTTTAACTGTTGTTGAATGAACCGATTACTTTGATAAAGCGTATTGTAAGTACTGAAAATTGTTGAGGAGGATTTTTTCATGACTAAATTTATATTTGTAACGGGTGGCGTTGTGTCTTCACTCGGAAAAGGGATTACTGCTGCGTCACTTGGACGTTTGTTAAAAGATAGAGGGCTTGAAGTAACGATTCAAAAGTTCGATCCATACTTGAATGTTGACCCAGGTACGATGAGTCCATATCAACACGGTGAAGTATTCGTAACAGATGATGGTGCGGAGACAGATTTAGACTTAGGGCACTATGAGCGTTTTATTGATATTAATTTGAATAAGTATTCGAATGTCACAGCTGGTAAAGTTTATTCACATGTTCTACAAAAAGAACGTCGCGGTGATTACTTAGGTGGTACAGTACAAGTCATTCCTCATATTACGAATGAAATCAAGTCACGCTTATTGCTAGCGGGTGAAAGTACGAATGCAGATGTTGTTATTACCGAAATTGGTGGTACAACAGGAGATATCGAATCATTGCCATTCATCGAAGCAATTCGTCAAATTCGTAGCGACTTAGGTCGTGAGAACGTCATGTATGTGCACTGTACACTGCTACCATACATTAAAGCTGCCGGTGAAATGAAAACAAAACCAACACAACATAGCGTGAAAGAATTGCGTGGTTTAGGAATTCAACCAGACCTGATTGTCGTGCGTACAGAATATGAAATGACACAAGATTTGAAAGATAAAATTGCGCTATTCTGTGATATCGATAAGAAAAGTGTGATTGAATGTCGTGATGCAGAATCATTATATGAAATCCCATTACAACTTAGTCGTCAAGATATGGATGATATCGTAATTGAGCGTTTAGGATTAGAAGTTGAGCGCGATACACAATTAGATGAGTGGAAACATTTGCTTGATGTTGTGAATAACTTAGAAGGCAAAGTGACAATTGCATTAGTTGGTAAATACGTTGCGTTACAAGATGCATATTTATCCGTTGCTGAAGCGTTAAAACATGCGGGATATCAATTTATGAAAGACATTGAAATTCGCTGGATCGATTCAAGTGATGTGACAGATGACAATGCTGCTTCTTACTTCCATGATGTAGATGGTATTCTTGTACCAGGCGGTTTTGGTTTCCGTGCAAGTGAAGGTAAGATTTCTGCTATTAAATATGCACGTGAAAATAAACTACCATTCTTCGGTATTTGTTTAGGTATGCAACTTGCAACAGTAGAGTATGCACGTCACGTCATTGGCTTAGCAGATGCACATTCTGCAGAGTTAGATCCGAATACGCCACATCCAGTAATCGACTTATTACCTGAACAAAAAGACATTGAAGATCTTGGTGGTACGTTGCGTTTAGGTTTATATCCATGTGAGATTAAGGCAGGTACATTGGCTGAAAAAATTTATGGTCAAACTAAAATTGAAGAGCGTCACCGTCATCGCTATGAATTCAATAACGAATACCGTGAGCGTTTAGAGGAAGCAGGTATGATTTTCTCAGGAACGAGTCCGGATGGGCGTTTAGTAGAAATGGTAGAATTAGCAGATCATCCATTTTTTATCGCATGTCAATTCCATCCAGAGTTCTTATCACGTCCAAACCGCCCACAAGCTATTTTCAAACACTTTATTGAAGCGTGTGTGACATTGCAAAATAAATAAATTGCTTCCAAGCTGGGAATGCCCGATTCATGTAGGGGTATTTCCAGTTTTTTACTTTGGCAGAAAACTTTAATTTGAAATCAAAATTAAATTTCCAAAATGTGTAATCGTTTACAAAAATGGTCCAATTAATATTGACAAACATTTTAGCAATATTTAAAATCTATATGAATTATTGTTTACAATATTTATAATCGGAGGGCTTTTGTACATGTTCAATTTTTTGAAACCACCAAAACCTGCTCAACCAGTAGCAGATCAACATGTAGACGAAACGTATAAAAAATTACGTTTTCAAGTATTTATGGGAATTTTTATTGGTTATGCAGGTTATTATTTATTGCGTAAAAACTTTTCAATTGCGATGCCTTATTTAACAGAAGAAGGTTTTTCGACAACAGGTTTAGGTTTTGCGTTATCAGCAATTTCCATTGCTTATGGAATAAGTAAGTTTGTAATGGGAACAGTGAGTGATAGAAGTAACGCACGTATGTTTTTATTTTTAGGGTTGATATTGACTGCAATTGTTAATTTATTGATGGGATTTGTACCGGCATTTACGTCAAGTATTACGATTATGTTTATTATGCTATTTTTAAATGGCTGGTTCCAAGGAATGGGGTGGCCTCCTTCAGGTCGTGTGCTTGTCCATTGGTTTAGCGTGAGCGAACGTGGTAGTAAGACTGCAATTTGGAATGTTGCACATAACGTTGGTGGCGGTTTAATGGCACCATTTGCAATGTTCGGTGTGTATTTGATGACAGTGCTTGGTTTTGATTATATGAGAGGATATGAAGGGATCTTTATTTTTCCTGCAATTGTAGCAATTGTTGTAGCAATTATTTCATATTTACTTGTTCGAGATACACCACAATCTGTAGGTTTACCTCCGATTGAAGTGTATCGCAACGACTATCCAACAAAAGATAAAACAACATTTGAAACGGAATTAACAACTAAAGAGATACTGTTCAAATATGTATTAAATAATAAATGGGTTTGGGCAATTGCCATTGCGAACATCTTTGTTTACTTTGTACGATACGGTGTGCTTGATTGGGCGCCACTTTATTTAAGCGATGTGAAACATTTTGATGTGAAAGACTCAAGTTGGGCTTACTTCCTTTACGAATGGGCGGGTATTCCTGGTACACTCCTTTGCGGTTGGTTGTCTGATAAAGTATTTAAAGGACGTCGTGGACCAGCAGGTGTTATCTTTATGATTGGTGTAACCATTGCGGTGGCGGTGTATTGGTTAAATCCAGCAGGCCATCCACTTGTTGATAATCTGGCTTTAGTTACAATCGGCTTTTTAATTTATGGACCAGTTATGTTGATTGGTTTGCAAGCTTTGGACTATGTGCCGAAAAAAGCTGCCGGAACAGCGGCTGGGTTAACTGGTTTATTCGGATATTTAGGTGGCGCAGTCATGGCGAATATTATCATGGGTATTGTTGTAGATACCATGGGCTGGGATGCTGGTTTTATCTTGTTAATGGTTGTGAGTATCTTAGCGACATTAAGCTTTATTTTTACATGGAATAAACGCGGACAAGAAGTTGTACATTAAATAAGCGAGACAAACATATAGCTGGCTTTTTGATATATTCAACGTGTGAGGAGTATCAGACATTGAATTATCATGATATAGCCACTGACAGAAATAGACAAAAAAGTAACGTATCACGTTTGTAAATGTGGATACGTTATTTTTTGCTTTATAATCCCAAGTCGCGAATCATTTCAATCATTTGGGTATAGATTTCGTAATAGACGTAGTTCAATGCGATAAGATGGGGGACAACGACCTTATCATAATCTTCCGTAAATACTAAAGCACGTGGGGTGGACAGGTCAATAAAATGGACAAGATGGTCTGGAATGTCCGATGATGTAGGTTTATTCGTCACAACGACAACATCACGATGGTTACGGATCAGTTGCGATACATCTTCTGCCATCTTCTCAGTATAATACTCACCAAATAATAAGACACGGTCTGTTGAATCTAATGTGTCAAGAGAAGGCAAGGTGTCCAATGAGCGGCTAGATTGCAATTTTTCAGCACTATGTAAGGCAAAAGATTCAAAGCACTTCAAATCTCCATAGCCTCTCACATAGATATGCCCTTCGCCGCCAATTGCCTGTATCAAACTTTGGGCTGCCATCTGAATATCAAGTGACTGTGCATCCAAACGATTAAAAACGCCTGTTAGTTGAGTCGTCAACATTTTTGACACGTAAAGTCAGCTCCTTAAAATTGTAATTTTCTAGTGCAATACTTGCGTTAATTCTATAAAAATTGTGGTTGATTCGCAATAACAAAAAATGATGACGCTTACATCTTTAATTTGAGATTTTTTTCACAAAAACGCCTATTTTCAAGCCGAATTCTTGTGCATTCGTATATATATTTTGCTATACTGTACTTATAAAAATCAGTGCAAAAAGCACTCAAGGAGGAACTTACATGCCTTTAGTTTCAATGAAAGAAATGTTAATCGACGCCAAAGAAAATGGCTATGCAGTTGGTCAATATAACTTAAACAACTTAGAATTTACGCAAGCTATTTTACAAGCATCTCAAGAAGAAAATGCGCCAGTGATTTTAGGTGTTTCTGAAGGTGCAGGTCGTTACATGGGAGGCTTCTACACAGTTGTTAAAATGGTAGAAGGTTTAATGCACGATTACAATATTACAGTACCAGTGGCTATCCACTTAGATCACGGTTCAAGCTTTGAAAAATGTAAAGAGGCGATTGATGCTGGTTTCACATCAGTAATGATTGATGCATCACACGAACCATATGAAGACAACGTGAAAATCACTAAAAAAGTTGTGGAATATGCACATGAGCGTGGTGTGTCAGTAGAGGCAGAATTAGGAACTGTTGGTGGTCAAGAAGACGACGTAGTTGCTGACGGCGTTATCTATGCAGATCCAATCGAATGCCAAAACTTAGTTAAAGAAACAGGTATTGACACATTAGCACCAGCATTAGGTTCAGTACACGGACCTTACAAAGGTGAACCAAACTTAGGCTTCAAAGAAATGGAAGAGATTGGTTTATCAACTGGCTTACCATTAGTATTACACGGTGGTACTGGTATCCCAACACATGATATTAAAAAATCAATTTCATTAGGTACTGCTAAAATCAATGTAAACACTGAAAACCAAATTGCTTCAGCGAAACGTGTTCGTGAAGTATTAGCTGCAGATACAGAAGTATACGATCCACGTAAATACTTAGGACCTGCACGTGAAGCAATTAAAGAAACAGTTGTTGGTAAAATCCGTGAATTCGGTACTTCTAATAAAGCAGATAACCTTAAAGCTTAATAAAGAACGACAAAAAAACAATATATAGTTTAAAATATATGAAGGCTGGGAATCATTATCTTTGGATATGGTTTTCCGGCCTTTATTAGGTTCTTAGACATGGTGTATGATTTTTCAAATGCAATTTAGAATAAAATAGTGCGAGTTGAAAAGCTAGGGAGATATTATTGATAAGTGGCTGTGGCATTAATAGGAATGTCATCAAAATAATAGAAACGGTGTAGAAGATAATAGTTTTGAATAAAATCGTTCGTTTTTTGATTAGATACCCATCACATTTTTTACAATGCTGTCCTCAAATTGTATAAAAATTAGCATTTCGACAGTTCTAGGCAATTATCTACAACAGTGTTCGCTGCTGTTTGATTTTATTCTCGTGTATTCAATGTTTTTGATTGTAAATAATACATTTTGCAATTTGAAAATTTTTGCATTATAATGCCGGTAAATATGGTATTCTATGGTTATATAAGAGATGGAAAAGGAGTTCTGAAGCATGGCACAAGAAGTGATTAAAATAAGAGGTGGCCAAAAGTTAAAGGGTAAGGTTGAAATCAGTGGTGCCAAAAATAGTTCCGTAGCTATTATACCAGCTGCATTGATGGCTGAATCTCCAGTGATATTAGATGGATTACCAGAAATATCTGACGTTGTAACATTGGTGAGTTTACTTGAAAGTTTGAATATTAAAACGCAGTTAGCAGAACGCACTTTAAGTATTGATCCAAGTGAGATAGAAAATGCACCTCTCCCGAATAATAAGGTAGAATCGTTACGAGCGTCATATTACATGATGGGTGCGATGCTTGGACGCTTTAACAAATGTGTCATTGGTTTGCCAGGAGGTTGTCCATTAGGGCCACGTCCGATTGACCAGCACATCAAAGGATTTAAAGCATTGGGAGCAAAAATTGATGAATCTAATCCAACGTCAATGAAGTTAGAAGCAGAACGTTTAGTAGGAGCAAATATTTATTTAGATATTGTAAGTGTAGGGGCAACAATTAATATCATGTTAGCTGCTACGCGTGCAGAAGGGCAAACAATTATTGAAAATGCAGCGAAAGAGCCGGAAGTAGTGGATGTTGCAAACTTTTTGAATAGCATGGGTGCTAAGGTTTCTGGTGCAGGTACGAGCACGATTAAGATTCAAGGTGTAACGCAATTGTTGGGGAGTAGACATGCCATCATTCCGGATCGTATTGAAGCGGGGACATATATGTGTATTGCAGCAGCGAGTGGTGATGAGATGATCATTGATAACATCATTCCTGAACATGTTGAGCCGTTGACTGTTAAGTTGAAAGAACTCGGTGTTAAAATTGACACTCACGATGATTACATGGTTGTCCAAGCGGCAGCCCCTTATAAAAATGTAGATATTAAAACTCTCGTATATCCAGGATTTGCGACAGACTTGCAACAACCAATTACCCCATTACTGTTCTTAGCAGATGGACCAAGTTTTGTTACAGAGACAATATATCCTGAGCGTTTTAAGCATGTAGATGAGCTACAACGCATGAATGCAGCAATTACGGCAGATACAGGAACAGCAACAATTAAGCCATCTCAATTAAAAGGTGCAGAAGTGTATGCGAGTGACTTACGTGCAGGTGCATGTCTAATTGTTGCTGGTCTCATTGCTGAAGGTGTGACAACTATTTATAACGTACGTCATATTTATCGTGGTTATTCCAATATTGTTGAAACATTAAAATCATTAGGTGCTGATATTTGGACAGAGCAGCAAGCCTAATTGATATGTAAGTTGATTAAGAGGGGCGATAATTATGGAAGTTTGTCCGTATATTGAAGAGACTTTTAAAATTTTAGGACGTAGTTGGAATGGTCTTATTTTACATTATTTAGCGAAATGTCCAGAACAACATGCACATTTTTCGGATATTAAACGCGATTTGAAGCCCATCACGAATCGTGCATTATCGTTAAAGCTCTCTGAATTAGCAGCAGCCCAATTACTGATAAAGGAAGTTATTTCAGAAAACCCGCCGTCTGTTTGTTATCATCTCACTGAAAAAGGGAGTGCCTTAGCAGAAGCTTTGATACCGTTAGAAGATTGGGCTCATAAGCATATGGAGCTTAAAAGCGAAGCCAAATAATTAACATTTGATATCGATAAAAATTTTGAACTGATCGTTTGCCAAAGAGTGAGGTAATGAATCTAAAGTTAGATTTCATTATTTCACTTTTTTATTGTGCATGCGTACAAATCAAGGGAGAATCTATAAGCAACAGAAGTTTCACCGGGCATTAAAAAGGTTATAATAATACTATGATTTAGAAGAAAGGGTGTTAGTTTATGATGAATCGAACAAAGCAATACATTAATGGTGAATGGATTGATAGCGACAGTGGAGAAACAATTGATGTTATCAATCCTGCAACTGAAGAAGTGTTCGGCAAGATTGCAAAAGGGAATAAGGCAGATGTAGATAAAGCAGTCCAAGCTGCCAAAGATGTTTATCTTAAATTCCGTCATACACCTGTAAAAGAACGCCAAGCTATGTTAGGACGTATTGTTGAAGGATATAAAGCACGTAAACAAGATTTGATAGATGTCATGACATTGGAATTGGGATCACCTGTAACCAAGTCTGATAAAGTACATTACGAGACGGGAGTCACACATTTCCAAGCGGCTTATGATGCTTTGGAGACATTTGAATTTGAAGAGCGTCGTGGAGAAAACTTAGTAGTCAAAGAAGCAATTGGTGTAACGGGCTTAGTTACGCCTTGGAATTTCCCGACAAATCAAACGTCGTTGAAACTTGCAGCGGCATTCGCAGCAGGTGCACCTGTTGTACTGAAGCCTTCAGAGATGACACCATTTGCAGCGGTTATCCTTGCAGAAATTTTTGATGAGGCAGGCGTACCTAAAGGTGTGTTCAATCTTGTAAATGGTGATGGTGAGGGTGTTGGGACACCATTAAGTCAACACCCAGATATCCGTATGATGTCATTTACAGGCTCTGGTGGTACAGGTTCTAAAATTATGGAGCAAGCAAGTAAAGACTTCAAAAAAGTATCACTTGAGTTAGGTGGTAAATCACCTTTTATTATTTTAGATGATGCAGATTTAGATGAAGCAGCGCAGGCAGCAGTAGCCAAAGTTGTTAATAACACGGGGCAAGTATGTACAGCAGGGACACGTACACTTGTACCAGAAAGCTTAAAAGATGCCTTTCTAAAAAAAGCTGTAGAAGCAATGACGCGCGTTAAAGTAGGGGATCCACAATCACCTGAGACAGAGGTTGGACCGATTGTTAGTGAAAAGCAATATAAGCAGGTACAAACATATATCCAAAAAGGGATTGATGAGGGTGCGACGCTTATTCATGGTGGCTTAGGTAAACCAGATGGATTAGATAAAGGTTATTTTGTCAAACCGACAATATTTGCGGATGTTGATAATCATATGACGATTGCACAAGAAGAAATATTCGGACCAGTTATGTCGGTTATTACGTATAAAGATCTTGATGAAGCGATTCAAATTGCCAATGATACTAAGTATGGTTTGGCAGGTTATGTTTATGGTAAAGATCAAGATGTTTTGAAGCGACTTGCCCGAGAAATTGAAGCAGGCACGATTGTTATTAACGAAGCACCACGCACACCTGATTTGCCGTTTGGTGGTTACAAACAATCGGGTCTTGGTCGTGAATGGGGCGACTATGGTATTGAAGAATTTTTAGAAGTAAAAGCAATTGCAGGATTTTATCGATAATTCTAAACGCGTACATTGTAAAATATGAGCGTTAATAAGGCAGGACAATCATGGCTTAAAGTGCAGTGGTTGTGCCTGCTTTTTTAATAGATAGAAGAAACAATAACAAATATCTTGAAAAAGTGTGCTTGGAAAAGCGATACAAAAAGTCATATTTGAAAGATTTATAACAGAGATTTCCAAAATTTTGTTTGCTATATGACGTCAGCTATTGTATGTTATTTTACATAGTTGAATTAAAATTATAAACGAAATGAGTGTGTTACATGTCTACAAGGGACACTAGGGAGAGAACATCACCGCAGTATGAATCATTCCATGAGTTATACAAGAACAATACGACAAAAGCCCTGACAGAGAAAGCCAAGGCATTGAAGTTGGTCAACTATAGCAAGTTGAACAAAAAGGAACTTGTTTTAGCAATTATGGAAGCACAAATGGAAAAAGATGGCAACTATTATATGGAGGGTATCTTAGATGATATCCAACCAGATGGATATGGTTTTTTAAGAACAGTTAACTATTCGAAAGGCGAAAAAGATATTTATATTTCGGCGAGTCAAATTCGACGTTTTGAAATTAAGCTTGGAGATAAAGTAACTGGAAAAGTACGTAAGCCTAAAGAAAACGAAAAATATTATGGTCTATTACAAGTAGATTTTGTGAATGATCATAATGCAGAGGAAGTTAAGAAACGACCACACTTTCAAGCTTTAACACCCCTTTATCCAGATGAACGAATCAAATTGGAAACAACCCCTCATAGTTATTCAACGCGTGTTATGGACTTAGTTACACCAATAGGTTTTGGGCAACGTGGTTTAATTGTTGCACCACCAAAAGCGGGTAAGACTTCATTATTGAAAGAGATTGCAAATGCGATTGTAACCAACAAACCGAATGCGAAGTTATTTATTCTTCTTGTAGGTGAACGACCTGAAGAGGTAACGGATATAGAGAGATCAGTTGATGAAGCGGAAGTCGTACATTCAACCTTTGATGAACATCCGAAACATCATGTCAAAGTTGCCGAATTGCTTTTAGAACGTGCAAAACGGCTGGTTGAAATTGGTGAAGATGTCATTATTTTAATGGATTCGATTACCCGATTGGCTCGCGCATATAATCTTGTTGTACCGCCAAGTGGTAGAACTTTATCAGGTGGTTTGGATCCAGCATCGTTACATGGGCCTAAAGCATTTTTTGGTGCAGCGCGTAACATTGAGGCTGGAGGTAGTTTGACAATCCTTGCAACGGCACTTGTTGATACAGGTTCTAGAATGGATGACATGATCTATGAAGAGTTTAAAGGAACAGGAAATATGGAACTACATTTAGATCGACGTCTGTCCGAACGAAGAATTTTTCCTGCAATCGATATTGTCCGCAGTTCAACGCGCAAAGAAGAGTTATTGATTCCAAAGAATGAACTTGAGAGCTTATGGCAATTGCGCAATATGTTTTCTAATGCGCCTGACTTTACAGAGCGTTTTATACGTAAGCTAAAACGTACTAAGTCGAACGAAGAATTTTTTGAAGAGCTGCAAAAGAGTGCGATAGAGAGTACGAAAACAGGACGGCCAATTATTTAAATGAAATAAATTGGCTATAGGGTTGCTTTTTGAATAGTCACCCTTTATAATAACTAAGTATTGGGTAAAAACTCACAAATAACTCTGTTCCAGATGGTTCAGGGCAAAGGAGCTGAAAAGAATGAAACAAGGAATTCATCCAGAATATCGTAAAGTTATCTTTTTAGATACAACTACTAACTTTAAGTTTTTAAGTGGATCAACAAAAACGACAAGCGAAACAATGGAATGGGAAGATGGTAACGAATATCCAGTTATTCGTTTAGATATTTCTTCTGATTCACATCCATTCTACACAGGACGTCAAAAGTTCGCTGCAGCAGACGGTCGTGTGGAACGTTTCAACAAAAAATTTGGTCTCAAATCAAACAACTAATGAACGTTCAAGCATTCTCATATCACTTGAGGATGCTTTTTTATTACCAAAGAATTAATCATTGCAGACAGGGTGCATGATATTTTAGTATTACCAAAAGTTAAATTATAATACGCAAAAAGTTATGATATAATAAAGTGATTTGTTTGAAAAAGGTGGATAAAAGTCATGTATGAAGCATATCATTCAGGATGGATAGAATGTATTACTGGCAGTATGTTTAGTGGTAAGTCTGAAGAACTCATACGCCGTTTACGTCGCGGTGTCTATGCTAAACAAAAGGTGGTTGTCTTTAAACCGGTCATTGACGATCGTTATCACAAAGAGAAGATTGTATCACATAATGGTAACGCAATTGAGGCGATCAATATTACATGTGCCAAAGAAATCACAGAGTATGACTTAAAAGGCGTAGATATTATAGGGATAGATGAAATTCAATTTTTTGACCGTGACATTGTAGATGTTGCTACGTCACTTGCTGAACAAGGTTATCGTGTGATTACTGCTGGGCTAGATATGGACTTCAAAGGAGAACCTTTTGATCCAGTGCCAGAAATGCTTGCAGTAAGCGAACATATCACGAAGTTACAGGCTGTATGTGCAGTTTGTGGTGCATCATCAAGCCGTACGCAACGCTTAATCAACGGTAAACCAGCAAAAATAGACGATCCGATTATTTTAGTCGGAGCAAGTGAAAGTTATGAACCAAGATGTCGTGCACACCATGTTGTGATGCCGAGTGACAAGCCAGAGGAGGAGAATCAATAATGTTTGATCAACTAGATATTGTAGAAGAAAGATACGAACAGTTAAATGAATTGTTAAGTGATCCAGATGTCGTTAGTGATTCGAATAAATTACGTCAGTATTCTAAAGAACAATCAGATCTTCAGAAAACAGTAGATGTTTATCGTCAATATAAGCAGGTGAAAGAAGACAGCGAAGAAATTGAATTGATGATGGCAGAAACAGATGACCAAGATGAGATTGATATGTTAAAACAAGATGCAGATGAGTTGAAAGGTCGTATGCCTGAACTAGAAGAACAACTAAAAATATTGCTCATTCCGAAAGATCCTAACGATGAAAAAGATGTTATTGTTGAGATTCGGGCAGCAGCAGGTGGCGATGAAGCGGCGATTTTTGCGGGTGATTTATTCCGTATGTATTCAAAATTTGCCGAATCACACAGCTTAAAAACTGAAATTGTGGAAGCGACAGAAAGTGATCACGGTGGCTATAAAGAAATCAGTTTTTCAGTATCTGGACAAGATGCTTATAGTAAGTTGAAATTTGAAAATGGTGCACATCGTGTACAACGTGTGCCAGAAACAGAATCTAGCGGCCGTATCCATACGTCAACAGCAACCGTTGCTGTGTTACCAGAAGTAGAAGATGTAGAAATTGAGATCCGTAAAGAGGACTTACAAATAGATACGTATCGTTCAAGTGGTGCGGGTGGACAGCACGTCAATACAACAGACTCTGCTGTACGTATTACTCACTTACCAACAGGGGTGATTGCGACGTCATCTGAGAAATCTCAAATTCAAAACCGAGAAAAGGCAATGAAAGTTTTAAAAGCACGCTTGTATGATATGAAAGTGCAAGAAGAACAACAAAAATACGCAGCGCAACGTAAATCAGCGGTTGGTACAGGAGATCGTTCTGAACGTATTCGTACGTATAACTATCCACAAAGCCGTGTAACGGATCATCGCATTGGTTTAACGTTACAAAAATTGGATCAAATTATGGAAGGTAAGTTGGATGAAGTGATTGATGCTTTAACAATGCACGAACAAACTGAAAAGTTGAAAGAGCTTAATAGTGGTGAGTTATAGACAATGGCTGGCACAAGCAAAGATACGTGCTACAGCATTAGAGCTTGAAGCAACGGCTGTAGAATGGTTGTTACTAGACCTGTTAGGTTGGACACGTGTCAAGTTATTGAGTGATGGCAACCAAGTGATGATTGAGGCAGATGCAAAGCGTTTGGATGAAGGGTTAGCACGTTTTTTAGCAGGAGAACCTGTGCAATACATTACACAACAAGCGACATTTTATGGTCGTGACTATTATGTTGATCATCGCGTGTTGATTCCGAGACCTGAGACGGAAGAGGTAGTCTTACAGTTTTTAAAGCTATGCCCGTCAACAGGTGTTATTGCAGATGTTGGTACAGGTTCAGGTGTGATTGCATTGACGATAAAACAAGAGTGTCCAGCATTAGAGGTATGGGCGTCTGATATATCACTTGATGCACTTGCTGTCTCACGCCGAAATGCTCAGCAACTCAATGTGTCAATCAATCTAATACAAGGAGATGTTTTAGCACCATTTATTGAGCGTGGTATCCAATTAGATGGGCTTATCAGTAATCCGCCTTATATTGCACAGACGGAAATGTCTGAGATGGGATCAGATGTTATTGCGCATGAACCACATCTTGCGTTATTTGCAGATCAGGCAGGATATGGTATATACGATCAATTGCTGAAAGGATTGCCGAAAGTGATGAAACAAGGTGCACCCGTTGTGTTTGAAATCGGCTATCAGCAAGGAGAAGCGTTGATTAATATGACGAAAGCATGCTATCCACATTTACATCCGCAAGTTCTAAAAGATATCAATGGACAGCCGAGAGTCTTTTATATGATATGGAACGAAGCATCATAAGTCAGTAAGGTTATGTAGCAGTCGATTCGGCTATGCATAACCTTTTATTTTGCAGTAAAATAGAGATGAGGAGAGGTGTTGAAAATTGGTGAAAACAACGATATGGGATGTGCGAGATTATACGAATAACCTAGCAGACTATCCTAAATTATCAGAGATTGTAGACATTTATCGACAGGGCGGGCTTATCTCGTTACCAACTGAAACAGTCTATGGTCTTGGCGCAGATGCTACAAATGAACAAGCGGTGCAAGGAATCTACCAAGCAAAGGGGCGCCCATCTGACAACCCGTTGATTGTACATATTTATGATGCAGAGCAGATGGATGACTTTGTGGCACATGTCTCTGAGGCAACACAAAAATTAATGGACGCCTTTTGGCCAGGCCCTATAACCTTTATTTTACCACTTAAAAGGGGATATCTTTGCGAAAGTGTTAGCGGTGGTCTGGACTCTATTGCAGTAAGAATGCCGAGTCACCCGGTTGCTCGTGCTTTACTTAAAGAGGTTGCATTGCCTATTGCAGCACCGAGCGCTAACCTCAGCGGAAGACCTTCACCGACAACGTTTGAGCATGTCTATCATGACTTGAATGGGCGGATTAATGGCATCATTCATTCAACACAAAGTGAAGCAGGATTAGAAAGTACAGTGCTGGATTGTACCACTTTTCCATTTAGAATTGCCCGACCGGGAACAATTACGCGAAGTATGTTGGATGACATTTTGCCAAACGCAATTGATAATATGCATTTTGACAATGATGAGAAACCGATTGCACCGGGAATGAAATATAAACATTATGCACCTGAAACGCCGTTGAAGATTTTTCATACACTCAGTTATCAGATTAATGTGACACAACGAGATTGGTCACGCATTGCTTTTATCTTACCTTCATCAATGACATCATTAGTACCTGAGAATGCGCATATCATTGAACTAAGTGAATCAGAAGGAGATATTGAAGCAGCCAATCATAATTTATATGCTGCATTGCATCAATTAGACCAAATAGCACAAATAGACTGTGCGTATATTTACGGATATCCTGATAATGCTGAGGCAGAGGCCTTACACAATCGTATGGTTAAAGCGGCAAATCATCAATACGTTAAGGAGGTTTGGTGATGAAAATCATTTTTGTATGTACAGGGAATACGTGTCGTAGCCCAATGGCAGAAGGGATTGCTCGACATTTTTTATCCCAGCATGAAATAGTCTCTCGAGGTGTTATGGCACAAATAGGCGCACCCATTGCTGAACATACTCGTCATTTGTTAGAACAGCATCACTATCCAGTACCAACAGCTGCAACGCTGTTTACGAATGAAGATGTACATGCGGATTTGATTTTGACGATGACATCAGCACATGCACAACATATCCGAATGTTGTATGGAGATGAAGTACCTGTTGTGACATTAAATGACTATGTTGGTGAAGATGAAGAAGTATCTGATCCATTCGGTGGGACGTATGAAGTCTATGAAGCGACATTCCAACAATTGACAAGATTAGTACGTCAGTTAGAAAAAAACTTGGCACAGAATTAGTATGAGACATACGAAAAATAAGTTATAATAGTAAACATACAGCATGTATAGAGTTCTACTAATTGTCTGTATGTTTTAAGTCATACATAACTTAGGGAGGTAATGATGATGGAAGACTTCAAGCAGTTATTACAAGAACTCAAGTCACAATCTTTTTTTGTTGATGGAGAACTGTGTGTGATTGGTTGTTCCACTTCAGAAGTACAAGGGGATAGAATTGGAACAGCAGGTTCATTGGATGTTGCGCAAGCACTGTATGAAGCACTAGTTAAGGTGCAGGAAGAAACAGGTGTGTCGTTTGCATTTCAAGGTTGTGAACATATCAATCGTGCGCTAACGATTGAACGAAAGGCTTTCAACCCTAATACGATGGAAATAGTATCGGTGGTACCTGATGCACATGCCGGTGGTTCATTAGCTACTTATGCATACCGTCATATGAAAGATCCGGTAGTCGTTGAATTTATCCGTGCTGATAAAGGAATCGATATCGGTCAAACATTAATCGGAATGCATCTGAAACATGTCGCAGTACCGGTGCGTTGTTCAATCAAACAAATAGGAGATGCTATTGTGACTGTTGCAACATCGCGTCCAAAAAAGATTGGTGGCGAACGTGCCAAATATCAACTTGATTAGAAAAGAGGGATTGGTCTATGTCATTTATTGCAAAGCAAGATAAGGCTGTTTTTGATGCGATTCAAAAGGAATTTAATCGTCAAAACAATAACATTGAATTGATTGCATCTGAAAACTTTGTGTCTGAAGCTGTTATGGAAGCACAAGGCTCTGTCATGACGAACAAATACGCAGAGGGTTACCCAGGTCGTCGATACTACGGTGGCTGTGTCTTTGTTGATGAAACAGAGACCCTTGCAATTGAACGTGCGAAGAAATTATTTAATGCGGAACACGTCAATGTACAACCGCATTCAGGTTCTCAAGCCAATATGGCTGTATACCTTGTTGCATTGGAACATGGAGATACAGTTTTAGGTATGAACTTAAGTCATGGTGGTCATTTAACGCACGGTTCACCTGTTAACTTTAGTGGTAAAACGTATAACTTTGTAGAGTACGGTGTGACAAAAGAAGATGAGCGTATTGACTATGATGAGGTACGTCAGCTAGCGAAGAAACATCAACCCAAGTTAATCGTTGCAGGTGCATCAGCTTATTCTCGTGAAATTGACTTTAAGAAGTTCAAAGAGATTGCAGATGAAGTCGGTGCCAAACTGATGGTGGATATGGCACATATCGCTGGTTTAGTTGCGACGGGGCTTCATCAAAATCCGGTTGAATATGCGGATTTCGTGACAACAACAACGCATAAAACCCTACGTGGTCCTCGTGGTGGTATGATTTTATGTAAAGCCGAATATCAAAAAGAAATTGATAAAACGATTTTCCCTGGTATTCAAGGTGGGCCATTAGAACATGTAATTGCTGCCAAGGCTGTTGCGTTTGGTGAGGCATTAGAGCCTACGTTCAAGTCATATCAAACACAAGTGATTAAAAATGCTAAAACGTTAGCAGAAACACTTAAAAAGAATGGCTTCCGTATCGTGTCAGGTGGGACAGATAACCATCTTGTGGCTGTAGATGTAAAAGGTTCAGTCGGCATTACTGGCAAGATTGCTGAAAAAGTCCTTGATGAAGTAGGGATTACATGCAACAAGAACACAATTCCATTTGATGAAGAAAAACCATTTGTGACAAGTGGTATTCGTCTTGGCACGCCTGCTGCAACATCACGTGGCTTTGATGAACAAGCATTTGAAGAAGTAGCACATATTATGAGCGACGTTCTTAAAAATCACGAAGATCAAAAAGTGTTAGAGGATGCAAAAGAACGCGTTAAAAAATTAACAGAGCAATTCCCTTTATACAACAAATAACAAACTGGAGGCTTGACCATGGGAAACGTACATGTACTTGATCACCCTTTAATTCAACATAAGTTAAGTTATATTCGAGATGTTAATACAGGAACGAAAGCATTTCGTGAGCTCGTTGACGAAGTAGGTATGTTAATGGCTTATGAGGTAACGCGTAACTTAGAATTAGAGGATGTAGAAATCGAAACGCCTGTCACGAAGGCAACAGTAAAACGCTTATCTGGTAAAAAATTAGCGTTTATTCCAATCTTACGTGCAGGTTTGGGGATGACAACAGGTATTTTGAACTTAGTTCCTGCTGCGCGTATTGGTCATGTTGGGCTATACCGCGATCCAGAGACATTAGAAGCAGTAGAGTATTTTGTAAAGCTACCTCAAGATATTGAAGAGCGAGAAATCATTGTTGTGGATCCTATGTTAGCAACGGGTGCATCAGCGATTGAAGCGATTACTTCATTGAAAAAACGCGGTGCGAAACACATCCGTTTTATGTGTTTAATTGCAGCGCCAGAGGGTGTTGAGAAGTTACAGGCAGCACATCCAGACGTTGATATTTATATCGCAGCATTGGATGAAAAACTTGATGATCACGCATACATTATTCCGGGACTAGGTGATGCCGGAGATCGCTTGTTCGGTACGAAATAGTCTCTGCAAGGAGCATAACGCAAATGAAAAAAATCATGACCATTTTTGGGACAAGACCAGAGGCGATTAAGATGGCACCGCTCGTCATACAATTGAACAAAGACCCGCAATTGCAACCAGTTGTTGTAGTGACGGCTCAGCACCGTGAAATGCTTGATACGGTGTTGGAAACATTTGGAATTGAACCAGATTATGATTTGAACATTATGAAGCAAGGGCAAACACTATCGGAAGTGACCTCTCGTGTGTTGATGGGTTTAGAACGTGTCATACAAGAAGAAGCGCCTGATATGATTTTAGTGCATGGAGATACAACAACGACGTTTGCCGGAAGCTTAGCTGCGTTTTATAACGAAGTATGTATTGGTCACGTTGAGGCGGGACTGCGCACATACAATAAATATGCGCCGTTTCCTGAAGAACTCAATCGACAAATGACAAGTAATATGGCGGATTTGCATTTCGCGCCGACAATGCAAGCGAAACAGAACTTGTTGGATGAGAATAAGCCAGACCATGCGGTTGTTGTAACAGGTAATACGGCGATTGATGCGATGCGTACGACCATTGATGCACACTATCAATCCGCTATTCTAGCTAAGCATCAAACGAAACGTATTATTTTGTTGACTGCACATCGTCGTGAAAATATAGGTGCACCTATGCATCAAATATTCAAAGCGGCAAGGCGTGTAGTAGATGAAATGGATGACGTTGTTTTAGTGTATCCCATGCATAAAAATCCTAAGGTGCGTGAAATTGCATATCATCATCTAGATAATCATCCACGCATTGAGTTGATCGAACCATTAGGAGTTGTTGATTTTCATAACTTTGCACACCATGCACATCTGATTTTGACAGATTCTGGTGGTGTTCAAGAAGAAGCGCCTTCACTTGGCAAACCAGTTCTTGTATTACGTGATACAACTGAACGTCCAGAAGGTGTGGAAGCGGGTACTTTGAAGGTTATTGGCACAGAGGAGGCATCAGTATATCACCATATGATGCAGTTGCTAACAGATGATGAATGCTACCATATGATGCAGAGTGCCGACAATCCATATGGCGATGGCAAAGCTTCAGAACGAATATGTGCACATATCAAATACTTTTTTAATCTGACAGACGTCAAACCCCCACCTTTTAAAAGGGGAAAGTAATCGGTTTCAATATGTGGCAAAATTATGACAAAAATTGTGCGAATGAAAGTCTTTTCATTGCATAATTGACACGCTTTTGCCCCTATATTATTATGAAAGTTGTATGTGTGGAACGGCTTTATCATTTGCGTCTTGTGGCAGAAAAGGGGCTCAAAAATGAAACGTTTCTATAATGAATCACAACCATTTTTAAATATTTACATGGCTATTATTGTAATACTTACGATGTTAAATATTGTGTATCATAACACTGTTGTTGTAGGATTACTCATAGGGACACTAGCTTCGATTGTGAATACAGCAATATTTGAGTACTACCTTTGGCGTGCACAACGTCAAACAACGGGTTCAGTATCAACTGGGAATGGTTGGCGATATTTAATCGCATTAGTCACTTGTATTGTGTGGGTACTATACCAATCACAAATACATATTATCGGTGTACTCATTGGACTAATGATTTCATACGCATTGATTGTTTTTCGTCCCTTAATTAAAAGGGGATAGGGGCTATTTTATAACTGAAAAGAGGTGAAATCCAAAAATGAAACATGAAAGTCCTATTGTAACTTGGCACTTTCTAGGCGTAGATATTAACTTCAACTTATCTACAATTATGATGCTCGTGATTACTGCGGTCATTGTTTTTATCATTGCTATTGCATGTACACGCAATCTTCAAAAACGACCAAAAGGTGCACAAAACTTCATTGAATGGGTATTCGACTTTGTGCGGGGGGTTATTGAGAGTAATATGGCATGGAAGACAGGAGGTCAGTTCCACTTCTTAGCCGTCACATTGATTTTATTCATCTTTGTTGGAAACATGCTCGGGTTGCCAATGTCACTGGTGATCGATCATACGTTGTGGTGGAAGTCACCCACAGCCGATGCACATGTTACGTTAACACTTGCAACAATGATGGTGTTATTAACACATTATTATGGTGTGAAGATGCGTGGTGCGAAAGCATACGCTAAAGGTTATGCAACGCCATATGTGGCATTGCTACCGATTAATGTCTTTGAAGAATTTGCATCAACATTAACACTTGGTTTACGTCTTTACGGTAATATCTATGCCGGTGAGATTTTATTAGCTCTTTTGGCAGGTGTTACGACTACAGCATTTGGCTGGATTATCGGTATCCCTGGTCTGATTATTTGGCAAGGGTTCTCAATCTTTATCGGTACAATCCAAGCGTATATCTTTATCATGTTATCGATGGTATATATGTCACACAAAGTGGCTGACAGCCATTAAATAAAAAAACAATCTAATTTTTCATATTTAGGAGGAAATATATAATGAATTTAATCGCAGCAGCAATCGCAATCGGTTTATCAGCATTAGGTGCAGGTATTGGTAACGGTCTTATCGTATCTAGAACAGTAGAAGGTGTTGCACGTCAACCAGAAGCGCGTACACAATTAATGTCTATCATGTTTATCGGTATCGGTTTAGTTGAAGCACTTCCAATCATCGGTGTAGTTATCACATTCATCGTATTATTCCAATAATAGCGAGTAAATGTAACCTAGTTCAGGACGATATCGAGATAATGCCTTGTATCTAAACAAGTGCTATTGTCTGCGGCGAAGTCTAACAATCATAGATCTTCGCCATTCGTTTTATGTAATGAATGAAATGATTGAAAGGAGTGTACAGCATAGTGACTGCCAACTTATTTACCTTTGCAGCAGGAAGTGGCGTTAACATTGGGGACATTGCAGTAACATTAGTGACATTCACCATTTTGTTAGTGCTACTTAAAAAATACGCATGGGGACCATTAAAACAAGTGATGGACGACCGTGAGCGTTCTATTAATCAAGATATTGATGATGCAGAGCGTGCAAAATTAAATGCGCAGCGTTTTGAAGAAGAAAATCAAAAAATCTTAAAAGAAACACAAGATGAAGTTCATAAAATTATTGAAGATGCGAAGTTGCAAGCACGTCGTCAGCAAGAAGAAATTATCCACGAAGCGAATAAACGTGCGAATGGTATGATTGAAACAGCACAAAGTGAAATCAACAGCGAGAAAGAACGTGCATTAGCTGAAATCAACAACCAAGTTTCTGAGCTTTCAGTCTTAATCGCATCAAAGGTTTTACGCAAAGAAATTTCTGAACAAGATCAGAAGGCACTTGTAGAAAAGTACATTAAAGAGGTAGGGGATAAGTAATGGCTAATGTAGCTCAAAAATATGCCCAAGCACTTTTCGATGTTGCTTTGAAAGCAGAAGTGTTATCGCAAGTCTATGACGAATTGACAGAGATCCATACAGCTGTTCAAAACGAAAAAAATCTTTTGGCAACTGTGGATTATGAACCAAAAATTACAGCGAATGAACGCCGTGATATGGTTGCCCAAGTATTTCAAGGTGTACATCCGTACTTATTGAATACGTTAAAGGTGATTGCGACGCAACGTAATTTTCGTTTGTTGCCAGAGATTTATCGTGCGTTTGAAGAGAGTTATTATGCATTTCATGGACTGGCTGATGCCTACGTTGAATCTGCAACATCACTTTCTGACAATGAATTAGAACAAGTGAAGCACGCGTTACTTGATCGTACGGGGCTTAAAGATTTGAATCTACACACGTCAGTGAATAAAGAACTGATCGGTGGTGTGCGTGTCAAAATCGGAACGAAAGTATACGATGGCAGCGTCCAAAATGATTTGAATCAGCTTGTGAAACAATTTAGCAGAGTTTATTAATTATGATATAAAGAGGAGTGACATAGATGGCCATAAAAGCTGAAGAAATTAGTGCATTACTTCGCTCACAAATTGAAAACTATGAGTCTGAGATGTCAGTAACAGATGTAGGTACGGTTATTCAAATTGGTGACGGTATTGCATTAGTTCACGGATTAAATGACGTTATGGCTGGGGAATTGTTAGAGTTCCACAACGGCGTTCTTGGATTGGCTCAAAACTTAGAAGAGACAAATGTCGGGGTCGTAATTTTAGGACCTTTCGATGAGATAAAAGAAGGCGACGAAGTGAAACGAACAGGTCGTATCATGGAAGTACCTGTTGGTGAAGAACTTATTGGTCGTGTTGTGAACCCATTAGGTCAACCAATTGATGGTCAAGGGCCACTGAACACAACGAAGACACGTCCTATTGAGAAAAAAGCAACAGGTGTTATGGCGCGTAAATCTGTAGATGAACCTTTACAAACAGGTATCAAAGCGATTGACGCACTTGTACCAATTGGTCGTGGTCAACGTGAGTTAATCATCGGTGACCGTCAAACAGGTAAAACAACAGTTGCAATCGATACAATTTTAAACCAAAAAGATCAAGACATGATTTGTGTTTATGTAGCAATCGGTCAAAAAGAATCAACAGTTCGTGCATCAGTTGAAAAGTTACGTCAAGCGGGTGCATTAGATTATACAATCGTTGTATCAGCATCAGCTGCACAACCAGCACCAATGTTATATATCGCACCATACGCGGGTGTTTCTATCGCTGAAGAATTTATGTTCAATGGTAAACACGTATTAATCGTATATGATGATTTAACAAAACAAGCAGCAGCTTATCGTGAGTTATCATTATTATTACGTCGTCCACCAGGTCGTGAAGCATATCCAGGTGATGTTTTCTACTTACACAGTCGTTTATTAGAGCGTGCTGCGAAACTTAACGATGATTTAGGTGGCGGTTCAATCACTGCCTTACCATTCGTTGAAACACAAGCAGGGGACATTTCTGCATATGTACCAACGAACGTAATCTCAATTACAGACGGACAAATTTTCTTACAATCTGACTTGTTCTTCTCTGGTATTCGTCCTGCTATCAACGCAGGCTTATCAGTATCACGTGTAGGTGGTTCTGCACAGATTAAAGCAATGAAAAAAGTAGCGGGTACACTACGTCTTGATTTGGCGTCATACCGTGAGCTTGAATCATTCGCACAATTCGGTTCAGATTTGGATGAAGCGACATCTCGTAAACTTGAACGTGGTAAGAGAACAGTGGAAGTACTGAAACAAGATCAAAACAAACCACTACCAGTTGAACATCAAGTATTGATTATCTATGCTTTAACACGTGGTTATCTTGATGATATTCCAGTTGAAGACATTACGCGCTTTGAAGACGAAATCATCGAATGGACAAAAGTGAATGCTAACGATATTTTCACTGAAATTCGTGAAACAGGCGGTTTACCTGCAGATGATAAATTTGAAGTTGCTATTAACGAATTCAAAAAAGGCTTCAAAAGAACAGAGCAATAATTGATATTTAATTGATGAAGGTGGTGAGATAGTGGCTTCTTTAAAAGAAATAGATTCTCGTATAAAATCAACCAAAAAGATGAAACAAATCACGAGTGCTATGAACATGGTATCCAACTCTAAATTGCGTAAAGCAGAGCGTAATGCCAAGACATTTAGACCTTATATGGAAAAAATGCAAGATGCGATTACAGCAATAGCTGGTACCAATACATCATCGACACATCCAATGCTTGTCAAAAGACCTACAAAGCGTGTGGGTTATATGGTCATCACGAGTGATCGTGGCTTAGCCGGTGCTTATAATGCGAATGTATTAAAGCAGATGATGCGTGACATTGCAGTACGTCATCAGAGCCCAGAGGAATATAGCATTATCGTTCTTGGACAGATTGGTGTATCATTCCTTCAAAACCGCGGTTATCAAGTGGCGAATGCTTTAACAGATATCCCAGACCAACCATCGTTTAAGGCTGTACAAGCCATTGCAAAACGTGCGGTTGATTTATATGTCAGCGAACAAATAGACGAATTGCACGTATACTATAGCCATTATATTAGCGTTATTGAAAACAAACCAACAAGTAAACAGTTGTTACCATTATCTTCTGAGGATTCAAGTGTTGGTCATGGCAACATGTCATCATACGAATTTGAGCCGGACAAAGAATCGATATTAGAGGTTTTATTACCACAATATATTGAAAGTTTGATTTACGGTACGATTCTAGATGCCAAGGCAAGTGAACATGCATCACGTATGAATGCAATGAAGAATGCCTCTGATAATGCAACTGAAATGATTGATGATTTATCATTAGAATTTAACCGTGCGCGTCAAGCAGCCATCACGCAACAAATTACTGAAATTGTTGGTGGTTCAGCAGCATTGGAATAATTTGATTATAAGGAGGAACAAACATGGGATTAGGCCGTGTAACTCAGGTCATGGGTCCAGTTATCGATGTGCGTTTTGAGCATGACGAAATGCCAAACATTAACAATGCACTTGTGATTGAAGTACCTAGAGATGGCGAATCTGAGAGTTTAACTTTAGAAGTTGCGCTACACTTAGGTGATGACGTTGTGCGTACAATTGCAATGGACTCTACTGACGGTGTGCAACGTGGTGCAGAAGTCAAAGACACAGGAGCACCAATTAGCGTACCAGTAGGTGATGCGACATTAGGTCGTGTATTTAACGTATTAGGTGATCACATTGATTTAGATGGTGAAATTGATGCGTCAGTACGTCGTGATCCAATTCATCGTCAAGCACCAACATTTGATGAACTCTCTACAGAAGTAGAAATTTTAGAAACAGGTATTAAGGTTGTTGACTTATTAGCACCTTACATTAAAGGTGGTAAAATCGGATTATTCGGTGGTGCCGGTGTAGGTAAAACAGTATTAATTCAAGAGTTAATTAACAACATCGCTCAAGAACACGGTGGTATCTCTGTATTTGCTGGTGTAGGTGAGCGTACACGTGAAGGGAACGACCTTTACTATGAAATGAAAGATAGTGGCGTTATTGCGAAAACAGCCATGGTATTCGGTCAAATGAATGAGCCACCTGGTGCACGTATGCGTGTAGCGTTATCAGGCTTAACAATGGCAGAATACTTCCGTGATGAACAAGGTCAAGACGTACTATTGTTCATCGACAATATCTTCCGTTTCACACAAGCAGGTTCAGAAGTATCAGCGTTACTAGGACGCATGCCTTCTGCGGTAGGTTATCAACCAACACTTGCAACAGAGATGGGGCAATTACAAGAACGTATCACATCTACAACGAAAGGTTCTGTAACGTCTATCCAAGCGGTATTCGTACCAGCCGATGACTATACTGACCCAGCGCCAGCAACAGCTTTCGCACACTTAGATGCAACAACAAACTTAGAGCGTAAATTGAGTGAGATGGGTATCTATCCAGCGGTAGACCCATTGGCTTCTACATCACGTGCTTTAGAACCAACAATTGTAGGTCAAGAGCACTATGAAGTTGCGCGTCAAGTACAATCAACACTTCAAAAATACCGTGAATTGCAAGATATCATCGCAATTCTTGGTATGGATGAGTTATCTGACGAAGATAAGAAAACAGTTGAACGTGCACGTCGTATTCAATTCTTCTTATCACAAAACTTCCACGTAGCAGAACAATTTACAGGTCAACCAGGTTCATATGTACCAGTTAAACAAACAGTTCAAGACTTTAAAGCAATCTTGGAAGGTAAATATGACCATATCCCTGAAGATGCTTTCCGTTTAGTAGGTGGCATAGAGGATGTACTTGCCAAAGCAAAAGATATGGGTGTTGAAGTATAATTCAAATTAGGAGGCTTGGATAATGAATACATTAACCTTAGATATCGTCACTCCTAATGGTTCTGTTTATAACGAAGACAATGCAGAAATCGTTGTCTTACAAACAACAGCAGGCGAAATGGGTGTGATGCATGGTCACATTCCGACGGTTGCGCCATTAAAAATCGGTCATATCAAAGTGACAAAAGACGGCAAATCCGACTATATAGCTGTAACTGAAGGATTTGCAGAGATTCGACGTGAAAAAATCAATATTTTAGTCCAATCAGCTGAATCAGCAGAGGACATTGATTTAGAACGTGCGAAGTCCGCAAAACAGCGTGCAACATTTTATCTTGAAGGCGACAAAGAAGATACGGATAAGAAGCGAGCAGAACGTGCTTTGAAACGAGCAGAAAACCGTATTGAAGTAGCCAAATTTAAATAATTATGTCATTTAAAAGAAGGTTTAGCGCATCGTGCGTTAAACCTTCTTTTAAATTGTAAACAATCTAAGTACTTATAGGTATGATTTGATGAAAAAATCATGTAGAATTAATATAGGTTTGTGCGTAAAGGAGCAACTATATGGAATATTTAGGACAGTTTGCGATTGCACACATTATCATGCATGTGCTATGCATTTGTATCGCTTATTGGTCATTAAATGCATTGAGATTAGACCAGTTTTTTAAAAAGGGATATCCTGTTCAAGTGCAAGTTGTAATGATTTTTTTAGCTATTGTAATTGGAACAGGCGTTAGTAACTTTGTAATAGATTTACTAAAATTTTCAACACAAATTAAATATTTGTTTTAGTGTTTGTAAAAAGTTGGGTAGACATAAGGTACAAATGAAAAATATTTGGCAACACGAGGCTGGGACAAAAGTACCTAGGATTTGACTAGAACTGAACGATGAAGTGAATGCTATTAGTAATAGTTGAGTGAAGTGTGTGATCGAAAAGCTTTCCATACTTCTAGTCAGCCATGGGCATTACAATGAAACCTTTGCCGATGTATAAGATTTCTGTAGTGTTTCCCACATTTTGCAGAAATCGTGGCAGTTCAGTCGAAAATATTGCTTTTGTGATACCATTTATTGATTTTTCTAGCGTACAAAGTTATCATGTCCCAACCTCATGGAAGGAATCTGAGACGAAAATATCGAATTCTCATCTTGCTATAGTGTGGCAATACAGTATCATTCTTGAAAGATGAGGTTCAGTATTTAACAATGAAGAAAAGTGTGTAGAGAGATAGTGGAGGATTTTTGAAGATGGATAAAATTATAGTTCGAGGCGGTCAAACTTTAAAAGGAAGTGTAACAGTTGAGGGGGCAAAAAATGCTGTTTTGCCTATTATTACGGCATCGTTACTGGCAAGTGAGGGGAAAAGTGAACTACAAAATGTCCCACCATTAAGTGATGTGGAAACAATCAATAATGTATTGAGTGTGCTTAATGCAGATGTAGCATATGACGAAACAGCTCAAGTTGTAACTGTTGATGCAACTAAACAATTAAGCGAAGAAGCACCTTATGAATATGTAAGTAAAATGCGTGCAAGTATCCTTGTAATGGGGCCTTTACTCGCACGTTTAGGTGTTGCAAAAGTTGCGTTACCTGGTGGCTGTGCAATTGGTTCACGTCCTATTGAGCAACACTTAAAGGGCTTTGAAGCTTTAGGTGCGGAGATTCATCAAGAAGCTGGGTTTATACATGCGGTAGCACCCAATGGTCTTGTAGGATGTGACATTCATTTGGATTTCCCTAGTGTAGGTGCCACGCAAAATATTATAATGGCAGCTTCTTTAGCCCAAGGACGCACAGTGATTGAGAATGTTGCACGTGAGCCGGAAATTGTAGATTTAGCGAATTATATCAATGAGATGGGCGGCGATGTAAAAGGTGCAGGTACGGATACAATTATCATCAATGGAGTTAAGACATTGACAGGTGCGGCACATGCTATTATTCCTGACCGAATTGTTGCAGGCACTTTGATGATTGCGGCAGCGATTACGCGTGGAGATGTATTTGTTAAAGGTGCTATTAAAGAACATATGATAAGCCTTGTATATAAGCTTGAAGAGATGGGAGTCGAACTTGACTATCATGAAGATGGTATTCGTGTGACAGCCCCTCAACAATTACAAGCTGTGGACATAAAAACATTGCCACATCCAGGATTCCCAACAGATATGCAGTCTCAAATGATGGCGTTACTTTTAACAGCAGAAGGTCATAAGATTGTAACTGAAACGGTATTTGAGAATCGCTTTATGCATGTAGCAGAATTTAAGCGTATGAATGCGAATATTTCTGTGGAAGGGCGTAATGCCAAGATTCAAGGCAAGAGTCAATTACAAGGTGCACAAGTGAAAGCGACGGACTTACGTGCGGCAGCTGCGCTTATCTTAGCTGGACTTGTAGCTGAAGGTGAAACGACTGTGACAGAATTAAAACATCTTGATCGTGGTTACGTTGATTTTCATGGCAAGTTAAAAGCACTAGGTGCAGATATTGAACGTATCAATGCGTAATGATGAATCATTAATAGTCAAGTGAGTGATATATAATGCTGTATCGTATTGTTAATCAGTCATATAATTGAGGTATTATTAGGAGGCAAAGCATTATGGAAACGATTTTTGATTACAATGAAATTAAAAAAATTATCCCTCATCGTCAACCATTTTTGTTGATTGATAAGGTTGTTGAATATGAGCCAGGACAACGATGTGTAGGTATTAAACAAGTGTCGGGGAACGAACCATTTTTCCAAGGGCATTTTCCTGACTATGCTGTGATGCCAGGAGTGCTCATTACAGAAGCACTTGCACAAACAGGTGCTGTTGCAATGTTGAACAGTGAAGCGCATAAAGGTAAGTTAGCGTTATTTGCTGGTATTGATAAGTGTCGATTCAAAAGACAAGTTGTACCTGGAGATACATTGATACTTGAGGTTGAAATCACTAAAATCAAAGGGCCTATCGGCAAAGGAACAGCGAAAGCAACGGTAGACGGGCAACTGGCATGTAGCTGTGAGTTGACGTTTGCAATACAAGATCCAAAATAAACAATATGTCTTTTATCAGTTGTACAAAGCAAGTCTATAAACAACTGAAAAACGCCAGAAGTGTTATATGCACTTACTGGCGTTCGTCTTTTAATCGAGGCTTTGATTGCATCATGCGATTGAAAGTTTTAGTGAGGGCTTCACCTTCTAAACCTTCTGCTACAAGTTGTTCTAATAAGTTTTCAGCATAGACTTGTCGCAATGTATAGATATGACATTCAAAAATGACCGAAATTTTGTCTTGAAGTTGCGTGATATGTTTAATTGTCGCATCAAATAGAGCAGGGTCATTGGAGGGACGTGTAATTACTACACGTATATTCAATAACGCATTGTTCATCATATATTCAGTCATTTCTTCTTTATGAATATCAGAAATAACAATTTCAAGGAGCCAGCCAGTTCCGCGGTCTTCTTTGTTAATAATGACACCATCTAACAATTCATACTCCGTTACGCTACTGTTTTCAGAAACAATTTGAAATCGTACAGCTTTAAAAGTTTTCATGTAACAATCATCCCCTTAAGTTTTTAAATTATACGATTTTTCAATATACTACTTTTATTATAGCCTAAATAGCCTAGTTGTTCGTCGTTAAGTGAGAAAAAATTCAATTTATTGTTGATTGAACAGCTAAAAGTTGATGAAGCTCGAATTGCTTTTTAACTAGCAAAGGGATTATGATACTGTCAGGAGGTGATAATAATCAATCATATTAAAGCAATTGGTACTGTCACTAAAGCACCCAAGTACTATGAAAAGCCAGGAAGTCAGTTTATTTCATTTTTCCTGGCAGTCGAGCGTAGCTTTAAAGGGAAAGACGATCGTCCGATTTTTGACTACTTGAATTGTAAAGCATTTGGCCCTGTTGCAATACAAATTGATCAAGAAGTCGCTCAAGGCGATATGATTTCAATTGAAGGCTATCTCACCACACGTCGTTACCAATTTAATGACGAAAAACGCTTTTCTACAGAGATTGTTGTTGAATCTGTCGAAAAGATTGAAGTTCCACCTAGTCTCCAACTCATCGATATGACCCTTGCCTAGTTTGCTCATACCCTAACTATAGACCTTCCACCACATATTCATTTATTAAAACCACTTAAAAATTAAATTCCTTTAACTCTCTTAATTGCTAATTTGAACAGTTTCTGTTTATTTCTTGGGTGGGTTGCACAATGCGTAAGGCGTGGACCCACCTTATACATAAAGTACAGTTATTATATACTTTCATAGCTTTCCAAAAAAATCTTCAGAATGATAGAATGCTTACTGTTAATAACATGTTATTACGCTGATATACACTATTCTATTCATTTGAAAAAAAGGGGGTTATTTGCTACATTTAATTTAATTGAATTAATATGTGACTACTAGGGGCGCCAATGGCTGAGATGAATTAAGATTCAAACCCTTAGAACCTGATTTGGTTGATACCAACGTAGGGAAGTAGATAATGTACGTAATAGTAAGCATGCAACTTATGATGCCTCTGAGTAGTCAATAGATATTAATCATATATCTAGGAGGTAATAAAATCATGCAGAAACCTAAAATTGCTTTAACAATAGCTGGAACGGATCCGTCTGGTGGCGCGGGTGCCATGGCTGATTTGAAATCCTTTCACGCTTGTGGTGTATACGGAATGAGTGCTATTACAAGTATCGTGGCACAAAATTCATTAGGCGTTCAACACATTCATAACTTGGAACCTAGTTGGTTGGAAGAACAATTGGAGAGTGTTTTTAATGATGAGTCACCACATGCATTGAAAACAGGCATGATTCCAACACCGGAAATGATGGCAATTATTGAAAAATACCTTAAAAAGATTAATATTCCGTATGTTATAGATCCTGTCATGGTCGCTAAAAGTGGTGATTCATTGATGGCAGATGCAGTACGCCAACAACTTAAAGAAACATTATTACCATATGCAGATGTTGCAACACCTAACGTACCAGAAGCGGAAGAGATTTCAGGTATTAAGTTAGAGAGCGTCGACCAAATTCATCAGGCCGGTCACTTTTTCATTCATGAAGTCGGTGCCAAAGGTGTGGTTATTAAAGGTGGACACCTGAAAGGCAATGCGACAGACTATCTATTTACACGTGAAGGATGTTATACATTTAGTCATGAACGTTATGCTACTGAACATACACATGGCACAGGTTGTACCTTTTCAGCAGTGATTACAGCAGAACTTGCGAAAGGGCGTTCGGTATATGAAGCTGTCGCGAAAGCAAAAGCATTCATATCTTTAGCCATTCAATACACACCAAAGATTGGGCGTGGCAGAGGCCCGGTGAATCACTTTGCCTATCAAGCAGCTAAGGGATGGGATTAACAATGGATTATTTAGCAACAGTACGAGAGTTACAACCACTTGTTATATGTTATACGAATGATGTTGTGAAGAATTTTACGGCGAATGGTTTGCTCAGTTTAGGGGCAAGTCCTGCAATGAGTGAAGCACCTGAAGAGGCGGCTGACTTCTTTAAAGTGGCACAAGCATTGCTCATTAATATTGGTACATTAACCAATCAACGTGGCGAAGATATGTTAAAAATTGCTGCTGAAGCCAATAAGCAAGGCGTACCTATTGTTTTTGATCCAGTTGCAGTTGGTGCTTCGCAGTATCGAAAAGATTTTTGTCGTCGCTTTTTAGAGGAGATTCAAGTAACGGTTATAAAAGGTAATGCTTCAGAAATATTAGCATTAGTTGATGACGCGGCAACAATGAAAGGAACTGACAGCTCAGTAGAAGGAATACCAATTGATATAGCTACACGTGCGCATCACAAATACAATGCAGCTGTTGTGATGACAGGTAAGACGGATATCATCGTTCAAGATGGGAAAGGTGTGGCGTTGGACAATGGCACACCGATACTCACAAAAGTTACTGGGACTGGTTGTTTACTTGGTGCTGTTGTTGCAAGCTTTTTATTAAAAGATACACATCCAACTGTGAATAAGTTAGCGGCAGCGGTCTCCTATTATACTATCTCGGCTGAACGAGCAACGTCTAGTGCGAGTGGTGATTTACCTGGTACTTTTGCGACAGTCTTTTTAGACGAATTAAATCAAACAACTACAACTTGTTATCAACAAGAGATAAAAAAGAGAGAAGTGAAAACACATGATATTTGATCGCAAACAGTTACGTGTATATTTTATTGCTGGTACGCAAGATGTAAAAAGTGGCTCATTAGACCAAATATTAGAAGAAGCATTAAAAGCTGGTATTACAATGTTTCAGTTTCGTGAAAAAGGTCCTTCAGCATTAACAGGAGAAGCAAAAAAAGAGAAAGCTTTGGCATTACAGCGTTTATGTCAGGCTTATCAAGTTCCTTTTATTGTGAATGATGATGTTGCGCTAGCTCTTGAAATAAATGCAGATGGTATACATGTTGGACAAGGGGACGCTAAAGTTCAAAGTTTTTATGCGCAAGCGACAGATAAGATAATTGGTTTGAGTGTGGGTAACTTTGCTGAATATGACCAATCCGACTTAACACACGTAGACTATATTGGTGTGGGTCCAGTGTATAAAACGCAATCCAAGCATGATGCTAAACAAGCTGGAGGGATAGAGATGATACGTCGCATGCGTCGTTATGATGAAGAGATTCCAATTGTGGCAATAGGTGGAATAACAGAAGAGAATGTTGCTTCAATTGTGAAAAATGGTGCAGATGGCATTGCTACAATATCATCGATTACACAAAGTGATAATATTGAAAACTCTGTGTCACGTTATTTACAGTATTTTAAATAAATCCAGTTAATTATCTTGAAATGTTTCCACCTAAATACGTTATATGATAAAATGACATTTATGTGAATAATACTTTTGAGGTGGAAAAATGAAGAATAAAGCGCTATTAACGATGCTTTTGGGTATCACTGTGTTTTTAGCTGGTTGTGACTATAGTAAACCTGAAAATCGAGATGGTTTCTTTTACAATACGTTTGTACAACCGATGGATCGTTTAATTCATTGGATGGGTCATCAACTAGATAATAACTATGGACTTGCGATTATTATTATTGTATTAGTTGTACGTATTGTGTTGTTACCATTGATGTTATCAAACTACAAAAACATGCACATGATGCGTGAAAAAATGCAAATTGCAAAGCCTGATATTTCAGCTGCACAAGAGAAGGTAAAGCGTGCGCGTACACAAGAAGACAAAATGGCAGCTAACCAAGAATTGATGACAGTCTATAAAAAATACAATATGAACCCTATGTCAAGCATGTTTGGCTGTTTACCATTGATCATTCAAATGCCAATCATCATGGGACTATATTTTGTATTAAGATATCCGACAGGTGGCGGTATTACAAAATACTCTGACTTCTTATGGTTCCATTTAGATAAGCCAGATATTTGGATTACATTGATTGCCGGCGTTCTGTATTTCTTACAAGCATATGTATCACTATCTAATATGCCACAAGAACAACGTCAAATGGGCTATATGATGATGTTTATCTCACCAATTATGATCATCTGGATTTCATATACTTCAGCCGCTGCATTGGGTCTTTACTGGTCTGTATCAGCCGCATTTCTTGTGGTTCAAACATACTTTGCTAATATGATTTATAGTAAAAAAGCAAAAGAAGAAGTGGCACCATTGATTAAAAAGATGGAAGCTGAGAAAAAACAAGCAGGTAGAGCTGGGAAAAACACACAAGTTGTTTCTAAGAAGAAAAAGAAATAAAGTATAAAAAACGCTCGTTTGAGTAGGTCCTTAACTAGGCTACTTAAACGAGCATTTTTATATATGATGGCTATCCCATTCGTCAAAAAACTGCTTAAGAAATTGTTCGAGATATTCATGACGTTGCTGGGCTAATTTTTTAGCTTCTGGCGTATTCATCAAATCTTTCAATAATAACAGTTTTTCATAGAAATGTTTAATAGCGGATGGCGCCAATGTATCGAGGTTGACCGCATGATGACGTAAATCATCATACGTTGTTTCACCTGTCCACATCGGTTCTTTGAAATGACCTGCGAATTGAAAAGTACGTGCTATGCCAATCGCGCCTATTGCATCAAGGCGATCAGCATCTTGAACGATACGCGCTTCAATCGTCTGCAACTGACCGACTGCTTTGCTTTGGCGAAAACTCATATGCTTGATAATGTATAAAATGGCGTTTTTATCATTCTCTAATACTTCTAAGTCATCCAAAAAATGGTTGAGTGCTTGGTAAGCTTGACCTGAATGGACAAGTTTATCGTCTACCGTATCATGTAATAAAGCAGCCATTTCAATAACATAGTGGTTGGACTGTGGATATGACTTGGCAAGTGTTTGCGCCAGTTTATGAACACGGCGTACATGTGCAATATCATGACCTGTCGTATCCTGTTCGTGAATTTTGACCATATAGTTATAAGCAGCTTCGATATGTTCTCGCATGATTTTTACACCTCAAAACTTTATAGAATAGGTGATAGTAGTTGGCTGATCGCCTCTTTGAACTTAATCCATAAGCCGCGTTGTTCATAGCGTTCGGGCGTTAATTCTGAACAGACTTTCAAATCTTTTTCAAAACTTTGACGAACTAACTGAGCAAAGTCTTCATTATAAATAAAGGCGTTTACTTCAAAGTTTAATGAGAAACTCCGGTTATCCATATTCGTTGTACCAACACTTGTGATTTCATCATCAATTGTCATTGTTTTGGCATGTAAAAAGCCATTGTCATATAGATAAACCCGTGCACCAGCTTCTAACAAACTCGCAACATTTTTATACGTCGCCCAATATACGAATGGATGGTCAGGCTTATTTGGAATCATAATATTAACATCAACACCACCGAGTGCGGCGATTTTGAGTGCATCCATAAATGCACCGTCTGGTATGAAGTAAGGTGTCTGAATATATATGGCTTTCTGTGCCATAGAAATCATCTTCAAATAGCCATATTTAATTTGTTCCCAAGATTCATCTGGTCCGCTTGAGGCGATTTGTACACCGGTATTATACGCTGTATTAATATGAATTTCTGGGAAGTATTTGGAATCATACTCAATATTGTAGCGGTGTGCTTGAGAGTTCCAATCAAGTATAAAGCGTAATTGCAAGGCATTAACAGCTTTTCCTTGAATGCGTAAGTGTGTATCACGCCAATATCCAAACTTTTTGGATAGACCTAAGTATTCTTTACCTACATTGAAGCCACCAACGTATCCAATAGTGCCATCAATTACAACGATTTTACGATGGTTACGGTTGTTCATACGTAAATTGATAAGTGGTAACTTGGAAGGAAAGAATGATTCCACTTGTCCGCCTTTTTCACGAAATGCTTTAAAATCTCGAAGTTTCAATGTACGGGAGCCCATATCATCATATAACATTTTGACTTCTAGACCTTCATCTAATTTCTGTTCTAACAATGCAAGTATTTCACTACCAAGCATATCATTACGGAAAATGTAATATTGAATATGGATATAGCTTTTAGCTTGTCGTATATCTTCTTTAAGACGATCAAACTTATCATGACCATCTGTGATTAACTCGATTTCATTATGGTTTGTATAGAAAGCGGCATTGTTATAGAGCAACATTTGAATCATGTGATTGTATGACTGTAGATGTGGATTATCAGGCTCAAAAGTACCTTTTTTCAGCTCTTCCAGTTGCTCATTGACGATACGTTCTAAGCCAATACGATCGGATTCATCAAGTTTAAACAAGGATTTTCGTTGTATTTGACGACCGAATAGCAAGTACAAAATAAAACCTAAGATAGGCAAAAGACCTAGGACAAGAATCCATGCCCAGATGGACTCAGCGCTGCGTCTCTCCATGAAGATAATTGTGAATACAAATGATAAGTTCAGAAGAAACAGACTGATGAAAATATAGTTAGCAATAACATTGCCTTCTGTTAAAAATGATAAGAGTATTTCACTCATTAGGTTGTCTCCTTTATCTTTTATCTTTTTCACATTGTATCATTTTTGTTTCGTAATATGAATCAGTTTTCACATTTGACATATACCTATATGGTGTATATATTATATATAAATACTTTTGTTGCAAAATGAGGTGATAGAATGGTCGAGCAAGCACACCATACGAAAGTAATCAAACATAACTTGCAATCTCGTTTGAATCGTATTGAAGGTCAAGTACGTGGGCTTAATCGCATGATAGATGAAGATGTGTATTGTGATGATGTGTTGACACAGATTCGTGCGACACGTTCCGCACTCAATAGTGTTGCATTGAAGTTATTAGAGCATCATATGAACGGATGTATTATGAATAAAATTGATGAGGGTAATGAACAGCAAGCGATGGATGAATTGCTAGTAACATTTCAGAAGTTAATGAAAGATTAGGGGGCATATGTGATGATAAGTCAAGTATTGCTGTCTGGACTTGAATCGGCTGAGCAACAGCGTCAACTTGAGATAAGATTAAGAGACATGATTGGTGTGGAAAGTGTTGATATTGATATTGCAACACAGACTGTGACTTTGACGTATGAAACACCAGCAAATCTTAACACTCTGGAAAAAGAAATTTATGATGCGGGCTATACAGTAATTAATTCACATAAAGGAGCGTATTAAGATGGCAAAACATGTAATAATGGTTGAAGGTATGAGTTGTGATCATTGCAAGCACGCTGTGGAAACAGCAGTACAAGAGAACAAAGATGTCGTGAAAGTTGAAGCTTTTCCAGCTGAAGATAAAGTAGATGTTGAAGTGTTAAATGATGCCGCACTAGAAGATGTGAAACAACGCATTTATGATGCGGGTTACGATGTGAAGTCATAGAATATATGAATAAGTGCTAGGTTTTGAGCATAATTTAAGGATTCTCAAAGCCTATCCACTTTTATAGTATTATTTTTTTATCAATAATATACCCTATATAGGTATTGGAGTGGATATTTATGACAAAAGAGACATTTAAAATTTCGGGTATGCATTGCGCGGCATGTGCGACGCGAATTGAACGTACATTGAATCGAGAAGTAGGGATTGAATCGGCGAATGTGAATCTTGTAATGGAAAAAGGGACCGTAAGTTACGATCCTTCGCAGATTAGTTCAGCACAAATATTTGAAAAGATTGAAAAAATTGGATTTCAGGCACATGCAATTGAAACACAGCAACAGACACGGGAACGCAAACAACGTGAGCTGAAACAACAAAAATATAAGTTTCTTGCTGCACTTATTTTATCATTACCACTGTTATATACGATGTTTGGTCACTTTTCATTCTTAAGTTTTGTGCCTGTGCCAGAGCTGTTTATGAATCGCTGGTTTCAGTTAACCTTGGCAACACCAGTACAGTTTATTCTTGGCTGGCAATTTTATGTTGGTGCTTATCAATCTCTATCAAACAAAAGTGCAAATATGGATGTTCTTGTGGCGATGGGGACATCTGCGGCTTATTTTTATAGTATTTATCTTATGTTTACGCATGAAATAGGGCATCATGTGTCACTATATTTTGAAACAAGTGCTGTTTTAATTACACTCATTTTACTTGGAAAGTACTTGGAAAAACGTGCTAAAGGTCATGCGAGTGATGCAATTGAAAAATTAGCATCGCTACAAGTTCGCAATGCAGAAGTTGAACGTGATGGACAGATACAATATATGTCAATTGATGATGTGAAAGTAGGGGATATTGTTCGTGTACGAAGTGGTGAACAAATACCGCTTGATGGCGTACTTGTTGAAGGGTGGTCAACAGTTGATGAGTCAATGTTAACGGGTGAAAGTATACCAGTTGATAAGACTGTTGGTGATACAGTAATAGGGAGTACATTGAATCAACAGAACTTTATAAAAGTACGTGTAACACATACAGGAGACGACCTGGTGTTGAATCAAATCATTCAAGTAGTTGAGGCAGCACAAGGAGACAAACCACAAATTCAACGTTTGGCAGACCAAGTATCAAATGTTTTTGTGCCAGTTGTTGTTAGCATTGCATTGTTGGCCTTTGTTGTATGGTACTTTTTGATTGCACCATTTGAGTTGTCCCAAGCTTTAGAAATATTTATTGCAGTTATCGTTATTGCTTGTCCATGTGCTTTAGGTTTAGCAACACCTACATCTATTATGGTGGGTTCTGGACGCGCAGCAGAAGCGGGCATTTTGTTTAAAACAGCAGAGGCACTAGAACAAACGCATCGTATGGATACACTTGTGTTTGATAAAACGGGTACTTTGACTGTAGGAAAACCACAAGTAATGACAGAATATCGCTTAATATCAAATGAAGCGATTGGTAGTTATATGAGAAGTCTAGAGCAACAATCAGAACACCCATTGTCAAAAGCAATCGTGAAATATTTTGAGCAGGAAACGGTCTTGCCAGTAGAGGATTATGAGACGCACACAGGTAATGGTATATCTGGTACGGTAAATGGTCAGCATGTTGTTATCGGTGCGGTGGATTATATCGAGCAGCATGCATTACTGGATCAATCAACACGACAAAAAGTAACAGAGCTACAACAAACAGGTGCAACAGTGATTGCCATGACGATAGATGCAGAAGTGGCGATGGTGTTAGGTATTCGAGACGAACCAAAAGAAGAAGCACGACACGTATTAGCACAATTACAATCAAACTATGAATTAATTATGTTAAGTGGTGATAGTGAGACAACAGCACGTGCAATTGGTCGTGAACTCGGTATTTCAAATGTGATTGCTGGGGTCAAACCAGATGAAAAAGCACAAGTCATAGCAGATTTACAACAGCAAGGCAAAAAAGTAATGATGATTGGAGACGGACTCAATGATGCCCCAGCGTTAGTAAAAAGTGATATTGGTGTCGCGATGGGCTCAGGGTCAGACTTTGCTTTAGAGTCAGCAGATATTGCACTTATAAAAGGAAATTTGCAACATATAGCTGAAAGTTTAAAACTTAGTCATTTGACCATTCGTAATATTAAACAAAATCTCTTTTTTGCATTTTGCTATAATATGATTGGTATTCCTTTTGCAGCGATGGGCTTTTTAGCACCATGGCTTGCAGGAACAGCGATGGCATTTAGTTCAGTATCTGTCGTATTAAATGCTTTGAGATTGAAACATATTGCTAAATAATGACAATTAATTTTGATTTTATATAGTAATGATAACGATTTTACTGTATGATGACAGTAATAGGTTAACAAGCTGGGGTGATAATATGGCAAAACCGAATGATAAGTTTTATAATGTGGTGAAATTGTTATCATCAATTGGGGTTACGGTTAAAAAGACAAAATCACGATTTGATATTATGAGATCACTGCCAAGCACAACTGCTACACCAGAAAAGCTTAAGTAACAATTTATATTTATGTGAGTACATGATAAAACCACTTCTGAAAATCAAATCAGAAGTGGTTTTTTAGGAAGTTAAGATTTTGTACGTGATTGAAGCATTGATGCATCGTATTTTTTAGGGGCATGATAATAAATGCTGAGCAATACACCGATACCCGCCATCAGACTCCATAAAGAGCTTCCGCCATAGCTGATAAAAGGAAGCGGAATCCCTGTGATTGGGAGCAATTGAATCGTCATACCAATATTTTGAACGATATGGAATAACAAAAGACTTGTATAACCAATGATGAATGACTTGCTAAATAAATCATCTGATATGCTAGCAAGACGAATCAAGTGTATTAAGAGTAATAAGAAGATGCCTAAGACAATAACAGCACCTACGAAACCAAACTCTTCACCGATAACAGAAAAGATAAAGTCTGTGTGGTTTTCAGGAATGTATACTTCACCATTGTTTAACCCTTTTCCAATCAATTGACCTGAACCAATAGCTTTCATAGACTCTGTTAAGTGAAAGCCATCACCGGTACTATATGCGTATGGGTCTAGCCATGAGTTAATACGACCGAGTTGATATGTTTTAATACCTGAAATATTTTCAATCAGACTAGGATTATAGATAATCGATAGGATGAGACTACCACCAAGTACAATGGCTGAACCGAACAGTGGCGCTAGGATTTTCCATGTCACGCCGCTTACTACAACAATTCCGGCAATAATTGCTAATAAAACAAGTGTTGTTCCCAAGTCGTTTTGTAACAAGATGAGTCCCATTGGAATAATCGTCACGCCAAATATTTTGACGAGTAGCATAAAGTCAGTTTCCAGTGATTTGTTAAAAGTGAAGCGGTTATGTTGCGCGACAACTTTAGATACTGCTAATATCAAGACGATTTTCATAAACTCAGACGGTTGAATACTAATTGGCCCTATACGATACCAACTCTTAGCACCATTGATAATAGGTGTAAAGCTAGATTCTGGTAAAATAATCAAACCGATCAGCAAAATGATAAAAATAACATAAATGCCATTCACATATTTGCGGATTTTTTTAGGTGAGACTAGCATGATGATAAAAGCAATGATAGCACCTAAAATATAGTAAAAAATCTGTCTCACACCGAAGTCCATACTATATTGACCACCGCCCATAGCGGAATGGATTGTTGTGACACTGATGATGCAGAGAAGTAATATTAAACTAATCAATTTCCAATCTAAACGCTGAAAAAAAGATTTTTGCGTTTGTTGACGTGAAGAAGCCATTGCAATCTCCTTTGTACTAAAAATTTCTTTAAGGTACATTATATAACGATTTTACATAACATGTAATAAAATTGCTAATATTGTCTAAAAATAAATGCATAATAAATAGACGACATGGTAATATAGGTTTGTAGAAAAATTTTTGGAGGCGAAACTATGTCAAAAGAAGCTTTGTGTATCATATATGGTGGGAAGAGCGCCGAGCATGATGTTTCGATCTTAACAGCACAGAATGTATTAAATGCAATCGATAAATCACAATATCAAATCGACATTATTTATATTACCAACGATGGACGATGGAAAAAACAAGAAAATATAACTGAAGAAATAACAGACATTGAAACGTTACGTATAGAGGAAGCAGCTGAAGGTCAAATCTCGGAAATGCTTACAACATCAAGTCAAGGTGGTTCATACAATGTGGTATTCCCGCTGTTACACGGCCCGAATGGTGAAGATGGAACGATTCAAGGGTTATTTGAAGTACTTGATATTCCATATGTAGGAAACGGTGTACTCGCAGCCGCAAGTTCAATGGATAAGCTTGTGATGAAACAATTATTTGCACATAGAGGCTTACCACAATTACCTTATGTGAGCTTTTTACGTAGCGAATATGAAAAATATCAACATAATATTTTAAAATTGGTTCAAGATAAATTAGAATTCCCAGTATTTGTTAAGCCAGCAAACTTAGGCTCAAGTGTCGGCATTAGTAAATGTGAAGATGAAGCGGCATTAATCCGTGGTATTGAAGAAGCGTTCCAATTCGACCGTAAGTTGGTTATTGAACAAGGTGTTAATGCACGTGAAATAGAAGTAGCAGTATTAGGTAATGACTACCCTGAAACAACATGGCCAGGTGAAGTAATCAAGGACGTTTCTTTCTATGATTACAAAGCAAAATATAAAGATGGTAAGGTGCAGTTAAGCATTCCAGCTGAACTTGATCAAGAAGTCCAATTGACGCTTCGTGATATGGCAATTGAAGCATTCAAAGCAACGGATTGTTCGGGGCTCTTACGTGCTGACTTCTTTGTAACAGAAGACAACCAAATCTATATTAATGAAACAAACGCAATGCCTGGCTTTACAGCATATAGTATGTATCCAAAGCTATGGGAAAATATGGGGATTTCTTATGCCGAGCTGATTACAAAACTGATCGAATTAGCTAAAGAGCGCCATGCAGATAAACACTTAAATAAATATCGTATTGATAACTAGAGGGAGACAGATGATACAAATCAGCTTAAGACAGTTAGCACAATGGATTACATGTGACATAGACAGTCGCTACTTAGATGTGGTGATTCAAGGTGTAACGATTGATTCACGTCATGTTGAATCCGGACAATTGTTCGTTCCTTTCAAAGGGGAGCATGTAGATGGACATCGTTTTAGTGCACAAGCCTTAGAAGATGGTGCAGCTGCGACTTTTTTTCAAACGAATAGTGATATCATGCCGCCAACAGAAGGACCTGTTATTTATGTAGAAGATACGTTACAAGCTTTACAGCAACTCGCAGCAGCTTATATGCGTGAAGTAGCGCCAGTGGTGATTGCAGTAACCGGCTCCAATGGTAAAACGACAACCAAAGATATGCTGGAAAACACTTTGGCAGCAGACTTCAAAGTACAGAAAACACAAGGTAACTACAATAATGAAATCGGGATGCCATTGACGATTTTGGCGTTAGAACCGGATACACAAGTTTCTATTTTAGAAATGGGGATGTCGGGATTTGGCGAAATTGAGTTATTGTCAAAGATTGCGCAACCGAATTTTGCGATTATCACAAATATTGGTGAATCACATATGCAAGATTTAGGTTCAAGAGCAGGGATTGCAAAGGCGAAGTTTGAGGTGATTGCTGGATTAAAAGAACAGGGTCATTTGTTGTATGACGGTGATGAACCATTATTGACTGAATTGGTAGAGGAGAATGCGAGCGTACATGCTACTTCTATCGGTACAGCGTCAACAAATGATGTATGTTGTGAAGTTATTGCACATGATGAGACAGGAATTACGTTTGTGTTAAATAACAAAGAAACGTATCGTATTCCTGTTTTAGGCGCACACAATATGAAAAATGCCACTTATGCTATTGCCGTTGCACGAGAATTAGGAGTAGATCCAGAAACAATTCAACAGCAACTGCAACAACTTGAACTAACAGGCATGCGCATGCAGAAGTTTACCGCACAAAATGGTGCAGTAGTTATTAATGATGCGTATAATGCAAGTCCAACAAGCATGAAGGCTGCTATTGATACAATTGCGCAAATGACAGGACGTAAAATACTTGTCTTTGGTGATGTGTTAGAACTAGGACCTCAGTCAGCAGCGCTACATGCAGAGGTAGGTCGTTATTTGCGAGATAAAGAGATAGAAGTTCTATTTACATTTGGTGATGCATCGAAAGCACTTTGCGAAGCGGGCGCACTCTATGTAGACCGAGCGACACACTTTGCTTCAAAAGCAGAATTGACAGAGGTGTTATCAGCTATGCTCAAATCGGATGACATAGTGCTTGTGAAAGGCTCACGTGGTATGAAGTTAGAAGAAGTGGTTGATGCATTGATTACCATATAAAAATAAATATTTATGTAAAATGATCTTAACAGATGAGCTAAGTCATGTGTTAGGGTCATTTTTTCTGCATAGGTATTGAGTTTGGGGTTAAAGTAAGCTTTCAAAATAACGAGTGGTGAGTTGTTGTTTTTCACTATATCTATTCGAGATAGTGACTTCCATTTATTGCGATATTGGTTCTTAGGTGGTAATATGTAGAAGTTAGATTAAAATTATTTGACAAACTTACTAAGAGAATTTCGAAATAAAAAGGAGAATTACTTTGCAAAAATTTACAGAATTAGGTGTTTCAGAACGTACAGCTGAGACCCTCGAGGCAATGGGATTTACTGAGCCAACCCCCATCCAAAAAGACAGTATCCCATACGCACTCGAAAATATTGACATATTGGGACAAGCGCAAACAGGGACAGGAAAAACAGGCGCATTTGGTATCCCACTTATTGAAAAAGTTGTTGGCAAAGAAGGCGTACGTGCATTAATATTGGCGCCAACACGTGAGCTTGCAATGCAGGTTGCTGAACAATTACGCGAATTCAGTCGTGGACAAAAAGTTCAAGTTGTTACAGTATTTGGCGGTATGCCAATCGATAGACAAATCAAATCATTAAAACGCGGTCCACAAATCGTTGTTGGAACACCAGGACGTGTCATCGACCATTTAAATCGTCGCACGTTAAAACCTCAACAGATTGAAACATTAATTTTGGATGAAGCAGACGAAATGATGAACATGGGCTTCATTGATGATATGCGTTATATCATGGATAAATTACCATCTGAAAATCGCCAAACGATGCTATTCTCAGCAACGATGCCAAAAGCGATTCAAGAACTTGTACAGAAGTTTATGAAGTCGCCTAAGATTATTAAAACGATGAATAATGAAATTTCAGACCCACAAATTGATGAGTACTATACAATTGTGAAAGAACTAGAGAAGTTCGATACTTTTACTAACTTTTTAGATGTACATCAACCAGAATTAGCGATTGTCTTTGGTCGTACGAAACGTCGTGTAGATGAGTTAACAAGCGCTTTGTTATCAAAAGGCTACAAAGCAGAGGGACTTCACGGTGACATTACACAAGCGAAACGTTTGGAAGTATTGAAGAAGTTCAAAAATGATCAAATCGATATCTTAGTTGCGACAGATGTTGCCGCACGTGGTTTAGACATTTCAGGCGTCAGCCATGTTTATAACTTTGATATTCCTCAAGATACAGAAAGTTATACACACCGCATCGGTCGAACAGGTCGCGCAGGTAAACATGGTATTGCGGTGACATTTGTGAACCCAATTGAAATGGACTATATTCGTCAGATCGAACAAACGAATCGTCGTCAAATGCGTGCGTTACGTCCGCCACACCGTAAAGAAGTATTACAGGCACGTGAGGATGAGATTAAAAACAAGGTAGAGAAGTGGATGGCTGCCGATAAAGAACCACGTGTTGAGAAGATTGCGAAACAATTGCTTGAAACGTATGAAGCGTCAGATCTTGTCACAGCACTTTTACAAGAACTTGTTGAATCAAATGATGAAGTTGAAGTACAGTTGACATTCGAAAAACCACTTGCACGTAAAACACGTGGACCTAAAGGTGGAAGTCGTAAAGGGTCAAATAACAAGCGACATGGTAAAAACAATCGCAACTATAAACAAAGCTACAATAAAAAAGGAAACTACAAAAATAAACGTGACGGTAAAGTGAAAAAAGGACGTACATTTGCTGATCACCAAAAATAATGATGATGTAATGAACAGGTGAGACAATAAAGAGATTGTCTTGCCTTTTTTGTTGTTCTTGTACCATATCATATGATTTAGCAGGAAAGCCTTTCACTAGAATAATTATTATTTATCCCTAATCAAGAGAAAGCAGTACAAACAACTATCAATTGAATTCCCCAGTACTTCTCCATTTTATAATACGAATATCAGCCAAAATAAAAGAGACAGCAAATCGGAAGCCGTATCAGTAAATAGGCTATTCAAATGAGTTGTGCGTTATAAATATTTTCACTTTGTAATCCATATATGACTGGGAAGACAATCTGTCAATGCATGTGTTTGATTGAAAGTATCATGGCAAATGCTTTATGTTATAATATAAACAAATTTGATGAGAGGGGTCGACATCGATGACATTTCATAAAAGCCCAGAAATCACTAAACGTTATCTAAGGCGCTTATACGCATTGACATATGTAGGGATGATGATATCGCTTATTATAATATTGCTTGTTTTATACTATTTTGATATGTGGCAACCGTTGAGATATATAGTGATTGGACTAATGGTGTTGTCATCCATCTACTGTCTTGTACGACCACACTTTAAATATCATTATACGTCTTATCGGATGAATCAAAATATGATTGAAGTGAAACGACATTTTTGGTTTCAGCGTCACGATATAATCAAGGTAGAGCGTCTTCAATATGTTCAGTGGAGGAATGGCCCTTTAATGCGTCGTTATCAGTTACAGCGTTTGACGCTTACGACAGCAGGTCATGATTTAAAACTACCGCTGTTGGATGCAGAAGATGTATCACGTATTGAAGCTTATTGCTTAGCATATTTGCAGGAGGTCGATAGCGATGTATAGCCCTCAAAAGCTCCACCATATCTCGTATGTTATGAGCATTTTCTCAGCCATTAAGTCAAATATTATTCCGATAATACTTTTTATTTTGTTTACGATGAAAGATTTTGATTTCAAAGACCCGTCCAATTATGTTTTTCCAGGACTTGTTGTGTTGTTTTTTATGATTACATTTATCAATGATGTCATTAAAACGTACCGCACACGTTATTGGATTGAAGGGAGACATTTTATTGTGACATCAGGGTTGTTGAACCTAGAACGCAAAGAGTTGAACATCTCACGTATACAATCTATGGATACATCTCAAAATCTGATCCATCAGATTGTTGGAGGTGTACGTTTACAGATTCAAACGCCCAGTGATGGCATTGTACTTGAAACAATCACTCAAGCGCAAAGTGATTGGATTCAAGCGGAACTTGAAAAAGTAAAAGCAGATTTGAATGCCATTGAAGATGAAGCGAATGATAATCAGGGAATACCAGAAGCGTCAAAGGGCACGACTATAAAACAAGAAAAATTGTTATATCATCTTTCAAAGAAGAATTTATTGTTCATGGCGATGACAAGTGGTGCTATATTTGTTGCATTGGCTACACTGAGTCCAATACTTATAACGGTGCTTGATTATGTCAACTGGGATTGGGTATATGATGAGTTGTCATTTTTAGTAAACAAAGCATTTCTAGTCACATTGATTATTATCAGTATTATTGTCCTACTATCTTATTTGTTTGGTATTATCATTACCATTGTGCGCTACTACAATTATACGTTGAAGAGACAAGGAGACTACTTAACCATCCGTTACGGCTTGTTAAACGTTAAAAAAGTGACAGTGCCTTTGAAGCGTATTCAAGCAGTTATAGAAACTAAAAGCTTTCTGCGCACATTGTTTGGCTTTACTTCATATGACTTTATTATTACGAGTGATATGGAAATAGATTTGGATAATGACTTTGCTGATGGTCGTGTCATGGTGTTACCTTTTATACGTCATAGAGAAGCACAGCATTTATTAAAATCATTAGTGCCACACATGTCATTTCACAAAGTTCAACCAGATTTACCGTGGCGTGGTTTTCATAGAAGATTTTGGATTGAGTCCGTCATATTGATTATCATTGCATCAGTTGTCCAATATTTCTATTGGCCTTGGTTGTGGATTCCAGCTGGTGTGCTTATGATTTATATGATTATTAGAAGCTATTTACAGATTATAAAAGCAGGATGGTCGGTGATTGATGATGAAATATCCATTCGAAATGTCACATTATTTGGCTTTAAAACAACTTACTTTAAGCGTGACAGAATATTAGGTTTTCAACGGCGAACACATCCTATTATGGCTAGAGCGCAACTGTCACATTTTTATTATACGCTGGCCCAAGGGGCGCTTTATATGAACGTTGGGTTAGAATTTGTTGACGTGAACGATGTTGAAGCATTACAGGTGTGGTATACAGAAGGGGCTGAACATGATGATTGATAATACTTTTTTTAAAATGGCACCAGAAGCACCTAGAGTTATGAGGATAGCGGGCTGGATTGTAGTTGTTGTTCTAAGCATTCTGGCAATCGCTTCTTACATTGTTGGCTTTTTTGTATCATTTAAAACCCTTATGTGGTGGATTGCAGCGGTTTTTGCAGGTCTTGCGATTTTATATGCTATCGTGTTTGTTTGGTTGAAACCTATATATGCCTATCATATTTTTGGTTATCAGTATTCTGAACAAGGCATTGTCGTGCGTGAAGGCTTTATTTTTAATCAGCAAACAAAAATACCGTTATTTCGTATCCAAAACATTGATATTGATGAAGGATTTATTATGAGAAAATATCGGCTTGCAACGTTAACTTTCTCTACTGCAGGTGGTAATACGAAGATTAAATTGATTAAGAAGCAGCAAGCATTAAAAGTAAAGCGACTGATTCAAGGTATTGTGGTGGAAGATGAAGATGTCACAAAAAATGCCGATGATGAACAAGCTGAAATCATCGATGAAAATTATGATAAAATGATAGATATGCAATCCAATGAGAAGGAGTAGATGTGATGATATATGGTTTAGGTGTCGACTTAGTAGAAATCACACGTATTAAAGAGCTCGTTGACAAACAGCCTAAGTTTATTACGCGTATTTTAAGTCAGGGTGAATATGAACGCTATCAACAATTCACACATCCGCAGAGACGCCTAGAATTCTTAGCAGGGCGGTTTGCTGTAAAAGAAGCTTTTAGCAAAGCGCTTGGAACAGGTATTGGCAAAGAGATTGCATTTAAAGAGATACACTGTGACAATGACGAATATGGCAAGCCGTTTATTGTATTCGATGGATTTAAAGTACATGTGTCGATCACACATACTGCTCATTATGCCATGAGCCAAGTTATTCTAGAGCAATGTTGAAACTATTAACTAAATCAATCAAGTATAAGGAATAAGTGATAGAGAATAGGAAGGTGACAGTAATTTGTCCGAGAAATATTACCGAAATACAACATTAAATGTCAATTTAGATGCAATTACATCTAATTATCACGCAATATCCAAATGTCAACCAAATAAAATAATGATGCCTGTTGTTAAAGCGAATGCATATGGCTTAGGGAGTGTTGCAATAGCGAATCACCTGACAAAACTTGGTGTAACGTTCGTGTGTGTAGCAACGCTGGATGAAGCAATTGAATTGCGAATGCATGGCTTCAAAGAGAAGATTTTAATTCTCTCCAGTATGCCACCAGAGAATATTAATAAAGCTATTCAACATCGTGTTGCCGTAGCTGTACCATCAAAAGAATGGTTAGTTGAAGCAATTACATATATGGATGAGACAAATCAAAAATCACTATGGTTACACATCAAAATAGATACGGGAATGAACCGTCTAGGTATTAAAGATAGTGCATCGTATCATGAAATCATTGCGATGATTGAACAATATGAACAGCTAATCTTTGAAGGTGTCTTTTCTCACTTTGCTTCTGCAGACGAAGAAAATGATTCAGCTCAGCAGCAGTACCAACGCTTTGAGGAGATTGTCACAAGTATAGATCAACCTGCTTATGTACATATTCAAAACTCTGCAGGTGCTTTACGTTTTAACCCTGAAATATGTAATGCATATCGTCCGGGTATCGCGCTGTATGGATATTATCCGAGTCCGTTTATTGAGTCAAAAGAGACTGTTCGTTTGACGCCTTCAGCATCGATTGAAACAACGGTGACACAAGTTAAAATGTTGGAACCAGGGGAATCAATTGGCTATGGAGAGACCTTTACAGCTAACGAGCGCATGCACATTGCGTTGTTGCCGATTGGTTATGCAGATGGATACTTACGTAGCATGCAAGGCGCAACAGTGCACATCGATGGTAATCAATGTGAAGTTGTTGGGCGTGTGAGCATGGACCAAACTGCAATACGTGTGCCAGCACATATCAAACAAGGAGATCGTGTAACTGTATTGGAAGCGCGCGCGCATATGGCTCAATCGCTTGAAGCACTAGCAGAGCAACAAGGTACAATTAATTATGAAGTGCTTTGTAACTTTGGACGACGACTTCCACGTGTTTATAAGACTAAGGGCGAACTTGAGGTGTCCAATGAATTGCTAAAATAATATGGTGGTTTGTGTCGATTTTTGTTATCATTGTGAGTGATAAACATAGATTTTTAGATGAGTTGAATTGATATGGAGGGCCTTTGATTATGTCAGTATTCAATCAAGAAAGATTTAAAAATTTAGAACAATCGTTAAAAGAAGGTTATGCTCAAATGGCAGATTTGAATCTCTCCCTAGCCACAGAAGCATATTCAGTGGAGTGCGAGGCATGTGACTGTAATGAATCACACTTGCTCTCGAAGCATCAGGACGACTAGATGAAGCGCGGTGATGTATATTTAGCAGATTTATCACCAGTACGCGGCTCTGAACAAGGGGGAGTTAGACCTGTCGTTATCATTCAAAATGATACTGGTAACAAATATAGTCCGACTGTAATCGTAGCAGCAATTACAGGGCGCATTAATAAGGCAAAGATACCGACACATGTCGAAATAGAGAAGCAAAAGTACAAGTTGGATAAAGACTCAGTTATTCTGCTGGAACAAATTCGCACAGTAGACAAAAAGCGGTTAAAAGAAAAGTTAACGTTTTTATCGGATGAGAAGATGAAAGAAGTAAATAATGCATTAGGCATTAGCTTAGGATTGCACGTCAATCAATCGAGATAAGTTAGTTTGTCATAACGAGCATTGTACATCTTGTGTGTGACTGATGAATATTTTAGATATAGAATTTCTACAGATGAGAGTGGGAAACTTATTTACGAAAGATTAAAGCGAGCAGCATATCATTTAACTTCAGCCAAATTTTGACAGTATCTCAAAGTAATTTGGATCACCATTTGTTTTTTTTATTTGAAATCTGAGCCTTTTTTCGATTTATTTAAGAGATATGCTGTTCTAGAGTAGGAATAGATAGCTGTGACAATGGATTGAACAGTTGTTTATTTCAAATAATCATTGATAAAGGGGGATGTTGAGATCTATGTACGAGAAAAGATTTCACGTCCACTTTTTACGTGTTAAGCAGAAATAAGATTGAATAAAGGAGTACTGACATTGGCGCAATCAAAGACAGACTACTATTACAAATTAATAGATCGTTATTTGAAGAATAGTAACAAGGAAAAAATATTAGAAGAAGCACGTACATTTGCCAGTAATTTGCCCGAAGAAAGTATTACACCAGAAGCGATTGTTAATATTCATAAAACTTATTTTGAGCAGCGTACATTTGAACAATGTGATGTTATAGAGAGTTTAAATGTCCTTGAAGTTGTTATTCAAAGTTTTGGTTATAACTATTCCGATTACAAGCGTCTCGTTGATCGGATGGAAGTACATGATAAAGAGATGGGACTTGCAGCGAGCTTACAACAGACAATGTTGAAGACAGATATCCCGCAGTTTGACAGTATTCAAATTGGTGTCATATCCGTTGCTGCACAGCGTGTGAGTGGAGACTACTTTAACTTAATCGACCATAAAGATGGCACAATGAGTTTTGCTGTAGCGGATGTCATTGGTAAAGGCATACCAGCAGCTCTTGCGATGAGTATGATTAAGTTTGGAATGGACTCATACGGTCATTCTCAACTACCAAATGATGGCTTGAAACGTCTTAATCGTGTTGTTGAAAAAAACGTAAATCAAAATATGTTTGTCACGATGTTTTATGGTTTGTATGAAGACTTGAATCATGTTTTGTACTGTAGCTCAGCCGGTCATGAACCCGGATATATTTTCAGAGCGGAGTCAGATATGTTTGAAGAGATTACAGTGCGTGGCAGGGTATTAGGTGTTAGTCCAAATATTCGTTATGATCAACAAGAAATTAAAATTAACTTGAACGATATGATTATTATTTTTACAGATGGCGTGACAGAGATACGAGACGAATCGGGTCATTTCATTGATAAAAATTACTTATTGAACTTTATACTCAAATATAAGGATATGCATCCGCAAGACATTGTGCAATTATTATACGAACAATTATTGCGTTTACAAGAAAAGAGCAAACGTGATGACTTGACGATATTGATCATTAAGCGAGCGCAATAATGACGAAAGATAGATTATAATGTGAAATAATAGGGTAGAAGAGAACTAATAGAGACTGATTGAGGAGTGTATGAAACAATGAACCTTAATATAGAAACGGAAACACATGATGCTTATTATGAAGTAACTGTTGCAGGTGAACTAGACGTGGCGACAGTACCACAACTTGAAGCGGTATTAATGCCTATTCGTCAAGAGGGAACACATGATATTCACGTGAATTTAACGGATTTAACATATATGGATTCAACAGGTTTAGGTTTGTTTGTTGGCACTCTCAAAGCACTGAATCAACATGACAGAGCGCTTTATATCTTGGGTGTCAGTGATCGTATTAAGCGATTATTTGATATTACAGGATTGAATGACTTGATGCATGTGAATCAAGGAACGGAGGTCGAATAACATGTCAAATGCACATGACGTTATCGAGATGAGGTTACCTGCAGCGCCCGAGTATGTCAGTTTAATACGCTTGACTTTATCCGGTGTGTTTAATCGAGCAAATGCATCTTACAATGACATAGAAGATGCTAAGATTGCCGTGAGTGAAGCAGTGACGAATGCTGTAAAACATGCATATAAAAATCAAGATGAGCAAGGTTATATTACGATTGTTTTTGAAGTTGATGAAACACAGGTTAAAATTATCGTATCCGATCAAGGGGATAGCTTTAATTATCAAGAAACTAAAAAACAATTGGGGCCGTACCAAAACGATGAAAATATTGATTTTCTACGTGAAGGTGGACTAGGGCTGTTTTTGATTGAAGCATTGATGGACGAAGTAACAGTCAGCAGAGAGATAGGCGTTACAATCAGTATGACGAAGTATATCAAAAAAGAGCAGGTGCAAAACCATGACGAAAGCATCGAACTCAGTGAATAATGTTTCACCTGAACAAATCAATGAATGGATTTTAGCGCACCAACAGAATGATGATGCTGAAGCTCAAGAGAAACTCGTCAAATATTATGAAAATTTAATTGAGTCACTTGCTTATAAATATTCTAAAGGACAATCTCATCATGAAGATCTTGTGCAAGTAGGGATGGTAGGGCTAATAGGTGCAATCAACCGATTCGACTTATCATTCGACCGCAAGTTTGAAGCCTTTTTAGTACCGACTGTAATCGGGGAGATTAAACGTTATTTACGTGACAAAACATGGAGTGTCCATGTACCACGACGCATTAAAGAGATAGGACCACGCATAAAAAAAACGATTGACGAACTAACGAATGAGTTGGAGCGCTCGCCCTCTATCCAAGAAATTGCTCATCGCCTTGAAGTTTCAGATGAGGAGGTTTTGGAAGCGATGGAAATGGGACAAAGTTACCATGCCCTGAGTGTTGATCATTCGATTGAAGCGGATAAAGATGGTTCGACTGTAACATTGTTAGATGTGGTGGGAAGTCAAGATGAAAACTTTGATTTAACAGAGCAGCGTATTATTTTAGAACGCATCTTACCTATTTTATCTGAACGTGAACGCGAGATTATCCAATGTACTTTTATTGAAGGCTTGAGTCAAAAAGAAACTGGAGAGCGTGTAGGACTTAGTCAGATGCATGTTTCACGCTTGCAACGAACAGCGATTAAGAAGCTTCAACAAGCCGCCAAGCAATAAAATATTTATGTAAAAAATTGATTTTAAACCAACAATAGCACAATGTCTTTCTTTATCTTACATGACGTAAGGATGTTGAAAGAGTTGTGCTTGTTTAGTTGATGCAAGGTGCATGTTTGACGTTTCGAATGCATCTATGGAATGAATTAGTAGTGACACATAATACAGAAAGCAGTGATTTGAATGACAACGGATACACTTGTTCAAGCAATAAAAGAAGAATATCAGTACTCAGTAAAGCAGATAGAAGCAGTATTAACTTTGTTGAGAGAGAAAAATACAGTTCCGTTTATAGCACGTTATCGTAAGGAAGCAACAGGCGGATTAGATGAAGTTGCGATTAAACAAATTGAAGATCGTTATCAATATATGGAGAATCTTCAAAAACGTAAACAAGAAATTATACATGCAATTGAACAACAAGGCTTCTTAACGGATGAGTTGAAGCATGATATTTTAGCGCAAACTAAGTTACAACGTGTAGAAGACTTGTATCGCCCGTATAAACAAAAGAAAAAGACACGTGCTACAGAAGCGAAGAGAAAAGGATTAGAGCCATTCGCCCAGTGGATAATAGCTCAAAAGTCACCGAATGAATTAGAAAAACAAGCACAAAGCTATTTGTCGGATGAAGTGTTGACAATTGAAGAGGCGATTGCAGGTGCCCAAGATATAATTGCTGAAATCATCGCAGAAAATCCGCAATACCGCAAACAAATTTTGCGAGAAGTTTGGCGCACCGGCACTTTTGTGACACAGAAAAAGAAAAAGGCAGAAGATGAAAAAGCAGTTTTTGCGATGTACTATGATTACAGTGAACCCATCAAAAGAGTAGCTAACCACCGAATTCTTGCGATGAATCGTGGTGAAAAAGAGAAAGTATTATCGGTGAAAGTTGAAGTGGATAAAACCAAATTATCGCAAATTGTGCAACGTGTTGAGGTAAAAGGAACACATGCATTATCCCAAATAGTTATTGCAGCGATAGAAGATGCCATGAAACGCCTTATTTTTCCGTCTGTTGAACGTGAAATACGTGGAGACCTCACTGAGCGTGCAGAAACACAGGCAATCGATGTTTTTAGCGAAAATTTGAAGAGCTTACTGTTACAACAGCCTTTAAAAGGGAAGCAAATTCTAGGCGTGGATCCGGCTTTTCGTACGGGGTGTAAACTTGCAGTCATCAATCCTTATGGGACATTTGTGGCGAAGTCAGTCATGTATCCCCATCCTCCTGTATCTAAGGTGAAAGCGGCAGAAGAGATATTTTTAGCAATGGTGAAAGATTATAATGTTGACTTAGTAGCAATTGGTAATGGTACGGCGAGTCGTGAAACCGAACAGTTCGTTGCAAACATGATTCAAACACATCATTTGAATGTACAATATGTCATAGTCAATGAAGCAGGTGCCTCTGTGTATTCGGCATCAGATATTGCGCGTCAGGAATTTCCAGATTTTCAAGTAGAAGAGCGCAGCGCAGTTTCGATTGGACGTCGTATTCAAGACCCATTGAGCGAGCTAGTAAAAATTGACCCGAAATCTATTGGTGTCGGTCAGTATCAACATGATGTTAACCAAAAAGCACTATCAGAGGCTTTAGATTTTGTGGTGGAAACAGCTGTAAACCAAGTAGGTGTTGACATCAATACAGCATCTCGCACATTGTTACAACACGTAGCTGGTTTGTCTAAGCAGATTGCTGACAATGTTGTTGCATACCGAGAAGAGAATGGTCCTTTTACGAAACATCAACAGATTAAAAAAGTAAAAAGACTGGGTGATAAAACATTTGAACAATGTATTGGTTTCCTGCGCATTGTCGATGGTGTAGATCCATTAGATAATACAGCCATTCATCCAGAAAGTTATCCAGTTACGCATGAATTATTAGAAGAGGTAGGGATGACAGTAGCTGATCTTGGGACAATTTCACTTAAAAATGCACTAGAAATATTAGACATTCCAGGCTATGCGAAAAAATTAAATGTTGGTGTTCCTACATTAGAAGACATCATCAAGTCTTTAATTGCGCCGAACAGAGATCCACGTGATGATTATGAAACGCCACAACTTAAATCTGATGTGCTTTCACTTGAAGACTTGCGTGAAGGCATGAAATTGACAGGAACTGTGCGCAACGTTGTAGATTTCGGTGTTTTTGTAGATATTGGTGTTAAGCAAGATGGTTTAGTGCATATCTCAAAAATATCTAAGCAATTCGTCAAACACCCAATGGATAAAGTGAATGTTGGGGACATTGTCGATGTGTGGATTGATGGTATTGATGCACAGAAACAAAAAGTAGCACTAACGATGGTTAATCCACATGAATAATGCAGCATTACAAGCATTGACGGAATCTATTGCCTGCGATTATTTTAACAGATCTTTTGAACATCGGGCTTACTTTAACCGGTATTTGCGTACAACAGGTGGACGCTATTTGTTGGAATCGCATGATATCGAAGTGAATCCTAAGCAATATGAAAAGTTTGGCGAAGAGGCACTGGTTGATATTATCAAACATGAGCTCTGCCATTACTTTTTGCATCTTGATAAAAAAGGCTATCAACATAGGGATAAAGATTTTAAAATATTGAGTAAGCACGTTGACGCACCACGATTTTGTGCACCATTAGAAAGTTATGAATCACGCGCGAACTATGTCTATCAATGTACAAAATGCGCTACAGAATATTTACGTATAAGAAGAGTGAATACATTGCGCCTGCGTTGTGGTAAATGTGGTGGGAAACTGATGGATGTCATTGACAATAAGTAGTAATAGTAGAGCGACTTATAGCTGTTGAAATAATAGTTGATGAGTTGCTCTATTCATTTGTTTCAAAAAATATAGGTTTATTGTTGACTTTAAAATAGAGATTCTATATACTTACAAAAGTCGACTTAACAAGTTATAAAACTTTAAAAGATAATGGTTGACTTTGATACTTTAACATGATATAGTTAAGTACGTTGCGAAAATACAATGTTAACAACAGATTACAAACGTTAAATTAATGTTAAAAAAGTGTTGACATCAAATATCGCGCCTGATATAATAAATATCGTTCTGAAAATGATGATGTTTTAAATTACCAAGCGGTCGTGGCGGAATGGCAGACGCGCTAGGTTGAGGGCCTAGTGGGAGAAATCCCGTGGAGGTTCAAGTCCTCTCGGCCGCATCAACAAGTTTAAAGCAAATCAAATAATTTTATGCGGGTGTAGTTTAATGGGAAAACCTCAGCCTTCCAAGCTGATGTTGTGGGTTCGATTCCCATCACCCGCTCCATAAAAATTTTAAAATATGAACATTGAAAACTGAATGACAATATGTCAACGTTAATTCCGATAATTTGAGTACTCAGAGTAGTACTTCAAGAGTGATTGACTTAAACAATCAAACGAGCTAATCAAGCTTACTTCTTTTATGGAGAGTTTGATCCTGGCTCAGGATGAACGCTGGCGGCGTGCCTAATACATGCAAGTCGAGCGAAC